>NZ_VJYD01000032.1 GCF_007341385.1 Flavobacterium daemonense
TTTTGCAGTAATAAAAAACCAAACCTTTTATGAAAAAGATTTGGTTTTATCATAGAAATCGGAATGACAAGATTGCGTCGAATTAAAAATTTAAGCAATAGGCTCAAAAACAAAAAAGCTTCTGAAATATCTTCAGAAGCTTTTTTTAGTGCGGATAATAGAAGTGTCACCTATGTATAATTTAAAATAAGAAGAATTAAAAATGTTTTATAAAGTATTGTTTTTAAAGAGTTTTAAAGCTTTTTAAATTCTTTTTAATTTCATTGAATTAAGATGAAATAATCATATTTAGGGGAATAATAGGGGAATGATTATTATTTTGTATATTTGTATGATAAACATTTTAGCATGGCAACGGGCAAATTCAGAATTAAAACTACGAATGATTGGAATACAATTTTTTATAGGTTTAAACAAGGTAACGTATTTGATTGCGAAACCTCGATAGGAATTCAAATTCCTAAAGGACGTTGGAGTGATTCAAAACAAGAAGTCTTAATTACGAAAGATATTAATTATAGAGATGTCAATGTCAAATTAAAAGAATTTGATGCTTTTATTAGAAAGGAGTATGAGAATTCTAAGCTTTCTGATGCTACAATGCAAATTCCAGTGATATTGACCACCCAATTCCAATTTAAAGTGACCACCTGATTCCAATTCAAAATGACCACCTAA
>NZ_VJYD01000010.1 GCF_007341385.1 Flavobacterium daemonense
AAATAATCCATCGTGTTTTTGCAGTAATAAAAAACCAAACCTTTTATGAAAAAGATTTGGTTTTATCATAGAAATCGAAATGACAAGATTACGAACAATTACGTTTGTTTAAACAAGTGAAACGCCTTTTTACAGACAAAGAAAAACTATGTCTCTATGTGTTTAAAAAAAAACATTTCAAATCTTTAAAAAATCAAAATTACTTTCAGAAAAAAACGTTTTCGGATTTTTAAGGATTTTTTAAGCCCCTAAAAATTCCGTCGCCAAATATCAATTCGTAAATTAGCAAAAACAAAATTTATTCGAATGACAGTACTTACGTTTACGCTGATTATGATTCTTGGCGCTTTTTTAGCAGGTTTTATTGGTTCATTATCAGGATTGGGAGGCGGTATTATTATTATTCCACTTTTAACTGTCATTTTAGGCGTTGATATTCATTATGCAATTGGTGCGGCTTTAGTTTCGGTAATTGCGACTTCATCAGGTTCGGCTGCGGCTTATGTAAAAGAAGGAATTACCAATATGCGATTGGGAATTTTTCTCGAAATCGCCACTACAATTGGCGCTGTTTGTGGTGCGCTTCTTTCGGCAATTGCTCCAACTTCTTTTATTGCCGTTTTGTTCGGACTTACCTTGATTTTCTCGGCAATAAATTCTCTTCGAAAAAAAGAAGAACATATTGTTTTAGAATCTAGTCCTTTGGCAAAAAAATTAAAATTGGACGGAACGTATCCAACGCATGATGGAGAAGTTGTGCATTACGGAACCAAAAATGTACTTGGCGGTTTCAGCATGATGGGACTTGCCGGAATGATGTCTGGTTTGCTCGGAATTGGTTCTGGTGCTTTTAAAGTAATTGCGATGGATAATATTATGAGGATTCCCTTTAAAGTTTCGACTACTACAAGTAATTTTATGATGGGTGTTACAGCAATGGCGAGTTCTGTAATCTATATTCAAAAAGGATATATTGAACCTGGAATTTGTATGCCTGTGGTTATTGGCGTGCTTTTTGGCGCTATGGCCGGTGCCAAAGTTTTAGTTCGAACAAACCCTAAAAAACTAAGAATATTTTTTGCCTGCTTGATTTTTGTTTTAGCAATTAATATGATTTATAACGGACTTAATGGAAAAATCTAAAGTTATGCAGCACGAAAAATTTGGAGAAAAAGATTTTCAGACAATTGTTGGAAATTTATTGCGATATGGCGTTTGGATTTCGCTTTCTGTGGCTTTTATAGGCGGTATTGTTTATTTGATGCATCACGGAAATGACATCGAAGATTATTCTGTTTTCAAGGAAAATGACCGAAATATATTTGAAGTAATTGCCGATGTTTATCATGGCGTAATCCAAGGAAATGGCGAATTTTTAATTTTCTTCGGAATTATATTATTATTTCTTACCCCAGTTTTCAGGGTTTTGCTATCGTTATTCTCTTTTCTTGTTGAAAGAGATTATTTATATGTTGTCATAACATTAATCGTCATTTTAATTATAATTACCAGTATTTCATTCGGCTTCTCACATTGATGAAGCTTTAAGCTATAAGCAGTAGGCTTTAGGCTTTCAAAAAAAGCGTGATATCTATTGCATAAAGCTAGTGTTAAAAATAATAAGTAAAAGCTTAAAGCATATTGCCTAAAGCTTAAAGCAAAAAAATAATTGCTAAAAGCATAGTTACAGACTTTCAAAAAAGCTTAAAGCCTATTGCTTATAGCCTAAAGCAAAAAAAAATGGAAATAGGAATTGACAGTTTTGCTTCCGCAATGTACGGAGACAACAACACGCTGAGCAGTGTTGATGCAATGGAACAATTACTCCAAAGAATTGAACTTGCAGATCAGGTTGGTCTTGATGTTTTCGGGATTGGAGAACATCATAAAAAAGAATTTTTAGATTCGGCTACCGTTGTGATATTAAGTGCGGCGGCGGCGAGAACAAAAAATATACGTTTATCGAGTGCGGTTTCGGTTTTGAGCGCTGCTGATCCAGTTCGTGTTTATCAAAGTTTCGCAACATTGGATTTGATTTCGAAAGGAAGAGCCGAAATTGTGGTTGGTCGCGGATCTTCAATTGAAGCTTATCCCCTTTTCGGATTTGATTTAAACGATTATGATGCGCTTTTCAAAGAAAAACTAGATCTTTTTTTGCAAATCAGAGATAACGAATTTGTTACTTGGTCAGGAAAATTTCGTCCTGCTCTAAACAATCTTCCGGTTTATCCAAGAACTTTACAAGAAAAACTTCCCGTTTGGCTAGGCGTTGGAGGAACTCCAGAATCTTTTATTAGAGCCGGATCATTAGGTTTGCCATTGATGGTGGCTATAATTGGCGGACAGACACACCGTTTTCGCCCTTTAATTGATTTATATCGAGAAGCCGGAAAAGCAGCAGGTTATAAATCTGAAGAATTAAAAGTTGGCCTACATTCGCCTGGCTACGTTGGAACAACAACCGAAAAAGCAATTGATGAATATTATCCCGGTTATGCCGAATTGTGGACAAAATTAGGCTACGAACGTGGTTGGCCCCCTGTAACCAAAGGAAAATTTGACGGATTAATTGATGACCTTGGTGTCTTGATTGTTGGAAGCCCTGAACGCGCTGCAGAGAAAATTTTACGCCACAGCGAAGCACTCGGCGGTATTTCAAGATTTACTTTCCAAATGGACAACGCCGGATTGACTCATCAACAATTAATGAACGCAATAGAATTAATTGGAACAAAATTGATCCCGTTAATCAAAAAAGGATAGTTTTCAGATACAGATAAAATGATAAAAAATAGATACAAAAAAACTGCTCTCAAAATATTGGGAGCAGTTTTTTTTAATAGACGTTTGTTTCGATTTATTGCTTCTCTAAAAACACAAAGCTTTCGGGTTTTGCAATTAATTTATCACCACTAAAATCAATTGAAATTACTCCAGCTTTTCTAGGCGAAACAGCACTTTCATTAAAATGTGTATGCAGTACATAATGCATTTTGTTGTCTTTGTCCCAAAATACATCGCCGTGCCCTATGCCGTTTTGTTTCGTGTTTTTTCTACTGATAATTGGACTTTCTGAAGCTTTTTCCCAAGGTCCAAGCGGACTTTTACTTGTTGCATAACCAACAGCATAATCGATATTTCTGAAATCATTTGCCGAATAAATCATGTAATATAAACCGTTATGTTTCAAAACGGTTGGGCCTTCTGTAACGGGCCAACTCACATTTTGCGTGTTTTCCCAAGGCAAAACTCCAGAAATACATTCGGTTAAAGATTCTGGTTTTATACTTTGAAAATCATCGTTTATTTCGGCAACAAAAATTCGGTTTCCGTTTGTCAAACGAACGTGATACAAATATTTTTTTCCATCTTCATCAATAAAAATAAAGGGATCAATTTGATTTCCTGTTTTAATAATTGGCTCTTTTGATTCGTTTTTAAATGGCCCAAGCGGACTGTCGCTCGTTGCAAAAGCAATATTTTCATTGGCCGTATAAATCATATAAAATTTGTTTTTATACGAAAGAATTTGTGGTGCCCAAAAACCTTTATCACCAAAAGAATCTCCTTTTTTCAAAGCCAGACCATTCTGCGCGCCAACCGGACCTTTCCAATCTTTTAAATCAGAAGACGTGTAAACCTGAAATCCTTCGCCATTTGGAATATCTCCAGTTGTGGTTCCGTACAAATAATAGGTTCCTTTGTCGTAAAATATAGTTGGATCAGCAAGTAAAATAGCATTTGATTTTACTTCTTTTGGTTTGTCATTATTTTTTTCCTGCGAACACGCAACGAACATATATAGCGAACTTATTACAGTTAATATTTTTTTCATTTTTATGGGTTTATGTTTTTTAACCGCAAAGGGCGCTAAGATTTACGCAAAGAACGCAATGAATTTGAAAAATGAGGAATTACTTTGTGCCCTTCTCCCGAAGCCTCGGGATCGCATAGGGTGACAAAAGTTATAAAAACCTTAGCGCACTTTGCGTAAATCTTAGCGCTCTTTGCGGTTAAACTCGTTACTACTTTTTCACAGAAAACTGATAATAAGAAACTGTATGATATTTTTCTCCCTTTTTCAAAACAATAGGTGCAAATTTTGGCTGATTTGGTGCATCTGGAAAATGCTGTGTTTCTAATGCAAAAGCCGTTCTAAAATCATCTTTTGAACCCGATTTAAACGTGTTTTTTGATTGCATGAAATTTCCGCTATAAAACTGTAATCCTGGTTCTTCGGTAAAAATATCAAGCGTGATTCCAGATTTATCTCCAGAAATTGTTGCAGCGTGATTTAATCCGTTTTTCTTGGTTCCGTTTAAAACATAATTATGGTCGTAACCTTTTCCGAATTTCAATTGTTCGTCTTTGGTTTCGATTCTTTCGCCAATGGTGTGTTTTGAAGTAAAATCAAAAGGAGTATTTTTTACTGCTTTCAATTCTCCAGACGGAATTAGACCTTCATCAACTGGCGTAAATTCATTCGCATAAATTTGCAATTCATGGTTTAAAATTGTCCCGCTTCCTTCTCCATTTAAATTGAAAAAAGCATGATTCGTTAAATTGACAAGCGTCGTTTTATCGGTCGTAGCCTCGTATTCCATTTTAACCGAATTATCATCTGTAATGGTATAGGTTACTTTTACATTTAAATTCCCAGGAAAACCTTGCTCTCCATCTGGCGAAACATACGTAAAAACCAATGTTTTTCCATCTGTTTTTTCAGCATTCCAAACTACGTCCTGAAAACCTTTTATTCCACCGTGCAAAGCATTTTTCCCATTGTTTAAAGGCACTTGGTATTGTTTTCCTTCCAAAGTAAATTTTCCTTTGCCGATGCGATTTCCAACTCGACCGATTGTTGCGCCAAAATAAGGTTCTGTTGACGTTTTAAAACCTTTCGCTCTGTTCATCCCAACTACAACATCGGTTGGTTTTCCGTTTTTATCATTTACCCAAAGTCCAATTAATCTTCCTCCATAATTAGTAAAAGCGGCTTTGATTTCTTTGTTTTCTATCCAATACAATCCGACTTTTTTACCATCGATTATGGTATCGAAATTTTTAGTTTCTAAAACCGTTTTAACTGAATCTTTTTTGATTTCTGTAGTTTCTTTTGAAACAGAATCTTCCTTTTTAGTGTCTTTACAATTAAATTGAAAAAGTGCCAGCAAAATAACCGCAGCAATTTGAATATTTTTCATTTTTATGTCATTACGAGGAACGAAGCACTCGAGCGCCAGCGAACTGAGCGTAAGCTAAATCTCCTCTGATTAATACTATATAAATTTTATTTTGATGGAATTGCCAATTTAGTTTCTTCGCTTACTGGTTCTCCTAAAACCGGAAATCCGTTTGCATCCCAATTGATTTTTTGCATTCTTGGCGATCTTTTATTGCCACAACCTTCTCCCGGATTTGAATTGGCGTGGTATAAAATCCAATCTTCTTTTCCGTCTGGAGATTTGAAAAAAGAATTATGTCCCGGCGCATAAACCTTGTTTTTATCTGATTGTTTGAAAATTGGTTCTGGAGACTTTTTCCAAGCCGAAGCATCTAATAAGTTATCACTTCCATTAAAAGCTAATAATCCTAAAGAATAGAAATCGGTCCAGCAGCCACTTGCCGAAAACACAATGAAAATTTTGCCATTTCTTTCTAAAAACTGGGGACCTTCATTCACATTTACTTGCGCCGGATTTACGTCGTCATGCAAAGCTCCGTGTGTTTCCCAATTGTTTGTTGGTGCAGAAATCATCACGCGATCACCTTCAATCTCAAGCGGACTTTTCATTTTGGCAATGTAAATATTTTGCTGTCCGTTTGTGTCGCCAACCCATCCAGCCCAAATCATGTACAGCTGTTTTTTATATTCAAAGACATTTCCGTCAATCGCCCATTTGTCTGTTTTAGCAGCGATTTTTCCTTTGAATTCAAAATTCCCTTTAAACGGATCTGATGATTTATTTTCTAAAACATACATTCTGTGATTGTTGTTATTTCCATTATCTGCGGCAAAATAACAGTACCATTTTCCGTTGATAATGTGAAATTCCGGCGCCCAGATTTCTGCCGAATAATCGGTGTTTTTTGGTGGCGTCCAGATTACTTTGCTTTCGGCATTTTTAATGTCCAATAAGTCTTTTGTTTTCCATAAAACCAATTTATTTCCTAGGGTATTGGTGTAATAGTAATAGCCTTTATAATACGTGCTGTAAGGGTCTGCGCCCGATGGAAGAATGGGATTTGTGAATGTTTTTTGTTGCGCAAAACTTATTGTTGTGAGAAGCAAAAGGATTAGGTATTTTTTCATTTTTACTTTTTTTATTGTTGGGCGTGGTTTTTTTAAACACATAGAGACATAGTTTTGCTTTGTCTGTAAAAAAGGCATTTCATTTGTTTTAAACAAACATAGTGTATTGATTGCGCAATCTTGTCATTCCGAGGAACGAGGACACGAGCGATAGCGAACTGGCGAAGCAATCTCCATGAGTAACTCTACAAAGATTGGCGATTTTCTATGAGGAGCTACTTGCGGAGATTCCTCGTCCCTCGGAATGACAAACTTTGGAGAAATGCTTTTTAGGCCATGTACATAAAACTATGTGTGGAAACTAGTTTCTTCTACTTCCTTTTTCAACACAATCCCGAAGCTTCGGGACTATGTTTCTATGTGTTTAAAAAAATTATTTATTCAAAACATTTATTACTTCTGTATTAATTGAATTTACCGCTTTAAAATCCATTTTGTCTACTTTTCTATCATAGGTCATGAAACCGTTTACTTCGCCTTCAACATCTGTAGTTTGTGTGTAAACTGCTGCCGAAAAACCTGATTTCACGTAATTTTTCAGAATTTGAGCGTATTTAATATATTCAGCAGTAACTTCGGCTTCGTTTTTAAATTTGATATAACCCCAGTTATCATTTGCACGCCATAAATGTCCTTCTAAAGGAAGTCCGATTCCGCCATATTCTCCTAAAACAGTGACTCTTCTGGCATCATAAAGATACATATCAGGCCCCGGATAATTGTGTAAATCTAAAATATCGCCCGTTTGGAAATGATTTCCTCCACTTGCTGAATTTGTTAGACGGCTTGGATCGTGTTTCTTTGTCCACTCTGTAATTTCAACCGTTTTGAATTGTCCCCAAGCTTCGTTAAACGGAACCCAAACCACAATACTTGGATACGAATACAGATGATCCATAATTTCATTCCATTCTTTTCTGTAAATTTCTTCTGATTTTGCCGAACGCTGTAATTCTGTTCCTTCAAAATACTTTCTATTTTGCCAAATCGGCTGATCATCGCCGCTCGGCATATCTTGCCAAACCAAAATCCCTAATTGATCACAATACGTGTACCAGCGTTCCGGCTCTACTTTTACGTGTTTGCGAATCATATTAAAACCTAATTCTTTGGTTTTAATAATATCATATTTCAATGCTTCGTCGGTTGGTGCGGTGTATAAACCGTCTGGCCACCAGCCTTGATCTAATGGACCATATTGAAAATAATCTTTATTGTTCAGCTGCATTCTCATGATGCCGTTTTCATCTCTTTTTGATGAAATTTTTCGCATTGCAAAATAACTTTTCACTTCATCAACCACTTTATTTTTGCTGATTAAACGAATTTTTGTCTGATACAAAAACGGACTTTCAGGCGACCATAATTTAGGTGAATTTAAAACAATATCATTGCTTTCGCCAACGACGGCTTTTTCTTTTGCGATTTCTTTTCCACCATCAAAAACAGAAATTTCTACCAAATCTCCTTTTTCAGCACCATTTACATCGGCTTTTATGCTTATTGTATTTTGGTCAATGTTTGGAGTTGTTTTTAATTCTGAAATGTTTTTAGCATTTACCGGTTCAATCCAAACGGTTTGCCAAATTCCGGTTACCGGTGTGTACCAAATTCCTTCTGGATTTTTGACTTGTTTTCCTCTTGGTTGTGGTCCGTCATTTGAAGGATCCCAAACTTTCACAACCAGTTTTTGATTTTTTCCTTTTTGGATGAATGGCGTAATATCAAATGAAAATGGTGTATAACCTCCTGTGTGCGAACCTACTTTTACATCATTTATAAAAACTTCTGTTTTCCAATCGACAGCACCAAAATGCAAAAGAATATTTTTTCCGTTCCAATTTGATTCAATCGAAAAATTGGTTTCGTACCAAAGTTCGTTTTTGGCTCCAACATTTTTCATAACACCAGACAAACTTGATTCGGCCGCAAACGGAACCAAAATTTGCCCGTCATATTTTGAAGGCGCTGCTTTTCCAAATTCCTGAATGCTGTAATTCCACAAACCATTCAGATTTTTCCATTGGCCACGCTCCATAATCGGACGAGGATATTCAGGTAACGTTTTATTCGGATCAACCTGTGCTGCCCATTTTGTTTTGATTTTATCTCCTTGCGGTTTCCATTGCGCATTTGCAGCAAATACTGAAAATAAGGCTAAAAAAACGATGCTTTTTCTTTTCATGCTATATATGTGTTGGGCATTTTTATTTGAAATAATGCCATAATGTTTCTTCTAAATCAAAATGAATTACCAGACTTATATCCACATAAGCCTGGTAAATTCTCAAACTAACTTAACTAACCAATTCTTGAGTGAGATGTGAAATGTGAAATGTGAAACGCATAATGCGAATTCAAGAAATATCATAGTCTCAACTTTTCACTTTTTACATCTAACTTTTTTACTTTTTACTTAATCCGAATTTCTTCACTAAACTGTCGTATTCTTTTTTTGAAATTGTAATCATACAGCCGTGGCGTACTTTTTCTGGAAGACTGTATTTGTCCCAATCCGAGAAAAAAGTGTAGCCTGAGGCTTGAAACCATGGTCCGTTTAGGTTATCAGCAATTGATAATCCGTATGAAACGCCTGGATATTGTTCGTAATACATATACCATATTTTGTCATCTGGAGAAGGAATCAACATTGGAGCTTCTCTAAAGTTTGGACTGATAGATTGCTGGGGCAAAGAATAAGGTCCTAAAAGGGATTTTGATTTGGCAATTCGGATAGTTTTTCCGGTTGTCCAATACAAGGTTGGGTACGTTTCGTCTTTAATCACAGCGTAATAGGAATCGCCAACTTTACGAATAAAAACATCTATTGTTCCCATATCCCAATCGAATAACCGTTTTGGCGTTCCTTCGAAAGTTTTTAAATCTTTAGACAAAACATACAATGTACGCTGACTTGCCCAATAACGTTCTCCATCTTCTTTTGTTCCTTCTAAATGTGGCGTGTGCCATGTCATGATGAACTTTTCAGAATCTTTGTCGTAATATAATTTTGGCGCACCAATTCGCTGTAAGGCGTTAGAATAATCGGGAGTGCTTTTTAAATCTGGCGTATAATCCGAATGTTTTTTCCAAGTAATCAAATCATCTGAAACCCAAATATTGATCGCCTTTGCATCATCTCCTGTGTTTCCGGCAATGTAATATTTCCCATCGGGACCTTTGCAAATGTCGGGATGTCCTTTATATTCTTCGAAAACGCGTTTTCCGTTGTTTAAATTTTCCCAATGAAGTCCGTCCAAACTAACTGAATAATACAATCTGCCGTAATCGTTGTGCGTCATGTGCGCAAAAAGATAGGCTTCGTTTTTCGGTTTTTCATTTCCCTTGACTTGTCCCGGCGGATCTGGTTGTTGTGCTTTCGCAGAAAATCCAATCAAAATCACCGCTAGAAAAAAGAGCTGTTTTATTGTGTGTGTTTTCATTGCTGTTCGGTTTTATTTTATTGCCCACGGATTGAACGGATTAAACGGGTTTCCGTGGGTCGTTTTTTTGCCACAGATTAAAAGGATTAAAATGATTTTTTTAACACATAGAGACATAGCTTTACTTTGCCTGTAAAGGCGTTTCACTTGCATTAATAAACATAGCTTACACAATCTTGTCATTCCGAGGAACGAGGAATCTCCGCTAGAAACTCTACAAAGATTGGAAATTCGCTACGGAGGTACTTGCGGAGATTCCTCGTTCCTCGGAATGACAAACTACGCGAGAACTATGTGTAGAAAGTAGTTTCTTTTACATTCTTTTTAATAATTTCAAAATCTATGTTTCTATGTGTTTGATTTTTTTACCTCAGACTTAATCCCTTTAATCTGTGGAATCTGTGGCTAAAAAAGCTACTTCTTATTCGCCTCAGAAGTCATCTTTTTAATCAAATCTGTTTCAGCTTGAATGTAAGGCGTTCCGTCTGTGTGTAATACTTCGTGAAACCAAACTTTTGGTTCTGCATTATACGTTTTTGTCCAGCTGTCCCAAGCGTATTTAGTTTGTGTTTTTCCATCAACAAATCCCCAGTTGATCATACCAATATTATATTTTCTTGCTATTGGCAAAAATCCTTCGAAAGTACTTCCGTTTGGTCTTGCCATATATTCCGTACACAATAAAGGTTTTCCGTAACGCTGTAATTGTTTGATTACTTTTTCGAAATCCTGAGGTGTGTTGTAATTGTGGAAAGAAACAATATCAGATTGTTCGATCTGCATTTTGTGCATTGGCTGCATTTTAGCTTCATCGCTCCAATCTCCAACCCAAACTCCAGAAGTCAATGGCTGAGACGGATTGCTTGATCTTGCCCAAACAAAAACATCTTTTAAAAGCGGTAAAATCAAATCAACTTTGTTTTTGATTTCTACTTTTTCGTAAGATGGTCCTGTCATATTATCTGGTTCGTTCCAAACATCCCAGCCTAAAATACGTTTATCATCCTTGAAATGCCCAACCGTTTCTTTCACATATTTCTCTAAACGAGGATATTGCGTTTTATCCTGAAGCGCTTTTTGTCCTGGCGCCTGCACCCAACCTGAGTTATGTGTGTGTGGTTTTGGAGCACGTTGTTTTCCTAAAGCCGGAAACGGATCCCAACAAGAATCAAACAAAACAAAAAGTATTTTAATATGATGTTTATCTGCAATTTCTAAAAACTGATCCATGCGTTTGTAAAGACCTTGAGCATCTTGCTGGTGCAATAAATCGTGCAAATAGACGCGCATTACATTCATACCAAAACCTTCTGCCCAGCCCAATTCCTGATCGATTCTTTTTGGGTCAAAAGTATCTTCCTGCCACATCTCTAACTGATTTATAGCTGTGCTAGGAGAATAATTTGCTCCAACCAACCAAGGCTGTTCTGCGTACCATTTATTGGCC
Source organism: Flavobacterium daemonense (assembly GCF_007341385.1). GTDB lineage: Bacteria > Bacteroidota > Bacteroidia > Flavobacteriales > Flavobacteriaceae > Flavobacterium > Flavobacterium daemonense. Next base: position 11,204 of record NZ_VJYD01000010.1, read on the forward strand.
TGATCTTTAGTCCAGATTTCTCTTTTTTCTACTGAAGTGGTTTCGGTTTTATTTTCTTCAGAATTACTTTTTTTATTGTTGCAGCTAAGCAATACTAGCCCTGCCAACATTAATGTCAGACACAATTTTACTTTCTTCATTTTCAATATTGTTATTATGAACAATTGTTCTTTATGATAAGGGAATCAGATTTGAAGTATCTGATTCCCTCAAAAAATCAGTTTTAATTCGTAGGGTGAGATTATTTTTAACACATAGAAGCATAGATTTTTATTATTCTGCTAAAGATTATAGAAAAAGCAAGCTTTAACACAGAGTGCTATGTGCACTATTCTAAGTTAAACGCCTTTAATAGATTCCTAAAGACTATGTTACTATGTGTTAAAATTAAATTCTGCTCAATTTCACCCAAGGTATTTTGTTAATATCCTGAGTTTTGATCTAGATTTGGATTATTATCTACATCTGTTTGTGGAATTGGCATTCTGTGATTTTTACCCACTTTAAAGTTTTTAAAATCGGGATCACGAAGTGAAATTTTATCAACAGAAGCTTGAGTATTCAAATCTCCCCAACGTTTTAGATCTTCCCAGCGAACACTTTCTCCAGCTAATTCTAAAACTCTTTCCATTTTTAATCTTTCCAAGAACAAATCATGATTATTTCCAATTTCAGGATGTGCTACGGCTAACGTGTTCATGTTAGCACGCGCTCTTACCATGTCAACATATTGATACGCCTGAGCTGTATTTCCTAATTCGTTCAAAACTTCTGCGTAGCGCAACAAAATATCACCGTAACGAACTAATCTGTAGTTTACTTGAGAATAGTAATCTTCATTATCTCTGTAATAATCACGGCTTCCTTTTCTGAACCAAGCTTCGTTATTGTTCCATTCCCAGTTTCTGTTGTATGTTTTGTCTCCAAAATCAGCCAACAAATCAGGATAGTACAATGTCCATCTTAAACGAATATCAAGATTTCCATCTTTATTTTTTTCTTCTTTAAAGGCATTTACTAACCAAAAACGTGCTTGTCCGTCAGACCATCCAATTCCTCTTGGCGCAAAAAACTGACAACGGTTGCTAGAAACTGCAGCGTTTTGATCTTCACCAGTTCCTCCTTTTCTTTGATCTCCAAATTGGATTTCAAAAACAGATTCGCTGTTGTTTTCATGTAAATCTGTAAAGTTGTCTCTGTAGTTGGCTTGCAAGCTGTATTTTGCTCCTGCTCCAGAAATCAAATAGTCTAAAGCTGTTTTTGCTTCGGCCCATTTATGTTGCTGCATATACACTTTTGCAAGAAAAGCTTTTGCTGCTCCTTTGTCAGGTCTTCCAATATCTGCACCTGTCCAATCTCTTGGCAAATCGGCGTAAGCTTCATTCAAATCTTTTTCAACTTGAGCAAAAATTTCAGTCACTTTTACTTGTTTTGGCAAATCTGCTGGCGTAGATGGATCTAAAACCAACGGAATATCTTCCCAAATTACCGCTGCATAATAGTAATGCAAGGCTCTTAAAAATTTAGCCTGCGCTATAATTCTCTTTTTTGCATCTTCATTTTGGAAAGTAATATTTGGAACATTTGCCAAAACTTGGTTACATCTAAAAATCGCTTTGTAAGTATCTCTCCATGTTACAGCGTTTCCTTCCCAGAAATTATAATTGATGTAATTGAATCGTGTCCAATCTGCCAATTCTGTCCACGGACTCACGCTAAATCCTTCATCAGAAGTTAAATCTAAACGGAAGTAAATCCATCTCGCCCACAAACCATCTTTATAAAACATGGCATAAATAGAATTTACTCCTGCTTGTGCGTCACTTTCAGTTTTCCAATATTGATCTACTGTAATATCATTTGGGCTATTTAGGTCAAGTTCTTTTTCGCATGAAGCAAAAATGAGACCTAGAAAAGCTACGGTTATTAGTATTGATTTTTTCATTATGCTATTTTTTTAAAATTAAAAGCTAAACTCTACACCAAAAGAATATGTCTTAAGATTTGGGAAAGCACCATTGTCAACGCCTCTTTCAAAAATATTACCGTTTGTAAACTCAGGATCAAGTCCTTGATATTTTGTAATGGTAATGATGTTTTGTGCCGAAAGCGTTAATCTCGCTCTTGTAATACCAGAGTTTTTCAAAATAGAACTTGGCAAGCTGTATCCAAATCCGATGTATTTCAATCTGATGAAATCACCGCTTTCTAAGAAACGGTCACTGTCTCCTCTTGAGTTTAAAGTAGAACCTTTTGTGATTCTAGGGAAATCTGTGTTTGGATTTTCTGGCGTCCAAGGCTGAATACCAGTTCTGTAGTTACTGTTATCGTCAAAACGATCCACAACACTTCTAAATCCGTCATAAACAGTAGCTCCGTGTGAAGCAATCCAGTTCATAGAAAAATCAAAACCTTTGTAATCTGCTCCAGCATTGAATCCCATTTCAAATTCTGGCCACGGACTTCCAACAACAGCTTTGTCTTCATTTGTTATTTGTCCGTCGCCGTTATTGTCTTTAAAACGAATGTCACCAGGAACCGCATTTGGCATAATTACTTTTCCGCTTGCCGTTTTATAATTGTCGATTTCTTGTTGATTTTGGAACAAACCATCTGTTTCTAAAACATACCACATTCCTACTGGCATACCCGCTCTAGTAACTGTATTTCCAGAAAAGTTTTCGTTTTGTCCGTTACCCAATGAAACCAATTTGTTGTTCACTTTTGTAAAATTCACAGAAGCGTTAAACGAGAAGTCATTGATTTTTTTGCTGTAAGCCAATTCTAATTCAAAACCTTTATTTTCAACTGTTGCAGCATTCGAAATTGGATTTCCTCCATCATTTCCTGTAGTCAACAAAATTGGGAAACCAAATAATACATCTTCTGTACGAGCAATAAAATAATCGGCTGTAAGACGCAAATCATTGTTTAAAACGCCAAGATCTAAACCAAAATTCGTTTGTTTTAATTTTTCCCAACGCAATTCTGAATTTGACAATTTTACTTGAGTTGCAGATGGATATAACTTTTGTTCGTTACCCATTACGATCTGTCCAAAATTGTTCACGAAGCTTTTGTATTCGTAATTTCCAATGTTTCCAGAACCTAACTCTCCATAACTAGCTCTTAATTTCAAATCTTTAATGAATTCTGATTTAAAGAAAGACTCATTGCTTATTCTCCATCCTGCTGAAAGTGAAGGGAAATTACCCCATTTGTTTGCATCGCTGAATCTTGAAGATCCATCACGTCTTAAAACGGCATTAAATAAATAACGATTGTCATAATTGTATTCTAATCTTCCTAAATAAGAAGCCAAAGCAGCCTCATTAATAAAACCACCAACAACTGGCGAATCTCCTTGATTTAGAACTTCATAATATTCACCTGTTCCAGAATTCATCGGAAGATTTCTCTTTGTTCCATAAATTTGGTTGTAGTTGTCTTTTTGGTACGTCTGACCTACTAAAAATGTAATATCATGTTTGCCAAATGCTTTTTTGAAAGTCAATGTGTTTTCAAACAACAAAGTTTCTGATCTTCCTTTGTTTTGATCAGTATATGATTGATCAATTGGCTGATTTAAAGACCAGTTTCCAACTTTTCTCATGAATTTATAGGAGTCGAAACTTGTTTCGTATCCAAAATTGAAACGGTATTTCAACCAAGGTGCGAATTTTAATTCCGACCAAATATTTCCTCTAATTCTGAAATTCTCATTCATTGTATTTGCAAAATCAGCAATTGCTAAAGGATTTGTTCCAAAAGTATCTGCAACACCTTGTTTTCCATAACCATAACCACCTGGATTCGCAGGATCGTAAAGCGGAATTGTTGGCGTCATTCTGTACACATCAATAATTGGGTTTCCAGACATTTCATCTGTTTTTGAATTACTGATTGCCAAGTTTTCTCCGATACTGAAAATTCCTTTTGTACCGCTTGAGTTTACACGGAAAGAGATTCTGTCGAAATCAGTTCCAACAACAGTCCCTTCGTTTCCAAAATAATTTCCAGACATAAAGAATGTTGAATTTTCATTTCCTCCAGAAAAACTAGCATTATAATCTTGCATCATTCCAGTTTTGAAAACCGCATCTTGCCAGTCTGTATTTACAGCCATGTTTAGATTTTGTCTTGGAAAACCTGCATTGTCATACGCCATATTGTTGTATTTCGCAAATTCCTCAGTTCCCATTAAATCATAACGAGGCATAACTTGGAAGCTGGTTTTTGCCGAAACTTCAACCTGAAGCGGTCCTTTTTTACCTTTTTTGGTTGTGATGATGATTACACCATTTGCCGCTCTAGAACCGTAGATTGCCGCTGCCGATGCATCTTTCAAAACCTGAATGCTTTCAATGTCATTTGGATTGAAATCTCTGTTTGCAGAAGTTACCAAACCGTCGATAACATAAAGCGGATTAGTATTTTGAAGGTTCTTCAAACCACGAATCTCAACACTGGCTTCCTGTCCCGGACGCCCGCCACCGCGAACTTTTACTCCGGTAACTAAACCTTGAAGTCCATCTGCAACTGTTGTGATTTGTCTTTTCTGAATTTCATCTGGTTTTACTAAAGAAACTGCTCCGGTAAGATCTTTTTTCTGTTGTGATCCATAACCCACAACAACTATCTCATCAAGTTTCATTGCGTCTTCTTCCAACTTTACATCTATAGAAGTTCTGCCGTTGATTGCAATTTCTGTTGTTTTATAACCTTGCGAGCTAAAAATCAAAGTTTGATTTGAGCTTGCCGTAATTTTATACGCTCCGTCAAAATCTGTAACGGCGCCGTTTGTTGTGCCTTTGATTAAAACGTTTGCAAACGGGACTGGTTCTCCTGACGCTGCCAAAACTTTACCGCTGATAGTAATTTGCTGCTGCGCATACGTTTGCTGTAATAATAAACTAAAGAAAAACAAGAGGTAATATCTCTGCTTTAAAATTTGAGTGAACTTTGTTTTCATTGATTTTTCATTTTAGATAGTTTTCATTTTTTGGTTGGTTTTACAATAAATTCTTAAATTTCTAATCATCTCTGATTCGAGCAAAACAATAATTGATTCTGCTCATTGATAATAATGTGTTCATTTGGTTTCAAAATTGTATTTGGTATTTTTTTTCAAATGTATTTTTATTGATACTATATTTTTTCAGCCTAAAAATTATCAATACCGTTTATTTGAAAATTCAAAGTAGATGATTTTAATTCAAAATAAAATGCTTCATTTGTGTCAATATCTCTCTCAAATGATTCAAATTGTAGAAAAAAGGTCAAAAAATACGAGGCTTGCAACATTTGGTAGAATATTGAGACGATTTGAAGAAATTTATTTTTTTATAAAAAAACATAGCAATGCGTAAATTCTTTCTTTTTACATTTTTATTTATTTTTTCTGAAAATTTTATTCACGCGCAGGAATATTATTTTAAACATTTTCAGGTTGAAGAAGGACTTTCTAACAACACCGTTATAACTTCTACGCAAGACGAAGATGGTTTTATGTGGTTCGGAACTAAAGATGGATTAAACAGATTTGATGGTTATCGTTTTAAAACCTACAGAAGCCAATCTGACCCAATTAACAGCCTCGGAAGCAATTACATACAATCAATTCATGCCTTTAACGGAATTATTTGGGTGGGAACTGACAAGGGTTTGTATCAATACAACAAAAAAACAGATCAGTTTAAGGTTCTCAACGAAGCCATAAACGACAGAATCAACGATATTAATCATGATAAAAAAGGCAATATTTGGTTTGTTTCGGGAAATATTCTCTACAAATATTCACCGTCAAAAAAAGAGACAAAAACTTTTAATCCGAATAAATACTTCATTACAACTTCAATTTCACGCGATGAAAATGGCGAAATCTGGGCTTCTTCTCTAAATAAATTATATCATTATTCTGAAGAAAGCCTTTCGTTTGAAAGCATGAATATTAATCCGCCGGCAAATAAAGCCAATTTTAGGATTACAGTTCTTTATGCTTTAAATAAAAACAGCATTCTCATTGGCACACAAGATCATGGCGTTTTGGTTTATAATATAAAGGACAAAACAACATCGGTTTTGCAATTTTCAGGTAAAGAACCTGTTTTTGTGCGTCAATTTAAAAAGCGTGGAAACGACGAAATCTGGATTGCCAGCGAATCTGGTGTTTATGTGTACAATCTGAAAACAAAATCAAGCATTAATCTGAAAAAGAATTACAACGATCCGTACGCGATTTCAGACAACGCGGCCTACTCTATTTCAATTGATAAAGAAAACGGAATCTGGATTGGGACTTATTTTGGAGGAATTAATTACCACCAAAAACAATACACGCAGTTCAAAAAATATTTCCCTCAGAAGAATCAAAATTCCATCAGCGGAAGCGCCGTCAGAGAAATTCACAAAGATGATCACGGTGATTTGTGGATTGGAACTGAAGATGCGGGCGTAAATCGTTTCAATCCTAAAACGCAGCAATTTACTTCTTATCAAGTTTCTTACTATAATATTCACGCTTTAATGCCTCGAAAAGACAAAATTTGGGTAGGAACTTTTGAGCATGGTTTGGATGTTTTAGATCGAAATTCTGGCGCAGTAATTAAGCATTACAGCGCTAATAATCCGGCTTCTGGATTGCATAGCAACTTTATTTTTTCTTTTTACGAAACCAAAAATAAAGAAGTAATTGTGATTACCACAATGGGATTATATCGTTATAATGAATCTAGTGATAATTTTAATATTCTAAAGAATTTCCCTGAAACAACGCATTATACAACTTACAAAGAAGATCACGATGGAAATTGCTGGGCTGGAAGCTACCGCGATGGTTTGTTTTATTACAATCCGAAAACGAGAAAAAAAGAGGTTTTTACCTATGATTATAAAAACCCAAACGGAATAAGCAATAACTCTATCAATTATATTTTTGAAGACAGCGCAAAAAATCTTTGGTTCGCTACTGAAAACGGACTGAATTTATTTGATAAAAAGACCCGAACTTTCAAAAAGTTCACCACCAAAGACGGTTTCCCGAGTAATGTTGCTTATTCGATTTTAGAAGATAAAAGCAGAAATTTATGGCTGACAACTTCAAAAGGTTTGGTGAAATTTGGCCCAGATCATAAAAGCATTAAAATTTACACCACAGCAAACGGATTATTGAGCGATCAGTTCAATTATGCGTCGGCTTTTATGGATACAAATGGCGATATGTATTTTGGAAATTTAAATGGGATGATCAGTTTCAATCCGAAAAACTTCACTAAAAATAAATATACACCTTCTATTTTTATTACCAATCTGCAAATCAATAATAAAGATATTGATGCCAATGAAAATGATTCGCCTATAAAACAATCTATTTCACATTTAGATGAACTCGAATTGAACAACGATCAATCGTCATTTAACTTGGAATTTGCTTCTTTAAATTACACAGCACCAGAACTTACAGAATATTGGTACAAACTGGAAAACGTCAATAACGACTGGGTTTATCTAGAACGAAACAATAAAGTTTTCTTTACAGAATTAGCTCCAGGCGATTATGTTTTTAAAGTAAAATCGCTGAATAGTTTTGGTGTTTGGAGTAAAGAAGTCGAATTAAAAATCAGAATTTTACCTCCATTTTGGGCGAGTTCTTATGCGTATTTCTTTTATTTTCTTCTGATTTGCGGTTCGTTTTACTACATCATTCGTTATTCTCAAAATCTGACGCAGATTAAGAATAACCGCAAAATAAAGCATCTGAATGATGAAAAGGAAAAAGAAATCTATCAGGCTAAAATTGATTTTTTCACCAATGTCGCACACGAAATCAGAACGCCTTTAACGCTTATTAAAGGACCTTTGGAAAAGTTATTGGCAATGGAACACCAATCTGCAGAAGCACCTCATAATCTTTCGATTATGAAAAAAAATACCTCCCGATTATTAAAATTGGTGAACGAATTACTGGATTTTAGAAAATCTGAAATTGGTGGCTTGAAATTGACTTTCGTCGAAGCAAATATTTCGTCGATAATCAGAAATCTGCATTTGAGATTTACACCATTAATTGAAGAACGTGGGATTGATTTTGAATTGGAATTGGGCGAAAAAGACATTTTTGCCTTTGTTGATAAGGAAGCTTTCAAGAAAATATTGAGCAACTTAATTAGCAATGCGATAAAATATTCAAAAGACAAAGTCTCTATTTCACTTTTCAGAGATGATAAAAAACTGACGCTGATTGTCAAAAATGATGGGAATTTGATTCCGTTTCAGCTGAAAGACAAGATTTTTGAGGCGTTTTTCAGAGTAGATAATATGGATACTACATCGGGAACCGGAATTGGGCTATCGTTAGCGCATTCGCTTGCACAGCTTCATAACGGAAATTTGCAATTGATTGCAGATCCTAAATTAAATATTTTCGAACTTACGGTTCCGTTGCATCAGGAAGAAGAATTTATGCTATATACGGAAACCGAAAAAGAAACAAATGAATCAGAATTTGAGAAAACAGAACTAGAAACAAAACTGGAAAAACCTCAAATTTTAATTGTTGAAGACAATCTGGATCTTTTAAATTTCATTACGTCAGAGTTGGCTTCAACTTATACCATTTTAAAGGCAGAAGATGGAGAAAAAGCGTTAAAAATAATTCATAATCAAAATATTCAGCTTGTGATTAGTGATGTTTCGATGCCAAATATGGACGGAATTACGATGTGCAAAGAGATTAAAACGAATCTTGAAACGAGTCATATTCCGGTTATTTTATTGACGGCAAAAAATTCGCTGAAATCGCAAATCGACGGTCTTGAAGTGGGCGCAGATGCGTATGTCGCGAAACCTTTTTCAATGGATTATTTGAAGGTTCAGGCCAATAATCTAATCGAAAACAGAAAACAGATTATGAATTATTATGCGAGTTCGCCGCTTTCGCACATCAAAAGCATTGCACACAATAAAACAGACGAAAAATTCCTTAAAAAGTTGGATGACGAAATCCTTAAAAATATCACGGATCCTGATTTAAGTGTTGAATCTCTGGCCGAAATCATGAACATGAGCCGTTCTACTTTGTACCGAAAAATCAAAGATTTGTCTAATTTGAGTCCGAATGAACTGATTAATCTTGTTCGCTTAAAACGTGCCGCAGAATTGCTTTTAAACGAAAATTATAAAATGTACGAAATCGCTGAAATGGTGGGGTATAAATCGCAAACAAGCTTTGGAAGAAATTTTCAAAAGCATTTTTCAATGTCGCCTTCGGATTATATTGCGATGAATAAATAGAATTTGACAATGTGACAATGTGGCAATTTGATAATTTGTCAATTAGATAATTAAATAATTGTTTTGTCTCTTCGATAATTTTGGAATGCCGTTATAGAAAATCGTTCGTGCTCTACTTTGCGGAGACGCACTGCTGTGCGCCTCTACGATATGCTTTGTGTTGATATTTTTATCCCCATTTTACTCCGTAGAGACGCACAGCAGTGCGTCTCCGCAACGAATATCAATTCTATGTGTGAAAGCGTGCTTTTTAAATAACCTCAAAAAAGAGACGAAAATTCTATGTTTCTATGCGTTTAAAAAAAAATCCGTTTTAATCCGTTTCATCCGCTAAATCCGTGGGCAATAAATTAAAACCCGCCTCAAAAAAAATCTCCTTATCTTTAATCTAGAAAATCGAAACAAAATCCAGATATGAACAATACCACAACGATCAGAAAAGTTGCCATTGTTGGCTATAACCGAATTCCGTTTGCGCGCGCAAACACAGCCTATTCAAATGTTGGAAATCAAGAAATGATGACCGCAGCCTTAAACGGACTTATAGACAAATACAATCTAAAAGGAAAATTATTGGGCGAAGTCGCTGGCGGAGCGGTTATAAAACATTCTTATGATATGAATTTGATCAGAGAATGTGTAATGAAAACGTCTCTTGATCCCGCAACTGCTGCCTGCGATTTACAGCAAGCTTGCGATACCGGAATTGAAAGTGCGGTTTATATTGCCAATAAAATTGCTCTCGGTCAAATTGATTGTGGAATTGCGGGCGGTGTAGATTCAATCAGTGATATTCCGATGGCATTCAGCGAAAAGCTTCGAAAAATTCTATTAGAAGCGCGACAAGCAAAATCATTTGGTGGAAAAATTAAATCTTTTCTTAAAATTCGTCCGAAAGATTTAGCGCCTTTGGTTCCTCGAAACGAAGAATCCCAAACCGGACTTTCGATGGGCGGACATACTGAAATTACTGCCAAATATTATAAAATCCCAAGAGAAGACCAAGATCAATTGGCGCTTAAAAGTCATTTGAATATGGCAAAAGCATATGACGAAGGCTTTTTTGATGATATGATCACCCCTTTCAACGGACTTGAAAAAGACAATAACTTAAGAAAAGACAGTTCGATTGAAAAATTAGCCAAATTGAAACCCGCATTCGACAAAGCAAACGGAACGTTGACAGCAGGAAATTCAACTCCATTAACTGATGGCGCATCTTGTATTCTTTTAGCAAGCGAAGAATGGGCAAAAGAACAAGGTTTGCCAATTTTAGCATACATTACATTTGCTGAAATTGCGGCAATTGAATACGTCAAAAAACAGCAAAATCTTTTGTTGGCTCCTTTATTCGCTGCTTCGCGAATGTTGGAAAAAGCTGGATTGAATCTTCAGGATTTTGATTATTATGAAATTCACGAAGCCTTTGCTGCTCAGGTTTTGGCCACTTTAAAAATTTGGGAGAGCCCAGAACTCAGCGCCGAATTAGGTTTGAAAAAGGCTCTTGGCGCTATTGACCGAGAAAAGCTGAATGTAAAAGGAAGCAGTCTTGCAGCAGCACATCCTTTTGCCGCAACTGGAGGCCGAATTATTGGCGTAATGGCTAAACTTTTAAATGAAAAAGGTTCTGGAAGAGGTTTTATCTCAATCTGTGCAGCGGGTGGACAAGGTGTCACAATGATTATTGAGAAATAACACTGATATTCAAACCTGACAGGTTTTTAAAACCTGTCAGGTTTACTATAAAAAAACAAATCGTTATTTTTTACTTCATCTTAAAAAACGAATTCTTCAACAGATGACAACGCTTTTGGCAATGCATTTGCAGCGAAATCAGGAATTGCAGTTCCTTCTACACGGAAAGTAGTTACATCTGTCATTCCTAAAAAACCGAATACCGTACGCAAATACGATTCAGAAAAGTCGTAGCTTTTCATTGGTCCTTCAGAAAAAACAGCACCAGATGCAATTGACAAGTACACTTTTTTATTGGTTACCAATCCTTTTGGACCTTCGGCACCATAACTAAAAGTCTTTCCTGCTCTGGCAATTTGGTCAATCCATCCTTTTAAAACAGCTGGAATTCCGAAGTTGTATAAAGGAACGCCAATTACTAGAATATCCGAATCAAGTAAATTCTGTATCGCTTCATCTGAATATTTAATTGCAGCAGTTTGTTCTGCAGTATGACTTTCTACGGGCGCGTAAATAGCACTGATATGCGAATTTGTCAAATATGGAAGCGGTGTTTTAGAAAGATCCAATGTCGTTACTTCGCTTTCAGGATATTGCAAAGTCAGTTTTTCGATCACTGCGTTTGACAATTGGTTGCTGAAAGACGTTTCACCATTGGTGCTTGTTATTATTTTTAGAATTTTCTGGCTCATAATTTTAATATTATTTGTTTACAATACAAACTTATTTACATTTGCTATACATTTTATAGTACTATCCTAAAGGATAGCGCTATCTTTCAGTATAGTAACATAAATTCGGTAAAATGTTTAATAAAAACTTAGAAAACACAGAAGATGTAGAATGCTCAAAAAATGCGTGCATAGCGTCCTTGTTACCTGTAAGAGACGCTTTGGAAGTTTTAAATGGCAGATGGAAATTGCCAATTTTAATTGCTCTTGGAGATCGCCCGAAACGCTTCAAGGAAATTTCTAAAGATATCGACGGAATTACAGATAAAATGCTTTCTAAAGAACTAAAGGATTTAGAAATGAATAAACTCGTAGTTCGAACTGTTTATGATACGTTCCCTCCTACTGTCGAGTACAGAAGAACGGAACACAGCAGATCATTAGGCAATGTTATTATGGCATTGAAGGAATGGGGAGAACTTCATCGAAAAGAAATTATTGGAAAGTAAAACTCAAACCCTTTATTTCAATATTTAGATCTTTAGCAATTAAAACAAAAATCTTCATTTATTAACACGTAAATTAATAATTTATAGTAAATTAGAGTGCCCTTACAATTTCGATTTCTTTAAAATTTTGTCTCAATTATTTTAAACCGTTGAAAAGAATGGAATCAAAAATACCCGAAGGACCTCTTGCCGAAAAATGGAACAACTATAAAGCCAAAGCCAAATTGGTAAATCCGGCAAACCGTAAAAAACTTACTGTTATCGTTGTCGGAACTGGACTTGCGGGCGCTTCATGTGCTGCTTCGCTGGCCGAACAAGGTTATAATATAAAATCATTTTGTTTTCAGGATTCTGCCAGAAGAGCGCATTCAGTTGCGGCACAAGGCGGTGTAAATGCTGCTAAAAATTACAAAAATGATGGTGACAGCACTTTCCGAATGTTTTATGACACCATAAAAGGCGGTGATTTTAGATCTCGAGAAGCCAATGTTTATCGTTTAGCCGAATGTTCTGCTGCTTTAATTGATCATGCAGTCGCACAAGGCGTTCCTTTTGCCAGAGAATATGCTGGATATTTAAATAACAGGTCTTTTGGCGGTGTGCAGGTTTCCAGAACTTTTTATGCACGCGGACAAACAGGGCAACAACTTTTGCTTGGGGCTTATCAAGGTTTGCTTCGACAAGTTTCACTTGGAAAAGTAGATTTGCATACCCGACACGAAATGCTTGAGCTAATAGTTATTGACGGAAAAGCAAAAGGTATTATAGCAAGAAATCTTGAAACTGGTGAATTAGAACGTCATGCTGCCGATGCCGTTGTTTTGGCTTCTGGTGGCTACGGAAAAGTATATTATCTCTCAACATTAGCGATGGGCTGTAATAGTTCGGCTATTTGGAGAGCGCATAAAAAAGGTGCTTTTATGGCCGGTGTTAGCTGGATTCAGTTTCATCCTACTTCTTTACCACAACATGGTGAGAATCAATCAAAATTGACTTTGATGTCGGAATCTCTTCGAAATGATGGCCGAATCTGGGTTCCAAAAAAAGCCGCTGACGACCGAAATCCAAATTCAATTCCAGAAGAAGAACGTGATTATTATTTGGAACGAAAATATCCTTCGTTTGGAAATCTGGCTCCCAGAGATATTTCTTCAAGAGCCGCAAAAGAACAAATCGATGCCGGACATGGCGTTGGTCCAATGAAAAATGCTATTTATCTCGATTTTTCTGATGCCATAAAAGCGCAAGGAAAAGATAAAATCGAAGCCAAATACAGCAATCTTTTCGCGATGTATGAAAAAATTACCGGAATCAATGCCTACAAAGAACCAATGCTCATTTCTCCCTCAGCACATTTTACGATGGGCGGACTTTGGGTTGATTATGAATTGATGACTACAATTCCGGGTTTATTTGCTCTTGGAGAAGCTAACTTTTCTGATCATGGCGCAAATAGACTTGGCGCAAATTCATTGCTTCAGGCTTGCGTTGATGGTTATTTTATTGCACCCTATACCATTCCGAATTATTTGTCCGGTGAATTAAATACGCCAAAAATTGACATTAATCATCCTGCTTTTGAAGAAGCCGAAAAAGCAGTCAGAAGACAATTGGATCGTTTTTTACATACCAACGGAACTCTTTCAGCTGATTATTTCCACAAAAAAATCGGTCGTCTTCTTTACGAGAAATGCGGTCTTTCAAGAAGCCGAAAAAAACTGGAAGAAGCTTTAATCGAAATTCGCGAACTCAAAGTTTCATTTGAAAAAGATCTCAGAATTACTGGCGATACTGCTTTAAACAGTGAACTCGAAAAAGCCGGCCGAATTTCAGATTATATCGAATTAGCCGAATTAATGTGCCACGATGCCTTACAGCGTGAAGAATCCTGCGGTGCTCATTTTAGAGAAGAATATCAAACCGCTGATGGAGAAGCTGTCCGTAACGACGATGAATTTTGCTATGTATCGGCTTGGGAATGGAAAGGGCTAAATAATAACCCCGAACTTCACAAAGAGCTTTTAACCTTTGAATCGGTAGAACTTGCAGTGAGAAGCTATAAATAAATGGTGAATATTAATTGTGAATTGTTAATTGTTAATTATTAATTCACAATACTCATTCATAATTAACAATTCATAATTAACAATTATATATGAAACTTTATTTAAAAATATGGCGGCAGTTTAACTCTTCATCAAAAGGAGAAATGACAGATTATGAAATTGATGGAGTATCAGAACACATGTCGTTTCTAGAAATGCTGGATCTTTTGAATGAATCTCTTATTCAAAAAGGAGAACGCGTTATTGAGTTTGATCATGATTGCCGTGAAGGAATCTGCGGACAATGCGGCGTAATGATAAACGGAAGAGCGCATGGTCCTTTAAAAAATACTACAACTTGCCAGCTCCATATGCGAAGCTTTAAAGACGGCGAAACCATTTATATTGAACCTTTTAGAGCAAAAGCCTTTCCGGTTTTGAGAGATTTAAAAATTGATCGATCTGCTTTTGATTCGATTATTGAATCAGGCGGATTTATTGGCGCAGCAACGGGTCAAGCACCAGAAGCCAATAGTATTCCGATTTCGTATGAAACTGCTGAAGCTTCCTTTGATGCTGCTGCTTGTATTGGTTGCGGTGCCTGCGTGGCGACTTGCAAAAATGCAAGTGCTGCCTTGTTTGTTGGTGCCAAAATCACACATTTGGCGTTGCTCCCACAAGGACAAATTGAAGCTTCAAAAAGGGTTTTGACCATGGTAAACCAAATGGATGCTGAAGGTTTCGGAAATTGTTCGGATACAAGAGCGTGTGAAATCGAATGTCCGCAGAGTATTTCCGTGCTTTCTATCGCAAAAATGAATTATGAATATACTAAGGCTTTGCTTTTAAAAAAGTAACATTTTTCTGTTTATCTGCCAAAAAAGAGTTTTCTCAAGCCGATTTTTTTTCGCTTTTGCGGATTATATTTGCATGTTGCTATCCAAAAATTACCACGCAAATTATGAGAAAAACTCTGATCCTGCTTTTAGTATTCGTGTCCCTTTTTGATTGTCGAATTACTGCTCAAAACAAAAAACAAGTTTCAAAACCCAATATCGTAATCATCAATATGGATGATATGGGTTATGGCGATACAGAACCCTACGGAATGACTGGAATTCCGACGCCGCATTTTAATCAAATCGCTCAGGAAGGTATGCGATTTACTAATTTCAATGCTGGTCAAGCCATTTGTACGGCATCAAGAGCGGCTCTGCTTACGGGTTGCTACCCTAACCGAATTGGAATGTCTGGCGTTTTGCTTCCAGGCGCAAAACACGCTCTTAATCCAAAAGAAACAACTATTGCTTCCATGCTTAAAAAAATAGGCTATAAAACAGCTAATTATGGAAAATGGCATTTAGGAAACGAGTTGCCGTATTGGCCAACAAATTATGGTTTTGATGAGTTTTATGGAATTCCCTACTCACATGATGTTTGGCCAATTGATTATGACGGCTATTCATTAGTAACTGACCCAAACGATATGCGTTCGAGCTTTCCTCCACTTCCGCTCATCAGCAATACCACGATAATCGACACAATCAGAAATATCAAAGAAGCTTCGAAATTAACTACTCTTTTTACTGAAAAAGCGGTTGGTTTTATCAAAAAGAATAAAAAAAATCCGTTCTTTTTGTACTTGACTCATCCTTTGCCACATGCGCCTTTGGCGGTTTCAGATAAGTTTAAAGGAAAAAGCGATTTAGGTCTTTTTGGCGATGTCATCATGGAAATAGACTGGTCGATTGGAGAAATCTTAAAAACATTAGAAAATGAAGGACTTTCTAAAAATACCGTTCTTATTATAACCAGCGACAACGGCCCTTGGCTTGTTTTTGGTGATAATGCTGGTTCGTCAGGAGGTTTTAGGGAAGGAAAATCAACTACTTGGGAAGGCGGCACAAGAGTGCCGTTCTTAATCCGCTGGCCCGGAAAAATTGAAGCTGGAATGGTAAACAGTTCGCTTTTTACTAATATGGATTTACTGCCAACGATCGCAGCAATTACAGGCGCTTCGTTGCCGGAAAATAAAATTGATGGTTTAAATTTTCTTCCGTTGTTGATGGGAAAAACTGATAAAGGACCACGAGATACTTTTTATTACTATTTTGGAGTTGGAAGCAATAATCTAGAAGCTATTCGATATAAACATTGGAAATTAGTGTTTCCGCATAAAGGAACTACTTATAACAAAAATTTACCTGGAAAAGATGGTTTTAGAGGCAAAGGCGCAACGGCAGAAGTTCCAATGGCTTTATATGATTTGGCGCACGATCCCGGCGAAATTCGCGATGTGCAGGAATTATATCCTGAAATTGTACAGCAAATTCAAAAAATAGCAGAAACCGCCAGAGTAGATCTTGGTGATGATTTAACCCATCAAACGGGGAAGAATATTAGAAAACCGGCTGTTGTTGATTGATTATCTGTGAAATGTGAGAAGTTAGATGTGATAGCTTCTCACGAAGATTTTTTTATTAATAATGTTTAATCGTATAGTTTGTCATTTCGGTCCCGAGGCTTCGGGATCGAAATGACAAACTATATCTTTAATTTCAAAAAACTTCGCGACTTTGCGACTTTGCGAGATTAAAATCTACACCACAATTAAACAGCAAAATAAGGCGATAAAATATCCTCAAAATTATAAAGTCCTTTTTTCTTGTCTTTCAAATTCTCGGCTACAAAAACAACTCCGTTTCCAAAAGCTTCCCTTGAAATCGATTCGTGAATTAAACGAACCGTTTGATACGGAAATCCGAAAATGACTTCGTGTTTGCCTACAATTCCGCCTGCTCTCACCGAGTTTATATTCTCTTTTCCAATATCCAAAGCTTCTGCAATTTTAACCGCCGTTCCTGATGTTCCCAATTTCTTTTTGAAATGCTCTTCATTGACTTCTATATCAACCCAAGGTGCAATTTTCTTTAAAAACTTAGCCGCAAACAACAAATAATTTACGCCTAAGGTGATATTTGGAGACCAAAAAACGGTTGTTTTGTCTGATAATTTTTTAAGCAGCCTTAATTCCTTTTCTTCATAATGTGAAATTGCAGAAATAATTTTCACATTCTTCATTGCTGCCGATTCGCCATAAGTGTAAATACCTTCGTTTGACGAAAAATCGATAATGGCATCAACAGGATGTTTTTCTAGCAATTCTTCAACACTTGTATTTGTACTTGAATAAATTAGTCCAGGTTCATCTGATTCGATTCCTAAAAATTCAGGAACAGATCTGTGTTCTAAAACTTTGCTTTGTCTTAAAACCCATTCTAGTGAGAATTTTTTGTTTTCCAGCAGTATTGATGCCACTGATTTTCCAGTTTTTCCGAATCCGATTAGTCCTATTTTCATAAATTTTGGTTTTGTGAGCGCGAAACTCGTTAAAAGAAAAAGACCTTTTTTTAAATAAATTCTAGTCAAAAATTCACTTCAAAAATTTTTTAAAAAAAGCCGTGGTATTTAAAATTAGAAAAAACATAACAGGATTACTAGTAAAAACTACGATATATAACAATCTATCCGTTCCTTAACAAGAATAACTTTGCTAAAGCTTTTTTGGCTTAAAAAATTTTATTTATCTATTTCAAGAAAAAAATCTCATTTTGAAGCCAAATTTTTACAGTTCATTCATAATCATTTTGATTTGTAAAAATTCTAACAAAAAAGCCCTAAAAAAACGGTTTCAGAATATACAACTTAACATATTTTGAGTAGTTTTATGATCTGATTCCCCAAATCAAAATCAGTACATAATGGCCTACAATACGAATGAATTAATGCGTTTTTTAGACGCTCAGAATAAACTTTATCTGTCAGCACTGGCTGAAATCAAAAAGGGTAAAAAAGAATCTCCATGGATGTGGTTTGTTTTTCCGCAGATAAAAGGATTGGGTTCTTGCGATACCTCAAAATTCTATGAAATCAAGAACGCCGATGAAGCTATTGCTTTTCTAGAACATCCAATTCTTGGAAAACATCTTGTCGAAATCACTTCTGAACTAATCAAAACCGAAGAAAAAACCGCAGAAGAAATCTTTGGAAATCCAGACGACGAAAAACTGCAGTCGTGCTTAACTTTGTTCGCAAGCATTCAAAACACTGAACCAGTTTTTCAAGAAGCGCTTCATAAATATTTTGGCGGATCATCAGACTTTCACACCTTGCAATTGCTTTACAGCAACTTATAGTTTTTTGCATAAGCTCTTTTAAATAGTCATAAATTCTCAGGCCTGTTTCAAAAAAATGAAACAGGCTTTTTTTTTGTGGTTCATATTAAAAAATGCGCCATTTCAGAAATCATAATTTTTTAACATTCCTGCTTTTAATTTTCGTACATTTATAAGCGTATTTCACTTAAATACAATCCGTTAAAAAATTATCACTGTTTTTCAATCAATATAAACTACGTATTATTATGAAAAGTAATTTTTTACTCACGGGACTGATCGCATTTTTTGCTTTTGGTTCGATAAATGCCCAGAATTGGCCTGACAGAACAGTTTTGCCTATTGAACCTTATCAAAAAGTAGGGAAAGTAGCGCCCACAATTAAAGATTCTGACCCTATAGATTGGCCTAAAGAAATTAGTGCTCCAGAGGGCGCACCAAACGTTTTACTAATTATGATTGATGATGTTGGTTTTGGTGCCAGCTCAACTTTTGGAGGTCCTATTCCTACGCCAAATTTTGACGCTCTTGCCAAAAACGGACTCCGTTACAATCGTTTTCATACCACTGCAGTTTGTTCGCCATCGAGAGCTGCATTGATTACAGGTAGAAATCATCATACTGCCGCAACAGGAATTATCATGGAATTCTCGACTCCTTATCCGGGTTATAACAGTTTAGTGCCTCGAAGCGTTGCTACGATTGGTAAAATTTTAACCGATAATGGATATGGAACTTCGTGGTTTGGAAAAAATCATAACGTTCCCGACTGGCAATCGACTCCCGCGGGACCTTTTAATTTATGGCCGACAGGTTTAGGATTCGAGTATTTCTATGGTTTTTTAGGTGCCGACGCGCATCAATTCAGACCTGCTTTATTTGAAGGAACAAAACCTGTAGATCCTTACTTAGAAGGCGAAAAAGTAAATCAAGAATATATCTTAGATAAAGATTTAGCAGATCACGCCATTCATTGGATTCAGACGCAAAAAAACGTTTCGCCAAACAAACCTTTCTTTGCGTACTATACACCAGGAACGGCACACGCTCCGCATCAAGCGCCTAAAGAATGGATTGCCAAATTTAAAGGGAAATTCGATCAAGGATTTGACAAACAGCGAATTGAAACGTATGAAAACCAGAAAAAACTTGGTATTATTCCGCCAGATGCTTTATTGGCACCAACACCTCCAGATTATCAAAAATGGGATGCTTTATCGCCAGGAATGAAAAAAGTCGCGGCCAGAGAAATGGAAGTTTATGCCGGGATGCTTGCACATTGTGATTATCAAATAGGAAGAATATTGCAGAGCATCAAAGATATTGGACAATATGATAATACTCTTGTTATTTTTATTATGGGAGATAATGGCGCCAGTGCTGAAGATCCAACTGGACAAGGATTGACTAGTGAAATTGGTATTATGGTAAATGGAGAAGTTGACTCTGAGGAATTTATGCTGAAACATTTAGATGATTTCGGTGGTCCTTGGATGGCAGAACATTACTCGCAAAGCTGGGCGCATGCGATGAATACGCCTTTTCAATGGGACAAAAAAATCGCATCGCATTTAGGCGGAAGCCGAACTGGAATGGTAATTTCATGGCCAGCAAGAATCAAACAAGTGGGACAAATACGAAGCCAATTTACTCATATTACGGATATTGTTCCTACCATTCTTGAAGCGGCAAATATTCCGCAACCAAAAAAAGTCGATGGTTTTGAACAAGTACCAATGGCAGGAAAAAGCCTTGTTTATACTTTTGATGATGCCAATGCACCAGAAACTCATAAATCACAATATTTTGAAGTTATTGCAAACAGAGCCTATTACAAAGATGGATGGATGGCAAGTACAACTCCAAAAAACCTTCCGTGGCAAGGGCATCCTGTGCCAACAGAAGATCCAGTAAAAGATTATAAATGGGAATTATACGATTTGACAAAAGATTACAGTCAAGCCAATGACATTGCAGCGCAGAATCCAGAAAAACTAAAAGAAATGCAGAAAGCTTTTATGGAAGAGGCTGAAAAATACAAAGTTTTTCCGTTTGACGATCGTTATATCGACCGTGTAAATCCAGAAAACCGCCCTAATTTAAACAAAGGCAGAACACAATTTACTTTCCATCAAGGAACATCTCGTATTACCGAAGGAATGGCGCCAAACATGAAAAATACTTCGTTCAGCATCACTGCCGATGTTGATGTAAAAGCAGGTCAAGAAGGAATGATTATTACGCAAGGAGGCTATTTTGCCGGATTGGCTTTAATGCTTCAAAAAGGAAAACCAACTTTTGCGTATGCTTTCTCTCATTATCCGAATCATAAATGGAGCATACAATCACCTGCTCCTTTGACAACAGGAAAACATACAATTGTTGTGAACTTTGATTATGCGGGCGGTGGTGTCGGAAAAGCGGCAAAAGCAACTTTACTTGTTGATGGCAAAAAAGTAGCGAGTGGCGATATTCCGAAAACGGTTCCAAGCCGTTTCTCTGCTGATGAAACTTTAGATGTCGGTGAAGATTTTGGAACTCCGGTAAACAGAACTTACGATGCACCTTTTACTTTTCAAGGCAAAATCGAAAAAGTGGTGGTTGATTTGAAGCAATAATTAATTTTATATAAGAAAAACCTAAAGTCCGTTTCATATGAAACGGACTTTTTTGCTTTATTTTTAAAACTGATCACATAAATATTTCTTATTTTTATGGAAACTTGACATCATAAAAAAATAACTTAAAAATATCCAAAATGCCATTTGTCCGAATTAGTCTTCCCAAAAAACTTTCGTTGGAAACTAAAAATAATATTTCAGAATCCATTCATCAATCTTTAATTCAGGAATTTAATATCCCAGTCGCCGATTATTTTCATGTAATTGAAGAATTAGAGCCGCATCAAATAAAATATCCTGAAAGTTATCTAGGAATTTCACATTCTGATGAAATAATCTTTGTTCAAATAGCTGCTGGACAAGGAAGAACTCTTGAACAAAAAAATAAACTATATCATCAAATTGCCACAAGAATTGCTTCAAGTACTTCAATTTTGATCAATAATGTTATTATTGTCCTTTTGGAAAATAACGGTTTAGAAAATTGGTCATTTGGAAATGGAGAAATTCAGGAACAAAAGCATCTGAAAAAATAAATATTCGCTTAAAGATTTGTTTTTAAGAAATCTATATCGTAATATTGCTATATTAAAATACAATAAAAATGGGAGCTACTAAAACAGAACATTTTACTGAAAAACAAAATCAGATTGCGACAATAGCAAAAGCTTTAGGTCATCCTGCCAGAATTGCGATTATTGAGTATCTGTTGAAAGTAAACGAATGCATCTGCGGTGACATTGTAAATGAGCTTCCGCTTGCACAGCCAACAGTTTCTCAACACTTGAAAGAACTTAAAAATGCAGGACTGATAAAAGGAAATATCGAAGGAAATGCTATTTGTTATTGTATTGACGAAGTTACTTTTGATATTTTAAATACTTATTTTTCAAATATAATATCCGTTACAAAAAACCAGAAATGCTGTTAAAGCATTTTTTTAATCATCTATATCGCAATATTGCATTATAACTATAATTAAAGAAATATGAAACTATCAGAAATTAAAAACATACTTCCGAATTTGGATAATGTTGCCTTTCAATTAGAAAATGGAGCTTTTGTCCCAGAACATTTTCATGTAACTGAAATTGGAATTACTACTAAAAACTTTATTGATTGCGGTGGCGTGATCCGAAATGAAAATGCGGTAAATTTTCAGTTATGGAATGCCAACGATTACGAACACCGCTTAAAACCTGACAAGCTTTTGCATATCATTCAGCTATCTGAAGAAAAATTAAACATTCAAGATTTTGAAATTGAAGTCGAATATCAAAATGAAACAATTGGGCGATATGATTTAGATTTCAATGGAACTCATTTTATTTTAAAAAACAAAACAACTGCATGTTTGGTGCAAGAAGCCTGTGGAGTTCCTTCGCCAAAACAAAAAATCGCTCTGAAAGAACTTCACAAAAATGAAACAAATAGCTGTTCACCAAATTCTGGCTGTTGCTAATTGTGAAGAAACAAACAAGTACAAATCTTTTGACTGCAATTAATTCAAACACATTGAAACATAGCTATACAAAGCTTAAAAAAGACGTTTCACTTTTTAAAAACAAACATCGCTTGCTATGTGTTAGAAACTAGTTTCTTTTTGCTTTCTTTTTTATAAATAAAATCTATGTTTCTATGTGTTTAATAAAAATTTCAATGAATTACAAACAAGTAGTTAAATACAAAAAACCCATTATTATCACAACATCTGTAATTGTGTTGCAGCTTATTTTTGGCTTTGATCCAAAATTCTGTATTATCAATATCATTTGGTTATTCGTTTAAATTATGAAGAAAAAAATTTTAGTGCTCTGCACAGGAAACAGCTGCAGAAGTCAAATCGCCGAAGGTTATTTAAAATATTTTTTAGGTGATAAAGCCGAAGTTTACAGTGCCGGCGTCGAAACGCACGGTGTGAATCTGAGGGCAATTATTACAATGAAAGAAGACGGAATTGACATCTCAAATCATACTTCAAACCAAATTGACAAATATCAAAACATTGATTTTGATTTTGTGATTACCGTTTGTGATAATGCTAAAGAACGCTGTCCTTTCTTTCCTTCAAAAGCAACTAAACTGCATTATAATTTTAATGACCCAGCCAAAGCAACTGGAACTGAGGAAGAAATTTTACAAGAATTTAGAACCGTCAGACAAACTATAAAAGAGTTTTGTGAGCAATTTTCAAGCGTTCATTTTTAATAGAAATAAGTACAAAAAAGTCCAAATTCAAATGAATTTGGACTTTTTTTTATGTTTCATATTACAAAATGAAACATAAAATAGTAAAATACAGACATTTAAATATATAGCTTTATATCATATTTTTCTTAAGATTCTAATTTAACCTCATTGCAAACTTATTTTATAACCATTAAAAAAAATCTCATGAGCAGACTTAAAAAATTTAGTCAGGAACAAAAAAAAATTAAGGTACTATTGCTTTTTTTATCGTTTGTAGGATTTACAACACCTGTGACATCTCAAAAAAACAAATCAAAACCTAATATTCTAGTCATTTTTGGAGACGATGTAGGGGTTTCGAATGTTAGTCTCTACAGTCGCGGATTAATGGGATTTACAACTCCTAATATTGATAAAATTGGCAATGAAGGAGCTGTTTTTATTCAATATTATGCTCAACAAAGTTGTACTGCTGGACGCGCCGCATTTATTACAGGACAATCTCCTTATCGTACTGGTTTAACCAAAGTAGGCTTGCCAGGATCTCCAGTAGGATTACAAAAAGAAGATCCTACAATAGCAGAATTTCTTAAGCCACTAGGTTATGTGTGTGGTCAATTTGGTAAAAATCATCTTGGTGATCAAGACAAGTACTTGCCTACAGCTCATGGGTTTGATGAATTTTTTGGAAATTTGTACCACCTAAATGCCGAAGAAGAACCTGAAAATGCAGATTATCCAAAAGGAGAAGAATTTAAAAAAGCATTTGGTCCTCGTGGTGTATTAAGATCAACTGCAGGCGGAAAAATTGAAGATACAGGACCACTTACTAAGAAAAGAATGGAAACAGTTGATGAGGAGTTTTTAGCTGCTGCTAAAGATTTTATTACAAAATCTGCTAAAGCTGGCAAACCTTCCTTTACTTGGTTTAACAGTACCAGAATGCATGTTTTTACACATCTAAAGCCTTCCTCATTAGGAAAAACAGGTCTCGGCACCCAAGCAGATGGAATGGTCGAGCATGATGCAATGGTTGGAGAGCTTTTGCAACTTTTAGACGATCTCAAAATTGCTGATAATACGATTGTAATCTGGACAACAGACAACGGTGCGATGAAAAATCAATGGCCTGATGGAGGATCATCCCCATTCCGTTCTGAAAAAGATACAAACTGGGAAGGTGCATATCGCGCTCCAGCCGTTATCCGCTGGCCGGGGGTAATCAAACCTGGAAGCAATTTAACTGGATTATTTTCTGCAGAAGATTGGTTGCCAACTTTGGTGGCAGCTGCGGGAGGTGATCAAAGTTTAGCCCAAAATGCTCAAAATGGAGTTCAAGAAGGTAGCAATAATTTTAAAGTACATCTTGATGGTTATAATCAATTGCCTTACCTTAAAGGACAAAGTGGAAGCGTTCGACATGACTTTATTTATTTTGATGATGATGGCAATCTTGTTGCATACCGTGACGATCGTTTTAAATATACTTTTTCTGCTCAATATGCAAAAGGAATGGAAATATGGCGCAACCCAATGGTCAAGCTGAGAGGACCTTTTATAATTGATTTATTAGCAGACCCCTATGAATATTCCGTTGATGGTTCTATAGGATACGAGAAATGGATGATGGATCGCGCATTTTTGATTTTGCCTGCTGTATCTAAAGTAGCAAACTATTTGGAAACCTATAGAAAATTTCCGCCGCGTCAGGCACCAGCGACATTCTCAATAGATGAAGTAATTGCAAAATTACCAAAACCTCAAATCGAACGATAATCTTTTTAAAATCTATCGATTCTAAATCTTAAACTCTTAAAAGAAACAAGCCCTAATCCATTGCTTTGAATTAGGGCTCCCTTTTTTACTTCTAAAACTTCATCTTCTGAATTCGGACTGCATTTAAAATTGCCAGTAAAGCTACGCCAACATCGGCAAAAACAGCTTCCCACATAGTTGCGAGTCCGCCGGCGCCAAGAATTAACACAAATGCTTTTACAGCAAAAGCTAAAGTTATATTCTGCCAAACAATCTTTTTGGTTTGTTTACCAATATTGATCGCCATCGCAATTTTGCTTGGTTTATCATCTTGAATCACAACATCGGCAGTTTCGATTGCAGCGTCACTTCCAAGTCCTCCCATCGCAATTCCAACCGTACTTAAGGCAATTACAGGCGCATCATTTACACCGTCACCCACAAAAGCTACAGTTTCATTTTTTGCTTTGATTTCGTTTACTTTATTGACTTTATCTTCCGGAAGCAAATCTCCAAAAACTTTCGAAATACCCAATTTATCAGCAACAAACTGCACAACATTCAACTTGTCGCCGCTTAACATTGTAACTTTTACTCCCAATGATTTTAATTTTGAAACGGTTTCTTGCGCATCTTCTTTAATTTCGTCAGCAATCGTTAAATAACCCGCGAATTTTTTGTCGTATGCAATTGCAATTGTGGTATAAACAATAGCAGACGGGTCAATATCATACGAAATCCCGTATTTATCTAAAAGTTTGAAATTCCCAACATGAAGTTCTTTTTCATTCAAAGAAGCTTTTAAGCCATGTCCGGAAATTTCTTCAATATTTTTCAATTCGATCGACGAATCTGTTGGTCCAGCATAATTATGAATTGCTGTTGCAACAGGATGCGTGCTGTTGCTTTCTAAAACATTTACCAGTTTCAGAATTTCTTCTTTATCGAAATCAGGTTTAATAACAACCTCTTGCACTTTAAAAACCCCTTCGGTCATGGTTCCTGTTTTATCAACCACAACATTTTGAATCGTAGAAATACTGTCTAAAAAATTACTTCCTTTGAACAGAATTCCGTTTCTGCTCGCCGCTCCTATTCCTCCAAAATAACCAAGTGGAATACTGATAACCAAGGCACAAGGACAAGAAATCACTAAAAAGACCAATGCTCTGTAAAGCCAATCGGCAAAAACATAATGCTCAACAAAAAACATTGGCAGCAGACAAATTGCGATTGCCAGATAAACGACAATTGGTGTATAAATCTTGGCAAACTTTCGAATGAATAATTCGGCTGGCGCTTTTTTTGTCGTGGCATTTTGAACCAATTCCAGAATTTTTGACAATTTGCTGTCGTTATAAGCAGTTGTTACTTTTACTTCGGCAATCGTAGTTCCGTTTATCATTCCGGCAAGAACAGTTTCGCCTTTTCTCTTTGTGCTTGGTGTACTTTCACCAGTTAAAGCTGCTGTGTTGAACGAAGCCGAATCCGATAATAATTCGCCATCCAAACCTAGTTTTTCACCAGCTTTCAACTGAATAATAGCTCCAATTTTGACATCTTTCGCCTTTACTCTTGTTGTGGTATTATTTTCTATAATATTTACCTCATCAGGACGCTGATCTAACAGACTTTTTATGCTTGATTTTGCTCGTTTAACTGCCATTCCCTGAAAAGTTTCTCCAATCGTATAAAACAGCATAACCGCCACGCCTTCTGGATATTCACCAATCCCAAATGCTCCGATTGTAGCAATACACATTAAGAAAAATTCAGAGAAAATATCGCCTTTTCTGATGCTTTCATACGCTTCTCTCAAAACCGGAAGTCCAACCGGAAGATACGCAATCACATACCAAGCAATTCTAACAAGACCGGTAAACCAATTCTGCGGAAAATAATTATCAAACCCAATCCCAATCAAAAGCAAAACAAACGAAATAATCGACGGCAGGAATAATTTAAACAAACTGCCATCGGTATTGTGCTCATGATCGTGCCCATCATGGTCGTGTCCATTGCTTTCTGCGTGAGTGGGTTCATCATCATGCGAACAAGCGCAGGAAGCTTTTGGTTTCGTTTTTATATTTTTTACTTCTATATCTTGATGTATCATGGGAAAGTTTCAAGTTTTGTTTGTTTCAAGTTACAAGTTTAAACTTTGTCTAAATAATGTTCTAAATTTACGGCTTTTGTAGTAAAGTTTTTTATTAAAATAATTATTAAACGTACTATTTGTCATTTCGACGAAGGAGAAATCTCCACGAGAAGCTCTACAAAGATTGGATTTTAGGAACGGAGTTACTTGCGGAGATTTCTCCTCCGTCGAAATGACATAAAATGAGAAAAACCTCAGTCCCTCAAAACCGCAGCTCCTTAGCACCTAAAAAAATCAATGCTCATGCTCTCCTCCGCCTTTCAGTGCAGACAATAAATAAAAAGCGCCTTTGATAACGATTTTAGCATTTTGTTCCTTTTCATTCACAAATTTGACTTCGGTAAAACCCAAATCGGTTGTGCCGGGAATTACTTCAATCGCCTTAAAATGAATTTCCTTTTCTTTTGTTTTCTCATTTGTCTGTTTTTCTTCCTCGGCAAAAACAAAATATTTGTCGGCATTTTTCACAACGGCATCTTTTGGAAGCGCCGGAACTGTCGCGTTTGTAATATTGATATTTGCCGAAACATACATTCCCGGAATCAAGCCTTTTGCGTCGACAGGATCAATTTTAGCATGCACGGCAACGGTTTTGCTTTCGTTTGAAAAAGATTTATTGATTCCGAAAATCTTTCCTTTGATCGATTTATTAGACTGATTTGTCAATACAAAATCAATTACTTGACCAATTGAAATTGAACCCAGATCTTTTTCGTAAACATTTAAATCCAAATGCATCTGACTGTTATCAACGACTTCAAACAGCGAAATTCCAGTATTTGCAAAAGCGCCTTTGGCAATATTGATTTTCCCTACGTAACCATTTATTGGTGAAACGATTGGAACTAAAGACGAACCTCCTTTAGCCGCAACATGCAAAGCATCTAATTTGTTTTTTGCTGCTTGCGCACGAGCTCTTTCAGCCGCTAATTTTGCTTTTACTTCCTGAAATGTCTTTCGCGGATTTACGTTTTCATCACTCAAAGTTTTCTGGCGATTGTATTCTAATTGCAGATATTCCACATTTGCGATTGCCGACTGATATTCTTCCTGCATTTCAATTACTTCCAGATTTTGAATCGTTGCCAAAACTTTCCCTTTATTGACATAAGTCCCTTCCAAAACAAAAATATCTTTTACTGTACCGCCAATTAATGTCGAAACTTCAGCGGAGTTTTGCGGAGGAACTGTCGTATAACCATTTGCTTTAATGATTTTATTAAGATTTCGATTTTCAACAAATCCTGTTTCAATTCCAACGGTTTTGTACTGTGATTCGGTTAAAGAAACTTCTGTACTTGATTTTTCTTCTTCATGAGTTTCTTCTGTTTTCTTTTCATTGCAGCTTAAATTAACCGCAAAGAGCGCAAAGATTACGCAAAGGACGCTAAGTTTAATTCCCTTGCGAACTTTACGCTTTGTCTTTGCGTGCTTTGCGGTTAAATACTCGGCTAAACTTTTAAATATATTTTTCATGATTAATTGTTTTTGATGGTTGGAAATTGCAATTCGATGGCGCTTTGATTATAGCTGTGCGTGGCTTCTGCGTATTGTTTTTTAATATCAATTGCCTGATTCAAAAAACTGATGTACGACCAATAACTCATATCGCCATTTGCATAACTTTTTTGTGCGGTTTCAATAATCTGATTGGCGTATTGCTGGCCTTCGTTTTGATAATATTCCAAGTTTTTCTGTTGTTTTTGGAAGTTGTTCTGCAGTTCTTCTTTTTGCAGATTCAGAATAATTTTATTCTTATTTAATGCCATTTCCGACTGCGAAATACTGATTTCAGCCGCTTTTGCTTTCGTTGTATTCACGCCCCCGAAAAGCGGAATCTGCAATCCTGCTGTAAAACCCTGAAAAAGTGATTCAGTATTGATGGTTTGGGCAAAATAACCCAAGCCTACTTTTGGCGTACGCAAAGCTTTAAACGTTCCGGCTTCTTTTTGATAAACCGAAATTTGCTGCTGATAAAAATCGGTCATTAAAACTTCCGCTTTTGTATTCTGACTTTCGGTGAATTGAAACTTCAAGGAAACGGTTTCATCCGGAATTATATTTTCATCCGTCTGAACAAAAAACTGCAGCTGTTTCTGGTAAATTGCCAAATCGTATTGTAATTGTGCCTTTTGAGTTTCAATTTCTTTCACTTTTGCTTTGGCGCTAATCACTTCTATATTTCCGCTTTCTCCAGTTTTAAAACGGAGTTCGGCATTTTTTAGAAATTTGGTGTAAATCTCATTTAATTCGGAGTTCAACTTTTGAATTGAAACTCCATATAAATATTGATAATACGCCAATGTCACCGCTTTCTCCAATTCATATGACGATAAAGCTTTACGTTTTTCTGCCAGTTTTGCCAATTCTTCCTGCAATTGTCTATTGGCTTTTGTGATATTTCCTAACGGAAAAAATTGCTGCACGGAAACGTTATGGTCAAAATCGGCACTATTAAACTGGCCACCTTGATATTGCACCTGAAGCGGATCGGGCTGAAAAGCGGCTTTTTTCAAAAGTGTTTGTTTTTCAATTTCTTTATCGGCAATTTTTAAGTCTATGTTGTTTGTTTTGGCTAGTTCTATAGCTTTTTCCAGGCTGATAGATTGCTGTGCAAATGTTGCTGTGCTTGCCAATAGAAACGTAATTAACCGCAAAGTTCGCAAAGGAAGCGCGAAGTTCGCAAAGGTTATTTTTATTAAATTATATAGTAAATTTTTCATTCTTTTAAATTTTTCTTTGTGTCCTTTGCGTAAACCTTAGCGCTCTTTGCGGTTAAAATCTTTGCGGTTAAATCCACGTTCCAGCATTAAATACAAAATCGGTAAAACGATTAACGTCAATAAAGTCGCTGAGACTAATCCGCCTATAACAACCGTTGCTAAAGGCTTCTGTACTTCTGCCCCGCCGCTTGTCGATAACGCCATTGGCAAAAATCCTAACGAAGCCACAGACGCCGTCATTAAAACAGGACGCAATCTTGTTTTAGTTCCGATTAAAACTCTTTGCAATGGCTCTAAAATCCCTTCGGTTTTTAATTGATTGAAATAAGAAATCAAAACGATTCCGTTTAAAACCGCAATTCCGAACAATGCAATAAAACCAATTCCGGCCGAAATACTAAACGGCATTCCTCTCAGCGAAAGCGCAAAAACACCTCCAATTGCTGACAACGGAATCGCTGTAAAAATCAATAACGCCTGTTTGATGCTTTTAAAAGTAAAATGCAGCAATATCAAAATGAGCCCCAAAGCGATTGGCAGCGCAACCGAAAGTCTTTGTGTCGCTTCAATCAAATTCTCAAACTGTCCGCCGTAAGTCACATAATAACCCGAAGGAAGTTTAAAGTTTTTATCAAGTTTTTGCTGAATTTCCTCAACAACACTTTTAATATCTCGTCCGCGAACATTTAGCCCAACAGTAATTCTGCGTTTTCCGTCTTCGCGGATGACCTGCACGGGACCTTGTTCGTATTCAACAGAAGCCACTTGAGAAAGTGGCACCTGTTGGCCATTTGGAAGCGGAATAAACAAATTGCTCACATCTGTAATATCACCGCGATTGTTTTCATCCATTCGTACAACAACATCAAATCTTTTGCTTTCATCATAAATTTTTCCGGCGCTTTCTCCTGCAAAAGATGAGCGGATAATTTGATTTATATCTGAAATATTGAGTCCGTAAAGCGCGATTTTATCGTAGTCGTATTTGATTGTAATTTGAGGCAATCCCGTCACTTTATCTGCCTTTAAATCTCCAATTCCTTCAATTCCTTTTATTTTAGAAATAAGTTCTGTGGCTTTTGCATCCAAAATCTCTAAATCATCGCCAAAAATCTTAATCGCAATATCCGATCGGCTTCCGGTCATTAATTCATTAAAACGCATTTGAATTGGCTGTGAAATCTCAATGTTAGCACCCGGAATCACTTCCATTTCTTCTTTCATCGCATTTGCCAAATCTTCCCAATTATGGTATTTTCCTTTCCATTCTTTTTTGTCTTTTAAAACAATAATCAAATCGCCACTTTCAATCGGCATCGGATCTGTGGGAATTTCTCCACTTCCAATTTTGGTTACAATGGTTTTGATTTCCGGAAATTTAGCTTTCAGAATTTGTTCATATTTTGTGGCGGTTTCTACCATCTGCGTAAGCGAACTTCCTGTCATAATACTTGCGTTGATGGCCAAATCTCCTTCTTCGATTGTCGGAATAAATTCGCCTCCCATATTTTGGAAAATAATAAATGCCAAAGCAAATAATCCAAGGGCAACAGAAAGAAATACTTTTCTAAGTTCTAGCGCTTTATTCAAAAGAGGCGTATAATGACTTTCCAGCCAAGCAATCATTCGGTCGCTAAAATTAGATTTATGTTCTGTTTTTTTCGAAAGAAACAAAGCACTCATCATCGGAATGTACGTCAATGAAAGAATAAACGCGCCAATAATCGCAAAACCAACCGTCATTGCCATTGGTTTGAACATTTTTCCTTCTGTACCAATCAAAGCCAGAATTGGCAGATAAACAATCAGAATAATAATTTCTCCAAAAGCGGCACTATTTCTAATTTTTGAAGCCGAATTATAGACTTCTTCGTCCATTTCCTTCTGTGTGAGCTCTTTTTTATTTTTAACTTTTTGAAGATGATGCATGGTTGCTTCAACAATGATTACGGCGCCATCGACAATGATTCCAAAATCTATTGCCCCGAGGCTCATTAAGTTGCCACTTACGCCAAAGGCATTCATCAAAATAACGGCAAACAACATTGCCAGCGGAATAACAGATGCTACGATTAACCCAGCACGAAGATTTCCTAAGAATAAAATCAGCACAAAAATCACAATTAATGCGCCTTCCAAAAGATTCTTGGTTACGGTTTTTATGGAATTATCAACGAGTTTTCCTCTATCGATAAAAGCTTCGGCAACAACGCCTTCGGGAAGACTTTTGTTGATTTGAGCCATTTTTTCGTGAATTCGATCTACAACAGCGTTGGAGTTTTCACCTTTCAGCATCAAAACCAAACCCGAAACGATTTCGCCTTTACCATCTTTTGTAGAAGCGCCGTAACGCAACGCAACGCCTTCACGGACTTGTGCTACATTGCGAACCAAAACTGGCGAACCATTTCGGTTTTTTACCACTACATTTTCAAGATCTTTTACGCCTTTTGCCATTCCGACACCTCGGATAAAATACGTGTATTGCTCTTTTTCAATATAAGCGCCACCTGTGTTTTGATTGTTTTTTTCTAAGGCGTTAAAGATTTCTGTAATGGTCACGCCAAGACTGTTCAACATGTTTGGGTTAACAGCGATTTCGAATTGTTTTAGTTTTCCGCCCCAAGTACTAACATCAGCAACACCACGAATTCCTTGTAATTGCGGAATAATAATCCAATCTTGAATGGTTCGTAATTCGATTGCGCTGTATTTGTTTTCATAGCCTTTTTTGGCGTAAACATCATATTGATAAATTTCGCCTAAACCCGTTGTAATTGGTGCTAATTCGGGAGAATTTACATAATCTGGAATGTTTTCTTCGGCTTGTTTTAAACGCTGAAAAATTTGTTCGCGCGCCCAGTAAATATCAACGTTGTCTTCAAAAACAACGGTAACAACCGATAATCCGAAACGGGAAATACTTCGCAGTTCTATAATATTTGGAACTGTTTTTACAGCGCGTTCCAGCGGATAGGTAATCAACTGCTCCACTTCCTGACTTGCTAATGTTGGCGCTGTTGTAATAATCTGAACTTGATTATTTGTAACATCTGGCAATGCATCAAGTGGCAAATTTTTAAGCGAATAGCTTCCCCAAGCTATTAAAACGAGGGTAAATAATAGTATAACGAATTTGTTTCGTATACTAAATTGAATGATTTTATCTAGCATTTGAAATATATAATGACATGAAAAATGAGACAAGAATTTGTCTGCTAGTTTTGTGGAAAATCCACAAGTCGTTAACTCGCTCCGAAGTTATCGGGCAAGTGTCATTATACTATTTGAGGAGGTTGCCAAATACTTCCGTAGAAATCGGAAATAAAAACAGAATTATAAGTTGGCAAAGCTGCAGTTATTTTGTTGCAAGCTTTAGAGAATTCGAAAACTACTGGAGGCTGGTAACTTAAAACCTGTGCTCCACAGCAATTGCAGGCACAAAATGGAGAACATAAATCATTGTCTTTGTCATGAGTATGATTTGCCTCAGATGAAAATTGGGCAGTTTTATGCATAGCACTGCTCACTTCCATATCTGCACAAGGCATATTTGAAAGTGCCATCAAATAAATTGATAAGATTGCTGCAATCCATTTCATGCTTGTAAAATTAGCATTTATTTTTTAAAATGTAAATCATCGATATTGCTAAAAATGTAAAACTGACTAAAATAGAATACGAATAACGCAGATGGAAACAGATAAAAAACAGATTTAAACACTAGTGTTATCTGTATGCTTATTGACACTTTAGCCTGCATAGTGAACGGTGATAAATTTATTTTTAATCGAATTTATAGTTTCACAAAAAAAAATGTTAGAGGTAAGAAAATTTCGTTAACTTTAACATTAATTAACACATTATTAAGCCCTAACCTCCAATTATAATAAAACCTATTTAGCATACAGATAAAAAGATTTCAAAATAGCATTAGTACATATTTTTTCGCAGTTCAATTAATTAACATTAAAAACACTCTAATCGATGAAATGTAATACCACACTAATATCAGCCTTTTTATTATTATTCAGCATGCAGATTTTTGGACAGGTTTATACCGACAAAATTGTAGGAAAAAAAAATGCCGAATTAAAAGATAGTCTTAAAGTAGAGAAATACCCTTATGCATTACCGATCTGGGGAGAAAAAGTAGCTCAAAAAGGATATAAACTTCCCTATTCTGCTGGAGTTTCTGTTAATTATTTCTGGCAGGAATCCCAAATCGTAATTAATGATTTGAATATTGGTTTCAATCATGGTCCGCAATACAACTTGGATGAAATTGTTCGATTTGACAAATCAAGTGTAGAAGCTGGCGCACTTACGGTTCGTCCAGATGTTTGGCTGCTTCCCTTTCTAAATATTTATGGAATTTTTGGAAAAGCAAATACATCCACAAAAATAAACGCCGGAATTTGGATTCCAGATGCCAATAACAACTGGTCAGAAGTTGCAAATTTCAGCACACAGGCAAATTTTAACGCCACTACTTTTGGTATTGGTATGACACCGACAATTGGTATTGGCGGAGGTTGGTTTGCTCTCGATATGAACATGGCTTGGACAGATATCAGTTCACTGGATAAACCTGCATTCTCCTATATTTTTGGTCCGAGGTTAGGTAAAACTTTCAAATTCAATAAATCAGAACAAAATATTGCTGTTTGGGTTGGAGCATTTAGAGTTCATATTTCTGGAGATACAAATGGAGATTTGCCTTTATCTGATTTTATTGATCTAAGCACCGCACAAGCAAAAGTGGACAGCGGTTTGCAAAAAGTAGCTGAAAATCAAACAAAAGTTGACAACTGGTGGGATAGCTTGAGTCCGGCAGAACAAAAAAATCCTGTAAATATTGCTAAACATACGACTGCAGACAGAGCCTTAGATCGTGCAGGAACTTTCCTTGCAACGCTGGACGGAGCATTGAGCACAGCTAGTGACTCATCTGTTCAGTATTCACTTCAAAAAAGACCAAAAGACATGTGGAACTTCATTGTTGGGTCTCAATATCAATTCAATAGACATTTTATGTTTCGCGCAGAATGTGGTTTCTTAGGAAGCCGTACGCAAGTGCTAGGAAGTTTACAATATCGATTTGGACTGTAATCCATCCATTCTATGAAAAAGATTTTATTAATCGTTTTTATTTTCTTTTCTATCAGTTCAGCCCAATCGCAAGTTTTGATTTCCTTGATTTTTGGAGATAAGTTAAACTCTGAGTTTTTGGAATTTGGTCTGGAAGGAGGAGTAAATTTTTCTACTATTTCAAATATGGATTCCTCGGGAACAAATCCCGGTTTTAACCTTGGCTTTTATTTTGACCTCAAATCAAAAAAAAATCCGGCTTGGATGCTTAATACTGGAGTTATTGTAAAATCTCCTATGGGTGCGCAGGGAATTCCTGTTTATCCTACGGGCGATGCTAATTTGGACAATACTTTTGCCGGCGGAAGCGTAAACCGTGAAATACGTTATTTCAATGTTCCGATTTTGGTTAAATATCAATTCAAAAATAATATTTACGTAAAAGCTGGACCGCAATTTGGTTTGTTGGCCAAAGCGTTTGACGAGTTCAAAAATGAATACGACAAAGACGATATCATCTACAAAAGAAACATTCGCGATCAAGTTCGCGTTATTGATGCCGGACTTGCCGCTGGTGTGGGATATCATTTAAACGTTGGAAACGGAATGAATTTTACAGTTCAATATTATTATGGTTTAGTGCAAGTAATGAAAGGCGACGGACCAAATAATCAATTCAACCGTTCTTGGTACATTACGGCTGGATTGCCTATTGGAAAAGGAAAAGCAGCAAGAAAAAAAGCGGAAAAGGAAGCGGAACTGAATAAAATTATTCTTCCGGAAGATGAAAAACCGCAACCTAAAAATTAAGACTTAAATTCCTGCAAGGTTTTCAAAACCTTGTAGGTGTTTGAGTTGAAATAATACCTACAAGTTGGGCATCAAATTTGCTTAAAATTGTAAAAACTCACTGGAGCTGTTTTTTTATCCCGCTAGGGATTAAATGTTGGTAGAAATTAGTTTTACCGAATGCTCATTTGTCCCGTAGGGACTATATTTTGCATAAATAAATAAAAATGGCATTAAATATATAGTCCCTATGGGACAAAACAAAACTGTGATATTTTTTTCTACCAATATTTAATCCCTAGCGGGATAAAAAAAATAATCGAACTCAGATTATGATCTATTTCGTATTTATTGAAGCAATAAAATGAAGTATTTCCTGTGTATTCAAAATAAAATCGGGATCAGAATATAAAATTGCATTATTAGGCATGAAAGGCATATCTGCTGAAAGCGGATTTTGAGCCACAATTGTTCCTCCCGCTGCTTTTATTGCTTTCAAACCTTCAGTTCCATCAGAATTTGAGCCCGATAATAAAATGCCGATTAAAGAAGATCCATACACCTCTGCTGCCGATTCGAAAGACACATCAATACTTGGACGGCTGTAGTTTATTTTTTCAGAAGTATCTAATGCCAAAATCCCTTCTTTCTCAAATAATAAATGATAATTTGACGGCGCGATGTAGATAAAACCTGGTAAAAGAGGGAATTTGTCTTCAACAGGTTTAACTTGTATGTTGGATTTTAATGTAATTAAATCTTCTAACGTTTGATCGTCAGTACTTTTTCTATGAAGGACAATTACCAATGCAAAATCATTGAGTTTGATAAGTTCTGGCAAAATCTGCATTAAAGCATTCAGACTTCCTGCAGATCCTCCAACGATGACTACTTTACAATCTGATATTATTTTAATTTCCTCCATATTTTATCTTTATCCAATTGTTTGTATTTGTTTGGAGCGACAGAATATTTAATGGTTTCTTTTGTTCCTAAAGCCAAGAAGCCTAGAACAGCTAAACTTTCGTCGAATAAATTAATGACGCGTTTTTGTAAATCGGCATCAAAGTAAATCAAAACATTACGACACAAAATCATATCAAACTCGTTGAACGAAGTATCTGAAACCAGATTATGCTGCGAAAAGACCATTTTCTCTGCTAAATCTCCGTTGAATTTTGCAATGCCATAATTTGCGGTATAATAACTCGAAAAGTCTTCTTGCCCGCCTGCATCGCGATAATTTTGCGAATACTCTTTCATCATTCGGAGCGGGAAAATTCCTTTTTTGGCTGTCTCTAAAACGGTCGCATTAATGTCTGTCGCATAAATTAGAGATTTATGAAGCAAACCAGCCTCTTTAAGCATTATGGCCATTGAATATACTTCTTCGCCAGTCGAGCATCCTGCGTGCCATAATCTAATGAAAGGTTTTGTTCCTAAAAGCGGCAAAATTTGATTTCGCAAAACACTGTAAAATGCCGGATCACGAAACATTTCTGTTACGTTGACCGTAATTTCATCTACCATTCTTTTGTAATATTCTGGATCAGAACGAACTTTTGAAAGAAATTCATGAAAATGCGTAAACCCGTCTAAATGAAAAACTCTATTGACGCGTCTTTTTAATGAAGCTCTGGAATAGCTTCCAAAATCAAAACCATAATATTCGTAAACCTCGTTGATAAGCGTTTCTAATTCAATATCCTCAATCATACTTCATTCAAATTTTACTCAAATTCTGCTCAAAATAAGCAGCAACTTATCAACATCTACTGGTTTTGAGATATAATCATCTGCTCCAGCCTCTAAACATTTTTCTTTGTCTCCTGTCATTGCCTGTGCGGTTACGGCAATAACAAAAAGAGATTCTCGCGACGGTATCGCCTTTATTAGCGGAATTGCATCATAACCATCCATTTCGGGCATCATCATATCTAGCAATACTGCGTCAACTTTTTCGTCTGATTTTAACAGCTTTAAAGCATCCTCGGCACTTGTACAAGACAAACAATCATATGATTTGACACGCAAAGTATGTTCTAATGCGAAAATATTCCTCGAATCGTCATCAACAATTAAAAGTCGTTTTTTACTCATTTAATACTATTTATTAAACCTGACAGGTTTTTAAAACCTGTCAGGTTTCTATTGAAACCATTTATTTTAAACTTTATCATACAGCCAAACGCGCAACAACGACAACAGCTGGTCAACATCGACTGGTTTTGTAATATAATCTGATGCGCCGGCTTTAATGCATTTTTCCCTATCTCCGGTCATTGCTTTTGCGGTTACGGCGATCAACGGCAAATTCAGATGTTTCGGGTTTGATCGTATTTTTTCGGCCGTTTCATAACCGTCCATATTCGGCATCATCATATCCAATAAAACAATGTCTGTATCTGGATTTTCGTTTAAAATCTTTATTGCTTCATTTCCGTCAAAAGCCGTTATGATATTCATTTTAAAGACTTCTAAAGCTTTTGTCAACGAATAAATATTTCGAACATCATCATCTACAATCAGCACTTTTTTATCATGCAGAATATTGTTCAGTAAATTTAGCTTTTTATGTCCCTCTTTTTTATCGTTTCCTTCTTTTTTATCTTCGACCAAATGAAGGAAAAGCGAAACTTCGTCAAGCATTCTTTGATACGAATGTGCCGTTTTTACGATAATTGAATCGGCATACTTTTTAATTTTTACTTCTTCTTTAAGCGATAAGCTTTTTCCCGTAAATACAATTACCGGCAAGTTCTCCAAGCCCGGATTTTTCTTTACGCCATCCAGAATTTGATACGCTTGTTTGTCCGGAATTCCCATGTCAAGAATCACACAGTCAACTTCGGTTTTGTTTAAAGCTTGAAGTCCTTCTGAAACTTCGCTCTTGATTTCTGAATTGATATTGTAGGTTTCCAAGAAATACGCCAAAGCCTTAGCATGTTTTGGGTTATCTTCGATAATTAAAACCTTTTGTGCTTCTTTATTTATGATATACTCGATTCGTAAAAACACATCAGGAATTTTCTCAAAAGCTACTGGTTTGTCTAAGAAATCAACTGCTCCTTTTAATAAACTTTCCTGTTTTAATTTGTGCGAAGACATAATATGCACCGGAATATGTTTCGTTTCAGAATGATTTTTTAATTCTTCCAAAACTTCCCAGCCGCTTTTTATCGGAAGTTCGATATCCAGCAAAATACCAACTGGTTTGTAAAGCACCGTAAAATTCAAAGCATAATCACCACGAACGGCAACAACGCCTTTATAGCCTTTTTGACGTGTAAAACTCAAAAGAGATTTTGCAAAATTGACATCATCTTCAACAATCAAAATTACCTTGTCGCCTACTTTAATCGAGTTTCTGTCATCGTCGATTTCTTCCGGAATTATTGTGCTTATGTATTTTTTTGCTGGAGCCGATTCGGTTTCAGGTTCAATTTCCGTAAATTCTGTTGGTGGAATTTTCTCTACATTCACTTTATTGTACGCCGATCCGAAAACGGGCAGACATAACGTAAACGAACTTCCTTCATTTACTTTACTATGCAGAATAATTTCTCCTCTTAGTAATTTTGCTAATTCCCTGCTGATTGACAATCCCAAACCTGTTCCGCCATATTTGCGCTTAGTTGAGCCGTCGGCCTGTTGGAAAGCTTCAAAAACAAGTGGCTGTTTTTCTATCGGAATTCCGATTCCAGTATCTTTTACTATAAAACAGATTATTTTGTCGTCGTCTGTATTAATCTTAATTTCCAGACTTACTTTTCCTTTCTCTGTAAATTTGATTGCATTTGAAATCAAGTTTTTCAGAATTTGTTCCAAACGCATTTTATCTGTTTTGATGACAATTGGCGCTTCTTTTGCAATAATTTCAAATTCAATTCCTTTTTCTTTCGCAACCAAATTAAACAAGTTCCAAAGCGTGTCTGTAATTTCTTTTGTCGAAACATCTAAAAATTCCAATTCCATTTTACCGGCTTCAATTTTAGATAAATCCAAAATTTCGTCAATCAAGCCTAATAAACTATTTCCAGAACTCTGAATCACTTTTGCAAATTCAATTTCTTCATTGTTCATGCTTTTATTATTGTTTTCAGACAATAATCGGCTTAAAAGAAGAATTGAATTTAAAGGCGTTCTCAATTCATGAGACATATTCGCCAAAAACTCTGATTTATAACGTGTTGTTAGCTCTAAAGCCTCTGATTTTTTCTGAATTTCGTTGTTTTTTTCTTCCAATAAAACACTTCTTTCAGACAATTCTTCATTGGTTTGTTCCAATTCTTCCTGTTGCACGCGAAGTTCTTCTTCAGAAGCTTGAAGTTTTTCGGTCTGCGCTTCTAATTCGGCATTAATAGCTTCCAATTCACTATGTTGCACTTGCAGTTCTTCCGACTGTGATTTTGTTTCTTCCAGAAGTTCCAAAACTCGTTTTCTGTTTTGCGTTGATCGAATCGCAATTCCGATATTGTTTGCAACGGTTTTCAGAAACTCCAAATGCAATTCTGAGAATCCATAAATACTTGCCAATTCAACTGCACCTTCAATTTTATTATCATACAAAGGCAACGCTACAATATGAGTCGGTTTAATTTGACCAAGAGCATAATCAATCTGAATATCATCTGGCGTCAAGGTTTTTAATTCCAATATTTTTCCGGAAGCAATTGCCTGACCAATAAGACCTTCACCTTTTTTGATGAACTCCCTGTTTTTACTCGGAATATAACTATAACCAGCAGTAATGGCAAGCTCCTCGCCTTCGATCACATACATCACACCCGCGCTGCTGTTGGTATAATTGCATAAAAACTCAATAATATCTTTTGATAATTTATGCATCGGTTTTTCGCCAAGCATTGCATTA
Source organism: Flavobacterium daemonense (assembly GCF_007341385.1). GTDB lineage: Bacteria > Bacteroidota > Bacteroidia > Flavobacteriales > Flavobacteriaceae > Flavobacterium > Flavobacterium daemonense. The sequence goes on from NZ_VJYD01000010.1 coordinate 51,790, forward strand.
TTTAAGTCGGCAATACCGGTTTGAAGCCACTCTTTTTGCGACAACAACTCAAATGAGCTTTTAAGATTTACGCCCATTGTGTTCAATGATTCTCCTACGCTTCCAAGCGCATCGGCTTTTGTGTCATCAACACGAATGTCATAATTTCCGTTAGAAATATTGGTTGCAATTGTACTAATCGCTTCAATTCGCTGTGCTGTTTCGCGGTCTTTTTTCTCTAATTCAAGCTGCAAGCCCAAACGTTCGTTATAATCTTTCAGAATACGGATCAAGAAAACTATTGAGATAATAAACGCAATAAAAAACGCCACAACAATCAATATCAAGCTGTAAGTTCCGTATTTGTCTGAATTTGAATTTCGTTCTGCCAAAAGTCCTTGTTCGGTTGTTTCGACTTTCTTGATCACCGCACGCAGTTCATTCATCATCTGTCGGCCTTCGTTCAAATCAAAAACCATTGTGTTTTTTCCCAGACGTTTTTTGACTATCTGATTGTTCAAATATTTGAAAAAATTGGTACGCATGACACGCAATTCCTTTAATGATTGCTGCTGCGAAGGATTATCAACTGTAAGTTCGTCCAATTTATCAAAATAGGCATTGGATTTAATTTCAGATTCGTTGTATCGGTCCACAAACTGTTCATCGCCAGTAATCAAGTAACCGCGCATGCTAGTTTGCGCCTCTGTAATAATTGCCGAACCTTCGTTTAGATTATAAATTACTTCCTGAGTATGATTGACCCAGAAATTACTGTTCAGCAAACTTTTAATGCTGATAAACGACGCAACAGAGCTGATTGTAAGTACTATTAACGAAACTAAAGAACTGATCAGCAGATTTCTTTTAAAATTATTCTTCATATTTGTTGATACTGTTTTATTCATATTTTAAAGGAAGTACAATAATAAAGCTCGCACCTTTGCCTACTTCGCTTCTAGCAGTGATTAATCCGTTGTGTTTTTCTATGATTTTTTTTGCGATTGCCAGTCCAATTCCGGTTCCTTCATACGTCTGGCGGTCATTTAGGCTTTGGAAAATAATAAATATCCGATCCAAGTAAATTTCATCAAAACCAATTCCGTTGTCTTTTACCGTAATTCTGCAATATTTTCCATTTGGCGAAGTCGGACTGTCAATAGATTTTTCCGAAATTAATTCTGAAGTGATTTCGATTAGCGGAGGCTCATTTGCTCCGGAGAATTTAATCGCATTTCCAATCAAATTTTGAAACACTTGGCGCAACTGACTCGGAATACTGTCGATTGTTGGCAATTCTGATGTTTTGATGGTTGCATTTTTTCGGTCAATCAAATAATCAAAATCTGAAAGTACTTCCTGCAAAACTACATTCAAATCGGTACTCTCTGGTTTTACCTGAGCCGATAAACGCGAATACGCCAAAAGATCCGTAATCAAAGTCTGCATTCGCTCCGCCGATTTTATTGTACGATCCACGTAATCAATTGCTTTTGCATCTGCAGTCAAATAAAGATCCTTAATGATTTTTATAAAAATTTGGATTTTCCTGATTGGTTCGTTCAAATCGTGCGAAACCACCCAAGCAAACTGCTGGAGTTCGTGGTTTTTCATCTCCAATTCTTCATTTTTCAGAACTAGTTCTCTTGTTCTTTCGGCAATTTTAATTTCAAGATTGTCTTGGGCTTCTTTTCTGATTTTTATTTCTTTTGAAAGAAGATCTTTAATGCCTTTCAATTCATTTTGCTGTTCGTAGATTTTGATGAAGGTTTTGACCTTCAGCATTAGCAAATCGGTATCCACTGGTTTTGTGATATATTCCACAGCCCCAGTTTCATAACCCTTGAAAATATATTTTTTTTCGATATTTAAAGCAGAAAGGAAAATAACCGGAATATCTTTTGTTCGTTTATTTCCCGAAAGGATTTTTACCACTTCAAAGCCGTCAAGTCCCGGCATTTGAACATCCATAATAATGAGGCAATAGTTTGTTTTTAGGATTTTCCTCAGGGCTTCTTCCCCCGACTCAGCAGTATCGACATCAATATTATGCAGCTCTAATGTTTTTTTTAAGGCAATAATATTTGCCTTTATATCGTCTACAATTAATACCATGCTGTGTGGGGTAATAGCGTTATGAATTTGTTTTGGTCTGAAATGTTAATTAGGCAAAAGTCGTACAAAACATCTGATCCTATTTTGGACAGCTTTGGCTCAACCTTCAAATTTATAAAGAAAAGTTAAAACTAGTTTTCATCCAAAATACAATTCGTTATATAATTCCCATGTTTAAGAAATGAGCGTTTTTGAGGCAATCTTAAAACTATTTCAGTCAATTTTTTGGTTAAAACAGAACTATATTAGAAATAAATTACTACAAATCAAAATGTTATGAAAAAGACAAAAACATTTCCAGAACAAAAACAAGAACTTCCGGGAAATGAATACCTAATGCATCCGGAACCCGAAATAATTCGTAAAAATTATACAGGAAGCGGCAAGCTTTTTGACAAAGTTGCTTTTATAACAGGCGGTGACAGCGGTATTGGCCGAAGCGTGGCGGTTCATTTTGCCCGAGAAGGTGCGAATATTGCCATCGTTTATCTAAAAGAAGATAAAGACGCGTTGCTTACAAAAGAATTAATCGAAAAAGAAGGGCAACAATGTTTACTTATAAGTGGCGATTTAAAGGACGAGAAATTCTGTAAAAGTGCCGTAAAACAATGCGTCAGCACATTTAAAAAAATTAATGTTTTAGTCAATAATGCGGCGGTTCAGTTTCCGCAAAGCGAATTAGAGAAAATTACGGCAACACAGCTTAAAAAGACTTTTGAAACCAATATTTATCCGTATTTCTATATCACAAAAGCGGTTTTGCCTTTTTTGAATGGAAACGATGCGATTATCAACACAAGCTCTGTAACAGCGTATCGCGGAAGCGATCATTTGGCTGATTATGCAAGTACGAAAGGTGCGATTGTAAGTTTTACACGATCATTATCAACAATGCTTGCAAAAAGAAAAATTCGAGTAAATGGCGTAGCACCAGGCCCTATTTGGACACCGCTGATTGTAGCAAGTTTTGACAAAATTTCAGATTTTGGAAAAGACAACCCCATGGGACGAGCGGGACAACCCTCAGAAGTTGCGCCTGCATATGTGTTTCTCGCCTGCGAAGACAGCAGTTATATTACGGGGCAATTTATTCATATTAATGGCGGGGAATTGGTTGGTGGGTGATTTAATTTTGCCCGCAGATTTTACGGATTAAACGAGTTTGCGCTGTTTTTTGTCATTTCGACTGAAAGGAGAAATCACACTCGCAAGTCTACAAAGAGAATCGCCAATCGTTGTCGAGTTTCTAGTGCGATTTCTCCTTTCAGTCGAAATGACAAAAAGTACGCAATAATTATCGTTAAAAAAAACTTAGTCCCTTAGCATCTCAGAACCTCAGAACCTTAAAAAAAATGAACTACATCGACATTATAGGATTATTTGCTGGAGCGTGTATCACATTTTCTACAATTCCGCAGATTTTAAAAGTTTGGAAAACCAAAAAGGTAAAGGATATTTCCCTTAAAACTTTCGGAATTCTGACTTTCGGGATTGTGGTCTGGATTATTTATGGCGTTTTGAAAAAAGATCTTCCTATCATCATTACCAATAGTGTTTCGCTTTGCCTTAATCTGATTATGGTTTATTTTATTATTTATTATGAAAAAGAGTAGTTTGAGGGGCTAAGGTTCTGAGGGACTAAGGGACTAAGGTTCTAAGATATTAGACCAAAAAAAAAAATCCTGAGACCCTAAGTAAAAAACTCAGAACCTCAGAATCTTAGCATCTTAGTATCTCAAGATAAATATATGTTGCTTCTCAGCTAGCTAATTTTTGGTTATAAAGTTTAAATGACCAATGGTGTCTGGCTCTGAAAAGTTTTACTGATGCCATTACATCAGAAAAACTCATGGTCGAAATTCGTTTTATTTCTGCGAATTGTCTTTCTGCAAAATCAACGATAGGATCAAATGTTGACAAATAGTTGAAAGCGTGTTGCTCTAATTCCATTTCAACAATATGATTTAAAATGCTTTTTTTAAGAAGTGTGCCAACAACTCCTTTTTCAGGCATTGTTTTGAATTGGTGAATCTTTTTTGAAATTCTTGAATTCTCTTTTCCGATATAAATATAGTTGCCAGAATCGTTTGTAAAATGCTGTTTTACCTGCGAAACTAATGGTGTAGTTTTATTCTCCAGCGTTGGCATTCCTAACAAAGTAAACTGAATGCGTTTATGGCTTTCAAAATACAAAACACTATTAATTACAGACGAATTGTTTAAAACTGCCGATTGGTTTTTACTTAAAATTTTCTTTTCTCCATTTGCTCCAAAACTGTGACATACTTTTCCGTTTTCACAGTAAACAAAAAACACTGGAGCCGACTGAAATGCTTCGATACTTAAACTTACATCCTGATGAAAAACCAAATCAAAGTGCATAAATAAAATTTTGTCGTCAAAGCGAGTTCCTTTTATAGAGCCTTTTGTCCATTTTGATTGAATATCTAAATTATATTCATTGTTTTGTGCACTTAACGTGCCATTAAAACTGTCTTTAAGATCATTAAAAACAGTATCAAATTCACCATTGTTTATGTATAGTTTTTTCATTTTGGTTTGGTTTTAATAAAGCAGTCAGTACTTAATTTGTTTTATAAAAATGAGTTTATAATATTTCTCATTTTGTATAATCCAAATTTCGTATTAATTGTAAATCAAACCCTTACACAATTTCAGTCAGATATTTCATAATTTTTATTTACAAGATTCTAAGTTTCTAAGATTCTGAGATGCTAAGTCATTTAGCAAACGTGAAAACCATTGTTTCGCAAAGGTTTAAAAAACTTAGTAACTCAGAATCTTAGAAACTTAGCGTCTTTAAAAAAAAACAGCTGCCCCAGATAAATCTGGAACAACTGCTCCTCAGCAAAATAAAAATACCTATTTATTTTATCTTAAGTAAGTTCGCTGATGTCAGCGTTTTTTGAATAATTCTTTTTCGGAATATCTTTAAAAAATTCGGCTTCGTCTAAATCCGCTGTAGGGCCATATCCTATTAAATGGGTTCCTTTAACATGATCTTTTGTTTCAATTATGTACAAAATTGACATATCATCTGGATTGCTCATTCCCTCGTATCGGTGGTGCGCAACAATGTAGATTTCGTCTGGTTGATATGCATATTTTGTATCAGAATCTATCAGGCCACCGTTATCAAATAAAAAATTTGCGGTGTAGCCTTCATCTTGATATTTCTGAATATAGTCGGTTTCGTGTTTTTGCTCTTTTTTCATGACTTTAAATTTGAATAACATTTATGCTAATCTATGTTTATCAAATTTCATCATAGCCTGCAAATAAAATTAACTCTATAGATTTTAAGATTAGCTCATTCAAAAAAGACTAATTCTAATGCTGAATATTTTAATTAATTTTAATTTTTCAAAGCGCATAACATACAAAAGTGCTATATTTATTACATAAAATTTAGTTTTCAACAAAGCGCAAAAAAACAAATTTTAATGAACAATACTAACTACGATTTTCTTTCAAACGGAGGCGAAATGGGTGCCCTGACGCGTGCCAAAGATTGGAGCAAAACTCCCGTTGGAGCAGTTGAAACCTGGCCTCAAAGTCTTCGAACGACTTTAGGCATCATTTTGCATTCACGATTCCCAATGTTTTTATTTTGGGGGCCTGAGCATATTTGTTTTTATAATGATGCGTATCGTCCAAGTCTTGGAAACGAAGGAAAACACCCTGATATTTTAGGTCAAAAAGGCGCTGAATACTGGCCGGAAATTTGGGATTTTATTGGTCCATTAATAGATCAAGTTCTCACAGATGGCGAACCTACTTGGCATGAAGATCAATTGGTCCCTATTTACAGAAACGGAAAGTTAGAAGATGTTTACTGGACGTTCAGTTATAGTCCGGTTTCAAATGATGACGGAAAAATTTCTGGCGTTTTGGTCGTCTGCACCGAAACTACAGACAAAGTAAATATTCGCAAAAGACTTGAAGAAAGCAACGAACGCTATCGAAACAACATTTTGCAGGCTCCAAGCGCCATGTGCATTTTGAGAGGAAAAGATTTTGTTGTTGAAATTGCCAACCGGTTAATGCTTGAAATTTGGGAACGAAAAGAAAATGAAGTTCTCAACAAACCTATTTTCAAATCACTGCCCGAAGCTGCCGGACAAGGTCTGGAAGACATTTTAATGAATGTCTATTTGACCGGCGAGCGCTTTACTGCAAATGAGCTTCCGGTAAAATTAACCCGAAACGGCAAAATTGTAAATACATTTATTAATGTTGTTTACGAAGCTTTATATGAACCTGACGGTTCTATATCAGGAATTGTCGCTATTGCAAATGATGTAACACTCCAGGTTACGGCGCGAAATGCCATTGAAGAAAGCGAAAAGCGTTTTAAAAACATTGTACAGCAGGTTCCTCTTAGCATTGCAATTCTTAAAGGTCCTGATCATATTGTCGAGTTGGCAAATGATACCTATTATCAAATTGTTGACAAAACAGAAGAAGAAACACTTAACAAACCAGTTTTTGAGTCTGTTCCTGAGACTAAAAGCGCTGTTTATCCGCTGATTACTAAAGTTTATGAAGAAGGAATTCCTTATTTTACAGATGAACTTCGTGTAACTTTAAATCGATATGACAAGCAAGAAGAATGCTATTTTAATATTGTTTTTCATCCTTTACGAGAGGAAAACAACGAAATTTCAGGCGTCATTGTCGTAGGTTATGAAGTAACAGAATCCGTAAAAACAAGATATTTGCTAGCTGAACGAGAAAAAGCTTTTAGAAATCTAGTTATGCAGTCGCCAATTGCAATGACGATTTTTAAAGGAAAAGATCATATTATCGAATTGGCCAACACAACGATGCTGCTAGATATTTGGCAGAAAAAAGAAAGCGAAACGATTGGCAAACCAGCCTTGGAAGTTTTTCCGGAATTGCTGCATCAAAAATATCCACAGCTTTTAAACGATGTATTGCACAACGGAAAAACGATTCGTGAAAATGAATCGATAGCATACATCGAAATTAAAGGCAAACTCAAGAAATTTTATCTCGATTATCAATATACACTGCTTTTTGAACCAAATGGAGATATTTCGGCGGTAATGATCAACGTGAATAATGTTACAGACAAAGTCGAGGCCAGAAAAAAAGTGGAAGATGCAGAAGAGAGAGTCCGCTTGGCTTCTGAAATTGCCGAAATCGTAACTTGGGATTTAAATGTTCCTACGCAGGAATTAATTTATTCGAACAATTTGCTGACGCTTTTTGGCCTCGAAAAAAACAAAAAAGTTACCCGAGCGCAGATTTTAAGCCAAATTTTTGAAGAAGATTTTCCGGTGATTGAAAAAGCATTCGCAAAGGCGCTTAAAACTACGGTTTACAAATACGAAGCCCGAATTCTTAAACCAGATGATTCGGTTGCGTGGATCAGAGTGCACGGAAAAATGTTTTTTGATGATTTGAAAAATCCTGTAAAAATGCTCGGAATTGTAATGGATATTACCGACGAAAAAAATAATCAGGAAATTTTAATGAAAAGCGAACAAAGATTCAGACTCCTTGCCGACTCAATTCAGCAGTTTGTTTGGACCAGCGATGCACTCGGAAATTTAAATTACTTTAATAAATCGATTTATGATTATTCTGGTTTGTCTAAAATCAATATCAATCAAAACGGATGGCTCCAGATTGTTCATCCTAACGATCGTCAAGAAAATATTAATCGGTGGATGGAAGCAATTAAAACCGGTAATGATTTCTTATTTGAACATCGATTTCTGCGTCACGACGGAAAATACAGATGGTATTCCAGTCATGCGATTCCGCAAAAAGATGCCGAAGGAAAAATTCAGATGTGGGTAGGAACAAGTACCGATATTCAGGATCAAAAAGATTCTACCGATTTGCTGGAAAAACAAGTTTTACAGCGCACCGAAGAACTCGAAAGCAAAAACAAGGATTTGATAAACATGAATATTGAATTGCAGTCGTTTGCCTATATTTCAAGCCACGATTTGCAGGAACCGCTGCGAAAAATACAGACTTTTGCCAGCCGACTAACCGATTTGGACGAACAGAATATCTCGGCGAGAGCCAAAACCTATTTAGAACGTATCGAATTTTCGGCCAAAAGAATGCAGGCGTTGATACAAGATCTTCTAGCTTATTCCAGAACCAATTCGGCCGAGAGGACTTTTGTAAAAACTAATTTAGATGAAATTGCCGAGGAAGTCATTATGGATTTTTCTGACCGAATTGAAGAAAAAAATGCAGTTATTGATCTTCAGCCTCTTGGAGAAGGAACTGTAATGCCTTTTCAATTTAGGCAGCTTCTCCACAATTTGATTGGAAATGCGTTGAAGTTCTCACGTAAAGATGTTCCTCCCCATATTCAAGTTAAAGCGCGGAGAGTTATTGGACATAAATTAAATTTCAAGGTTGATTATCCTGATAAAATTTACTTCTGCCTGAGAATTACCGACAACGGAATTGGTTTTGATGATGAATATAAAGAACGAATTTTTGAAGTTTTTCAACGTCTAAATACCGAAAGCGAATTTCTGGGAACTGGAATTGGTCTTGCAATCGTAAAAAAAATTGTCGAAAACCATAAAGGAATCATCAAAGCAAGCAGTGAAAAAGGCCACGGAGCAACATTTAAAGTTTTCCTGCCGGAATTATAAAAAAATACCAGATTCATTTGCTGAAAATGAATCTGGTATTTCTTTTTTTTTTGTTAGGTGCTGAGATTATAATTTGTACACAAATGTTTTTTGGTCTGGAACAAATTCTTTCCAATTTATGGATAATGAATGTTCAATAGATTTTATAATATCTTTCATCAAAACCGGTTTTGTAATAAAAAAATTAGCTCCCAAAGCGAGACTTTTTTCAATGATACTTGGTTCATTTGATGTTGAAAAAATAATAATTGGAATATCATTATTTTCATCAGATCCTTTGAGTTCTGTCAGGACATCAAAGCCATTTTTTCCGGGCATATTCAAGTCTAAAAAAATAACATCCGGCTTTGGCGGTGCGTGTGCTATTGCATTTAGTAACTTTTCTCCACCCGTGTAAGTTTGCAGAACTATATCTTTTGATAATGAATCGACGGCATCGGCAAAAATACTCAAATCGTCTTCGTCATCATCTGTATAGAAAATTAACAAATCGTTCATGTAGAAAGGGTTAAACTGTTTTTGTAAAGATAAAAAAAATAAGTTTACACACAATATTCTGTTAAAATTTTCTGACAAAACTCCAAAATTGAAATCTGATAATTTTAAAATATAATTCTATAAATCTTTCCGTTCTAAAAACCGCAACTTTGTTTGGAAGATTTTTTTCAAACAAAACAAATTCAACGATTTATACAATAATTAAAATTATAAAGTCATGGGAGATCATAAAAACCTTACCGAAGAATTAGCGGTAAACAAGATAAAAGAATTAGCAGAAAACATAAAAACCTGCATGTTTTGCACTTACAATAACGACCGTTTGCAGTCGAGACCAATGTCGGTTCAAAAAATTGATGATTTGGGCAATCTTTGGTTTTTGTCTGACCGAAACAGCAGCCAAAATGCCGATATTACAATGAACCCTACAGTAGAAATATTTTTTGCTGAACCAAACGATAAATTCCTGACTCTTCACGGATCAGCAACTATTAAATATGACAGAGAAACGATCAAGGATTTGTACGATCCAATTGTAAAAGTCTGGATGCCAGGCGGCATCGACGATCCAAATTTAAGCGTCATAAAAGTAGTTCCTGATGATGGTTATTACTGGAACAACAAAAACGGCAAACTGGTCGCAATCGCTAAAATGACCGCAGCGCTTGTTACTGGAAAAACTATGGATGACGGTGTTGAAGGTAATTTGCAATTGCAGTAGTTTTTTGAGCTGCAATTTAACCGCAAAGTCCGCAAAGATTTACGCAAGGTTCGCAGGAATTATTTCTTTGTGTGCTTTGCGTTTTTTTCTTTGCGGACTTTGCGGTTAAAATAAAATTCTCTTCATCTCTAAAGCATTCAAAATTCCTGCTTCGCTTGCTGTATTATTGAAATACACAAATCCCGATTTAGACTCTATTTTTGCCTTGATTTCAGACAATTCATCAGAAGTATAACGCGAATAAAAAAGCTTCGGGATTCCGTGTAAACGAACGTAGACAAGCGGAAAATCGGTGAAAATGGTTTGCGGTAATTTTGGGTAGCTCACACTGCAAAATGTAATGTTGTTTTCTAAAAAAGCGGTCCAAACTTCTTCATTCCACCAACTTTCATGACGAAATTCAATTACATTTTTAAAGCTTAAATTCAAGTTTTGAATAATATGTTGCAGTCTTTCAGAGGTAAACGAATAACTCGGCGGAAACTGAAATAAAATACAACCTAATTTATCTTTCAAACCCTCTTTGCAACAATTATAAAAGTTATTTAATAAAACTTCGCAGTCAATAAACTTTTTAAGATGTGTGATTTCTTTTGGCGCTTTTACCGAAAATAAAAAATCAGGAGGTGTTTTATTATACCAATTTCCAAAGATTCTTAAAGTCGGAAATTTATAAAAGCTACCGTTGAATTCATAGGTTTTAAAATGTTGGCAATAAAAATCAAACCATTTTGACGTAGGCAGATTTTCGGGATAAAAAATGCCTTTCCAAAACCGATTATTATAACTCGAACATCCTATTAAAATATCATTTTTCATATGTGAAGCTGTTGACAATTGGTACAGAAAAAACTTCGGCGGTTTCTTTTTCCCGTGTGTTTTCTCATGAAAGGCAAATTACAACGCAAGCAAATACTTTTTGTGTAGGCGAGCCAATGTTTCTTTAATTCGTACTTTTTTTTCCAATACAAAAATTCAAAACTATAAACGGAGCATTCCGAAATTATCTCAGTGATTTTCTCCGGCGGAATTTTCCCAACCAACGATTCTGGATGAATGTAGCATCGGTACAAAACTTCATTTTTGATGATGTTGCCTACTCCCGAAAATATATTTTGATCTAAAATCGCATCGCAAATCATTTCGTCAGGAATTTTGTCCAGACTTTCTTTCGCTTTCTTCGGATTCCAGTTTTCATTCAGCACATCTTCGCTCCAGTCATAATACTGATTTACATCACCTTCCAGTATTTTAATCGAACAGGTGTAGAAATTGATTTCGCCTGTAGCAAATTTCAAATGCAGTCTGGGTTTGGTTTCTTTTTGCTCGTTGACGCGGTAGGTGCCAAACATAAGCATGTGAATTTTAACTGTAAAATCATCAAAGCAAATCAAAAAATGCTTTCCCCAAGTTTTGAATGACTCGATTTTTTTGTTTTTTAAACGCTGAATATCAATACTGCTGTTTCCAGAAACTTCAATTATTTTTTGACCAGAAAACTGTTGTACTTCTTCTTTTAAAATCAATATGGATGGTCCTTCGGGCATAATCTTTCGTTTTTATTTTCATTTTTAACAGTTAATAAAATTACCATTCGAAAAGCCACTTGGGTTATAGCATTCTTCAATAAAATTCTATTCTACACATCTGATAATTATACAATTACACTAAACAATTCTATAAGGAATACTCTTGTATTTAGAAGTAGATTTGTTTTATAGAAATTATAAAAACTCGAAATCATGAATACTATAAATAAAAACAACAGCATTCTTAATAGAAACCCAAACGCCGCCAACAGGAATACGGTAATGAATGAAGAACTCTATGATTTAGATGATCAAAAAAATACCGACAACAGTATTGAAGAAACTGCAAATCGCGGTTATACGGTAAGAAATGGACATAACCCAGACAAGCCAAATCCTGATGAAACTATGGATTATAGCGACGACGATTTAGACGATCTAGATGACGATTTTCATAACGACCGTGACTTAGATGACAGCAATGATAATGTCTATGAAGTGGAACTTGAAAATGACGATGATTATATCGATGAAGATCTAGACGAAGAAGTAGAAAACGATGAATTTGATAATCCCGCCGACACTTTTGAAAATGATTTTAATGAAACGGAAGACGATTTAGAAGATCTTGACGAAGATGAAGACGATTTTAATGACGAAGACGATGATAACGATGATGATAATACTTATATTGAGGACGACGTACAAGAAGATGATGATTCGTACTCAGATGACGATTTAAGAAAATAATATTTCAAACTTTAAAAAATAAAAACCGTTAAGCGTAAAAACTTAACGGTTTTTTTATGTTTTTTCTAGGTGAAAATAATTGTATTTCTGTTCGTTACTATGTAAAATGGATAATCGTTGTGTAGACGCATTAAAATGTGTAGACGCATTAAAATGCGTCTCTACGATAGGATTAATTTTAATCGCCAATTTTTTCCAATGTCGGGATGTCATCCATTTTTTGAAGACGCTCTGTTAATCCTGCTCTGGCTTCGGTCAATTCTTGTTCGGCTTTGCCTAATTCTTTATACCAGGCTTCTTTTCCTTTCGATGAATTTTCAATCTTTCGCATAATTTCATAAATCTCGCCTTCTGCTTCCATTACTTGCAAGCGTTTGTAATACGTCAGGCTTTCGGTCATATGTGCAAGCGCAATCATTGCCGTTAAAAACGGATGATTATTGGTCACATTCACGTCTTTGATTTTTCCGTGCTCAAGTTCCACTTTCAATGCATACGCAAATTCCTCCATGTTAAATTCGGCATGCTTGCTTTTTGGATTTAAATACGCTTTAATCGCTTCGACATTATTCATTGTCGAAAGATCGACTTCGGTGTGTTTAGTATCAAGCAAGTCTTTATAAACGACATTTGCAATCGCTCTTGCTTCGGCATTTGTTGGGTCGTTTTTAGGATTTTCAAAATCACGAACCGACCAGTCCCAGTTTTGAGGATGAACAGGCTTTATGTACTTTTCACAGAAATCTGTCACATCATTTTTCAAGCTTACCATTTCGTCTTCTCTTTTTACGTAAACATCTTGATAAGCACCGCTTTTTGTTCCCATAATTGTTATTTTTTAAAAGATAAACGACACAAAATACCAAAATATAGTTGTGTCGTTTTTATCGCTATTATTTACTGAGATTCTTTGGTTTATACACTTCTTCGGCCACTGATAAGCGAAATGATAAATAACACCAAGAATATAAAAAATAAAACTTTTGCTATACTAGCTGCTCCAGCGGCAATGCCACCAAAACCAAATATTCCGGCAACTATTGCCAAAATAATAAATATGACTGTCCAACGTAACATAATAATTGATTTTTAATTAATAATGATTTTGTTTGTTTCTCAAATTTCATGCTTTTAAAGGAGATGCATTAACTCTAAACGATTTATTTCTAGCTCTATAACTGTGATTTATTTTAAATTGACCTGATAATTTTCGATCAATTCTGCGAAAGCAGTTTCTGAGCGTGAAAAATATTTTTTATTGCTTCGGCTCTTTTTTGCTTTGTCAAAATAGGGCTGAATCGATCCATCTTCATAAGTCGAAACCAAAAGCGGATGAACGTAATAATTTTTGCATACATTTCTTGTGTTTCCAAGTGCTTCGGCTGTGGCGTCGTATGCGGTTATGATGTTTTTTTTGATTTCTTTTTCGTCTGATGAAATTCCGATTTCCATTAAATTTTCAAAGAATATTATTGAAGCTGCCCAAGTTCTAAAATCTTTTGCACTGAAATATTCTCCCGAAATTTCATGCAGATATTCGTTGACCATATGACTGTCTAAAACTTTGCGTTCGCCATTTTTGTCGTAATATTTAAAAACTTCCCAACCCGGAATTTCCTCGCATCGGCTAACCAGTTTTATAAGCTGTTTATTTCTGGTTGTAATCGTGTGCTGTTTTCCTTTTTTTCCGACGAATTCAAATCGGAGGAAATTTTTATTGATGTTGATGTGTCTTTTTCTCAACGTCGAAAGTCCATACGATTTATTGTCTTTTGCGTATTTCTCATTCCCGATTCTGATATGCGTTTCTTCCATTAACCGAATCACTAATGCAATTACTTTTTCTTTAGACCATTCTTTTTGCTCCAAATCACGATCGACTTGTTTGCGTATCGCGGGAAGCTTTTGACCAAATTCGGCTATTTTGTAAAACTTCGTTTGGTTTCGTATTTGATTCCATTTCGGATGATAACGGTATTGTTTTCTGTTCTTTACATCTAAACCAACCGCTTGCAAATGTCCGTTTGACAAATCTGAAATATGCACATTTACCCATGCTGGGGGCAAAACTAAACTGCTGAAGCGTTTTAATTCGCTTTTTTGCTTAATGCAGCGGCCATTTTTTTTATAAACAAAACCATCTTCGCTTTCGCATCGTTCAATTGGCAATTTTTGATTGCTTACGTAAACCAAATCCAATTTTTCAAGTACCAAATGCGGTGACTTGATTAATTGATTCATAAGTTTTTGCTGAGCGACTTTTGCAGGCATGGTTTTAATTTTTTAATTATTTCTCAATGAATGTATTAAGGCTTTTTTGTTCATATAGGAACGTCCTTTTATTCCAACTTTAACGGCTTGTTTCAGCAATTCCTCTTTTGTCCATTCTTCATATGGTTTTGCTTTTCCGCCTTTCTCGCCAGCGTCTGGAGTATTGGCAATTCGAGCCGATTTCTCTTTGCTGTATCCTTTCTCAACTAGAGCCTCGTACTGCTTTTCGTTTTTAATTCTTGGATTGGGCATGACTTCTAAATTTTAGGTTAATGATTTAAAATGTATGGTATGTCAAAGTTCCCAAAAAAGTAAGGGGATTCTGTTATAGAATTTTGGTTTTAACTTTCATAATTTGAGTTATAAATTTTGAATTATACCATTAATTTTTTTGCAGATGCCTAGCTTTCATCGCAATCTTGTCATTTCGACGAAGGAGAAATCTTCGCAAGTAGCTCCGCAAAGATTGTTTAAGAGTGAAATAAATTAAAAACAAAAATCCCATTCGTTATACGAATGGGATTTCCTAAAAAATAGTATAATATTTAGTTAATTCTGCTTCAATAGAATTTCAAAATCTCATATTAAATCTAGCTCCAGCTCATATTTATCAAAACTCTAGTTCCTTCTATTTTAACTTTTCCTCCATAAGCTTCACTGTCTCTTGGATGAATTTCATATGTTTTAATTCCATTTCTTATTTCGGGTTTAACATTTTTAAAACCTTTACTTTTTAAAATCCAATTTTTAATTGCAGGTTCAGAACTTGTAAATTCAATAATAAATTGTCTTGTGAACATACTTCCAGGTTTTTCCATGTAAATAATCTCTGCATTTTCGGGAAGTTTATTTAATTGCCCCCAAGTTAATGCCGCATTAATTGCATCATCTCTTTGCCAAGGCATTACAAAAGTTGAAAAAAAGTTGAAGTAAAGAAATAATATTCCTATAAATAATAATCCTGAAAGTATCTTAATTATTCTCATATTAATAGTCCTTTTATATTATTTAGTAAACCATCAGCAATTGAATCTAAAACAAATATTGTAATTAAAAACAAATTTATTTTACGGTAAACCTTATTTTGAGATTAAGTCATCCAAATCATATAACAATCTCCAAAAATCCTGTAAGAGATTCCTTTATCTTCTAAATAATTTTACATTATAACTTTCAAACAATTAAAATCATGAAAAAGATACTATTAGCCGGTAAAGCAATTTTAGGAGCAGGACTTATTATTCTATTTCTTCAATCTTGTAAAAACGAAACCAAACAAGAAGATCCAAAAGAGGTTGCTGAAGATGCCAACGAAGCAAAATTCGACTCAATTGACAGCAAAGAAGATGATTCTGAATTTTTAGTGGATCAGGCAGAAATTAATTTGGCTGAAATCGAAATCGGGAAATTGGCACAACAAAAAAGCACTAATCCTGAGGTGAAAAAATTCGGAAAAATGCTTGTTGATGAGCATACAAAATCGGCTTCAGAAGTTAGCGCTTTGGCGAAAGCTAAAAACTTTACACTTCCAACTACTCTTACCGAAGAAGGTCAGGATGAATACAATAAACTAAACGAGAAATCGGGTCTTGATTTTGACAAAAAATTTGCCGATATGATGATCGACGGTCACGAAAAAGCCATCAAAAAACTTCAAAAAGCAGCCGAAGACGCTACTGATAATGATGTGAAACTTTGGGCTTCAAATAATATTGCAGGTTTGACAGCACATTTAGAACATGCTAAATTGCTGAAACAAAATTTGGACAAGAAGTAAAATAAATTTAATTGGTTATTATTTATTTTTAGACGCTAAGATTCTAAGGTCCTGAGATGCTAAGTAATTAAGCATCTAAGAACCCCAAATCTTTGCAAAAAACCCCTCAAGAGTTGAATTGCTTGAGGGGTTACTTTTTTTTAGGTTGCTAAGATTCTGAGGTTCTAAGGGACTAAGTTTTTTTTTAAAATCTTAGAACCTTAGCATCTTAGACCCTCAGAACCTTAAAATTATTTTCCAGTCACTTTTTGCAAATGTTCTGGGTATCTTGATCCTTCGATTGTGATTTTTGAGGCTGCTTCGTCGATTTCTTTAAGATCTTGAGCAGAAAGCTTTAAATCTAAAGCACCCAAATTTTCTTCTAAACGATGTAGTTTTGTAGTTCCTGGAATTGGTACAATCCAAGGTTTTTGAGCTAGATTCCATGCTAATGCAATTTGTGCGTTTGTAACGCCTCTTTCGGCAGCCATTTTTCCTATCAATTCAACAAAAGCCTGATTTGTTTTTCTGGCTTCTGGAGCAAAACGAGGCAATGAATTCCTAAAATCAGTGCTGTCGAACTGTGTGTTTTCATCAATTTTTGCCGTAAGGAAACCTCTCCCCAACGGACTAAAAGGTACAAATCCGATTCCGAGTTCTTCTAATGTTGGAAAAATTTCTTGCTCAGGAGTTCTCCACCAAAGCGAATATTCGCTTTGCAACGCCGTAACGGGCTGAACAGCATGCGCACGACGAATACTCTCCGCTCCCGCTTCTGAAAGTCCGAAATGCTTCACTTTTCCTTCCTGAATTAAATCTTTTATCGTTCCCGCAACGTCTTCCATTGGAACATTCGGGTCAACGCGATGCTGATAATATAAATCAATCACATCTGTATTTAATCGTTTTAACGAACCTTCAATGCTTTTTCTAATCCATTCAGGACGGCTGTCCATTCCTTTTGTAGCATCTCCTCCTAAAAAACCGAATTTAGTTGCAATCACAACTTTGTCGCGAAAAGGCGCTAAAGCCTCCCCCAATAATTCTTCGTTTAAATGTGGTCCATAACATTCGGCGGTATCAAAAAAAGTAATTCCTTTTTCGTATGCCGAGCGCAAAAGACTTATCATTTCACTTTTGTCATGAGCAGGACCGTATCCAAAACTCATTCCCATACAGCCAAGTCCCAACGCTGAGACTTCAAGACCGCTATTTCCTAGTTTTCTTTTTTGCATTTCTTTAAAGGTTCTAAGGTGCTGAGATACTAAGACTCTAAGTTTTCTTTACTTTGCCTTTAAATATCTCAGCGTTTGTTTTTTTTAAAGGTTCTAAGGTGCTGAGATGCTAAGGGGCTAAGCTTTTACTTTGCCTTTAAATATCTCAACGTTTGTTTTTTTTAAAAGGTTCTAAGGTGCTGAGATGCTAAGGGGCTAAGTTTTTTTACTCAGAACCTTAGCATCTTAGTACCTCATTTATTTCAAAGAAGCCATATCAATTACAAAACGGTACTTAATATCGCCTTTTAAAAGTCTTTCATAAGCGTCGTTTACATCGTTTACACCAATTAATTCGATGTCTGCGGTAATATTGTGTTCTGCACAGAAATCAAGCATTTCTTGAGTTTCGGCAATTCCACCAATAGCTGAACCAGCAAAACTTCTTCGGCCTAACAAAAGACTGAATGATGTTACAGGAAGTGGTTCCATTGGTGCGCCAACTAAAGTTAAAGTTCCATCAACTTTCAGCAAATTCAAGTAAGCATCGATGCTATGTTCTGCAGAAACGCAATCCAAAATAAAATTAAGGCTTTTTGTATGTTTTGCCATTTGTGCTGGATCTGTAGATAAAACTACTTCATCGGCACCAAGTTCTTTTGCAGCTTCAAATTTTGATACCGAAGTTGTGAAAACGACTACATGAGCTCCCATTGCTTTCGCCAATTTGATTCCCATATGACCTAAACCGCCAATACCAACAATTCCCACTTTTTGTCCAGGACCAACTTTCCAATGTTTTAATGGTGAATATGTTGTGATTCCGGCGCAAAGCAAAGGCGCTACTCCTGCAAGATCCAATTTATCGGAAATATGAAGCACATAATTTTCATCGACTACAATGCTTTGAGAATATCCTCCAAAAGTGTGTCCGCCTAAATGTTTGTCTGGCGAATTGAATGTCAATATGCTTCCTTCGTCGCAATATTGCTCCAAGTCACTTTTGCAATGCTCGCATTCTCTGCAAGAATCAACCATACAACCAACTCCGGCTAATTCGCCTACTTTGAAGTTTTTAACGTGATCGCCCACTTTTACAACTCTACCTACTATTTCGTGTCCAGGAACAATTGGATACATTGTTCCGTGCCACTCATTTCTAGCCGAATGTAAATCGGAATGGCAAATACCGCAGTATAAAATTTCGATTTCTACATCATGAGCCTGTACAGCTCTTCTTTGAATGTCTAATGTTTTTAATGGTGCTTCGGCCGCTTCTGTACCAAAGGCTTTTATGTTTTTTGTTTCCATAATTTATATTTACTGTTTTTTAGTTTTTTTGTTTTTTTTTTGTTTCAGGTTTAAGGTTTAAGGTTTCAGGTTTCAGACGACACGTTTTAATCACAAAGCACACTAGAAATAAAAACTTTGCGTCTTTGCGACTTTGCGTGAGATTACATCAGCAAAACTTAGCATCTCAGAACCTCAGTATCTTAGAACCTCAGAATCTTAGAACCTCAGAATCTTAGAACCTCAGAATCTTAGCAACTCAAAAGAAAATACTCTGCATCGGTTACTTTGTCCAGCCAGATTCCGTGGCCTTTATCAATTTCTGTTATGATCGTAATGTAGGTGAATTTGCTAAACGGAGTTGCTCCATACCAATGCTCAACACCCGGTAAAATCGTAACTACTTCATCTTTTTGGAGCTTTCTTGCTGCGCATCCTCTTTCCTGATAATAGCCTTCTCCTTCTTTCGCAATGAGCATTTGCAAACTCGCATTGCTGTGCCAGTTGCTTCTTGCGCAAGCTTCGAATGTAACTTCCTTTATAACAGTATTTTCAGGATGAATATCGCTGGTTTGTTTTTTATAAGAAACGTCGCCTGTCATAAATGTATTCGGGACTTTTCCTTCTTCAATAACTGCTGAATAATTTGTTGACATAAATTTACTTATTTTTTGAGTTTGATTTAATTTAAAACTGTTATATTCTTCATTCTTAACAATTTACTAATATTTTTTTCATCAAAATAAATGATGAAGAAGAATAAATTCACCTTCAGGATTTCCTGTAAAATAATTTGAAGGCGCTAAAATTTCCTTTTTGGAAAAACGGAATTATTACACTAATTGTCTGATGTTTTCATAATTAATATTGTTTTAGAGTTATCAGTATCAGGAAACTAAAATGAGAAAGCTAGAATGCGCTTTATGAAGTAATATTTAGTCCGTTAAAAACTGATAAATGATTAATACTGTAATTTCAAGGCAAAATTAGGATAGGACAGCCTTTTAAAAATTACAATATTCAAACAAAAAATTATGAAAATGAAACAATTTACATTCTCAACGATTTTGGAATCGTTCCTGTAAGTCTTTTAAAATAATTATTGAAATAACTTGGATATTCAAATCCAAGGGAATAACCAATGTCTGAAATACTCCAGTCGGTATGATGCAACAAAGCTTTTGCTTCGTTGATGATTCGTTCTGTAATATGCGCCGTTGTTGGTTTTCCTGTCACTTCTTTCACAGATCTGTTTAGATGATTGACATGCACGGCAAGACTTTGCGCATAATCTTGAGGTGTTTTTAATGCTAATGGCTCGTTTTTAGTTTCTATCGGAAATTGTCTTTCCAATAATTCTAAAAACAAAGAAGTGATTCGGGCAGATGCATTTTTATGTTTGAAGAAATTCTCTGACGGCTGCATTTTCATCGATTCATGAATAATCAAATTGACGTAGCTGCGCATCAAATCGTCTTTAAAAACATAATCGGTTTCATATTCTTTGATCATTTTTTGAAACAACGAATCTATAAAAACCTTTTGTTCAGCGTTTAAAGAAAAAATTGGTGTTCCTCCTATTTTAAACAAAGGCGATTCATGAAGTGATTCTGATCGATCTTTTGATCGTAAAAAATCTTCTGTAAAAACACAAGCATAACCTTCATATTTGCCAGAAATAGTTTCCCACGAATAGGGAATTATCGGATTGCCAAAAAACAGAATTGTTCCGTCGGTTTCGATCCCGCGGTCAGCATATTGAATTAAGCTTTTACTGGTGTTGATGCAGATTTTATAAAAATCCCTACGACTGTAAACAGGAATTTTGCTTACGTCGCCGTTTATTTGATATACCTTAAAACCTTTCAGCTTTAAATCTGAAGTAAAATCGCAATTCTGAGTTTCTGTCTGATTATTCATTTTGCAAAGTTATGAAAATCAAACAATATTATTTTAGTTTATTTTATTTCATGTTTCATGTTTCATGTCTAACCGCAAAGAGCGCTAAGATTTACGCAAGGGTCGAAAGTTTTTTTTAGCTGAGCGAAATAATCTCGCAAAGTCGCAGAGTCACAAAGTTTTTTTCCCTTGCGTCCTTTGCGTAAATCTTTGCGCACTTTGCGGTTAAACCACTAATTAATTCTTTAAAATCGCAGATCGAAGTCCTTTCGCGGAAGCGCATAAAACAACTTCTTTGACATTATCATCTTTTTGAATGATAATTTGAGCGTAGCCATTAAAAAGTTTTCTTTTCCAAGGTTCTGCGGGACTGATAACCTGAATAATACCGGGATCTGTGTTTATAACGTCCCAATCTTTTACTTTTTGGAGAGGTTTTACAGTAATAAAAATTTCGTTTTTTCCATCAAGAAGCGAGACCGCATCCAAAATATATTTTTGTGGATCTTCAGCAGTTGCTTTTACTTCATTTCCATTGATATAAACTTGTGTTTCTAATCCAATTTTCTTGTAAAAAAAAGTTACAATATCTGATTTTGAAATAGTCTTTAAATCAAATTCTCCTTTATAAATATAATATGAAGCCTGATTTTTATAATCGCGGTTTTTAAAAGCTGGTTTCCAGTTTTCTTCAGCAACATCTGAAGCTTTACCTACCTCATTGATATTCCCTGCAAGTTCCTTAAGATTAGTTATGGGAACGAGCTTAATATCGTCAATAAACTGATCTTTTTCAAGTGATGTCGGGTTGCCGTTTCCTACTCCAAGAATTTTTCCCCCATTGATGGCGAACGTTATTTCATTGTCGGCCGTAGGAACGTGCAAACCATTTTTATCTGTAACTTCAACAGTAACAACGCTAACTTTCGCATTTGGAAGATTTTCTTTGTCAGCAGAAAGTTTGATGTTTTCAGCATTTCCAGTAGTTTTCTGAATATCTGTTACGATTTTTTTTCCGTTTTTATAACCAATTGCTTCAAGCGTTCCGGGCGAATAATTCACTTTCCATTCTAAATGGCTGTTTTTCATCATTTTCTTTTTTCCGAGGCTTTTCTTATTCAGAAAAAGCTCCACTTCATCACAGTTGGAATATGCCCAAACATCGATTTCTTTTCCTTCCCTTCCACTCCAGTTCCAATGTGGCAAAAGATGCAAAACAGGTTTATCTCCCCACCATGATTTCAAATAAAATACATTGTCTTTCGGGAAACCGCAAACATCCATCATCCCGAAATACGACGTTACCGACGGCCAGCCATAAGGCGTTGGTTCTCCGCGATAATCAAAACCCGTCCAGATAAACATTCCGGCGAGATACGGGCGTTCTGCATAAAATTTCCAGCCTTCTTCAATACTATAAAAACTCGGACGTGGTTTTTTGTCGTATGCACTTTGATAATGTTTGGCATCATCTGTAAAATAAATGCCTCGCGTTGCGAATGTTGAACCTTCCTCCGTTCCCATTCCGGGTTGGTTTTTAAACTCGTTTCTGTGTGCATCAATATCGCCGTTTCCCAGATAATTATAGCCCATAATTTCAACAACAGATGAAATTCCGCTTCTAAATCCACTGCTGATTCCGACTGTTACAGGTCGCGTAGAATCAATACTTTTAGCGAAATTCTGCATTACATTTGTAATTCTTTCGCCCACAATATTGCCCTCGATATTCCATTCTTCATTTCCAACTGACCAGCAGAAAATACTCGGATGATTTCGATCGCGTTCTATCATTCGTTTTAAATCATTCAAATGATAATCATTTATTCCCATCAATCGAGTTTCATCAATAACGAGCATTCCGAGTTCGTCGCAAGCTTTCAATAGTTCCGGAGTTGGAGGATGATGTGAACAACGATAGGCATTCGAACCCATTTCTTTCAATTTTTTAATTCGGTAATACTGAATTTCATCCGGCAAAGCGGTTCCAATTCCGGCATGATCTTGATGATTATTGGTTCCCTTTAATTTTAAAGGTTTTCCGTTTAAGAAAAAGCCGTTTTCTGGGTCAAACTTAATTGTTCTGATTCCGAAACGCGTTTCATAATTATCAATTACTTTTCCGTTTTGCTTAATTTGCGTTTCTAAGCGATATAAATTTGGCGAATCAACATCCCACAAAAGCGGATTTTTGACATTTAATTTCGAAGTAAAACTATAAGTTTTGTAAAATTCTGGCGCATTTCCGTTTTCCGAAACACTTACAATTTGTTTTCCCGAAGCATCAAAAATCGTCTGAATGATTTCAATCGAACCTTTATAATTTCCTTTGTTTTCAATTGCAACTTCGGCATTAATTGTTGCTTCATTATTTTTTATTTCCGAAGTAACATAAGTTCCATTTGTCTTAACATGAATAGGGTTTGTTTTTTGCAGATAAACATGCCTGTAAATACCTGCACCTTCATAAAACCAACCTTCTTCCATCGAGGCATCAACGCGAACCACAATTGTATTTTCTCCGCCATAATTCACATAAGCCGTTACATCATATTCAAATCCGTTGTAACCGCTTTGTTCTGTTCCGAGATAATAACCGTTAAAAAATACTTTTGAATTCCTGAAAACGCCGTCAAATTTCAAACTGATAATTTTGTTTTTATCGGTTTCTGGAATATTTATTTTCTTGCGGTACCAGCCAATGCTTTTGTCCGGAAATCCTTTTCCAGCGGTTTTAAATCCGTGGCTGAAACTGCCGCTTTCGCTAAAGTCTTGTTCAACCGCCCAATCGTGCGGCAAATCGAGTTTTCGCCAAGCACGATCGTCAAAATCTTTTGCAGCCGGGCCATCACCAAAACCCGTTTTTGTTAAATAAGAAAAATATCCTGTTGCATGTCCAAAATCTTTCTCAGCATCAAATAAATGTCCAAATGAAAATCGCCAGTCTTTATCAATCAAAATCAATTCTCGATCTGATTTGTTTTGGGCGAAAGCCAGACTTGAAAACACAAAAATAAAAACGCAAAAAGCTTTTTTAAGAAAAGAATTTCTCATGAAAAATAGTTTGGTGATCGTTAGAAAATATAAAATTAGGCTTTTGAAGGCAGTTATTTTAATAGTATTTTATCAAAAACATAAACTATTATCCTTGTACACCCCGCAAAAAATAGCTACTAAAATTTAGAATCATTCTATTGGCTCTACGTTCTGAAATAATTTTCTTTTGGTGTAATTTTATACTAAAATAAAAAAAAACAAAGACTATTATGAGTGTTATTAAAGATGAAAAAAAGCTTCTGAGCGCCATTAAACGTATCGATGAAAAGATCGATAAGAATAATGACCAAAAGATTCTTGCCTTTTTTGAATCTCTTGGATTAACTGAAAGAGAAGATGTTTCTAAGAATTTTCTGGACTGGGAAACGATTCTTATTGTCGTTCCAGATCGGCATATTTCGCATGAATTAAAATATTATAAATTCTCAATATCCAGACTATTTTTTGTGACTAATCCGTATGCCGACAAAATTCATATTTATGATTTTGACGAATGGAAAAGCGCAACCCGAAATAAATCGCAATTCCAAATCAGAGAAATGATGAAATCGAGTTTTGGAGGCGTTAAAAAGGCAAATACAGAAAATGAATAATTAAAAAAAGTCCCTGATGTTGGGACTTTTTTTTGTTTCAGGTTTCAGGTTATGCGCAAAGTAAACCCGACAGGTTTTAAAAACCTGTCGGGTTTGAAATTTGAAACTTTGAACTTGAAACCGGTTGTCCGCAAAAGTAAACCCGACAGGTTTTTAAAACCTGTCGGGTTTGAAGCTTGATCCCGAGGCTTCGAGAGAACTTCAAACCTGAAACAAAGAAAACTTGAAACAAAATTTATTTAGTCAACAACCCGTTAACCATATCTTCTAATGCTTTTCCGTGGATGTTTTTAGCTAAAATGATTCCGTTTTTGTCAATTAAAAAATTCAGTGGAACAGATTGCAGCATATACGCACTTACAACTGGCGAACTCCAGTATTTTAAGTCGCTTACGTTGGTCCAAGGCAATTTTCCTTTTGCAATTGCAGCCGTCCATAATGGCTTTTTTGTATCCATTGAAACACTATAGATTGATAATTTATCAGGATAAGCATTATGCAATTTTAATAATGCTGGCTGTTCTTTAATGCAAGGTCCGCACCAAGAAGCCCAAAAATCCACAAGAACTAATGAACCTCTGAAAGAAGAAAGCGACACAACATTTCCTTTAGTGTCAGGAAGCTCGATTTCTGGCGCAATATCACCAACATCAACTCCAACAACTTGTGCTTTTGAACTGGTGATTACACAACATAAGAAGCCTAAAATAAGTAATGTTTTTTTCATAATTGATTAAGTTTGTTTTTGTTTTTTGGGGCTGTTTATTTGTCATTTCGACGAAGGAGAAATCACACTAGAAGCTCAACAAAGAGAATCGACAATCTTTATCGATTAACGAGTGTGATTTCTCCTTCGTCGAAATGACATAAAATGAGAATTAGGATAACGAAACAAATATAAATTTTCTTTATTAAAATCTTCGTCATTTCTTCTTCTCCATCATAAAAAAATGCTAAATATTTTTCTTTAAATTGATATATCGGGAAAAGTCGATATATTTGCATCATGGAAAATATAGAAATTTTTAAAGCTCTCTCAAACAAGTCCCGATTGCAAATGCTGGAATGGCTGAAAGAACCCGAAATAAACTTTCCCGGTCAACTGGAACATGGTGGATTTGAGCACGGAGTATGTGTGGGACAAATTCAGGCCAAAGCCGGTTTGACGCAATCAACTGTATCAGAATACTTGTCTATTTTGCAACGCGCAGGTTTTATTGAAGCCAAACGCGTTGGGCAATGGACTTATTATAAACGCAACGAAGGTGCCTTTGAAGCACTTAGTAAATTAATTCAATCTAATTTGTAAAATTACTATGAGTACAAACAACCTGTTTTCTCCGTTTAACTTAAAATCGTTAAACCTGAAAAACCGAATCGTAATGGCGCCTATGACGCGCTCTTTTTCTCCAAATGGAGTACCAACTGATAATGTAGCTTCTTATTACCAAAAAAGAGCGGAAGGCGAAGTTGGATTAATTTTATCTGAAGGAACTGTAATTGACAGGCCTTCATCATCAAATGATGCAAATGTTCCTCATTTTTACGGCGAAGCTTCTCTAAACGGATGGAAAAAAGTCATTGACGAAGTTCATGCTGCTGGCGGAAAAATGGGCCCGCAGATCTGGCATATGGGAGTTATGGACAACCACCACTCTGGATGGGTTCCTCCTGTTCCTTTTGAAGGTCCATCTGGATTAAACCGTCCTGATTTTAGAAATGGAATCGCAATGAGCGAAAAAGATATTGAAGAAACTATTCTTGCTTTTGGTAAAGCGGCCGCTGATGCTAAAAGATTAGGTTTTGATACTATTGAAATTCACGGTGCACATGGTTATTTGATTGATCAATTCTTTAGAGCTGAAACAAACTTGCGTGAAGATATTTATGGCGGAAAAACTTTGCCAGAACGTAATCGTTTTGCAATTGAAGTAATAAAAGAAATCAGAAAACAAGTTGGAAATGATTTCGCAGTTATCATGCGTTTTTCTCAATTCAAACCTTCTGATTATAATTATAAACTAGCTAAAAATCCGCAAGAATTAGAAGCTTGGCTTACGCCTCTTGTTGATGCCGGAGTTGATATTGTACATGCTTCACAACGCCGTTTCTGGGAACCTGAATTTGAAGGTTCTGATTTGAACTTTGCTGGATGGGCTAAAAAAGTTACTGGAGCTCCAACAATTACTGTTGGTTCTGTTGGACTTTCTAGTGATTTCTTCGGTGCTTTTGCAGGAGAAAGCTCTGAACCAACTTCTTTAGATGAACTAAACAGACGTTTCGACAGAGGCGATTTTGATTTGGTTGCTGTTGGAAGACCTCTTCTATCTGATCCAAATTGGGTTGCAAAAATTAAAGCTGGAAAAATGGATCAATTGAAAGGTTTCAGCAAAGAAGCTTTGGGAGCTTTAGTTTTAGAATAAATCTTTTTAAAGGTTCAAAGAAGCAAAGGTTCATAGGAACAGAGGTTTTCACTTTGAGCTTAACATACAAAAGGGATGAAACTTTATGGTTTCATCCCTTTCTGTTTTTAATTTCTTCCTAATTTATTATTCTCCATCTATATCTGTATAGGCGCACAGCAGTGCCTCTACGCAACGTTATAAACAATAGATCAATTTTACAGATTAACAAAGTCGAATCATTTTAATCTTTTAATCTGTGGCAAAAAAAAGACGCACTACTGTGCGTCTCTACAAATACAAAAGGGATGAAACTATAAAGTTTCATCCCTTTTTTGAATATCTATAACTAACAAAATTAGAAATTCAATATTTTTATTTAAGGTTCAAAGGAACAGAGTAACAAAGGGACAAAGTTTTATCTTTATGCCTTTGCTACTTTGTCACTTTGAACCTTTGAACCTACTTTCTTCTGAAGCCAATTCCTAACTGGTTCATCGTATAATTTTAAACATACAAATGCCAAAACAATAGCCGCTACAAGAAGCGTAATTCCAGGAAGGAATCCGTCTTCAAGCGAAACTTTATTGTCTACAACCCACGCTGTGTACCAATAAATAAGAGGATAATGCGTGATATAAATTGAATATGAAATATCACCTAAAAGCTTGCATATTTTAGCAGAAAAAGCATTTTTAATCTGCCCGCCGGCACCAATTGCAACGATTAACGGGAAAACTAGAATAATACAGAATGATTCATATAATCCGTTTATCCATAGTGAGTTTTCGTCTCCAAATCTTGGCAAAGCCAAAACAATAGCAATCAAAATACTGCAAATCCAGAAAGCGCCTTTTAAATGAATTAATTTCCCTAAACGACAAAGTAGAACTCCAGCAAAAAACGGATACAGCAAACGCGTAAATCCGATATTCATTTGCTCCAAGTTTAATGACCAACCCCCAATTACATCGCCTTTTGGTCCAAAAATCAAATAATTAACTAAAAGTCCGGCAAATATCAGCACGAAAACTGATAGTACTTTGTTCGAAAATTTGCGAAAAATTAGGGCGTACAAGATGTTTGCAATGTATTCGAAAAAAAGTGACCATGCCGGACCATTTAAAGGATGCATTTCGCCCCAGCCTCTGATTTCTAATGAAGGCGGAATTGGCAATAAGGTAAACCCAATCACCATTGTTACAATTACTTTCCAAACCTCCATATTTGCAATCATTGGAAATAATATATCTGAAGCTTGAAAATAATAAAATATGGCGCCAATGATCATTCCCATTACAACCATGGGCTGTAAGCGAATTAATCTACGTTTGTAAAATTCCCATTGCGTCATTTTTCCCCAACGATCGTCATACGCGTAAGCGACAACAAATCCGGATAAGAGAAAAAAGAAATCGACAGCCAAATAGCCGTGATTGATTATTTGTTTGAAACGGTTTCCGCCATTGAAGGTTTCAAAAATATGAAACGTAACAACTAAAATAGCGGCAACACCGCGTAATCCGTCTAAAATTTCATAATGCTTTTTTGGTTTAATATCGGTCATAATTAATGGTTAATTGTAAATTATAAATTGTTAATTCAATTGATAATTGATAATTGTTATTGGTGGTTTTTCAGCCATTCTAATCTTCTTTGGTCTGGAAGATGTTTTACGGTGAAATTTTCAAATTTAGCTTCAAAACCATTTCCGTCTGGCGAAGCGGCCATCAAACCTACCATAACTGGCGTATTGTCCTGTAATGGCGCGTTTCTGGTCATGATGTAGTTTTTATCATCAAAAGAATAAAATACTTCAACAGCATCTAGTCTTCTAACTGCTTTTATCCAGATAAAAGGTGGCGCTTTATCTAGTGTTGTTACGCTCCAATCACTTTTTTCATGTGTTACAACCGTGCTGACATTGAACTTTCCGTCAACAAATTCTACTCCGGTTTTAATGTAATTTTTCTCGTCAATGCGAATCATCAATCCCATTTGGTCAAAACGGGCAATGTAATTTCCTGTGATTTTTACTTTGGCTTCAAATTCTCCACCATATGTTGCGTAATAAAAAGGCGCGTCATCAACTGTGAATCCGTAATGCGAAATTCGTCAATAATCGCTGTTTGCAGTCACATTCATAATCAATGCATTGTTTTTAATTTCCCATTTTTCGGGCTCATTAAACCATTGCATTTTATTAAGGCTCTGCGCCGAAAGATTTTGCGCCACAAATAAAGTGAAAACAACAAATAGAATATTTTTCATGTCATTTATTTTTATTGAACCATTAAGAGATTAAGAAAATTAAGACTGACTTAATGAATCTAATATTGCTAAAAACAATTAAGAAAATAAAGCCTTAATATGCTTAATATCTTAATGGTAAAATTTAAATCAAAAGCAAAGCTGCAAATTTTTACACTTGCAGCTTTACAACCAACCAATTTAGAAATAATGAAATTATTGAAGTGAGAAGCCCACTTTAGATTTTATATCTGCTGAAGATGCTCCGATAAGCGCCTCAAAAGCTCCTGGTTCAGCAACCCAGTCGTATTTTTTGTCATCAAAGAAACTCAA
Source organism: Flavobacterium daemonense (assembly GCF_007341385.1). GTDB lineage: Bacteria > Bacteroidota > Bacteroidia > Flavobacteriales > Flavobacteriaceae > Flavobacterium > Flavobacterium daemonense. Next base: position 81,118 of record NZ_VJYD01000010.1, read on the forward strand.
AGCTGCTTTATCAACTGTAAAAGTCACTGTTTTTTCTTCTCCTGCTTTAAGCGAAACTTTCTCAAAACCTTTCAATTCCTTAACAGGACGAGGCAAAGAAGATTTCAAATCGCTGATATAAAGCTGTACAGTTTCAGATCCATCACGGCTTCCTGTATTTTTCACATTAACTGAGAATGTTATTTTATCACTTGAAGTCATTTGTTTTTTATCAGCAGTAACTTTTCCATAAGCAAAAGTCGTATAGCTTAATCCATGTCCAAAAGGGAATAATGGTTTGATTTTTTGTTTGTCAGCCCAACGGTATCCAACAAAAATTCCTTCGTTGTAAACCACTTCGTCACCACCTGGAAATTGACCTAAAGCGTGTGCTCCGTTATCTGTCAATTTTACTGGGAAAGTGAAAGTCAATTTTCCTGATGGATTCACATCTCCAACCAAAACACTTGCTAAAGCATTTCCTGCTTCAGTTCCTAAAAACCATCCTTGAACAATTCCTGGTACTTCTTTTACCCATGGCATTGCTACAGCATTTCCAGAAATATTTACGAAAACAATGTTTTTATTTACTTTCGCTAATTGGCTGATTAATTCATTCTGTCCATAAGAAAGCTCCAATCCTTTACGATCGTGACCTTCATCATCTTGATTTGGGCTTTTATTTAAACCTCCAATAAAAAGAACAATGTCAGCATCTTTAGCTACTTTTAAAGCTTCAGCAGTTAATTCAGCAGGTGAACGTTTTTCTTCTAAACTTACTTTCGCTACAACTCCATTATAATTGCTTGTTGGGTCTCCAACATAACCACGAGCGTAAACTATTTCAGCTTGATTGCCAATTCTTTTCTTTAATCCTTCAAGAGGCGTAATTTCATATCTCGCTTTAAGAGAAGAACTTCCTCCTCCTACTGTCATCATTTTGATTGCATTCTCACCAATAACGGCAATTTTCTTAGTTTTAGAAAGATTGATTGGCAGAATATTGTTGTTGTTTTGCAATAATACAATTCCTTCTTCAGCAATTTTACGGCCAGCCTCAGCATGTTCTTGTGTTCCGAAAGATCCAAAAGGACGATTTCTGTCCATTGTTGTCAAGAAAGCTAAACGAAGAACGCGACGCACTTTTTCATCTAATTCTTTAGTTCCAACTTCACCTTTTTTGATCATTTCTGCATAAGGTTTTGCTAAATAATAGTTGTCGTAAGCATTGCTTGTTCCCCAAGAAAGTCCATTTGTCCAAGAACCAAATTCCATATCCAAACCATTATGAATAGCTTGTTTTGTATCATGAACGCCGCCCCAGTCTGAAACTACAACACCTTTGAAACCCCATTCTTTACGAAGAATATCGTTTAACAAAAACTCATTATGACAACATTGCTGTCCTTTGTATTTGTTGTAAGATCCCATAATTGCCCATGCATCACCTTCTTGAACTGCAGCTTTAAAAGCCGGAAGATAGATTTCGTACAATGCGCGGTCATCAACCACAACGTTTACAGTATTACGATTTGTTTCTTGATTGTTTAATGCGAAGTGCTTCACACAAGCTGCAACGCCATTTGACTGAACTCCTTTAATGTAAGGAACTACCATTTTTGAAGTCAAAAACGGATCTTCTCCCATATATTCGAAGTTTCTTCCGTTTAATGGACTTCTATAGATATTTACTCCAGGTCCTAATAGCACATTTTTATTACGGTAACGTGCTTCTTCTCCAATAGATTTACCATATAAAGAAGCCAATTCTTTGTTCCAAGTTGCAGAAAGTGCTGTAAGTGCCGGAAAAGCAATACAAGAGTCGTTTGTCCAACCCGCTTGATCCCATTCGTCCCATTTCACCTCGGTACGAATTCCGTGTGGCCCGTCGGTCATCCAGTTTTCTGGAATTCCAAGACGTTTTACACCTGGAGAACTGAATTTTGACTGCGCATGAATAATGGCAATTTTCTCGTCGGTTGTCATTCTTTTAAGCGCATCTTCTACACGCTCTTCAATTGGCTTTTTATCATCAAGATAAACCGGAACTTTATTTTGTGCATTCAATCCGAATGAACTCAATAAAACTAAAACAACGATTGTTTTAACGTTTTTAAACATAACTAATTAATTATTTAAGCATTCAATTTAATAAAGATACACTAGTAGTCAATTGTACCTTTTAATAATATTGTAAAACTAAAACGTTATAGTACAAGTTATAATTTTAAACGTAAAAAAGTAGTGAATCAAAAAATTAAAATATTCATTTTCAAATATTTAATAAAAAAAATAGAGCAAAAAAAGTAGTGATTTTAAAATATATTTTTACGATTTCAAGGCCATTGAGCCAATTTTCATGACCATTTCTTCAAAATCATTTCGAGAAACTGCAGCCTTATTTCGAGCTCTGGTTCTGTAATTGTAAATTGTGCTCAACGAATAACGAAGAAATGCCGCAATCTTGACACTATCTGTAATTCCGAGGCGTATTAAAGCAAAGATTCTTAATTCGGTGTTTAGCAGTTCTCCTTGTTTTAAAACTATTTGTTCTTCTGGAATCAACAGCGCATTAAAATCCTTTACGAATGTTGGATATAAATTCAAAAAGATAATATCGAAGTTTTTATATAATTCCTCTAATTCGTTATCTACCAGAGTTGTAGATTTCAAAATTTTATAAATTTCATCAAACTGTTTCGCCGCCGCTTTTTTATTTAAGATGATGCGATAATTTTCTAATTTATTGATGTAAGTCGAACAAAGACTGAAAAAATGCGCTATATATTCTTCCTTAACATGATTAGATTCAGATAATTGCGAATTTCTTTCTTTTAATTGTTCGTTCGTTTCTGTAATGTCTTTGTTTAATTCGGCCAATTTCTGACTGGTCTCATAGAGTTCTCCACGAATTCTTGAAACCTTTTTCATTTGTTTGTAAACATAAACTACGGCTGCAATCAAAAATATCGACAATAAACTGATACAGAGCAAATAAGTCTGAAGTTCTGCTTTGCGTTTTGCTTCTCTTTCCAGATAAACCGTGTTGATTATCGAGTAAACCTCTGACATTAAAAGCGTTCTAAATTGAACATTACAATAAAGTGCATCTTCAATTGCCGATTGTGTAAGTTTATAGGCCATATCAACATCGCCAATTTCATAAAAAACCGATGCTAATTCTTGCAACGAAGCGTTGTCTTTATTTGCATTTTTTAAATCGGAAGTAGCCGAAAGCGCATAATACTTTTTCTGAAGTTCTATATTATGGGTTGCTTCGTTAATTTTCCCCAAAAGATAAGTAATCATCGCATATTGCGGATTATCTTCTGTGGTTGTTTGCAGTAATTTTTCGAGCTGTTTTTGCGAATTGTCATATTTCTTATAAAAAATATCCTGCGTTAGCCTTGTAATTTTATAATCTAAAGTATTTGGCTTTAAAATCAATAAAAGCGAATCACGATATTTTACAATTTGCTGGCGGTATTCTTCATTATAACTGTTCGCCGCATAATGTTCAAAAAATTCACGATAAGCGATGTAGTAATTTGGTAATAAATTTAATGGCAGTTCACTTTTCTTAATGCTTTTTAAAATCGCTTCCGATTCGCGGTATTTCCCCGAAGATGAATACAATGTAACCAACTCTAATTGCGCCAAATTAAGAAGTTCTTTTTTCTGAAGTTCGCCTGCAATTTTAATATTCTTTTTTACGTAGCGAATAGCCGAATCAGAATTGAATTTCTGATATTCTAAATATAATGTCTTATTGTAATTGTACTCTTGTTCTGGGGTTAACGTCTCAGATTTTATTTTTTTGAAGTTTAAAATCCGTTCTTCTTTCAGCTTAACGTAATGCTGTTTATTTTTTAAAGCATCGTTCAATTTAACCAAAATAATATCTTCGCTATCCAAAGCAAATGTTGGAAAGCTAAGCAATAAGGTGTAAAACAGTAAAAGGTTTTTCAATTTGGTGGTCGATAGTTTTTAGAAAAGCAAATATAATGAGATACTGAGGTTCTAAGATGCTAAGATTCTAAGTTTTTTTTATTTGCCACGAATTGCACTAATTTTCACGAATTTTTATTTTCTTTTTAATGATTATGATTTGTAAAAATTAGTGCAATTTGTGGCAAAAAATATTTTATAGCTTAGCAATTGGCGCTGAAAGACAACTTTCCGGAATATCAAAAGCATTGACCAAAGCCACAGCATCTGGGCGAATATCCCAACACAACTGATTGACCAATTTACGGATCGCTTTTGTTTTTACAGCTTCCATATAACCGTCTTCAAGGTACCAAGCTTTGTTTTTTTCTATCTGCGAAAGTGCAAATAATTGATACAATTTGGTTAATATTTGTTTTGAATTTTCGTCTTTAATTACTTTTAAAGCTTCCTGAAACTGCTCCAAAACAATGCGTTCCAAATAGGCTTGTGCCACATCGATCATTTGATGCTGTACGACATTAAAAGCATCATAAGCTTCTAAGCCTCCGTCAACTAATTTCTTGATGCGTCGCGCTGCCGAAGCCAAAATTGTTTTTTCTCTGTGGATAAAAGCCTGTAAATGAAACTCAGCATCAAGTAAATGTTCGTCATCGGCTCTTCTGGTTGCAATTGGATTTTTCTCTGTAATGGCTGTTTTGGCATTTTCATAAACATAATTTATGATTCCGAGCGAACCCGTTTCTCCAAAAGATTTTCTGAATTCTGATAAACGATTTTTTGCTACTAATTGCATCAAAACGGTATTATCACCTTCAAAAGTGGTGTAAATTTCAGTATCATTTTTTAAAGCATCAATTCGGTTTTCAGATAAATATCCTTTTCCGCCACAAGCTTCACGACATTCTTGTAAAATATCTCTTGTGCTCCAGGTTGAATACGATTTTAATCCAGCCGCTAAAGCTTCAATTTCCTGCATTTCGGCTTCGGTTCTGTTCAAAAATCTATTGGTAAGATATTGAAGCGCAAAATGAACGGCATAGGTTTTCGCTAAATTTGGCAATAATCTTCGTTGGTGCATTCTGTAATTCAAAATCGGAACTTCTGATCCGCCTTCAGGTCCAAATTGTCGTCGTTGATCGCTATATCTTATGGCAATCGTCAATCCTGATTTGGCTGCTGCCAATGCTGATCTCGGAATCCCGATTCTTCCTCCTACCAAAGTTCCCAACATCGTGAAAAATCGGCGATTATCACTCGGAATTGGACTTTCGAATTCGCCATTTTCATTAACAGAAGCAAAACGATCGAGCATATTTTCCTTCGGAATCACGACATTATCGAAACTGATTGTTCCGTTATCGACACCGTTTAGACCCATTTTATGACCACAATCGCCAATAGTAACGCCTTTTAGAACATTTCCATTTGGATCGCGCAGCGGAACCACAAACGCATTGACGCCATAATCGTGATCGTCGATAATTAATTTGGCAAAAACAGTTGCCATTTGTCCGTGAACTGCAGCGTTACCGATATATTCTTTTTTCGCATTTTTATTCGGCGTATGAATCGTAAAAGTCTGATCGCTATGATTGTAAGTTGCTGTCGTTTCCAAACCTTTTACGTTCGATCCGTGATGCGTTTCGGTCATAGCAAAACAGCCCGGAAGTTTCAGCGAACCAATATCTTTTAAATATTTAGCATAATGTTTTTCGGTTCCAAGAGACTGAACACTCATTCCCCAAAGTCCGAATTGCACACCAAATTTTATCACCAAACTCAAATCATGATAACTCAACGTTTCCATGATCGCAAAATAATCTTCTACGTTTCCTCCACCTCCATATTCCTTCGGATAAGCCATGTTTCCTAAGTTTTCTTCGGCTAAAATTTTACACCAATTATAAACCGTTTGGCGAAAAACATTGATATCTGTCGAAGTTTCATAAGCAAATTCTGGTCGGGAAATAATTGATTTTACTCTTTTGATGATTGGCGCTTCTTTTCCGTCTAAAAATTCAGTGATTTTCTGAATATCAAAATTGCTTGTCGTTTGTGAATTTGCGGTAAACGAATCGGCTTTTGTTTTGAAGTTTTGAAGTGCTTCTTCGCCTAAAATTCCAAGATCATTTTCGAGTTTTTTGAAATTCGATTCTAAAACCGAAATATCAAGATCTTTATCGGAAAGTGCTAATGCAATATCAAAAATAGATTTTATAGACGATTTATCTTGAATACTTTTTTCAATATCCAATTTCCATTGTGTGAGTTCATTTCGCGAAGGCGGATTTGAAATATCCACTTTTGAAAGCAGAAATTCTTTTTCGTCTGAAGTCAACGCTGACAGTGAATTTATAAACTCTTTTAAAGTAATAAATTCTTTTTGCGTCAATAAATCATCTGACCATACTAAATAAAATAACGGAATAAAGGCTTGAAGTTTTGCTGGTTTCATATAATAGAGATTCGGTTTTTAATAGTTTTCTGCCACAGATTGCATAGTTTACAAGGATTTTTTTGCCACGAATTGCACTAATTTTCACGAATTAGATTTATTTTAAGCAGATGCTTGCTAAAAAAATAGTGAAAATTCGTGCAATTCGTCGCTATTTTGCCGATAGCTATCTGGTTGCAGCGATTAAAAGTTTTTTTTGCCACGAATTACGCGAATTTTCACAAATTAGATTTATTTAAAATTAATATTTAGTCAAAAAAGAAATTCGTGAAAATTCGTGTAATTCGTGGCTAATAAAAAAAACAGGAATGAAAAATAATCATTCCTGTTTTAAAACCCTGTTAAGATTCTCGTAATTTTACTTTCTAAACCAATAAAAAATGTAAGATTACATTATTGAGAATCTTTTGATGACAGGATATATTTTTGTTTTATTGCAAAAATATGATGTGAATTAAAAACTAACACTGCTAAAAAAATGATGCTGTAAGCTGTGATCTGTAAAGTGCTGATTTGTTCGTTAAAGACAAAAGCAGCAAGCATAAAAGCAATCATCGGATTTATGTTTAAAAGCATTCCCACAGTTGACGAAGGAAGTCCTGAAAGTGCATACAAATTAAGGAAAAGCGGAATTATTGTAAACGCTATTGCGATGGTTTCGATACAGAAATAAAACTTAAATTCTGTTGGCACTGGTCCGCTGTAAGCCGGATAAAAAGGCAATAAAACCAGCGCTGCCAATGTAATATGAAACGTAAGCACAATGAATTTATCAAAACCTTTATTGATACGTTGACTCACCAAATAAGAAGCATACGTAAGTCCGATGATGATGCTGAAAAACATATCCATAATATCGGCATAAGACAATAACAGACAACCCAAAATACTCAAACCAACGGCAAGCCATTGCGTTTTAGCCAGTTTTTCTTTCAGCAAAAAGTAAGCAAGCAGAGTCGTCAAAATTGGACAAACCAAATAAGCCAACGAAGTCGCTTTAACGCTCACATGATTCATTACATAAATAAAAGTGAACCAGTTAGCCATTAAAAAAAAGCTTCCGCCAATGTTTAGCAGAATTGCTTTTTTCTTTTCAGAAGAAGACAATGCTTTAAAAACCCCCACAGTTTCTTTGATTTTACTTCTTCTAAAAAGAAAAGCAATCAGAAGCATCAAAATACTGCAACTGAAAACTCTGAAAAATAATATATCTATTGATTGATAATCATGAATTGGCCTTAAAACCAAACTGAAAAATCCCCATACAGTGTAAGCGGTAATAGCGGCAGTATAATATTTTGTAGTTTTCATGATTTTGGTTTCTTCTTTTAACTGAGACAAATTTCTTAAAAATAAAACAGCAATACAGATACAGTTTTTGTAAATTGCACCATAACAGTTTATTTTTATGAAAAACTCCAATTACTTGTATTTACAGTTTGCAGATGTTATTGAAAAACAGATAAAATCTGGGCTTTTAAACGTTGGTGACAAATTGCCTTCGATTAGGGAAGTCTGTGCCGAAACGGGCTACAGCATGAGCACCGTGAGCAAAGCCTATTATGAAGTTGAGAGCAGATCACTTATCGAATCGCGTCCACAGTCGGGTTATTATGTGAGTAATATTTCAGCAAGAATTATAGCAGAACCTTCTGCAAGTACTCCCATTTTAAAAGTCGAAAATATTGACCGCGAAGATTTAGTTGATTTGGTTTACGGAGACATGCGAATCAAAGATGTTACCATGCTTTCACTTGGTTTCCCGTCAAATGAGCTTCTTCCTATAGCTAAATTGAATAAAGGAATGGTTCAAGCCATGCGACAACTGCCAAACAGCGGTACAAGTTATGAGGAAATTCAAGGAAACAGCAACTTGCGTAAAGAAATTGCACGTTGGTCGTTCACTTGGGGCGGTTCATTGACTGAAGAAGATATTATCACAACTCCGGGCTGTATTTCGGCCATTTCTGATTGTTTGCTGACTTTGACAAAACCAGGAGATACGATTATTACTGAAAGTCCGGTTTATTTCGGTATTCTGCAACTAGCCAGATCTTTAGGTTTATACGTTATGGAACTTCCAACCAATATGACAACCGGAATCGAATTAGAAGCCGTAAAAAAAACATTAAAAAACAATAAAGTAAAAGCCTGTGTTTTGATGAGCAACTTCAGCAATCCGTCTGGAAGTATGATGCCAAACGAACATAAAAAAGAAATTGTCAGATTAATGGATTTTTATAATGTGCCACTAATTGAAGATGATATTCACGGCGATTTGTACTTTGGCGCAAGCCGACCAACAAACTGCAAAACGTATGACGAAAGCGGGATTGTACTTTGTTGTAGTTCGGTTTCTAAAAGTTTGGCACCTGGGTATCGTGTTGGATGGGTTTCGCCCGGAAAATTTAAAAAGGAAATTCTGCGCACTAAATTGTATCATACTATTTCCGCAACAACCATTACGCATGAAGTTGTTGGAGATTTTTTGAAGAATGGCCGCTATGAAAATCATCTGAGAAAAATTCGTCAGATTTTAAACCAAAACTGCAATAATTACATTAATACGGTTTTAGAATCTTTTCCGGCCGGAACAAAAGTAAGTCAGCCTCAAGGCGGTTTTTTTCTTTGGGTAGAATTGGATAAAAAAATTGATACCGCAGCTTTTTATCATTTGGCTATGAAACACAATATCAGTATTGCGCCGGGGAGAATTTTCTCTTTTCAAGATCAGTTTTCAAATTGTATGCGTTTGAGTTTTGGCCTTCCTTGGACAAATGAATTGAGGACTGCTATTCAAACTTTGGGGAATTTACTTAAACAACATTCGCTTTAATTTGTTGAGCGAAATTATTTTTAACACATAGAAACATAGATTTTGCAACTTAAAAAAGGCGTTTCACTTATTTAAAACAAACATAGCCCTACTTATGTGTTGAGAAACTAGTTTCTCTTTTATAACCTTTAATGCATTTAAAAGCCTATGTTTCTATGTGTTGAAAACTGTTTTACCAATTACACTCAAAGAATTCGCTTTAAAATAAAAAACCAGACAGCGCCACTAATTAAAACGCTGCCTGGAACAAATTGAGAAACCAAGTCAATTGCTTTTATAAAACATAATAGGCATCTTTTTCGGCCTTTTTAGGAATTTCGTCTAACTCAAATTCTTTCAGAATATCGAATTCGCTTTGATATTCGTTCAGCATTTGCTTTATGTTTTTTTCAATTGTATTTGCAATTGCTGTAACTGGAGTATCTGTAGGTCTGTTTTCAAACGGATCCTGCAAATGAATCGCCATTCTTTCAATCAAAAAAAACGCAGCTCCAATTGCTGTAATCAGCGGAATCGCAAACCAGCTTAATACACTTGTCAATCCAAATGGCAACAACAAAATGAACAAACACAATGTCAATCTAATGTACATGCTGTATGTTGTTGGGAAAATCGTGTTTTTAATTCTTTCACATTTACCCATTCCGTCACACAATCTTGACAACGTATTATCGATTTCAACTTGCTGATATTTATTGAATCGTTTATCGTTTTTAGCATTTCGCAAGTCGCGTCCGTGAAGCATTAAAATCGCATTAGGGACATTTTGGTGATTTTTGATGTATTTAATTTCTTCTTCACTCATCAATCCTTCAAGTGGTTTTACAGCATCTTTATTTCTAAGTGCCTGGCCTAAACTGTAACACCATGCGATTTGTCTTTTTGCAAAATTTTCCTTGAATTCACTTGCTTCAACAGAGAAATCTGGATCTTTATAAAATGTCAAAACCTGACGTATCAAGGTTCTGGAATCATTTACGATGCCACCCCAGACAATACGAGCTTCCCACCATCTATCATAAGCCTGATTTGACTTAAAAGCCAGCAATAATGATATGATGGTACCAATCATTGTAGGTATCGCAATAGGAATATCTACCGGCAGATTGATAAAATAATAGTGAAAAATCTCAAATAAAATCGTGTAAGCTAATACAAGTACAATTTCTACTTTAATTTTCCCGAGAACGTACTTCATTGGTATTCTTTTCTTTAATAACATATTTTCGGTTTTAAATTAATGTTTTCTAGTTATTGGTTGTCAGTTGTTGGTTGTTGGTTGTTAGTCTTTACTATTTTTTCTGAATAACTCGATTAGATAAATGGCAGATTAGATAAAATATAATTTTGAAATTATTTATTAAGCATAATGCCTAACAACTGACAACTGACAACCATCAACTAATCAAACCAACTCTTCGTACAATGAAAGAACCGGAAGTCCTAATTTTTCATTAATATTTTCTTTTTTCTTCTTTTTGAATTTGATTTTCTCGCCTTTTCGAGTTTCGACCAACAAGTCGATTTCATATTTAGAAATCGCTTCAGATAAATAAGGAGCCAGAGTTTCATAATCATCATCAATTTTAGAAGTCTGACTTACAATTTCATATGAAAAATTCTCATTCAAAAATTGCTGTACATCTTTTACATGCATATTAGCTTTTCCGTTTTCGATGTAAAGCGCTTTTGTAAAATCTTCTTTTAAATTTTCATTTCCTAAATGCAGAATCGGACATTTTTGATTTCCAGCCAATTGAATCAAATATTGGTGAATACGCTTTGCTTCCTGCTTGTATGAATTTGTCAGAATAATTAATTTTACAGAAAAATGTTCTACAACACGTTTTAAAATTGGAGATGAAAGTCCGTATTGATTGTGGACTTTTATTTTGCAGTTTGGAGTATGTTCAACAATATAACGGCAAGTTTCCAAAACTTCTTCCTGACTTATAGTAAGCCCCGTTTTCATTTCGCGCAGATAAAAAGACGAAGAAAACGAATCTGGAGTTTCGGCCGCCATAAACAAAATGATTTCACAGCCCGAATCTTTAGCTTGATTTACAGCAGATTTTACTGCGCAAATTGTATCGTCTTTTAAAGTAGTGGGTATAAGTATATTTTTCATATGTATAATCGTTTAGTTTATACATGCAAAATAACTTCCTGAAAATTAGACGGTTCTTAAGTTAAGATTAGAATTTTCTAAGATTCAACATTAGAATTTTTAATGTCGCTTTTTTTAAGGTTTGATTTCGTGAAAATGATCGTTACAATCGTTCCTTTATTTTGCTCTGACTGCACTTGAATTTCTCCATCGTGCATACGGATGATTTTAGAAGCCAAAGGAAGCCCTAAACCATAACCAATATATTTGGTCGCAATTTTTCCTCTAAAGAAAGGTTCATACAAATGCGGAATATCTTCTGGCGGAATTCCGATTCCGATATCATTAATGGAGATTTTTATCGATTCTTTATTGGCCGAAAGCGACACAAAAACCTCATTATTATCAGAATATTTTACGCCGTTTGTAATGATATTGTTGATTGCCAATTCTAAAAGCGGTTTATTGCACGGAATTAAAAGCAAACTAGAATCTTTTGGTGCAACATTTAATCGGATACTCACTCGATTGTCTGGATAAATTTTATCTAGATCCGATTTTACATCCAGAAGCAACTCGTCAATTCTAGCAATATCTAAAACCTGTTTTTTTCCGTCGTAACCAGTTTGTGTCAGTTTCAGCAGGCTTTCGGTTAAATTTCCTAATCTTGACGCCTGATTGTAAATATTCTCTAAAGACTGAACATATTCTGAAACTTGACGCTCCTTTAAAAGCATAATTTCCGATTCAGCAATAATGGTTGTAATTGGCGTTTTTAATTCGTGCGAGGCATTATTGATGAAATTAGCCTGAATTTCAAACGAAGTTTCCAATCGATCCAACATATCATTAAATGTATGTGTAAGATCTGAAATTTCATCCGAATTTTTGACATCCGGCAAACGATTATGAAGATTTGATGCGCTGATTCGGTTTACTTCTTTAGTAATTCTCGCAACAGGATCAATAACACGTTTTGCTAAAAATCGGCCTAAAAAGAAAGCCAAAAGCACAAATCCAATGCCTCCAAAAAGCAATATTTTTACAATATAAATACTTGTTGTTTTTCCTCTTCGATCGCGTGCGCCAACAATAACAATATATTTTTGATTGTCCTCAGTAAAAACCTGTCCCAAATAATATTTGCTGTTGACTTCAAAATAATCTTTTCCAGTACTTAAAATATTAGAATAAAATTCATTTGGCAAATTCAGCTTTGTATTATAATCAAAACTATTGGCGCTGTTTATTTTAAGAACATATTCTTCTTCTTCAATAAGTTCTTCGAGTCCATTTTTTTTAAGATTGCTGTAGTATTTTATTTTTTCAGGATCTTTTTGAAAATGAATAGAAGCGACAATTTTAGCGCGGTCTTCAAGCCTTTTTAAGAAATGATAGCGATTGTTTTCTCGGAATAAAACAAAAACTATAATACACAACAATAGTGTACTAAAGGTAGATAAAGCTACATAAGTGAACGTAATTCTTTTTCTTATATCCATTTTATAGCTGTATAACATAACCAAGACCTTTCATTGTATGAATAAGTTTGGTTTTATAAGGTTTGTCTATTTTTTTTCGCAGATAGTTGATATAAACATCTACAACATTTGTATTCATATCAAAATTAATATCCCAGACATTATCCAAAATTTGGTCGCGTGATACAATTCTGCCAGCATTTCTAGCTAAATAATACAGTAATTTAAATTCTTTTGCCGTCAAAACAATTGGTTCTCCATCACGTTTTACAGCTTTCGCCTTTCCGTCGATTTCTAAATCGCCAATTATAATCTTATCGATTTTTTCGTTGTCTTGATTCGCTCTTCTGTTTAAAGCGTTTACTCTAGCATCAAGTTCGCCAAATTTAAAAGGTTTGACCAAATAATCATCGGCACCGGCATTTAATCCGGTTACAATGTTTTCTGAAGTTCCTAAGGCTGTTAAAAGCAAAATCGGAACGAAATTTTTGCTTGCACGAAGTCTGCGGCAAATTTCGATTCCGTTGATATCTGGAAGCATAACATCTAAAACGACAACATCAAAGTGATAATTATGGATCATTTCGAGAGCTGTTTTGCCATCGAGAGCCACACTTACTTCGTTGTTGTTTTCGGCAAATCCTTTGCGTAAAATGGACAAAAGATTTGGTTCGTCTTCGACTATTAGTAACTTCATTTAAAATTGGATATACAACAAAAATAAGGATTGACATTAAAAATGTAAATCAGAACTATTAAAAATTATGATTTAATTATGAACAACTCAGCAACACAATTAATAAAGGCGTTTCACTCACATTCACAAACATAGCGCTATGTGTGAAAATCTAGATTTTCTCCAAACTCTTTTTTTAGAATTAAAATCTATGTTTCTATGTGTTTAAAAAAATAGTAGTAAACAATAACTTTTTGCTTTAAAAAATACCAGCTTGAAATTACTAGAATGTTTCGCCTGCATTCAAATAAAAGCCTTTTGAATTGTTCCCCCACGCCAAATCAGCAATAAGATTGGTTCTTGTTGCTTTGTCAATTAGAATACGGAGTCCAAAGCCAAAAGCGGGCTGAACGTATTTAAAAAGTTTTGTATCCGTATCGGGATTGCTTGTAGTGACAAAATTTGTAAAAACAGTGCCGCTAAACATTTGATTGCAAGAAAGCGGAAATCTAAATTCGGATGCTAGATAAACCAAATTTGTTCCTCTAAACAACCCTTGAGTATAACCTTCCCCACTTCGGCTTCGCTGATCCCAGCCAATGGCAGGCAAATTCAGGTAGGGCACTTTTCCTTTGGTTACAAATTGTCCGTATGTCCAAAGCGCCAAAATGTATCTTTTATCTTTTTGTGAAACCGGAATAAAATTTCGGTATTCTGCATATAAAACATTGCTGACTTCTTGATTATCAAATAAAACCGGATTAAAACGATAATTAATATTGGCAAACCATCCGTGAGATGCATTCACTTGATTGTCTCTTGAATCGTAAACTAAATTAAGACTCACGCCATTTAAAAAATATTCATTGTTACTAAATCCATATTTTTGGTTGTAATCATAATGGTAGGTAAAATTTCCGTTTGCGACATCAAGTTCTTTATCAACAATGCTCGAATACCAATCGATATTTAGACCACCACCAACATAAAAATTTGGTCGAACTTGAAAAGAAACTGATTGATGGAATTTGAAATAATTATAATCCATTGGCTGAGCAAGCGAATCAATACTGAAGCCCGGCTCCTGCTCACGGCGAGGCGGAATAATATTTGTTCCTAAACCATAATTGGGCTGCGAAAATATATACAAACGATAATCACCACTTAAAAATATCTTGTTGTTTTTCAGCAGAATATTATTTTTAACATTTACAAGCCATTGCTTTTTTGTGGTATACGTAATTCCGAGATTTGCGATTGAATATTTATCTGCTTTTTCTTTTCCTTTGAATGTATACTGTGCGACAGCCCCATAAAAGAAACCCGTTGCAGGTTGCGACCCAATCGCCGGAATAATTAAGAAAAAGCTGTTTTTAATGGGTTTAACAACATAAATAGAATCCTTTTTTTTAAAGATTTCTATTATTGTTTTTGGAGGGCAAATTTTAGAACTGTCTATTTCTGTTTGCGCATTCAAATTAAATTGAATGAAAAAAAGAAACCCTAAGATTTTATATGTATTCTGAAAATAATTATTTTTTAAAAATTTTACCATATGAAAGTTTTAATTTTTCGAAACAATAATCAATTCATATGTAAATATATAGTTTATTTTCAACATATTACTCTTACATCTCAATAAAAATAAAATAAAAAAAAGCCGTCAAACAAATGACGGCTTGTGATAATATTTTTTATTGGAACTCTTATTTTGTGATAAATTTTGGATGGATCAAATTTTCTAGTGAATAGATTTCGTCCCATTTTTCCTGAGTAATCAATTTTCTTTCTAAAACTGCAATTTGATGCACACTCTTATTAGTTTTCAAAGCTTCTCCGGCAATGCTGGCGCTTTCTTCATAACCGATGATTGGATTCAACTGCGTTACAATACCAATGCTGTTCATGACCATATTGTAACAATGGTCAACATTTGCAGTGATTCCGTTGATACATTTATCAATTAAGGTTTGAATTGCATTTGACAAATAATCCAATGACGTAAACATCGCAAAAGCAATAACTGGCTCCATTACGTTCAATTGTAGTTGTCCCGCTTCTGCCGCCATTGTAACCGTTAAATCTTGTCCAATAACATAAAAACAAGTCTGATTCACTACTTCTGGAATTACCGGATTTACTTTCCCTGGCATAATTGAAGAACCTGGCTGGCGTGCTGGCAAATTAATTTCGTTTAAACCCGTTCTTGGTCCAGAACTCAACAAACGCAAATCGTTGCATATTTTAGAAATCTTAACTGCAGAACGTTTTAAAGTTCCCATAATTTGAACGTACGCGCCTGTATCAACCGTAGCTTCAATTAAATCAGGCGAAAGCGTCAACGGAATTCCAACTTCATCAGCCAAATATTTTACGCAAATTTCTGGATAACCTTCTGGCGCATTTACTTTTGTTCCAATAGCTGTTGCGCCCATATTAATTTCCAAAAGCAACTCTTGAGCATTTTTTAAACGTTGAATATCCTCGCCAATTGTCGTTGCATACGCTTTAAATTCTTGTCCTAAAGTCATAGGAACAGCATCTTGAAGCTGCGTTCTTCCCATTTTTAAAACTTCTTTGAACTCCTCGCCTTTTTTGGCAAAAGCAACTTCTAAACCTGCAAAAGTTTTAATAAAGCTGTCCATTTTTAAATACAAAGCAATTCTAAACGCTGATGGATACGCATCGTTAGTTGACTGTGAACAGTTTACATGGTTATTTGGGTGAAGAAAATTATACTCTCCTTTTTTATGACCCAAATATTCCAATCCGATATTCGCAATTACTTCGTTGGCATTCATATTTACTGAAGTTCCCGCTCCGCCTTGAATTAAATCACTGACAAATTCTTTATCGAATTTACCTGAAATTACTTGATCACTTCCGTAACAGATTGCGTCTGCGATTTTAGGATCAATTGCACCGCAGTCTTTATTGGCTAATGCGGCGGCTTTTTTTACATATCCTAAAGCTTTAATAAACAAAGGCTCTTTTGAGATTGGAATTCCGGTAATATTGAAGTTTTCTACCGCTCTAAAAGTTTGAATTCCGTAATATAAATGATTTGGGATTTCTAATTCTCCTAAAAAATCATGTTCTTTTCTTGTTGATTCCATATGATAAAACTGATCTGTATTTGATAAAAAAATAACAGTAAAGCTACATTATTTTGTTCATTAAAAATGTGAATGAAATCAAAATGATTTAATGATTTATATGGAATATTTTATTCTAAATTATTACCTTTTCGGTCTCAAATAATTATCAAAATACAGTTGAAAAAAGAAAGCGAATATTTTCTTGACAAAGAATACAATGCCATTATTTACGCCAAAGATGACCTTAATTTTAAGGATTTTGAATGTTGCGTTTTTAATAATTGCAATTTTTCTGCCTGTACTTTTTTAGCTGTTTCTTTTATCGATTGTGTCTTTAATGACTGCATTTTTAGTGAAGCCAAAATTAACTATGTCGCTTTTAGAACTGTAACATTTAATAATTGCGAAATCAAAGAAGTGAATTTTGCGATGTGCGACAAACTGATTTTTGAAGTTCGTTTTAACGATTGCATTTTGGATTTCTCAAAATTTTATACCCTAAAAATAAAAGGAACTCCATTTAGCAATTGCAGCTTAATTGCTGTAGATTTTATGGCTGCAGATCTCACAAATGTCCTTTTTGACAACTGTGATTTATACCGATCAGAATTCGACAAAGCCATCGCCAATAAAGCCGATTTTAAAACGAGTTATAATTACACTATTGATCCGTCTAAAACCAAATTGAAGAAAGCTGTTTTTTCTTTGAATGAAGTTAAAGGATTATTGTTTAAGCATGATGTGGTCGTGAGTTGAATCAATTTGAGAAATTCAAATTCTAATCCATTAAATCAAAGTAGGTCAAGAACAGTTTGTCATTTCGACGAAGGAGAAATCTTCGCGAGAAGCTCTACAAAGATTGGTTTTTCGTTGCGGAGCTACTTGTGGAGATTTCTCCTTCGTCGAAATGACAATATTGTGTAAAAATTATTTTGATATTTGTTTCTCCATCACATAATCCTCCATCAAATACCCATTCCCAATTTCTATATCAATAGTTTCTCTAATCTCAAAACCTAATTTTTTATAGAAATTCAAAGCCGTATTGAATCGGTTTACATTTAATAAAAGTGCTGCCGAATTATTCTCTAAAGCCAGTTTTTCAATTGAATTAAAAACTATTTTACCATAACCTTTTCCTTGAGTTTCTGGCAGAAAATAGATTTTATGGATTTTAGTAATCGCTTCGTTTTTATAATTGTGTTCAATTCCAATAAAACCAATTATTGCTTCTGAATCTGAAATTAAATAAAACAATTGCTCTTTATTCTGAATCTGTTTTGAAAGTGCTTCATCAGAATAAATTAAATCCAACATATAATCTAATTGTTCTGAAGTCAAAATTTCGCCATATGTTATTGGCCAAGTTATATGTGCAATTTGTTGAATTTTAGCAATATCTTCAACAAATGCTTCTGTAATCTTAATCATATTTATTTTTTAAAAACTTGATTTTCTTGCTCGCTTACGCGGATGAAAGTCGTTCGTTTAGTCAATTCTTTTAATCTTGAAGCTCCTACATAAGTACAAGTGCTTCTAATTCCTCCCAATATATCAAGAACAGTATTTATTACATCTCCTTTAAACGGAACCTGAACTGTTTTTCCTTCGCTTGCTCTGTATTCGGCTACACCGCCGGAATGTTTATCCATTGCTGTTTTGGAACTCATTCCGTAAAATTGTTTGAATTTTTCACCTTTTACTTCGATTAGTTCACCTCCACTTTCTGTATGTCCGGCTAACATTCCGCCTAGCATTACGAAGTCAGCTCCCGCTCCAAAGGCTTTTGCGACATCACCCGGAGTTGTACAACCACCATCACTTATAATATGTCCACCCAACCCGTGAGCAGCATCAGCACATTCTATAATCGCGGATAACTGAGGATAACCAACACCTGTTTTCACGCGAGTTGTACAAACAGAACCTGGTCCAATTCCGACTTTGACTATATCAGCACCGGCTAATAATAATTCCTCGGTCATTTCGCCTGTCACTACATTTCCGGCAATAATAATTTTATCTGGATATTGTTTTCGGGTTTTCTTCAAAAACTGAACAAAGTGTTCCGAATAACCATTTGCAACATCAATACAAATGAATTTCAGCAAGGGATTTGCAGTAATTATTTTTTTAATTTTTTCAAAATCTTCTTTTCCTGTTCCTGTGCTTACGGCAATATAGTCGTAGAAATCTGGAGTTGCGTTTTGAAGAAAATTATTCCATTCTTCTAAAGTGTAATGTTTATGAATTGCTGTAAAAAGCTTTTCTTTTGCCAAAACCTGAGCCATTTCAAATGTTCCAACAGTATCCATATTGGCACCCATAATCGGAATTCCGATCCAAGTTGAAGTGCTATGCAAAAATTTAAAATTTTGTTCTAAACTTACTTCTGATCTGCTTTTGAGCGTTGATCGTTTAGGTCTAAACATTACGTCTTTAAACCCCAATTTTAGGTCCATTTCTATTCTCATAGTTCGAGATTTTGGTTACTCTCAAATGTAAGGAATTTTAGATTGTAGACTTTAGATTTTAGATTAACAAAAAGTTGAACTTTTGAACAATTATCAATTCGCTTTCGTGAAAGTGTTGATTTGAATGTTTTTTATTTCACAGAGACTCACAAAGATTTTACGGAGATTCACAAAGTTTATAACTGGAACGCGTTTCGACTTCGCTCAACGTGACAAACTTGAAACTTGGAACTTGGAACATTAAACAAAAGAAACAAAAAACTATCCGTGAATAGTCTCTCCTTTTCCGTAATTCGTAATAATTGATTCTTCAAATGACAGCCATTCTCTCCAACGTTTCTCAACATCGATTCCTACTCCGTATTTACGTGCGTAAGTAATGAATGTAGTATAATGACCCGCTTCGCTTTCCATTAATTCTCTATAGAAAACAGCTAATTCTTCATCTTGAATATTTTCAGAAAGCACTTTAAAACGCTCACAGCTTCTAGCTTCAATCATTGCAGAAAACAGTAATCTTTCTACAAGACCAGAAACACGGCTTCCGTCGCCGCTTTTTTTCATGTATTGATATAGTTCGTTTACATAATCATCTTTACGCTCACGGCCTAATTTTAATCCGCGTTTGATGATGATATTGTGAACTTGCTCAAAATGATCGATTTCTTCTTTGGCTAAAGCCAATAAATCTTTTACCAAATCCTGATGTTCAGAATTATTGGTGATAATTGTAATCGCATTTGTTGCTGCTTTTTGCTCACACCAAGCGTGATCAGTTAGAATTTCTTCAATATTTTTCTCAACAATATTTACCCATCTTGGGTCCGTTGGCAATTGTAATCTTAGTACGCCCATTTTTTAAATTTGTTTCAGGTTTATTTTGTTTCAAGTTTCAAGTTTTCATTCTAAACGAAAAAAGTTTAAAGTTTCGTAATACGCCCAATTGCGCACTACAAAACTTTAAACTTGAAACCTTAAACTTTAAACTAATTAATATGCAAAAATCGGTCTTTCGCTCATTAATTCGTTTACTTCTTCAGCAACTTCTTCGATAAGATCTTCGTTTGTATGATCAGCAAGAACTTTATCTATTAAAGCTACGATAGTTTCCATATCTTTTTCAACTAAACCACGAGTTGTGATTGCAGCTGTTCCAACACGAATTCCAGACGTGATAAATGGAGATTTATCGTCAAACGGAACCATGTTTTTGTTTACTGTAATTTCAGCTTTTACTAATGCATTTTCAGCTTCTTTACCAGAAATGTTTTTATTTCTTAAGTCAATAAGCATCATATGGTTGTCAGTTCCGCCAGAGATAATGTTGTAACCTCTTTTTACGAAAGCATCAGCCATTGCTTTTGCATTTTTTTGTAATTGCATTGCATATGTAAAAAACTCATCTTTAAGCGCTTCACCAAAAGCAACCGCTTTAGCAGCGATAATGTGCATTAAAGGTCCACCTTGATTTCCTGGGAAAACAGCTAAGTCTAATAAAGATGACATCATTCTGATTTCTCCTTTTGGAGTTGTCAATCCTTGTGGATTTGGGAAATCTTTCCCCATTAAAATCAAACCTCCACGTGGTCCACGTAATGTTTTGTGCGTTGTTGTAGAAACGATATGACAATGTGGAATTGGATCGCTTAATAACCCTTTTGCAATAAGACCTGCTGGGTGCGAAATATCAGCAAATAAGATCGCTCCAACGCTGTCAGCAATTTGTCTGAAACGAGCAAAATCCATATCACGAGAATAAGCCGAAGCTCCAGCGATAATTAATTTTGGTTGTTCTTTAGTTGCAATTTCTTGAATTTTATCATAATCTAAACGGCCAGTTTCAACATCTACACCGTAAAAAACTGGACGGTATAAACGTCCTGAAAAGTTTACAGGAGAACCATGAGTCAAGTGACCACCGTGAGATAAATCGAAACCTAAAATAGTATCACCAGGATTCAAACAAGCATGGTAAACCGCTGTGTTTGCCTGAGAACCTGAGTGAGGCTGTACGTTTGCATATTCAGCACCAAATAATTCTTTAGCTCTGTCAATTGCAATTTGCTCAATAACGTCAACTACTTCGCAGCCTCCGTAATATCTTTTGCCAGGATAACCTTCAGCATATTTATTAGTTAAAACAGAACCAGCTGCCTCCATTACTTCGTCACTTACAAAATTCTCAGAAGCAATAAGTTCTAGTCCGTGAATTTGTCTTTCTTTTTCCTCTTGGATAAGATCAAAAATTTGTTCGTCGCGTTGCATTTTTTCGTTTTTCGTTAATTTGATGCAAAAATACAAAAAAACGTTTGTCATACAGTTAGATTATGATATATTTGACATGTAATTTTTCAACAAATAATTAACATCTAACATGCCGATAACCGCCAACGATACCAAAAGAAAATCATGGTTAGAAGTGCCACAAAACAGCGACTTCCCTATTCAAAATATTCCTTTCGGTGTATTTCTTACTAAAGAAAATGTCGTTACAGTAGGAACTAGAATTGGTGATTATGCTATAGATTTAGGGGCTTTACAACAGTTAAACTATTTTGAGGGAATAGATTTAACTGACGATATGTTTATGCAGGACACGCTGAATGATTTTATTTCTGACGGAAAAAAAACATGGCGCCTAGTCCGAAATCGTATCGCTGATATTTTCGACGCAACCAATCCACAACTTAGAGATTCAACAAAAGATCGCGATATTGTTATTTTTAATATTGACGATGTAGAGATGCAATTGCCGGTTTTAATTGGTGATTACACTGATTTCTATTCTAGTAAAGAGCACGCTACAAACGTAGGAAAAATGTTCCGCGATCCAGAGAATGCGCTTCTGCCAAACTGGCTGCATATTCCAGTTGGATATCACGGAAGAAGTTCTACAATCGTTCCGTCTGGAATTCCGGTTCACAGACCAATGGGACAAACAATGCCTGCCGGCGGAGATTATCCCGTTTTTGGACCTTCTCGCTTAGTAGATTTTGAGCTTGAAACCGCTTTTATTACTACTGATGTGAATATCATGGGTGAAAATATCCCAACATATGAAGCCGAGGATTATATTTTCGGAATGGTTTTATT
Organism: Flavobacterium daemonense; assembly: GCF_007341385.1. Lineage (GTDB taxonomy): Bacteria > Bacteroidota > Bacteroidia > Flavobacteriales > Flavobacteriaceae > Flavobacterium > Flavobacterium daemonense. Next base: position 103,268 of record NZ_VJYD01000010.1, read on the forward strand.
AAATGACTGGAGCGCGCGCGATATTCAAAAATGGGAATATGTGCCTCTTGGACCATTCTTAGCCAAAAACTTTGCAACATCAATTTCTCCATGGATTGTGACAATGGATGCTTTAGAGCCTTTTAGAACTAAAGGGCCAAAACAAGATCCGTCACCGCTTCCTTATTTGCAAACAAAAGGCAAAAAAGCTTTTGACATTCACTTAGAAGTTTCAATTAAACCGGAAGATGCTGAAGAAACAATAGTTTCAAAATCAAATTTCAAATATTTATATTGGTCGATGAGCCAGCAATTAGCGCATCATACTTCAAACGGATGTCGTGTGAATTCTGGCGACATGATGGGCTCTGGAACTATTTCTGGTCCTACTCCTGATAGTTTTGGCTCTATGCTGGAATTGACTTGGGGAGGAAAAAATCCGCTTAAATTAAAAGACGGCAGCGAACGTAAATTTATTGAGGATAACGATACTGTAATTATTAGAGGTTTCTGCGAAAGCAATGAAGTCCGAATTGGTTTTGGCGAAGTTTCAAGCCAACTTTTACCGCCTTTCATCAGACAATGAAGAGAAGATAACGAATCTGAAGAGATTTAGAAATAGAAAAACCTTGGTGAGAACCAAGGTTTTTTTTGTGTTTTTATATTCAATCTCGAAAAGATTTATCTCATTTTTGTCATTTCGACGAAGGAGAAATCTTCACGAGAAACTCTACAAAGATGAGCTTATTGCTGCGGAGCTACTTGCGAAGATTTCTCCTTCGTCGAAATGACAAACAGTACGCTTCATTGCTACCTACACTTTTCGGGGCTTCTCCCGGAGCCTCGGGATCGCTCAGCCTGACAATGCATAAAAAACTTTGCGTCTTCGCGCCTTTGCGAGATTAATTGACAAAGCTTTTCAAAATAAAACTTTGCGCCTTTGCATCATTACGAGATTAGAAAATTAAGCCGGAATCTGCTGGCTTAAGCAATGCAAAGTTCCGAATCCCCAGATGAAATCAATACAACTTATTCCGATTACTTCTCTGTCTGGGAAACATTCTGATAATATATTCAAAGCTACGCGGTCGTTGCTGTCATTGAATGTTGGTACTAAAACGCAATTATTCAAGATTAAAAAATTAGCATAACTTGCTGGCAATCTTAAATCCTCAAAATCAACACGTTTTGGCATTGGCAACGCCACAATAACTGGCGATTTTCCGTTTTCTAGCTTTGCATTTTGCAGACGTTTCAAATTATCCTGCAAAGGTTTATAATTTGAATCATTTTTATCTGTTTCTACAATGGTTACAATAGTATCTTCATTTACAAATCGGCATAAATCATCTATGTGACCGTGTGTATCATCACCTTCTATTCCATCACCAAGCCAGATTACATTGGTAACGCCAAGATATTCTTTAAAAACAGCTTCGTAATCTTCTTTGGTAAAACCTTGATTTCTAACTTGAATTGTTGGGTGCATCAAACATTCTTCAGAAGTCAATAACGTTCCTTTTCCGTTAACATCAATCGCACCACCTTCAACAATTACCGGTTTTCCTTTGTACATAACCTGCGTTAGTGGAACATCAATAAAATCAGCCACTTTACCCGGAACAAATTTATCTAATTGGTAGTTTTTATATTTTGCCCAACCATTAAAATTGAAATTTAGCGCTTCTCTTTTTGAACCATTCTTTACAATAATTGGTCCCGAATCACGCATCCAGCTTCTGTTGGTTTTATGAATAATATAAGAAACGTTTTTAACATTAACGCGAGCTCTTTCAAGCATATCGGCGACCTTTTCTTTCAGTTTTTCATCGGCTACGACCAAAAAAACAGTTTCAAAAGTGGCTACTTTTTTAATGAATTCTACAAAAGCCCATTGAACAGCTTCGTATTTTCCCGGCCAATCATTGCCATTATGCGGAAAACACAATACAATTCCTTGCTGTTTTTCCCATTCTGCTGGAAATCTTCTATTATTTGTTGACATAAAAACGTTCTATATTTTGAAAGTGTACAAAGATAAGCATTCGTTAGGATTTTGAAACATCTGCCATAAAATCCTCTGAAATTTCACAAAAATTATCTTCCAAAAATTAAGTTAAAGATTAAATAATAAAGGCTTAATACATAAAAAAATCCTCGTATTTACTTTTGGCACAACTAAAAACTATTAAAATGAAAAAATTAAGTATCTCATTATTAACAGCTTTACTTATCATGACAAGCTGTAATAACGACGAAAATTCAAATGGGGAACCAGAAGTTACTGCAAATGAAAATCCAGGAACTTTCAAAGAAATTGGTTCAATTACTATTGGCGGAGAAGCTGCAGCTGAGATTTCGGCATACTGCGAAAAGACAAAAAGACTTTTTACAGTAAACAACAGCGGTGTAAATCAAATTGATGTTATTGATATTTCTGATCCTACAAAACCTTTAAAAATCGGGAAAATTGATTTAACTGCTTACGAAGGTGCTTCAAACAGTGTTTCTGTTTTTGACGGAAAATTAGCTGTTGCCTTAGAATCGACTGTTAACAAGCAAGCAAACGGAAAAGTTGTGATTTTCAACACATCAGATTACAGCTTAATCAAGCAAGTAACCGTTGGTGCTCTGCCAGATATGATCACTTTTTCACCTGACGGAAAATTTATCATGACCGCAAATGAAGGCGAGCCAAATACCGATTATTCACAAGATCCAAATGGAACAATTTCTATTATTGAAACAAGCACTTATAACGTTACAACACTTGATTTTGCTTCATTTGCTAGTCAAGCAACAACATTAGCTAAAGACGGATTCAGAATTTCAAAATATGCTAAAAGCTTTGCTCAGGACATTGAACCAGAATACATTACAATTTCTGATGATTCTAAAACGGCTTGGGTAACTTTACAAGAAAATAATGGTGTTGCAAAAGTTGATTTGACTTCTAAAACTATTACAGCGATTTATCCTTTAGGCTTAAAAGACTTTAATACTGCCGAAAACGCAATCGACGTAAGCGATAGCGACGATAAAATTGCTTTCAATCCATGGAAAGTTAAAGGAATGTATATGCCAGATGCAATCAGCCATTTTACTGTAAACAATGTTCCTTATTTTGTGACTGCAAATGAAGGTGATGCGAGAGAATATACTGCTTATACAGATGTAAAAAGAATGAAAAGCTTTAAGCTTGATCCGACAATTTTTCCAGATGCTGCAACTTTAAAATTGGATCCAAGTATGGGCCGATTAAATCTTGTTGCTGATATGGGCGACACAGACGGAGACGGAGATTTAGACGAAATGGTAAGTTTTGGCGCAAGATCTTTCTCAATTTGGAATGGAAATACAGGGAAAATCGTTTTTGACAGCAAAAATGACGTTGATAAAAAAACAAACGAATTAGGAACGTATGACGACAAACGAAGCGATGATAAAGGTTCTGAGCCAGAAGCAGTTGTTGTTACAAAAATGGGAAATCAAACTATTCTGTTTGTTGGTCTTGAAAGATCCGACGCATTTATGACGTATGATGTTACCAATCCTACTTCGCCTCAATATTTACAGACCGTAAAAACAGGTGATGCACCAGAGGGTGTATTGTTTATTCCGGCTTCAAAAAGCCCTACTAAAAGAAGTTTATTAGTAGTAAGCAGCGAAGGCGACGGAAGCATTAAAATTTATCAGCCGGACTTAAAATAGATTTTACTTTAAAAAGGGAGAAAAGGACAAAATATACATTTTGTCCTTTTTTTTGTTTCAGAATTTTGATTTCATTAACGATTTTACATAATAAAAAGCCAAAACGTGGAAATTATGTAAGAGCAAATAGAACACATTCTAAAACCCACCGCATAATTTTGTCATGAGTTTATTATAAAAACCAATTTAAATTTGAATATCATGAAAAAGAAATTATTATCCCTGTCCTTTCTGATAGCAGCGTTTTCTGCAAGCGCCCAAAATATGACAACTTCAGTAGCTCCTTCTGTTGCTCAACAAGAATACAACAAATGGTCGTTAGAATTAAATGGCGGAGTCAACAAACCAATGCGTGCAATAACGCCAGGTTATTCGACTTCAACATTAAATCCGTTTCATGCTGATTTGGGTGTACGTTATATGTTTAGTCCTAAATTTGGGGTTAAACTAGATGTTGGTTACGACCAGTTTAAAGAGCGCGACAACACTCCTGATTTTGAAAGCAGATACGTTAGAGCAAGTCTTCAAGGTGTTATCAATCTTGGACGTGCTTTAAATTTTGAAACTTGGACAAACACAGTTAGCGTTTTAGCTCACGGAGGTTTTGGAGTTTCGCAAATTAGTACCGAAACTGGTCCGGGTGGTCAAGATTATATGGCTCATGGAATTATGGGTTTAACTGGACAAATCAAATTAAGCAACAGAGTGGCGTTGACTGGTGACCTTACTGGAATTGTAAACGGAAGACAAAACTGGAACTTTGACGGAATGGGAAACACTACAACTGGTTCATTAGATGGTGTGTTGCTTAATGCTTCTGTTGGTTTGACCTTTTACTTAGGTAAAAATGAAAAACATGCTGACTGGGTGGGCGAAGAAGACAGAATCAGCGAATTGGAAAAAAGAGTGGATTTAGTTGAAACTGGACTTTTAGATACAGACAAAGATGGTGTTGCCGATTTGTATGATTTGGAACCAAATACCATTACTGGAGTTGCTGTAAATACAAAAGGACAATCTATTGATAATAATCAAAATGGTGTACCAGATGAGTTAGAAAGCTACTTAGACAAAACGTATGAAAAGAAAGGCAGTGGCACGATTACAAACAATACTGTTGAAGAATTAATCAACGGTGGTTATGTAAACGTTTACTTTGATTTCAATTCGTCTAAACCAACAAATGCTTCGTTGTCTGGAGTTGATTTCTTAGTGAAATATTTGAAAAACAATCCCGGAAAATCAGCTGATATAATTGGTTATGCTGATGAAATTGGAAGTTCAAGCTACAACACTGAATTATCTAGAAAAAGAGCTGAAGCTGTGAAAAAAGTAGCCGTAAATGCGGGAATTGATGCTTCAAGATTGAATGTGGTTGCTAATGGAGAAGATACATCTGTTAACAAAAAATCTAAAGAAGCACGTCAAATCGTGAGAAGAGTTACTTTCCAAGTGAAATAAGAATCTATATAAAAACAGAAAAGGCGGTTTCAATACTTTTGAAACCGCCTTTTTTATTTGAAGATAAATTATTATTTATCAATTGCTCTTTTTGTAATATCACCAAAAGCATCAATTCTTCTGTCTCTGAAGAATGGCCAGTTTTGGCGAACATTCTCCTGCAAGTCTAAATCAACTTCCGCAATTAAGATTTCTTCTTTATCGTGTGATGCTTGAGCTAAAATTTCTCCTTGCGGTCCAGCGATGAAAGAAGCGCCCCAAAATTGGATGCCTTCTGTTCCTTCAAGATATTTTTCAAGACCAATTCGATTGGCAGCAGCAACGAAAACACCATTTGCAACAGCATGACCTTTCATTACGTTCATCCATGCACCATATTGGTTTTCACCGTATTGTTCTTTTTCTTTTGGATGCCATCCAATTGCGGTTGGGTAGAACAACACTTCTGCTCCTTTAAGCGCTGTAATACGAGCCGCTTCTGGATACCATTGATCCCAGCAGATTAATGTTCCTACAGTTCCTTTTTTAGTTTCAATTGCTTGGAAACCTAAATCTCCTGGCGTAAAATAGAATTTCTCATAGAAATGCGGATCGTCTGGAATGTGCATTTTACGGTATAAACCTGCTTCTGTACCATCTGTATCGATAATATAAGCACTGTTATGGTAAATTCCAGCCATTCTTTTCTCGAAGAAAGGAACAATGATTACAACTCCTAATTCTTTTGCCAATTCGCTGAAAGCAATAAAAGAAGTGCTGTACAATGGTTCTGCTAATGCAAAATTATCTACATCTTCACTTTGGCAAAAATAATGACTGCTATATAATTCAGGCAATAAGATTACTTCAGCACCTTGGCTTGCAGCATCTCTTACCCAGCTGATACATTTTTTAAGATTATTTTCAGCAACATCATTCAGATTTAACTGAATTACTGATATTTTATATTTTCTTTTCGGCATGACATAAAATTTAGAGTGCAAAAATAGTAAATTTTAGAGGAATGACAAAGTCTGATTAACCGCAAAGAGCGTAAAGATTTACGCAAAGTTCACGAAGATTATATATTTAATGTGCACATTTTGCATAAGAACACAAAGTTCATTTCCTAAATTAAATGTTTTTTGGAAAAATAAAACCATTTCGCATCAGATTAATTATAAACTTCTGCAAAATGGCTTTTCAACCTAAAAAAATATCAACTAAGAAAGGCTGTTTATTCGATTACGACTTTTTGAGTCAAGAATTCAGTTTCTGATTTTCTGAATTTGATATCAAATGTTCCTTTTGCAGTTGCTTTGAATTTGTAAACGGTCTTTTTAGGATCCGGAATTTGTTGTGTACAAACTCCATTTACTGGATATTTTGCTACAACTTCTAATCCTTTTGTTTCACCAATTGTAGTTTCAGCAATTTTATCAAATTCACCACAAGCATTATCTACAGTAAAAGTTACATCGTAGCTTAATTCGTCGTTTACTTTTCCTGTTGCAGGACCTTCTATTTTTGTCACAAATGCGGTTTTTGTTTTCACTGCCGCTTCTGCGTGGTCATCGTCGTTGCTGCATGAAATTAATGCAGTTGATAAAAATAATACTACTAAAACTGATTTTAATTTAAACCTTTTCATATAAAATAATAATTAATTGTTAATTACTATGAAGATGTGGCGTAGTTGCAAAGGTTGCTTGGAGAAAATGTTAAATAGTTTTATTAAAAACTCAAACAATTGTAAATCAAAAGTTTATTATTTGAGAATATTTTTAAAAAAGACCTATATTTCTTATAAAAATAAAAATTTCTTGCCTAGCCGCGATCGAAGCGGTATCCTTTTTCCCGCTTCTTTAGCAGGAAAAAGATATAGCGGAGAGCGGGACTAAAAGCGCTTTTGAAACCGAATTATTGTGCTTCTAAAACAAAAAAACATCAGCGTTGACTGATGTTTTATTTATATATTTTGAAATTGTATTAAGCACTTTTCTTTTTGAAAAGCTTTTTGAAAAGGTTTACAATTAATAGAACAATAAAACCTAAGACAAGTCCAGCAATAAATTCCTTAACAATGGCAGGAATCGTACTTTCCTCTGCTAAATGATGAATAAACGGAATATAATGCACGAACAATCCGCCGGCAACTAAAATCAAGGCGATTGTACCAATAACGGTCAATGCTTTAATGACTTTTGGAAGTGCTTGAACCAAAATATTTCCGATAAATTTCAACAGACTCTTTTCCTTTTTGCTGTGCTGAATCATTTTAAAACCAACCTCGTCCATACGAACAATTAGTGCAACGATTCCATAAACGCCAACTGTTGCAATAACCGCAATAATTGAAACTGTTACAATTTGCGATAATAATGGCTTTCCAATTACGGTTCCTAAAGCGATAATTACGATTTCGACAGATAAAATAAAATCGGTTACAATGGCCGATTTTACTTTTGATTTTTCTACTACTAAAATCTCTTCTTCGGTCAAAACTTCTTCTGTAATTCCTTCTGATTCTTCGTGCGCATGCGGAAAAAAGAATTCGTAGATTTTTTCGGCTCCTTCGTAAGCCAAAAATAATCCTCCAAGAACCAGAATTATCATAATTGCTACCGGAAAAAAAGCGCTTAAAAGAAACGCAATTGGCAGAATTATGATTTTATTTAAAAGCGATCCTTTGCTGATTGCCCATAAAACAGGAAGTTCTCTAGATGATGCGAATCCAGAAGCTTTTTCGGCATTTACAGCCAAGTCATCGCCTAAAATTCCAGCTGTTTTTTTTGCTGCAACTTTACTCATTACGGCAACATCATCCATAATTGCTGCGATATCATCTAATAGAGCGAAAAAACCTGAACCCATTTTTTTAATTTAGTTTTAGTGATGCGAATCTACCACTTTTTATCCTAATTTCTTAGTTGAAAATCGGATTTAATTCTAATGGCATTGCCCTAAAAGCGCCCAAATTATTACAAAAATAAGTATTGTACTGAAGCATCCTCCACCTAACTTTTTTGCACCATATCCTGCAATTAAACCTCTAAAAATATTATTCATAGCTTTTTGATTTTAAGTTAACGTAAATTTGAGAATTATCTTCGAGATTTCATTTATACGACTTTTGAAAAAAGTTTCAACATTTGTGGTTTTAACACAAAAAAAACACCAATCATTTCTGATTGGTGTTTTTGAACATTAAATATTTAGAAATTTATTCTGCTGTTTGTGTCTGATTTCTGAAAACCAGTTTTCCATCAAATGCATCAAGCAAAATAATGCTGTCTGTTGTTATATTTCCAGCCAAAATTTCTTTTGACAATTGATTCAGCACTTCTCTCTGAACCACACGTTTTACAGGTCTTGCTCCAAAATGCGGATCATAACCTTTGTCTGCCAAGTATGCTATAGCTTCTGGAGTTGCGTCCATCGTAATGCCTTGCAGTGCCAGCATTTTTGTAACACTCTTCAACTGCAGACTTACGATTCGTGAAATATTCTCTACTGTAAGCGGCGTAAACATTACAATTTCGTCAATACGGTTAATAAACTCAGGACGAACAGTTTGTTTTAATAATCCTAAAACTTCGTTTTTAGCTGCTTCTGTCGCTGCTTCAACACCGCCTTTAAGATTCTCGAATTTCTCCTGAATAATATTACTTCCCATGTTCGAAGTCATGATTATGATTGTGTTTCTAAAATCAGCCAGACGACCTTTATTGTCTGTCAATCGGCCTTCGTCTAGAACTTGCAACAAAATATTGAACGTATCTGGATGCGCTTTTTCAATTTCATCCAACAATACAACAGAATACGGTTTTCTACGAACGGCTTCTGTCAACTGGCCGCCTTCATCATAACCTACATATCCAGGAGGCGCACCAACCAAACGGCTCACGCTGTGGCGTTCTTGGTACTCACTCATATCGATACGCGTCATGGCATTTTCATCATCAAAAAGATATTCGGCCAAAGCTTTTGCTAATTCGGTTTTACCAACTCCCGTTGTTCCTAAAAATAAGAATGATCCAACTGGTTTTTTCATATCCTGTAAACCGGCACGGCTTCTACGAACAGCGTCACTCACTGCTTCTATCGCTTCTTCCTGACCTACTACACGTTTGTGCAATTCGTCTTCAAGGTGTAATAGTTTTTCTCTTTCTGTTTGGAGCATTTTTGTAACAGGAATTCCTGTCCATTTTGCAACAACCTCTGCAATGTCTTCTCTGGTAACTTCTTCTTTAATCAAAGAATTTCCAGATTGAAATTCCAATAATTGCTTTTGCAATGTATCTTGGCGTTCCTGTGCTTCTTTGATTTTTCCGTAACGAATTTCAGCTACTTTTCCGTAGTCACCATCACGTTCTGCGCGTTCAGCTTCGTATTTAAAATCTTCAATTTCTTGTTTTACAGCCTGAATTCCATCAACAATATCCTTTTCTTGCTTCCATTTTGCATAGATTTCGTTTCGCTCTTCTTTTAAGTTCGCCAAATCCATGTGCAGGATTTTCAGTTTGCTTTCTTCTTTTTCACGTTTGATGGCCTCGATTTCGATTTCCAACTGCATGATTTTACGATCCAAAACATCTAATTCTTCCGGTTTTGAATTGATTTCCATACGCAGTTTAGAAGCTGCTTCGTCCATTAAGTCGATCGCTTTATCCGGCAAGAAACGATTAGTAATATAACGTTGCGAAAGTTCAACTGCTGCAATAATTGCTTCGTCTTTAATCTGAACTTTATGATGCGTTTCGTATTTCTCTTTGATTCCACGCAAAATCGAAATTGCACTTTCTGTGTCTGGCTCATCAATTAGAACTTTTTGAAAACGTCTTTCAAGGGCTTTGTCTTTTTCGAAATATTTTTGATATTCATCTAAAGTTGTAGCACCAATAGCTCTCAATTCTCCACGAGCCAAAGCCGGTTTCAAGATATTGGCTGCATCCATGGCACCTTCTCCTCCACCCGCTCCTACAAGTGTGTGAATCTCATCTATAAATAAGACAATATCTCCTTCTGCAGCCGTAACTTCTTTTACAACCGATTTTAAACGCTCTTCAAACTCTCCTTTGTATTTCGCTCCGGCAATCAAAGCTCCCATATCTAATGAGAAAACGATTTTTTCTTTTAAGTTTTCTGGAACGTCGCCATCTACAATTCTATGTGCTAAACCTTCTGCAATTGCTGTTTTACCAACTCCCGGTTCACCAATCAACATTGGATTGTTTTTGGTTCTACGAGTCAAAATCTGCAATACACGACGAATTTCTTCATCACGACCAATAACCGGATCTAATTTTCCTGTTCGTGCTAATTCGTTTAAGTTTTTAGCGTATTTATTAAGCGAATTATAGGTTTCTTCAGCAGATGCTGAAGTCACTCTTTCGCCTTTACGTAATTCTTCAATAGCGGCTTTAAGACCTTTGCCAGTAACTCCTTGATCTTTTAAGATTTGAGAAACTTTACTTTTTGAGTCAAAAATTGCTAAAATTAAATGCTCGATCGAAACGTATTCGTCGTTCATTTTTTGCGCGATAATCTCAGCTTCATTCAAAGCTTTATTTGCGTCTCTGGAAAGCAAAATATCACCTCCAGAAACTTTTGGAAAGCTCTGAATTGTACTGTCTAGAATTTGCAAAAACAAGGGCACATTTACATTTAATTTTTTCAAAATAAACGGGGCTACGTTTTCATCAACTTCAAATATTGCTTTGAAAATGTGTTCGTTTTCAATTTGTTGTTGACCATTTCGCTGTGCTAATTGCTGTGACAGCTGAATGGCTTCCTGCGATTTAATAGTAAACTTGTTAATATTCATATTTTTTTCGATTTATGATTGATTTAATTACTTGATATTCAATACGATTAAAGTTACAATTTATTGAGATATATTTTTAACTCAAATAATCTAACTTTGTACTCGGATAGACAAATTATATTCCATAGTAAAAATAAAGACAAAATGACATAAAAAAGATGTTTTTAATCATTTTTTAATGTCAAAAAGTCACAAAACAAGCCAAATATGAGTTTTTTTAATTCAATCTTCGGAAGTTCAGAGAACTCAGAAGCTCCAAAAAGTAAAGTGAACTGGACAGAATTAACCGATATTCTTCAATTAATGGAAATTGAAACTATTTCTAATGAAAAGCCAGTCGTAATTTTCAAACACAGCACAAGATGCAGTATCAGCCGAATGGCATTGAAACAATTTGAAAGAGAATTTGATCTTGAAGAAGTTGTTGATGCTTATTTCTTGGATTTGATTGCGCATCGTGATATTTCAAATGAAATTGCAAATCGTTTTGGTGTTTATCATGAATCACCTCAATTGATATTAATCAAAAACGGAAAAGCTGTTTATGATGTTTCGCACAGCGATATTGATGCTGAGGCGTTGAAAAGTAAAATATAGGATTGTGAGATGATTTTAGTAAAATGTGAGATGACTCAAAACATTTCACATTTTACATTTAACTTTTCATAAATTTAAAAATTTCCTTCAGATCCGCCACCACTGAAACCTCCGCCTCCAAATTCCATTGGAGAATCTTGTGGCTTTACTTCTGGTTTCATTCCAAAAGTTGAAGCGACAATTAGTGCTTCCGCATTTAATAATGAATCGGAATGATTGATTCTGTCTGGCTTAAATGTTAAGCCAGTTTCTTTGTCTTTTAGTTTTTTAATTGAGAAATACGCAATTGCGAATAAAACGAGTCCGCAAAAAGTTAAAGCAACTTCAATTGGCAATACAGCGTAATAAAATCGGATGGTATAAATTGAAAATCCAATCGCAAGAAAACTTATCCAAAGCATGATTCTATCTTTGGTCTTTAAAGCCTGGACTAAATACACAATTGGAACTATGAAAGTAAAAGCATAAAAGAATAAAGCAAACGGAATATCGCTTCCCGGTTTGACTTCGACTCCCAAAAGCGCTGAAGAAAGTTCTCTCACAACCAAATAGTTACAAGAAAGATAAAACAGAACCAAATAAAAACTATTTGCCAGCAAAAGTCCCTTGTAAAAATAACTTTTCATGAGATTAGCAATTAATTTCTTTGTAAAAAAATAACAAATCGTAGCAAAAATCATTGCAGTAAAAGGCAAAACAGCTTTTCCGATTTCGCCAAATTCAAACATTCCATAAAACAATATGGCTGAACTTGCCAAACAAAAAACAAGTAGCGATAACAAATGTAAATATCTTAGATACACCAAAATAGAAGCGGCTGCTACAAAAAAGGCGATTACTAATTCATAACCCTCTGTTGTTACGGCAATCGCAATCCCGATATTTAAAATTGCTCCCAAATTGAAAGCATCATCAAGTCCATGCTGATAATATTTTTCATTAGCTAGAAATTCTGATCCTGCAAATCCAATTGCAGCGAAAATATAACAGCAAAAATTGACATAAATATTTCCGTTATCAATTGCTAAAAGAGAAACTGCACCACAAATTGAAGCGTACAAAAAAGCGCCTAATATAAAAAAGCCCAAGCGAACCAAAATATTGCTTTGACTTTTAAAAACAGGCAATTCTTTTTTAATAAATTTCTTTTGTTCTTTACTGATGAAACCTCCATTTTCCAATGAATTTGCTTCTTCAGTTAAAGCTAAATTGTCAAGTGAATTTTTATCGTGAATTATCATTCGGCTATTTCTTTATGAAAGTTTTTAATTAATTTGATAAACATTACAATTGAGCCAATGAAATAGGCCGGCAATAGAAAAACAAATATTTCGAAAATGTCAGAGAAATCAATATCTTTAAAAATTTGAGCCAAAAATATATTACCGCCAACATAAGCGTATAGAATCATAAAAACATACAGCGACATCGCCTTATAAGCGTAACTGATTTTATAAAAATATAATGTCGAACCCGCTAAAACACAAGTAAAAATCATCCAAATCAAACTATCATCATGCATTAAATTACTAATTGCAGCAATGCTGATGATATGCAAAGCAAAAGTCAGAAAGATTAAATTGAAATGCGTTTTTAGAGAAATTCGATTACTGTAAATTGTCCATAAAACCAATAGAATGCCAAGCATCACGGCAGAATAACTCAAACTCTCATTGCTATAAAAATCATTGTTATTCAATAAATCTTGTGGCGTTACCGAAAGCCCCACATATGCCGCCAAACCTGTTATAGCAATTGTCAGAACACTTTTATTATCAAAATAATAAGCGCAAAAGAAACTCACTATTGTTGGCACTAGCGTCGCTAATCCGTAATGTGTTCCAAAGGGCTTGTATTGAAATTGTAGATAACCAATAAAAATGCATGTGAGAATATTTGCTGCTAAAACTAAATATTCTAAAACAGGATGATCAAAAGTTGTTTCAGTTTTCTGGAATCCATTTGCATTTTTAAAGCAATAATAAAAACAAACCACAATGACAATCAACAAAAGTGAAAGGATCGCAATATGGCCAATAGTATCAATATTTTTATAAATCAACACTCCTATTCCCGAGGTGAATAGCAGAACTGATAAATAAAGAAAAAGCTTTAGCTCAGCATTTAAAGAGAAAATACCTAGATCGCGATAGGTCGCTATTTCTTGATATTGATTGTCTGTAATCAACTGTTTATCCAAAAGCTGTTTGGTGTTCTGGGCATCAAATTTATTCATACGCTGGTTATAAATGTGCATTTCAAAAATAGTGTTTTTTGATTCAATAAAGCCAAAAATTGTAAATATAATCTCGCTAAAAATAACGATTAGTGGCAATATCGTGAGATTTCAACTTTTAGTTCGATCGAATTTTTCCTTAAAAAATTATTAAAAAAGAACAGATTAAATTTTAATTAATTACATTTATGTAATCGATTACATTTTATTATATATTTGCAATACAAAACCACTTAACAAACCAACAAAAAAATGAAATCAAAACTAATTTTGCTCTTTCTTTTAGCTAGCGCCAACCTTATTTCTGCGCAAAACTATTACATGACAGCTCCTGAGGGATTTGGAGCCAATGCCACCGGCGGCGGAAATGCGGCTCCAGTAACAGTATCAACTTATGCTGATTTGACGGCGAAACTCAAACTAACCACGCCACAAGTTATTTTGGTTTCCGGTACCATAAATTGCACTTACACGAGTTTATTAATTAACGACAAAACCATTATTGGTCTTCCTGGAGCAAGATTAGTCAGCACGGATCAAACTGCTGCAGGATCTGGAATTTTAAGCATAAAACCAGGCTCAAATAATATCATCATCAGAAATTTAATTTTTGAAGGTCCAGGCGCGTACGACGTTGATGGTCATGATAATCTAACTTCTGAAGCGACAAATCTATGGGTGGACCATTGCGAATTTCAAGACGGAATGGATGGCAATTTCGATAATAAAGGCGCAGCTGATAATGTGACTATTTCTTGGACAAAATTTACTTATTTAAAAACGCCAAAAGCAGGCGGTTCTGGCGGTGCCGATGATCATAGATTTACCAATTTAGTTGGCTCTAATAAAAGCGATGCTCCCGCTGATGGTCACTTTAGTATAACTTTTAAAAATTGTTATTGGGCAGAAGGCTGTAAAGAACGTATGCCAAGAGGCAGAAATGCTGAACTGCATATTTTGAACTGCTATTACAATACTTCGGTTTCTGGCTCACTTGCAATTGGTTTAGGCGGAGGTGATAAAAATTCGACTTGTTATGTTGAAGGTACTGACTTCTCTAAAATTGGAACTGTTTTTAAAAATTACATCAGTACTGATGGCGGAACAGTTGGAATCAGCTTTGTGAATTCGCTAAATGCTTCGGCTGATTTTGGCGATGCTGTTGCAAAACCTACATACACATATACTGTACTTCCTGCCGCAAATGTTGCTGGCTATGTGACCAATACTACTTGTGGTGCTGGCGCTACACTTCAAGTTTCTGCTGATGGAAAGATCGCATCAAGCTGCAGCAACTTAGGATTGGGTGAAAAAAAAAGTCCAGAAATAAATCTTGACTATTATCCAACAATAATTGACAGCATTTTGAATATCAAATTTTCAAGTTCGGAGAACGGAACAGCCTCTATAAATGTATTTTCGTCTAATGGCTCAAAAGTATTCACAAAATCGAAAAACATTTCACCAGACGAAAAGTTAGAATTAAATCTGGGAAGTCTTGCAAAAGGTACTTATGTCTGTAAAATTCAGATTGAAAACAGAACAAAAACGTTCAAAGTAATTAAAAACTAAAAGCTACAAATTAAAAAAGGTCATTGATAATCAATGACCTTTTTTAATTTTACATCTTACTTTTTACATCTAGCAATGTTAAAAAGCCGCTTTCATTTTATCCTTAATAGCATCTAAACATAAATTGTTGATGCTTCCTTCGTGCGTATGCTTTGTTTCTTTTGGAGATTTATATGTTCCTGCTTCTAGTTGTTCAGCAACTGCTTTGTAAGCATCTCTAAACGGCATTCCTTCCACCACCATTTCGTTTAATGTGTCAACCGTAAACAAATAATCGTATTTTTTATCTTCTAAAATATGGTCTTTTACTGTAATGTCTTTTATAGAAAATATCGCAATATCTAAACAAGATTTCAAAGTCTGAATTGCCGGAAACAAACCTTCTTTTAAAAGCTGTAAATCTCTATGATAACCACTCGGAAGATTATTTGTAATCAAAGTGATTTCGTATGGAAGCGCCTGAATCTTGTTGCATTTTCCTCTGATTAACTCGAAAACGTCTGGATTTTTCTTATGAGGCATAATGCTTGAGCCCGTTGTAAGATGCGCCGGAAGTCCAATGAAATCGAAATTCTGGCTCATATACAAACAAACATCCATCGCAAATTTTGACAATGTTCCTGCAACGCTCGTCATTGCAAAAGCAACTGTTTTTTCTGCTTTTCCGCGACTCATTTGTGCTGCAACTGCGTTGTATTTTAAGGTTTCAAAACCTAACTCTTTTGTTGTAAATGTTCTGTTGATTGGAAACGAACTTCCGTAACCTGCAGCAGAACCTAACGGATTCTGATCTACAATTTTTGAAGCTGCGTTCAGCATTGTAATATCATCAATTAAACTTTCGGCGTAAGCAGAAAACCACATTCCGAAAGATGATGGCATTGCGATTTGTAAATGTGTATAACCTGGCAATAGTACATTTTGATGTTTTTCTGCCGATTCCATTAATAAATCAAAAAGAGTTTTTACCTGCTCTTTTATCGCTTTCAATTCATCTTTTAAGTACAAATGAACATCGACTAAAACTTGATCGTTACGAGAACGTGCGGTGTGGATTTTCTTTCCTGCATCGCCTAGTTTTACAGTAAGAAGATATTCAATTTTAGAATGTACATCTTCGAAACTGTCTTCGATTTCGAAATTTCCAACTACAATATCAGCGATAATTTCGTTTAATGCATCAACTAAAGATGTTGTTTCGTCAGCAGTTAATAAACCAATCTGTCCCAACATTTTGGCATGAGCAATTGAACCTAAAGCATCGTATTTTGCTAAAACCAAATCCAGTTCACGATCGTTTCCTACTGTGAATTGTTCGATTTGTTTATCTGTTGGTATTCCTTTTTCCCAAAGTTTCATAGGTCATATTTTTACAAACCCGACAGGTTTTAAAAACCTGTCGGGTTTAATTTCTTTTCTTATAATTTAAAGAAATCGGTTAGTATTTTGATATACAGGTCGACTCCTTCTACAATTTCATTTACAAAAATAAATTCGTCTGCTGAATGTGAACGCAACGTTTCCCCTGGTCCTAATTTTAAAGACTGACAGCTTAAAACCGATTGATCTGAAAGCGTTGGCGAGCCGTAAGTCGTTCTTCCTAAAGCAATCCCTGCTTGAACCAAACCGTGCGAAACTGGAATAGAAGAAGCATTTAAATGCATTGATCTTGGTGTTACTTCTGCGTTTACATTTGCTTTCACCACTTCTAGAATTTCAGCATTTGTATAACGATCTGTAACGCGAATATCGACTACCAAATCACATTCTGACGGCACGACATTGTGCTGTTTTCCTGCATTAATCTGCGTTACAGTCATTTTTACGGGACCTAAAACGTCAGATATTTTGTCGAATTTATAGTTTTTAAACCATTCCATTACTGGAATTGATTTGTATAATGCATTATCATCATTTTGATGTGCGGCGTGGCTTGCGGTTCCTTTTACTTTTACATCTAAAACTAAAAGACCTTTTTCAGCAACTGCTAATTGCATCAAAGTTGGCTCACCTACAATTGCGCAATCTAGTTCAGGTAAATGTTTTAAAACGCTGTTCAAACCATTTTTCCCACTACTTTCTTCTTCCGCAGAAGCCACCATTACAATATTGTGAGAAAGATTTTGGTTCTCGTAGAAATGTACAAATGTCGCTAATAATGACACCAAGCATCCTCCGGCATCATTACTTCCTAATCCGAATAATTTACCATCTTTTTCAATCGCTTTAAACGGATCATTAGTATACGCCTGATTAGGACGTACGGTATCGTGATGTGAGTTTAGTAAAAGTGTTGGTTTATTTTCGTCGAAATACTTGTTGAAAGCCCACACATTATTGTTTTCTCTTTTGAAAGGAATCTCGTTTTGATTGAACCAATTTTCGATTAAAAGAGCCGTTTGGTCTTCTTCACTAGAAAATGAAGGTGTTACGATTAGGTTCTTTAATAAACTAATTGCTTCCTGAGTAAGCGTATCTATATTTTTCATTTTAATAAGGTTCAAAGGCTCAAAGGGACAAAGCAACAAAGTTTTTGAGCTTTCCTTTTACCATTTTTACTTGCGCAAATTTATTTAAAATACCTCGTGCGCTCTATTTTTTTGCCACTAATTACACGGATTTTCAAACATTATTTTTTTATCACAGATTTAAAATCAAAATAAACTTTTTGATGTATCTCTAAAATTATTTTCTCTTTTAACAGCAAAAATTAATGTCAATTCGTGGCAACATTTTTTTATAATGTAATAGTTGTATGCGGAATATCTGAATTTTGGAGCATTTTATGATGCCCAATTTTAATTTTCTGCACGCCTCTTGATAAACTATTGAAGCAATTATCCAATTTCGGAATCATTCCGGAATGGATTACTTTTTCTTCTTTTAGTTTATTGTATAATGTTTCGTTAATTTCTGTTATAACCGATGAATCGTCTTCTGAATCTTGCAAAACACCTTGCTTTTCAAAACAATATGTTAGCGTAACATCAAAAACTTCAGATAATGCAATTGATAATTCACTTGCAATCGTATCTGCATTTGTGTTTAACAATTGTCCATTTTTATCGTGTGTAATTGCACAGAAAACGGGAACAACTCCAGCTTCTAATAAAGTTGACAGTAATTTAGTGTTGACTTGTTTTACATCGCCTACAAATCCATAATCAATTGTTGGGTGATTTTTTTTTGTGGACTGAATCAAATTTCCGTCAGCACCAGAAAAACCAATTGCATTATTGTCTTTTGCCTGCAATTGCGCTACAATATGTTTGTTGATTTGCCCAGCGTAAATCATGACTACAACATCAAGCATTGGAGCATCTGTAATTCGGCGTCCGTCAATCATTTGCGGAACCAGACCAATACTCTGCGCCATTTTTGTAGCCGATTTTCCACCGCCGTGAACCAAAACTTTATAACCTTCAATTTTAGAAAAATCGGTTAAAAATTGTTCCAATTCTGCTGGATTGTCAATGATGTTTCCACCTATTTTTATTACTGATACTTGCATAAGATTCTAAGGTTCTGAGATTCTAAGATACTAAGTTTTTTTTTCGCAAAGTTTCTTAGCATCTTAGTAGCTTAGAATCTTAGCAACTTTAAAAAAATTATATTTTCTTAAGAATCTTTTGTAAAACTAATTGTGCTGAATACGTTCTGTTGTTCGCTTGTTCAATTACGATTGAATTTTCTCCGTCTAAAACTTCATCACTAACAATAACGTTACGACGAACTGGAAGACAGTGCATGAATTTTCCGTTGTTAGTTAATGCCATTTTCTCAGCTGTAACGGTCCAATTTGGATCGCTGTTGGTTACTTTTCCGTAGTCGTTGAAATTGCTCCAGTTTTTTACGTAAACAAAATCGGCATTTTCAAAAGCTTTGTTTTGATCGTATTCGATTTTACATCCTTCCGTAATTTCTGGACTTAGTTCATAACCTTTTGGATGTGTAATTACAAAATCCATGTCTTCTTGCATCTGCATCATTTCTACGAATGAATTCGCAACTGCCTGAGGCAACGCTTTTGGATGCGGCGCCCATGAAAGAACCACTTTTGGCTTGTGTTTTGTTTTGTGTTCTTCCATTGTAATGGCATCTGCCAAAGATTGTAATGGATGACGAACAGCACTTTCCATATTTACAATTGGCACTGTAGCGTATTTCAGAAATCCTGAAATTACAGTTTCCTGATAATCTTTTTCTTTGTCAACCAAACCGGCAAAAGCACGAATTGCGATAATATCACAGTATTGCGAAACTACTTCTGCAGCTTCTTTAATATGTTCTGAAGCACCTGAATTCATCACAACTCCATCTTCGAATTCTAGAGTCCAGCCTTCATTGCTAAAATTCATTACCATCACGTTCATTCCTAAGTTCAAAGCCGCTTTTTGAGTACTCAAACGCGTTCTTAAACTCGGATTGAAGAATAACATTCCTAAGGTTTTATTCTTACCTAATTTTTTATTTTTAAGCGGATCTTTTTTGATTTTGATTGCGCTTTTTACCCATTTTGATAATGAGTCGATATCTTTAATTGAAATATAATTCATTGTTTTTTTGTTTAATCGTTTATTTGTTTAACTGTTTATTTGCTCCATCGATTAACCGAATTAACGGTTAAACAAATAAACATATCTACACAATTTTCGTAAACGGAATTTCGTTTTTTAATGCTCGCAGAATAAAATTATCATTCAATCCATTGACAACCCAGGTTTCGATATTTGCTGCTTTCGCAATTCCTGCTGCTTCTATTTTAGACTGCATTCCTCCTGTTCCGTGTGATGATTTTGATTCGCCAATTTCTTTTTCGAGCGTTTTTAAATCATTTACCAATTTAATTGTTTGAGGAACTTCATCATGGATAGAATCTTTCGTGTAAATTCCGTTTGTATTCGTGGCAATTATCAGAATATCAACGTTCAAAAGAACTGCCGTTAAAGCCGCTAATTTGTCATTATCTCCAAACCGAATTTCATCTGTAGCAACGGTATCATTTTCATTGATAATCGGAATGTAATTGTTTTTAACCAATACATTAATGGTATTTACAATGTTCTTTTTAGTCTGCTCTTTTTCAAAATCAGAATAAGAAAGTAAACACTGAGAAGTATTTAATCCCAAATCCTTAAAATTTTCATTGTAAATCCGCATTAAATGAGGCTGTCCGATTGAAGCCAAAGCCTGTTTTACAAAAACATCTTTATCTTGATTATCCAACTTTACAAACTGCTTTGCTGCCGCAATGGCTCCTGAACTTACGATGATAAACTCATATTCATCGTTTAAAGTTGCAATCTGTATTCCAAGGTCTTCAATCTTTCCCCGGGAAATATGATTGGTTTCTTTGGTTAAAGTATTACTTCCTATTTTTAATAAAATTCGTTTCTTACCCATTGTTGTTGTTTTGTTGCGATTCTTTTTAACCGCAAAGTGCGCAAGGTTTTTTTTATATTGTATGTGTTTACAAAACGTTAAGTTCGCAAAGCTTTATCTACAATTAAATTTCAAGTTCCAATAATCTAAAATCTAAACTCTAAAATCTAAAATTATCTTATCTGTCCTTTTCCGTACACGTACCATTTATTTGTTACGAGATGTTGAAGTCCAATTGGACCGCGTTGATGCAATTTATCAGTACTTATTGCTAATTCTCCACCAAGACCAAATTGCCCGCCGTCTGTAAAACGAGTTGAGGCATTTTGATAAACTGCTGCGGCATCTATCGACTCCATAAACTGTTGCGCAACTTCGTTATCTCTTGTAATAATGGCTGCTGAATGTCCTCCACAATATTTATTGATCATATCGATTGCGTGTTCTTGCGAATCGATTGTTCCAATTACGATTTTATAATCTAGAAACTCCTCGTACCAAATATCTTCGTTTTTGATAATTTTGGTATTTTCAAAATTCTCTAACGATTTATCTACAATAACTTCTACTTTTGATTCGATTAAAGCTTCAATAAGCATTGCTGCGAAGCCTTCAAAATTTGGCAGTTTGGAGTCTATTAAAACTTTATCCAAAGCATTACAAGCCGAAATTTTAGCAGTTTTAGCGTTTAAAATCACTTTTAAAGCCAAATCTGTGTCGGCATCTTTATGAACGTAAACAAAATTATTCCCGCGTCCGCTTACAATTACTGGGCAAGTTGCATGCGCTTTTACAAATTCAATTAGTTTTTCACCTCCTCTTGGAACAATTAAATCAACTTTTTGAGTTGGTTTTTCTAAGAAAACTTGAGTTTCTGTTCTGTTGTAATTCAGATATTCCACCCAGTCTTTTGCAACTCCGTTTTCTTCTAAGGCTTTGTGCCAAAGACTTACGATTTTCAAATTTGATTTTAAAGATTCTTTTCCTCCTTTTAACAAAATCTTGTTTCCAGATTTGAAAGCAATTCCTCCCGCTTCGATTGTAACGTCTGGGCGAGATTCATAAATAATTAAAATCGTTCCAAAAGCGGCTGTTTTATTCACCACTTTTATCCCATTATCATGAGTAAAATGAAAACGCTCAACTCCAACAGGATCTTCTTGAGAAGCTAATTGGTTCAATGATAAAATCATTTCGTCGACTTTTTTATCATCTACTTTTAAGCGTTCTTCCATTGCTAAATCTGAGCCGTCGTAATCAGCAAGATCTTCCTGATTGGTTAGGATTATCTCATTCCGCTCCTGCTCGACCAGCTTTGCCATGGATCGCAAAACCGCATTGCGTTTTTCAATTGATAATGGATTCATTTTTTTGGTTTAATTGGTTAGTTGGTTTAATCGTTTAACTGGTTAATCGGTTAATCGGTAATTCGTTTAGTCAATTAAACAGTTAAACGATTAAACAAATTAACATTATAGCTCTTCTAAACTTTCTTTCAAGGCTTTTACAAACGTATCAATATCTGCTTTTTTCACAGTTAAAGGCGGCAAAATTCTTAATAGATTTTTATTGTTTGCACTTCCTGTAAAAATGTGTTTTTCAATAATCAATTTCTTTCTTAAAGCTGCTACATCAAAATCAAACTCAACTCCAAGCATTAATCCTTTTCCTTTTACTTGTTTGATTCCGTCAACTTCTTTGATTTTTTCTAGGAAATATTCATAAACTTCGTTTACATTTTTCTGTAAATCCAGTTTTTCGATTACATCTAAAACTGCAATTCCTGCTGCACAAGATAAATGACTTCCGCCGAAAGTTGTGCCTAATAATCCGAAACTTGCTTCGAATTTTGGAGAAATTAAAATCGCTCCAACTGGAAATCCGTTCCCCATCCCTTTTGCAACAGAGATAATATCAGCGTTGATTCCGTGATGTTGAAACGCGAAAAATTTTCCACTTCTTCCGTATCCAGATTGCACTTCATCTAAAATCAAAACAACATCGTATTTTTTACATGCTTTTTCTAAAGCTTGAAAAAATTCTGTTGTTCCTTGGTCTAAACCTCCAACTCCTTGAATTCCTTCGATTATTACTGCTGTAACATCGCCCTTCGCTAATTCCGCTTCAACTAATTCGATTTGGTTTAGAGGTAAAAAAGTTACCTCTTGCTGTGCATTTATCGGTGCGACAATTTTTTTATTATCTGTAACGGCAACCGCTGCAGAAGTTCTTCCGTGGAAAGAATTATGAAAAGCTACCACTCTTGATTTTCCGTTATGGAAAGATGCTAATTTTAAAGCATTTTCATTTGCTTCAGCACCAGAACTGCATAAAAACAATTCGTAATCTTCTAAACCAGAAAGTTTTCCTAATTTCTGAGCCAATTCAACCTGTAAAGGATTCTGAATTGCATTCGAATAAAAACCTAAGTTATCTATCTGATTCTTTAATTTTGCTACATAATCTGGCTGTGTGTGTCCAATAGAAATCACACCATGCCCGCTGTATAAATCTAAATATTCTACTCCTTTGTCGTCAATAATTGTACAATCTACTGCTTTTACTGGAGTGATGTCGTATAATGGGTAAACGTTGAATAAGTTCATCTTTTTTTAGTTTGTGGTTGATTGTTGATGGTTGATGGTTTTGAGTCTGATGTTTCCATCAACTATAAACCAAAAACTATCAACTAAATTAAAATCCGCTTGGTTTCAAATGTAAACCTGTGGTCTCTTCTAAACCGAACATCAAATTCATATTTTGAATCGCTTGTCCTGAAGCACCTTTGGTTAAGTTATCGATAATTGATGTTATGAGAACCCGGTTTCCTTTTTTCAATAAACTAATGATACATTTATTCGTTTGCACCACTTGTTTCATGTTGATGTTTGTTGTGGTAACGGTTACGAAAGGTTCATCTTTGTAGAAATCTTCATATTTCGCAACCAATTGTTCCAAACTATCATCGCATAATGTATATAAGGTTGCAAAAATTCCTCTTGGGAAATCGCCTCTGTTCGGAATAAAAAGCAATTCACTGTCAAAATCATCTTGTAACTGAACTAAACTTTCTCCGATTTCTCCCAAATGCTGGTGCTCAAAAGCTTTATAATGCGACATATTGTTATTTCTCCAGCTAAAATGAGAAGTTTCTGAAAGACTTACTCCTGCTCCTGTACTTCCGGTTGTGGCATTAATATGAACATCATTATTCAACAAATTATGTTTTGCTAAAGGCAACAATGCCAATTGAATAGCGGTTGCGAAACAACCTGGATTAGCGATATAATTTGTCTTTTTGATTTCGGCTTTATTGATTTCAGGCAAACCGTAAACGAAATCTTTTCCTTCGAAATGAGCATCTTTATTCAATCTGAAATCATTTCCTAAATCAATGATTTTAGTATGACTTGCGAACTGATTTTCTTTCAAAAATGAAATCGATTTTCCGTGACCTAAACACAAGAAAACAACATTCACATCGGGATTGATTTCAGCTGTGAAATTCATTTCAATATCACCCAACAAATCGTGATGCGCTACAGAAAGCGGTTTTCCGGCATTTGTTGTACTGTAAACAAAATCAATGTTTACTTTTGGGTGATACATTAAAATTCTGATGAGTTCTCCGGCTGTGTAGCCCGAACCACCAATAATTCCGACATTAATCATGACCTAATTTGTTTACAGATGAGAATATGTTTTGTGCATTTCCTAAAATCTTAATAAATCCTTTTGCATCGTCAGATGTCCAAGCATTGTTCATTTCTCCGTATTGACCGAAACCTGTGTTCATCAAATCGTTTTCAGATTCAATTCCGTCAAGTGAGAAATGGTATGGTTTTAATGAAACTGTTACGGTTCCATTTACTGTTTTTTGAGTGTCTTGCAAGAAAGTTTCAATGTTTCTCATAACTGGATCCAAAAACTGACCTTCGTGGAATAACATTCCGTACCAGTTTCCTAATTGTTCTTTCCAGTATTGTTGCCATTTTCCTAACGTGTGTTTCTCTAATAAATGGTGTGCTTTGATAATAATTAATGGCGCTGCAGCTTCAAAACCAACTCTTCCTTTAATTCCGATAATAGTATCGCCAACGTGAATATCTCTACCAATTGCATAAGCACTTGCCAGTTTTTCAAGAGCTACAATATTATTTGATGGTTTATCGGTTTTTCCGTTTAAACCAACTAATTCTCCTTGTTCAAAATGAAGCGTAACTTTTTCTTCACCTTCTTTTTGTAATTGTGATGGATAAGCTTCACTTGGCAATGGTTGACTTGAAGTTAAAGTTTCTTTTCCTCCAACACTTGTTCCCCAAAGTCCTTTATTAATAGAATATTGTGCTTTTTCCCAAGAATAGTGAACTCCGTTTTGAGCCAAATAATCAACTTCTTCTTGTCTTGATAATTTTAAATCTCTAATTGGAGTAATAATTTCGATTTCTGGAGCAATAGTTTGGAAAATCAAGTCGAAACGAATTTGGTCGTTTCCTGCACCAGTACTTCCGTGAGCGATTGCAGTTGCTCCTACTTTTTTCGCATATTTTATAGCTTCAATTGCTTGAAAAACACGCTCTGCACTTACTGATAATGGATAAGTATTGTTTTTTAATACGTTTCCGAAAATCAAATATTTTATAGCTTTATCGTAATATTTGTCTAAAATTGTTAAGTTGGCATGTTGTGCACTTCCTAACTCGTAAGCTCTTTTTTCAATAGCTGTTAATTCTTCAGCAGAAAATCCTCCTGTATCTACAAGTACAGTGTGAACTTCGTATCCTTTTTCATTTTTTAAATATTTCAAACAATACGAGGTATCTAATCCTCCGCTATAAGCTAATACTACTTTTTTCATTTTTTATAATTTAGGCTAATACTTTCGTATGTAGCAGTTTGAGATTTCTTTTGATTAAATTTTGAATAAAAAAACAAATGACAATAATTTGTTTAGAAATAAAGCCTGTTTGATTTTTTTAAGTCTGCTTAAAACAGCCTCATTAAAAGGATGTCTTGGCGGTGTTTTTTGTTTTTCTTTTGGATCGTATAACATTCCTGTACAAAGACACATTTTGTTTTCTTTACTTTGTAAAATCGGGAAGTTCGTACACGTTTTACAGCCTGCCCAAAAACTTGGATCAGTTGTAAGTTCTGAGAACGGAACGGGTTTATAGCCTAATTCAGAGTTGATTTTCATTACAGCCAAACCAGTCGTAATTCCAAATATTTTTGCATCTGGAAATCTCTTCAAAGAATACTCAAAGACCTTTGATTTGATTTTTTTTGCCAAACCTAAACTTCTGTAGTCAGGATGTACAATTAATCCCGAATGTGCCACGAATTTTCCGTGTTGCCAGCTTTCGATATAACAAAAACCTGCAAATTTCCCGTCTGCCAGAGCAATCATCGCATCACCATTCGACATTTTTTTCTGAATGTACTCAGGAGTTCTTTTAGCAATCCCCGTACCTCTCAACAAGGCAGATGATTCTATCGTATCGCAAATTTCTTGTGCGAATTTGAAGTGTTCTTCCTGGGTAACAACAATAGAGATCTTCATTTCAATTATTGAAGTTTAGCGTTAAAAATTAAAGAATATTGTTTCGTTTGAAATCCAGAATTGAATCCAATAAAATTAAGCAAAATAGAAGTAACATATTCAAAATCAAACCATTGATTAAGAAAATTTACAAAAAAATAAATACTTTTAGGATATGTTTGTCCAAAGGACAAATTATGTGATTTCAAAATGAAAAAGGGATATGAATAAATATACGGCTATAAAACTCAGTGAATACTATATAGATAGTATCCGTACTTCGGGAGAAGTACTAGGTGAGTTTGTCCGTGACAAAGAAGTTATATGTAAACTTATTTTATTCATCGGTGCAAAAGTACATTATTTTTTTATTTACAAAACAAAAAATTAAAATTCTAACATTTTTTTAATGATTTGTTGGTTTTTGCTCTAAGATACTGAGGTACTGAGATGCTAAGGTTCTGAGTTTTTTTTTAAAAACCAACTTGAAACCTGAAACTTGAAACTTTATAACCTGAAACTTAAAACTTGATCCAGAAGAATCGGGAGAAACAAAAAACAAAACCCGATAGTCCAAAAACTATCGGGTTTTATGTTATTTAAAATTTTAAATCTTACTTCTTAGTAAAAGAAATTACTTTTCCATCAGATAAAGTCATATCTACACCTGTTTTAGCTTCATTGAATTTAAACTTTACTCCTGCTCTTTTTGACTCAAAAGTATCATTTTCTCCAGCTACAGCTTTTACTGCAAATTTTGGATAGTTTGTCAATTCAGCATTCAAAACACCATTTTTCTCAGTAAAATCAATTGTCAAAGGTGATATTGTAGTGGTATATGTTCCTAAATATCCGTCTAGAATTACATCTTTTTCAACTTTTCCTTTTCCAGCAGTCCAAACATTATTAGACTCATTATTATCTGGGAAAGCATGATCTGGATCAAGCGTAATACTTTCGATTTCTTCAGTAGAATTATGTCTGAAAGACCAATCATTGTTACGTTGCCAAATTTCAACAGGCAAATTCACTCTGGTAACTTTTCCGCTTTTTGTTTTAACATCTAAAACAATTGGCATTGGCATTTTATCAAAATTTTCAACTGTAATCACAACCCCTTTTGAAGGATCGTTTTTAACATATTTAATTGAATTTATACCTTGATCAAAACGCCAGTTGTTTACAAACCAGCTTCTCCAGAACCAGCTTAAATCTTCACCAGCAACATTCTCCATTGATCTGAAGAAATCATCTGGTTGCGGGTGTTTATAAGCCCAACGCTGAATATAAGTTCTAAAAGCCGTATCAAAACGTTCTTTTCCTAAAACTTGCTCTCTCAAAAGTACCAAACCTGCACTTGGTTTAAAATAACACAACATACCAATATTTGCTTCCTTCATATTGTCAGGAGAACTCATGATAGTTTCTAAATCAGGACGAGTAAAAGGCTCAGCTTCTTCATGTAAATCGGTTGCAGGCTCTTTATATTCGCCATTATTGAATGCCGCAGTGCTCAATGAATTGATAAAAGTATTAAATCCTTCGTCCATCCATGCAAATAATCTCTCATTTGAACCAACAATCATTGGGAACCAAATGTGCCCAAATTCATGGTCAGTAACTCCCCATAAATCTTGTCCTTTCGATTTCCATCCGCAGAAAACAATTCCAGGATATTCCATTCCGCCCTCATTTCCTGCAACGTTTGTAGCAACTGGATAAGGATATTCAAACCATTGTTTTGAATAATGCTCAATCGCACCTTTTACATATTCCGTAGAACGTCCATATGCTCCTTGACCATCACTTTCAACAGGATAAGCTGATAATGCCAATGATTTTTTACCACTTGGAAGATTAATTTTTGCTCCATCTAAAATAAAAGCTGGTGACGATGCCCAAGAAAAATCGCGAGCATTTTTGATTTTGTAATGCCAAGTTTTCTCAGTTCCTGCATTAGTATTTGCCGTTGCAGCAACTTCGGCAGCAGTACGAATCATAACTGTTTTATCGCTGTTAGAAGCATCTTTATATCTTTTTAACTGCTCTGCTGATAGAACTTCTTGACCATTTATCAATTCTCCAGAAGCCACAACATAATGATTCCCAGGAACAGTCAATTTCACATCAAAATCTCCATATTCCAAATAAAACTCAGACGCTCCTAAATACGGCGCTGTATTCCATCCTCGCACGTCGTCATACACACACATACGTGGGTACCACTGCGCAATAGTGAAGATTTTTCCGTTTTTAGTTTCTAGAACTCCCATTCTGTCTGATCCTTCAAACGGAGCAATGAATGAATATTCGATTTTGATTTTTACAGAAGCTCCTTTTGCTGCTAATTCCTGCGGAAGAAAAATCTGCATTCTGGTATCTGTAATAATATATTTTGCATCAACTTCTGTTTTGGTTTTTCCACCAGAAATCACTTTCACAGATTTAACCTTATTTCCACCATCAAAAACCTGACCTTGAGCGCCGTTACGACTTCCTGTTAAAGGCACAACCGCATTTCCTCTTGAATCATCTTTAAACAAATTCTGATCTAAATTCAGCCAAAGAAATCCAAGTTTGTCAGGACTGTTATTTGTATATGTAATTTCATCTGTACCAACAATTTCATTTGTATTGGCGATTAATTTTGCCGTGATTTGATAATCGGCTCTGTTTTGCCAATACTCCACTCCTGGCTGTCCGCTTGCTGTGCGTGTAGCTGTTCCGTTTTTAGTATAAAAATGCGGAGCGAAGGCATCATGATAATTGTAATTGTTTACTGGATTTGCTGTTTGCGCCGGCGGAGTTTGCTGTGCCCATGCAAAAGAAATTCCAAAAAGTAAAGCCGCGGTTAAAATGGCCTTTGAAGATTGCTTTTTCATATTTTTTAGCTGTTTATGTAGCAAATTAATGAAAAAAAAAGCTATTGACAGAGAAATATTTAAGCTTAAATTTAATTTTAGCAAAATTTTATCAATCAAATAAAATTGAACCATTTTCGTAAAAAAATAAAATTTATTCAAATATCTTTACATCTGCATTAAAAACAACCTTTTCAATTTTACTATTTTGACAACAACGATATCAAATTCAATATTGACTGCTTCGATTAAACACGCGGGAGCAGAATTATTTTCTTTAAAAAACAATCAAAACAAAGAATACATCTGGGAAGGAAATCCTGACTTTTGGGGAAAACATTCGCCAATTCTTTTCCCAATTGTGGGTACTTTAAAAAATAATACTTATACCGTTAACGGAAAAGAATATCAACTTCCAAGACATGGTTTTGCAAGAGATATGGAATTTCAATTGATCGAAAAAACACAAAATAGTGCCGTTTTTTCGCTAGAATCAAATGAAGAAACTTTAAAAAAATATCCTTTCGAATTTGAATTGCAAATCATTTATACAATTGAAGGTCATTCATTAAGTATCGAATATGTCGTAATTAATAAGAGTGAATCAAAAATGTCGTTTTCAATTGGTGCGCATCCTGCAATTGCGCTTCCAGAAAATTTTGAAAACTATGCGCTTAAATTTGAAAAAGAAGAATCATTGAAATACAATCTTTTAGAAAATGATTTGATTTCTAATAAAACCGAAGTTTTAAAAACGACAAATAGTGTAGTTCCGTTAAATCATAAACTTTTCGAAAATGATGCTCTGGTTTTCAAAACCTTAGAATCAAATTCTCTGACTATTCTTGAAAATTCAAAACCTTATATTGAAGTTGATTTTGAAGATTTTCCGAGTTTAGGAATTTGGACCAAAGATAAAGCACCTTTTATTTGTATTGAACCATGGTTTGGTTATTCAGATACGGCGACAAATTCAGGAAATTTATTTGAAAAAGAAGGCGTTTTGGTTTTAGAAGTTGATCAGACTTTTCATTCTCAATTTAGTATTAAAATTTTGTAAAATGCTAGAATTTAACTTTCACCCTTTTCCGATAATCGAAACGGAACGTTTGCTTTTAAGAAGAATTACAGATGATGATGTGAATGAAATTTTTGAATTGCGTTCAAATCCGGAAACTATGAAATATATTCCGCGTCCGTTGGCTAAAAACCACGAAGATGCGTTGGTACATATCACAACCATTAATACTAATATTGACAATAATATTGGCATCAATTGGGCAATTACTTTAAAAGAAAATCCTAAACTTCTTGGCATTATTGGTTATTACAGAATGCAACCTGAAAATTACCGCGCCGAAATTGGCTACATGCTTTTACCTGAATTTCACGGGAAAGGAATTATCCCAGAAGCTGTAAAGCGCTTAATCACATACGGATTTAAAGACTTGAAACTGCATTCTATTGAAGCCGTAATTGATCCCGAAAATCTAGCCTCTGAAAAAGTATTGCAAAAATGTGGATTTGTTAAAGAAGCTCATTTTAAAGAATCTGATTTTTATGAAGGCCGTTTTTTAGATAAGGTAATATACTCATTATTAAAAAAATAGATTTTTGCTAATTTCTGACATAAAAAATATTTGTTAAAACAAATATTACCAAGGCGAAAAGTACGTTTATACGCTATATTTGCACGCGAAATAAGCCACTTACATTATTTCGCTCTAAAAACAACTTTATGAAAAAAATATTTTTATTAGCCATTATCTTATTTTCAGTTCATTCACAAAGTCAAACTTTTATCAAATTTAATGGTGCAACTGCACTTTTAGCGATACCAAATGTTGGGGTTGAAACGAGTATTGGCGAAAAAACCACTTTCAGTTTTGATGTAATGGCATCTTTCTGGAAGTCTTTCAACGGCCATAGTCCAATGGAATTCTACACTTTTACTCCAGAGATTCGTTATCATTTTAAAGAAAAATACGACGGTTTTTATGTTGGAGGACATGCGGGTCCAGACATCTACAGAATTCAAAAATGGAATTACTGGAACACTAATGAATATGAACACGGTTTTGGTTACCGTTTAGGAGTTACTATTGGATACAATATTAAACTAAGTGATAAATTTTTATTAGATGTTTTCGCCGGAGGGGGCTGGCATCAAGGATTTTACAAAGGTTACTATAGCGACGGAACTATTGGCCCATATGGAAATGGAAGATATGAAAGAGCCAAAGATTGGAACAAAAGTGGCGAATGGATGCCATACCGAGGTGGTGTCATGATTTCGTATAAATTATAATATTAGCTGAATTTAGGAATTGATTTTATGTAAAGCTCTTCTACTTTTTTACGAGCCCAATCTGTTTTTCTTAAAAAAGTAAGAGATGATTTTATACTCGGATTTGAGCTGAAACATTTTATTGGTATTAATTCACCAAGAGTATCAAAACCATAATAATCTACTAAAGTTTCAACAATTTTTTGAAGTGTTATTCCGTGTAAAGGATCTTTTGATTTATTTTCCATTCTATCACATTTAAAAATTATATAAAAAAGACCGTACTCTAAAAAAGCACGGTCTTTCTTTTTTACAAAATTACAAAATAGAAATTGAGATTAATCAAATTAAAAAGCAATTTAAATTTGAGTAAAATTAATTACGGCATTTTTTTTTGTTTGAATGCGGTTAAAGAATTCAAAAATTAGTAATGCAGTTTTTTCTTTACTTTTATCTTTGGCATCTTATTTTTTTTCAATTTTGTTTTACATTTGCAGTTATGATAAAATCTGTCAACATACTTAATAAAAGAGCCCGATTTGATTATGAAATAATCGATACCTATACTGCTGGAATTGTTTTGGCTGGTACCGAAATCAAATCTATTCGATTAGGAAAAGCAAACATCACAGAAAGTTTTTGCGAATTTAGCGGTATGGAGCTTTTCGCCATCAATACCTATATTGAAGAATATTCTTTTGGAAATCAATTCAATCATAAATCCAGAAGTGAAAGAAAATTGCTTTTAAACAAAAAAGAATTAAAAACATTACATAAAAGTGTTCAAGCAAAAGGACTTACCATTGTGCCTTTGAAATTGTTTACCAACGAAAAAGGACTGGCAAAACTACAGATTGGCCTTTGCAAAGGAAAGAAAAACTACGACAAACGCGAATCATTAAAAGAACAAGATACAAAACGCGATTTAGACAGAATTAAAAAAGCTTACAATTAAAAACGCTTTTTAATTTTCTCTAAATGATGAGTTTATAAATATTTTATCGTTATTTTTACTAGAAACAATATAACTGTAAAATATGAGAAAGTATCTAATCTTGTTAATTATTGTACTGTCCCTTTCAGGTTGTGGCAGTAATACTTCAATCGTAAACAGCTGGAGAGATCCAGACGTAACTGTTGCTCAAGAACAATTCAAAAAAGTTTTAGTTGTTGCTTTGGTAAAAGACGAAGCATCGAGAAGAATCACAGAAAATAGAATTGCAGCAAGCAATCCTGTATTCAAAACTTCTTATCAGTATTTAAATGCGACAACACAATTAACTCAAGAGCAAAAGTTGAAAATCCTGCAAGATGAGAACTTTGATGGCGTCGTTACTATGCGTTTAGTTAGCAAGGAAAAAGAGACTACTTATGTACCGGGTACTTATACCGGAATGTACTATGGCGGTTTTGACGGAATGTACACTGGAATGTACGGCTATGGTTTCGGGAATTGGTACGGCATGTATTCGCCAAATTTTTATGATCCAGGTTATTACCAAGAAACGACATCATATATGGTTGAAACCAATATCTTTTCTTTAAAACAGAACAAATTAATCTGGACAGGAACTACAGAATCACAATACGTTACAGATCTTGGACAAACCGTCGACGCAATTATGCAGGCCGTTGTCAAAGAAATGAGAAAGGACGGTTCTTTACCTCCAAAATAAAATATTAAAAAGCAACTTTAAATGTTGCTTTTTTTTTTATGACTAAATGAATGACTATTTTTGTCAAGACTCAAAATTTCATCAACAAAGAAATGAAATCACTTTTAAAAAATGCGAGAGAACAAAAAGGGCTAAAAACTCGTGAATTAGCTCAAATGGCTGAGATAGACCAAGCATTGATCAGCAAATTTGAATCGGGAACCCGGAAACCTACTAGAGATCAAATTATCAAGCTTGCCCAACTTTTAGAAATTGATTACGAAACTTTAATGATTGCATGGCTCAAGGAAAAAATTCTTTTCGAAATTGGCGATGAAGAATTTGCCTTGAAGGCGCTTTTATTAGCGGAACAGGAAATTCAAAATAATTCAAAAAAGAACAACTCAGTACTTTTATCTTCAGTTCAAATAGTTTTAGACGAGATCGAAATATTAAAAAACAAAATACAATCTCTGAATCATTTTGAATTACGTCAAATATCAAAAACTTTAGAATTAAACTTTGTTTTTAATAGTATTCAATTAAATGAAAGTCCGCTGACATTTGAAGAAACAAAATCTATTATAAATGACGGTTTAACGATTGCTGGAAAAAGTATTCAAAATCATCTTGAAGCCATTAATTTTCAAGAAGCAACATTGTTTATAAAAGATTTAAACCAGAAGAAAATTCATGTAAATGAAAAAGATTTCCTTGCGCTTCATTCTTTAATTTTTAAAGGAATTGAAGTTGAACATTTAGGAAAATATAAAGACGATTCATTAGTTGCACGTGAAATGAGTTTGTTTTTTAATTGGTATGAATCGAATAAAAATAATCTTCATCCAATAATTCTGGCATCAGAAGCTAATTTAAAAATACTTGAAATTAGTCCTTTTGCAAAAGGAAATCTTCAAATGGCTAATTTGATATTGAATTGGATTTTACTTCAAAACAACTACACTTACGCATCTATTGAAATAAATAATATAAAAGAATATTTTTCTGCTTTGGAAGAAAGCCAGATCAAAAATGACAAATCCGTTTTTGTTAATTATATTCTCAGAATTGAAAAAGAAAATTTAAAACAGGCTTTAGATTTAGTCCAAAAATAATAAAGCCCGATTAAATCGGGCTTTCTGTCTAATTTTTATCTTCCAACAAAGGAACAAATCTAAATTCTCCAAACTCATGTTTTTCAAATTGAGTTTCATTTTTTCTGATTAATAAAGTCATAATCTGAATATCTTCTCCTAACGGAATAACGAGCCTTCCCCCTATTTTCAATTGTGCCATTAATGGTTGCGGAATAAATGGCGCACCTGCAGTAACTATAATACTGTCAAATGGGGCGAAATTTGGAAGTCCTTTATAGCCATCTCCAAAAGTGACATGTTTTGGACGGATATTTAATTTTGGAAATAAATTTGATGTCGTTTTAAACAATTCATTCTGTCTTTCTACAGTATATACTTTTGCTCCCAAAGCAAACAAAACTGCAGTCTGATAACCAGAACCTGTTCCGATTTCTAGAACTTTATGATCTTTCTTGACTTCAAGCAATTGCGATTGAAAAGCGACTGTGTAAGGTTGTGAAATTGTTTGTCCTGCGCCAATTGGAAATGCTTTGTCTTGGTATGCAAAATCCTCAAAACTTGAATTTAAAAAAAGGTGTCTAGGGATTTTTTTTATTGCATCTAAAACAGCTCTATCAGTAATTCCTTTTTGCTCTAAAGTGCTTACTAATTGATTACGAAGTCCTTGATGTTTGGCAGTATCTTTCAAAATGGGTTGTTTTTGTTTTCGCAAAAATAAGAAACAAAACAGGATTTCAAATATTGATTTTTAAATATTAAATTAATAACGTAGAAGGTCAAAAGCCGAAAGTCAAAAGTCAAAACTGACAATTTACAATTCATAATTCACAATTCACAATTAGTTAAATTCATTTTTACTTTCAACAAATAAATTCTATTTTTGTTTAAAATACATTCTCATGTTAAAAGTAGGAGTTTTAGGTGCTGGTCATCTTGGTAAAATACATTTACGCTTATTACAACAATCTGACAAATATGAATTAGTTGGATTTTACGACGAAAATCAAGAAAATGCCGAAAGAATTTCAAAAGAATTTGGCTATAAAAACTTCAGTACAATTGCAAAACTTATTCACGCTGTCGACGTGATTGATATTGTAACTCCAACCCTTTCACACTACAAATGTGCAAAAGTTGCGATCAAATCTGGAAAACATATCTTTATTGAAAAACCAATCGCCAACACTGTTGAAGAAGCTGAAGAAATTATTGCTTTAGCTAAAGAATACAATGTAAAAGGTCAAGTTGGTCATGTTGAGCGTTTTAATCCCGCTTTTATTGCGACAAAGGATTTGATCGAGAACCCGATGTTTATAGAAACACATCGTTTGGCTGAGTTTAATCCGCGCGGGACTGATGTTCCTGTGGTTTTAGATTTAATGATTCATGATATTGATGCTATTTTAAGTGTTGTAAAATCTAAAGTGAAAGATATTCACGCAAGCGGTGTTTCAGTAATTAGTGATACGCCAGATATTGCCAATGCTAGAATCGAATTTAAAAATGGCTGTGTTGCTAATTTAACAGCTAGCAGAATTTCATTAAAGAATATGCGAAAGTCCCGCTTCTTTCAAAAAGACGCTTATATTTCGGTTGACTTTTTAGAGAAAAAATGCGAGGTTGTTCGTATGAAAGATGCGCCAGAAGTTCCAGGAGATTTTGATATGATTCTTCAAAATGCCGAAGGTGTTAAAAAACAAATCTATTTTACAAATCCAGATGTAGAGCAAAACAACGCAATTCTGGATGAATTAGAATCTTTTGCACACGCTATCAGTACTGATACAACTCCGGTTGTAACATTAGAACAAGCTACAGATGCTTTGCGCGTGGCTTATCAAATTATTGATTGTTTCAATAAATAGTAAACAAAAAAACAAAATAAATTAGCCACGAATGCACGAATTAATTTGTGAATTCGTGGCTAAAATCATAAATAAAATATCAAATCAAAATGAAAACAGTAGCTGTAATTGGAGCTGGAACAATGGGTAACGGCATTGCACATACTTTTGCACAAAGGGGATTTACCGTAAAACTAATCGACGTTTCAGAAAAATCATTAGATAAAGGAATGGCAACAATAGCGGCTAATTTAGACCGCATGCTTACTAAAGGAACAATTACTCAAGAAGATGTTGCTAAAACAATTACCAATATTATTACTTATACTGATATTAAAGACGGTGTTGTTGGTGTTGACCTTGTTGTCGAAGCTGCGACTGAAAATGTAGAATTAAAACTGAATATTTTCAAGCAATTAAACGATGCTTGCTCTCATAACACTATTTTGGCAACTAATACTTCATCAATTTCGATTACACAAATCGGTTCTGTTGTAGCACATCCTGAGCGCGTTATTGGAATGCACTTTATGAACCCCGTGCCGATTATGAAATTGGTTGAAATCATTCGTGGATACAACACAAGTGATGAAGTAACTAAAATCATCATGGATTTATCTGTAAAATTAGGTAAAGTTCCTGTTGAAGTAAACGATTATCCAGGTTTTGTGGCAAACAGAATTTTAATGCCAATGCTAAACGAAGCAATTGAAACGTTATACAATAAAGTTGCCGGAGTTTATGAAATTGACACGGTAATGAAATTAGGAATGGGACATCCAATGGGACCGCTTCAATTAGCCGATTTTATTGGTCTTGATGTTTGTCTTGCGATTTTGAATGTGATGTACGAAGGATTCAAAAACCCAAAATATGCTCCTTGCCCACTTTTAGTAAATATGGTTAGAGCCGGAAAACTAGGTGTAAAATCTGGTGAAGGTTTTTATGATTACAGCGAAAGCAAAAAAGCAGAGAAAATTTCGAAGCAGTTTTTATAAAAAAGAAATATCATGTCGATTCAATCGAACTTAAATACAATTAAAGCAACTTTACCTGAACACGTAACCCTAGTTGCCGTTTCTAAAACTAAACCTGTTTCTGACTTATTACAAGCCTATGAAGCTGGACAACGCATTTTTGGAGAAAATAAAATCCAAGAAATGACCGAGAAATGGGAACAAATGCCAAAAGACATTCAATGGCATATGATTGGTCATGTTCAGTCCAATAAAGTCAAATTCATGGCGCCATATGTAACTTTGATTCATGGTGTTGACAGTTTGAAATTATTACAAGAAATCAACAAACAAGCTTTAAAAAATAGTAGAATTATAGATTGTCTTCTTCAAATGTATATTGCTGAGGAAGAATCTAAGTTTGGCTTGGACGAAAATGAATTAAACGAACTTTTAACTTCTGTTGAGTTTAAGGAGTTGAAAAATATTCGTATCTTGGGTTTAATGGGAATGGCAACTTTCACAGAAGACCAAAACCAAATCAAAAAGGAATTTACACATTTAAAATCGATTTTTGATTCGATAAAAGAGCTGAAAACTGAAAATTGTAATCTGAACACTATATCGATGGGAATGTCCGGAGATTATCAATTGGCAATAGAATGCGGCAGTACAATGGTTCGTATTGGAAGCAGTATTTTTGGAGGACGATAATTTTTCAATATCAATGGCAATTTCAAAAATCAATATCAATGGCAATTTTAAAAATCAATATCAATTTAAAAGAGGAAATCTTAAATGGAAAAAATATTCAATTTTGAAGATCGCTTAGTTCGTTTTGCAGGAGAATGTATTTTCTTTACAAGACAATTAGAGAGACTATTTGAAAATGAATATTATAAAAATCAATTAATTCGATCATCAGGAAGTGCATCATTAAATTTTGGAGAAGCACAAGGTACAATAACTGACAAAGATTTTGTTTTTAAAGTTTCATTAGTTGTAAAAGAGTTAAAAGAGTCTAGAAACTCATTAAAAATTTTAGATTATATTAAAGAAGGCGATAACGGTAAAAGAAGCAAACTTCTAATTGAAGTAGAGCAATTAATCGCAATTTCATCAAAAATGATAATAAATAAAAGATAATTTTTCAATTTCAATGACAATGGCAATTACAATAACAATTTTCAAAATTGATATTGAGTTTTGATATTGTAATTGCCATTGATTTTTGACATTGACATTGAATATGTACGCGATATTAGACATAGAAACCACTGGAGGACAATTTAATGAAGAAGGAATTACTGAAATCGCCATCTACAAATTTGATGGACATGAAGTAGTTGACCAATTCATAAGCCTTGTCAATCCCGAAATTCCGATTCAGCCTTTTGTTGTAAAACTGACTGGAATCAATAATGCTATGTTGCAGTCTGCTCCAAAGTTTTTTGAAGTTGCAAAACGTATCATCGAAATAACTTCAGACTGTGTTATTGTTGCTCATAATGCCTCTTTTGACTACAGAATTCTTCGTACAGAATTCAGACGTTTAGGGTATGATTTCGAAGCTAAAACACTTTGCACAGTCGAATTAGCTAAAAAATTAATTCCAGAACAACCTTCATACAGTTTAGGAAAGCTAGTTCGTGCACTTGGAATCCCAATGGCCGACAGACATCGCGCCAGCGGAGACGCCATGGCAACAACAAAGCTTTTTAAAATGCTTTTGGAAAAAGATGTCGAAAAAACAATCGTAAAAGATTTTATAAAACTGGAAGTCGAAAAAGGAATTGCACCAAAATTCCTTGATCTTTTAAGCCAAATGCCAACTAAAACTGGTGTTTATTATATTTATAACGAAAGTGGATCTCTGATTTACATTGGCAAAAGCCAAAATATCAAAAAAAGAATCAATCAGCATTTTACTGGTATCACCACAAAAAGCAAAAAAATTCAAGCCGAAGTTTTCACCATAACTTATGATGAAACCGGAAGTGAATTAATTGCGCTTTTAAAAGAAAGTGAAGAAATAAAAATTAATCGTCCGCGTCACAATCGCGCTCAGCGAAAAACAATTTTTCAATATGCTTTGTATGCCGAGAAAGATGAGCAAGGATATTTGAACTTAAAACTTGAAAAAGCTGACGGAAGAAAAAAAGAAATAACTTCTTTTGCTTCCTTACAAGAGGGAAAAAATGCACTTTTCAGATATACAGCAAAATATCATTTGTGTCAAAAACTTACCGGATTATATCAAACTAAAAAAGAGTGTTTTCAGTATAAAATTAAAGAATGTGACGGCGCATGCATTGGCGAAGTTACGCCCGAAATTTATAATTTGAGAGTGCAACAATTCATTTCTGAAAACAGTTTTGAAAACAAAAGCATGATTCTCATTGATAGAGGCCGCAATATAAATGAGCGAAGCGCTGTATTAATAGAAAACGGGATTTATAAAGGTTACGCTTATTTTGACCTTAATTATCAGATTACTAATATCGATATTCTAAAAAATATCCTGACTCCGATGCAACATAATCGCGACGTCAAAAACATCATTCAAAGTTATATTCGTAAAAGTAAATCGTTAAAAATTCTTCATTTTTAACACCGCAAAACTTTCATTATCTTTAATGATATGAAAAAGCAAAAATCGCAATACGAGATATTTAGAGAAAAAGTCAAAATTATCCTTTATGGTACAAATACTATTTTAGGACGAATGTTTGATTTAGTCCTTCTTGGACTCATACTTCTCAGCGTGCTTTTGGTTATGCTTGACACCGTCGAAGGAATTAACCAAAAATATCATAATCAGTTACTTGTATGCGAGTGGATTATAACTGTATTTTTTACTATCGAATATATTTTAAGAATCATTTCCATTCAGAAACCAGTAAAATATATTTTCAGTTTTTATGGAATAATCGATTTGCTAGCCATTTTGCCAATGTATCTTTCGATATTTTTCCCAGCTACAAACGTGCTCACAATTGTTCGCGTACTTCGTTTTTTACGATTATTCAAAATTCTGCATATTCCTCAAATCTCGCATCAATCTGCACAGTTAAAAGAAGCGCTCGACAACAGCAAAGAAAAGATTCTTGTTTTTATCTATTTTGTCGTTATTAGCGCTGTCATCATTGGATCATTAATGTATGTTGTAGAAGGCAAAGAAAGTGGTTTTACCAGTATTCCAGTCGGAATTTATTGGTCAATTGTAACTTTGACGACCGTTGGTTATGGAGATATTTCACCAATTACGCCTCTCGGTCAATTCTTAGCATCACTCGTAATGATAATGGGTTACGGAATTATCGCTGTCCCAACCGGAATCGTAACGGCCGAATTTGCCAAAACAAGCTTAAGAAACAGTGCAGTAAGCACAAAAAAAGCATGCACAAAATGCGGTGCGCAAGTTCATTTTGATAATGCAAAATATTGTTATCAATGCGGAAAAACATTACCTAATAATTTATGAAGCTAATCCAGCTGTACTTTGCAACTCCTCCTTATCTTTGTTGTTTTTTTAAAGGCATAAAAGGAGCTTCTCACGAAACATCGGGAGTCGCTCTTTACACCAAAAAAACTAACAAACATAAGTCCGGGGTTTCCATTTCCATCTGGGCTAAAAAATATGAAATACTTAATTACCATTGTCGGACCAACAGCTATAGGCAAAACAGCCTTGAGTATTGCTTTGGCACAACATTTTCAATGCGAAATCGTCTCTTGCGACAGCCGTCAGTTTTTTAAAGAAATGACAATTGGAACAGCAGTACCAAGCCAAGAAGAATTAAATTCGGCAAAACATCATTTTATTCAAAACAAATCCATTTTTGAAAATTATACTGTTGGCGATTACGAAAAAGAAGCTTTAGCCAAAATTGAAGAACTATTTCAAAACAACGATTTTGTAATTCTTATTGGCGGTTCAGGATTGTATGTTGATGCTGTTTTAAAAGGTTTCGACGAATTTCCTGAAATTGATCCAAAAGTCCGCGAAGAAGTAAATTCCAATTATGAAAAATTCGGAATTGAATATCTTCAGGAAAAATTAAAAGATTTAGACCCTGATTATTATCAAAAAATCACATTAGAAAATCCGCAAACTTTACAAAATCCGCAACGAATGATGCGTTTTGTCGAAGTTTGTATTGGAGCTCAAAAGCCATATTCTTCATTCCTAAATCAAAAGAAAAACAATAGAAACTTCACACCTATTTTAATTGGTTTAGATGCCGAAAGAGAAATAATTTACAACCGAATCAATCAGCGTGTTGACATTATGATGAACGAAGGCTTATTGGAAGAAGCAAAATCCGTATACCCAAACAAGGCTTTAAATGCCCTGCAAACAGTGGGTTATAGAGAATTATTCAGTTATTTTGATGGAGAATTTAGTTTGCCATTTGCCATAGAAGAAATCAAAAAAAATACCCGAAGATTTTCTAAAAGGCAATTGACGTGGTTTAAACGAAATGAAAGCACAAAATGGTTTGATTACAATACAGATAAACAGACGATATTTGATTACATAAATTTAAAATTGAAAAGCTAATTTTCTTACAAGATTTTATATATTTAGACTTGTTTCAAATTTGCTCCAAATGAAAAAAATCCTACTTCTAATTTTTACTCTTTTACTGAGTTATTCGTGCGAAATTCAATACGATGGCGAGACCAGAATCGTGGTTCAAGGTCA
The DNA here is from genome assembly GCF_007341385.1 of Flavobacterium daemonense. Lineage (GTDB taxonomy): Bacteria > Bacteroidota > Bacteroidia > Flavobacteriales > Flavobacteriaceae > Flavobacterium > Flavobacterium daemonense. Next base: position 144,959 of record NZ_VJYD01000010.1, read on the forward strand.
ATTAATTGATAGAAATAATAATCCGCTGTCAGATAAAAAAATTACGATAACGACATATTCTGACGACACATATGGTGGAAGCGATTTAATCAGCTACGCTAATACAGATGCTGAAGGGAGATTTACTTTGGTTTTTCCTGCACCAAAAAGCGAAGAAATTTTTATACAGACCTCAATAAACGAACATCAAAATAACGGACTTCAATCTAAAATTATAAATGCACTGAAGAAAAATTTCAACAATTATAAATTAGATCTTAAGCAAGTTGTTTTATACGAAACAAAAGACATTTCCCAATTAGACATTCTTTTAAATAAAGTATCTACAAACAAACAAATCACAAATATTCATATTGAAGGTTTACAAGCTGGTTATTTTACTGATTTAACGACTGAAATAAACCAAAATCAATTGCTTACTACTCGCTTTGATGTAATTAAAAATCAAACCATAAATTTAAGTTATACACTCGTCGATTATACAGATCCCATAAAGACTGTCACTACAAATCAAAAAGCTGTTATCGAGATCAATTCTGAAAATGTAATCCACACTATAACTTATTAATTATGAAGTTCAAAGTTTTATTCTTCTTATTCTGTTCGTTTTTTTTGCAATTTTCATATAGTCAGGAAACTGAAAATAAAAGCCCCGTTAAATTCAATCATGATTTTCGTATAAATGCGTTAATTCCGTCTAATTACGGCGACAACTTTTTAGCAAAAGCCAATGATGCAAAATTAGGAATTGGAATGAATTTCAGCTTTTTGCGTATTTATGATTTTAAGCTTGGTATCGGTTATGATTATATTCCTTATTCATCAACTGATATTTCTATGACAGGAAATATAAAAAACGCTGATTATCAAACCGTTTATGGAGATGTTGCTTATGAAATTAAAATAACGGACAAGCTCAATATTGAGCCTTATTTTGGTTTTGGAGGTCTAGAACTAAAATTTAGATCAGACGCAAGGGATTTTGGAAATCAAACCGGAAGCAATTTCAGAATTGGTTTTAATACCGATTATAAACTTGCCAAAAGATTATCAGGATTTATTGGTATTTGTTATTTAGGATCCAAACTGGACATTAGTACGTCTCCAGAATTTGTTTCCTTTTATCACAACGCAAAGATGTTTCAATTCAATATTGGTTTAAAAATTCACTAATTTTGCGAAGGAATAATCAAATGTTATAATAGTTAAATCTCTACTGTATAAAATTGAAATTTTTAAAACTAATAGGAAATATTGTCGTTCTTTTTTGCACAGCTATTTTAACAATAACGTTTTCGATTGCGCTAAAGGAAAAAATTGAAAGACCGAATTTTAAAAATTTAAATACGAAAGAGTTCATATTATTTGGAATTCTACTATTGGCTCTAATTTTTGTTAACCTAAAAATAGTAATATCATTTTTCAAAAAATCCAAAACCTAAATTTATTTCTGTTAATCATTCTTAGATATAATCTAAAATCAACAATCTAAAATCTAAAATTAAAAATGCCAATATCTCCTAATTTCACGTCAGTTTTAAGCAAAGACTGGGAAATCAATTTTACACAATGTACGCCAGCCGGTTTCTTAAAATATACTGATTTGTGCAATATTTTGCAATTAACCGCAGCAGCACATTCAGAAGTTGGAGGAATTAGCTTTTATGATATGCAGGAATTTCACCAAGCTTGGGTTTTAAGCCGAATGCGCGTGGAAGTTCATGCTTTACCAAAATGGCAGGATGTTGTAACCGTAAAAACCTGGATTAACAGTCTAGAAAATTCACGTTCGGTTCGTGCATTAGAAATGTATGTAAACGGAAAAAAAATAGTGGGTTGCGAAACCTATTGGGCTGTTTTTAATACACGAGCGCGTCGTCCGGAAGCTTTGGCTTTGCCTTACGAGCATTTCGAGTTATTCCCAGAAAACAGAGCAACTGAAGAAGGTTTTTCGAAAATAAACATCAACCACGAAAAAGAAGCAGTTTTTGAAAAAACCGTTTATTTATCTGATTTAGACATTGTAAACCACGTAAATAATGTAAAATATTTGGAATGGTGCCTTGATCATGTTGATTCAAAAAGAATCATGAAACAAGAAGTTAAAAGTTTCGAAATGAATTTCATGAAAGAGCTTTCGCTAAAAGACAATGTAGTTATTCACGAAAGCGAAGATGATGATCACACTACCGCAACTTTCAGCATTACAAAAGACGAGAAAACTTGTTTTGCTTTGGAATTGCATTGGAAATAAATTTCTCGTACTTCACTTTTTCGCAATATTGTCATTTCGACGCTCGGGAAATGACAAGGTTGTACAGAATTTCACTCTTCTAAACATAAAAAAAGCTCTGATTTCTCAGAGCTTTTATATATTATTTAGGATGAATATTATTCAGTTACCTTGCTTTTTACAACTAATCTGAATCCTTCTCCGTGAATGTTTAAGATTTCAACATCTTCATCTGCTTTTAGATATTTTCTAAGTTTAGCGATGTAAACATCCATACTTCTTGAAGTAAAGTAGTTGTCATCTCTCCAGATTTTTGTCAATGCTAATTCTCTTGGCATTAAATCATTTTCATGAAGGATAAGCATTTTAAGCAATTCATTTTCTTTTGGAGACAATTTAATTGGCTCTTCATCTTGGAAAGTCAAGAATCTTAATTTTGAATTTAAGTGGAACTTACCAATGTTAAACTCAAATTGCACTTGCTCCGCTTTATTATCTGCAGATTTTCTTTGGATAATCGCTTTGATTTTCATCAATAGAACCTCTGAATCAAAAGGTTTATTTAAATAATCGTCAGCACCAGCTTTATATCCTTTCAAAACATCCTCTTTCATTGATTTTGCTGTCAAGAAAATAATCGGCACTTCGCTGTTTTTCTCTCTAATTTCTTTGGCTAAAGTATAACCATCTTTATAAGGCATCATTACATCAAGAATGCATAAATCATATACATCTTTCTTGAATTTTTCGAAACCTTCCATACCGTTTTTAGCTAAAGTAACTTCAAAGTCATTTAACATTAGATAATCTTTAAGAACTGCCCCAAAATTTAGGTCATCTTCTACTAAAAGTATTCTTTTGTTACTATTTTCCATATTTTAATTTATTAATGGTATTTTTATTATAAAGGTGCTACCTTTTCCTTTTTCGCTTTCTACATAAACTTGACCATTGTGATCTTCTACGATTCTTTTTACATATGCTAGACCCAATCCGTGTCCTTTCACATTATGCAAGTCTCCTGTATGTTCTCTGTAAAATTTCTCAAAAACTCGTTTTTGGGCTACCTTACTCATACCAAGACCGTTATCTTTCACTTTTATCAGAATCATGTCTTTGACATTTTCTGTAAAAATTTCAATTTCTGGAATACCAGGTGAATATTTTATGGCGTTTTCTAAAATATTAACCAAAACATTTGTAAAATGCACTTCATTAACCAAACATGTTGTTCTAGAAGCATTGAAATGTTTGACCACTGTTCCATGTCTATCTTCTAAAATCAGATTTACATGTTCAATTGCATCATCAATAATATCATGAATTGCAGTCGGTTCTTTTGTGATATCCAATTCTCTTTTTTCTAATTTCGAAATACGAAGAACGTTTTCAACCTGCGCGTGCATTCTTTTATTTTCATCCCGAATCATCTGCAGATATCGATACACTTTTTCTTTATCCTCAATAACTTTCGGGCTCTTTATTGCGTCGAGCGCTAAATTTATAGTCGCAATTGGCGTTTTAAACTCATGCGTCATGTTGTTTATAAAATCTGTTTTTATTTCAGATATATGTTTTTGACGCAATAATTGATTCAGAGCACTTGTATAAGCTATTATTATAATAAGCGTAAAAACAATCGATAATATTGTAATACTCAACAGCTCTGACAGCAAAAATCTCTTTTTATAGGGAAATGTTAAAAACAACTCATACTTGCTATTTCCTTCATTATCAGTATAAATTGGAACATGATAACTTAAATCCTTGTCATAATGAAATCCATCCGATTTAACCTTTGTTGGCAAACCACTATTAAGAACACCAAATTCGAATTTGGTTTTTACACCATATTCTTCTAATTCTTTCTTTAATAGCTTATAAAGTTTGTCTTTGGTAATTCTGCCTTCAATAGGAGTCAGCGAAGCGATATCTTTGTATTGAATTTGCTGCTGTACTTTGTTTAAGATATCTAAACTGCCCGATTTTTCAATTTTCAAATCAGGAATAATGGTCTGTCCTAAAGAATTATTATCAATTCCGTTATTGTTATTATAAACTTCAGTTACACGTTTTGAACTGAAATTCTTAAATCTCTCACTGCTGAATTTTTTATTAAAAAGCGATCCGCTTATATCATAATCTTCAGAAGTCAGCGTGTTTGAATATACAATAGTTTTATTTGTTTTTGTATTTCTCTGAACGTACAAAACCTCCAGTAAATCCTCTTTTTTAGGAATTTTACCAGTGCTGTCTTTTATACGATTGTATTTGTCATAAAAACTGTATTCTTCTTGTTGCTCAAGTTTATCAGCAACATTTCCAATTACTTGAGTAACGTGGTATTTAAATTGCTCGTCATTATTTTTGAACGAAGAATTGAACCAAAACACTTGAACCAGAATTATCCCAATCAAGGACAAACTCATCAGCAAAACAAGTATTCTAAAAAATAATTTATTCATCGAAACAAAATTAATATTTTAACAATATACTAAATAATACATTAACCAAATATTAACATTTAAGACTGATTTTGTTTAATATTTAAAATTTTAAGAATTTTAACAACTTCTTCCTTAGCAATTTTAAGATTTACGTTATTAATAATAAAATTACTCTTGGAAATGCGATCTTCATCTTTCCATTGCATTTGCATCCTGCTTAAAACTTGCGCTCGAGTGGTATTATCGCGTTTTAAGACTCTTTCAATTCTGACTTCTTCTGGGGCGGTAACCAAAATTATATAGTCACAGTCTTTATATCGGCCGCTTTCAAACAATATTGCGGCTTCATAAATTACATATTCATCATTTTTATGTTGTAAAAGCCAAGATTCAAAATCTTCCTTTACTGCCGGATGCACAACTGCATTCAGTTTTGCTAATTCAGCTGCGTTATTAAATACAATTTCAGCAAGTTTTGCTCTGTTTAAAATATTGTTTTCAAAAAGAGATTCTCCAAATGTTTCTTTTACTTTCTTTATAACTGCATCAGACTGCATGACAGTTCTTGCTGCATCATCGGCAATATAAACGGGAATTCCCATTTCTTTGAAATAATTCGCAATAGTTGTTTTACCACTCCCTATTCCACCCGTTAAACCAATAACTTTTGTCATCTTAAACCTTAAAAAACATACGAGGAAACGCTTCTTGCGGTTTTTTCTTTAAAAGAATAATTTTTACAAATGATTCTAAAAATCCCGTTCCGTAACCATAAAATTGTTTCCAAACTGCTATTACAGAAAGATATCCAATCTTAATACTTTTATTCTGGATACTCGATGTAAGAAAAATAATAACGAAATATACGAAATATAATTGTAATAAAATATCAATATTGAAAATTAACAATAAAAAAGCTAATAATAATCCGAACAAAAAGCATGTTGGAAAGAAAAAAGTAAGCTTATTATGTTCTGGATACCAACTATTTAATATTGGTCTTGCTATTCCAAATTTATGTACTTGTATTGAAAATTTTTCCCAGTCAATTCGGCGTTTATGATACACATACGCTTCTGAAAACAAACGAGTTTCAAACCCTAAATTCCATAAACGAATTGACAAATCTGGATCTTCACCTGGATGAATATTCCCAAAACCTTTTGAAACCAAAAATGCTTTTTTAGAAATTCCCATATTGAAACTTCTTGGCTGAAACTTATTGATTGTCTCAGAACCACCACGTATTCCTCCGGTCGTCAAAAATGACGTCATAGCAAAATTAATCGCCTTCTGAATACTTGAAAAACTATCTAATGCCTTATCTGGACCGCCAAAACAATCCACGTATTCTTTATCAAGCGCTTTTCTAACCTCAGTTAAATAATTTGGCGGAATAATGCAATCTGAATCAAAAATGATGAAATAATCACCACGCGCTTTCTGCATTCCGAAATTTCGCGAATCGCCTGGACCTGAGTTTTCTTTAAAATAGTAAGATATATTTAGTTTTCCTTGATAATTCATTACAACATCTTTGCACGGGATCGATGAGCCGTCTTCTACAAGGACTATTTCAAAAGGTTCATTATAATCAGATTTTGAAAGACTTTCTAAAAGTTCATCAACTTCATCTGGACGATTATACACTGGTATAATTAAAGAAAAAATCATAATGGGATATGCGGTATTAGAATGGCAATATTTTAAATTTCAAAATTTTAACAAAGATAGGCTATATTCATAAAAAAACCACCAACTTTTGGTTGATGGTTTTCATTTTATATTTTCAAATATTGTTATTTGATACTTTCAATATCAACTACTTCATTTGCCTCAGCTTTATAATCAACTCCAGCAAATTCAAATCCGAATAAATTAAGGAAATCATTTCTGTATCCAGCTAAATCTCCAATTTCTGGCAATGTTTCAGTTGTTGCTTCTTCCCAAAGTTTAGCCACTTTTGCTTGAACATCGTCTCTCATTTCCCAGTCATCAATTCTGATTCTTCCTTTTTCATCAACAGGAACCTCAGAACCATTGTATAATCTGTCTTGGAACAAACGCTGAATCTGCTCAATACATCCTTCATGAATTCTTTCTTCTTTCATAATTTTATACAAAAGAGAAATATATAAAGGAATAACTGGAATCGCAGAACTCGCTTGAGTTACTAATGCTTTATTTACAGAAACATAAGCTTTACCTCCAATTGATTTCAAACTGTCAGTGATTGTAAATGCAGTAGCCTCTAAATCATCTTTTGCACGTCCGATAGTTCCTTTACGGTAAACCGCTTCAGTCAATGATGGCCCGATATAAGAATAAGCAACAGTAGCTGCACCGTCAGCCAATAAATTTTCTGCTTTTAGAGCATCAATCCACATTGCCCAATCTTCACCTCCCATTACAGCAACTGTGTTATCAATATCTTCCTCATTTGCAGGAGCAATTGAAACTTCAGAAACTTTTCCTGTATGAAAATCAACTGTTTTATTTGTAAACGTCTGACCGATAGGCTTCAAAACCGAACGATGCGTAACACCTGTATTAGGGTTTGTACGCACTGGCGAAGCCAAACTGTAAATTACAAGATCAACTTGTCCTAAATCAGCTTTGATCAAATCAAGCGTTTCTCTTTTTATTTCATTTGAAAAAGCATCTCCATTGATACTTTTTGCATATAGACCTGCTTTATGAGCTTCTTTTTCAAATGCTGCAGAATTGTACCATCCTGGTGAAGCCGTTTTCCCTTCAACTGGCGGTTTTTCAAAAAACACTCCAATTGTTGACGCGCCAGACCCAAAAGCACTTGTAATTCTTGAAGCCAATCCGAAACCTGTTGATGCTCCAATAACCAATACTTTTTTAGCACCAGCAATCGATCCTTTTGATTTTACGTATTCTATTTGATTTTTAACATTTTGCTCGGCTCCGTCTGGATGTGCAGTCAAGCAAATAAAGCCTCTCATTCTAGGTTCTATAATCATATTTTCTTGTTTATTCGTTAATATAGCAATCATCTATTCAGACAATTGATTAACTTATTTAGCTTTGTTTAATTCGTTTTGAGATCACAAATATAAAGTATTTCTTTAGTTCAACAAGGCCTTCGCATGATTTAAAGCCGAATCTGAGACTACTGCACCTGATAACATTTGAGCAATTTCGATAACTCTTTCGTCCTGAGACAAAAGCTTTAATTCTGATTGCGTATCATCATCAACTGTTGATTTGAAAACTTTAAAATGAGAATCTCCTTTTGCCGCAATTTGAGGTAAATGCGTGATAGCAAAAATTTGCATCGAAGTGCTCATTTCTTTCATTATTTCGCCCATTCTAATAGCAATTTCTCCAGAAACTCCTGTATCAATTTCGTCAAAAATCAACGTTGGAAGTTTTGAATATTGTGCTAAAATTGCTTTTACAGCCAACATAATTCGGGACATTTCTCCGCCTGACGCCACTTTTTTAAGCAATCCGAAGTCTGTTCCTTTATTGGCAGAAAATAAGAACTGTAATTCGTCTTTACCATTACTGAAATATGTTTCTGATGGTAGCAATTCAATATTAAAACGAACATTTGGCATCCCTAAAGTCTCTAAAATAGAAATCAATTTAGTAGACAAAACCGGAATCGCATTTGATCTATTTTCATGAATTGTTTTAGAAAAAGCATCTAATTCAATTACTTTCTGATCAATTATTTTTGATAATGAAGCTATTTCTTCTTCAATACTTCCTAATTCTAAAACGGTATTACTCAATTCAGCTTCAATTTGAATTAACTCATCAACTGAAGTTACCTGATGTTTCTTTTGAAGATTATAAATCAACTGTAATTTCTGGCTGATCATTTCTAATTGAGCAGGATCATTCAATAATTTCTCCGAACAATTTTGCAATTCTTTTGAAACATCATCAAATTCAATTGTCAAACTTATAATTCTTTCGAACAAGGTTTGATATTCTGGCGAAAACGGAGCAATTTTTTGGAGTGATGCTTTAACTTCATTTAAATTATGCAAAACACCAAATTGTTCTTCATTAGCAATTACTAATGATTTGTCGATTGCTTCTTTTATAGTTTCAACATTATTTAACTTCTCAAAATCAGCCTCAAGTTCTTCTTGTTCGCCTGATTTTAATTTTGCAACAACCAATTCATTCAATAAAAAAGTATTGTACTCCTGCTCTTTGCCAGAATCACTCTGTTTTTTCAGCAATGAATTTAATTTTGATTTATCTGCTTTATATGTTTTTAATAATTTTTGATATTCTAAAATAACATCTCCATTATTAGCAATAGCATCGATAATTTTGAATTGAACAGCTTCATCAGACAATTCTTGAGTTTGCTGTTGCGAATGAATATCGATTAAAAACAAACTCAAATCCTGCAACTCTTGAAGATTTACCGGACTATCATTTATAAAAGCGCGTGATTTTCCTGAAGGCAGAATTTCGCGTCTAATAATTGTCTCATCTTCATAATCCAAGTCATTTGCTTCAAAAAAATCTTTTAAATTGTATTTTGAAATTTCAAACTGCGCTTCAATTATGCATTTTTCTTCTTTGTTTTTTAGAGAAGTCAAATCGGCTCTTTTGCCCAAAACAAGTCCAAGCGCGCCCAAGATAATCGATTTACCAGCTCCCGTTTCACCGGTAATTATTGAAAATCCTTTTGAAAAATCAATAGAAAGTTTTTCAATCAAAGCATAGTTTTTAATCGACAGTGAAGTAATCATAAAATAATATGTAGCTATAAAAGTTAATGAAAGAAAGTAAAAGTAAAACTAAAATATCACCTAATACTTAATTTGAGACCATTTTGTACTGTTCAAAGGCGAAACTTTATTTAAGACATCGGTCAAATCGGTTACATTTATACTTGGACCACCAGAAAAAATAGAGGTAATTTCGTCGGACTTCGCATCAAAAAAGACCCTGGTCAAAAAGGCATTTGGCTTAACGTTATTGAATTTTCCAATAATCATCAAAGCTGCTTTTATTTTTTCCTTTGCACCTTTTAAATCATCACTCATTGTATCTAATCCTGTATGGTACATATAAGTTACCTGGCGCAAATCACTGTACATTGGCGAAATCATATCCGTTATTAAATAATAGCGGTTCTGAATTCCATCAGCTTGGCTCCAGCCTTTAAAACCGCCTTGCTGCGCAACGTTAGCGATATTTTGGGCAGTTTGAAGATATTGATTTCCGCCTCCCATTTGAAAGGTATCCGCATCCATTCCTAAAATCAAATAACTGTAAAACGAAACAATTGAAACCAAATTTGACTCAAAAGTAGTCGGATTAAAAAGTAAAGGCTCATATTCAGTATATCTGAAACTAAAGTCTTTATCGTTGTAATTTAATACCGGAGAAGAGTACGTTGAATTAAAAATCAATCGTGAAGACTGCACTTGGATAGTTCCTGTAAACTGGTCAGAATTATTTGACGAAAGCGTAATATACATAGAGCAGTTTATACGCTCATTTTGTTTTAATACCGAACCCGTCCAATCTGTTTTATTAACAAATTCAGACAAAGAAGCCTGAAGCGTTTTGAAAACCTGTTGATTAGGATTTGGAAGCCTTTCCGTATTTATAGTTACAATACAATTTAGCTGTTGCGCCTGAGTAAAGCCAAAAATTAAAAACATTAAAACCGAAAGTGCTTTATTCATAAAAAAAGATTTGCGTTGATAATTACTATTGATGCTTTAGCTTAAACTCAAAGAAAAGGCATTTATTTTGTAAAATGCAAAATCACTTTGTTTAGTATATCAACAGCAACAGACTCTTTTGACTTTAATTCCATTGGCTCGATTTTAAAAACTTTATCAATAAAGGTAACTTTATTGGTTTCTTTTTTAAAACCTGCGCCTTCATCCTGCAAGGAATTAAGAACAATCAAATCTAAGTTTTTTTTCTGAATTTTCAGCTTGGCATTTTCAATTTCATTTTGAGTTTCCAAAGCAAAACCAATCAAAAACTGGTCTTTTTTTATCGCTCCTAATGATGCTAAGATATCTTTTGTTTTTTCAAGCTCAATCGAAAACTCTTCAGCAGCTTTTTTAATTTTCTGCTCTGCTACAAATTTAGGTTTATAATCTGCAACAGCGGCAGCAGCTATGGCTACATCAGTATCATTAAAATACAAATGGCAGGCTTCGTACATATCTTGTGCCGAAACCACATTTACAACTTTTACCGAACTGCTTTTTGCTTTAAAATGTGTTGGGCCAGCAACTAAAATGACTTCAGCACCTAGATTTGCAGCTTCATTTGCAATATCGAACCCCATTTTTCCAGATGAATGATTTCCTATAAAACGTACAGGATCTATCGCTTCGTAAGTTGGACCGGCAGTGATCAATATTTTTTTTCCTTTTAGGGGAAGTTTGCTCTCTAAATCGGCTTCAAGAAAAGCGACTATGTTTTCAGGTTCAGCCATTCGGCCTTCGCCAGACAAACCACTTGCTAGTTCACCATTTTCAGCGGGAATCATTACGTTTCCAAACTGTTTTAAAGCAGCAAAACTTGACAAAGTTGAAGGATGTTTATACATATCCAAATCCATTGCTGGAGCAAAATAGACAGGACATTTAGCCGATAAATAGGTTGCAATTAAAAGATTATCGCAGTTTCCTGTTGCCATTTTAGACAACGTATTTGCAGTAGCAGGCGCAATTAACATGAAATCTGCCCAGAGCGCAAGATCAACATGATTGTTCCAGACTGCATCTTGATCATCTTCGTTAAAGAAACTGGAATGTACAGGATTTTTTGATAGCGTAGATAACGTAAGTGGCGTTACAAAATCCTTAGAAGCAGGTGTCATTATCACTTGGACATGTGCACCTGCTTTTATAAAAAGTCGTACTAATGAGGCTGTTTTATAGGCTGCAATTCCACCAGAAACTCCCAGTAAAATTTTTTTCCCGTTTAAAACTGACATTATACTGTATTATTTGTTTGAACTTCTGTGGTAAGTTTTACCGTCTAACCATTCTTGAACAGCTAAAGCGTGTGGTTTTGGTAATTTTTCGTAAAATTTAGAAACTTCAATTTGCTCTTTATTTTCAAAAACTTCCTCAAGACTATCATTATAAGTAGCAAACTCTTCTAATTTCTCAGTCAATTCTTTTTTAATTTCAGAATTAATCTGATTTGCTCTCTTAGCCATAATGGTGATTGCTTCATACACATTTCCTGTTGGCTCTTCAATAACAGTTTTATTGTATGTTATTGTATTTACAGGAGCATTCGTCTTTTTTAAATCCATGACTTTTTTTTATTTAGTAAATTTTTGTAAATCAGTTTCAACACGAGCATTCATTTCGTCTGCCTGTTTTCTATATTTTGTATCGCTTTTAAACTTAATCAAGTTTGCATAAGCAGTTTTTGCAACATTTAAACGCTCTTCCATTTTTTGAGGAACACTGTTTATCGCTAATTTATAAGCTGAATCATACTTATAAAACAGCGCATCTTCTTTGAATGGTGTTCCAGGGAAATCAGCAATAAAATTATCAAATGCTACTAAAGCCGATTTATAATCTGAAATCGTGTTATATCCTTTAGCATTTTCGTATGCTTTTTTCTCTAATTTTCCATTTAGAATCTTCACAGCCTCATTTGCCTGAGGAATATATTCAGAATTAGGATAGTTATCAATAAATGCCTGTAATTTCTCTAAAGCTTTTACTGTATCTGCCTGATCTAAACTATAAACAGGAGCTAATTTAGAGTAACTGTAAGCACCTAAAAACGCTGCTTCCTGTACTTTTTCACTTCGTGGGTAACCTGAAACAAAACTTTCAAATTGATAACCAGCTAAATAATACTGGTGCGTTTTATAATAAGATTGCGAAAACATATAAAATAGCTTTTCCGCCTGAGGCTTACCTCTATAAGATGGCGCTAACTGCTCAAAAAGACGAATCGCCTTTGAATATTTGCCAGCATCATACATTTTTGTTGCCATGTCAAATTTTGCTGCAACATCTTCGTTTTTTAACACCTTTTGGTAATCACTACAAGAACAAAAAAGGACAACAACAATTAATAGAGATACTATTTTTTTCATTTTCTTACTTTTATTATGATTTCTTAGACAATTATGCCAAAGCAAAATCACACCGAAGTTTCGGTGGCAAATTTAGTTATTAATTTAGCGACTGCAAAATAATTTTTTAGTATCTTAAAATACTAACACTTTAACAATTATTTAATGCTGTTTTTTACAAACTCATTCAGTCTCTCGGCTAAAGAATCATCAACAGAAACCAATGGAAGACGAACTGTGTTATCAGCAATTCCAAGGGCTTGGAAGATTTGCTTGATTCCAGCTGGATTTCCTTGCTCAAAAATCATATCAATACTGTCTGATAAAAAGTAATGTGTTTTAAATGCATCAGCTACTTTTTTATTCAAACCTAAACGAATCATTTCTGAAAATTCTTTAGGAAAACCCTGTCCAATTACAGAAATCACCCCTGCTCCACCTGCCAAAACGATAGGCAATGCCAGCATATCATCTCCAGAAATCACAAGAAAATCTTTTGGTGCATTTTTGATAATCTGCATTGCTTGAGCCATATCTCCGGCTGCTTCTTTTATTGCAACTACATTTTCAAAATCATTTGCCAAACGAATTACCGTTGAAGGAAGCATATTGCTAGCCGTTCTTCCTGGAACGTTATATAAAATCACAGGAATTGGAGAAGCTTCAGCAATCGCTTTAAAATGCTGATAAATTCCTTCCTGAGTTGGTTTATTATAATATGGAGAAACAGATAAAATAGCTTCAAAAGCTGAAAAATTTCTAGTCTTTAATTCCTTAACAATCTCCATTGTATTGTTCCCTCCTACTCCAAGAACTAGAGGCAATCTTCCTTTATTTACGTCAATTACCGTATTGATAACCAACTCTTTTTCCTCTTGCGTCAAGGTAGCATTTTCTGCCGTTGTTCCCATAACTACAAGATATTCAACTCCTCCATCGATCGAAAAATTTACGATACGCTGCAAAGCTTCGATATCGACTGAAAAGTCACTTTTAAATGGAGTTACAAGTGCAACACCAGTTCCTATTAATGATTGCATATTTTAATTATAATTTATTTTATACTTTTTAAATACCTAAATAACTCAGAAACAAACACTTTATAGTTTTCTATTTCCGTATCGATCATCCATCGGTTTAATTTTTTATCTACTGATGAAAACCCTACTTTAAACTTCGCTTTTGATTTGCTGGTTACCATCATCAAAATTGCTTTTTCGATGTTGTAATAACTAATCAAAAGATCAAATTCTGCTTCAACAAAATCATTCAGAAAAACTGCTGTAATATCTCCTTTCCAATTGATATCTTTTTTGCTAAAAGTTGGTCTTGAGTATGTTTTTTTCTTCTTTAATTTACTTCTGTAAGCAACAGTTTTTATGTTTTCAGGATCAATTCCATGCAGCGAAAGCTCTTTTTCTAATTCTTTTGAATGGCGAAAATCACTCTCATCTATCAATAAACCAATTGTTTGTACATTCCGCGTAAATACTTCGTTTTTTACAATATTCAGATTATTTTTTAATGATTTTTTTACAAATAATTCCTTTATATAATTTAAAAACATAGTATTTTTACCAGATTACAAAATTAATTATTTAAGTCGCATTTAAAATGGTAAAACTAAAAAAGTATAACGGATTTTTAAAACTTTTTGTTATATTCTTAACACTTTTTTTTATTTATTCCTGCAGTTCAAAGAACTACAATTTAACTAAGATTGAAGGAAAACAACTTCCAATAACTGAAAAAGGAGCAGAAACTCCTGAAATAGAAAGCTTTATTAAACCATATCGCGATCATATCAATAAAGATTTAGACAGCGTTTTAGCCTATGCTCCTGAAACTCTTGATAAAAGCAATGGAAAATGGCAAACCACAATTGGCTGTCTTTTGGCAGATGTTTGTGTGCAAAGAGGAAATCTAGTTTTCAAAAAACGCGAAAACAAAACAATTGATTTGTGTTTGTTAAATCATGGCGGTATCCGAGCAATTCTTCCCAAAGGAAATGTAACGACCAGAACTGCTTTTGAAATTATGCCTTTTGAAAACAATTTAGTTGTTATTGCCTTGAAAGGTCAGCAAATTGAAGATATTGCAGCTTATATTATTAAGGAGAAAAAACCGCAACCGTTATCTGGAATGACTTTTACAATTTCGAAAGACAAGACAGCTAAAAATATCATGATTCAAGGAAAACCTTTTGATGTCAACAAAGTTTATTATGTTGCTACCAATGATTATTTGGCAAATGGCGGAGACAGCATGACTTTCTTTGCAAAAGGTGTTGAAAAATTCGATTTAAACTACAAACTTCGAGATGTATTGATTGATTATTTCAAAGAAGTCGATACGATTCCGGCGCCAAGAGATATCAGAATTACAGAAGAATAACATTTCAAGAAAAACTAAAATTACTCGCGTTTACGCAAAAAAAATATATCCAATGAAAAGAAGAGAATTTATCGAAAAAACTGCTGCAAGTACCGCTCTTTTAAGTTTAGGTTTGTCATTAAGCAGTTTTGAAACTAACGATATCAAACACTTGACTGTTTTGCATACTAATGATGTCCACAGCCATATTGATCCTTTTCCTGCTGATGACCCAAGAAATCCAAACAAAGGTGGTGTTTCTCGACGTGCAGCGCTGATTGAAACGATCCGCCAAGAAAATCCTAATGTTCTTTTATTGGATGCTGGAGATATTTTTCAAGGAACTCCGTATTTTAATTATTATGGAGGAGAACTTGAATTTAAACTAATGAGCATGATGAAGTACGATGCTTCGACTATTGGAAATCATGATTTTGACAATGGTCTTGAAGGCTTGTACGCACAAATGCCTCATGCAAAATTTGAATTCATCAATTCTAACTATGACTTTTCAAAAACAGTCATGAACGGACTTGTAAAACCCTACAAAATTTTCAACAAAAACGGAATCAAAGTTGGTGTTTTTGGTTTAGGAATTGAACTTGACGGTTTGGTTGACAAAAAAATGTATAAAGAAACTGTTTACAACAATCCTGTAGAGATTGCTCAGGATATGACCAAGTTATTAAAGCAAGAAGAGAAATGTGATTTAGTTATTTGTTTGTCGCATCTTGGCTACAATTATAAAGATGAACCAACTAAAATTTGTGACTTGAAATTGGCTGAATTGACTCAAGATATCGATTTAATTATTGGTGGACATACGCATACTTTTCTGGACAAACCAACTATTGTCAAAAACAAAGCTGGTGAAAATGTCTTAGTGAACCAAGTGGGCTGTTATGGGATAAATTTAGGGCGTATTGATTTTTATTTCGACAAAAACAAAAATCATACTAATCAAGCAAAATCAATTATTGTATAATATTCGCTTTTGCATCTTTGTTTTTTCAAGAAAATATTCGACCATAAAATAGTAAGCCAAAATTTGTGTGACATCACGAATTAGAACCAAAACTACTGAATAGGAAAAATATTGATTGAAAATATAAAATATGTCTGAAAATATATAGCTAACAGCCATTAAAGACATTAAAAGTGCTAAATGCGTTCCTTTTGTAATATAGCTTACAAATGAATAATAACTCATGACACTTAATACGATTCCGTAGATTGTGTACAGCCAGTTAAACTTTTTCATGTTGTCAAACTCAAGACTCAACACAGAAACAAGCAAGTAGACTATAAATATGACCACGATAGAAACTGGAAGAACATCTTTTCTTCTTAATTTGATTTTTTCGTGGTCTATTATAAAAAGCTTTATAATCAATAAATAAACAACTAAAAAGCTCAGCACTCCTCCTATTTCGGAAACTTCAACATCCATAAGGTCAAAAACTTGGCCTACAAAACAAAAGAAAAAAATAAGGCCTTCTGTTTTTCCTATTTTGAAATCATTGCTGATAATGAAATAGAAAAAAATAGCTGGCAACACGACGGCTTTTGCATAAATTGCCAAGATGTCCTGTTTTGTACTGTCTAAAATAATTGTAAACAATAATGCTACAAAGAATAAAATCAACGACGGTTTATTCGCTTTCATTTAGTTTATTTATAAAATCTTCCTCCGACAATATAGGAATATTTAATTTATTAGCCTTTTCTAATTTTGCCGGTCCCATATTATCCCCTGCGACAACAAAATCAGTTTTTGCAGAAATTGAACTTCCTACTTTTCCACCATTATCTTCGATTGTTTTCTTTAATTCATCTCTTGAAAACTGAGCAAAAACTCCTGAAACGACAAATGTTTTTCCGATGAATTTTTCAGTAGCGTTGGGGTTGATTTTTTCAACTATTTCAAATTGAACTCCGTAATTTTTTAAGCGTTCAATTATTTTTTTATTTTCTTCATTTTCAAAAAACTCGATTACGCTTTTGGCAATTCGTTCTCCAATTTCATCAACTAAAATTAGATCCATTAAAGAAGCTTGACTTAAAGCATCGATATTTTTATAATGTTTAGCTAATTTTTTAGCAACAGTTTCACCTACAAAACGAATTCCGAGTGCAAATAGAACGCTTTCAAAAGGAATTTCTTTAGACTTCTCTACTCCGTTTACTAAATTCTCTGCCGATTTTTGCGCCATTCTTTCCAAGTGCAAAATATCTTCCACTTTCAATTCGTATAAATCAGCATAATTATGAACCAATCCATTTTTGAAAAGCAGCGCTACAGTTTCACCTCCAAGACCTTCAATATCCATTGCTTTTCTTGAAATATAATGCTGTACACGACCAATAATCTGTGGAGGACATCCATAGAAATTTGGACAATAATGATTTGCTTCGCCTTCATTTCTGACTAATTCTGCCTGACATTCAGGACAATGCGTAATATATTCTGTTTTCTCTGAATTTTCAGGTCGTTTAGCTAAATCTACCTCAATAATTTTTGGGATGATTTCTCCTCCTTTTTCAACAAATACAGTATCGTTTATTCTGATATCTAATTTTTCAATTTGATCGGCATTGTGCAAAGAAGCTCTTTTTACAATCGTTCCTGCCAATTGTACCGGCTCTAGATTTGCCACTGGAGTAATCGCTCCCGTGCGTCCAACTTGATAGGAAATTGATTTTAATTTTGTAGAAACTTGTTCTGATTTGAATTTATATGCAATTGCCCAACGTGGAGATTTCGCTGTGTAGCCGAGTTCTTCTTGATGTTGAATACTGTTTACTTTTATTACAACACCATCAGTTTCATAAGGCAAATTGTGGCGGTGCGTGTCCCAATAATCAATAAAATCGAAAACCTCATGCATACTGTTTACTAATTTTGCCTCTTTCGGGACTTTAAATCCCCATTTTCTAGCCGATTCTAATCCTTCATATTGAGTAGAAAATGGCAAATTATTTCCGGTTACAAAATACAGCAGACATTCTAGAGGACGTTTAGCAACCTCGGTGCTGTCCTGCAGTTTTAAACTTCCAGAAGCTGTATTTCTAGGATTGGAATAAGGTGTTTCGCCAATTTCGATCAAGTCCTGATTCATTTTTTCGAAACCTGCAAAAGGCAAAATAATTTCACCGCGAATGTCGAATGAATCTGGATAATCTCCTTTTAATTTTAGCGGAACCGATTTTATAGTTTTGATATTGTTTGTAACCTCATCACCTTGAAAACCGTCTCCGCGCGTTAAAGCCTGAACCAGTTTTCCGTTTTCGTACGTAATACTTATTGAAGCTCCATCGTATTTTAATTCACAAGTATATTCTAATTTTACATTTCCTAAAACTTTTTGAATACGGTTTTCCCAATCCAATAAATCTTCTTTAGAATAAGAATTATCCAAAGAATACATGCGGTAGCGATGCGCGATTGTTTTAAAGTTTTTAGTGATTGTTCCTCCAACGCGCTGTGTTGGTGAGTTTTCATCAAAAAATTCAGGATGTTTGTTTTCTAAATCCTGAAGTTCTTTTAATTTAATATCGAAATCATAATCAGAAATGGTAGCGTTATCAAGCACATAATAATTGTAATTGTGCTGGTTAAGTTCGTCTCTTAAATTTTGAATTGTTTCTTGAATACTCATATGAAATTAAAATGATGTCCGGTAATTTAGAATAACTGAAAGATCAAAATTAGAATTATTTTCGCTGAAAAACATCAAAAAACTAAAGTTTTAAAAAATCAAAAATCAGGCGACAACGAATTGCAGCCTGATTTTCTTCTTGTCCACTATTCTTTAAAAAAGAATTAAACAAAACCAACTTCCAAATGGTTTCTTCGTTTTATATTTTTACACTGATAATCAAATAATTAGCGCGCAAATATAAAACTATTTTTGGATAATGATAAAGTCAGAACGTCTATTTAACAAATGCTCTTCTTCGGTGCATTTTACGCCATTCTTACATTTGTTGATCAATCGGGTTTCTCCATAACCAATTGCGCTTTCGATGCGAGAAGCGTCAATACCTTGAGAAATAATATAATCACGAGTAGATTTGGCTCTATTGTCTGAGAGTTTCAAGTTGTAGGAATCTTTTCCACGAGAATCTGTATGTGATTCAATTTTGATTCTGATGTTAGGAAATTTTTGCATGATAAATACTACTTTCGTCAACTCTTCAACTGCCAAAGGCGTGATATTGTATTTGTCGTAATCAAAGTAAATTGGTTTAACATCGACTTTTTCGACACCTTTATTTTTCACAACCAAATCGTCATAATTACTTAATTCAAAATTGACATCTTTAATCTCGCCTCCATTTTCCTTCGTTGTTTCTACCGTTTTTTCGTCGCTGGCATAATTTGGTTTTGCCGCAATCATTTTTACGATTTTACCACAAGGCACTTCGATTACATATTTACCTTCAAAATTTGTTTTTGTTTCTCCAAGTACTTCTGTATATGAATTGTATGCCATGATTGAAACATCAGTAAGAGGCAATCTAGTTTTTTTATCTATTGCCATTCCCGAAATAGCCTGATTACAAACTGGTTTTCCTTTTACAAAAGAATAAATATCATCATCACCCTTACCGCCGGCTCTATTTGATGAAACATAACCGTAAGTATCTGTGTTGTCAATTATAAAAGAAAAATCGTCTTTGTTGCTGTTGATTGGCGGGCCTAAATTTACTGGTGTTGAAAAAGTTCCGTCAGCAAGAAGATTACTTTCATAGACATCTAAATCTCCGTAGCCATAATGTCCATCAGAAGAAAAATAAAGTTTATTGTTGCGGAAGTATGGAAAAACTTCGTTACCAAGTGTATTGATTTTTGGCCCAAGATTCACTGGAGAACTCATCGTGCCATCGGCAGCAATTTTCACATAATATAAGTCTGTTTGACCAACACCACCCGGCATATCTGAAGCAAAGAAAAGCCATTTTCCGTCTTCGCTTAAAGCTGGATGTCCAACAGAATAATCTTTATTATCAAAGAAAATCTGTTGCGGATTTTCTAATTTATTATTTATAATATCACCCTTAACGATTTGAAAATTATTGGTTTTGCTTTCGTCAATAACCAATTTATTTTTTTTGACAATGTTTGTAGAATAATACATTGTTTTTCCGCTCGCGTCAAAAGATGCTGTCGCTTCATGATATTTGGTCATTACATTCGGCAGAAACAACTTTTCGTCGTATAAACTTCCGTCGGCAGGATTTCTTTCTGCCAAATAAAGATTTAAGAAAGGCTGATTGTTCCAAGTGTATAGTTTTTCGCTGAACTTTGTGGTATCTCTTGCAGAAGTAAATACGATTTTGTCTTGAAAATAAGTCGCCCCAAAATCAGATTTACTTGTATTAATATCCAGATTTTTAATGGTATATAGCGATTTAGCTTTCGACAAACTATCCATTTGCTTTTTTTGAGCAAGATATCGGTTGACTTCTTTTTGATCTCCTTTTTTATTCAGATACTCTTTTGTCATTTTATCTGCCTCATCATAATCCATAACACCTTTTAGTGTCTGGATATAACGCAGATAATAAATATCAGTCAAATTATTTCCTTGTACTTCGTACAGCTTTTTATACCATGTCAAGGCATTTCTTTCATCGGAAATAAAATAATACGAATCGGCAGCATTTTTTATAGTTTGTGCTGACGGATTTTTGCTGTGCTGCAAAATTTCTTCGTATGCCTTTGATGCATCTGCGTAAGCAAAATTTCTAAACAAGGCATCGGCCTGTTTTAAATTAGTCTTTTGAGCAAAACTAAACGTAATGCTCAAGACTAAACTTAGGATATATAGTTTTTTCATAGGTTTTTGATTTAGAAGAATCGAGGAGATTTAATTTTACTTTCGCCTTTATTTAACTGATAGCGCAGGATGATTTCGTGCGATCCGTCATTGTATTTATTCAGATCGCTAACGGTGTAATCAAAAGCGTATCCAACATAAAAACTTTTAGAAATCTGAAAACCAGCCAAAATACTCACAGAATCATCTGTTCTGTAAGAACCGCCGATTACAAATTTTTCAGCAATCATAAAATTCGCCGAGATATCTGCAGTAATTGGTGCTCCAGTTACCGCTTTTACTAAAAATGCAGGTTTGAATTTTAAATTCGGATTCAAATCAAAAACATAACCTCCCATGAAATAATAGTGCAGACGATCATAGTCAATAGATTCCTGAACATCATCATAATATGAGTTTTGGATGAAACTCGGAATCGAAGCGCCTACATACCATTTATCTGTATAATAATAGATTCCCGCTCCAACTGCTAATTTTGCCTGATTGTCAATATTTTGATTCAACAAAACATCATTTGGATCATAATATCTTCCTTTTGACCAATCTACATTTAGCATTCTCATACCCGCTTTTAAACCGAAAGCCAATCTTTTTTCGTATCCAAGCGGAATAGAATAAGAGAAGTTTCCGTCAAGATAAAGCTCGCTTGATGGACCTATTTTGTCGTTAACGACGCTAAGTCCCAAACCAAGTTTCTCATTTCGAAGCGGTGCGTGAACAGAAAAAGACTGTGTTTCTGGCGCACCAGAAATTCCAACCCATTGAGAACGGTGCAAAAGTGTTGCTTCTAAAGTACCGGTAGACCCAGCATAAGCTGGATTTACCGCCATAGTATTGTACATATACTGCGTGTACTCAGGATCTTGCTGTGCACTGGCACAGAATGTAATAAAAGAACATATTAGAATAAAATATGTTTTCTTCAGTGATTTTATATATAGTTTCATAACGATACTTATTTAGTTTAATTAATTAGATGATTAAATCGTTTGCTTATCTCATGATAGATAACCATCCTTTTTTAACCGTTCCGTCTCCAATGTCTATCACATAAAAATAAGTACCTGTTGGCAGCATATCTCCTCTACTAATAACTCCAGATACATTGGCAGTTCCGTTCCAATCATTTTCATAATGCTGTTTGCTGTAAACTAAAGCACCATATCTATTGTAAACTTTCAATTCATTATTTGGATAAGATTCGATACAGTCAATTCTGAACAAGTCATTAGAACCATCATTATTTGGCGTAAACTCATTGTAAACTGTCAAACAAATTGGCTCAACAGAAACCGAAGCCGTATTGTTTGCCGCAGAAATGTCTAAAGGAGTCGATATTTCAATAGTTGCAACTGATAGATAATCGGTTCCATGAAGTACTTCGGCAACAATTGTAAGCACTAAGCTCTGACCTGCATTTAGTGTTGGAATTGTCCAAAGCTGCGTTGCTGGATCAAATGTTCCTCCTGTTGTACTTGAACTAACCAAATCGTAGCCGTTAGGCAATAAATCACTTACAAGTGTATTTATGAAATTTCCTTGTCCTACATTGTTTACTGTTACTGTAAATGTTATCTGTTCTCCAAAATTTGGATTTGGATTACTTACTGTATTTGTAATCGTTAAATCTGAACAAGTTGCTACCGTAACATTTAATGTTTTTGTAGTTGTTTCATCGCAAGTATTGATGTAAGTAACTTTAACTTGACCAGCTCCAATGTCTGACCATGAAATTGTCACATTTCCGTCATTAGTTCCTCCGCCAGAAACAATTGTTCCGTTTGTAACTGACCACACATAATTTGATTTGCCATTTGCAACTGAATATGTCACACCTTGGAAAACGCATGGTGTATCGTCAGTACTTGTAATTGGAACTAAAGCATCATTTTCAAATGCAATTGTCACTCCTAATCTTGTTGCTCCTTCACATCCGTTTGTAGTGTTGGCAAGAGCTGCTGCATAATAAGTGCCAGCAGTTAATTGCGTATTTGCTGCTAAAGGTGTTCCTCCTGTTGCTGTAGAATACCAAACTACATTTGGCTCATTTACCAAGATATTAGCAAGAGTTGGCAATTTTGACAAACAAAATGTTTGAGTTGTTCTTGGCGTTGTAATTACTCCTGGCGTATTTACATTTACCACAACTGCCAAACGTACCGGGTTTTCACAACCTATTGCACTTGAAACAGCACCATAATAAGTTCCTGTTGTTAATGCTGTAGCTGCAGGAATTGCTGTTCCTCCAGTTGCTGTGCTATACCAAACCACATTTGCTTCATTCACTTGAATATTAGCCACTGTAGGTGAATTCAGTGTACAGAAGTTTTGCGTCGCATTATTTGTAGTTGGTGTCGGACTTGGAGTTGTTACTGTTACAGTTACTTGTAAACGAGTTGAACTTTCGCATCCTGTCGCCGCATCTACAATATTTCCATAATAAACTCCAGATGTCAATGCTGTTGTTGATGGTATTGCTGTTCCGCCTGTTGCAGTACTAAACCACGTAACATTGCTTTCATTTACTTGAATGCTCGCAATAGTTGGCGCCGCTGTCGAGCAGAAATTTTGCGAAGCATTATTCGTAGTAGGATTTATTGTTTTCCCTACAGTAACGTTTACTAACAATCGTACACTACTTTCACAACCTGTTGCAGGATCTTTTATAGCTCCATAATAAGTTCCACTTGTTAGTGCCGTTGTTGAAGCAATTGCTGTTCCACCTATTGCTGTATTGTACCAAACTACATTTGCTTCATTTACTTGAATACTAGCAACTGTTGGTGCATTTCCAGAACAGAAAACTTGAGCATTGTTAGTTGTTGTTGGTGTAGCTGGATTAGTTACCGTAACCGCTACTTGCAAACGAGTTGCACTTTCGCAATTTGTAACTGGATCTTTTATTGCTCCAAAATAAGTGCCACTTGTCAAAGCTGTTGTTGAAGCAATTGCTGTTCCACCAGTTTGAGCGTTGTACCAAACTACATTTGCTTCATTAACTTGAATATTTGCAAAAGTTGGTGCATTTACCAAACAGAAATTTTGCGTAGCATTGCTCGTTGTCGGTGTTCCAGGATCAGAAACCTTAATAACGATTTGTAATCTTGTTGCGCTTTCGCAGTTTGTTGCTGGATCAAAGATTGCTGCAAAATAACTGCCGCTTGTCAAAGCTGTTGTTGATGTAATTGCTGTTCCGCCTGTTGCGGCGTTGTACCAAACAATGTTTCCAACTGCTGGAGCATTTATTTGAATATTTGCAATTGTTGGCGCATCAATTAAACAGAAATTCTGTGTAGCATTATTCGTTGTTGGTGTTCCCGGATCATTTACCGTAACAGCAACCAATAAACGAACTGAACTTTCGCAGTTTGTTATCGGATCTTTTAAAGCCGCATAGTAATTACTGCTTGTCAACGCTGCTGTTGATGCTATAGCTGTTCCGCCTGTTGCAGCGTTATACCAAACTACATTTGTTTCATTCACTTGAATACTTGCTACTGTTGGTGCAGTAATCAAACAGAAATTTTGTGCAGCATTGTTTGTTGTTGGTGTTCCTGGATCAGTAACTGTAATTGCTATTGCTAATCTAGAAGCACTTTCGCAGTTTGTCGCTGGGTCAAAAATTACTGCATAATAACTACCTGTTGTTAAAGCTGTTGCTGAAGCAATTGCTGTTCCACCTGTTGCAGCATTGTACCAAACAATATTTCCAACAGCAGGTGCATTTACCTGAATATTAGCAATTGTCGGCGCATCAATCAAACAGAAATTTTGTGTAGCATTATTTGTTGTTGGCGTTCCCGGATCAGAAACATTTATTACGATTTGTAATCTCGCAGCGCTTTCGCAGTTTGTTGCTGGATCAAAAATTGCTGCAAAATAACTGCCGCTTGTCAAGGCTGCTGTCGATGCAATTGCTGTTCCGCCTGTTGCGGCGTTGTACCAAACAATGTTTCCAACTGCTGGAGCATTTATTTGAATATTGGCAACTGTTGGCGCATCAATTAAACAGAAATTCTGCGTAGCATTATTTGTTGTTGGTGTTCCCGGATCATTTACTGTAACGGCAACCAATAAACGAACTGAACTTTCACAGTTTGTTGTAGGATCTTTTAAGGCTGCATAGTAATTACCGCTTGTCAACGCTGTTGTTGATGCTATAGCTGTTCCGCCTGTCGCAGCATTATACCAAACCACATTTGTTTCATTCACTTGAATACTTGCCACTGTTGGTGCAGTAATCAAACAGAAATTTTGCGTAGCATTGTTTGTTGTTGGTGTTCCTGGATCAGTTACACTAATTGTAACTGCTAATCTTTGAGCACTTTCACAATTTGTTACTGGATCGTGTATTGTTGCATAATAAACACCAGTTGTTAAAGGTGTTGCTGACGGAATTATTGTTCCACCAGTTAAAGCTGTGTACCAAACTACATTCGCAGGATTTGCTGTACTTACTTGAATACTAGCAAATGTTGGCGCATCTACAACACAGAATTTTTGATCTGTATTTGTAATTGAAGGTATTCCCGGATCATTTACTCTCACAGCAACTGCTAATCGAACAGAACTTTCACAGTTTGTTGAAGGGTCTTTAATCGCTGCATAATATGTTCCGCTGGCTAATGCTGTTGCAGGCGCAATTACTGTTCCGCCTGTTGCTGCAGAATACCAAACTATATTTGCTTCATTTACCTGAATATTGGCAACTGTTGGCGCATCAATCAAACAAAAATCTTGTGTAGTATTTGTCGTTGTTGGCGTACCCGGATCAGTTAGCGTAATAGTTCCTTCCTGAAGTGTGCCTGCTAAATTTTCGCAAGTTGTATCACTAGAAACCGCAACATAATAAGAAACTGGTCCCATTGCAAGTGTTAATCCTGAAACAGTCAATACTCCTGAAGAATTTATGGCATAAGTAATTGTGCCATTAGTATCTCCATTTGCTATAGGCTGTGTTTTATTGGCATCGTGATACCAAGTAAATACAGGATTTGTCAATGCAGGTGCTGCTGGTGTCAATGAAGCTGCTAAATCATGGCAAACTGTTACATCGGCTACCGAAAGATCATTTTGGTCAGACGGTCTTAAGATTGTAAACGTTATTTGTTTTCTATTTGCTTCAGCAGTTTCACAATTTTCATCTGAACTAAATCCAACAAAGTAAGTATAAGTTCCAGGCATCAAACCAGTTATTGTTAATGAAGAAACTGTTTCTCCAGGAACTGGTTGGCTTGTTGTTCCGTCAAATTTATACCAATGATATACAGGGTTTGTTATTGTTCCTGTTGTATTTAATGTTGTAGCCAAAGTTACCGTTCCTGTTGGCGCACAAATTGTAGTCGAAGCTGCACCATTCAAAGTAATATCTGTTAAAAGATTTTCTGGGCTAGATGCTTTTACTTCAACTGTAACCTCTCCTCTAGTCATTGCTTCACAATTGTAGCGAACTGGCTGAACGTAGTATTTATAGATTCCGGCTGCTAAAGTTGCAGGAACTGTATAAGTCGGACCATTTGCAACAATTGAACCTCCTGTTGGAGCATCATACCAAACATAGGTAGAACAAGCTTCCTCTGGAATTTTGAGCGTGACTCCGCTTCCGGGACAAACCGCAACTTTATTAGTAGGGTCTCCGTCTATGACCGAGGTATTTGCAACTCGTTCAACAGTATGAACTCTTAAGAATTCTAAAACTCCTGCTACGCCGCCAAAACGAATTCTTACTCTATCATAAGATTCTGTTGGAGAAGAAACTAAAACCATCGCCATGGTATTGGCAGATAATAATTTTAAGCTCAATAATGTGCTCGTATTTTGAATTGGAGCTCCTACCGCAACGTTTCCTAAATAACGCTGAATAGTAAAACCAGTCAGTAAATTAACATTTAAAAGAGTTCCTGGTTTTGAAATTACAATTCTTAGCGTATCACTTACTACAGATGGCGTTTTAAATTGCACAGTCAAATCGGCAGCTGCCAAGGCACCCACACCGCTGTACATGGTTGCGTAGGTTGTAACATCATTATCTGCTACATTCCACGCATCGCTTACTCCCACTGTAGATGTTAGCGCTCCTACCGGAAGTCCTAAATCTGTGGTTCCATAAAAAATATCTTGAATATCTCCCGGAGTACAGGCTACAGTACTAACCGATTTATTGTAATATGCCTCATAAACTTTTGTATTCTGAGCAACACTTAAGACCGCTCCTGATATAATTCTGATTCCGTCATAATCCTGTGGACCAGCTGCATTTGAAGGAACGAAAGTAAATTCATATGCATTATCGCCCGGAAGCACATTTAACAAAGCCCCTGAAACAGATTGCATTGTTCCAATATCTACTCCTCCTTTAGTTCCAATTACAGAAACCCCTTGAGCAACGCCTAATCCGCTGTATTCAGAGCCTAGTTTTACCGTTACTGGCGTTCCTTTTGCAATATTTGCAGACCAAGTTAAATTCTGGGTAGTTGTACCAACTCCTAAAAGTCCTACTCCTGTAGTGATCGTCGAGAAAGTCTGCGGATTTCCATCAACAGCATTCGCTTCATTAGAAACTGTTCCTGTAACAATTGTACTCCAATTTTGTGCATTAGCATAAACTCTTTGTGTTAAGGATTGACAATTGTCTGGATCTTTAACATTGATTGAAAGCGTTCCAGTAACAGAGCAACCTCCTAATGTTGACACAACTGTGTACGTATAGATTCCTGGTACATTAAGTGGTCCTGTAGTAAATGGAGGTCCTGCCAATGCAACCCCTTTTGGATCATACCATGCCATTGTACCATTTGAAGTCGCATTTAATGTTACATTACTTCCCTGCGCCACAGATTGTGCTGGATCGACAGTCAAGCTTGGCAACGGATTGACAGTCACAGTTACTGGCTGTTTTGCCGATGGACAATCATCTCCGTTGCGTTGAGCTTGAATTGAGTAAGCACCACTAATTGTTATATTCATCGCCGCATCTTCTGTCATAACAACATCTGAAGGATCGTAGAATGTATATGTTGTATTACCGCTTGTATCAAGCGTAGTAATTGCATTTTTTAAATTAGCGCTTCCGCACGCAACTAATGGCGATGTTACCGCTAAAGTACTTGAAGTTGCTGGGAAATTAACAACAACTTGCTTCAATGAAGTTGTCGCATTTTCACAACTTGTTGCATTTTGAACAGTGATATAATAAGTATAATTTGCTCCTGAAGCTAGTCCGTTTATTGTAAGTGCACCAGTTGATGCATCTTTTGAGAAAGAAACACCTGTTTGACCAGCAACTGTAGTTCCTGTAATTATTTCTTGACTTTTTGATGGATCTGCATAATATTTAAATTGTGCTCCTGTTAAGCCAGAAGTTGGAGGCAAAACAGCTTTTCCATCACAAGAAGACACTATCGGACTTGCGATCGTAATATCTGCCGCAACTGATAAAGGCAATACCGTTACCGTTACTGGCTGACGAACACTATTTGTACACGTTCCACGAACAGCTTCGATATAATATGTTTTTGAAGCAGTTAAAGTGCCTGTGTTTAATGTAGCACTTGTAGCTAAAAGTGTAACACCACTTGCTGCATCGTACCAGTTAATTATATCGCCAGCTGTTGTTGCTGCAGTCAAAGTTGTCCCTGTTCCAGAACAAATTGATGCTGATGCTCCTGTAACTGTAGCTTCTTTATAACGATAAGAAGCCCCATAAATATCCAGACTAGTCAGCAATGATGCTAGTCCACCAAGGCGAACTTCAACAGCATCGAAATTATTAGCTGCTGCAAAACTAACTTTAAAACGGTCTCCACCTAATAATTGGACATTTACTAAACCTCCAACATTAACTTGATCGGCGTTTGGATTTCCCGCATTGTAGCTCCTTAAACTTATATAAGACAGTGCATTTACATCGGCAATTCCTCCTGGGATTCCTAATTCAACATCTATTATATCTCCAGCTTTTCCTGGATTAGAAAAAGATAACGTCTGTTGAATATAATCTCCAAGCAAACCAACCGGTACTGTAAGTCTTGTTGCATTTGTATCGTCTGCATCAACAGAAAAACCAGCATCTGCTGACGTACAAGCCAAACAGCCTGTTATTGTTCCTCCACTTGAAATTACTTGCGAATCTGCGCGTAAACAAGAAGTTATTGGAGCTGGCGCCACCACTACAACATTTATTGCTGTTCTAGCTGCACTAACACAATTTGTAGCATTTCGTGCTTGAACATAATATGTTTTATCTGCTGTTAATGCTGGACTTGGTGTATAACTTGCATTATTTGTCACTAACGCAGTTCCTCCAGTCGCAACGTCGTACCAATCATAAGCAACTCCCGCTACAGGATTTGATACTTGCAAAGTAACAACTTGTCCCGAAGGAATAATTACTGTTGAAGATGCTACTGTCGGAGCTGCCGGCAACGGATTAACAGTAATAGAAGCTTGTGCACGTGTTGGACTAGAACAACTTCCAATTACAGATTCAACAAAATAATTAGTCGAAGCTGTTAAAGCTGGAGTTGTAAAAGAAGTTCCTGTAAATACTAAATTCCCTCCCGTATCGTACCATTTATAAGTTGTTCCGGCAACTGGAGACTGAATGTCTATAGTAGCTGACTGTCCAGAACAAATTACTGCAGAACCACCAGTTAATGCTGGTGCTACTGGATTGTTAACCGTAATTGGTACCGCAAAACGAACACTGTTTACGCAACCATTTCTAGTTATTTCAGCGTAATATGTCGTATCGGCAGTTAAATTTGGTGTTGTAAAAGCTGCAGTACCTGCCAGTGAAGTACCACCTGTGGCTGCAGAATACCAATTAACGGTTTCTCCAACAGCAAGGCCTGCAGTTAGTGTTGTATTTTGTCCGCTGCAAATAACTTTATTTCCAGTAACAGTCGGATCGCCATATCTATAACTTGCTTGATAAATATCTAAACTTGTCAGTGCTGAAACCAAACCACCTAAGCGAACTTCTACACGGTCAAAATTTGCACCGGCTGTAATACTTGCTTTAAAACGGTTTCCTCCCAGTAATTGAACACTCACTAAATTATTTATCGAAGTTCTATCATTATTAAACGTTGCTCCATTATAAGTTGCTAGACTGATATAATTCAAAACGCTTAAATCTAGAACACCGCCTGGTAATTCTAATTCAACATCGATAATATCGCCAGCTTTTCCCGGATTATTAAATTGCAAAGTCTGCTGAATCCATCCGTTTATCAAACCAACCGGAACGGTTAAACGCGCTGCAGTTGTTATATCTCCATCAACAGAATTATTTGGATTTGTACTACTGCATAATAAGCAAACACCATTTACGCTAGTCTGTTGGCTGTTTGCCAATAAGCATCCGCCTGGCGGCGTATTGACTACGTTTACTGTAATAGGAACTCTTGAAGCACCCACACAACCTCCTGTTGCGCTCTGAGTTTCTACATAATAAGTTTTTGTTGCAGTTAAAATTGGTGTAGTAAAAGTTGAAGTATTTGTTGCAAGAGCAGTACCGCCGGTTGCAACATCATACCAATTTAGAGTTACTCCAGTTTCAGCTGTCGTTGCGCTCAAAGTTGCATTTTGTCCTGATTGGATTGTAACGCTTTGTGTTAAAACGGTCGCAACAGCAGGAACAGCATTTGACACGACATCAACACGAGTTCTTGTAGGGCTTATACAGCTACCAATTACTCCTTCTACATAAAAACTAGTTGTTCCAATAGGAACTGTTGGAGAATATGAATTTCCAGAAGCTAAAATTGTTCCGCCACTAGCTACCGAATACCAATTGTATGTGGTTCCCGGAATTGGATTAATTAATGATAAAGTCGTTTGCTGAGTCGCACCGCTAGAACATACTGCCGTCCCCGAAGAACTTATCGCTGGTGCAACAGGATTCGACACATTAATTACAACGGGAACTCGATTATTTCCTTCACAACCACCAGCTCTGCTTATTCCAATATAATAAGTAGTATTGGCTGTTAAAGTTGGGGTTGTGTAGCTGTTTCCAGTTGCTAAAGCAGTTGTTGAAGACGCCGAATCATACCATGCTAAAGTTGTTCCGGCTATTGGCGCAGCAGTTAAAGTCGTTGAAGTACCAGAGCAAATAGTCTGATTTAAGCCCCCAGTTACCGTTGGTTTTGCAAAATCCAAACGAACATCATAAATTCTAAGATCTACCAGAAGACTTAAAAGGCCGCCAACTTGAATTTGGATTTGATTGACATCAGCAGTAGCTTTATATCTCAACTCTCCAACCGTATTTCCTGAAAGTAAATTTAAATTCAAAAGTGGGCTATTCAAAGCTACACTTGAACCAACATTTACACCAGAAAGTTTTGCCTGAATTGAAACATTAGACAGCAGTCCAACATCTAGCAAACCGTTTCCTGTACCTAAATAAAGTACAATTTCATCTCCAGCCTTTACAGTCTGATTAAAGGTCATGGTTTCTTCGACCATACAACCGAGACCTACAGCGTTCTGAAGATCTGCATAGGTCGTTAGCCCTGGATCATTATCAAAGGCTAACGTAGGATTGTTGACTTGCAAACCTAAACACAATAAGCCTCCCAGACTATTTGTTTGCGACACTGGTCGGCAAACAGTCTGAGAAAAAACATTACCACATAATAGGAATAAAAACAACAGTCCTAATAATCTCTTCTTAATAAAGAGATCACAAAAAGTAAATTTTTTTTTCATAATTTGGAAGATTAGAAAATGGACAATAAAATACCTGTTGCGATAAGCACGTATGCTTAGGCAATTTTAAAAAACATTAATACTTAAACAGTTAAAACGAAATTTAAAATATTTGGGGCCGAACTTTAAATCTTCATTTCAGTAAAAAAAATTAAATTGTGCTCTACTTTTTACGTAAAGCAAAGAGTGCTTTTACCCGTCACGAATAAAATCCCTCAAAACTTTTAGGAAATACTGAT
Source organism: Flavobacterium daemonense (assembly GCF_007341385.1). GTDB lineage: Bacteria > Bacteroidota > Bacteroidia > Flavobacteriales > Flavobacteriaceae > Flavobacterium > Flavobacterium daemonense. Next base: position 176,887 of record NZ_VJYD01000010.1, read on the forward strand.
CTAGACCAATCTTCCTCACGAAGTGATTTGTTTGATAGTTAATTTTCATAAAAGAAAATTTAAACGTTATGTAAAGGGGAATTAAAAAATACTTTACCGATTCAATATCCAACGAAAGCTGATTAGACTTTATTAGACTTTTATTAGTGATACTAAAATTGAAACAGCGTTACAACTGAGTTATCGTCTTTAGTAAAATACCAAATACGATAAAGCATTACTTATTAAACAACCCGTCGACAGGGTTGTGCAAATAAAATAATACAATAATTATATTGTGGGAATAAGTTTAAAATTGGTTTCAAAGAAATTTGAACAAAAGATCTAAACGCATTAAATAAGCTAAAAAATAAAATAAAAATAACTTGAACACTTAATGCAAACTTGATAATGAGAGTAATTGTCAATTCCATATGTAAACAAATTAAGTTACTTAAAAAAAAAAACTGAATAATATCCTGATCATTCAAAAACCAAAACATTAAACAAAACAAAGATTAGAAAACCAAAAAAAGAGACTTTATTAAGAAATCAGATTATTTTGTTTAACATTTACATATCAAAAATATAGAAAATAAAAACAAAAAACAACCTAACATTTTTATTTTTTTAAGTTAAACAAACAGCAAAAAGACCGTAAAACAGCTAAAACATAGGAAAAAACCGCGTTTTTAATCTAGGAAACCAATATCATAAGCTATGTAAAAATAACATTGCACATATGTTAAATTTTAATATTGAAGGTATAAACTTACAAAAAACACATGTTAATCAATTGAATTTTAACATAAAAGCAAATGAAAGGCGCAAAAAGCACATTTTCACATCAAAAAACATAAATTTATGAGAATTCCAAAATAAACGCGTAAAACTACTTGCTTGAAACAAAAATAAAGATTAAACAAATGTTAAAAAAATTAAAAAAGGTTAAACAATACAAATTAGTATTGTTTAACCTTTTACATTATTATAAACTAAAAAAATTGCTTTATTTATGACTCAATTATACTATTGATCTGTTTAAACAATTGTCCATCACTTAAAAAAGCACCTTGTTGAATTAATTCAAAAATTGAAGCATTACGATCCTCAGTAAACACTTTCTTGCCTACTTTCATTTCAATGGTTTCAGTAAACATATTTTCGCTCAACCACTGCAAACCTTCTTGCGTTAAAAAATCAGTCTCAGGAACTAAAGATTTTAAGACTATAGATTGGACATGCGTTTCAAAACATTGAAACAAGAAAATGTGGTTTTTAGAAAAATGTTCCAAAAATTCAGCTCTAGTCAAAACACCTTCCCAAATCAAATCAGAAAAAACATCTAATTCCTGCTCAGCAACTTCAGGCTTGTTTATTTTCAAAGAATCCCATTCTGCCTTATCAATTGCCTGCGTCGCTAAAAAGCTGGCAAATTCAGCATGCAATTCGTCAAATTGCTCTTTTGTTAATCTTGCGTATTTCATGTCATTGCGAGGAACGAAGCAATCTCGTTCCTATGTTTATTAAAAATTAAAAAATGATGAGATTGCTTCGTTCCTCGCAATGACATCAAAACAAAAAAATCCCGATTCTCATCGGGATTTTTATATAGTATTTAAAACTATTACTTTTCAGCAACAATTTCGTAAGCTAATTCAACGATTACATCTCTGTGTAAACGAACTGTAGCATTGTATTTTCCTAAACGTTTTACAACACCGCTAGTGATGAATTTTCTATCGATAGCATTACCAGATTTCTCCAAAGCTTCAGCAATATCGATGTTTGTGATAGAACCAAAAAGCTTCTCTCCACCAGCTTTAGCTGTAAGTTTAATCTCAAGAGCTTTAATAGTTTCAGCTAAAGCTTTAGCATCAGCAACAATTTTAGCTTCTTTGTGTGCTCTTTGTTTTAGGTTTTCAGCTAAAACTTTTTTAGCAGAAGGAGTTGCTAAAACTGCAAATCCTTGAGGAATTAAAAAGTTACGACCGTAACCAGGTTTTACAGATACTACATCATCTTTAAATCCTAAGTTTTGAACGTCTTGTTTTAAAATAAGTTCCATGTTGTTGTCCTTATATTTTAGAAGTTAGGTTCTGCTTGCACAGAAACCAGCGACTAGAGTTTTTAATTATTTTAATAAATCGGCCACGTATGGCATTAAAGCTAAGTGACGAGCTCTTTTTACAGCTACAGAAACTTTTCTTTGGTATTTTAATGAAGTTCCAGTTAAACGACGAGGAAGAATTTTTCCTTGCTCATTAACGAATTTCAATAAGAAATCAGCATCTTTATAATCGATATATTTGATTCCTGATTTTTTGAAACGGCAATACTTTTTAGTTTTGTTAGTTTCAATGTTTAAAGGCGTTAAATATCTGATATCTCCGTCTTTTTTTCCTTTTGCAGATTGCTCTATTGTAGACATAATAATTAAGCTTTAGTAGATTTTAATTTTGCTCTTCTTCTTTCCGCCCATGAAATAGCATGCTTGTCCAAACTTACAGTTAAGAAACGCATAACTCTTTCGTCACGTCTAAATTCAGTTTCAAAAGCTACAAGAACTTCTCCAGCTACTTTGAATTCGAATAAATGGTAAAAACCACTTTTTTTGTTTTGGATTTCGTAAGCCATTTTTTTAAGACCCCAATCCTCTTTCGATACCATTTCAGCTCCTCTACTAGTAAGAAATTCTTCAAATTTCGTTACTGTTTCCTTCACCTGAACCTCAGATAAAACGGGATTTAAAATGAAAACAGTTTCATAATGATTCATAAATACGATATTTATTTGTTAAAATTGGGTGCAAAAGTAATCATAAAATTTAAATAAACAACACATTTTTGCTTTTATTCGTCATACTGCAAAAAATATATGCTCAGTTTAGGTTTTTTTACAAAAAAAATAATACTTTTACTAATGCTATCCTGAATTTATTCTAAATTTAAATGTTATGAAACTAAACTGTGTTGTTGTAGATGATAGTTCTATACAGAGGACAATTATTGCAAAATTAGTTAATAATCACCCAGGTTTGCACTTAATCGGGGATTTTTCTAATGCAATAGAAGCAAAAAGCTGTATCTCTTTAAATAATATCGATTTAATATTTCTTGATATTGAAATGCCTGTTATTAACGGTTTTGACTTCCTTGACGGACTAAAATCAAAACCGCAGATTATATTTATTACTTCTAAAGCTGAGTATGCCTTAAAAGCTTTTGACTATGACGCTACCGATTATCTGCAAAAACCAATTGCAGTGGATCGATTCAATGCTTCGGTCAAAAGAGCAATCGATATGCATTTGCTTAAAAAAGAAGTAAAAGAAGAAGAAGGCGAACATATTTTCATCAAAAGCAACCTTAAAAAACTTAAAATCTTTACTGCTAAAATCAAATGGATTGAAGCTTTTGGAGATTATGTAAGAGTGGTTACTGAAGATGACAGCAATTTGGTTCTATCAACAATGAAGTCTTTTGAAAACGATTTGTCAAAAGACAAATTTATTCGTGTGCATAAATCATATATCATCAATATCGACAAGGTAGAGCGCTTTAACAGTAAATTTGCCGAAATTGGAATTACAAAAATTCCGCTTAGCCGAAACAAAAAAGAAGATTTAGTTAAAGCATTGTCAACTTCATCTTAGGATTTAATAAAAATCGACATTCACGACAACTTTTATAGCTCTGTATTGAGCAACAGCTTCAAAACTATTCAGCATTTTCTGAATAGTTTTTTTTGTATTTCCTAAATGTAGGTTTTGCGGAATTTTAATTAATATAGTTCTGATATATTCATTTCTGATTCTACTGATCGCTGGTTCTTCTGGACCCAAAACCGGCATATTCAAATTTTGGCTCAAAACCTGATACAGCCACATTGAACCTTCTTTCAGCTTATCAAAATCCTTATGTTTTATAGTAAGCTTTATTATTCTGAAATAAGGCGGATATTTATAGATTTGACGGTCGTACAATTGCTCTTTATACATACCTATATAATTATGGTTGGTAACTTGCTGAATTGTATTATGATTTGGATTGTAAGTCTGAATTACAACTTTCCCTCGTTTTTCTGATCTTCCTGCTCTTCCTGCAACCTGCGTTATCATCTGAAAACTGCGCTCAAAAGCTCTAAAATCAGGATGATGAAGCATATTATCGGCATTCATAATTCCGACCAGGCTGACATTGTCAAAATCCAAACCTTTGGCCAGCATTTGTGTTCCCACTAAAATGTCGATTTCCCTGTTTTTGAAAGTGTCAATGATTTTTTCAAAACCAAATTTCCCGCGAGTTGTGTCTTGATCCATTCGCGCTGTTTTCGCTTTCGGAAAAAGAGATACTAACTCCTGCTCTATTTGTTCTGTTCCAAAGCCTTTTGTCGTTAAATCAATACTTGAACAACTATGGCAATTTGTTGGTTTTGCAATCGAATAACCACAATAATGGCAACGAAGCTGATTTTTAAATTTATGAAATGTCAAACTTACATCGCATTGCTGGCAATGCGGAACGTGTCCGCAAGTCAAACATTCTATTATAGGAGAATATCCTCTTCTATTTTGAAATAAAATCACTTGTTCACCCAAAGACAAGGCTTCAGCAATTTCTTCGATTAAAAGATCGCTGAAATGTCCCGTCATTCTTTTTCTGAAATGTTTGTCTTTCAAATCAACCAAAACAACTTCAGGCATGCGAACATTTTTATAGCGTTCTGTTAGCGTAACCAAACCATATTTGTCGCTCTGTGTATTAAAATAGGTTTCAATACTTGGCGTTGCAGAACCTAATAATACTTTTGCATTGTGAAAATTAGCCAAAACAATCGCCGCGTCTCTGGCATGATATCTTGGTGCCGGATCTGTCTGCTTAAAAGTTTGTTCGTGCTCTTCATCAACAATTAGCAACCCTAAATCATTGAAAGGCAAAAACAAAGCCGACCTCGCTCCTATTACAATTTGTGCTTTTTCAGAATTTTCGAGTGTCTGTTTCCAAACTTCGACTCTTTCGTTGTTGCTGTATTTGGAATGAAAAACGGCAACTTTATCGCCAAAATGAAGGCGCAAACGAGAAACCAATTGAGTTGTCAATGCAATTTCAGGTAATAGATACAAAACCTGCCTTCCAGTCTGCAGATATTCTTCAATTAACTTAATGTAGATTTCCGTTTTTCCGCTTGAAGTTACACCGTGAAGCAGACAAACTTCTTTTTCAGAAAAACTCTCTTTTATTGCATTAAAAGCGTTTTCCTGAGCTTCGCTTAACTGTAATTCTTTTTCTGATTTTTCTCCATTAAATGAAATACGATCGTGCTGCAAATAATACTCTTCGAAGATTTCTTTTTCAATTAAAGCTTTTACAACTGCCGATGTTACGTTAGAAACTTCAGTAAGTTTTTTTACTGTGATTGGCTTTTTTTCTGAAGCTGAAAGTTGAAAATAAGCTAAAACAATTTCTTTCTGTTTATTCGCATTTTTCAAAACTTCAAGCAATTCTCCCAAACCTTGATCCGTTTCGTATTGAGAATGTAATTTCACATAACGAACCAATTTCGGTTTGTAACTTTCTTTTATTTCTTCTTCTAAAACAATAATATCTTTCGCTATTAATTTTTGAAGAACCGGAAGTATATTTTTCTTGTTTAAAATCGAAACTATATCCTGAACTTTTAGTGAGCTTTGATGTTGCAAAGCTTCATAAATCAAGAATTCGTCATCTGAAAGTTCAGAATCGTTTACTACAATTTCAGATTTATACGAAACAATAGTTTCACTTTCCAGCAACAATCCCGTTGGAAAAGCCCCACGATAAACGTCACCGATTCCGCACATATAATAATTGGCAACCCAAAGCCAGTGTTTTATCTGGATTTCGGTTGCAATTGGTTTTTCGTCTAGAATTTGATGAATTTCTTTGGCTTCATATAAGGTTGGAGCATTTTGATGAACGTCCAAAACAAGCGCCGTATAGATTTTATTTTTACCAAAAGGCACCGCAACGCGCATTCCTTTTTTAATAAAATGGAATTCGGCCTCAGAAATACGATATGTAAATGTTTTTGCTAAGGAAAGCGGTAAAATAACTTCGATAAAAAACATGTGGTAATTTTAATAAATGAGAAATGAAGCAAAACAAAATTAATTTCTTTCAAACCAATTCTCCATACGAATTCCATCTAAAAGCTTGAAATCCTTAGTATTATCAGTAACTAAAATTAATTGATTTTCAACTGCTGTAACTCCAATTAAGAGATCAAATTCATCATTAATAGGTTTACCAATTTTTCGAAGCCTAACTTTCTCAACAGCATATCTTTTAATTGATCCGAAAATTGGAAGTATTGTTAATCCTTTCAGAAAAATATCTACAGCTTTATTAGACTTCACAGGGTCATCACTATTTTCAGCACCAAAACGAAGTTCTGCAACTGTTATTTCTGAGATATAACAATTTTCTAAACCAACTTGTTTTACCATTTTATCAAGGTTAAGCTTTCCTCTTAGAAAGAAAACACAAATACTTGTATCAAATAAATATCCCATTAAAACTTAATTTCTTTATCTCTAAAGCTTCTACTAGATTTTATTTCTGCTACAATTTCTTCTGCCGATTTTTCAGACACAAAGGCACCAAAAGATTTATAAAAATTATTTTCTTTTGATTTATTGCTCTTCAATGATTTTGTAAGACGTTCTATAAGTTCAATTTTATTAGAAAAACTCAGTCCTTCAAATAAGTTTGAATAAGTTTCAAGTATATTTTTATCCGTTACTGTCATTCTATCTTTCTTAATAATTACAAATACAAAATTAAACTATTTTTAGATGCCAAAATATCTTGCAGGCATTTATAAAATTTACTTTTTCTCCGAAGATTTTTGTGCCAAATATTCATCAACCAACTTCAAAGTATGATTTAAAGACTCTGTATTCTTCCAATCTTCATGACCAGTGATGATGTACTTTGGATTCTTAAATTTCATTTGTACTTTTTCAATTGATTTCTTCCATTCTTTTACATCGGCATCGCCTAGATAACCAAGATCTTTTGCGTCGGCACTTTTGATAAAACAAGCTCCATAAAGCACTTTTTCTTTTTCAAACCAAACTACAATATTATCTGGCGCATGACCTTTTCCGGGATAATATACTTCAAATGTATATTGACCGACAGTAAAAAATTTGTCATTAGGAATTATAAATTCGGCTCTTGGTTCTTTTTTGCTTTTAAGAATATCATCCGTCAATTGAATTGAATAGGTTTTGATTCCTTTCTTTCTGTAAAAATCAAATCCTCCCGCTCGATCATCATGCGAGTGCGTTCCAAAAAGCATTATAACCTCTTTATGATGTCGCGCTTTTATTGTATCCAACAAAGGCTGGAATTGTGTTTGATCCCAAGGAGCATCAAACAGAATTACACCTTTATTTGTCACGAGATACGTGGCATTTGCAGAAATCATCGTTCCGTTATAATCGTGAAAGGTCTTATAAACATAAAAGTCACCTGTAAGATGACTTATTTGTAATGGCGAATTCTTAGATTGTCCAAAGCTGTTTGAAACTAAAACCAAGAATAAAATTATCGAAGCTAATTTTCGCATTTATTTTTAATTAGTTATTTCACTCGTGTCCAATATTGTGTTCTTCCCATAATTGAAACCCCAACATAACCACGAACTTTCAATTTATCAGCAGAATCTAATTCAATATAACATTTGTATTTTTTTCCATTTGTTGGATCCAAAATTGTTCCTCCATTATATTCTGAATCATCTTTTTTAAGTCCGTTAATGATAATCATTCCTAGAATAGGTTTGTTTTTTTCTGCTCCATCACATTTGGAACAAACATCTTTTTTGTGATTTTCGCGAAGAATTTCTACCACTTTACCGTAAATCTTTCCAGATTTTTCATAAACTTCTACAATTGATTTTGCTTCTCCAGTTTCATCATCTATTGTTTTCCATTTTCCAATAACACTCTGCGCGTGCATGGTGATAGCGAAGAAAAAAACACCAATAGCCAACATACAATTTTTCATACTTATTTATTTTTTTTTTGTTTTAATTTTCTGATTGTAGCATTCAGCTCGAACCCTAAAAGCAGAATCATACAGTTTATCCAAATGTAGAACATTAGAATTAATAATGTCCCAATTGAACCGTAAAGTTCGTTATATTTTGAAAATTTTATAACCCAAATCCCAAAAAAGAATGAAGATATAACAATTAATATCGTTGTAAAAACAGATCCAATGCTTATAAAAGGCACTTTATTGTACTGTTTAGTACCATAACGCAATAATATTGAAGATGTTATCAAAATCATTAAAACAACAAACAAATATCGACCCAAAATAATGAGCGGAATCCTATCACTAAGTACATCTTGTATAATTGTTTTTTGAATAAATACCTCAAAAACTACGATTGTTGCCACGGTTACAAACAAAATTATCGTCATAACTAGCGAAATTGCCAAAGCAACGAGATATTGATTTAAAAAGCCCCGTTTGTCAAAAACATGTTTGGAGGATTCAAAGCCACTCAAGATTGCGTTAATGCCATTTGCCATTAAAAAAATCGAAAGAAAAAAACCGGTTGACAATAATCCGGAATGACTATTATTTAAGATATCGCTGATAATTTTACTGATGGCATCAAAAGTATTTGGAGGAACACTTTGCTGTACGAATTGCAAAAAATCATCTTGAAAATTATCTATCGGAATAAACGGAATTAAGTTCAAGATAAACAGCGCAAAAGGAAATAAAGCCATAAAAAAGCTAAAAGAAACCGCACTTGCATGATATGAAAATGCGCCATCAACAATTCCGATGACGTACATTTCAATCAAATCATACAACGAGAATCCTTCCAGCCAAGGCAATTTAATTCTCTTTAAAAGTCGGGCCAAAGAACGCACCACAGGTATTTTCTCAATCCGAGCTTCTATCTCTTGCGACATATTTATTGATTTTAGATTTTAAATCTTGTCTAAATTAATAATTAACAATTTACAATTAATAATTATCAAAACGCTTTCAAACTCAAATCCATATTATAAACCGAATGCGTCAAAGCTCCAGATGAAATATAATTTACGCCGCAAAGTCCGTACTCGCGAATCGTCTTTTCGTTGATATTTCCTGAAGATTCAGTCTGGCATTTTTTCCCAATTAATTCCACAGCTTTTTTAGTATCTTCATAATTGAAATTGTCAATCAAGATTCTGTGAACACCATCACTCAACAAAATTTCACGAATTTCATCCAGATTTCTAGCTTCAACAATAATCTTTAAATCTAAATTATTGGCTTTTAAATATTCTTTTGTCTTTTTTATAGCCAATGTAATGCCTCCTGCAAAATCAATATGATTGTCTTTCAACATAATCATATCGTACAATGCGTAACGGTGATTTTCGCCTCCGCCAATTTTCACCGCCCATTTTTCTGCTGCTCTAAAATTTGGTGTTGTTTTGCGTGTATCCAGTATTTTAGCACCTGTTCCCTCTAAAAGTTGCATCAAATAATTTGTTTTTGTTGCAATGGCAGACATACGTTGCATGGTATTCAAAACCACTCTTTCGGCCTTTAAAATTGACTGAGAACTTCCCGAAACCTCAAATACAACTTCTCCGTATTCTACGTGCGTTCCATCTTCAATAAAAGTTTTTAATTTTAATTTGGGGTCTACATATTCGAATATCATTTTAGCAAGTTCAACACCGGCAATTATCCCTTGATCTTTTACCAACAATTTTGCCTGACCGTGAGCAGTGTCAGGAATACATGCAAGCGAACTGTAATCGCCTGGACCAACATCTTCTCGAATGGCATTACTAATTAAAAGTTGTAATTCTGCTTGAAATTGAGCTTCACTTATCATTTTATTATTTTTAGTAATGCTAAATTAGAACATATTTTATGGATTTGAAAGTTTACTTTCCGCTAAAAGTTTCATATGATTCAAAATATCCGTTTAAAACACTTGTTTTTTAAACACATAGAAACATAGAATTTGAATTCTGAAAAAAGACGTTTCACTTGCAATAATAAACATAGCTAGACGCATTATCTATGTGTTAAAATCTAGATTTTTTTAAAACATCTCCATTATATATTTTAAAATTCTATGTTTCTATGTGTTTTAAAATTTCATGCAAAAACTGTAATTTTAATTAGAAACATTAAATACCTTTGAGGTTCATTCAAACAAAATCATGGGATTAATTAAAGATATTTACTCGGTTTCTTTTTACGAAAAATTTAGTCAGGCTGTCGCCGAAGTGCATCCAACGTTCAATAAACAGAAATTTATTGAAGCCATTTACGAATGTGATTTTGCGCAAAAAGAATGGAAAGAAAGAATGAAACACACCACCGTTGTTTTTCATCAGTTTATGCCTCAAAATTTTCCAGAAGCCGTTTCTTTGATTGATAAAATCATTAAAAACCTAAAGAAAAACAATTTTGCCGACAGTAATTTGGCTTTCATTTTCTTCGCAGATTACATCGAAGTTTATGGTTTAGAAGATTTTAAAACTTCGGCGAAAGCCTTTGTTTCAATTACACAATTTATAAGCTGTGAGTTTGCGGTTCGTCCTTTCATCTTAAAATATAAAGAACAAATGATTAATGAAATGACGAAATGGTCTTTACACGAAAATCATCATGTTCGTCGCTTAGCCAGCGAAGGTTCACGCCCGAGATTACCGTGGGCAATGGCGATTCCGTTTCTTAAAAAAGATCCTTCTTCTATCCTTCCTATTTTAGAAAATCTGAAAAACGATCCTTCCGAATATGTTCGACGAAGCGTTGCAAACAGTTTAAATGATATTGCGAAAGATAATCCGCAGATTGTATTGGAAATTGCTCAAAAATGGAAAGGTCACAGCAAAGAAACTGATGGAATTATTAAACATGGATGCCGAACTTTATTAAAACAAGGTCATCCTGAAATTTTAAGTCATTATGGTTTAGAAAGCACTAACATTGAACTTTCGTCTTTTGAAATCAAAACACCAATTGTAAAAATTGGAGATTATTTACAGTTTCAATTTCATTTAAATAATAAAAATAATGAGCCAAAAACGGTTCGTTTAGAATATGCGGTTCATTATAAAAAAGCAAAAGGACATTTGGCTAAAAAAGTCTTTAAAATCAGCGAAAAGATTTATCATCCAAATCAATTGACGAAGATTGAACGAAATCAGTCTTTTAAGTTGATTACAACGAGAGTTTTCCATACTGGAGTTCATCAATTGTCGATTATTATTAATGGAACAGAGAGTGAGGTTTTGGAGTTTGAGTTGATTGATTAAACTAGGAAATTTCATAAATTATCAGGATTTAAACGCCCTGTTTGTCATTTCGACGAAGGAGAAATCTTCGCAAGAAACTCTACAAAGATTGGCGACATTCTGTACGGAGCTACTTGCGAAGATTTCTCCTTCGTCGAAATGACAAGAAAACGTGACAAATAGACGAATTTGAAAAAACATACATTTTCACTACTTTTATAATTCAGAAATTCAAAAACAAACTTTTCTTAATCTAAATTAAGTTACAGATTTCTATTACCACTGTAATTTTGTTTTCAAATCAAATCAAAATACCACATGTCAAATATCAGTTTAATTATCGAAGAACGTGCTGCCAATATTGGTAATTTTATGGTCGGACGTTTATTGCCTTTCCGTGAAAAAAGAGCCGTTGGGCCATTCGTATTTATCGATCATATGGGACCTGCACATTTAAGTGATCATGAAAATATGGATGTCCCGCCGCATCCGCATATCGGACTTTCAACATTGACTTTTTTGTTTGAAGGTAGCATTATGCACCGCGACAGTTTAGGAACCGAATTAGAAATAAAACCCGGTGCCGTAAACTGGATGACGGCTGGAAAAGGAATCGTCCATTCCGAAAGAACTCCAGAATATTTAAGACATTCAGACAAAATGCTTCACGGATTGCAGATTTGGGTTGCGCTTCCAAAAGAATTGGAACAAATGGATCCGAATTTTACGCATGTTGAAGCTGATGATATTCCGGCTTGGGAAGAAGATGGCGTTTCATACAAATTAATTGCCGGAGAAGCCTTTGGTAAAAAATCACCCGTTCCGGTTTATAGTCCACTTTATTTTATTGAAATTAAAAGCACAGCAGCTACAAAAATCAATATTGGCAAAGATTTATTCGGCGAAAGCGGTTTATATATTTTAGAAGGAAGTATTAAAAATGGCGAGCATGTTTACGATCCGAGACAAATTTTAATTACAACTGAAGCTTCTCTTTGTGAGTTCGAAATTTCTGAAAACTCAACCATTTATATCTTTGGAGGACAGCCGTTTCCTGAAGAACATTTTATTTTTTGGAATTTTGTTTCTTCGGATAAAAACCTAATCGAAAAAGCAAAAACCGACTGGACAAACCAAACTTTCCCAAAAGTTCCAGGCGAAACCGAATTTGTGCCATTACCTGAACCAAGAATCAAATAATTATGGATACGATCTCAGCAAAAATCGATACGCGTTTGTATCGCACGGAAATTACTTCTGCAAGCGGAAATATTTTAATTTCAGACGAACCACAAGAACTTGGAGGAAAAAATTTAGGTTTAAATCCTACTGAACTTTTGGCTTCATCATTAGCATCTTGCACATTAATTACTTTAAGAATGTATATCAATCGCAAGCAATGGAATGTCGAAGAAATCAATATCAAAATTGATTTTGAAAGAGATTCAGAGCGAAATTGTACCTCATTTACCAGAAGAATTGAAGTAATCGGCGAAGTTGACGAAACGCAAAGACAAAGATTAGAAACGATTGCAAATAGCTGTCCAATTCACAAAACACTGACACATTCAATCGAAATTAAAACCACATTAATATAATTACAATGGAAATTCAACAAATAAACGACACAAGAAGAGGTTATTTTGAAGCTGTAGAAGACGGAAAACAAGCTGGAAAAATGACTTATACTTGGGCTGGCGCTTCAAAATTCATCATCGATCATACAGAAGTTAGTCCCGAATTCAACGGAAAAGGTGTTGGCAAAAAGTTAGTTATGGCTTCAGTAGAATATGCGAGAGCTAATAATTTAAAAATTATTCCGCTTTGTCCTTTTGCTAAAAGTGTTTTTGATAAAGTTGAAGAAATTCGTGATGTACTTTTTTCTTAAGGTTCTAAGGGACTGAGGAACTAAGGTCCTAAGTTTTTTTAACCGCAAAGTGCGCAAAGGATTACGCAAAGTTCGCAAAGTTTTTTTTCACAAAGCTTTGCGAACTTTGCGTTTATAATAAGTCTTGAATGTAAAAAAACCTTGCGCTCTTTGCGGTTAAATCTCCACATCAAAAAAACAAAATTTTCAAATCTCTCCGAAAAGTCGTATATTTGCGCGTAATTTAATCTTAGAGTATGACAAGAATAATTACGCTTTTCTGTTTTTTTATAGCACAAATCGGCTTTTCTCAATCGACTGAGAGTTATTTAGAAAAAATCAGAAATAATGAAGCGCTCTTAACCGCTTTTTTTCAACAAATGCCTAAAGGAGGCGATTTACACCACCATTTTTCAGGATCAATTTATGCAGAACCGCTTTTAGAAAGAGCTATTGCTGAAGACTTTTATTTGAATTTAGAAACTTTGGAAGTTTCAAAAAATAAACCTTCAACGGGAAATTGGCAAAATTTCTCTTCTATAAAAAATAGTGGAAAACTAGATTACTACGAGCAGCAAATTATGCAATCCTGGTCGATTAAAGATTATAATGGTTCTGTGCCTTCTGACGATCAGTTTTTTGATTCTTTTATGAAATTTGAACCTACAATTGCTGGTCATTTTGCAGAAGGAATGCTCGAATTAAAAAAGCGTGCGATTGCTGAAAATGTTTCTTATATCGAAACACAATTATCAACAATTCCATGCGATATGAATGTTTCAGATTTATCTGATTTCAATACAAAACTTCGTCAAGCTTCTGTTCAAAAAGATGAAAAAGCGGTTTTGAAGCTTTTAGACGAATTGTATAAATCACTTCAGAAAAAAGATGCTAAAAAATATGCTGAAGATTTCAATATCAATTTCTTAGCAAAACTTCATAAAGACTTAAAAATTGATGACGATAAGTTTACAATGCGTTATCAAAACTTTGTGCTTCGTTTTATGGAACCGGTAGATTTGTTCAAAAATCTGGTTATAGCTTTTATTTCGTCAAGCGAAAGCAAATTGACTGCCGGTGTAAACATCGTTTCTCCAGAACATGGTCAGACTTCTATGAAAGATTATTGGCTTCATATGGTGATGTTTAAATATTGCCATTCAAAATTTCCGAACGTAAAATATACGCTTCATGCAGGCGAGTTGACTTTAGGTTTGGTTCAGCCAGAAGATTTGACTTGGCACATTAACGACGCTATTTACATAGCGGGAGCAAACCGAATTGGCCATGGAGTTGATATTGCGTACGAAGCAAATTCATATGATTTATTGAAATATATGTCTAAAAATAATATTCCGGTTGAGATTAATTTAGCGAGTAACGAATTCATTTTGAAAGTGAAAGAAAACAGGCATCCGTTTACGCTTTACAAAGAATTTAATGTGCCAATTGTAATCAGTACGGACGATGCCGGAATTTTGAGAAGCAATATGACGGAACAATATGTTTTATTAGCCAAAAGATATCAAGATGTTTCATATTCAACTATAAAACAATACGTTTACAACAGCATTAATTACAGCTTTATTCAAGATGAAGCGGTTAAAAAACAATTGATTAAAGATCTTGATAATCGTTTTAAAATTTTTGAAACGAAGTTTAACAACTAAACCAAACTCGACAGGTTTTTAAAACCTGTCGGGTTTACTAAACTACAATTATGATTCTAGAAGCAGTATATCTTTTTATAAAATCAGAATTAGCACCAACATTTGAAGCTGATTTTGCAAAAGCAAGTCAGTACATTTCGTCAATTGATGGTTATTTAGGTCATCGTTTGGAAAAATGTCTGGAAGTCGAAAATAAATATCTATTGCTGGTTGAGTGGAATACGCTTGAAGATCATACAATAGGTTTTAGAACTTCGGAAGCGTATCTGGAATGGAAAAAGATTTTACATCATTATTACGAACCATTTCCTGTTGTAGAACATTTTGAAACGGTTTTTCAAAATAAAAAATAATAGTTATGCTTCGTCTTAAAAAAATCAAACACATAGAAACATAGATACAATTGTTTTTGTTTAAGATTACAAAAAAAGCAAGCTTTAACACATTGCTATGTGTATTGCAATAAGTGAAACGCCTTTTACAGACACAGAAAAGCTATGTCTCTATGTGTTTAAAATAAATTAGTGGCAAACAAAACATAACCAATGAACATCAAACTTATCGCCATAGGAAAAACAGATAATAAATCGCTTCAAACTTTGATTGACGATTACACCAAACGTTTGTCGTTTTACATCAAATTTGATTTGGAAATTATTCCTGACATCAAAAACGTAAAAAACTTATCGGAAAGCCAGCAAAAGGAAAAAGAAGGCGAATTGATTTTGTCAAAACTATCGCCAACCGATCAATTAATTTTATTGGACGAAAACGGAAAAAACTTTTCAAGCGTTGGTTTTTCCGAAGAATTGCAAAAAAAAATGAATTCTGGCGTTAAGACATTAGTTTTCGTAATTGGAGGTCCTTACGGATTTTCCGAAACAGTTTACAAAAAAGCGCAAGGAAAGGTTTCGCTTTCGCTGATGACATTTTCACATCAAATGGTTCGTTTGTTTTTTATCGAACAATTGTATCGCGGATTTACGATTTTACGAAATGAACCTTATCATCATCAATAAAAAAGTGTTCAGTCGCAGTTTTTAGTGTTCAGTTTTAAAAGATGAATTCTTCATTTGTCAAGTTCATTTCTGGAATAGAAAATTTTAAAGTTCCTATGAAAATTTTATTATCAATGTAACTTCCATAATCTAAATCCTTATCAAAAGAGAACATATATTTATTAGGTTTGTCACTATTCATACTATTTAAATAATTCTGTAATTCTTCTTTCTTAACAGTTTTATCATTTACTAAAATTGAATTATCTTTTTTGAAATAAACGACAACTCCGAACTTTGGCTTTTCCATCTTATAAAACACTTTTGTAAAAGGCAAAAAAGCTAAATTCTTTCCAATTGAATCTGCGTAAGAGTAATAATTTTGGGCATTTTCGTTTTTATGGGCGCTGTCGGCTCTTTTTTTCTCTTGCAATTTCATCACTTCCGGAATTACTAATTTCAAAGGCAGACGTTTGTCAATGTTGAAAATCCAATTCGTTGAAATGATGCTGTTTTTTCTGTTTACATCGGCTATTGTGTCTTTTCCTTCAGTTTTGAAAAAGATGTAAATTGGCGAATGATCTTGAACGTCCTTTACAATTGTTACGTTTGATTTTGGAAGTAAAACATCTTTTTTTTCTCCGCAGGAAAAAAGAAGCAAGGCAATAATTAAAGTGAAGTATTTCATATTTATCATTATTTTTCAAATGCAGTTTGTCATTCCGATTTCTATGATAAAACCAAATCTTTTTCATAAAAGGTTTGGTTTTTTATTACTGCAAAAACAC
>NZ_VJYD01000011.1 GCF_007341385.1 Flavobacterium daemonense
TGGTGGTCAGTTTGCTCCGGAACTGGTGATCAATTTACACTGGAAAGTGGTGGTCAATTTGACCGGTTTTTCCACATATCCTCTGCTGAGCACATTCTGCGGGGAGAGCAGCTTTATGGTTTTATGGTGGTTCTCCAATTGGAGTCTGCGGCTTCGCAGGTACTGGCTGGTAAAGATCTTCAGGCTGCCTTTTAAATGCTGAAGATTGCTGTTTTCCTGCTGGATGATGCGCTGCGGCCTTTGCAGCGTTTTTTGCGCAGTCAGCAGCAGGTGCTGCTTTTCTTCTGCCAGCAGGTTTCGGCTAGCCTGCGAAATATGCTGCTTTTGCAGCATAAGCCCTTCTTTCTGCGCGCCGATCAGTTCCCTTGCATTATGGCTGATCAGATTTTTGATCTCGGTGAGTTCCTTATAATGCCCGAGGAAAAGCTGCTGGGATTTGATGGCTATGGTCCTTTGCAGGGAGAGTATGTGCTGCTCGAAACTGCGGTTGTGCGCTATGATGAACTCCGCCGCCTTGGTCGGGGTTTTGGTATGGGTATGCGCCATAAGGTCTGTAATGCTCACATTCTTCTGGTGCCCGATTCCGGTTATCACTGGAATGGGGAACTTGGCGACCGCCCTTCCGATATTGTAGTTGTCAAAAATCAGGAAATCCGACTGCGACCCGCCTCCTCTTGCAATGACAACGGCATCATAGGGAATCCCCGTATTGTAGACCTCGATAAGCTTGTTTAGGAACAGTTTGGCGTTATTGTCTCCCTGGACAACGGTATGGTAGTCATCGATCTGAAAAACATACCCAAAATCGTTATGCTGCATCGTATGGCGGAAATCCTCGTTTCCGGCTGAACTGCTTGAAGAGATCACCGCAACCCTCTGTACGACTATAGGCAGCTTCAGACGGCTGTTGAGCGTGGAATACCCCTCACCTTCTTTGCGTATGAAATCATTTTCTTTTACCAGCCTTGCAAGTGTCGCATTGCGCTGCTGCTCCAGAATGCCAAGCATGAAATTGCTGTCGATATCCAGAAGGTTCACCGAAAGGCCGTAAAGCGGATGGTAGTCCACGCTCACCTGCACCAGCACATGCAGGTTGTTGGTGAAGCGCTGTCCGGTTGTGGTTTCAAAATCGAGGATCTTCAGTGCTCCGGCTCCCCAGCTCTTGCCCAGTATTTTGGCAGTGATCGTACTGCTTGTCTCTGATTTTTCCACCAGCTCGAAATAATGGATCTTCTTGTCGGCCTTGAAGGAATGGTTGGTGATATCAGCCACCACCCAGTACGTCTGTCCCCTGAAACGCGAATTGATCGTGTCCTGGATCTGGTCGTTGAGCTGTGAGAGTCTGATATACTGTTCGGGTCCCATATATTTTTAGGGTCTGCTGCTGTTTGTGTTTTCTTCCTCGCCGCTAAGGTAGCTATTCTGGAGCGGAATCTCAAAAACACAAAAAAAGAAGGCCAATTTTCAATTCAAAACGGGTTAAAAGGGCAGCCAAAGTAGTGTCCGCCCTCACCTGCATGCGCATAACGGCTCCCCGCCGCCCTTCGGGACTTATAGCACTCCGGCTCCTTGCGCCCACTGGTTCTTTGCTTTCTTTTTTCCCGTTTTTTCTTTTGAAAAATTTGCGTTGCGGGGTATGCGGAAAAAACTTGAAATAAGTAGTAACTAAAAATTTTATGTCATGGAAATCACAGGACGAATTGTAAAAGATGCCTCAGTTTTTAAGGTAAAAGAAAGCCGTGAGGTGGTAAACTTCTCTATAGCGATAAGCGACAGCTACAAGCCCAAAGGAAGCACCGAAACCAAAAAGATTGTAACCTATGTCGACTGCTCCTACTGGCTCAGCGCAGGATTGGCGCAGTGGCTCAAAAAAGGGGCGCTCGTGCAGCTCTTCGGACGCATCGGGCTGAATGTCTATATCGGAAATGACGCCCGCGCGCACGGCTCTCTGACCTTTCATACCTCGGATATCAAAATACTGGTATTTGCTGAAAGCAAAAATAGTGCGCCTGCGCCCGCTCCCAAAAAGCAGAATGTTTCGGATAATCCCGACGACCTGCCTTTCTAGACTTTTCAAGCCTTTAAATTTTATACACGCCTAAATGAAATATTATGAAAGCCTTACAAAAATCTTCTTATTGTGGGTATCGTGTAAGCGGTGCCTTTAACCAAATCATTCTGCGAAGCATCACTTCCTATGACGGCAAGCGTAGAGAACAGCTGAAATCCTTTTTCCTTGACCTGCAGAGGGGCGGTTGCATCAGCGGGATGATATCCGAATTCATCTACCATGATGACTGCAGGGCATTTTACATCGAGCATATCGATGACCTTGAAAATATCCGCAACGAACTCGAGCAGGCCATCGGCGAACCGATCGGGAACCGCTTTCAGACCCTGCACTACACTTTTGTATGCTGGCTCTGCTTCGAGGAATACTGCTATGACCTCTATTCAAGGCTCTTTGAGTGAAATTTTCAAACTTGACTATCTTCTTATGAAAGCTTCTGAAAATTTTAGAAAAGCCATAGAGGGCTATCTCGGCACCTTGGCGCAGGGCGATACAGCCTTTGCGCCACACTATGGAAAAGCTTCCAAAAACTTGGAAAGCTGTCTGAACTACATCTTCGGCGAGGTCAAAAAAACAGGCTTGTGCGCCTTTGACAATCAGGAAATCTTTGACATGGCAGTCAGATACTACACCGATGATTCCATCGGTACGCCCGCCTCTGTGGCATGCAGAGCCGTGGTACAGCCCCCTGCGCCCGCCGACCTTTTCTCACAGCCCGAAATCCCCGCCGTACCTGTTAGAACAGAACCTATTCCAACAGCAAAAAAAGACGTAAAACCTGCAGTGCAGACCGCACTCACACTCTTTGACCTATGATACCCAAAACCATCATCGAAAAGCAATTGACGGTGCTGAGCGCCTCACTTGCACCCATAAAAGCAAAGGTATTTATATGGGCGGAGCAGAATATCTTTCTCAAATGGGGCGTGCTCTCACGCTCCAAGTTCTACTGTTTGGAATGCGCCCACATTTGGAAGCCGTCCTGCCCGAACACCTGCAACAAGTTCACTACCTGTCCTGCCTGCGCAGGAAAGCTCAAAATGATGCCCTATAATCAGGTGCATTTCAAGGAAACCGAATATTTCGCCGTTATCGAGCGCTGTGTGGGGTTTCAGGTGGTGCGTTTGGTAATCGTCTACAAGCACATGAAAAAGAATTTCACGCCGACCTATTTCCACAAAGAGGTCATGCAGCATTGGATTAATGCAAAAGGCGAAGTGCGCACTTTTGCGCTCTCCACCAATGTATTTTCCAGCACGCTCGATTCATGGAAATTCTATTCCCCTCTTGAAATAAAGCCGAAGGATTTCATCCGAAATGCCAAATACTACATCAACCCCTTCAAGGTTTATCCGCAGATGAAAGTGCTTCCGATTTTAAAACGCAACGGCTTCAAGACCTCGGTCTACGACATCGCCCCGCACCTGCTCTTTGCATCGCTTCTGTCCGACCCCATAGCCGAAACCCTTTTGAAATCCCGACAGCTGAACATTCTGCAGTATTACCTCTGCGCATCACGCCAATGCATAAAACTCAATTGGCAGGCAGTCAAGACTGTCATCAGAAACAAGTACAAGGTTTCTGATGTGCAGATTTGGGAGGATTATTTGGAACTGCTCCGCTATTTCAAAAAAGACCTTTCCTATACCCTTTATGTCTGCCCTGATAATCTGCAAGATGCTCACGACCATTTCGTGAAAAAGAAAAGGGAACTTCTCAGAAAGAAGAAACTCCAAGACCTGCGCCTTGAGATCGAAAAGGCGCAGAAAAGATACGCAAGCGACAAGAAACGCTTCTTCGGACTGCTCTTTACGGAAAAGGATTTGAGCATTTCCGTAATCGAAAACGTTCGGGATTTCATGCAGGAGGGCGATGATTTGGGGCATTGCGTATTTACAAACGAATACTACGGCAGAAAGGATTCGCTGATACTCTCGGCTAAAATCGACGAAAAGTCCGTGGAAACCATCGAAATCTCCCTTTCCAAAATGGAAATCCTCCAATGCAGGGGGCTGAAAAACAAGCCCTCGAAACACCATTCGCAGATAATGCGCCTGCTCTCTGAAAACCTGTATCAAATAAGGGAACGGATGAAGAAAAGAAAAGCCATAACCGCAAGCCGATAGCATTATCGGCTTTTTTTTGTAAAAACAGACATCAAAAGCCCGCCGGCTTGCAGCCGGCGGGCTCCGTTTTTTCAAGACGCCTTGATTATCTGATGCTGATGGTGTCCAGAAGGTTTTCCTGATCGATAAAGGCCACAATGTACTGCTGGACCTCGCTGCGTTTCTCCTTGGCGGTTTCAAAAGTATTGATATGGTACTGCTCGTCCTGGTCCTCGATATGTATGATCTCGGTATATCCTTTCGAGATCAGGCTTCCTTTGAGCCTGAGAATGGTATGCTGGGCTCGGGCATCCAAATCTTTTCTCACCTGTAGTCGTATTGCTGTTTCCATTGTAAAAGATCGGTATGGGTCGGGAATCTTATCCCAAAGATAACACTTTCATCTTTTCATCGAAAGGGCGCCTGTGTTAAAAAAAACAATGCAGAAGATCCAATTGCTTCAAATCCTATTGATTAACAGCGTGTTGTACATGAAAATTTCATAAAATCAAAAATTTCAGGTGTAATTTTCCAGATCTTATATGCTGTAACTTTACCATCCTAAAAAAATCAAAAGATGAAAACTCCAATCGAACATACCCGGCACACCTGTCCCGTTTCCAAAGACCAATATTTTATTGACTCTTGGGGCAATCTGGTCTGCATCAAATCCTATAAAGGAGACTGGGGAGACTGGGATGAGGAAACTTCATTCCCTTGCGGTTCCCCTGCTGATGCTGATGAATCCCATACTGAATCTGAAACGGAATAAAAAATAGCCAATTACAAAAAACATGCAAACATCCAATAAAAAACAGTACTGCAGCACAAGGACATCCGATAAAAAAAGGCCGTCCCAGACGGTTTCTTCAAGAACAGATGAGAAATCCGCTTCTGCGCCAGTAAAACATTGTAAACACTACATTTGCAACAAATCCATTATCTCTATATAAACAATAATTTAAGTTTGTGGAAATTGAAGAAGAGAAGTATTGAGGAAAATATCCGACTAATCATAAAAAAAAGAGGCCAGCAACTATGAGCTGACCTCTACACATTTTTAAGTTTTACTAACTAAATAAAGCCTTTTTTAAGCCCAAGGCAGCTTGTTCAGATGAAAATTTAACCGCATCAATATGATCTAATGGGTTTAACAAACCATAATCATGGATAAATCCGTTAAAGGTTTGAATTGTTGTAGGAACACCAGCCTCATCTAACTTACGGGCATAAGCTAATCCTTCATCAAAAAGAATATCATTCTCGGCTAATTGTACTAATGCAGGTGGCAATCCTTTCAATTTTTCAATTGAAGCACTGAACGGGGTAGCATAGTATTCTTTTCTTTGCTCTAAATCTGTAGTATAGTTATCCCACATCCATTTCATTAAGCTTGCTGTTAAGAATCTGCCTTCAGCATATTTTTGCCAAGATTCACGTGTAAAATCAGCATCTGTTACTGGCCATAAAAGTAATTGGAATTTTATTTCAGGGCCACCTTTATCTTTTGCCATAAGACAAAGTACAGCAGTCATATTTCCGCCAACGCTGTTTCCGGCGGCCGCCATATTTTTACCATCTACTCCTATCTGGTCTCCATTTTCTGAAACCCATTTTGTAGCCGCATAAATTTGATTAATAGCGGTTGGATATTTAGCTTCAGGCGATGGTGTATAGTCTGTAAAAACTGCTGCTGCCCCACTATTTACGACTAAGTCCCTTACCAATCTCCTGTGGGTAGGATAATCCCCTAATATCCATCCACCACCATGTGTAAACATAAATACTGGTAGTTTTTCAGAAACTGCATCGGCAGGTTTTACAATATGAATATTTACTGTATAACCATCTTGTGTAATTTCTCTTTCGGATTCAACAATATCTGAATAATCAAATTCTACTGACTTTTGAGCATCTATCAGTACTTGTCTTGCGTCTTGAGGCGTCATTGTTTCCAATGGTTTGCCACCACTGTTATTTAGAGCATTTAAAAAATCTCTAATTTGTAAGAGGATTTGAGGGTCTTTTTCTGCTGGAATTGGTTGTGCCATAATAGTAAATTTTAATGATTAATATTTTTAAACAAAGTGCTCTAAGTAATTTTTATTCTTGACTTAGATTTTGATGAAACTTATCACTAACAAATTTCCTGATAAATTGGCAAGATTGTGTAACTGAATCAAATAAGTGTGTAACCAAATCTCTGGTTGAAATATATATTTGAAAATTAATTTCTTATATATACTTCTTCAAAAGGAACTCTGTATCTTTCTCCCCAGATGCCTTCATTTTCTTTTCTAATTCCACATGAAACTACCATATTAATTTCGGCACTTTGAGGCAATTTTAAAATGCCCTTTAAAACTTTACTGTCAAAACCTTCTAAAGGACAGGTATCATACCCTTCGTTAGCCATTGCAATCATAAAAGTTTGAGCTGCCAAAGCACATGATTTATGAACAACTACTCTCATATCATTCTCAGAGACTTCTCTTGTAATAGTCCTGAATAATCCAATAATCTTTGTTAAAATTATCCTTAAAATTCCAAGTAACCCAAAAAAACGCGAATAGAGTAAAGGCATTATTTTACCATAGTATAATTCACGATCCTTAATTCTTTTCTCTTGACGTTCTTGCGGGCTATTCCGGCGAATATTCCCTTTTTCAAAATCTAAAACAAATTTCGCTCTCTTTCGAAATAAATCTCTTCTGGTTACAAAAATTACAATTTGTGAAGCTGTTGAAGTTGCAGTTTGGTCTAGACAAGCCTTAGATACTTGTTTTAATAATTCTGGTTTTGTTATATGATGAAACTCCCATAATTGCATATTGGAACTATTTGGAGCCAAAGTTGCCAATTCTAAGCATTCTTTTACCTTTTCTTCATCAATAGGTTTTTCTTTATCATAAACCCGAACGGAACGTCTAAAATTTAATATTTCAGTTAAATTCATCGTTATTTTAAATAGCATTAATTAAATGATTGTCTGAACTCTAAAGGCGAAATAGAGGTTCTGTTTTTAAACAAGCGGTGAAAAGACTGCGGGTGTTCAAAACCTAAATGATAAGCAATTTCAGAAACTGACAAAGAAGTGGTAGAGAGCAGTTCTTTTGATTTTTCGATAATTCTATTCTGAATATGCTGCTGGGTTGTTTGTCCTGTGTGAACTCTTAACATATCGCTTAAATAATTAGGACTTAGGTGTAATTCGTTAGCAACATATTGAACCGTAGGAATGCCATCTTTCTCCAATTTGTCATTTTTGAAATAACCATCAAGTACATTTTCCAATTTACTAAGTAAATCGTTATTGGCTTTTTTTCTTGTCAAAAACTGACGGTTGTAAAAACGATTGCAATACTTCAGAAGTAAATCGATATTAGACACTAATAAATCCTGAGTAAATGAATCCATGTTGGCATCAATCTCACTACTGATATTTTCAATTATGTCCATTATCGATTTTTCTTCCTTTTCAGATAGAAATAAAGCTTCACTGGTTGAATATGAAAAGTAGCCATAGTCTCTAACTATGGCAGCCAAGTTGTATCCCTGCAAAAAATCGGGATGTATTACCGCAACAAATCCTTTAACACCATTAAGAAGAACATCTTCAAACTGCAATACTTGATGTGGAGCTATAAAGTACATTATTCCCTCATCAAAATCATAATATTGCTGGCCATATTTACATTTGCCTCCTGCACACTCTTTTTTAAGAGCAACCACATAAAAATCAGTTGTTATGGTGCTTAAAATTGTTTCAGGCTCCAACTTTACATCATCAAAATTAAATACACTGATCAACGGATTAGAAGGGCTTTTTAATCCTAAAAATTGATGTAATGCACTTATTGATGAAACTTTTGAAGGAGTTTTCATTTGTTGAAATTCTGACTTATACATCACTAAGTTACAATTTTTTATTTTAATAATTTTTCATTCTTAATTTGTTCGATGCCTTCTTTGTATGTTGTCACCTGAAATTCAGGAAAACGCTTTTTAAACTTTGAATCGTCGAATAAATTATCATATTTATATCTTGGAAGTAATTCCTGCAATTCTTTCACTCTTTCATTAAATCTTGCGCCAATTTTAAAAACAAATTTTGGTACAACTGAATATTGCAATTCTTTTCCATAAATTTTTGATGCCAGATTGATAAACTGATTATAATTTAACATGTTATCATCAATCGGCAAATGCCAAGTTTGACCGAAAGCATCAGGTGTATTACCAATTAAAGCTGTTGCCCTACTTGCATCTGGTGTCCAAATTAAACTTCTCAATTTATCATCTCTCAAAGGCACCCTCAATTTTTTATTTTCCTTTATATTATTAAAAATCAAAGTGTTGGTTATACTCTGTGTTTTACCAGGTCCATAAAATTCCGGTGCGCGACAAATAACCGCTTCGAGTTCACCTGATTCTATTTCTTTCATAACCATTTCAGCCATTTCTCTTCTTACTTTTCCTTTTCTTCCAACTGGATCGAAAAGGGTTTCTTCAGTGAGCAAACGACCATCCTGCGGGTACATATAAGTATTGTCAAAAAAAACCAATTTTGTTCCGTTGATTTTACAGGCATCAATGACATTTCGTAGAATGAGAGGAAATTGTTTTTCCCATAAGTCAGAACTAATAGGAAGCCCTAAAGTAAAATAAGCAATCTCACTTCCTTTTACAGCTTCAATAGCACTTTTTTTATTAGATAAATCAGCAGAAAATACTATATCTGTATCATTAACTTTCTTTGCTTCTCTGCTTACGATTCTTATCTCTGAAGTATAATTTCTCTTCAATTCTCTTGCTAATTCTTCGCCAATTTGACCGTTGGCTCCTAATATTACCTGCATTTTTTTAGTTTTAAATTCTACTGCAAAGTTCAGTATTATCATAGTGATAGACGTAACTCTGTTATGGTTGTTGTAACATTATCTCTGTTACATTACCCTTTTTAGCCACTTCATTTTTTTATCTGAATAAGGCGGATATTTCCAATCGGGTTCGCCCCAAGTTGTTTTCTCTATTACTGATTTTTGATGTGAGAATGTCAAAAATCCGAATTCACCATGATAATGCCCAATCCCGGAATTTCCAACCCCCCCAAAAGGAAGATAATCACTTGTAATCTGCATCAACGTATCATTGATGCAACCACCACCAAAGGAAACTCTGTTTAGTAGTTTATCTTTCTCATCATCATTATTTGTAAAAAGATAGGCTGCCAAAGGTTTTTCTCCATCAATGATTTTTTCAAGAGTTTCATCATAATTTTTAAAGGAAACCACTGGCAAAACCGGACCAAAAATTTCTTCCTGCATGACAGCATCATCATACGTTACATTGGTCAGGACTGTGGGCTCAATGTAAAGCATTTCTTCATTATGTTTCCCTCCATAAAATATTTTACCAGGAGTAATCAGACTTAATATTCTGTCATAATTTCTTTTATTGATAATACTTGTATAGTGCTCCGCACCATCTGTATATCCAATTTCTTCAATCTTATCTTTTAAGAATTGCAAAAACTTGTCTTTAATGGATTCTTCAACCAGCAAATAATCAGGTGCTATGCAAGTTTGACCACCGTTTAAAAATTTACCCCAAACGATACGTTTTGCGGCCACTTCTAAATTGGCTGTCTTTGTTACAATAGCGGGCGATTTACCTCCTAATTCTAACGTTACGGGGACCAAGTTTTTCGCAGCTGCTTCATACACAATCTGCCCTACTTTTGGACTTCCAGTAAAGAAAATTTTGCTCCACCGCAATTTCAATAACTCGGTTGTTTCCGGTATGCCGCCTTCAGCAACATACAAATAATTGGAAGGGAAATTAGTATTGATTAATTCCGCCAAAAGGCGCATTGTATTTTCGGGTAATTCGCTTGGTTTTACAACACAAGTATTTCCGGCTGCAATGGACGTAATCAAAGGAACTAAAGTCAATTGATAAGGATAGTTCCACGCCCCAATTACCAAAGTTACGCCCAAAGGGTCTGCATAAATATGGCTGCTTCCGGGTTGTAAACTGAGGGCCGTTTTTACTTTTTTGGGTTTAGCAAGCTTATCTAAATTTTTTAAAAAAAAGTTGATTTCTTTATGAACTAAATTAAGTTCAGTTAAAAAAGTATCGAAAGAACCTTTACGAAAATCTTTATAAATTGCTTCATATAGGCGTTGTTCGTTTCCTTTCAAAATATCTTTCAACTTTAGTAAAGTTTCCTTTCTAAACGCCACATCTTTTGTTTGATGAGTGTTGAAGAACTCCTTCTGCGATTGAAATATTTTAGCGAATTCCATTTCCTTAATTTTTAAAAATGAGTTGAATTATTTATTGTTTTCAGTCACTAATTCAGGTGTGTATAAAGCTGCTTGAAATTCCGGTTGGTAATCATAGCGAACTAATTTTTTAAGTTCCAATGATTTGATAAAGGCTGATAACGGACCATCTGAAAGATTAAATTGAATATCTTCAGCCTTTTTGCTTGTTGCTTTTTTTATTGCTCTTACATCACTGTAACCGTGTGTTAACTGGCCTTTTGTATTAAGATTGATAAAATTCGAACGGTTAATTTCAGGTATTGAATTGGTAACCTCTAATTTTTTACCTGTCATTGAAAAATCTAAATTCCCTTTTTCATCGTAATAAGTGAAAGTTACATTATTTCCATCAGTATTATAATCAATAGGGATTAACCATTTTGGTAAATTATATCCAACTTTTCCACGAACTCTTGCTAATTCGGTATTAACAGGCAATTTCAACACATAACCCCATAGACTTTTGTCATTTACTTCACCCATTAAAGAAATCAGTCCCCAATTACTTTTATTTGGTTTAGTGGTTACAATAGAGATAGAGAGTTCATTGTATGAATCATTATCACAAAAATGGTAAGCATAGGAAGTAATAGCGATCAATCCTCTACCGGGTGTATAAGAAATCGGTTTGACCAATTCGTTTACTTCCGCAGGAAGCAGCTCTTTTATTTTGCTCATATCTGCTGTATAAATAGCAGTAATACTACTATTGCTGTAATAAAAGTTTGGTGAATATGTGATAAAGCCAACATCTTTTTTTTCTTTGTGAAGGGTTTTGAACCAGCTTAAATCTATATCAGGTCTTTCCTCTGCGACTACGGAAAGGGGTGAATTGGAATGGAATCTGTCAAACATACCGCCTTTTAAAACAGGTAGTTGATGACCTGCCAATTCAATAATGGTATCGTTTTTAGCTATTGAATCGTTGTTTATTGCTTTCAGATTTGAATTTGCAGATGCTTTATTAATGATGGCACTGCTTAGAAAGAAGCCTGGTATAAAAAGTAGAATTACACCAAGGACTGCTACAAAAAATATGGTTTTTATTTTTTTCACTGTGTTATAGTTTATTTAGTATCTGAGTTTGTTTTAATTTTTTCAAGTTCTTTCATTACTACTCTAGCCATTTCTTTAGAGCTAAAAGGATTTTGACCAGTAATTAAATTACCGTCAACAACTACTTTTGAAGTCATAGGAATAAAAGCTTTTTTATAATCGGAGTTTCTTTCCTTTAATGCTGCTTCAAGATTAAATGGAACTTTCTTTTTTCGTCCGGCAAGACTTTCTTCAAACCAATTAAATCCAGTTATCTTTTTGTCTTTTATCAAATAGTCGCCATTGGAAAGTTTAACATTCAACAATCCGCCTACACCGTGACAAATCGCAGCCACTTTTTTATTCTTCTCGAAATGATCTTTAATGATTTTTTGTAGAATAGTATCATTTGGAAAATCATACATAGTCCCATGTCCACCTGCTAAATAAACACAATCAAATTCTTGTTTTGATACTTCTATTAAACTTTTGGTGTGCTGTAATTCTTCTCTAAATTGAATATTATTCCAATATCCTTTAGATACTTTATCCAAAACTAAAGGCCTTAAACTTTCAGGATCAATCGGTGTATCTCCACCGTTTGGACTTGCTATGGTAATTTCAAACCCTTGCTCTTTAGCTTTATCATATATATGGGTAAGTTCACTGAGCCATAGACCAGTTGGCAATTGGCCATCGTCATACATATTAATCCCAGTAACAATAATTAATAATTTCAATGCGTTCATAATATCTCTTTTTGATGATACAAAGTTCCGTCTTAAATGCAAAGCAGAAGTAACCTAATCAACTGAAGTTATAACATAATCTCTGTTGTTGTTGAAATTTTAATTATAAAAAACGAGTCAGAAAGTAATTTGCTTGTAATATGAGGAACATTAATATTTGGATATGCAAACGAAAATTTCAGATAATGATAAGGGCATATTTTTAAATCCGTAACTTTTTTAAATGCCTTTTTCGAATTCAAGAATTCCACAAAAGAATGTTACAACTTAATAACATTAAAAATGTATATGGATTAAAATTTTTTAACGTTTAACCCCTACAATACATACAAACCGTCTCCCAATTAAATATCAGATTAATTATCTTACAAAACAACCTCAGAATAAGCCAATTTCTTTAAATCATTCATAAAATGGTTTGTAAATTGTTCAGTAGCCTCCCCCTAGGTAACAAAACAAACCATTATTTAACTCCATAAACAAATGATTATCTTTGAGTGACAAATAAAGCATTTATAGGACAAGTTTAATTTGGGGTTGCCTACAATTTCGCCAAAAAGAAAAAGCGTTTTTAAAGATAATAAGCCATCCAAATTTTGTGGTAAAATCCTAGTACAATTTATTTAGAAAAAGAAAAACCTTAAAAATATCAATACTTAAGAAATTCATATCCAAATGTGTATTACAGGCAGATAAAAATATTGAAAAAAGATATATTTTAATCTGGGTGCAGAATCGGTGCATCTATTTCAAGAGAAAATCTAAAACATTGTACAACAATGACTTTAAACCTCAAGTTCGAAACATTACTAGAAGAAAACATGTTAATATTCAAAAAATAAGCAGATTTATTTTTTTAGTAAACTACTTATTGATTGCTCTTCTACTGAGGCAGAAAAATGGTTTATTTCTCTTTACCCCTTGCCGATATTCTTCTCAGAAACAAAAAATAAATTTCTGACCGGACCCAGTAAAGCTTTTGCCCAATGCAGAAGGAAGACTTTCTTTAGCACAAGCACAAAGCCGGCAAAAGAATTGGGTTTCTGAACATAGAAGTCCGCCCCCTTATCAAAAGTGTCTTCAATATCTGCAGGATAATCCCAGGTAGATAGCATAATGGCAGGAATGTCCTTAAGGCTTTTATCTCCCTTAATTTCTTCCAGCGCCTTTTTGCCCCCTTTAACGGGCATATTGACATCGATAAAAATAATATCGGGATCGGGATGGGACTGATCCCTGAGGGTATCAAGGAGCTCCTGCCCGTTTTCAACGGTCGTTACCTCAGAAGCAATCTCCGCTTCATCCAGGGCATCGATGAACAATTCCTGATCGTCCTTATCATCCTCGGCCAGCAGAATTTTAACCGGCTCTTTTTCTTTTGAGTCCTCAGCATCAGGATTTTCAGCACTTATCATATCAAGCGGTTTTATAATTTCCAAATGTACTAAAAATGCCCTAATGAAATGATACCCTGCAAAATAAATACCCAGGGCCTGATTTTACAATCCCTTTTAAACTGCAGGATATTAAAACATTATTATCAATAAGCCAGCTTAAAATTGTGCGCAGACAAACCAATAGTATTATTACAAAGTTTAGCTTTAGTCTTGATAAAGACTTAGGGAATTGATCTAATTTCAGTTTCATCATTATGTCAGTCTGCTGATCATCTCCCAATTTGAAAATATGTTTGTCAAAGGCGGCAAAACCATTTTTTTCATAAAACCGGATTGCTCTTAAATTCTCTTCCCAGACTCCCAGCCAGACATATTCATATCCCTTTTCCCAGGCCGCTTGGACTGCCTTGTCATAGAGCAGCTGCCCGACACTTTTACCATGAAATTCCTTTAAAACATAGATCCTTTCTATTTCAAGAGATGCACTGTCCCTTAATTCGGTTTGTGATTCTCCAAAATTGATTTTGAGATAGCCTACAACTTCACTATCAATCCTGGCAAAATAAAACTCGGAATCTTCATTTTGAAGCTCTGCAGTTAATTTTGTAATTGAGAAACCTTCTTCAAGATAAGATTTCATGTTTTCCTCGGAGTTCGAATCTGCAAATGTTTCTTGAAAAGTTTCACGGCCGATTCTCTGCAGTTCATACAGATCAGCAATAGTTACTTTTATAATGGTTATGGATTTCATCTTAGAACTGTTTTAGCCGTTAGTTTTTAAATTCCACTCATAATTAAGCCATTCCTGGTTTTCTATGGCTCCCAGTCTTTCATAAAAATTCCTGCCTCCCTCATTCCAAGGTGCAACGGTCCATTTTATCTGTCTGCAGTTATTCTTTATTGCTTCTACCTTAAGTTCGTCCATTAATTTCTCACCTATCCTGCGACCTCGGAAATCCTCGGCAACATACAGTTCTTTCATATAAATTGCCGGACGGTTCTGCGCCGTAAAAGGCAGGAAATAATATACCAGGATTCCTGCAATCTTCTCATCGCACTGGGCAACAATACAATAGAAATCCGGGGGATCTTTTCTAAAACCGCTCTCTTTTACTATTTCAGCAGTGATGGCAAAACTGTTAATGTATTTTTCAAAAACAGCAAGTTCTTTCATTAAGCTCCAAATTTGTTCACTGTCTTTTTCTGCAGCTTTTCTAATGGTTATATTCATTTTTTAAGGATTTTAGGCAAAGTTCTGAATATGTCCCAAGGAAAAATTATACAAATGATAAAAAATGAACCCTATTTTATATTTGTTCTGATACGGCTTAAACTTACCTGTGTTATGCCTAAATAGGAAGCGATATGCCCAAGCTGGACCCTTTGTATCAGGTCGGGATAATTTTTTAAAAGCTGCATGTAGCGGTCAGCTGCGGTTCCCAGCTGTCGGGAAATAAGTCTTTCTTCTGCTTTGAGCAGTTCATTTTCTGCAAACTTTCTGCCCCAGTTGGCAATTTCAATATTTTCATTGAAAAGATTTTGAAGCGCCTCAGTATTTAGTTCATAAAGCTCGCTGTTTTCCAGCAGTTCTATATTTTCATATCCTTTCTCACTGGAAATATAGCTTTTAAGCGACGCTATTGTATCACCTTCTTTTCCAAAGGAAAATGTAATTTCATTCTCCCCGGCATTGGAAAAAGTCCGGGCAATGCCCTTTTTAATAAAATAGATATTTTTCTCAACCTTGTCAGCCTGTATGATAAGGGTATGATTGGGTAGGCTTACTTCGAGAATATTTTTCTTGAGGATCAGTTTTGAAGCAGGTGAAAGCGGATGTATTTTGTCGAGTATTTGATCAATTTCCATTTTGATAACAGTAATCTGTTTTAGTTTTCCGGTTATTTGAAATTATGTACTAATCAGTAATTATTTTTCACGCACAAAGTTAGCAGATTCATAATTAGACTTGATTGAAGTTGCCTTCAAAAGTGCCACAAAAGCTAAGTCGAATTTAAAGATATTACAAAAGTCTCAATTTTGTGGCAGAATCGTGCGCATAACTCTTTAAACGAAAATTAATTGCTTAAAACCAAACTCTTATAAACTGAGGCTCGAATTGCAGATCTTCCTTCTTCACAATTAGAAAACATTTATTTTTTTCAAAGAATAGTCAGATTATGTATATTACTTACCATACTTATTAATTTGCTTTTCAACTGAAGTAATTTCTTAAAGAGTATTGCGTGTTTAGATCCGAATAGCAAAGCGTAATTGAATACCCGAGAAAAAACAAATTATAACTTTGAATACTAATCATTGAAATTATGAAATATTAAACCCCGTGGATATAACACCACTACAATGTTTCAATTTAATTTTACAGGCACCAAAAAGATATCCGCCATGTATGATTATGTATCGCTGTTAAAAAACATAGTGGACAACACACCTCTTCCTATAGCTGTTTTAATTGGCCCCGAACTTAAAATAGAACTGGCTAATCCCGCAATGATCTCAATTTGGGGAAAAGGAAACGAGGTTATCGGAAATAATTATTTTGAAGTACTTCCTGAAACACCCAGACATGAAATAATGGTCCAGGCCCTCGAGGTTCTAAAGACAGGAATCCCGTTTTATGCAAAGGACAAACTCATAGATTTAATAGTTGATGGAAAAATAACGCAGCATTATTTCAATTACAGTTTTACTCCTCTTTATGGTAAAGATGGAAATATTTACGGTCTATTAAAAAATGGAACCGATATAACAGATTTACACAACATCAAGCAGAAAGTACAGAACTCAGATGAAAGACTCCGCATAGCGGTTGAATCTTCTGGAATGGGGACGTATGAAATAAATTTAATTACTAAGGAAACTATTACTTCTGGAAATTTTAACGAATTGTGGTCTGCTGATGAAGCATCAGACACTGAAATGCTTCTGAAAAGAATGCATCCAGAGGATTTACCAATAAGAGAAAAAGCACATAAGGATGCTTTAATTACAGGAAAAATAGTTTATGAAGCCAGGATCATAAATGATGATCAATCTGAAAGATGGGTAAAAGTCAACGGAAAAATTATAAAAGATCAAAATGGAAATGATTGCAGCATCATTGGAATTATACAGGACATCAGCGATCAGAGAAAGTTTCAAAAAGATCTCCACCAAAAAATCGAGGAAAGCACTAAAGAGTTAAGGCTGTCAAACGAGAATCTAATTCATTTCGCCAACATGGTTACTCATGACTTAAAAGAACCTGTGAGAAAAATGAAATTTTTTAATGGTTTATTAAAAAAGGAAATTGAAGCTGAAAGAATTGAAAACATAAAAAAATACAGCGATAAAGTAGACCAGTCTGCCCAGAGAATGGAGACATTAATAGAAGGCACCTTAGCCTATTCAACTCTCAATAAATCAATTCAGTCAGTCCAGAAAATAAATCTTGATCAAATAATTGAAAATATAAAAATAGATCTAGAACTTATCATACAAGAAAAGGATGCAATTCTTATTACAAGCGAGCTCCCTGAAATAGAAGGAGCTCCTATTTTAATACACCAGTTATTTTATAATCTAATACATAATGCCTTAAAATTTTCTAAAGCAGATGAACCTCCTAGAGTTATAATTACATCTAATATTGTGGACTATGATGGTAAAAAGCATGTCCAGATATTAATTAAAGATAATGGTATCGGGCTGGACACCGCATATGCGGAACGAATATTCAATGCTTTTGAAAGACTGCATTCGAAAGACGATTATGAAGGAACCGGACTCGGGCTTGCCCTTTGCAGAAAAATAGCCGAAAGACATAACGGAACTATCACTGCTGCTGGAAAGGAGAATGCTGGAGCCGAATTTACAATAACCCTGCCGCTAAATCAGGATAAGAAGACTATTTAAAATATTCTTTGTACTCTCAACTTTGGGGTTTCACTAAAATTAAATTTTTTCTGCTGCTTATTACTGTAACTGGAATTTCCTCCGTTTTTGGCACAAAAAGATAAAGCGAATTTTTACTTATTTTTTGCCAATCTAAGTTTTGTGGCAAAATCGTGGCACTCTCTATTTAGAAGAACTAGAAGTTCAGTAAAATCAGGATATGAGAAGTTTAGGTTCGAAACTTTTAGATTCCAATACTTTTGTAATCGAATTTGAAGTCAATACTTCTGTTTCTTTTTGCATCACTTGATGAACCCATGTAAGGTATTTTTTCCTCAAACTCTTCAATCTAATGTCTTTTTCTAAACCAGCTTCGTGATGGAATATCACAGAAACCCGAATGATAATAATAATGACAACTTCATAATTGAAGACTAGCAACGTGCAGACTTTAAGTCTGACAAGCAAATCTATGGACTTTCAGACCAGAGTGGTTTAGTTTGTTATTCTAAACCAGTCAATGGCGACATTTCCGGCATCATTTATAATTCCTTCCCTAAGTGCCACAAAACCTATTTTTGCGCCAATCCACTTGCCTTCTCTAGCTTTAAAACTTTCACCAATGGGACTGAATTTTTTTCCGTCTTCACTATAGAAAAAATCGCATATTCCACCAGCTTTTATTTTTGCCTGCAAATAGATTGTTTTGTTTGTTATCGGAATAGCTTTTCCTTGGGATTCGACACCTTTTTTATCTATATTTTTTGCTGTTCTTTGGGAAAGAAATAATTTTCCGTCTTCTTGTTTCAAACATAAAAAACTATAGTCCAATCCCATAATTACCAATCCGGTATATTCTCCGTTAAATCTGGAGTTGAAAGTGATTTTTGTTGTAGCAGTAAACTCATTTGCAGGTAATTTTTGCAATAATAAGTTTGGAACATCAAATAAACTTGTGGCGTCTTTTGGTACGGGAATACAATTTAAACTATAATATCCCATAGCAGTCGTCAAGCCCCAAACAATTTGTGGATTTGCGTGCCATTGCCATTGCAAGCCTAATTTTGGCGTATTGAATTCATCACTTTCCGGAGGCGTTTCTATAGGAAATGATTTTTTGCCAACATTAGGTTTTTTATACGTCATAACCGGTTCGCCAATGCCATTTTTGTCTTCATCTGAACCTATAATAGGCCAGTCGTTTTCCCATTTCATTGGTTGAAGGTGTACGACTCTTCCATAAGCAAGTTGATCCTGAAAATGGATAAACCAATCTTCGCCTGTTTGGGTTTGAACCCAGGCTCCCTGATGCGGTCCATTTATAGAAGATTTTCCCTGATCCATAACTTTTCTTTTTTCATAGGGGCCAAAGACGTTTTTAGATCTCAAGACGGTTTGCCATCCGGTTGACACTCCACCAGCGGGAGCAAATAGGTAATAATAGCCTTTACGTTTGTAAAATTTAGGCCCTTCGATGGTTGTTTCGTCAGGGTGACCGTCAATAATCATGACATCATCATTGTTGGCACGGGAACCTTCTTTATTCATTGTACAAACGACTAAAGCGCTTTTTATTCCTGAACGGCTTCCTGCAAAAGCATATGCCAAATAAGTTTTGCCATCTTCATCCCAAAGGGGAGTAGGATCAATAATTCCTTTCCCTTCTTTTACCTTTATAGGTTCAGACCAAGGGCCTTCGACTTTTTTTGCTTTAAGCATATAAATACCAAAGTCGGCATCAGGATAATAGATGTAAAATTCGTTGTTGTGATAACGAATACAGGGTGCCCAAACACCATTTCCGTGTTGGACTTTGTTATATAGATCCAAAGGTTTTTGTATCGAAAGGGCGTATCCAATTAATTTCCAGTTAACCAAATCTTTTGAATGAAGAATTGGCAATCCCGGGATACAATTAAAGGACGAAGCCGTCATGTAATAATCATCACCAACCCGAATCGCATCCGGATCCGAATAATCGGCGTACAAGATTGGGTTTTTGTAGGTTCCATCACCGTTGTCGGCTACCCAGACTTGTGAATATTGTTTGTCATTCTTTTCCTGAGCTGTTGTCATTTGTATGGCAATGCTCAGTAAAAGTACTGGTGTTATTTTGGAAAGTTTCATTTATGATTATTTTTTATCTGTAGATTGTTCTCAATAATCCAGCCCTTACTCCAATTGGCACCAATAATTGCCGTTTGCTCAACAGTTGGCGGAGCCCAGTTTGGTGCTGCGTTTTGCAAAATGAAACCACGAACGGTAATATAGTTAATAAAATTCTTTGAAGGGTAAAAAACAGTCTGGCGAACATTCACCTCAACTTGAGACTTATTTGGATCCTTTCTAGGAAACTGGGCATGGACAACTGTGTCAACGGAACCAACCTCTGCAAAAAACAATGCTTCCCCAGCGATTGGTTTAACCACCTCATCTAAAGCGTTGGCCTCTTTGAGCCATTGATCATCAAGATAAACAGAACCCGTATGAGCAATGTGTCCCCCTACTGCGCTAAACCAGTCTCCTTTGATCAAATCACCAAAGGGGTTGTAGCTTCCGAAGAAAGTGTTAGGAATGACTGTTTTCCATGCATCATTTTGTTCCTTGATCCAACCAGTGACAGGCTCTGCACCGGTAATTATGACTTTTTCTCCTTTTGCTGCTTGGTAGGTGATACGCTTAGTTGCCGATTCACCACCACGTGGCGGGATAACCGTTTCACGATAAATACCTGCATGAACAGTAATTATATCGCCTGGCATGGCTTTGTTGGCCGCCGCCATAATTGTTTTTAATGGCTTGTTTAACGATCCGTCATTTCCATCGTTGCCATTCACAGATACGTGATATTCCTTTCCAAAAGAAGTTCTCCCCTTATCTTTTGCAAAAGCAGAAAAAACATTTAAAGCAACTAGTAGAATAATGATTTTTTTCATATATTAATTTAAGTATATTGGCATAGTTTTATTTAAATACAAATTAAGATTTTATTCTTAACTTTCTGTAATGGCTAAGTTAGCATGTCCAAAACCATTGTGCATCGGGATGTATGGTTCGCTTATAATTTGAGTTTGCATCATCGATAATGCCTATTTGGCCATGTTCCGCTTTTATTCGACGTTCTTCTTCTGATTCTTGCTTTTTTGAGCGAAGATCTTAGGTGATGCTATAGCACATAATAAGACAATCGAATACAAAATATTTTTTTTCATTTACTATTTTATTGGTTATAGTTAATATTTGAACATCAATTTTGAAAATTAATTTTAAAAAAAGTTCTATAAGTTTTTCAAATTCTTATGGGACATTAAATTTACTGTATTTCCATTTCGATTATTGTATCTATTGGATCTATTTTCACACCATCCATATACACAAAAGTTCCTTCTTGCTGTTGTTTGAATTTCAGTTCTTTTTTACCATCCATCAGATAACATTTTTTGAGTTTTTGTTTCATTTCAGGAATAAAAATGTAACCGGACTGTTTTGGAGTGTTGATGATATGTGCAAACCAGATTTTGTCTTTAGCAGTAAATACTCCCCAATCTTGGGCTTTCATTACTCCTCCTCTAGTTCCATAAATACTATTCCCGTTTTGCTTCAACCAAGTTCCTATTTCTCCTAAAGTCTGCACAAACTCTGGTTGAATTGTTCCGTCAGCCATTGGACCAACATTCAAAAGAAAATTGGCATTCAAACTGGCGCCATTGATCAAATAATGCAATAACTCTTTGGTCGATTTGTATTTTCTGTCAGTGATATTGAAACCCCAAGTACCGTTCATCGTTTCACAGGTTTCCAAAGGCAGTTGAGAAACAATGGATTCACCACTAAATCCAGCTGTGTTTTTACCAGGTAAATCTTTTTCAAATGCTTGGAAATCTTCTCCTGGAAGGGGCGCAAGGTGATGGTTGTTCGAAATTAAACAATCTGGTTGAATCGAATGGATCAATTTGTAAATTTCATCATAATGCCAGTTTACTTTAGACTGTGAATTTTTATCCTTGTCCACTTGATCCCAGTGTCCGTCAAACCAGATTCCTCCAATCTCTCCGTAATTAGTCAACAATTCTGTTAATTGACCTTTCATAAAGCGAATGTAGCTGTCCCAGTCGCTTTTTTGGGTTCTTCCGGTCCCTTGTCCTGTTCTACCGGTTTCGTATTGATAATCGGTTCTGGTCCAATCCAACAGCGAATAGTAGCAGAATAATTTGATGCCTTGTTTATGACATTCGTCTGCCAATTCTTTTAATAAATCTCTTTTAAAATGGGTGTTTGTAATTTTCCAATCGGATAATTTGGTATCAAAATTGCTAAAACCATCGTGGTGGCGTGTAGTGAAAGTAATGTATTTCATTCCTGCCGATTTGGCGATTCCAACCCATTTTTTGGCATCAAAATCCTGTGGATTAAATACATTAATCAATCTTCCGTATTCAGTTACATTGATGTTTTGATTCGTCATAACCCATTCACCGTTGCCCAAAACGCTGTAGGGTCCGAAGTGAATAAACATCCCGAATTTATCATCCTCAAATTCTTTTCTGTTTTCCAGATTTCCCTTTGTTGGAGTATAGCTTTGTGCTTGCATTCCTACCGAAAGCATTGAACACAATAGTAGACTAAGCGTCAGTTTTTTCATTTTATTGAATGTTTTGAATATTATAAAAGTAGTTTCATTGCCTTTTAGCTGTATAAAAAATCTTAAAGTTTTTAAGCTTCTATGTGATAGTTTTTTTTTTGCAATCAAGATATTTTCAGAATTATCCAAGTGATAGCCCCCAGAATTTATAGTTCATTCAAAAATTTAGGGGGCGACATCTTGGCAACCAAAAAATATAATAAAAACAAAAATAATTTCTAATACTCCCACTTAACAAAAGCCTCCATAGCGGCATAGTGAGACAACCCCAATTCTACATACAAATCTGCAGTTTCCTTGTTTCTGTCCTCGGCTCTTTGCCAGAATTCCCTTGAGTCGGTTCCTTGAAACACCACGCCGTCTTTTTGGGATTGATGTTTGAAGATTCCGTGTCTTTTAGCCAAAACCTGATCCGGACTCATAGGAACGGCCATCTCGATCTCGTCGATTCCCCATTCCTGCCACGCGCCACGGTACAACCACAACCAACAATCTTTCATGTAATCGTTTGGTTTCAAGCGTTTAGTAGCCTCAAAAATCGCATCCAGACATACTTTGTGCGTTCCGTGCGGATCCGCCAAATCACCCGCCGCATAAATCTGGTGTGGTTTTATTTTTTCGATTAATTCCATCGTGATTTGGATATCGGCCTCTCCGATAGGATTTTTTTCGATAGTTCCAGTTTCATAAAAAGGAAGCTCCATAAAGTGAATCTGACTGTCTGGCAAACCTACAAAATGGCTCGTGGCGCGGGCTTCTCCTTTTCTAATCAAACCTTTAATATATCTCACCTCTGGAATATCGATTTCACTAGTTTTCTTGTTTTTTAAGAAGCTTTTGGCTTTTTTATAAATAGTATCAGCCTCGGCACTTTTTATATTGAATTTTTCATTGTAATCAGTAACAAAATTTGCAAAACGCAGTGCCTCATCATCAGCAACGGCAATGTTTCCAGATGTCTGGTAAGCCACATGCACTTCATGTCCCTGCTCCTGCAATCTCATGAAAGTCCCTCCCATACTGATGATGTCATCATCTGGATGCGGGCTGAAAATAAGCACTCTTTTTCTAGCCGGTTCTGCTCTTTCTGGTCGATTGGCATCATCGGCGTTCGGTTTTCCTCCCGGCCATCCAGTGATGGTATTCTGTAATTTATTGAATATTTTGATGTTGATGTCGTAAGCTGGTCCCGAATCGGCCAATAGATCGCTCATTCCGTTTTCAATATAATCGGCATCGGTAAGCATCAAAATTGGTTTCTTCAAATGAAGCGCCAGTCCCAAAACCGCTTTTCGAATTAATTTATCGGTCCAAACCACTTTCTCTACCAGCCAAGGAGTGTTGATCCTTGTCAGTTTTGAAGACGCTTCTTTATCCAAAACAAAAACAGCATTTTTATGTTCCTGCAAAAACGAAGCAGGCACTTGGTTGGTCACCTCTCCTTCGGCAGAAGCTTTGATGATGTTGGATTTACCAACTCCCCAAGCCATAAGAATCACCTGTTTGGCTTCCATTATTTTTTTAACCCCGAGCGTGATGGCCGTTCTTGGGGTATTGTTAAGTCCAAGGAAATCGCTACTCGCCGCCACTCTTGTGATATGATCCAAAGCTACCAATCGGGTTTTGGAATTCTGCAAGGAACCCGATTCGTTGAATCCGATATGACCATTTCCTCCAATTCCGAGAATCTGCAAATCGATGCCGCCCAAAGCTTCAATTTTCGCTTCATAATTGGCACAAAATTCCGCAATTTCTTCTTTTGAAAGCGTTCCATCTGGAATGTGAACATTTTCAGGTAAAATATCTACTTGATCAAACAGTAATTCCTTCATAAAACGCACATAACTGTTGATTGAATCTGGTTCCATCGGATAATATTCGTCCAAATTGAACGAAATCACGTTTTTAAAACTCAATCCTTCTTCTTTGTGCAAACGAACCAATTCGGCGTACAATCCTTTTGGTGATGAACCTGTGGCCAATCCTAAAATACAAAGCTCATTGTTTTCTTGCTTGGATTTAATCAAACTGGCTATTTCCTGCGCAACAGCTTTTGACGCCGCTGAGGAATTGTCAAAAACTACGGTGTTAATGTTCTCAAATCGTTTCTCAAATCCTGTGGATTTGTCAATATTACTTTTTAACATTTTTTGGTTATTTATATTTCTTAATTTATTGTTCTAGGCTTTCCACCAGCTTTTGTATTTATGACTTTGATGCTGAAAAAACGATTTATAATGCAGGAGGCAATACAATTAAAAATAGTTTAAAGGAACAATTGCAGAGTTTACTAAACTGACATCACTAGTATCGCAAAATCTTTAACTCCGCTTTCTATGATTGAATTTCTTTTGATGATTCCGACATTGTTTATTAAAATATCAATGGGTGCCACTTCGGCTTCTATTTTGTTGATATTGGCAATCACCGATACTTCATCTTTCAAATCAAATACATACCCATACACTTTGATTCCCAAAGACTTGTACTCTTCTATTGCCTTATCCAATGCTGCTTGTGAGCGGTCATTGACTACAATTTTTGCGCCCGCCTCGCCCAATTCTTTAGCCATAGACATTCCTAGACCATGGACTCCTCCGGTAATAAGCGCTGTTTTTCCTTTAAAATCAAATAAATTCATTGTTTTTTTCCACGTTTACCAATTAAATTTCCTTGCTAGTGAATTCATTTACTTAATTGCAATCCAAAAACATTGTCAAGTTTGTTGCCTTATATCTTCTTTGATCCAATTGGCAGATATATTAATAAAAAAATTATACACATAGAACATAGACTTAAATTTAGATTCTTTTGAAGCGTGCTTATGGATTCAGGCAAAAAAAAATCATAAAATAAAGATCTATGTTCCTATGTGATTGGATTTATGATTCCCCAAAATCATAAATACCATTTTTTGTATCTCAGTAATGCTTCCAAGAAGTAATAATCGGCATAAGTAAGTGGAACATCAACCTCGCTTTTATGAGGTAAAGAACCTACGCTATGCAACAGTAAATAGCCTCCATTAGCACCTAACTGAGCACGGTATTTCGGACTTGATAATGACACTAAAATAGTTTTGGCTGCATCAACATAATTTTGCTTTTCTTTTCCCGATGTATACTGGCCCAATTCTAATAAAGCAGATGCATAAACTGCCGCTGCCGAAGCATCACGCAATGCATTTGGAATATTTGGCGCATCAAAATCCCAATAAGGAATTTTATCAGCCGGCAAATTAGGATTGTTCAATATAAATTTAGCAATATGCTGTGCTTGATTCAAGTAAGCTGTATTTTTGGTAAAGCGGTACATCATCGTATATCCGTACAGTGCCCATCCCTGGCCTCTGCTCCAAGCACTAGGATCAGAAAAACCTTGAACGGTACCTTTTTTCAGAACATTCCCAGAATTAAAATCATAATCTACCAAATGATAACTGCTGTAATCAGGTCTAAAATGGTTTTTAATTGTTGTATCGGCATGGCTTTCGGCTATGTTGGCAAAACTTTTGTCGGCACTGTTTTGACTAGCCCATTCGAGCATTTCAAGATTCATCATATTATCAATGATAACAGGCCCAGCATAATCTTTTGAAGCTTCCCATGATTGTATGACTTTGGCTTCAGGACGGTATCGCGTTGCCAATGACTTAGATGATTCTAAAATTACTTTTTTGTATTCTTCATTTTTTGTCAATCGATAGGCGTTTCCAAAACTACAATACATCATAAAACCTATATCATGAAGTTTTGTATAATATTTCACCGTATCTAGTATGGCAAGTTTTTTCTTCGCTTCATCCAAAATCAATGGTTTTTTCGTGTACTCGTAGATGTACAAAAGCGAACCGGGATAAAAGCCGCTGCACCACCAATAAACATCAGAACTGACATTATGATTATTCTGAAATGTTTTTGGCATTGAATCAAATGGTGTTGCTTTCTCTAAATACTGATACTGCTTTTCGGCAAATTCAAAATTCTCTTGAATCATTTTTTTCATGGCAATACGATCCTTTCCATTGTCTTTTTGGGCAAAAACTGATATACAGCAAAAAGATAATACCATAATCTGGTAAAAAACTTTCATTTTGATAATTCCCATAAATTTATTGTGTTATTTTATTTAATCTAAATTATTTACAGTTCTCGAAAACCTCTCAGACTCCTAAAAAATCTGACATAATTCTCTATCAAATAAATTATCATTTATCTGAAAGTAATTATGGTTCTTTTGAAATTTAATCCACACGATCCCAAGAACAGAAAGCTTAGAAAAACAATAATGCTTTTTTAAGTTTGAATAGTTCTTTTGATTTGATTTTTTATAAACGAAATAAATTATAATTACCCCGAGCATTCCTCGGAGTAATTACAATTGCAGTAGTATTTTATTGCCACAGTGGATTTTGAACCAATTTGCTGTTTAGTCCCATCTCTTTTAAAGGAATAGGCAACGTCATATTTTTCTCCACTGCGTTAGTATATTCAATTTTCATATTTTTAAGTGCAGTTGATGGTGCATTAGCCCCCATGTAAGTACCTGTGTCTTGCATTCTCTGAAGCCATTTTCCCCAACGAATCAAGTCCAATCTACGCAAACCTTCGAAACATAATTCTCGTGCACGTTCGTCTTCAATGGCTAACTGAAAAGCACCTTGAGATAAACCCGTAGGTAAATCACTAGCTGTAGAAGCAGTATTGATATCTAAACCATACCCTCTTCTTCGCACTTGGTTTACCGCATCATATGCAATAGCAGTAGGACCATTTACTCTGTTTTCGGCTTCTGCAAGCATTAATAAAACATCTGAATAACGAAGTATTGGGAAATTGATACCCGTATTTGACGTGTTTTTAAGACCCAGTTCATAATATCGACGGTATTTACCAATGCTTCTAAATTTAGTAGTAGCAGGAACAGGTTCCTGCACTAAAGTGGCGACATTTGTAGTTTTTGCAGGAAGAGACGAAAACGTAAATGGATAAAGTGCCCAATCACGACGCAAATCCCCCGGTTGGTACTTATCATACATACTTCCCATAGCAAACATTGATACACCACTATTAGCGCCTAAAACATCAGCAAAGTTTGCGGGAACTGAGATTCCATTGTCAATACCAAGCCTAGTAACCTCTATATACCCTTGAGTATTGAGCCCTTTAGCATCAGCCTCCCACATAGATTCTTTACTATTGTATTTTCCTTGAATTAGATTTATAAAAACCTGAGCATAACCATTATTAGTAAAAGCATTAACATTAACAGTCTTAGTTGCACCAACAAAAGTATAAGCAGGAGTGTTCAGTGTAGCATCTGCATAAGTATTTAAAGCATGCTTCCCTGAATTTTTTACTTTAGTAGCCCATTTTAGCGCCTCTGCATATTTACTAGTGTCGTTATGAGGATAGCCTGCCATAGTCAAGCATACTCTGGCTAAAATTCCTTGTATTGCTGTTTTATTGATTCGGCTTGCAGCTCCGCCTAACTCAGGAGCATCAACATCATATACTTTGCTTTCAGCTTCTGTCATGTCTTTTATAATTTGTGCATACACATCTGCAGGAGCAGATTGAGGAATCTTTACATCTTGGGGATTGGTTGTAGGAGTCAACTTCAAAGGGATATTGCGATAATATTCAATTAATATGAAATGAAAATAAGCTCTTAAAAACAAGGCTTCGCCCAATATTTCCTGACGTTTATTTTCGTCCATTACAGGCACATTAATATTTGCAATCAATTGATTGGCACGATCAATACCCAAATAACAAA
The DNA here is from genome assembly GCF_007341385.1 of Flavobacterium daemonense. Classification (GTDB taxonomy): domain Bacteria; phylum Bacteroidota; class Bacteroidia; order Flavobacteriales; family Flavobacteriaceae; genus Flavobacterium; species Flavobacterium daemonense. The sequence continues at coordinate 27,998 of NZ_VJYD01000011.1, forward strand.
CTCTCCATAGATCAGCAACTTTATTATCTGCTGTAGTAAACACATTCCCTGTAACTCCAGTTACAGCACCGCTAAAGAAATTTTGATAACATTCGTCTGTTGTACAATCAAATGTTTGCCAAACTAAGTTTTGATAATAACCGCCGGTACTTGGGTTATTTAATGCGTCGTAAACCCCGGCCAGTAAACTGGTAAGTCCAGCTTCGTCTTGTATATATTGCTCAAGAGCGATTTTATCAATTGGCTCTGTATCTAAAATATCATCACATGACACGGTGGTCATCATCATTGCTATAACTAATAAATATATCTTTTTCATTTGTTTTATTTTTAAAAATTAAAATGAAGTATTTAGTCCAATTGTTACTGTACGTGCTCTTGGATAAGATGAGTAATCAAACCCGCCAGTTAAGACAGAGGGGCTTGTACTTACTTCAGGATCTGAACCAGAATATTTAGTCCATGTAATTAAATTTTGTGCAGCAGCATAAATGCGTAACGATTTCAATTTAACTTTTTTAGTAAAATCATTATCAAAGTTATATCCGAAAGACAACGTTTTAAGTCTTAAATAAGAACCGTCTTCAATCGTATTGGTATTATATCCAGGGATTGATCCATTAGTTCCTAAAAGACGAGGCATATTGGAATCTGGATTACTTGGTGTCCAGCGATCAGCAAAACTTGCAAATTGATTTAAGTTAGCTTTAATAGGAGTTCCTCCTTCAAACACAATACGGTTTGCATTCATAATATCATTACCATAAGACCATTGAAAGAATATATTTAAATCAAAACCTTTGTAAGTGAAATTGTTTGTAAAACCCCCAATATGTTTTGGTAAAGTATGCCCAATAATACCTATATCTTTTGTATCAAATGCACCATCACCATTTACGTCTTTGAATTTTATATCACCTGGTTGTATGAGATTAGCACCTTTACCATTAGTAATAATACCTGGTTTTAAAGTATAAGTAGTTACTCCAGTAGAACTAACAGTACTGTTAAAATCTGAATATTTATAAGTACCATCAAAAACATATCCGTACATTTCACCTAGTGGTTGTCCAACTGCAGATTTTGTATAGAATATCGATGGATCATAACCTGCTGTCCTTAAAATCTCAGTTTCACCATCATTCAATGCTAATATTTTATTTTTGTTGAATGAAATATTAAAAGATGTTGACCATGCAAACGACTTATTATTAATATTTTGCGTATTTAACGTAAGTTCCAATCCTTTATTCTCCATCGAACCAACGTTTTTAAAGGCAGTATTAAATCCAGAAGTAGTTGGCAAATTTGCTTGTAACAGTAAATCATCAGTTACTTTTCTATATACATCAGCAATAATTGTGATACGTTGATTAAAAAATCCTAAGTCAAGACCAAAATTCGTTTGTGCTGTTGTTTCCCATTTTAATTTATCATTTCCTAAATTGGTTGCAACCACTCCCGGTACATATTCATTATTGAAAACATAGGAGTTACCTATCCCATTGAAAAATTTGGTTTTGTAGTCAAAATCCCCTACTCTATTGTTTCCTGTTTCTCCATAAGAAAATCTTAACTTTCCGTCAGATAACACTTTATTGTTTTTTAGGAATTTTTCATTTTTAAATCTCCATGATAAAGCAGCCGATGGAAAATATCCCCAGTGATTTTCAGAAGGAAACTTAGACGAGCCATCTGCTCTCCATGATGCTGTCAAAAAGTATCTTGAATCATAATTATAATTTACCCTTGTCAGGAAAGACAACATAGTAGATACAGACGAAAAAGGATCAACTCGAACTGGACTACCATATGCTTGATCATTAGGATGTTTAAAAACATCAAGTCCCATTGATTCATCTTTAATTTGGTTATATGCTACACCATGAGTATCGGTTGTTACTTTCTGCATAGTAAAACCTCCTAAAACATTTAAATTGTGTTTTTTATTAAATGTTTTAGTCCATGTGAGGGTATTTTCATTCAACCAGTTTTTAGTATCAACATAATCAATTCTTCCATTAACTCCATTAGCACTACCCTTGTAACCACTAGATGTTTTAGAATTATTGAATTTTTCATTTCTAATTTCTGAATTAACAAGCCCGCCACTTACACGAAGCTTTAGTCCCGTAATAATATCATAATCAAGATAAGCATTACCAATAAAATTGCTTGATATTCTGTTATTGACCTGGTTCATTAAGTTAATAACTGGGTTGGTACGAAAATCTTGAGAAAGGTTTAAATCTGGATCAAACAACTCTTCATCAGGATTTGTCGAGGCACTTCTTGGTCCAGTTATAGGTCTATATCCCCATACTGAGTACATAGTGTAACTTGTATAACCATTACCAGTTGCAGAAGGTAAGTTTCCTTTCGATTCACTATATGCGTAATTCGTATTGATTCCTACTTTTATCTTCTTTGTTAATTGGTGATCCAAAGTAATACGTCCTTGATATCTAGTAAAATTAGACCCAATCATAATTCCATCTTGATCTACGACATTTCCAGAAATAAAGTATTTTGTTCTTGCAGTTCCTCCACTAAAGGATGCATCGTACGTTTTCATTATTGCAGGTCGAATCACCTTAGCGTACCAATCAGTAGCTTTACTCGTTTTGTAATCTTCTAATTTTACACCTGCTGGCAAATAAAGTTCTGTTGGAGACAGGTAGGGTGGTGTTCCAGTAGGTGACGGATTCAATTCTATTTGTAGTTTTACAAATTCGTAAGGATCCATCATACGGACATTGTTAATCCCGTTCTGAATACCAGTTGAATTACTAAAAGCAAAAACCGGCTTACCTGTTCTTCCCTTTTTAGTTGTAATTACGACTACCCCATTAGCTCCTCTTGCTCCATAAACAGCTGTGGCAGAGGCATCCTTTAAAATATCCATAGTTTCAATATCTTGTGGATTTAAAGTATTGGGATCCATATTTTCAATAGGAAAACCATCAATAATAAATAAAGGAGAATTGGATTGTGTTAAAGAGTTATTACCACGAATGACAATGTTCAATCCCGCTCCTGGTTGACCGTCTCCTGAACTAACCTGAACCCCTGCTACGCGTCCTGCTAAAGCTTGATCAAATGAAGCTACAGGAGCCTTTTGCAAATCTGACATAGATACTGTTGCTATAGATCCGGTGATATCTTTCCTTTTTTGAGCTCCATATCCAACTACAACAATCTCTTCAAGGTTACTTGTTGACGATTTTAAAGTAACATTTATAGCATTTCTATCCCCGACTGTAACTGTCGTTGTTTCAAAACTTATATATGTAAAAACCAATTGGTCTTTTGAATCGGCCTTGATATTAAATTGACCTGTATAATCCGTTATTGTAGCCGTTTTAGTTCCTTTTACAGAAACAGTAACGCCCGGAAGAGGATCATTCTTATCATCTTGTACAGAACCAGATATCATTCTGCTTTGTGCCTGCACAAAAACTGGCGCAATCATTATAAAAATACCGACAAGAAAATGTCTGAAAACCCTAGTACAAGGTTGGCATTTCAAATTATTATTTTTCATAAGTTACTAATTTTGGTTTTTTGTTAATTGTCTAAATCTGTTTTTGGTTAAAAGTTAGTTAGTTCTTAATTCATTAATTTCAAATTTTAGTTTACTTTTTTTGAGATTACGAAAACGTTTTCATTGTATTTCTTTTTCCAAATGTACAGACCTCTATCATTTTTAGGGTGGATAATCGCCCCATTTTGGGTGCTATTTCTCCCAATTTGTTGGTTTTTTGTTCTCTTTCACTATCACAAGTACTTTTTTTTCAATATTTTCTTAATAATTGTCAATCGTTTTTATTTTTCACGAAATTTCTATCTATTGAATGGAAAACCCATTTAATAATTTTTAGAAATAAATAGATTGAAACAGCGAATTCGATTTATAAATTTTCAATTATTTCTGACAATATCCCAGACAACCATACCGCAACTAAAATAAAAAAGCTGTCTAAAAAGATTTAGACAGCTTTTTTATTGTTTTAATATGTTAAACTATTGTAATTCTAATTATCTCAACACCATTTTAAAAACTGCAAAAATCTAATCGATAGCATATTTTCTCCTCTGCTGCAATTATAAACAAAATCTTGATGGCCTTGCTCTATTGAATCAAAAATTATACAATAAAAACCACATTTAACACCTATGATACTACGGTTGGGGTGCAAATATAGGTGTATTCTTACTCACTGTAAATGAAATACTTGATCCAGCATAAGGAGCTAAAGGCATTGTGCATTCTAAAAGTCTGGTAGATGTAATCCCCGGCAAATCCAAATAAACATTGATTTTTGTATTACTCTGAGCTGGATCGGCAATAGAAACAGCAACATTCGGGGTACCAACATTCTTCAACATCACTACGCAAGGCTTATCGACACGAACAGTTACTCCATCGTTTGTAAAAGTACTAGGCGTATAGAAAATCAGTTGCAATACATTCAATCCGGTGTGTTTTACGGCTTGTACATCGGAATTATTTGTCAATATTTGAATCTTGCTGGCATCATATTTCTTCATATCCCGTACCCTAGTTTTATTAGGCGCTACAATATAAGCGTAGCTTGCATCAGACGGTTTAACACCATGATTAAACCACAGCTTAAATACATCACTACTAACCGGTTTATTAACTTGAGAGTTATTGATATCATGCCAGTTACCGGTTTGAGTCTGATTAGTAAGCTGCAGATTCCCTCCCTGAGGAAAAAAATAACCTATATTACCATGTAAAGCCCATTGCAGATTACCATTATAATTGTAAGCCCCTTTGCTTAATATAGCAGTCTTTCCATTAGACGATACTATTACCTTGCCATCCAACAGACATTGGTTTACGGTAGTATTGATTGTTTCGGCAGCTGTAGCATTGATAGCGGCACCAAGACATACTACTTCATCATCAAAAAAAAACCATGATTTTCGAGCATTTACTCCATAATCATTAAAGGCATAAGCAGTCGCACCATAGACACCATCGGAAACCCCGCCCACAAAGGAAGATATACCCTTGTGTTCAGGAAGGCTAAACCACTGTCCACGTAATGGCATGGTAGCATATTCCGGAGCGGTTACCCCGGGAATTTTGTTCCATTCCCAAACAGGGAAAATATTATAATACTCATTTCCGGTAATATTAATATTAGTAGCACCATCGGTAAGCAAATACCCCTTAACACTCTCTCCTCCTCCATTTTCAGCTCTTAAAGTTCGGGTAGAAACGTTTCGCACACTAAAATTATAGCCGCTTCTGATATGCTGAACATAATCAGAACTATAATAATTATTATTTTTTGACTTTACCCCGTACGATGCCGGTTGAGTTCCTTTTACACGGGCTATAGCCTCATCATAAGTGTTACTATTACTCGGATCTAATAGTTTCATTTTTTCTAATGTTCTACTAAGTTCAGATTGGTCTAAAGCATTAGTCCTGCTAAGTGAACGCCCCATGACATTAAAATCGAAGTATTTACCACGAATAGAATTAAGATAAGTGTTTCGTATAAAAAGGGACAAGAGATTCAAATTGGCACCCGCCAATTCAAAAGAAGTACCTCTAACAAACATGGCCACATTAATTTCGCCGCCAATGAAAACTCTACCATAGCCACCTATATACAATTGACTGCCATGAGCTTTGTAAGAACAATCATATTGAATTCCATCACCAGTGGTCAATACTATAGGCTCAAAAGCTTGATTTACTGCCATTTTCACAATAGAACTATCCGCGTTAAGGCAGCCTCGATAAATATAATGTAGAGCAACATCTACGTTGTTGGCAGCACCGGTAACTGGATTGCCTCTATCCATTTGTAGGATAAGTTTAGCTTCAAGTGAGGACGGTATTTGCTTATTAGGGTTGCCTCGAAGCAAAATCAGAATTTGACCTATTTTTTGTGGATTTCCTATTTGATTCCACCACCAGCCATCGCCTGTACTTTGAGGATCTTTTTGATTCCAATACGTTAAACTATTTACGATTGCCTGATATAATGTACTGCTGCCATAATAATGAGAGCCAGGAATTGTATAGGCCAATGTAAAGTTTTTTACACGATCCAAATGGGGTGCCGGGCTCCAAAGGTTTGGAGAACGATCACTATAATTTATATCTTTCCAGGAACCATCACTTTGTAAAGTAGAAAGTGTATTGGCCACCGCATTATCTAACGTGATTATTGCTGTACCACTAGTGATACTTTCGCGTATGCGCTGCATGATCGTTTCATATTCTGACGCCGACTGTCCTAAAACACGATGGTTTTGAAAAAAGGCACAGATGAATAAAATAATTAAAACGCAGTTCTTCTTCATTATTATTAATTTTGATTAAATGTTTTTAATAGGTTGAAAGGTTTTCCTAATTAAGGCGATTATTTGATTGTTGCAAAAAGCACAAAGTCCTTACCAAAAAGAAGTTCACAAAAAAGCTTGTCAACAATCTTTATTTCTATATTTATTGTATTATCTCACTTTACCAAAAAATTCCCAATCAAAATTACTTTTCATTTTGATTGGGAATATAATTAAATTATTCTTTTTTATTTTTTAACAATCGTACTTCTAAAAATTTCAGCACCATTTTGAATAATCACAATATAGTTTCCGGAAGGCAAATCCTCAGCGAAAATATTTTGTGGGACAGCAACGAAATGAACCTGGCGGATCTTGTTGCCAAGTATGTTATATATACCAATTGTTGCATTAGGATCTAGCTTTGATGCTACCTCAACATTAAAATTGTCTTGAACTGGATTAGGGTAAACAGTAAAATTAGATGAAGTTGTTGCTACCTCTTTAGCAGCCATTTTAGCCGTACCATTGCAAGAACCTAGCTTATCTCCATGATTCAAATGTGCTTGAACGGCAGATTGTGCCACGCAAATAACATTATTATTATGACAAATCTGAACTTTATCATTTTTATTACCACATCTAACATCAAGTACATTAATTGTAATCGAAGCTGTAGATTGACATCCGCCTGCATACGAAGCTGTTACTGTATAGGTTCCAGCCTGTGAAACTGTAATTAATGGTGTATTTTCGCCAGTGTTCCAAGTATAAGTAACGATTTGATCTCCCTGTACCAATGAATTAAGCGTAATTGATGTTGGTCCATACCCTAGGTAAATGGTATTTTTATCATCTACAGCAGGATTCATGGCATAAACATCTGGAATAGATAACTGTACTGTTGGACAAACCACATTTGTAGTAACAACTGTAGAAGTTGTAACAGCATTATTGTTATCAGTAACTTTTGCAGTAATAACATAAGATCCCGTAGCAACATTGTTCCAATCAAAAGTGTAAGGCGCAGTTAAATCCTCACCTAACTTAGTTTCTCCGCTGAAGAATTCAACTTTAGCTACAGAACCGTCAACATCTGATGCATCAGCAGTAATGGTAACAGTTGCAGGAGCATTATAGTTTGCATTTGCCGAAGGCGAAGTAATCACAACCGTTGGCAATGCATTTACGGTAACGTTCACAATTTCAGAAGTCACAACAGCAACTTTATCATCAGCAACTTTTGCAGTCAATGCATAAGAACCTGAAGCAACATTTGTCCAATCGAAGCTGTAAGGAGATGCAGTAGCTTCACCTAATTTAGTTTCTCCATTGAAGAATTCAACTTTAGCTACAGAACCGTCAGTATCATTTGCATCAGCAGTAATTATAACAGTTGCAGGAGCATTATAGTTTGCATTTGCCGAAGGCGAAATAATCGCAACCGTTGGCAATGCATTTACGGTGACGTTCACAATTTCAGAAGTCACAACAACACCTTTATCATCGGCAACTTTTGCAGTCAACGCATAAGAACCTGAAGCAACATTTGTCCAATCGAAACTGTAAGGAGTTGCAGTAGTTTCACCTAATTTAGTTTCTCCATTGAAGAACTCCACTTTAGCTACAGAACCGTCAGCATCAGTTGCAACAGAAGTAATTGTTATAGTTGCAGGGGCATTATAACTTGCATTTGCTGATGGCGAAGTAATGGCAACCGTTGGCAATGCATTTACAGTAACATTCACGACTTCAGAAGTCACAATAGCACCTTTATCATCAGTAGCTTTTGCAGTCAATACATAAGAACCTGAAGCAACATTTGTCCAATCAAAACTGTATGGAGCCGTAGTGGCTTCTCCCAATTTAGTTTCGCCATTGAAGAACTCCACTTTAGCTACAGAACCGTCAGTATCATTTGCATCAGAAGCAATTGTTATAGTTGCAGGGGTATTATAGCTTGCATTTGCTGATGGCGAAGTAATGGCAACCGTTGGCAATGCATTTACATTAACATTCACGACTTCAGAAGTTTTAACAGCACCATTGTTATCAGTAGCTTTTGCAGTCAATACATAAGAACCTGAAGCAACATTTGTCCAATCAAAACTGTATGGAGCCGTAGTAGCTTCTCCCAATTTAGTTTCGCCATTGAAGAATTCAACTTTAGCTACAGAACCGTCAGTATCATTTGCATCAGAAGTAATTGTTATAACTGAACCTTGAGTAATAGTAGCACCATTAACAGGAGAAGTTACGATTACGGTTGGAACTGCGTTAACAGTGATATTTGCCACTGATGAAGTAGCCGTAAGTCCTCTATTATCAAAAGCTTTGGCTGTAATGGCATGTGTCCCTGAAGGAGCATTGTTCCAACTGAAACTGTAAGGAGCTATTGTGCTCTCTCCTATTTTAGTAGATCCATCATAAAATTCCACCTTGCTCACAGAACCATCTGCATCACTTGCAGAAAAAGTAAAATTAATACTTGAACCGGCGGTAAAACTGGCATTATTTGTTGGCGAGCTTAATGTCACTGTAGGAGCAATATTTTGTTCTAAAATCAATACCGGCCTGTTTGCAGCCAAAGCTTCCTTAGAATATAAAGTAATACTACCTGAGTTGGCATAGGTACCTGAATTTATATTTTTTAGAGCAATATCCAAGGACAATAGCTTATCCCCGGAAAGTTCAGCCACCACCTGATTGGTAATATCCCATTCTACTATGGTACCAACAGTTGATGCACCCGGCACTGAAGCAATTACAGCACCCGTTGTTGGTTTAGTATTCCAAGTAACCCCAGAACCCGCAGCACCAGTGCCTTCCACCCAACTGTCATTGGAAACATAAGTTACATCCCAGTTATTAACTGCAGCATTTGCCTGTCCACCTAAAACTTTCAATTGCAATCTGGCTTTATTGATACTGGCAGGAAGACTACTAAGATCAAACCTCATTAGGACTTCACGAGTAGTTGTAGCAGCAAAACCCTTAGTCATCAGTAAATTCGAGGCTCCATAATTATTAGCAGGTAAACCACCATCTACATAAGCATCCGCGACGGGCGACACATTTACAGGGGCGTACTTCACAGTGATATTTGTCGCTAGTGAGGTAGCGGAAAGCCCTCTATTGTCAATCACTTTGGCTGTAATGGCAAACGCACCTGCAGGTACATTGTTCCATGAAAAATTGTAAGGAGCCGTTGTGCTCTCTCCTATTTTATTAGATCCTTCATAAAACTCCACCTTGCTCACCGAACCGTCTGAATCGGTTGCAGAAACTGTAAAATTAACACTTGAACCGGCGGTAAAATTGACACCTTCTATCGGTGAACTTATGGTCACTGTAGGAGCAATATTTTGTTCTAAAACCAATACCGGTCGCAATGCAGCATTGCTATATTCCTTAGAATTAAAGGTAGCGTCTGAACTTCCCACTGCAACAGTAGAAGCAATATTCAAAGACAATACCTTATCCCCATTAAGTTCAGACAACACCTGATTGGTAATATCCCATTCTACGGTGGTTCCGGTTGCTTGACCGGGCTTTGAAGCCAATGAAGCACCCGTTGCTGGTTTGGTATTCCAGGTAACCCCATTTTCTGTCCAACTATCATCAGAAACATAGCTTACATTCCATGAAGTACTTGCAACAGCGGTATTAGCGTTTCTCGCTACTAATTTCAATTTGGCTCTGTTGATATTTGCAGAGATATTGTTTAGGTCAAACTTCAGTAAGTCTTCACGCGTAAAGTCGGCAGCTCCACTCTTATTGATCACTAAATCGGTAGCCGTTCCATAATTTGTAGTTGCATAAATACCACCTCTTACATAAGCATCTGCAGTTGGCGATACATTTACAGAGTCATATACAACAGTTGGTGTACTATCATTTACTGTATATGAAACACTTGATCCTGCATAAGGAGCTGAAGGCATCGTGCAAGCCAAAAGTCTGGTCGATGCGATTCCCGGCAAATCCAAGTAAACATTGATGTTGGTATTAGTCTGAGTAGGATCGGCAACATCCACCGAAACATTCGCAGTACCCACATTTTTCAACATCACCACACAAGGCTTATCCACACGGACACTCACAGTACCATTTGTAAAAGTAGTACCTGTATAGAAAATCAGTTGCCATACATTCAATCCGGTATGTTTTACGGCCTGTACATCAGAACTATTGGTCATGATTTGAATCTTGCTCGCATCATAATTCTGCATATCCTGCACCGTAGTTTTATTAGGTGCTACAATATAGGCATAGCTGCCATTAGTCGGTTTAACACCGTGATTAAACCACAACTTAAACACATTACTGCTCACCGATTGATTCGCCTGGCCGGTATTAATATCACGCCAGTTCCCGGTTTGAGTCTGGTTAGTCAACTGTAAATTCCCTCCCTGAGGAAAAAAATAACCTACATTCCCGTGTAATGCCCATTGCAGATTTCCATTATAATTGTAAACTCCTCCCGAACTTAATACAGAAGTACTTCCGTTGGACGATACGGTTACATTACCACTGAGCAGACATTGGTTTACGGTAGTATTGATCGTTTCGGCAGCTGTAGCATTAATGGCGGCACCAAGACAAACTACTTCATCATCAAAAAAGAACCATGATTTTCGAGCATTTACCCCATAATCATTAAACGCATAGGCACTGGCACCATACACCCCATCGGATACCCCACCCACAAAAGATGCTGTCCCCATATTTTCAGGAGCGTAAAACCATTCTGCACGTAACGGAATAGTAGCGTATTCCGGAGCGGTTACCCCAGGAATTTTGTTCCATTCCCATACCGGAAAAATATTATAATACTCATTTCCAGCAACATTAATATTAGTGGCTCCATCGGTAAGAAAATACCCTTTAAGACCCTCTCCACCCCCGTTTTCAGATTTTATAGTTCGGGTAGAAACGTTTCGAAGACCAAAGTTATAGCCGCTTCTGATGTGCTGAACATAATCCGAACTATAATAATTAATATTTTGGGCACTTACCCCGTAAGATGCCGGCTGAGTTCCTTTTATACGGGCTATAGCCTGGTCATAAGTGCTACTGTTATTCGGATCCAATAATTTCATTTTATCTAATGTCCCAGCTAATCCTAATAGATCTAAAGTATTAGCCCTGCTGTTGGAACGCCCCGTGACATTAAAATCCATGTATCTACCACGAATCGTTTTAAGATAGCTGTTTCGTATAAAAGAAGATAATAAATTCAATTTTTCAGCTGACAATTCATAAGAAGTCCCTTGAACAAGCGTGGCCACACCAATTTCACCGTCAACGAAAACCCTACCATAGCCCCCTGTATACAATTGACTACCGTGTGATTTATACGAATAATCATATTGAACTCCATCACCAGTGGTAAACTTTATTGGTATAAAAGCCTGAGTTACCCCTGTTTGTAAAACAGCACTGTCTGCATTAAGGCAGCCTCGGTAAATAAAATGCGTAGCAATATCCAACTTATTAGCACCTTCTTGTGTAAATATATCACCTCTATTCATTTTTAGGATAAGACCCGCTTCAAGTGTAGACGGTATTTGTTGGGTTGTGCTGTTACGAAGCAAAATCAGAATTTGTCCTATTTTTTGTGGACATCCTATTTGATAAAACCACCAGTCGTTAATTTGGGGTTCGTTTTGGTTCCAATATGTTAAACTATTTACAATCGCCTGATATAACGTACTACTACCATAGTAGCTGGAGTTAGGCATGGTATAGGCCAAGGCAAAGTTTTTTACACGACCCAAATGACTATCAAGTACAGAACCATTAGTGTAATTAAAATCTGGCCAAGAGCCATCGCTCTTTAAAGTAGAAAGTGTACTGGTAACCGAACTGATCAAGCCAGTTATACCTGTACCGGCAATTGCGTTTTCCCTTACACGCTGCATGATCGTTTCATACTCTGACGTTTGTCCCAAAACATGATGGTTCTGGAAAAAGGTGCAGATGATCAAAATAATTAAAAGGTAATTCTTTTTCATAATTATTTATTTTGGTTATTTAGTTAAAGGTTAGCTGTTTTTAATTACAATAAATTGGTTTCTTTTTTAATTAATAATTCTGTCTAACTATAAAAAACGAAAACGTTTTCGCGTTGTAGAAATTATTTCAAATTTACTTTAAAGCCTATTTTAAGAGGTGGATAATCTACCCATTTTGGATGTCATTTCTCCCAATTTATTGATTTACAATAGCAAACGACATAACATTTCAAAAGAGAGATGAAATTTTACTACGAAACTGCGAAATGTCCTTAAACTCAAAAAGAAAGGTCATTTGCTACAGCTTTGATCAAATTACCATTGAGAAAAAAATAATGAACTGATCGTGGTTACTGCCGACATTCGATTAATAAATCTCAGAGGCAAACTGAAAGGGAAAAGAATAATTAAAGAAAAAGAAATTGCAATCACTGAAGTTTAGCTAATTCATATCCTTCTTAATCTCTAAGATGCAGAACTAAATATTAAAAACTGGGTAAATAACTGTATAAAAACTGAATGTGCTAACAGTATGGAGTTTTCTAATTTCAACCAGAATTCCAAACTGTTAGCACATCTAATAAATTTTATTAACGTTATATCGGTTAGTATCTTTATTTAAAAAGCCATCCCAACAAAATTGGGATGGCTTTTTAAATAATATGATCATTTTATTAAAACCTTACTTAACTGGTTTTATCAAATAGCTATGTTCTTTAGGATGATTTTCAGTGTAAACACTATCCTGAAGATTTTCTATTTCCTGTTCAATAGCTGCCTGTTGTGGTTTGTCTTTAACATAATTATTGAAATATTTTTGGTGATAATCAGAACCTTTAAACTTTTCTTCTAGTCTTTTTTTCAAATAAGCATCAATTTGGTCGATACTCATGTTGGCCGGTGCATCCTTTAGATCATTTATTTCTACTAACTTATTATATCGCAAACGTACTTGAGCGGTTCTGATGCGCTGTACAATTCCCATTACTTTTAATGCCTGCTGGTATTGCGGTGTCTTTTGATTTTGTGACAAGTTGATACCATTACGCAACTCGTCGGCAGTGTAAAGTCCCACAGTTATTCCATCAATCAAAAGTTCAAATTTGCCATTCCCAGAAACATCAGCTTTAAGTAATTCCTGATCTAGGTCGTTTATAAATGGTACCCATGCAAGTGTCGATTGGGCAGCATCTGTAACAGGAAACGGTAAACTGTACTCCAGACATCGAAACGTTAGTTGCCCGTTATCGTGTTTAAGATCAGTAATTGAACAATTTATGCTCTGTGCTTTGCTCTTATTAAGATTTTTTCCAATAACGATCTTTGCAACATATTTGTTTGGTTCCAATGTGCTCAAAAACTGATAGGCCATTACAAAATGTCCAGGGGAACCAGGATGTACTCGATCCAGACTAGTAATCGTTGCGGTAGAATCTTTTGCCTGAAGTTCATTGTTGATTCGGTTCATAATGGTCCAGTAATCCACCAATCGGGTATTGTACTTTTTGGACATCAATGCCATGTGGTCGCCTGCTATGTGCAGTGCATCGTTAACTCCATAAAGGTTCTCTGTTGTTGTTTTGGCGCTTTGGTCGTATATTGTCGGCTTTTGAATTATAATGTCCAGATTATTTTTTTTAAATATCTTCAATATCTCTTCCGTTTTCTCACGATAAAGATTCAAAGCATCGCTTTTTGCTTTTTCTACTTGAGGATTATTACGGTTTTTTTCTGTGTAAAGTGAACGGTTTACATCATTCATCCCAATCATAAGTGCTACTTTGTTAGGACGATGACTAAGTATATCATCATCCATTCGTCCAAGAACGCCGGAAGCTCTGTCACCAGAAATACCACAGTTAAAAAAAGTCAGTCGCTCGTTTGGAAAACGGGTTGCATAGAATAGAGAAATTAAGTTATGGAATTCTCCATTATGAGTAATGCTGTTTCCCACAAAGCAAATCCGATCTCCGTCGTGAAAGAGTTTAGGTTTTTGCTGGGCAAATGAATAAGAAGAATAAAAAAGGGAAATAGCTCCAATTAGTATTGTAGCGCAGGTTTTAAAGTTATGGCATTTTATTAACATTATTGCTTGTTTGAGTTATTATTAAATGTTTTAATCGGAAATAATTAAAAGGTGCTTAGGTCTTCCCTTACTTAACCGCTTTTATCATATAGTTATGTTCTTTAGGATGGTTTTCAGCATAAACACTATCTTGAAGATTTTCTATCTCTTGTTCAATTGATGCCTGTTGTGGCTTGTTTTTAATATAACTACTGAAATTTCTTTCGTGAAAATCAGACCCTTTAAACTTTTCCTCTAGTCTTTTTTTCAAATAAGCATCAATTTGGTCGATACTCATGTTTGCTGGTGCATCATTTAGATGGCCATATTCTACTAGCTTAATATTTCGCAAACGCGCTTGTGCTGCTCTGATGCGCTGGACAATTCCCATCACTTTTACAGCTTGCTGGTATTGCGGTGTCTTTTGATTTTGAGCCAAATTGATACCATTACGCAACTCATCAGCAGTGTAAATCCCAACAATTATCCCATCAATCGAAAGCTCAAATTTACCATTCCCAGCCACATCAGCTTGGAGCAACTCTTGATCTAGGTCGTTTATAAATGGTACCCACGCAAGTGCCGGTTGGGCAGCATCTGTAACAGGAAACGGTAAGCTGTTTTCCAAGCATCGAAACGTGAGTTGCCCGTTATCATGTTTAAGATCAGTAATGGAACAATTTATGCTCTGCGCTTTGCTCTTATTAAGATTTTTTCCAATGACTATTTTTGCAACATATTTGCTGGGTTCTAATGTGCTCAAAAATTGGTAGGCCATTACAAAGTGTCCAGGGGAAGCAGGATGTACACGATCTTTGCTAGTAATCGTTGAAGTAGAATCTTTGGCCTGAAGTTCATTGTTGATGCGGTTCATGATTGTCCAGTAATCTACCAATCGAGTATTATACTTTTTGGACATCAACGCCATGTGGTCCCCAGCTTTATGCAGTGCATCGTTAGTTCCATAATAGTTTACTTCCTTTGTTTTGGCATTTTGGTCGTATATTGTAGGTTTTTGAATTATAACCTCCAGATTATTTTTTTTAAATATCTGCAATAGCTCTTCCGTTTTCTCATGGTAAAGATTCAAAGCGTCGTTTTTAAGTTTATCTCCTTGAGCATTACGGTTGTTTTCTGTATAAAGTGAAGGTTTTACATCATTCATTCCCACCATAAGTGCTATTTTGGTAGGGTGATGACTGAGGATATCATCATCCATTCGTTGAAGCATGCCAGAAGCTACATCACCAGAAATACCACAGTTAAAAAAGGTCAGCCTCTGGTTTGGAAATCGGGTTGCATAGAACAGAGAAATGAAGTTATGGAATTCGCCATTATTGGTAATACTATTCCCTACAAAGCAAACTCGATCTCCATCTTGAAAGAGTTTAGGTTTTTGTTGTGCATCTGAATAAGAAGAACAAAAAAGTGAAAGTGTTGCAATTACGATTGTAGTGCAGTTTTTAAAGTTATGGCATTTTATGAACATTATTATTTATTTTAGTTGTCGTTAAATGGCTTAAATAGGCTAAATTTTAGTTGTTATGACATGCAATAAATTAGTATATTTTTAATTGAATGATTTAATTATCTTAAAAATTACGAAAACGTTTTTGCATTGCGGAAACATTTTCAAATTTACTATAAAGCATCTTTAAAGAAGGGTGACAATCTAACCATTTTAGAGTGTATTCTTCCCAGTTTTTTGATTTCCTTTTTTGGCGTAATCCTATTTCTCTATTTTTAAAAATTTTCTTAATAATTATTTATTTTTATTATTTTTTATGTAATTTCATATTAAAATAGCAATAAAGCAACAATTTAATAATCGCTAGTGGCAAAAAAATTAACACTAATCTTTGTGCTTATAAATTTTCTGTTATTTTTGACAAATATTTATTCTGGTAATCAAACTACAATTCATCCAAACATTATTTAAGAACTCCCCATCTCTTAATAGTAAATTTTGGATATTCCAAATAACATCAATGTGTCGCTTAATTTATAAAAACTAAAAAATTTCAATGATTTTTAAATACCAAATTTTGAGATTTGTTTTTTTCTGGATTTGCTTTTGGAATTTACTTTTTTCGAGCTCTGAAAGCTTTGGTCAAAGCAAATCATTATCATTTAATAGATTGGATGTCACCAATGGTTTATCAAACAACTCGGTTTTATCAATCAGTCAAGACTCAACTGGCTATATCTGGCTGGGCACCAAATATGGATTGAATCGTTTTGACGGGCGTACTTTTAAAGTTTTTAAAAATGACCCGAAAAATAAAGCCAGTATATCTTCTGCAGATTGGATTCAAAATCTGGCATTAGGTAGTAATAACATAATGTGGATTGCAACCAAAGGGTTAGATCTATGCCACCTAGAAGATAACTCCTTTGAAACTATAATTCCGCAAAAAGAAAGCATTTTAACGGTATTGCCTGACAAGAAGGGCAATTTATGGATAGGTTCATCTAATCAGTTGCGATTCAAAGCCGCAAATAGTAAAAAAATTATATCTCTTACAATCGCCAAAAACATCAAAAAAGTTTCATCCATTTTTGAAGACAATGAGCATCATATTTGGATTGGAACATCTGATGGTTTATTTGAATTATTTTTTGGAAACAAAAAACTAAATGTAAAAAGGCATTTTAGTTCCCAATTTAAAAACGGTGAGAATATTGATCCTATTACCAGTATCGTGCAAGATCAAAATTTAAGATACTGGATCGGGACAAGAAAAAGCGGCCTCTTTGTTTTTGACAAAAAATCAATGCGCCTGACTCACTTTGAAAAAAAAAGCAATGATAAAAACTCGTTGGTAAATAATACAATCCGAAAAATTTTGCTTCATAAAAATGGTTCACTCTGGATCGGAACTCAGGATGGCTTATCGGTTTTGAATCCGAAAACTTTTCAATTTATTAATTATCAGCATGATCCAACTGATCCTAACAGTTTAAGCCAAAATTCTATTTACGATATTTTTCAGGACAAAAACGGTTCTGTCTGGATAGGAACTTATTTTGGAGGAGTAAATGTAGTTTATTCTGTAAATACGCCTTTTACAGTTTATCAAAACAGCATTTATAAAAACAGCATCAGCAGTAATATAATTAGCGCTATTACTGAAGACAGCAAGCATAATTTATGGATTGGTACAGAAGCTGGAGGATTAAATAATTTCAACAGAAGCAGCCAGCAATTCACCACATATAAAAATAAAATTAATGATAAGAACAGCTTAAGTTCTAATTTAGTTAAAGCCATCGCTATAGATAAAAGTCAAAACTTATGGATAGGTACCTCGTTTGGTGGTCTAAATTTTTTTAATACTAAAACCGCGACTTTTAAGGTTTTCAAACGAAATGGCGAAAGCAGCAATAGTATTGCATCAGATGAAGTCAACTCATTGCTTATCAACAAACAAAATAAGTTGTTTATTGGAACCGATTTAGGTCTTAATGTTTATGATATTGCTCAACAAAAATTTTGGCTTATAAATTCTAAAAATAATATAGTTGTAAAAAAACCAATTTATGCACTATTTCAAGATAAGAAAAATATTATCTGGATAGGCACTACTGACAGGATTTATAATTATCATGACTCAAAATTTCAACTTAAAAATTTTAAAGACAGTCTAAACGGATCGTTTAATTATAGGGTTAACTGTTTTCTGGAAGACAGCAAAAACAATATGTGGGTAGGAACCTATCATAATGGGTTAGCTCTACTTAACATCAAAAACAATACTTTTAAAATTTTTAATAGCGCAAATGGCTTGCCCAGCGATAATATATTGGCTATTGCAGAAGACAACGAAACCAATTTATGGATAAGCACTGATAATGGCTTGGTAAAATACAACCGCCGTTTAAATACTTTCAGAACTTTTAATATCCTTGACGGTCTGCCTGATAATCAATTCAATACTACTTCTGTTTTAAAGGACTTTCAGGGGCGACTATTTTTTGGAACCTACAATGGCTTTATCAGTTTTCTACCTAAAAATATAGAAAAAAACATAGTCCCACCTGATGTTGTGTTATCTGACCTCAAATTATTTAATGCACCTGTTAAAATTAATGATGAAAGTGAACTTCTAAAACAAGACATTAATTTTAGCACCACATTAACTTTTGACCACACTCAGAACAATTTCACAATCGAATTTTCCGCATTAAACTTTATAAAATCAAACAAAAACAAGTATGCCTACAAACTTGATGGTTTTGATAAAAACTGGAGTTATGTAGAAATACCTTCCGCCACTTATACCAATTTACCGGCAGGTGATTATCAGTTTTTAGTCAAAGCAGCCAATAACGATGGAATTTGGAGCAAGAATATCAAAAAAATTGACATTGAAATACTGCCGCCTTTCTGGAGAACCTGGTGGGCATATCTTATCTATTTTGCTATAGCTTATACAATAGCCTATTATATCATAAAGTTTTTTAAAGCCAGAGCTAGACTAAAACAAGAGCTTTATTTTGAAAATTTGAGAGCTGAGCATCAGAAACAGGACTATCAAATGAAGTTGGATTTCTTTACCAATGTTTCACACGAAATCAGGACTCCGTTAACCCTGATTTTAGGTCCAATTGAAAAATTAGAGCAACTAACTGTAAAAAATACACAGGCCAATAAATATGCACTAAGCATTAAAAACAATACCGAACGTTTATATCGATTGGTAAACGAATTGTTGGATTTCAGAAAAGCTGATTCCGGCAACCTGCGACTTCTGTTTATAGAAGAAGACATTGTAAAAGCCTTGAAAGAAGTTTTTAATCACTTTCAAACACTTGCCGAATCAAAAAACATTCAATACTCTTTTAAAACCAGCGATCCCCAGATTTTGGTCTATTTCGATAAAGATCAAATGGAAAAAGTGTTTTTTAATTTATTGTCTAATGCTTTCAAGTTTACACAAAAAGGAGGCAAAATCTGCTTAGAGATATCTTTGAAAGAACAGCAAGTTGAAATTACTGTGAGCGATAATGGCAAAGGAATTGCCATCGACAATATCAATGATGTTTTCAAAAACTTTTATCAAGCCGGACAAAAAATGGGAACGGGCATTGGTCTGGCCTTATCAAAAAGTTTGATAGAACTGCACAAAGGCAATATAAGCGTAACAAGTACGCCTGCTTTAGTGAACGAAACGGGAAAAACTACTTTTACGGTAATGTTGCAGCTAGGCAAAAATCATTTGAGCGAAATTGATATTACACCAGCAATATCCTACGTTGAAACTAATATGTATGAGGAAGCTGACCATTATTTACAAGAAGATGCGCCCGAAGATTTTTCAGAGGACTTTATTGACACGCAAATTGTTGTGAATACAAATAAAACTGCAACCATCTTGATTGTTGAAGATAATGATGAAGTAAGGGAGTTTATCAAACAATCTTTGGAGAGCCAGTATCATATTTACGAAAGAGAAAACGGACTTGAAGGCTGGGAAAATGCCATTCAAACCCTTCCCGATATAATTATTAGCGATGTAATGATGCCGGTTATGGATGGTTTGGAATTTTGCAGGAAAATCAAAACCGATATAAGAACTTCACATATCCCTGTTATTCTTCTGACAGCCAAATCAGCGCCTATAAACCAAATCCACGGCTTGCAACACGGTGCCGATGCGTATATTACAAAGCCCTTCAGTGAGCAGATTTTACATCTGAACATCCGTAATCTTTTAGCCTTAAAAGAAGCATTACGAAAAAAATATAGCGAACAGTTGCTGCAATTGCCGATTATAACCAATGCTGAATCATCTCAAGACGAGTTATTTCTGCAAAAACTGCAACAAATTATAGAAAACAATATTTCAAATACAGAATTGGATCTCAACTTTATTACTATAGAAATTGGCATGAGCAAATCAGGTTTGTACAGGAAATTTAGTGCACTGACCAATCTGACCTTAAATGAATTTATTAGAGCTCAGCGTTTGAGACACGCCGTCGAGTTGTTCCAAAAAGGAGAAATTTCTGTTATCTCGGTAGCTTCACAAGTTGGATTTAATGATCCAAAATATTTTGCACGAGAATTCAAGAAAATATATGGCATCACCCCAACAGATTATATTAAAAACAAAAAACAGAATTAAATAGTTGAGTTGATTAAGTACAATGCAAAACACTGATGCAAATAGACTACATTAATCTCTTTTAAAGTTTTAAAGACAGTGTAATATCATTTAGAAAGATATAATTCTAATTGTTTTTTTGTATAAAACGAGCGCACTCGAGATGCGTGTGCATCTCGAGTGCGCTCGAGGTCTTAAAATTATAATAATTCGAATTTCTGCACCAGACGCATCAAATTGTTGCTCCTTATGACCGATTGGTTCATTTTTTATATTCTATTCAAAATTATTTCCCTTTTGTAATTCCGCTTTCATTAAATGCATCAACCACATAAAAATAGTCAGCACCTGCATTCAAACTCAAAATGGTGGCCGAAGTTTCAGAATAGACTTGATGATTCAAATATAATTTGTCTTTTGCCAATCCATATCTAACTATGTAGCCCGTAGCATTTGGAACTTTATCCCAACTAACGGTTACTTGTTTTCGGTCTGAATCTTTTCTTTCAATTTTGATATTTTTTACGGGTTGCGGCAATTTATCATTCCCTTTTCCGAAAATACGGAAACCGCTTATCGCAAATTTTCCGTCAGGTACATGGTGATTGGTAATTCTGAAATAACGCCCTTTGATTGCTTTTGGCAATTCAGAATAATCATGTGGATAATCATTTACGTTATTGCTTTTATCAATTAAAACCGTCCAGTTTTTCTTGTCATTTGAATATTCAATTACATATTGATACGGCACATAATCAGCTCTTCCCAAAAGTTCAGTGTCTTTATCGGTAAAATTGATTTGAATTGCGCGAACCTCATATTCTTTTTCTAAATCCAAACTCAACCATTCACCTTTGTTTCCTGTTTTGGCACTCCAAAAAGTTCGGATGTTTTCGTCAACCGCATTTTCAGGATTGAAATTTTCCAAAACCGATGAAGTTTCCACTTTTTTGTTGTACGAAAGCAACATCCAACCCGTAAATAAATCGGTGTTGCCTTTTAGATTTTTGTTTGGAATATAATGCGGGTAATCTGCCAAATACGAATTGGAATACAAATTATTGTCTTTATCAAAAGCCGCCGGAATTAAGTTGATTCGACGCTCAAACAATTGATAAATATTTACGCCAACGGTTCCGCTATGCCAATAATTGCCATAAATATCCTTAAACGTGTTTCCGTGACCTCCTCCAAAAGCAAAGCCCGTAGGTTTGTATGCATACGGATTATGTTTAGCAATCGTGTAAGGCCCCAGCGGATGATCACCTATGTAAACTGCATCGTTGTATTCTTTTCCCTGCAAGGGCGAAGAATACTGAAAATAATATTTCCCTTTATATTTATTGAGCCACGCCCCTTCCAGCCAAGGTTTTGGGCGATTCAATAATCGATCTGATCCTTTGTTCTCCCATCCATATTTATCGAGATGCAAATTCACCATCGGCTGAATTTCCCCAATGGGTTCAAAGTTGTTTTTTACGTCCAATTCGATTCCGTACAACGGTAAATTATCATTGGAGCTGCCATAATACAAATAGAGTCTTTTATCATCGTCCAAAAACAAACAAGGATCGGTGAAACCGCTCAATTTATAATTCCTTATGTACGTCCATTTTCCCGATTTCGGGTCGGATGTTTTGTACAGTTTTTGGTCTGCAGCCATAAAATAGACTTCTCCGTTCATTTCTACAACGGTTGGCGCATATTCTTCCCAAGGCAAATCATTGTTCGTAATAAAATCCCAAGCAATCATATCTTTCGAATGCCAATAGCCTCCCGATCTGGAGACGAACAAATAATATTCATTTTTAAAAACCAGCATGTCCGGATCGGCGCCTTCACGATAGGATTGTGTTCCTAAAATTCTTCCCCCATAGTCTTTTCTGATGCAAAATCGATAACTGATATTTACAGGGTTACAATAGGTTGTCTGTGCAAAAAGAGTTTCTGAAAAACAAGTTGTGAGCAATATTATTATAATTATTTGCCATTTGAATTTACCGTTTATCGGATGTGTTTTTTTCATTTTCCTTTTAATTTATTTAGATTTCCAATCAATAGCGTCTGTACGAAATGGAACAGCAGGAAGTCCTGCACCGTTAAACAGATTTGGCATAGCTGTTTCATCCCAAGCAAAACGCACAGTCACAGGATTAGTAATCCCAGGTGCAGATACAATGACTTTTTGACCTTGGATTTGGGCAGTTGCAGGAACAAACTTACCATCATTCCCTGCTACCATAAACCAATTTAACGGTTTATTATAATTACTTTTCAGTCCATCACTATACTTGAATGACAGGATAGCATTGCCATTTTGTACCTTCATGCTTTCAAAAACTGGTCCACTGCATACTACTTTTTTATTGTAGGTATTTGCAAGTGAAATTAATGCTAACCTTCTACCTACTTCCCATTTATACGATGGGTGAATATCTGTAAGCGTATCCACCAAATCCGTGGTGACAGCCATACCAGTATGCGGTATTTTCAAAGACTGTGTTTGCCCTTCCCAGAACTCAGGGAGCCTTTCTGCAGTACGCGGTACGGAAGTCTTTTCCTTCCTCTTACTATAATAATAGGGAGCAATCAGTACCGAATAGAAAGGAAGTTTGTCATTCCCCCATTGTGTACGCCAACCTTCAATCAATGCCTGCATTTTATCAGCATACCGTATTCCATCATTATTCAGGCAATTTGCCTCGCCCTGATACCAAAGAAAGCCACGCAATGCAAAGGGCGCTAAAGGCTGTATCATGCTCTCATTATTCTTTCCAGGGGCAATGTTATCAATCATAAACGGCTCTTTTTTGCTCTCTGCTGCAAATGCTGGTACGGCTTTATAAGCTTCTGCTGGCGTCCACGTCTCAATACGGCTTCCACCCCATGCAGAAAAAATGACCCCAATGGGTATGTGTAGCTTTGACTGAATATTTTTTGCGAAATAAAACCCTACAGTAGAAAACTGCTCAAAAGCCGTGCCTGCACACTCATTCCAACCGGTTGTTGTTACATCAGGGCTACTCAATACCTTCTCAACTTTAAATAAGCGAATGTTGGGATAGATTTTAGTTAATTCCAACGCTGAGCTGTCAATCCCCACCTTAGGCTTGACAAAATATTGGGGAAGTAACTTCATGCTATATTCCATATTCGACTGGCCGGAACATAACCATACTTCACCCACAAGAATATTTGAAAGGCTAATCGTATTGCTGCTGCCAGAAATTGTCATCACCTTTGGCTTATCTGATGCTTTTAAAGGAGATAGTTCTACTTTCCAATTTCCATCAGAATTTGTTTTAGCGTTTTTTTTCTGACCCGAAAAAGATACAGTGACCCGTTCGCCTGGATTAGCCCATCCCCATACAGGCACAGGCTTTTCTCGTTGTAATACCATATTGCTTCCCAATACTTTTGGGAGTCTGACTTGTGCCTGAATAAAAGCAGAAGACGTTACAAGAACAGTAAGAGTGAATAGTGTTTTTAGTCTCATGGTTAAATCATTTAATTTTTTTTCATAGTAATGGTCATCTTACAGGCTGATTATTGGGTTTATTTTTTTGACACGGTCTAGATGGTTCATTATTACAGACAACCCCGGTTCCAGTTCAACTATAATCGAAAACATAGCTTATGTATTATGGTTGAGTCACATATATAGGCGTACCGGCATTCACTGTAAATGAAACACTTGATCCCGCGTAAGGAGCTGAAGGCATGGTACATTCCAAAAATCTGGTTGATGCGATTCCTGGCAAATCCAGGTAAACATTGATTTTGGCATTACTCTGTGCTGGATCGGCAATATCCACCGAAACATTTGGAGTACCAACATTCTTTAACATCACCACACAAGGCTTATCGACACGAACACTTACACCGCCATTTGTAAAAGTAGTAGGCTCATAGAAAACCACTTGCCTTACATTCAATCCGGTATGTTTTACGGCCTGTACACTAGAACTATTTGTCATTATTTGAATCTTGCTGGCATCATATTTCTTCATATCCCGCACCGTAGTTTTATTGGGTGCCACAATATAAGCGTAGCTGGCATCAGTAGGTTTAACGCCATGATTAAACCACAAGGTAAACACATCGCTGCTAACCGGTTTATTAGGCTGAGTTGTATTGATATCATGCCAATTACCGTTTTGAGTCTGGCTAGTCAACTGTAAATCCCCCCCCTGAGGAAAAAAATACCCTACATTACCGTGTAATACCCATTGCAGATTTCCATTATAATTGTTAGCCCCTTTACTTACTACAGAAGTCCTTCCATTGGACGACACCGTTACCTTGCCATCCAGCAGACATTGATTTACGGTGGTATTGATGGTTTCGGCAGCTGTAGCATTAATGGCGGCACCAAGACAGACTACTTCATCATCAAAAAAGAACCATGACTTGCGGGCATTTACGCCATAATCATTAAAGGCATAAGCCGTAGCACCATAAACCCCATCGGATACCCCACCCACAAAGGATGATTTGCCCTTGTGTTCAGGAAGGCTATACCAATCTGCACGTACAGGAATAGTGGCGTATTCCGGAGCGGTTACCCCAGGAATTTTGTTCCATTCCCATACCGGAAAAATAGTAGCATACTCATTCCCGGTAACAGCAATACTAGTGGCTCCTTCTGTAAGAAAACACCCTTTAAGATTCTCTCCGTTTCCATTTTCAGATCTTAAAGTTCGGGTAGAAACGTTTCTAAGACCAAAATTATAGCCGCTTCTGATGTGCTGAACATAATCCGAACTCCAATAATTAATATTTTTGGCACTTAGCCCGTACGACGCCGGTTGAGTTCCTATTAGACGGGCTATGGCCTCATCATAAGCGCCAATATTATTTGGATCCAAAAGTTTCATTTTTTCCAATGACAAACTTAATCTTGATTGATTTGAAGCATTAATTCTGCTAATGGAACGCCCTAAGGCATTAAAATCTATATTCTTACCACGAATACATTTAAGATAAGAGTTTCGTACAAAAAGAGATAAAAGATTCAAACTGGTACCCGACAATGCATAAGAAGTCCCTCTAACATACATGGCAACATTAATTTCGCCGTCAATAAAAACGCTACCATAGCCCCCCATATACAATTGACTCCCATGAGCTTTATAAGAATAATCATATTGAACACCGTCACCAGTGGTCAACACTATAGGCATAAAAGACTGATTTACGCCTATTTGCACAATAGCACTATCCGCTTTAAGACAGCCTCTATAAATATAATGCGTAGCAACATCCACCATGTTCGCAGCACCGGTTTGTGTAACTGGATTCCCCCTATCCATCTGCTCTATAAGATTAGCTTCGAGGGAGGACGGTATTTGTTGAGTTGTGTTGTTACGAAGTAAAATCAGAATTTGTCCTACTTTTTGAGGACTTGATATTTGATTCCACCACCAACTGCCACTTTGCGGATCTTTTTGATCCCAATAAGTCAAACTATTTATAATTGCCTGATACAAAACCTTATTACCATAATAGTTAGAGCTGGGCATCGTATAGGCTAGTGCGAAGTTTTTTACACGATTCAGATGCGTATCCGGAATCCAAGTGGCATGAGTACGATCACTGTAATTTATATCTCCCCAGGAACCATCGCTCTTTAAAGTAGGAAGTGTAGTGGCCACTGCATTATCTAACGCGGTTACAGCTGTACCACTAATTAAGTTTTCGCGTATACGTTGCATGATCGTTTCATAGTCTGATACCGTTTGTCCCAAAACACGATGGTTTTGAAAAAAGCAACAGATCAATAAAATAAGTAAAACGCAGTTCTTTTTCATTATTATTTATTCTTAGTTAATTCAAGTTGCTAGTTTTTCAACAGCAACACTACTCGCCTCTAGTACTTTAAACCGAAGCTTACTTGTCTTATTGTTTTCATAAACAACAATTTCAAGTATTATTTAAAAAAAATTAAAACGGGGCAACTCTTGCCAATCATCAGTTCCAAAACCGCTTTTCGGAAATCCCTCTGTATTAAACAAATCGCCGGACACAAAAATTTATTTTAAACCTTCTTTATCCATTGATTAAAAGGTCAAATGTTTTTATTTCACACTCACTACTAACGGACTTTTTAATTCTTTAGAAAAATTGTTCAAATATTCAAACCACTGAACTTCATTTGTAATTTTACCAGCTTTATCCCAAGCCGCGCCGGTATAATATACAATCGCTCCATTATTGTTTGTTTCTGTTATGGCTAACAATTGCTTATTATCTACCAGCGTATTCTTAACAGGAGTTGTCAAAATAGCACCAACGCCAGTCGTTCCATCTTCGCCATGAGTAGGTTCCCAATATCCTATAACACCTTCTTTTTCATTTAACGAAATAGCACCTGCTCCCTGCCTTTTGATTATTCCAACAACAACCGGCAATGCTTTACTATCTGAATAAGTGTAAACATTTTCTATCTTATTAAGTTGTGAACCTGCGTCTAGTGAAATAGTTCGAATGCAGGAAACTTTAATTCCGGATGCATCCCAGGTGTCATATTCCAATTTGAAAGTAGAGCGCAAAGGACCATTATCCAATATTTTCCAACGATGATAATTGGCAGAATAACGTATGGTATCATTAACATAAGGAGCCATATTTCCTGCGCCTAATGAAAACCCAACATGATAATAATCCATTCCATCTCCGTGATCAATATGATACTCTCTTAATTTATATCGTTCATTGATAACCATTTTATCGGTACGTTTTACCCAAATGTCTAATCCATAAGCATTATCTTTTTCTTTTTCAAGTGCTTTACCATAGGCTCTAAAAGCAATTTTATCATTCTCCCAGGCAAAATCATCCATTCTTTCAGGAACAAAACGGGCAAAAGTTTTGGTTTGAAATACTATTGGTTTCCCTTTTTGAATAGAAAGACGAAGTGTCCCTCTGGCTTTAACACTTACTTGCAACAATAAATTTTGAATCCCCGGAAGTCCTTGGTGTTCCAATTGATAAGGAACCTGTTTTTTGGTTGATGCATTGATCACAACAAAATTGGTCGTGTCTATTTGCGGGTAATGTGCCAAAATGGTTTCCCATTTGACAGCAACAACAGCTTCACTTCTGTTTAAATCCGAATTGTTCTGGATTTCAATTATTCCTTTTGTTTGGGACAAAAGCATTAAGGGTAAAAAAAGGAAGTATAAATAAATCCGTTTAGTGTATTTCATTTTGATCAGTTTTTATATTTTTTTTAAAATTTGTATTAGCTTTTTTTTGATTTTATTGGTAATATTTCCGTTAAAAAAAATCAGATTTACCTCAAAATTTTTCAACTCATTTATAATTTTAAAAAAAGCCACCATTACAGTGGCTCCTTACCACTAAAAAAAAAACAAACTAATATTTATGTTGAACTATTGCACTTTAGCGTTTGATAATCATTTGTATCTGATTTTTGATATCCGTACATTGTCTTTCGGCTTCAGATAAAGGAAATCCAACGTTCATTCCTGGTCTCTTATGCCCGATTGAACTTAAATAGGAATCTTTCTTGATTGCTTGTTCTTTTTCTACTAGCTGAAAAATAGATTCGCCGTTTTTATACCTAGATAAAACATCTTTCATATCTACCGCATTTGCAACTTTTGTTTCACCTAAACCCAAAAGAATATTTTTTGCTATAATAAAATGTCCAAGATTATCAGGGTGTATACCATCTGCCGCAAACTCAAATGTTGAATCTTTAAGGCGTTGATCTTCTAGATATTTTTTCATTGGCCAATGAACATCAATCACACTCCAATCACTTGTATAGCGACGGCTGATCAGCCAGTCTGAATATACATCAAGCACATTGGCGTAAGCACTTCCTTTTCGTTCATCATATATTGGAGGCGTAATATGAATTATCGAAGCGCCCGATTTTATTACCTCCTCATGCAACCAGTTGATTCCTTCACAGAACTTCTGAAATCTTTCATTGTCAAAAGGCAGGTAAATGCCATCATTCATGCCGTAACAGGCAAGTACCAAATCAGGTTTTAGTTTTTTTAGAACACGATCAAGGCGCTCATGCAAGTCTGGTCGAGGAAATTTACCATCTGCATGATTAGGCTCAGACAAACCCGAAACAGTTTCGCTAGGCAAACCCACATTAATTATTTCAAAATGTCTTTCTGGATATTGCAGACGCAGGTAAGCATCTATACACGACACATAATACCCGGCATAAGTAATACTATTTCCTAAAACAACAATTTTCTTTGAGTTTGCCGGAATACTATAAGGTTGCGCAAAAGATTGATTTTGAAGTCCCAGAAAAGAAATTATTACTAAAAGAAAAGTTTTCATATTATTAGGAATATAGGTTTTCATTAAATTCATACATTTTTTAAAAATATAAAAGTAGAATACGTGAAGTATTTTAATTAATTGAATATTGTCCTTGTTTAATCAATAATTATCTGATGTTACAATAACATGATTTATTGGGCTCCCGTTTCATCAACGGTTACTATTCTGTTTCTTAAAGCAATTCTAACATTGATTTTCTTTTAGAGAACGATTTCAAATTTATTGCTATTGAAGATCCCAGAGGAGGATATTCTTCCCTTCTTTGGTTAAAATCCTCCATTTTTTTCTAGGTCCTAAAAAGAAATAAGCTATTTCTTAAAGCAATAAAAAAACAGTTTATAAAAGTTTAGTAAAGAGATTGTAAATAACTGACGTATCTCATATTTCGTCTTTTTAAGAAAAATACACAAAGGCAATAAACACTTAATTAAGGATAATTTTGCATTATAATTGAACTCAGCATTTTAATAATTTTATTCTTGAAATTAAATCAAAATGCGGGGCCTGAAATATTGTATTAAGCAAACTTAAAATGGTTATTTTTTAATCGATAGTTTATTATTTTTTTTGCCATAAATTTCAAATAAAACAATCGAAACTTAAAAGTATTGTCCCGCATCTGATTTGATAAGGTCCCGAATTTTTAAAAAAAATCTAATTAATATACAACGAAAAGAAAACCAATTCAGCAGAGAATAGGTATTGTATTCGTACATACCTTTTAAGCAATTCAAAATAGAAGTAAGATCCATAGTAAAATCCAAGACTAATGACAATAGGAATTATAGGAGTATGTAGTGCAACATTGAATTTCGCCACCAGAGCTATTGAATACGGACATGAAGTACTAATTAGCCACTACCGAAACAATGAGTCTATGAGGGCAACAGTACAAGAAATGGGATGCAACGTAAAATTTGTCAGTAAAGAAAAAGCCGCAAAAGCCAAGATAATTATATTGTTTGTTCCCTTTGAAGAAATCGATTCTTTTATGTCTGATTTGCCAGATATGACAGGCAAAATATTAATTCATACAAACAATTCAATTTTCAGTATGGAATGCCTTCAATTTGAATTAAGAACAAAACTCTCTAGTGAAATAATAGCTCGCTTATTGCCAAAAGCCTATTCGTTAAAAATACTTACAATATTAAATCCTAATCTAATTTCACCAGTTACTATAAATGCAAACGAAATATTTTATCTGACAACAAACCAGAAAATAAAAAAGAAGGTTGACGAATTTTTAGAAACTTTAAATTTTTCACCTTATGATTTTGAAGAAATATGTCGAATAAATGCCTCTAATGAAGTTGTTAATGAATTCGAACTAACTTGATTTTTTTTTACATCCGTTATGTTGATTGCACTTTGACTTTGTATTTTTGATTTTTAAGAAAAAACAATAATTCTGTTCTTCTTTCCTTTAAAAATTTTCAAAAAATGCAGGAACAACAATATTAATATTAAAACCACAAACATTAAAAATTAATCCTTTTTTACAATTCTGGCAATTTCTTTTACTAAATTTTAAATCCCAAACTATGACTGTTTTTTTTAAACACACTTTTTATCTATTTTTTGTATTCACTAGTCTGAAGAGTTTCGGTCAGTTACTTATTAAACCTAATGATAAAAAAATCACCTATATGGGAAGAGTAGAAACGAGCAAAGATGCAGCTGTTTTTTACTGGCCTGGAACTTCGGCGACAATAAATTTTACTGGTACAAACATTAAGGCAACCATGAAGTCGAGCAAAGAAAAAGGCTATTTTTATGCTATTATAGATAATGATGCTACAAAAGCTCTTAAGTTTGAATCAGACAGTATAAAAAAAGATATTTTGCTCGCAGAAAATCTTTCTAAAGGGAAACATTCACTGCAATTATATAAACTTTCCAACAGCACCTCTGCTAATATTTTTTATGGTTTCGAAATTGGCGGAAAAGCAAAATTGTTCAAACCTTCGGTACTGCCTAAACGAAAAATAGAATTCTATGGAAATTCTATTACTGCTGGTCATGGAGTCGATGTCCCACAGGGAATGAATGATTCTGGGAAACCTGAGCTTTTCAACAACTATTACACCTACGCAGCGTTAACTGCAAGGCACTTTAATGCACAATCATCCATCATTGCCAGAAGCGGTATCGGCATCATGCTCAGCTGGTTTCCGGAAATAATGTCCGAAATCTATGATCGTACTGATCCTTTTGACCCTTCAAAAAAATGGAATTTTAATAACTACACCCCTGATGTAGTGGTGATTAATCTGTTTCAAAATGATTCCTGGCTGATCAACAAACCTGAACATCAAGAATTTAAACAGAGGTTTGGCACAACAAAGCCTACAGAAGATTTTATCATAAAATCATATCAGAATTTCGTTGCGAGTATCCGCGCCAAATACCCAAAAGCTTATATTATCTGTGCTTTAGGAAATATGGATGCCACTCAGCCAGGTTCGAAATGGCCTGGATATATACAGCAGGCTGTAGCTGGATTGAAAGATGAAAAAATTCATACTGTCTTCTTTCCTTACAAAAATAGATCAGGGCATCCAAATAGAGAAGAGCAACAGTCCATGGCTGATCAATTAATCCTTTTTATTGACAAAACTGTTAAGTGGTAGAAAAACCGAAAATCTGAAACAAAAAACTAAGCAAAATAGAAGTATTTGACTTTACTGCTAATTTAAAAAACACTTATTAAATTAAATGTCGGCGCAGCATGTAAACGATGAGCTGTAAAAACAATTTTAAATAATAAAGATTTATTAAAGTCAAGTATTTTCAATTGCTGGTGATCAATCTTCCACTCAATCCATTCTGAGCTTTGACCTTTTACTGTTGCCAACAAAATATCTGATGCTGCTTTGTCATTAATGTTTGCTTTATCTTTTCTATTATCTGGCAAACAATAAATTACGCACATCAAATTTTCAGAATCGATAACATTATCAGGAATTTTTACTCGATAAACAGCATAGTCAAAATGATTGATTTCATTTAAATCAAATTCTAAAAAAATCTCTTTGTAAATTTCTCCTTTTTTCACTTTCAGATTTTTATCTGTTAAAAATTAATTGCTACATTTTCCTTATCCAATAAATACTATTTAGCAAACAAGTGATTGAGAATAGAATTACTACTATTCAGCAATCACTTGTTTTTTTACGTTTTAAAAATATGATCTGCGCCTTTTCTTCAATGCAAAAAATATTTTCTCCAGACGTACAGATCAAACCTAAGTTCTACTATTTATACGCAACTGCAGTTTGCGTACTGCTTCCCAAACCGTCCATACCTAATTCGATGACATCTCCCGGTTTGATATAAATAGGATCAGGCTTAATTCCCAAACCAACTCCTGGAGGTGTCCCTGTACTGATGATATCGCCAGGAAGCAATGTCATGAATTGGCTTAAATAATGTACTAAAAATGGGATTTTGAAAACTAGATTTGAAGTATTGCTGTTTTGAAATTTCTTTCCATTTACCTTCAGCCACATTGGGATATTATTGACATCTTTAATTTCATCTTGCGTTGCCAAAAACGGTCCAAGCGGTGCAAATGTATCACAGCCTTTTCCTTTTGCCCATTGTCCGCCGCGTTCGATCTGAAAACCTCTTTCGCTGTAATCGTTTAGCAAAGCATAACCCGCAACATAGTCTAATGCTTCAGATTCTTCTACATAACTTGCTTTTTTGCCAACCACAAATGCAAGCTCAATTTCCCAATCAGTCTTTTCACTATTTTTCGGAATAATCAAGTCATCATTTGGTCCGCATAATGACGTAGTCGATTTAAAAAAGATAATCGGCTCTGTCGGAATCGGCGCATTAGTTTCGACGCAATGATCTACATAATTCAATCCGATACATATTATTTTTGAAGGTCTTGCAACCGGAGAACCTAAACGCACATCAGCACCAACTTCAGGCAAAGCAGGATTGCGACCTAAAACTCTTCTCAACATCGCCAATCCGTCTTCTTCAAAAAAAGCTTCGTTGTAATCTGTTACTATTGACGATACATCATACCTTTTTTCTCCTATTAAAATACCTGGTTTCTCTTTTCCCGGTTCTCCAAATCGTATTAGTTTCATTTTATTTCCTTTATTATATTATACTTCTTCTAATTTATTCTAAATATGATGTTTCATTCAAAAAAACATCATTTTTATTCATTATTCAATTACAAAAACCACAACACTTCTTGCACCGTGTGCTCCTATCACCAATGACTGCTCTATATCGGCCGTTTTTGAAGGTCCTGCGACAAATGCACCAAAACCTTCTTTTTCCACATCAATTTTTTGATACGCCTGATGAAGATTGCTTACAATATTTTTTTTCTCCATTACTAAAATCAAATGCTGGCATATAAAAGGAATCAGCCTGTTTATCATTTGGCTTTCATAAATCCATACCGCACCATTTTCTGCTACTCCAAGTGTACCTTTGACATAAGCCTTCTCTACTTTCTCTAAATCAAATACCGGCAACAAAGCAACATATTTATCAACATCACCAAGTGCCTCAATAGTATTTACTATGAAATTTCCAGTCGTTTTATCGGTAGCCAATTTATCTTTTAGAACAGTTATATGCGAAATTAATTCCACTTTCCCGCCAATACTTTCCAATACCGTTTTAAACTGAATAAATGAATCTTCATAATGAATAGTTGATGCCAGGTCGATAACAGGAAGCTCAGCCAACTCAGGCTGATTCATTGCGATGGCATTCAATATATTTTCTCTTGCACTCATATTTCCAGTCAGCTATTAATTTTTTCTGTTTTTTAAATACCAGTCATGAAATGAATCTTTTGGAGCAGAAGGCATTTCTCTTTGCTTGAACCAAGGATTTAATTTATTGTTTACCATAAATGGAAAAAAATGAATGACCTTTCTCCCCGTCTTTCCCAGCAAACGATAGATCTTAGGATTCGAAAACACAAAACTCATTCCTTTCATGCTTATTTTTTTGCTTGCTGCCACATAGCCTTCTTCAACAATTACTTGTCTCCATTTCCATAATTGTTCGTGGATATTGATTTTTACCGGACAAACATTGCTGCAGCTCCCACATAGGGTTGATGCAAAAGGCAAATCAGCGTTGGCTTTCATGTCCAGATTTGGATTTAAAATAGAACCAATTGGTCCTGCAACAGCCGTATGATAACTATGTCCACCGCTTCGGCGATAGACAGGACAAGTGTTGAAACAAGCCGCACAGCGAATACATTTCAGCGAATTTCTAAAATCTTCTCGTCCCAACTGTTTGCTTCGTCCGTTGTCTACAATCACGATATGCATTTCCTGATCAGGTCTTGGTTTCTGAAAATGACTTGAATATGTTGTAATTGGTTGTCCTGTAGCGCTTCTGGCCAATAATCTCAAAAAAACAGATAAATGGTCCGCTTTGGGAATCAATTTTTCAAAACCCATACACGCAATATGCACAGGTGCTGTGTGAGCTCCCATATCAGCATTTCCTTCATTGGTACAAACAACAAAACCACCCGTTTCCGCGATGGCAAAATTGACGCCTGTTATTGCCAATTGTGATTCTACAAACTTATTGCGCAAATGCTGTCTTGCAGCTTCAGTCAAATACTGCGGATCATTATTTCCTTTCTCAGTCTTTAGATGTTCGTGAAAAGTGGCACTTACATCTTCCTTTTTCAAATGAATTGCCGGCAAAACGATGTGACTTGGCGGTTCTTTTCGAAATTGCACAATGCGTTCGCCCAAATCAGTGTCTACTACTTCTATGCCCTGGTGCTGTAAAAATTCATTTAAATGGCATTCCTCGGTAAGCATGCTTTTGCTTTTTACGATTTTCTGGATGCCATGTTTTAAGATAATTTCATAAATGATCTCATTATGTTCTTTGGCATCTGAAGCCCAGTGTACTTTTATACCGTTTGCTGCCGCTTTTTCTTCAAATTCTTTTAAATAATTCGAAAGATTAGAAAGCGTATTATTTTTAATTTGTGATGCCCATTCTCTTAATTGCTCCCATTCCGGCAAACCATGAGCTGCCTTGTCCCGCTTTTCACGAACAAACCACAGAGTATCGTCGTGCCAGTCGGTTCGAGGCTCGTCAGCTATAAATTTTTCCGCTAAATCAGCATGTTTTACGGTCATCCTTTTAAATTTATCTAATCTTTACTAAAGATTAATTTCATTTTTTATAACACCCGATTCAATATTTCAGCAATATGAATCGTTTTTATTTTGCTTCCTTGTCTCTTTAATATCCCTTCCAGATGCATTAGGCAGCTTGTATCTCCGCCTGTTATATAATCAACCTCATTATCTTCATGTTCTTTGACTCTATCCTTTCCCATTTTTACGCTTACTGCTTCTTCGAACACGCAAAAAGTTCCTCCAAAACCACAGCATTCATCATTTCGTTTTGCTTTTTTCAGCTCAATTCCTGCAACCAATTTCAGCAATTGCTCAGGCTTCGAGAATTCAGGCAGCATTCTTTCGGTCATTGAAGAAAGATTCAATCCCCGTTGTCCGTGACAGCTGTTGTGCAGTCCTACTTTATGAGGAAAACTTGCCGGAATGCTTTTGACTTTCAGAATATCAGTCAAAAACTCTGTGAGTTCATAAATAGAATTCCGAATTTGAGATGCTTCTATACCATCTTCCTCATTGCTTAAATGTTCTTTTACATGCAAAACGCAACTCCCCGAAGGAGCAACGATGTAATCAAATCCAGAAAAATTTTTAATGAAGTTGATATCACAACCCTTGCTTAAAGCAGCAAAACCACTATTGGCCATCGGCTGTCCGCAACAGGTCTGTTCCAAAGGAAAACTTACATCACAGCCAAGTTTTTCTAACAACTGTAAAGTAGCTATGCCAACTTTGGGATAAAACTGGTCAATGTAGCAGGGTATGAATAAGGCAACCTTCATTAAATTAGTTATTTAATTTGATGAAACCGCCATCAATTGGATAATCACATCCTGTCACAAAACCAGATTCATCACTACATAAAAACAACGCCAATGCCGCAATTTCATCCGGTTTTCCCATTCGTCCAATTGGCTGGGATTGTGATAATTTTTCGAATATTTCGGCTTCTTTTCCTGCATAATTTTTAGCAATAAAACCATCTACAAAAGGCGTGTGAACCCTTGCTGGTGAAATAGAATTACAACGGATATTTTCTCCTATATAATCTTTTGCAACTGATAAAGTCATAGCCATGACAGCTCCTTTTGCAGTCGAATAAGCAAATCTGTCCGGAATTCCAACCCATGCAGCAATAGATGCCATATTGACAATTACGCCACCATTTGAAAGTCGGAATTGTGGAATTGAGGCATACAAGCAATTGTATACGCCTTTTACATTCACATTCATAATTCGGTCAAAAT
The DNA here is from genome assembly GCF_007341385.1 of Flavobacterium daemonense. Lineage (GTDB taxonomy): Bacteria > Bacteroidota > Bacteroidia > Flavobacteriales > Flavobacteriaceae > Flavobacterium > Flavobacterium daemonense. The sequence continues at coordinate 64,256 of NZ_VJYD01000011.1, forward strand.
CTTCTTCCGGAGTAGTATCTACTTTGCCGACATGCGCAATCCCTGCATTGTTTACCAGAATATTGATGTTTCCGATTTTTTCGAATGTTGCTACTACTTCCTGATGATCAGCAACATTGCAGGCATGCGAAAACACTTTTCCTCCATTTGCTTTTATTTCATCCACTGCTGCTTTGGCGCTTTCTTCAGTCAATTCAATAATATGCACTTCAGCTCCCTGTTTTGCAAATAAAGCCGAAATCGCTTTCCCTATCCCGCTGCCGCCGCCTGTAACAACAGCTTTTTTATTTTGTAATGAAAACATGTTTTTTTATTTAAAATTTAAAGAGAAACGCCGCGCTTCCACGGAATAAAATCATCTTGATTTAATAATACTGCTTTTGGAATAATTTCTCCGCTTGCCGCCTTGATGCAATATTCCAAAATATCTTCACCCATTTCTTCAATGGTTTTTTCTCCGCTGATTATTGGACCACAATCAATATCAATAATATCACGCATCTTTTTTGCCAGAACAGAATTTGTAGCAACTTTGATTACAGGACAAACCGGATTTCCTGTTGGAGTTCCTAATCCTGTAGTAAACAGTATTAACGTAGCTCCAGATGCCGCCTTTCCAGTTGTTGCTTCCACATCATTTCCTGGAGTACAAACCAAACTCAGTCCTGCTTTTGTTGCAGGTTCTGTATAATCCAAGACATCAACTACTGGAGCTGTCCCTCCCTTTTTGGCGGCACCAGCGCTTTTTATAGCATCTGTAATTAATCCGTCCTTGATGTTTCCCGGCGACGGATTCATATGAAAACCTGAGCCGACTTTATGTGCCAAAGCATCATAAGACTGCATTAAATCAATGAATTTTTTTGCCGATTCTTCTGTTGTACAACGGTCGATAAGATTTTGCTCTGCACCGCATAATTCAGGGAACTCAGCTAATAAAACTTTAGCACCCAAAGCAACTAATAAATCTGATGTATAACCAACAGCCGGATTTGCTGAAACGCCGCTAAAACCATCGCTTCCGCCACATTTTACTCCGATGCAAAGTTCACTCAACGGGGCATCAGTTCTTTCAAATTGATTGATTTCTATCAATCCTTCAAAGGTTTTTTTAATGGCATTAGCGACTAATACTTCTTCACTTTCAGTTTGCTGTTGTTCAAAAATAAACAGCGGTTTGTCAAAAGATGGATTTTGATTTTTAACATCATTTACAAAATCCTGAACCTGTAAATGCTGACAGCCTAAACTCAGCAAGGTAATACCCGCCACATTGGGATGATTTGCATAAGAAGCCAATAAAGCACTTAAAGTTGCCGCATCTTGGCGCGTGCCTCCACAACCCCCTTGATGATTTAGAAATTTAATGCCATCAACATTTTTAAAAATGCGATTGGCAGTATTATTTGGCGTAAGCTGCATATCCACAGCTTCAATATTTTCTCCATTTTGATAAGCTTCCAACAATTGATGGGTAAACTGTGTGTATTTATCACTCACCGAATAACCCAATTCATTGTGCAAGGCTTCTTTGATTACATCCAAATTTCGGTTTTCACAAAAAACAGTTGGTACAAATAACCAATAGTTCGCTGTTCCAACACGGCCGTCTTTTCTTTTATACCCTTTGAAAGTTCTGTTTTTATACTTAGAAACATTTGGTGCCTGCCATGAAAAATCGACATCACGATATCCATAAGGTTCAGCAGCGTGTTTTAGATTTTCAGTTGTCATCAGACTTCCTTTTGCAACATCACATTGCACTTTTCCAACTAAAACACCGTACATGATAATCTCAGCTCCAGCTTTCAAATCGGCTGTATAAAATTTGTGTTTTGCTTTAATAGTGTCTTGAAGGATATAAGCCTCGTTTTCAAAAATTATGCTTTCTCCTTTTGCCAAATCTGTTAAAGCCACCAGAACATTGTCTTCTGGATGCATTTTTATCAGCTGCCTTTTTACTTTATTTTCTAACATTATATATAAAATAGAATTTATCCTTTAATTGTTTTGTGCCCGTTGATTGCGAACAACAGTATTACCGAAAAACAAGTCAGCGGCACTACATATCCATTTTGGATATTTCCAGTCATATCAGAAATGAATCCTAAAACCGGAGGAAGCAAAGCGCCGCCAACAATTGACATAACGATTAGTGAAGATCCAATTTTAGTATTATGCCCGAGTCCTTCAATTCCCATCGAGAAAATAGTAGGAAACATGATGCTCATAAAAAAAGCAATAAATATCAAGGTATAGACCACCACCATTCCGGTTCCCATTATTGCAACTATCGATAAGAAAATGGCAATGATAGAATAAATGATCAATAATTTCCTTGGCTGTATAAATTGCATGAAGAATGTACCTGCAAAACGTCCTAACATAAAAGTCAAACCAAAAAACCCTAAATATTTAGCAGCTGTATCTTCATCCAGACCTGCTGAAGTTGTTGCCATTTTAATAAAGAAACTAGCCACACAGACTTGAGCTCCTACATAAAAAAACTGTGCTAAAATTCCCCAACGCAAGCGTATCGACTTTAATGCTCCAACAAAACTAGCTCCATCTGCTCCCTCTTTGTCCTCATCTTTTACATCAGGCATATTGGTAAAATAAAAAACTACAGCTACTGACAAAATAATCAGTCCTAAAATAAGGTAAGGCATTTTTACGCTTGCTGCCTCTTCTAAAATATGGGCATGAAGTGCAGCGGGTGCCATTGCATCGATTTCGGCTTTAGTCAGGTTTTTTCCGGATAAAATAATCGGCCCTATATAAGCCGGAGCAATAAAAGCAGCCAATCCATTAAAAGATTGAGAAAAATTCAATCTTTTTGTTGCCGTTTCAGATGGTCCCAGTATCGTCACGTATGGATTGGCTGCGGTTTCCAAAAATGTAAGCCCGCAGGCTATGATAAACAAAGCTCCTAAAAAATAAACATATTGTAGCGAGTTGGCAGCCGGCACAAACAAAATTGAGCCAATACCAAACAAAATCAATCCCGTCATTATCCCCGATTTATAACCGTATTTTCTCATAATATATCCTGCAGGCAAAGCCATTACAAAATACGCTATGAAGACTGAAGAGTCAATCAGAGAAGACTCTAAATCGGTAAGATTAAATGCTTTCCTTAAATGCGGGATAAGTATCGGATCCAAATTATGTACAAATCCCCAGAAAAAAAACAGACTTGTTACCAGAACAAAAGGAAATAGCCATTTTTTATTTTCTTTAGAATCTACAGTTCTTTTAACATCTATTTGAGTTACTAATGCCATGCGTTTTTTATTAAATTCATGCGTTTTTCGAAATATAAAAGTAGATTAACAGAGGTATATTAATTGATTCAATATTGTCCTTGTTTAATCAGTAATTATCTTTTTTTTACAGTGAACGATCTAAATGAGTGTAACCACCATCTACGTATATCAACTGTCCGGTAGTATGGCTCGATCTTTCGGATAATAAAAACACCACCATGTTTGCAATTTCCTCAGAAGTTGTCATTCTGTTTTCTAACGGAATTTTAGCCGTGATTTTCTTTAATTTTTTTTTGGGATTTTCTAGAGTCTGAATCCATTTATCGTACAATGGCGTGTAGCATTCTGCCACGATAACTGCATTTACCCGAATTCCGTATTTGAGCAGTTCAACAGCCCATTCTCGGGTTAGGGCATTTCTCCCGCCATTTGACGCCGCATACGCTGATGTATTTCCCTGACCGGTATCGGCCGTTTTTGAACCTATGTTTACGATAGATCCTTTTGTTTTTTTCAATTCCGGCAAAGCATATTGTGCCATCAAATAATAATGAACCAAATTTTTATGGATAGAAGCTATAAATTTTTCATAGTCGCCGCTTTCTAAACCTACATTATCATTTACACCAGCATTGTTAATTAATCCGTCAATGCGGCCGCATAATTTGATAACTTCATCCACAGCACTCTTGCAAGCCTGAGGATTGGTCAGTTCAGCTACAACCGATAAGGCTCTTCCGCCTTCAGCTTCAATTTCTTTGACAGCGATTTGGTTGTCAGCATCAGCTCTTCCTATAATTACAGGAACCGCTCCTTCGGAAGCCAAGGCTTTACAGATTCCAAGCCCTATTCCTTTTGCTCCTCCAGTTACAATTATTATTTTTTCAGTAAGATTAAAATTCATTTAGTCATTATTTTGGTTGGATAGTTTTTTATGTAAAATGATTCAGATAAAATTTAGTCTAAACCATAAAAGTTAATAGCATTTTTGCCCCAGAATTTATCTTGATCTTCTTTACTGAATCTCGAAAAATAATCCTCTGCAATATCACATGACTGCGCATAAGATGATGCAAGCAGACTTACTGGCCAGTCACTGCCAAACATCAGACGATCAAATCCGAATGCCTTTGTTACTACGATCAAGTAATAGATAAAATCCAATTTTTTCCAGTTTTTCCAATCGGCCTGTGTTGCTAAACCAGAAACCTTGCACATTACATTAGGCAATTCTGCAATAGCTTTAATTCCGTTTTCCCAAACTTTGAAATCTTTATTTTTGAAATCTGGTTTTGCCAAATGGTCAATAACAAATTTTTGCTCAGGAAATTTAGACACCAATTTTATTGCATTTTTGAGATGTTCAGGAAAAATTAAAATATCATATGTAAAATTGTATTTAGCTAATTTTGAAATACCATTTTGAAATATTTTAGACAGCATAAAATCAGGATCCTCTTCAGCCTGAATAATATGTCTGAAACCTTTTAGTTTTTCATATTGACTGAAATATTTTAAACGCTCGTCAATATTTTCGGCACGCAAATCGATCCATCCTACTACTCCTTTGATAAAATCATTTTCTTTTGCCAAATCCAGCAAAAAATGAGTTTCTTCCTCGCTTTGATCGGCCTGAACGGCCACACAGCCGTCAAACTGATGCTCTATCAATAAAGGCTCTAGATCAGAAGGAAGGAAGTCTTTTTTGATAATCCTCATTTCTTCATTGATCCATGAATCTTTTACAGGATGATACTTCCAAAAGTGCTGGTGACTATCTATTTTCATGTAAATCAAATATTTTCTCCATCATCATCCATTTTTCTCCTTCTTTAGCGCCAGGCAATGCTTTTTGATATTTCCACATGAGCGCTTCCCATTTCTGTACTATAGCATTAGTGGCATCCATTTCTCCTTTTCTTTCAAAACTAAATGTTTCATTAGCCTCGATAATCATAAACATCCTATTGCCAACACAATAAATTTCAAGATTTTCTATTCCTGAACTGGTAATGCTTTCTGTTATTTCAGGCCAAATCTTTTCGTGGTATTTTTTGTACTCGGCTATTAATTCTGGGTCTTCATTTAAATCTAATGCAAGACAATATTTTTGAGTTATCATATTATTTTATCTAAATTTTAAGGTTCAAAACCGAAATCATTAATTGAGAATTGAATTTTTTTTTTATCCAATTTAAAAACAAGGAAGATCAACTATAACGTTTTCAATTTTTGAACAAAACATTTTTATACTATTTCTAAAAAATAAAATTATTGCATTATTGTGTTTAATATTACCTCAAAATTATCATTAATTAATCTTTTATTATCTTAAAAATTAATTTCATAAAAAAACAAGAAATTACTACATTTTCAAACATAATTAAGCAAATACACAATAATAATAGCAGTAAACCCTGAAAAATAAAATTTCAATTAGAATTATTTATCAGGTAAAACATTAAACAAAAAAAGTAACCAAACAACTTAGAGATCCTCTACTAAAGCTTTTTTTCGGTATTCTTTAGGAGTTGTTCCAATTAATTTCCTGAACAGCTTATTGAAGTTTGAAGCCGTTTTGTATCCGCATTCATAGGCGATCTCAGAAATCCCTAAATCAGTTTCAATCAAAAACTTGCATGCATTTGACACCCTGATTTCGTTGAGATATTCTACAAATGGTTTTTTGGTCTTTGTTTTAAACATCCTGCAAAAAGAAGTAGGCGTAAGATTGGCGATTTTCGCAATTTCATCAAGAGATATGTCCTTGCTGTAATTTAATTTCACATATTGAAAAACATCAGCAAGCCTGTCATTTTTATTATCATCACAGGCAGAAATATATGCGTCGCCATTGATACATTTCAGGTCTTTGCTTTTTGATAAGAGAAACAAAATTTCAGTAAGTCCGATAATTACTTCAAAGCCTTTCTTTTTCAATAATTTTTTCATTTTTTCAGCAATCACTTTATTTGTTTGTCCTGTGATTACAACACCTTTCATTGCTAGCAAAAGGAACTTTTTGACCTCCTGAGCTTCGGGCAATTCATAAAAAGAATTTCCAAAAAGATCTCTGCTGAAATAAATTACAATGGCCTTCGCTTTTAGGCTATTATTTCCTTTATAAAAAACTTCGTCATTAAGCCAAACATGCGGAATATTATCTCCTAAAAAAACCATATCACCAGATTCGAATGATTCTACAGAGTTTCCAATAATTCGTTTCCCATGGCTTTCTAAAATATAAACCAATTCAAATTCAGGATGTGAATGAAATGGCGACTGAAAAAAAGGCTCTTCGCGAGAAAACACAGAAAGCGAACTATTAGTATAAGAAGTAATATTTGTTTTAACAATTTTCATTTAAGGATGACGATGGTAATTAATACTTATAATAAGGATAAAATTGAATTAATTCTTAAAGGCTGGATTTACATATTTTTCGTAAAAATCAAAAATAACAAAAAAAGCCCACCTCAAAGCGAAATCGATATATTTAACAAAATGCAACATAAATAATCTTATTTAATTTGTTAAAATATTGTATTTACCAGCAATTTAAAGAATCATTTTTGCAAACTCTGAATTTTCAAAATTATCTATATTTTTATTGATAAAAGCTGACTTAATTTGACGAGATTTATTGAAAGTCCGCAGGCTTATAATAGTTTTGCAGAGTGACTATAAATAATCCACCACTAAAAAATTCTTTATTAATCCTTGTCATTACAGGACTGATCCCTGTACTGACATTATTTATTGTTTTTGGATAAGTCATATTAGAGTCATGATTGAAGCCTACACAGTGACCTATTTCATGCACTGTAATATCTCCTTCATCCGTTGATATATATCCATTCAAAATATAATCGGCATAGCCCAAAGTAGTTCCTCCTCCCAAACCAGATACATTAGTGCACTTTCCACAGTAAAAACGAGAATGGGTAAGAATATCGTTATACACTTTTTCCTTTTCAGCCAATGTTAAAGCGGTTGTTCCATCATTTCCGATAATTTGTTCTTTTAAAAAAGCCTGCTTGAATTTATCCGACACAAAAACAATCCCCATATTAAGCATAAGTCCTGAAAAACGGCGAATATCTTTGGCTTTTATGGGTTCCCAATTATTGTTTGGATCATTATTAGGATCATAATCATAATAACTTATTGTCCATTTTAGTGCTTGGAGTTTTTTAAGCTTAAGTATAATTTCGCTGTCTCCTGTAAAATCAAAAGAAATTTTACCCGGATCAACCCCAGTTGTTTTATATTGAGATAAATCAATTTCCTTATTATCTGAACTTAAGAAAAGATCTGTTCCGTCTACAAAAGGATATTTCATTGATTGCGTCGCATGTGCCCTGATCTTTTTTATTTTGAAGAGCTGTACTTGCCCTTTTCCTTCGATGGTAGCCAATATGGTAGCATTTTCAATGTCGAAAGGAGCAAAATTAGAAACCTCAATATTTTTTGTATCAACGGTTTTCACACGAATAATCTGTGCAATGTTGTAAGCCCTAGAATCTGAAGTCATTACTGCTACTGCTTCATTATCCTGAAACATTAATGACGAATTCTGGTCGGTATCAAAAGAAACAATTTTTGGACTTACTTTTTCTTTATCGCCGTCTTCATTACAAGCAACAAAAAATCCAAAAACAATAAGCAATGCGAAACCTTTTTTAATCATATTCATATTGTTTTAATAGATTTAGGGTTAATATTTTGGCAGAAAAAAACTTTCTAGGCTCAGTTAGAATTTTCCTTAATGAATTTACAAACTTTTATCGCTCAAAAAACATAAATCGTTTTAGTAAAAAGAGCGATTTCAAATTTATTCTTATTAAAGACAGCAAAGGGGGATTATCTTCCCTTTTTGGGTTAAAATCCTCCTTTTTTTCTATGTTCTGAATTTTAGCCATTTTACAAATTTTGGAAGTTTTACTTTCTTTCTTTCTTCAACTACTATAATCGCTTTTCATTTATCAATTTGAAATTATCGATTCTTTTCAAGATGGAAATGCCGTGTTTTACGATTAATTATGTTTAAAAAATGTCTGGTAATGATATAGTTCCCTTCATAGCATATTAGCAACTGGATTAAAAGGGCAAAACATTAAAGGTAGTAATGGTGACTGGAGTTGCCTCCGATTTGCCACAAAATGCTAAGGTCGGTTTGATTCAAGAGGCACAATGATTTGTTTAATCGAATTTATGCAAAAGAGTTGCAGTTATATTAATCCTTAATATTTCCACTTCAAGTTTATTTATCCCCATTTTGGCAAAATAGCTCACCTAGCTTCTTCAATGCTTTTTCGGTTTTTGATTGCCATATATTGCAGTAATTCAGCCTTAAATAATTATCATATTCGTTTTTTGCAGAAAATAGCTCGCCTGGAGCATAACTTATTCCCTTTTCTATGGCATAATCATATAATAATAAAGGTTTTATAGGAACGGGCAATTCGATCCACAATACAATTCCGTCATTTGGACGGCTGATTTTTGTTCCATTCGGGAAGTGTTTTTCAATTAATTCTGTGGTACGAAGCAAATTTTTATTCAGTTCTAATCGATATCTCTGCAAATGACGGTCATAAGTACCCGAACTCAATAATTGCTGCACTACTCGTTGATTAAAATTGGATGTTGAGCCATTATGCATCCATTTGACTCTAGACACTTCGGCTAAGAAACGCCCGGGAGCACACCAGCCTATTCGAAATCCCGGAACCAAAGTTTTGGTAAAAGAACTGCAATACATTACCCAGCCGTTTTTATCATACGTTTTGATTGCGTCAGGTCTGCTTCCGTTGAAAAAAATGTCTCCATAAAGATCATCTTCAATAATTGGAATATTTCTGCTGTTTGCAAAATCTGCAAGCTGTTTTTTTACTTCTGTACTTATGGAGGCAGCATCGGGATTGTTGAAATTGCTGACAAATAAACAAGCTTTTATTTGAAGCCTTTGTGCTATGTTTTCAACATCAGCAAACTTAATTCCAGTTTCAGGGTCAGAAGGAATTGTTGCAAGTTTCAAATCAAGACATTCAAGAATCTGGAGGATTCCATAATAACACGGGTCTTGGACAAGTACTGTATCACCGGGTTGGGTTACAGCTTTCAGGCAGCATAACAAGGCTTCTTTTGCGCCATTTGTTATGATTAATTCATCTGCATGCAGACTGCCATCCCATAAAAAGGACCGCTTTGAGATTTCTTCACGAAGTTCTTTGTTTCCATTTCGCTGTTCCAAAGTAAGATAAGTTCCAGAAATATCTCTTGATACATTTTGAATTGCACGTTTGATTCCGTTAAAAGGCAATAAGCGATGGTCTGGTATCGCATTGGCAAAAGACACAAAATCTGACCTGTTCTCCTCTTTGTGTATCTTCTGTAAAAGTTCATCGATACGTACCTCGCTCTCTGAAAAAGAAGCTGGCAATGATCTAGGTACCGGAAGTTTTTTGACTGATTGATGCCTAACAAAATAACCGGATCTTTCTCTTGAATCGATCACTCCTTTATCAATCAGAAAATTAAAACTTTGAAGAATCGTACCAATACTAGCATTATTTTCCTTTTGCAAATGACGCAGAGACGGCAGTTTATCTCCAGATTTATAAATACCCTCCTCAATCATGGAAGCGATTTTATTTGCAAGATTTATGTAAACAGGTTCTTTCATTAGACAAAGATAGCAATCTGTTACAGTAAAATATTCAAAATCTGTATCTGTTTTGGCATTAGTTAATTTTAGAAGTTTGCTGTCTAATTATTAAATAAAATCAAATGAGACAATTAAACATTATTACTATTTTTTTCATGTTATCAATATCTATTAATGCACAAAATAAAACTATGAGTAGTACACAACAATCAGAAAAAACAGTTAGGGATTTTTTAGAAATTGTTCGCTCAGGAAAAGATCCTGAAAGAGCCGCAGAATTTATGTCCGAATCTGTAAAAGCCAACCAAGTTAATTCTGAACATCAAGAAGTAATTATGAGAACACCCGCGAACTACGCGGAACATGTAAAAGATTTTATGAAAATGTATGGGAATTACAAGCTTGAAGTCACCGAGTTGATAGCCAATGGCGATAAGGTGTATGCACGATGGGAGCAGTTGGGAAAACAAATGGCCGACATTGACGGCTTTAAAGCAACAGGGCTTCCGGTAACTGTAATCAATCATGCCACTTTCAGGATATCAAAAGGAAAAATCGTAGAATATTGGATCGCTACTGATAGAAAAGGTACGGAATTGCAGTTGCAGGCAAACCAAAAATTGAGTGAACCGCAGAAGCCTAAAAGTTCTCCTTATTCAGATGCCGTAGCGTCAGGTGACAATCTTTATATATCAGGACAACTGGGTTTGAATCGTACAACGGGGAAATTTAATGATGGAGGTTTTGAATCTGAAGCAAAACAGGCGATGGATAATATTGGCCTTATCCTAAACAAAAATGGACTTACGTTTAATAATCTGGTCAGTGTAACAATTTATCTTACTGATATGGAAAATTATAATGCTACAAATACGATTTATTCTACGTATTTTCAAAGTAATTTCCCTGCAAGAGTCTGTATTGCAGTTAAAGAATTGCCACGTAAGGGAAATATAGAAATTGCCGCTGTTGCAAATTTTAAAAAATAAAAGTTTGAGTATATTAAATTTAAAAAATGATTAGGCTCGTAAAATTTGAAAAAGAAATGCATGAACAATTAATTTCGTGGGTAGAAAGCGAAGAAGATTTAATGCTTTTTGCAGGTTCAAAATTTACTTTTCCTTTAACCTCAGAGCAATTGAAAACTTCTTTAACAAACGAACAACGTTTTGCTTTTCAGGTAATTGATACAGATACTAATTTACCAATTGGTCATTGTGAAATTTATTTAACAGATGAGACCGTTGTATTAGGAAGGATTTTAATTGGAGACAAATCACATCGTGGCAAAGGTTTTGGAAAAGCAATTATAATAGCACTTTTAGAGTATATCAAATTGAATATTGATCGCCTAAAAATCGAGTTGAATGTTTTTGATTTTAATTATAATGCAATAAAATGCTACGAGAAAGTCGGTTTTAGATTAAATCCAGACAAGAAATCTGAGATATCCTTCAAAAATAAAATTTGGATTTTGTTAAATAATTAGTTATTAGTTGGGGCTTTGAGCTGATACCTTTTTTGCACCTAAAAATTACGATTGCAACCTGCAGAAATCAATCATCATAAATTTTGACATGAATTTGAACCGCTTTTGGAGTTGCTACCTTTTTCGCGACTAAAAGCTTAGGCAGTATTGATCAGAAAGTGTAAAAAACGGATATAGTACTTAGAATTTCTTATTGAAAGCTAATTTTATGATTGCTAATTATTATAGGCATGAAAAATACTAGGAGAACCTTTACTATAGGCTTTAAGATTCTGGCCGCATCTATGAGCATCCACTGCGGAAGAGTCAGTGACGTGGCAAAAGAGCTTAACATTAGTAAAAACACCCTGCAACACTGGAAAAGACTTTATCAGGACGGCAGATTTAACATTAAAAAAACCTCAGCTGAAGTATCCCATATAAATGAATTAGTGAAACTGCGGAAACGGATCAAAGAGCTGGAAATTGAAAGGGACATACTAAAAAAGGCTCAAAATATCTTCTCCAGGATCGACGGGTGAAATATGAATTCATCAGAGAAAATGCAGAAATTTTTCCCATTGAGAAGATGTGCCGGATATTTCAGATCCACAAAAGTAGTTTCTTCCGCTGGCGCAAAAGAACACCCACCGCAAGGTCACAACGAAAAGCCCTCATCATAAGCGAAATTATAAGAATTTACCATTGGAGCCAATGTCGATACGGAAGCCCGAGAATTGCTAAAGAATTAGATTCTATCGGGATAAAAGTTTCCAGAAAATTTGTCGGACAGATGATGAAGGAAAACCATCTGAGAAGCATTGCAAAATCGAAATACAAAAGGACTACTAACTCATCCCTCAATAGCAAGGTCGTCGAAAACAGATTGGAACAGATTTTTAAAGCAGGTAGAAAAAATGAAGTCTGGGTTTCTGATATAACCTACATCGAAACAAAGGAAGGCTGGCTGTATCTCACTGTGGTGATAGACATTTTTGACCGTAAAGTGATCGGCTGGTCCATCAGCGAGACAATGAGGGCAAAAGATACAAGCATCGCTTCTTTGACAAAAGCTCTTCTAAATCGTCCCCTGCAGAATAATCAGGAATTGCTCTTTCACTCAGACCGCGGGATACAATACACCTGCCGTGAGTTTACCGCTTTATTAGCAAATACAAGACAGATTACCCAAAGTATGAGCAGGAAGGGAAACTGCTATGATAATGCAGTAGCAGAAAGTTTTTTCAAGACATTAAAGGTAGAATTGGTATACCAGAATAAATATAAAACCAAAGAGAAAGCAGAAAAATCCATTACTGATTATATACAGAACTTTTACAACACCTGCAGAAGACATTCTGCTCTTGGAAACTTAACAATTGAGGAATATCAAAATCAGCAGACAACTACAGAATAGACAAAAATCGTTTAGTCAGTTCACTTTCCCGTTTTAGTTTTGCGGAAAAATCATGTCATAGTTATTAATATAGAGGCAAAATAACAGAAAATTAAACTCCGATAGCTAGGGTTCGAATCTGTATTAGATCCTCTATACATTCGTTCTAATTCACTCCGTTCTTACTTTACATACTCGATTATTACGAATTAAAAACAACCAATTCGACCACAAGTATTGAATACTATATGATGGATTTGAGGTACAAATACAATACAACATTACTACAAGTACATTACAGCTATGTTATGTCATCAACTGTGTATTGATGTCCTACTGAAAATCTGCAGGCTTATAATAATTTTGTATCGTTGCAATAAACAATACTCCATTAAAGAATTGCGTGTTAATCCTTGACATAACAGGACTGATTCCTGTACTGACATTATTTATTGTTTTTGGATACGTCATATTTGAATCATGATTAAAGCCCACACAGTGACCTATTTCATGCGCTGTGATATCTCCGGCATCTATTTTTATATAGTCATGCAAAATATGTTCGGCATAGCCAAGAGTGGAACCGCCGCCTAGACCAGACACGTTAGTACATTTGCCGCAGTCAAAACGAGGATGAATAAGAATGTCATTATAGACTTGCTCTTTCTCGGCCATGGTCAATGCTGTTTTTCCATCATTTCCGATAATTTCCTCATTTAAAAAAGCTTGTTTGAATTGATCTGATACAAAGACGATTCCCATATTGAGCATAAGCCCTGAAAAACGGCGTATATCTTTGGCTTTTAAAGGTTCCCAATTATTATTAGGATCGTTATTAGGGTCATAATCATAGTAATGGATTGTCCATTTCAAGGCTTTCAGCTTTTTAAGCTTTAGTAAGATTTCGCTGTCGCCTGTAAAATCAAAAGAAATCTTTGTTGGATCTATTCCAGTTGTTTTATATTGTGATAAATCAACTTTTTTGTTATCTGTATCTAGGAAAAGATTGGTTCCATCCACAAAAGGATACTTCATGGTTTGTGTCGCATGAGCTCTAATCTTTTTTATCTTGAAAAGCTGCACTTGTTTGCCTTCAATAGTGGCTAATATGGTTGCATTCTCAATATCACAAGGAGCAAAATTTGAAACTTCTATATTTTTTGCATCAACCGCTTTTACTCTGATGATTTGCGCAATACTGTAGGTTCTCGCCTCCGAAGTCATTACTGCTATTGGTTCGTTGTCCTGAAACATCAAGGATGAATTTTGGTCGGTATCGAAAGAAACAGTTTTCGGATTAATAGTTTCCTCTTGTTTATCTTCATTACAGGCAGTAAAAACTTCAAAAACAATAAGCAGTACAAAAATTCTTTTTATCATAATTATTCTATTTTAGTAGATAGGGTAAAATTCTATTTTAAAATCATCTTTAAAAACGCTCTATTGTCATATACATTGTTGCTAAATAAATAGCCATAAAATAACAATTAAAGATATTCAAATAATACATAAAAAGAGGCCACCATTATTTTATAGACGGCCTCTTTATTTTTTATTTATTGCTTAACAATCGTTCCTCTAATCGTCTCAATACCATTCTGTATAACTAAAATGTAACTTCCTGAAGATAAATCGCTGCAGAAAACATTTTGTGGCATCGAAGTGAAATTGACTTGACGAAGCTTGTTTCCAATAATATTATAAATAGAAATTGTGGCAGTCGGATCTAGCATTGAAGAAATACTGACATTAAAGCTGTCATGTACAGGGTTCGGATAAATAGTGAATTTACCCAAATCTAGAGTTTCATTGCTTGTCGCTTTTCTAGATAAAGAGGTGCAAGAACCAAGCTTGTCTCCATGATTCAAGTGTGCTTGAACTGCCGACGGTGCTAGGCAGATAACATTATTGTTATGGCAAATCTGTACTTTATCATTTTTATTTCCACATCTTACATCAAGAGTATCCACTGCAATTGAAGATGTAGTTTGACATCCTCCTGCGTAGGTAGCTACAACAGTATAAGTACCCGCTTCTGAAACAGAAATCGATGGCGTTTGAGCGCCTGTATTCCAAGAATAAGTGCAATCTTGATTTCCTTGCACCATTGCATTAAGAGTAAGTGATGTTGGTCCATAACCAATGTAAATGGTATTTGCATCGTCTACAGCAGGATTCATTGCATACACATCTGGAATAGACAACTGTACTGAAGGACATATTACATTTACAGTAACAGCTGTAGAAGTAGTTGCAGCTCCATCATTATCGGTGGCTTTTGCGGTTAATATGTAAGAGCCTAAAGCAACATTGTTCCAATCAAAGCTGAATGGGGCCGTAGTTGCTTCTCCTAATTTATTAATTCCTTCGAAAAATTCAACTTTGCTCACACTGCCGTCAACATCTGTTGCATCGGTTGTAATGGTAATATTGCCAAGAGCATTGTAGTTTGCATTTGCCAAAGGCGAAGTAATAAATACAGTTGGTTCTGTATTGACTCTCAATATTTGCTCTATCGATGTGGCTGCATCATAAATGTTATTGCCTTCCTGTGAAGCTTTAATAGTAGTACTTCCTTTTCCAACAATAGTTACTGTGCTTCCGCTAATGGTAGCCACATCAATATTTGAACTTGTAAAGCTAACCGGTAAATTTGATGAAGCCGCAGCAGTCAGATCAAAGTTAGTATCTCCGATTGCTTTTGTGGGCATCGCGTCAAAAGTAATAGTTTGTGTGGCTGGATTCACAGTTAATGTTTGTTCTACCGCCTCGGCAATACTATAAATGTCATCACCGTCCTGTTTTGCCGTAATTGTACTTGTACCTTTACCAACAATCGTCACGGTGTTTCCACTGATTGTGGCCACTTCAGGATTGGAACTAGTGTAGCTAACTGGCAAACCCGAAGAAGCTGTAGCCGTTAAATCAAATGCTGCATCGGTGGCTATTTTAGCAGGGATGACCTCAAATCCAATTGTTTGCGGAGTTAAAACACGGTTTAATGTTATTTCTACCGGTAATCCATCCACAACGGTGAATTGGATTGTAGTTTCTCCATTTGCCGAGCCTGTTATACTGGCTCTAGTGTTGGGCTGGGAAATTTGCCAGTTGGTTCCTTTTATTTTGATGTTTATCTGCTTTTCCACAGACGGAGTATTTGCTCTGTAAGTAAATCCAATATCGGGATTGTTTATCGCCAGTTTTAGGCTTTTCTGAGCCGAATCATATTGCGACATTACCAAACAAGGATAATCTGCACCAGTCAATTGCCCTGTATTATTTATTCCTGAAAGCGCACTGAAAAATGCATATCCAAATATGGAATTTGAAGTCGCAGTAGGTTTGTACTCCACGATATGTGCCACTTCGTCTTTACGGTGTACCATATAAGGTTTATTTCCGGTATCAATCTGACTGCCCAAAGCACTCATATCTGCTGCAGTAGCTTTTGGCATACAAACATACTCGTAACCTTTGTTTGACGGTGCCGTTCCGTGATCGATATAACCAATGGCATAGTTTCCTATTGGATTATTGGAAATATTTTGTGCCGACCACAACTGATCATGTTGTGGTGTTTGCTGGTCTGCTTTTGTCAGCTTGATAGTTCCGCTTCCTGCAAACACATAAAAACCGGTGTTGAAATTGTCTATAATCCAGTGGTTAGCTGTGCCATCATAAGAGTTGGCATAAGATCCTGTCGACAATACATTACTATCAACATTTACCACTTCCTTGCCTGCAATGGCTTTACGCTGATATAAGGTAGTCAATGTGGTATTCGTGGTATCATTGTTGCCGATACCTGAACCCAAACAAATCAACATATTGTCGAATGTAAACACGGATTTCTTGAACGTAAATGTGTTGTTATGACTTTCCGGTCCATAAACAGTTCCAAATCCTAGGCCTGTCTTTTCTTGAAAATCCATGGCAAACAATCCGTAGGTTCCCTGATTTGCTTTTAGATAAGCGCCATTTTTATTTATAAAACTTAAAGATCCTACAAATCTTTTTTGTTGTAGTTCGTCAACACGGTCTTTTTCAGCGTGAAGCTTATCCCAAGGAAGTCGTATAACGGTGGTTCCCGGGACAAAATTCCAATCTCGGGTCGTTACATCATAACCATTTTCGGTCAGGTTGTCTCCAGCATAAACGATATCAACGGCACCATAACTTTGATAACGACCAAAACGATTAGCTGTACCACTAGAAGGGCCAAATATCTCTGTACCAAACATATTGTCGCTGAATCCTTTGCAAGTGGCTACCCAATTATCCTTGCGGTAAATGCCTGCCATACTGTGATTGAACTGAAAATAGCCTTCGTTAAAAGAAGCTGCAGTACTATTTCCGAAAGGTCCATAACCGCCCCATACACGATTGTAATAGGTAGCCATAACTGGATCTGAGGCGCCTGTTCCCATTATACTTCCTCCTCCTACTGCCATATTACGGAAAGAAAATTTGCTTATGGTTGAATTGAGTTCTTGAGGTTTTCTTCCTCCCATAGCTATTGATCTGGTGGTTTTGTCATTACCAAACATAAGCTGCGTCATAATCGCATCTCTCAGTCTAAGATATGATTCGGTATTTACCTGGAAAGAAGTTTGTTGCAAATAATAAATAATATCAGCACCCGAATTGAGATCATAACCCGTATAAGACGGATAACTGGCCCAATGGTGAAATCCTGAACCATCCGGTTTAATACCATCAAGGGTTCCTGGCGAATAGCTTAGAAATTTATCCATTTGGCGTTTGAAGGCAGTCATATAACGATAACGCTCATCGGCAGAATCAATCCATTTTACATAACCCAGCGTAACAGGCAATATATTCCCCAAATCGTCTAAATCGTATCCTACGGCAGTATTTACTTCATTAGGTTCCCACATATAGTCAAAAGTATTTTGTTGATTCAACAAATTCTCAAATAAACTTTTTACATAAAAATTATCTTTAATACGAGGAATTAATATTGCGGACTTCCCGAAATCATCATAAGAATACCCATTACCATCTGGACTCATTAATCCTTTACACATACGATCTGATGCTAACCATACCGTATTGAGGGCTTTGGTATATATATTATTAGTATCTTCAGGATGAAACTTGAGGTATTGGGCAAAAGTTTTTAAATACGAAAGCTGGTCAAAACTGGTAACAGCTGTCGTTGAGCTGATAGTATATCCGTCTACCGTAATACCAAGTGCATTATAGCTGGCAATCGCTGAATTAAGTGTAGTCGCTGATGGCTCAGTAGTACCTAGATAATTATCTGAAAAACGCTGTAAAATGGATTCTATTTCAGCATTAATAGTTGAATTTGATGCAACCAATGGCAGGTCAGGATTCATCGTCAACGAACAAGCCGGTGGCGGAGGTGTCGGAGCCGGTGTTGTAAGTAGCTGATATTTCAGAGCATTTCCCGTATACGTAACATTACCTGTATAACCGGTTGCGCTTTGAATGGTGCCAAAGCTTCCCGAAACGGTTCCTGGTGATGTTGTTTGCGCAAAAGTGAGAAAAGGCTGAGTTGAAGTAGTATAGGCATTGATAAAGTCAACCTTTAATGTTGTCGATGTCCCTATACTAATAGTTCCCGTCGCGTTTAATTGATCGTAAGCAGTAATTGCTGTAGGTCCTCCCGCCTGTACACGCATAGTACCACTGTTGGCTAATGTAAAATTACCGTTTACCTGTAGAGTTCTAGTAGCTTTATCGCCGGAAGTAGTTCCAAAATTCAATGTATTTACCGTAAGATTCCCATTAACAGTAACAGGTCCGGCCGCTGTCGCCAAGTACTCGCTGTTAACATTAAGTTCATTAAGAACTGCAGCCGCAGGATCAAAAGTAACTACTGTAGCTGCAGTATTCGGAAGCGTTGCACTAGTTCCCGAAATGGTAAGTTTTGAATTGACATTCCCTTTTATTAATCGGGTGCTGGTATTTCCCTGTTTGATGGTAGATGCCTGCAGGTTATACCCGGCAAGATCTAATGTTACAGTTGTCGCGTTGAAAACAAGCGGACTGTAGAATTTGCAATTTCCTGCCAATGAACGGCTGGTGCCCAATAATAAACCAACACTGATACTGTTGTTAGAGATAACACCAGTAGAAAGTTGGGTCAGGTTAATTGTTTTGTTAGCTCCTCCCAGGTAAATCCCTCTGGTACTGTTACTATCATGAATCGCTGTACTTCCTGTAATATCACCATTTGCGTTAAAAAAATTACTGCCGGAGACTGCTTGTATTGTTTTTATGGTTCCATTCCAGGTTAAAAGCCCATTAATGGTAAATGCCGAAGCAGTAGCATTATTTTTATGAAAAACTGTCCCTCCTGCATTAATATTTAGAGCAGCAATGGTCATGGATGTTGCTGTAATAGTAGCCGTACCTCCATTCAAAATAATTAGATTATCAGTTGCTAAAATAGCAACAGTAGCCAGGCCAGTCGTTCCATCTGGATTGGTAGTCCAGTTAGCGTTAACCGCACCTGAGTTTCCTGCAAGTGTTGCATTAGCAGATGCGGTATAATAATCGGTTGCAAAAGCATGAGGTATGAAGCTGTAAAATAACAGCAACATAAAAACAACGTGTAGTTTTGTTTTCATAATTTTTGGTTGGTTAAAGTTTAGTTTGTTTACGATTACGAAATCGTTTTCATAAATAAAATGATTTCAAATTTATTTTTATAAAAGATTATAAGAGAGGATGTTCTTCCTTTTTAAGAGTAAAATCCTCCTTTTTCACGTGATTGCTGAGTTTTAAGATACTTACTAATCATTTTACAAAATTTTGCAAACCCTTTTTTTCCATCCCAACTATTTTTATTAAACCAAAAAAGCTGCAAAAAATTCAAAGATTTTTTTGCAGCTTTTTCTATGATAACTATTGTTCTATTTTACGCTTACCAATAACGGTTTTTTCAATTCCTCAGAAAAATTATCCAAATACTCAAACCATTGTGCCGAATTTGTAATTATACCCGCCTTATCCCAAACTGCTCCGGTGTAATACACTATTGGTTCGTTATTTTTTGTTTCTGTTATGGCCAATAACTGATTATTTTCTACCAGCATTTTCTTAACTGGAGTACTCAAAATACTTCCTACACCGGTTGTCCCGTCCTTCCCATGAACAGGCTCCCAATAGCCTAAAATACCTTGCTGTTCGTTTAATGAAACTATACCGTTTTCTGGTCTTTTGCTGATTCCAACAGCAACTGGCAATGGTTTGCTGTCTGAGTAGGTATAAACATTTTCTATTCGGTTAAGTTGTGAACCAGCATCCAGTGAAATGGTTTTGGTACAGGAAACTTTAATGCCAGCTGCATCCCAAGTGTCATATTCTAATTTGAAAGTAGAGCGCAACGGACCATTATCCAGTAATTTCCATCTATGGTAGTTGCCCGAATAATAAACGCTGTCTTTGATATACGGTGCCATACTTCCAGCTCCTAATGTGAATCCTACTTTGTAATAATCCAGTCCGTTTCCATGATCTACGTGATACTCTCCTAATTTATAACGCTCATTAATGACCATGTTATCGGTACGTTTTACCCAAACGTCCAAGCCATAAGCATCGTCTCTCGTTTTTTCAAGAGCTTTCCCATAAGCCCTGAAAGCTATTCTGTCATTTTCCCATGCGAAATCATCCATTCTTTCCGGAACATAACGCGCATAGGTTTTGGTTGGAAATGCTATTGGCTTTCCTTTTTGTATCGAAAGAAGAGCTGTTCCTTTGGCTTTTACATTTACCTGTACCAATAAATTTTGAATCGCAGGAAGTCCTTTATGTTCCAACTGACACGGAATTTGTTTTTTAGTTGCTGAATTAATCACCACAAAATTTGACGTATCGATTTGAGGAAAACGAGACAAGATTGTTTCCCATTTAACTGAAACGACAGCTTCTTTTCTATCTAAATCAGAATTGTTTTGTACTTCAATACTTATTTTTGTTTGGGACAAAAGCAGTAATGGCAAAAAAAGAAATAATAAACTGAGGTATTTGGTGAATTTCATATATGTAATAGTTTGTTTGATGTTAAAAAAAATCTGCTGATACTGTTTTTTTTTAAACAATATCAGCAGAAAAAATTTTAATCATTTATTCATTTGATGGTTTTCCAATGGTAGCTAGGATTCCACCATCAACATACAGGATATGACCATTCACAAAATCACTTGCTTTTGAAGACAAGAAAATGGCAGCTCCCTGTAAATCTTCAGGATCTCCCCAACGATTTGCCGGTGTTCTGCTTATGATAAACTCATTGAATGGGTGCCCGTCTACTCTAATTGGAGCTGTCTGGCTGGTTGCAAAATACCCGGGACCTATTCCGTTTGTCTGAATATTAAATTTAGCCCATTCGGTTGCCATATTTTTGGTAAGCATTTTCAAGCCTCCTTTTGCGGCAGCGTATGCACTGACTGAATCTCTGCCCAATTCGCTCATCATCGAACAAATATTGATTATTTTTCCACCTCCACGTTTAATCATTCCTTTGGCAACGTTTTTGGAAACAATAAAAGGACTGATTAAATCTACATTGATTACTGCTGCAAAATCTTTCACTTCCATTTCAATGATTGGAGTTCTTTTGATGATTCCTGCATTATTGATCAAAATATCGATTGGCGCTACGTCGGCTTCGATTTTATTTATAGCTGCAATTACAGCTGCTTCATCGGTCACGTCAAATACATATCCGTAGGCTTCAATCCCATCTGCCTTATATTCTGCTATCGCCTTGTCTATGTTTTCCTGCGAAAGATCGTTTACCACAATTTTTGCTCCGGCATGCCCCAATCCTTTAGCCATTGCCATTCCCAGGCCATGAACTCCTCCTGTAATAAGAGCTGTTTTCCCTGTTAAATCAAATAAGTTAATTGACATTTTTTAAATTTTATAGTTAGTAATTATTATTTTTCTAAAACAAAACCGTCTTTTGTTTTTTCAAGCCACTTTATCAAAGAAGGCTGTAATTTTTTCACAATCGGCAAATCCGGATTATAGATATTTTTCAATTCAAAAGGATCTGCCTTCAAATCGTACAATACATATTCTCCCTTCCCTTTTTTTCTGACATAGGCCAATTTATAATCGGCTGTACGAATTCCTCTGAAACCTGTATTTATACTTACATTGTTGCTGGAAATGGCCCCTAGAATATATTGCTCAGCTGGCTTTTCGCCCTTCCCTTCAAGATAGTATTGGGCATAACTTTTTCCATCTAAATCTTTTGGGGTTTTGTCTTTCATTCCCATTAGTTCCAATAGTGTAGGATAAATATCAGGGAGACTTCCTAAAAAAGTATTGTCGATTCCTGGCAGAATATGACCTTTCCAGTAAACGATAAACGGAATTCGCAGCGACTCTTCATAAATGTTGTTTTTTGATACTTCAGAATGTTTTCCCAAACAGTTTCCGTGATCTGCCATGATTATCACAATGGTATTTTCATTCAGTTTTTGATCCTTTAAACCTTGCAATATTCGTCCAATTTGCTCGTCAACGCCAGTTATATTGGCATAATAATAACGAACATCTTTTCGGTATTGATCACCTTGTTCTGTTCCTTCGGCCGGAATATTTGGATCTTTTACCAAATCTTTCAAAGGAATATCTTTGTAGAGATTATAATATTTTTCAGGAACTGTCTGGTATTCCGAATGTGGCGGATTCATGGAAACCACTAATGAAAAAGGGGCTCCATTTTTACGAATTTTGTCATTTTCATTTTTCAAGAAAGACAACGCTTTATCAGCTTCATGTATTGGTCCCCATTGATTCACATATTTAAAATCGGCTCTTTTGTCGTTGGTATCCCAATACATCGGTTTGTCATGTTCATCGTAGGTTCCATAAGCATACCAATAGTCAAAACCGTGCCTTCTGTCCGGAGAAGTCCATTCGTTCCAAGCTACTTTTTCGGTATTATTTGATGTTGGGACATAGGGTTTGTACGGAGAATCCAAATGCCATTTTCCTATATAGCCATTAAAATATCCGTTTTGCTTCAAAATATCAGACCAACAAACAGCATCCTTTTGCAATTCGACACCAAACGGAGCCGAATTGGAATTCACATTGCTGTACACATGGTTTTTTATCGGATATTGACCCGTCATCAGCATGGCTCTTGCCGGAGAACAAACCGGATAGTTGCTCACCATTTGTGTAAGCACCAAACTTTCTTTGGCAAATTTGTCTACATTAGGAGTCTTAACAGGTTCTTTTCCTTCAAAACCCAGGGCCTGCCCTCTCCATTGATCGGCAAGAATAATCAACAAGTTGGGAGGTGTTTCAGATTTAGTTTTATTTTGGGCAACTGCTGAAATCGCTGCTAGCCAAAATAAAAGAAAAAACCTGGAAGAAATATTTTGTTTTATACACTTCATGTTTTATCAAAGGTTTAGTTTCTGAGTTACCGGTTTGCCTGACAATTTCCCTTGTGGCAATTCAAATACAAATGATTTATTATTGAAGGTTACTGTGATTTGTTTCAAATCTTTATTCATTTGCGGATCTTGAACCGAAATTACATTTTCCTTACCTTTCACTTCTATTTGCACAATACAAGGATTGGATACCGAAATACGAACTCCTTGTTGATTTAATTGAGTATTTCCATCATAAAACACAACTTGTATCAAATTACTGTCCAACGATTTAACCGCTTGTATTGAAGTATCATTTTGCAACACAACAAATGGAAGCGCAGCTGTCGGATTGTCTTTTCCGCAATACACAACATAGCCGTAAGTGTCATTTTTTACCTCACGGCCGTGATCGATCCAAAGTCTCAGGATATCTACACTGGCAGGTAAATCTTTTACCGTTTTGTTTTGAATATTCATTTTTAGCCAGTCGGCTGATTTTGTTTCACAGGTATAATAGGCCTTTTTACTGTATTGTGGTAAAACAGTGTAAGCGAATTTATCCTGTTGTTTTATCCAGACAGGCTGACCTTTATCAAAAAAGGACTGAACTCCAGATTTCACTTTTTGCCATGACCCATTTTCAAATACTACTACATCATTCTCTTTTGCAGTTTGATCAATGGTTGTACGAATAGTGCCTTCCAACTCAGGTCGAAGATTGTTTACGCCTGCGCCCAAAGCAATAAGATAATCGCCCTGCATGAAATAAGCCTTATGTACTTGTACGCCATAAATACATTCGTTTTCATTTTTATTAGTTCCTTTATCATTCACATCATCCCTGTCTGAGGCATTCTCTTTTTCAAAAACAAAACCGGCCACTGCATTTTCGCCTCCTGAAGTAGCACTTCCGGAAAAATTAAATTTACTATTATACCCTCTCCAGTTTGTAACTGGTTTGATTTTTTCCATTCCTTCCCGGGCAGTCACACCTGGAGAAGCGGTAACATCCCAGCCACCATATATTTTTCGGTATTCGGTTCCGTTACGTTGAAAAAACGTCATACCATCATCGTTAAAAAAGTTATAGCAATCGGCAAAATTGGTAGCACTTTCAATTCCATCACATCGATTCGAAGCCATGTTCACCATAATATGATAATCAGCGTTCTTCTTCATCAGGTCGTCATTATTAAAAAACCATCTCGTGCCACTATAAATACCGTTATCAAACTGAGACATATTTATGGCTTTGTCATTGGCCTCCTGTATAAACTGCTCTATTTCTTTTTGTTCCGAATCCGTAAAAGAAGTTTTCCAGTCTTTCATCAAACTTTTGGCAAGTCCGAGTGAAGGAATCGTGCCACTTCCTCTTCCATAAACCGATGAATAACGGTCCAGGCATGGAAGTTCATTTCCTTTATAATGGTACCAGTTTCCGCCCCTGAAAAAATTGATTAAAGTTTCTTTATTTTCCTGCGTTAGTTTCTTCTCCCAGGGTGAGTCTTTCAACATCACCAACATGTTCAAAGCATTGTTTCCTCCATCAATTGGATAACCCCAGATCAAACTTTGTTTGCCATGCCCCCAACCTGCACCATCGGCCGTAAATCCTTCTATCCAGAACGATTCATTATAGGTGGTTTGGGAAGTCTGACTGATTCCACGCTGGCATAATTCCGACAATAAATCAATCATAGGAATCGACTTGTACATAAATGCTGTTGGTAATAAAGAACGATACGCCAAAGCATTGCCTCCTACCCACCAAACATGATTTCGAAACCGTTCTATCTGCACTACATTATTATCAGTTGCGTCGTTGCGGAATGGCTGTGTCCAGCATTGCAAAGCCAATTCTTTCAACATCACACAAGCATCATTTTGCAATGTGTTTTTGCTCCTGCCGGCTTCTACTTCATCCATTTGTTTCAGCAACGAAAAATAAATATTCACTGCAGCTGTCGGAATAAGAAAACAAGAGGCATGAAATCTGTGTGCTTGATTGTTGCGGCCTGTTTCGAGATTGCCATAGTAAATGATGGCTTTGTAGAATTTGTCAACCAATACCTCTTTTTCCTTCATTTCACCAAGACGGTAAGCATCTGCCATTTTCCAAAGACGGTTAATTGCTTCTGATACCACTTTTGCGACTTCATCACTTTGAGGTGTATATTTCGATTGTAACATCTTTTCGTCGACGATCTTTGTTTCCTGTTGTGCTAAATCAGTAAAATGTCCATCCGGTCCAAGCAAGGCAAGACATTCTTTGCTCGTCTTTTTCATTTCACCTGACAGTTGATTATAACGATAAGGAGTCGTATTGAAACCTTTACGGTACTCTTGGATGGATGCTTCTTTTTTATCATCCTTGACTGATTTAGCTTGTGTGGAATATTTTACATAGTTGTCATATGCCACTTTACGCTCGGCTTCTTGTGCGTGACTACACAGGACTGTACTGATTGCGCATAAAACAAAAAATAGTTTTTTCATATTATATTTATGTCTTGTTATAATTATTTTTCTATCTATTTTTTAAAAGGCACAACAACATTCCATGAATGCGTTCCATATTCAAAACCACCCGGGCCATCCATAGTAGCAAAAAAGAAGTAGGCCGGTTTACCGTTTTCAAAAAAGATAAAAGGTCTTTCTAATTGTCCCATCGTTTCTGTACTACCATCATTGTAATGAAGTGTTCTCGAATAAGCTTTAGGCGAAGCGGCAACTGTCCAATGAATGGCATCTTTTGAATCAGCTAATACTCCTGCGCCTTTCTCTCCGGTATATTTGGCTACGTGATCTTTGAAAACTACATGATATCCTTTTTTATCCTTCCAAAAGAAAGGATCTTCAATTTCGGCTTGTCCGAGTCCGCCCAATACAGGCTGACCGTTGTTCAACACTTCAAACTTATCGTAAATACTTTTGGCACGAGCCATTCCAAAACACATGCCCGAATACTTGTCATTACCCACATAACTACGGGCTTTAAACATCAACAGCACTGATCCGTCCTCTTCAATAATCGGACTTGGATTAGAAGTCAGGAAACTATAAAAAGTATCTGGTTTTGTATCCAGTACAGGCTCATCAAAACGTTTCCATGGACCATAAGGCGAATCGGCAATAGCTACTCCCACCCGTTTATTGCTTCGGCCTACAATGCACCATTTACTGCTCAGTGTAAAATCCTTTTTATTTGGTTCTTCAAACGGATGCGTAGAGCCCATATAGTACATCACATATTTGTTTTTGTATCTGAATATACGTGGGTTATGAGTAGAACGTCCATCCCAGTATTGTGCACCACGGGCTGGCAAAGCGACATCAGAAAAAGTGTAAGGCCCTTCGGGTCTATCAGACACCGCATGTACAACTTCTGAAGCTATCATCCAACCCGGATGAAACAATATATTATCAGGCCAACGGGAAGCAAACATGTGGTATTTCTTGTCATCGCCTTTTACGACAGAACTGCACCATACCCAATACCCTTTCATCGAAAACGCAGGTGTTCTATATGCTTCTCCCAACTGGGTAAAAATTGGGTTGGAAGTATCTGTTTTTTGTGCCGAACTTAACTGGATATTTACAAACACAATTAAAAAAGCACAAATTGATGCCAATCTATTTTTCATTTTTTTTTGTTTTATTTTGACAAACATCCATTAAGTCAAATTGTTAGCTGCACTTTATCTCTTCTTTCCAATCGAGACCTTATATCTGTAAACGGGAACAATATCCATTTTATTCACTTTAGCCTTCAACTGATCGTCCAATGTTTTTTCTAAACTGCCCCAATAAACATCGAATTGCTTTTCTACAGGCAATACCTGAATTAATATAGGATCAGTTGTATTCTTTGATATGTAATTCAATCTAAACTTGCAAATACCATTATAATTGAACTGGTCATAAACTAATTTATTATCCTGATACATAGTCATATAATCACCATCGTAATTTACAGCCACTTCCCAATCAACCACACCAGCAGTTTGCTTACAGCTGTAAGTCGATTGATACAATTGCTGATTTGGCAATGAATGAAATGTCGCTTTGTATAAAGCCCCAGGCTGCAACGGTTTGAATTCTTTTGATTTTTTGAATGCCGTTAACATCGAGTCTTTAAATTTTTGGGCTGCTTCAATATTAGTATCAACGAATGGCATAAAATTTACAGCAGGTTTGTTGACAATGGAAGGATTCAACATAAATGAGCCCAACAAATTATCAGTATTAATTTGCTTGCAGCTTATATCTTTTGAAATTGATTTAAGCACTATATCAGAACTTGGATATGCTTTAACCTCAATCTTACCGTCTTTACTGGCAATTTCAAAACTCAATTGATGGTCTGATTCCT
Source organism: Flavobacterium daemonense (assembly GCF_007341385.1). GTDB lineage: Bacteria > Bacteroidota > Bacteroidia > Flavobacteriales > Flavobacteriaceae > Flavobacterium > Flavobacterium daemonense. The sequence goes on from NZ_VJYD01000011.1 coordinate 91,825, forward strand.
CTCTTAACAAAGCTTCGGTAAAAATCAATGCTTCTTGTTTATTACCGTAATTAATTTTGTATGCCTGTAAAGCCTGTTCTCTGGTAACAACAAGTACTTTAACCAATTCGCCATTTTTACTTGTTACTTCAAAATAAAAATTACCTTCTTGTTTATCACTGGTTACAATTCCGTCTTTTTCATTCCAAACACAGCCTTTCAGAGCGCTTACTTTTTTAATGGTCGTATTATCAAAAACCATTTCCGGATTGATGGCATCTCTAAAAAAAACAAACGTTTTTGTTTCACCATTATTTAAACTAGAAAGTGGCTGTACGGTAGCATATTTCAACAATACGCTTTGCATATCCAGCTTATAAGGCCAGACTACATAATGGTTGGCAGGAAAAGTAATGGGCTTTGCCGGAACCGTTTCCGTTGCTGTCCCATCATTTATACTCAATTGAAAATCTTTAATTTCTGGCAATGAAACCAGTCTTTGGTAGTTCGAAAGAAAGATAAAACCTTTGCCGTTTTTTGAACGAACAGAAGACTGTACTGTATCTTTTGAAACCATTGAACGTTTTAATTTAGCAGGGAAATAAGGTCGTGTTTCTGCTAGTCTATCGCCATAATCCTTTACGAAAAGATTCATTAATTTTAATTCAGAAAAAGATGGCGCCGGTATTCCCATAGCGCCTAACGGAGCCTGAAAATCGTAATTAAGCAACGGCATATCGTTAGGATAATTTGACACCCTTGATTCCTGAAAACCGTAGTCATTTGCCCAATCAAGAGGAGTAAAACCTCCATGAAACATAAAATACCCAAAACCGTTCAAACCTGCCGCTAATTTTGTAAAAATATTGGCTGCTACATCAGCAGCAGATACATCTACACGTCTGTGATAGGTTTTCTGCATACCAGATCCCAATTCGGCAGAGATTAATGGATAATTATTGCGAACTTTTGCATCAACTTTACCCAACAAATCACTTCCTATGTCATCATCGGCTTTCAGTGGCTTAATGAAATACACTCCCTTAATAAACGGTTTGGTGGTTGTGTTCCAAGGACTATCTGGATAACTGCCAAGGCTATAGAAAAATTCATCCTGATTATCAGGACCCGGAGCAAAACCACTATAATAAGGAACATCCATTCCATCAGCAATTGCCATATTTTTCAATGTTTTCATATGCTGGTACTCAGGGTCATTTTTAAAATTCATCTCATTTTCCAGTTGAATTCCAATAATTGGTCCGCCTTGCCTGAAATAAAGTCCCTCGCATTGTTTTGCTATTTGTTTATAATATGAAGCCGAATAACGCAAGTATTCCGGATCGTCTGTTCGTAGTTTTATGTTTTTGTTCATCAGCCAGTCCGGGAAACCTCCATTCTTAATTTCGGCATGTACCCACGGGCCTATTCGTATCCATGCAAGCATTCCGTGTTTTTTGCACAATGCCAAAAACCTGTTGAGGTTATTATTTCCATTCCAATCATAAACACCTTCTTTGGTTTCATGAAAAATCCAAATAATATAGGAACTGATTACCTCGACGCCTCCTGCCTTCATGGCAATAATTTCCTGTTCCCATTGATCAGCCTTGTACCTTTCAAAATTAAATTCTCCCATAACAGGAAACCAAGGTCTCCCATTACGCAATAGGTAATTACCCGTATAACCCAAACTTTCACCATTTGGTCTCACACTAGTTCCTCTTTTAATATCCGGGGTTACTACTGCGGCATTATTGCTTTTGATCTTTATATCATATTGCAAACGATTTTGTGCTTGCATGCCCACACAAGAAATATAAATTATACATAAAAGAAAAAAAAGTCTTTTCATTTTATCATTTTTGGTTTTGAATCTCCTTTTTATTGTCATTGAATCGTATCGATTTTATTCTTTTTTCAAATTGACTGTGGCTTCTGTTGTAGTTTTAATCAAATCATTTTCAGCTAACCATTTTTCGCAGGCATTTGGCCAATTTTTATTGGTTCCCGCAATTCCTAAACCAAAACCATGTCCGCCATTTTCATACAAATGCATCTCGACCGAAACTTTATTTTGCTTTAATGCCAAATAATAATTGATGCTGTTTTCAACCGGCACCGATTTGTCGTCGGTAGCATGCATTAAAAATGTTTTGGGTGTGTTTTTGTTAACCATTTTTTCATTCGAATATTGGGCTACCATTTCACTGCTGGCATTTTTTCCTAAAAGGTTTTCTTTTGACCCACGGTGCGTAATTCCGTCTTCCATAGAAATTACCGGATAAAGCAAAATAGAGAAATCGGGACGTGCGCTGGTTTTATCTTTAGATTCATACACTTTATCGTTGTAATGTGTGGACAAAGTAGAAGCCAAATGTCCTCCTGCAGAAAACCCCAGGACACCAATTTTGGAGACATCAAGATTCCATTGGTCAGCATTTCTGCGTAAAGTTCTTATCGCTTCCTGAGCATCCTGCAACGGACCGATCGTTTTGTTTTTCATAATGCTGTCACTTGGAAGCCTGTACTTCAAAACAAAAGCCGAAACCCCAATAGACTGAAGCCATTTGGCAACATCATCGCCTTCTTTTTCATGCGACAAAAGAGCATAACCTCCGCCAGGACAAATAATAACCGCTGTGTTTTTAGCTCCTTTGTTATCTGCTAAAAATATTTTCAGAGTAGGTTCCGTAACTTTTCTGATTCCCGTAATATTTCCCGAGTCATCTATTCTCGGCTCTTCTTTATAACGTTTAGAAGCTATAGCATCCGGGACTTTATCCCATAATTTTATTTCTTTGCTTTGCGAAAAAGAAGAAATACTCATTCCGAAGAATAAAATTAATGCAGACGTTTTTTGAGATGAAATAATTGATTCGGTCATAAAATTTGGTTTTGAAAATATATTTTTTCAATTAGACAATTATTCCCAATCATCAGTTCTAAAACTGCTGGCTGGAAATCCTTCGGTGTTGAACAAATCGCCAATCACAAAATCTTTAAAGGCGTACCTCACCGCTACAGGATTAGGAACCTCTTGCGATGATACAGTTAAAACCCCTTTTGTAATTACTGCTTTTGCCGGATGAAAAATTTTATCTTCTCCCGCAATTTCAAAATTGCTCAGAGGCTTACCATAAGAAGTAAAACCGTTGGGCGTATTGCTGAATTGGACAGTAGCCACATTTCCTGCAAAACTTACCGATTCATAAATTGGTGAAGCGTAAGGAAATCCCTTTAAAGCATAGGTTTTGGCAAGTGCCATATACGCCAGACGTTTTCCAACCGTTTCCTTATCCCAAGGATGAATGAAAATTTCATTACCAATATCCAATGTAACCACCATACCGCTGTTTGGGATTACTGCCAATGCTTTCCTTTGGGCATCTCTCAAATAAGCAGAATTCAGCTTTGGATCAGATTCGATAGGTTTGTTTTTGTACGGAGCAATCTGCACATAGTAAAACGGAAGATTCTCATTATTTGATTTTGTTCTCAGCATTTTTACAAAAGCAGGAAACAAAGTTTCGTATTGTTTTGGGCGATTATAATTGGTTTCTCCCTGATACCAGATACAGCCTTTAATAGTGTAGCCAAGAACAGGATGCAACATCGCATTATAAACTGCAGTAGCATTTTTATTGTCAATTTTTTGTGAGGCATCGGTTTTAGATGGAAACGAGTTAACATCAGGGAATGGTTTCAATGCTTCTTCATCCATAAAGCCTTCTACGGGAGTACCACCATAACTGCTGCACACCAGACCAATTGGCACTTTTAACTTAGCATACAATAATCTCCCAAAATAATAGGCAGTAGCGCTGAAGTTGGTAACCGATTCTGGTTCAGCTTCATTCCAAATAGCCTTATTAGAATCATCCTGAACCTCTCTCTCAACTGCTTTTGGAACGGTGTACAACCTGATTTTGTCATTGGCCGAATTAAAAATCGCATCGCCTGAACCAAGAATAGGCTGATCTTTGAAGCCCTTCATTGGCATTTCCATATTACTTTGTCCGCTGCAAAGCCAAACCTCTCCAATCAAGACATTTTTGATCGTAATGCTATTGTTGTGTTCACTTATTTTTATTTCAAAAGGACCGCCTGCTGCAGGAGTATCAACATTTGCTCTCCACTTTCCGTTGGAATCTGCTGTAACTGTAATCTTCTTTTTATTCCACGATGTAACAAGACTAACTTGAACTCCAGCTGTACTCCAACCCCAAATCAAAGGATGCGATTGTTGCTGCAGCACCATATTATCCGAAAATAAATAAGGAAGTTTGATGGCACTAAAAGCTGTACTCCCGAAAAAAGTAAAGCAAATTAGGCAAATAATTAGTTGTTTTTCAAGTTTCATGATTTTGATTATTCTTTAAATTAGTCTGTTAGTTTAAACATTTTAAAAGGTGCCAGATTTACTTGTTTCCTTAATCCATTTGGGTAATTTTCCCAATCTTAATTTTAATTGTGCTTCGTATAATGAAGCCGGTTCAACTGGTTTACCAATAGATTCAGATTGTCCTAATTGTTCCAATTTAAAAGAAGTTCCTTTGCTTGTAAACCCTACAATTATGGGATTCGGAATTCTCCACCATTCAGATACTGCCGAGGACGGCCAAAATTCAAAATCCTTAACAGGTTCGTTGGTTTGTTTGTAATTCCAAAGAACCAAGCCTTGCATATGGTTGGGCATATTTTCTTTTGCACCGCCACCACGGCCATTCATTAAACCGCCTTCTACACCATCTAGCAATGTATTTCTGGGTTGACTCGAATGCGACTCAAAACTTGTAGTTGCAGGATAAGTACATTCCCAAATTACAGTATTCATAGTTCCACCAGTAGTTCCAAAAGAATGCCATTGTGAAGCTTCATCAACGCATTTAGCAATCAATACATTAGTAGAACCTCCGGAGCTTATCGCTTCATGTCCCGCATTGCCATTTACTAAACAATTCAAAACAGTAACATTGGCACTTAGTGAAATTGTTGCCGCAACACTGCAATCCGTAAAACGGCAATTTTTCATCCATGAATTTGTTGTTCTTTGAATTCGAAGCATCGTATAGCCGCTATCATCTTTCCAGGAACGGTGGTGTACAAATTTTTCTTTCCAGTTCCCTACAAATGCAATATCTTCTATTCCAACCTCTTCACTATTGGAGAATTTATAAACTTCCCATTTATATTTTGGGTCAATCTTATATGAAATTGGCGCATTTAGTGTAAGTACTTCATTTTTTATATTTTTTATCTGATAAAAAACTTTGACACTTATTCCTTTTTCTATAAGGTTAGTCCATTCAGGTTCTGCCTTATTGTTTTTTAATTCAGCTGCTATTAGAGCTTTGTTATTATCTAATAATTTTAGTGCAATCCAATCTCCTGTTTGCAGACCTTCAGTTGTATTTACCTGAATTGTCAAATCACCAATAGAAGCTGCCTCAGTAACCTGACCTATTTTTTTATCAGAACCAGAGCTGGTAAAAACAAATAATGGCGGAACAGTCCACATTTGAGAAGGATTTGCCGGCTGAAGATTGTTTTTCATGTACAACTCCGTTCCTTCAGGACCAGAACCGCTTCCTCTGAAAATAATATGCCCTTTTTTTGAAATAATAGAATTGGTCGCATCTCCCTCTTCATTAACCAAAAATCTTCCTTTTGGAAAAAAAACAATTCCCGAACCATTTTTATTAGCGGCATCAATAGCCAATTGGATCGCAACTTTGTCTGAGATAGTATCATTAGGTTTTGCACCAAAAGAAGTAACATCAAAAATTTTATAATTAGTTACGGTAGGGATTTCTTTTTCTCCCTGATGATAACCAACATACGAGAAATCAGGCAATATGCTTTTGTCTTTCTTATACTCTTTAAATATTTTGGCTTCTTGTTGGGCAAAAACCACTGTTATGGCAAACAGATTCAAAAGAAGAATTAATCCCTTCTGAATCTGTTTTTTATTGCAGTTGTGTCTTGTTGTCGATGCTGTCATGATCTCAATATTTTGCCTTTAATGAATCTGTTTTATTAAAAAATAGTACTGAATTGTTGAGTAATAATCAGTAAAAAACACACAGAAAAACACAATTACAGTTTATTTTTAATAGTAAGAAGTGTTTGTTGTAGTCTGACAAAAAAGCCTTTATAAACTAAATAACTGTGTTTCTATGTGTTGTATTTAGAAATCTCCCCAAAAATTATAAATACCATTTTTGATAACGCAATAATGCTTCCAGAAAATAATAGTCAGCATAGGTAAGCGGAACGTCTATTTCACCGTTATGCGGAATCGAACCTACGCTGTGCATCAGCAAATAACCTCCATTCTTTCCTAATTCGGCTCTATATTTCGGACTAGATAATGATGTCAAAATCGTTTTGGCAACATCAACATAATTCTGCTTTTCTTTCCCCGAAGTATATTGTCCCAATTCCAAAAGTGCTGATGCATAAATCGAAGCTGCCGATGCATCGCGCAAAGCATTCGGAATATTTGGCGCATCAAAATCCCAGTACGGAATCTTATCAGCTGGTAAATGAGGATTGTTCAGTATAAATTTAGCAATTTCCTGCGCTTGTTTTAAATAAACAGGATTTTTGGTAAAACGGTACATCATGGTGTAACCGTACAATGCCCATCCCTGTCCCCTGCTCCATGCGCTGGAATCAGCATATCCCTGAGCTGTAACTTTCTTAAGCACTTCTCCCGTCTTTAAATCATAGTCAAGCACATGATAACTGCTGTAATCAGGCCTGAAATGATTTTTAATCGTCGTGTTGGCGTGAGTTTCTGCAATATTGGCAAAACTTTTGTCGGCACTGTGTTGGCTCGACCATTCCAGCATTTCCAGATTCATCATGTTGTCAATGATAACCGGGCCTACAAAACCATTTTTTTTATTTCTCAATCCATCATCGCTGACTTCCCATGACTGAATTACTCTGGCATCTGGGCGGTATCTTGTTGCTAATGATTTAGATGATTGAAGAATCACTTTTTTGTATGCTGAATCTTTTGTCAATCGATAAGCGTTCCCAAAACTGCAAAACATCATAAAACCTAAATCATGGTTTTTGGTATAATATTTTACCGTGTCTAATAGGGCAAGTCTTTTTTTGGCTTCATTTAAGATCAGTGGCTTTTTGGTATATTCATAAATATACAAAAGCGTACCCGGATAAAAGCCACTACACCACCAGTATGCATCAGAACTGATATTTCGATTCCCTTCGAATGTTTTGGGCATAGAATCTGATGGTGTGGCTTTCTCCAAAAATTGATATTGCTTCTCGGCAAAAACAAAATTATCGTGGATCATTTTTTTTATTTCAAAATGATCCGTTTTATTATCTTTCTGAGCAAATATTGATAAGCTGCAGAAAGATAATAGTATCGGAAAGTATTTAATATTTTTCAATTAATCGAATTTTACCAACCTGGGTTGTTTTCTGTTATTAATTTATTCGACAGTATTTCTATAGAAGGAATAGGAAATAATAGGTTTCTATTAGTAACATTAATTCCTGCTGTCTTCCCATATCTCTGATCGCCTATAGATAAGGGGCCCGAAACAGAAGGAGCTGCAGCCATTTCTGCCCCTACAGAATTCATTGTGCTGACAAATTTATTCCAGCGAATCAGGTCATAGCGGCGTAATCCTTCAAAACACAATTCACGCATACGCTCATCTTCAATAGCTTGTTGAAAAGTAGCCTTATTAAGTCCTGTAAAATCTGCTAACAAACTTGGTATACCAACTGGCAGTCCGTAACCTCTGCGACGCACTTGATTGATTGCTTCATAAGCTGCTGCAGTTGGTCCATTTACCTGATTTTCAGCTTCTGCAAACATCAATAGGACATCTGAATATCTCAAGACAGGAAAATTGATTCCGGTTTGGTTTTTATCTTTAGGACTAAGCAATTCATATTCTCTTCTCCATTTTGCAACATCTCTACCAAATTGAACCGTTTTTGCAATGGCTGTTTTAGTAGCAACATTTGTTGTATTGTTTATAGTCCATGTGTACGTAGTCAGATTCCAATCACGTCTTAAATCTTTTCCTGTAGCATCATACTTATTAAATAAGCGAGATGTTCCTTTTACAAATCCGTAACAATATCCTATACTGTTATATAAAGGAGAATTGGCTGCTGATGGTGTCATCGTAATACCTATTTGGCTTCCTAAACCTCCCAGGTCAAAATAGCCATCGGCACGATTTCCTTTAAATTCAACTTCCCACATACATTCCTTTGTATTATAAGCTTCTCTCGCAGCATTTATAAATATTTGACGGTAAGCATTATTAGAATTTGCGGGAATAGACGGTATTGTTTCGTTAAAGCTATTATAAGCAGCATCTGTGCTATAAGTTATATTTAGAGCATGTTCACCTGAGTCGATTACTTTTTTGGACCAGCTTAAAGATTCCGCATACTTTGAAGCATCATTTAATGGATATCCAGCCATTTGCAAACATACTCTGGCAAGAATTCCTTGTACGACCGTTTTTGAAACACGACTTGGGTAACCAATAGCCGATGAAGTACCTACTTTTGCTTCAGCCTCTTTCATATCTTTCAATATTTGAGCATAAACCTGAGCAGTTGGCGTTCTGGCTATTTGAACTCCATTAGGACTCGTAGTTGGAGTCAGTCTTACGGGCACATCTCCAAATCTGGTAACCAGCATAAAATAATAGTATCCTCTTAGAAACAAGGCCTCACCTAATATTTGCTGGCGTTTGTCTTCATCCATTTTTGGCAAATCTATATGCGCAATTAAATCATTGGCTCTGTTAATTCCGGTATATAGATCTGTCCATAAACCTGCTATATTGGCATTGGTCGGATCAAAATTATAAACCTGTACACCTGTAGTCTGGGCAGAACGCGCATAATAGCCTTCATCAGAACCTACTTCATTGATCACATTGATATTATTTCCATAAAGGTTGACAGAACCTAAAGGGTCATAAACCCCAGCTAAAACCTGAGTTAAACCGGCTTCATCTGTATAATATTGTTCTGCGCCAATTTTATCGATTGGCTCTTCATTTAAAAAATCTTCACAAGAGCTGGTAAACATTGCTACCATTCCTAATAATATATATATCTTTTTCATTTTGAAACTAATTTAATGTTGTTAAAATGTAATATTGGTACCAAGAGCAAAAGTACGTGCACGAGGATAAGCAGAAAAATCGAATCCAGGTGTTAACACTGATCTATAAGTATTTACCTCAGGATCTGGACCCGTATATTTCGTCCAGGTTGCTAAATTTTGTCCTGAAACAAAGAATCGCAATGATTTTAAGTGCCATTTAGCTACCAATTTTGAATCGACATTGTAACCCAGGGCAACTGTCTTCAATCTTAAATAAGAACCATCTTCAACATATCTTGATGAATATCCTCCACCGAAAAACCCTTTTGGACGGAAAACATCAGAATCCTGATTGGTTTGTGACCAACGATTTTCATAAACTGCCATTTGGTTGAAGTTTCCTAAACCATTTGCATTTCCGTCAAACAAAATACGATTGGCATTCAATAGATCATTACCATATGACCATTGGAAGAAAATATTCAAATCAAAACCTTTGTAAGTGAAGTTATTACTGAAACCACCTGTGTTTTTTGGCAAACCATTTCCAATTGTAGTATAATCTTTAGCATTTACAACTCCATCGCCATTTTGATCTACATATTTAATATCTCCAGGCTGAATAGCGGCAACTGTATTTCCGTTTGTCGCAATTCCTGTTTTTAATTTATAAGGATCTGCTGTTGTACCGCTGCCTGTAAAATCAGATATTTGGTAAACACCAGCCCATTGGTATCCATAAATTTGTCCTAAAGGCTCACCTACTTTTGCGATATATGCGCTTGTAGTTCTCCAATTTGTATCCCAGTTAACAACACTTTCCATTGTATTTTGGCCTTCGCCTAAGGCAATCAATTTACTTTTGTTAAAAGCAATATTGGCACTTGAAGTCCAGGTAAAATCTTTTGTAACGATATTTCTGGTTGTTAATGTCAATTCCAAACCTTTATTCTCTACGCTTCCGATATTTTTGAATGCTGTAGCAAACCCTGTATTAGGAGGAAGTTGTGTATTCAACAATAAATCTTTAGTTGTTTTTTTATACACATCTGCATTGAAAATGATTCTTTGGTTAAAGAAGCCTAAATCAATTCCTGCATCAATTTGCTCTGTAGTTTCCCATTTCAAATCAGAGTTTCCAAGTTTTTGAGGTATAACTCCAGGAACGTATTGGTTATTAAAAGTGTATGTATTAACTATTGGATTAAAATAGTAAGTAAGATAATCATATGCCCCTACACGATTATTTCCCGTTTGTCCATAACTGGCGCGCAGTTTACCATCAGATATTGTTTTGCTGTTTTTTAGGAAATTTTCTTCCTTAAATTTCCAGGCAACTGCTCCCGATGGAAAATACCCCCAGTGATTTTGTGAAGGAAATTTAGATGATCCATCAGCTCTGAATGAGGCTGTAATCATATATTTAGAGCCGTAGTTATAATTTACTCTCGTTAAAAACGAAGCCATTGTCCATTCAGAATTGGTAGGATCTATCCTTACAGGAACTCCTTGCCCAAATCCATCAAACATCAAAGCCTCATTAGGCAATTGAGTTTCACCGTAACCATGAGTCCAGTCTTTTCTTTGTTGAGCTGTAAACCCTCCCAGAACAGTAAATTTTGATTGACCATACGTTTTATCCCAAGTTAAAGTATTTTCATTCAGCCAGTTGCTATAATTGGTATCTGTAATTTTTCCCTGAACTCCACCCACGCTTCCTGGACGTCCTTTAGACGTTTTTGTATTGTAGAATTCACTTCTTTCTAATCTGCTTTCATTAATGCCAAAAGTGGATCTCAATTTAAAATTTTTAGCAAATGAATACTCAACATAACCATTTATACCAAAATTCTTTGTCTTACTTACATCATAAGTATTCTGAAGATTAATCACAGGATTGATTCTGTAATCACTTGATGCGTTCATATCCGGGTCTTGAAATGAATCTTCCAAATCAAATGTTTCAGAAGGAACAGGTCGCATTCCCCAAATTGAAGTCATTAGATTGGTAGTTGCACCATTTTCTCCTCTTGTTGGATCTTGTCCGGTTTGTTCCAGGAAACTGTAATTTGAATTAACACCTACTTTTAAATTATCAGTAATATTATAATCAAGGTTTACACGTCCCTGGTATCTTTTATAATTCGAGTTTAACAAAATACCATCCTGATCAACTGCCGAAACAGAAGTTGCATATTTCAATTTTTTAGTTCCTCCCCTTACGGCAAAATCATTACTGCTGTACAAAGCGGTACGGCTTGTCAGGTCTTGCCAATCAATTCCTTTTACTGTTTTGTAATAGTCAAGAGTTCTTCCAGGCTTAGTAAGATAGATCTCGGTTGGTGTTTGTGGCGAACCAACAGCCGAAGTAGGAAGAGGGTTAAAATCCAATTGGTATTTTACATATTCATAAGGATCCATTAAATCCATTTTATTCAACATATCCTGAACACCGGTGGTGCTGTTAAAAGTAAATACGGGCTTACCTTCTTTACCTCTTTTGGTTTGGATTACGATAACTCCATTCGCTCCTCTTGCACCATAAATAGCTGTAGCTGAAGCATCTTTTAAAATATCAATAGATTCAATATCAGCAGGATTGATTACGTTATTATTAGGATCCTCAATCAGGAAGCCATCAATAACATACAATGGGCTGTTAGCCTGAGTAACCGAGTTGTTGCCTCGAATTACGATATCAACTCCAGAACCTGGTCTGCCATCTGCCGAAGTTACCTGCACCCCCGCAACACGACCTGCCAATGCATCATCGAAAGAACGAACAGGAGCTTTATTGATGTCTGGCATTGATACACTTGAAACAGAACCTGTCAGATCTTTTCTTTTTACGCTTCCATATCCAATAACTACAATTTCATCAAGAGTACTGGTTGCGGATTTTAAACTAACATTTAGAGCCTTTTTATCACCAACAGTAACAGCTGCAGTTTCAAAACCTATATATGTAAAAACCAATTGATCTTTTGATTCAGCTTTAATGCTGTATTGTCCGGTATAATCAGTTAAAGCGGCATCTTTTGTTCCTTTCACACTTACAGTTACTCCGGGAAGAGGATCTTTATTCTCATCAACTACAGTTCCCGATATTAATTTCTTTTCCTGTGCCTGTGCAAAAAATGGAATAATGATCAAAAAAATACCAACAAATAAATGTCTAAAAACCTTCTGAGAAGGCTGGTATTTTAAATTCAATTTTTTCATAATTCTTAAATTTAGTTTGGTTAAATGTTAGTTTAGTTTTTGTTTCCGTTTTCAATTAATTTATACAATTACGAAAACGTTTTCTTTCATGTTTTTTTTTCCAAATGTACTCATGCAAGTACGATTTAAAAGGAGATTATTTTCCTTTTTTGGGTTAAAATCCTCCTTTTTACGGCGTTTTTACACAAAAACTTCTTTTTACATTATTCTGAATAAATTTTAATACGTTTATAGTTATATTATTGCTGTTTTCGGCTGGGAGCTTTCATAATTTTAGATAATTCAAGTGCTAAAATTTTAGCTTTTCCAGGCATTTTCGATACCAAATTATGCTTTTCAGCCGGATCTTTACTCAAATCATATAGTTGTGGTGTCTCTTGCAAGCCTGTAAGCACATTTTTATCTGCCAGCCATGGTGATGATGGCTGAATCTGTGGTGCAATATATTTCCAATTTCCTTTTCTTATACTCATAGTAAAAGCCTCCTCGATCAAATATTGACGTCCTTTTTGGGATTTTCCCAATAATTCATCAAGCATATCAAAACTATCAACAGCAGTTTCTTTATTTTCGATTTTGGCACCTATTAATTTCGCAAATGAAGCAAAAAAATCAACCTGACTAATTAATGCATTGCTTTTAGAAGGTTTAATTTTAGCAGGCCAATATACAATAGTTGGTACGCGGGTGCCAGCCTCATAAGCACTGTATTTTCCGCCTTTAAAATTTCCTGTTGGTCTATGACTGCCTATATTTGTCAATGCCTGATCTGCATAGCCGTCCTCTAAAATGGGTCCGTTGTCACTGCTAAAAACTATAATAGTATTTTCTGCGAGGTCCAGCTCCTTCAGTTTTGTCATAATCTGCCCCGTAACCCAATCCATTTGGACAATAGCATCACCGCGAGGTCCCATATTTGTAGAACCTACAAATTTTTCATTTGGCGCTCGGGGAACATGAATATCAGGTAAAGCAAAATACAGAAAAAATGGTTTGTCTTTATTACTGCTAATAAAATTACTAGCTTTTTTGGTCAATATAACAGGGAAATCTTCATCTTTCCAGTACGCACTGTGTCCTCCGCTCATATAACCAATGCGGCTTATACCATTTACAACCGTACCGCTGTGTTGCTTGTCGGCAATCATTTTTAGAAATACTTCATCCTCCATTCCTGTCGGGTCTGATCCTATTTTCTCATCATAGCTCACAGTAATCGGATCATGAGTATCCAAATTGACAACGTTGTGGTTTTCAACAAATACGGTAGGAACCCTATCAGCGGTTGCTGGTATCAGGAAACTGTAATCAAATCCTACTTCTAACGGACCCGGTTTAATGACTCCGTTCCAATCTGGACTGCCGTTTCCTAAACCCAAATGCCACTTGCCTACTACTGCTGTGGCATATCCTTGTTTTTTAAACATACCTGCAATGGTTTCCTGTTCTGGATTTATAATTAATGGAGCATCGCCGGGCAGAATAGCCGCATTATTTCTAAAAGCATAATTTCCGGTGAGCAAGGAATATCGTGAAGGCGTGCAGGTCGAAGCACTGCAATGGGCATCAGTAAACTGGATTCCACCTGCCGCCAATGCATCAACATTTGGAGTCTGAACCGCGGTTGCGCCGTAGCAACTCAGATCGCCATAACCCAAATCGTCAACATAAATAAATATGACATTAGGTTTCTTAGCTGTTTGATCCTCCTTTTTTGGCGAACAGGAAACTGATAGAAGTATCAAAAATGAATAAAATAAAAAAGAAGTTTTTTTCATAAAAGCGGGACTTTGTTGTATAAAAAAAGGCTATTACTAGCCTTTTGTAAATTAAGTTTCAATATTTCTAAAATCGATAGTCAAACTATGATTCAAATGTACTTTGATACAAGTTTACATAAGATGACAATTTTCCTTTTTTAGATTGAAATATTCCTTTTATTTTTTCCTTTAAAATCTATAAATCCCTCGCTTAATTGCTTTTATGAATTCTCATTTTTAATTGTGCATCATATAATGACAAAGGATACACTTTTCCCTTATTAAAATTTTCGGTATAAATCCATTGGTCTTGGGTATCTGTTTTATTGCCATTTATGGTTACTTCAAACTGGGGCTGGTAAACTCCTGCCAAAATACTTTTTGGATACATTTGATGACTTAAATTATCTTTCACCAAACCTTTTACCGGAGACTGCCAGCTGAAGAACATCTCTGAATCCTTATCATTAAAATCAGCTAATTCAACATTCCACCAAGTATTGAAATTTGCAGTATGAGGCAGATTGTTTGCCGCGCCGCCTCCACTGATTTTATTGAGCCCTTTAATATTTTCGAATAAATTTTCCGATGGAGGCGAAAATCTTCTATCACTGAAACCATGAAAATCAAACATACCTGGTTTTGCACTAACTGCTTTATAAGCAACATTTCTGAAAACATTCCCATAAGCATTACCTTCTCCGCTTAACACGTGCGTAAAACTGTTTTTGAAATTCAGGTTCTGGATCAAATTGTCACAGGCATGACTATAAATCTTCACACCGCTATGGCCATCAAAACCCATAAAATCAACACTGTCAATGGTTACATTTCTGCTGTCCAGCAAATAAATCGGACTGGTAAAATTTTCCAAAGTCACATTTTTTATCCAGCCATTGGCAACTCTGCAGAAATTTATCGCATTCCAGCCGTAATCCATCTCATGGCTTTGGTATTTATCTCCTCCTTCACAGCCGTGATGGCAATAATACCCAGCCCAGCCTGATTTTATGTGAATGTTTTCTATCCCGATTTCACGCAGCATTTCTGCCTTTGCCACTACAGGTTCGTATTTTAAATCGAAATCTCTTCTCAAAGGCTGTTTTAATGTGATGCTGTTTTTATTTACGCTTTCAATCTGGACCAGCCATTGATAAGAAGGCGCACCGCTTGGCCCCGCGCTTTTTGCTGACGCTTCAAAATCATAGAATTGTTTAACAGGGCTGATGATGCTTTTAATCAATGTGCCGTCATCATCGCTGTTGTATAAACCAAGTAAAATATAGTCGTTAGCAGTTAATTGGGCTGTGTTTTTTAGCCACAACGTTTTGTCGCCTTTTTTTGCGCTTTTGATGATTTGCGTCAAAACTTGTGCCTGCTGAATTTCTTCGCTTACAACACCAGCACTGGTAGAAATTACCTCTGATTTTTGCGCTCCATTTTTAGGAAAATCAATTCCCCAAAAACTTGCCGTGCTTTGCAATTTAGTTCCGGTTTGAATCAAAGCTGGAGACAGCCATGGACTCATATCATCTTGTGTCAAAGGATAGCCGTCAAAAAACACAGTTCCTTTGCTGCCGTTATTTTCTCCTCTCAGAACTATATTGCTGTAGTTTATTTTCAAAGACTGCTTTTCTCTCGGATTCATATTAAAATAATACCCCCCCTTCGGAAAATATAGAACACCTCCGCCATCTGCGCCAACTTTATCAATAAGCTCCTGCACTTCTTTGGTCTGGTCTCTCTTTGAGTTTGCTTTAATGCCGTACTGGGTTACATCTATTATATTTTTTGTGACAACGGGAATAGGCTGTTCTCCATAATGAAAACCTGCATAGGAGAAATCAGGCAGCTCGCATTTCTGTTTATTCTTTTTAAACTCTTTAAAAATCGCAGCTTCTTCTTGCGAAAAACATGAAAAACTGACAGTTAGCATCAACATGCAAAACAAAATCTTATTCATCTTATTTTTTATTGCAATGATAAGTTATTTTCTAATTTTTTATATCGCAATAAAGCTTCCAAATAATAATAATCAGCATAATTTAACGGCACATCAATTTCGCTATTGTGCGGCAGGCTGCCTACAGAGTGCTTGATTAAAAAATTATTGTTCGTATTTGGAATCGCTAGATAAGCGCTGCTGCTTAATGATTCGATGATTTCTAAAGCATCGGCTCTATATTTTTTTCCTTTTTCTTTAGACAAATACGTACTTATTTCCAAAAGTGCAGAAGCTGTAACTGCCGCCGCCGAAGCGTCTCGAGGAATAGGATTACTGAATTTTTCTTTCTGGTAGTTCCATAACGGTGTGTAGCCTTCCTGATTAACATTAAAATCCCATAACGGAATTTTGTCTTTTGGCAGACTTTTATTATTCAAGAAGAAATCCGCCAGTTTGACCGCCGTATCCAAATATTTCTTGTCTTTTGTTTCTCTATACATTATCGTGAAACCGTAAATTGCCCAAGCTTGTCCTCTTGCCCAAGTCGAATTGTTAGAAAATCCTTGGCACGTTTCTCTGTTCAGAACTGCTCCCGTTTTTTCGTCATAATTCACTACATGATACGTACTGAAGTCCGGACGAATATGATTTTTCATCGTAGCATTGGCATGTGATACAGCAATATTGTAATAAGTAGGATCGCCTGTTTCTTTAGAAGCCCAAAAAAGCAGCTCCAAATTCATCATATTATCAATTATTACAGGATATTTCCAAAGCGTTTTGCCGTCCCAAGACATACGCTGATCCCAAGATTCAATGCACTTTGTTATGGGACTGTATCTGCTGGCCAATGATTTTGCAGATTCGAGAAGTACATCGCGATACGCTTTATTTCCTGTTAAGCGGTACCCGTTACCATAACTACAATACATCATAAATCCCAGATCGTGCGTACCTTTGTTAAACTGATTGTCTTTTAAGGTTTCTGTCCATTTAGTTGCGGCTTCTTTCCATTTTGCATCTTTAGTATATTCAAAAACAAACCATAAATCGCCTGCCCAGAAACCACAGGTCCAATCTTTTAAATTGGTGCTCTTTAAACTTCCGTCGGCCGCAGTTGTGCGTGGATAAAGATTAAAATCCTTTTCAGTGTTGATCATATCTGTATACATAATTTCAGCACGATTAAAACCTTCTTTAATCAGCAGATCGGCTGAATTGTCTGTACTGGAAAAAGCCAAAAGCAGAAAAGCACAAGGCACTATCTTTTTTAAAATATTCATAGTTATTTATTTTGCAAATCTTTGCGCAACGAACTATTTGATTTTTTTTGGCAAGAAATTCTTCTGGAAAAAAAACTACCTCCAAAAATCAGTTCATTCAAAAAATTTGGGATTTTTAGATTTACAAATTTGGGATTAATGCTTTTCAAAACGGATTAAATATTTCCGTAATAAGTGTAAATTTTTCCTTTTATTGCTTTTCTTGACATTTCGTATAACTACTAAAATATTCATAAACAAAGATTTAGATAGCACTTTGTTTTTTTTTAAAGAAAAAAAGGTTTCAAACAGCATTTTCAAATCAGTTCTATTCTTACAAATTTCAAGAGTTGATTTGTTCTTCAAGATTAATCTTAAAATACTATAAAGAAACAAAGGAACTTTCCTTACTTATATGACTTCAGATATTTTATATTCGCAAAACATTAGGAAACAAATTATATTTATTGAAATTTAAATCAATATTATTTTTAGACTAATAAAATTTCTATTAATTTTGGCACAAATATGTAATCGCGCCTGATCTATTTTTTCTCCCTTTCTGCATTCTAAAAATAAAATCTGAATATTTTGCCAGCTTCAAATGCTGTTTAATTTTATAAACTTTAAGTCTTATTAATGATTTTTAAAGATCTTAATTTAAAATTTCTTATCTGGAGTATTTGCTTAGGGAGCTTCCTGCTTTTTAGTCCTAAAAGCTTTGCTCAAAGCAATTCGTTATCATTTAACCATTTAGATGTTATAAATGGTCTTTCAAATAATTCAGTGTTGGCAATCAGCCAGGATTCTACAGGTTTTATTTGGATTGGTACAAAATATGGCTTAAATCGTTTTGACGGGCGAACGTTCAAAATTTTTAAAAATGACCCAAATAACAAAACCAGCATTTCTTCGAGCGATTTTATCAAAAAAATAGCATTAGATCAAGATCAAAAAATGTGGGTCGTGTCTGACGGATTAGATTTATATCATGCCAAGGACAATACTTTTGAATCTATCATTTCGCAAAAAGAAAACATCGTAAAAGTTTTTAGAGATCATAAAGGCAATTTATGGATCGGTTCGCTTACGCAGCTGAAATTTAAAGCCGCCAAAAGTGAAAAAATTCTCTCCATCAAAATAGCAAAAGACAATTTGCAAGTTTCAGAATTTTTTGAAGACAATGAACATCACATTTGGGTAGGAACATCCGATGGGTTATTTGAATTGTTTTTTGCCGACAACAAAATGGTTATAAAAAGACATTTCAGCTCTCAATTTAAAAACAACAAAAATGGCGATCTGATTTCGAGCATTGTACAAGATCAAAATTTGAATCTCTGGATTGGAACTAAAAAAAGCGGCCTTTATCTTTTTGATAAAAAATCCTTGCAGCTTACTCATTTTTCAAAAAACAGCAACGACAAAAACACACTGATAAACAACAATATCAGAAAAATTCTGGTTCATAAAAATGGTTCACTTTGGATTGGCACGCAGGACGGACTGTCAATTTTGAATCCATACACACGTAACTTTATCAACTACCAGCATGATCCGGTAAACCTGAATAGTTTGAGCCAAAACTCGATCTATGATATTTTTCAGGATAAAAATGGCTCCGTGTGGATAGGCACTTATTTTGGTGGCGTAAATGTGGTCTATTCTGTAAATACGCCTTTTACCGTTTATCAAAACAACATCAACAAAAACAGCATCAGCAGCAATATAATCAGTGCAATAGTTGAAGACGGCAGACATAATTTATGGATCGGCACCGAAGCCGGAGGTCTGAACTATTTTAATAGAGACAGCCAACTGTTTACCTCTTATAAAAACAATATTAACGACAAGAACAGCCTGAGTTCTAATTTGGTCAAAAGTATCGCCGTTGATAAAAACCAAAACATTTGGATAGGAACAAATTTAGGAGGGGTAAATCTTTATGACCCAAAAACAGGAAGCTTTACTGTTTTTAGACGAAATGCCAGCAGCAACAGCATTACTTCAGATAACGTCAACTGTTTGATTGTGACCAGAAATAATAAATTATTTATCGGTACTGATACTGGTCTGGATGTTTATGATATTGCGCAGAAAAAGTTCTCTTTTACTCCTACCAAAGGCAGAACTTTTTTAGACAAATCTCTTAATGCGTTGTTTGAAGATAAAAAAGGTACGGTTTGGATAGGAACGCCACTCGGAATTTTTAATTACAAAGGATCTAAACTACAGCATAAAGATTTTAGAGACAGCTCAAATAAACCATTCCGATACAATATAAATTGTTTTGTGGAAGATAGCCAAGGGCGCATTTGGGTGGGAACTTACCACAACGGACTAGCACTGCTCGACCTCAAAAACAGCACTTTTAAAATTTTTAATATCAATAATGGCTTGCCAAGCGACAACATATTAGCCTTGACAGAAGATAATGATGGCAACTTATGGATTGGTACCGATAATGGTTTGGTAAAATACAATCGCCGTTTTAATACTTTCAGAAGTTTTAATCTTTTTGATGGTCTTCCAGATATTCAATTTAATACCAATTCGGCTTTTCATGACACCCAAGGGCGCATGTATTTTGGCACTTACAATGGCTTGGTCAGCTTTATTCCGCATAATATCCAAAAAAATACAATGGCGCCGGATGTGGTATTGTCCAACCTAAAATTGTTCAATAAAAGTGTAAAAGTCAATGATGAAAATAATCTTCTGAAAGAAGACCTTAATTATAGCAGTTCCTTGACTTTTGATTACGACCAAAACAATTTTACGATTGAGTTTTCGGCATTGAACTTCATAAAAGCCAATAAAAACAAATATGCCTATAGACTGGAAGGTTTTGAAAAAAACTGGAATTATGTCGATATTCCATCCGCAACTTATACCAATCTGCCAGCTGGAGATTATCAATTTTTAGTAAAATCAGCCAATAATGACGGTATTTGGAATAAGAATATCAAGAAAATAAATATCGAAGTATTGCCACCTTTATGGAAAACGTGGTGGGCTTATCTTATCTATTTTATTGCCGTTTTTGCCCTTGTTTATTATATAATGAAATTCCTGAAAGCAAGATCAGAACTTAAGCAGGAATTGCATTTTGAGAAAATGAAGCTTGATTTTTTTACAAATGTATCGCATGAAATCAGAACGCCGCTAACTCTGATTTTAGGGCCTATTGAAAAATTAGAAAAATTGACATTTGAAAATACACAGGCAAATAAATACGCGGTCAGCATTAAAAACAATACTGAAAGATTATACCGATTAGTAAACGAATTGCTGGATTTCAGAAAGGCTGATTCAGGCAATATGCGCCTTTACTTTTTTGAAGAAGATCTTGTCAAAACCTTAAAAGATATTTTTGACAGTTTTCAGACACTCGCCGAAGCAAAAAATATTCAGTACACTTTTAAAAGCAGTGATCCTGAAATTTTGGTTTATTTTGATAAAGACCAAATGGAAAAAGTATTTTTTAATTTATTGTCAAATGCATTCAAGTTTACGCCAGACGGAGGCATAATAAACCTGAAAATTGCGCTAAAAAAACAAAATGTAAAAATCACGGTAAGCGATAACGGAAAAGGAATTTCGATCAGTAATCTGGATGATATTTTTACCAACTTTTATCAGGCAGATCAAAGTATGGGAACTGGTATTGGTCTTGCTTTGACGAAAAGCCTCATTGAGCTTCATAAAGGAAAAATAAGCGTAAAAAGCAAGCCAGCATCAGAAGAAAAAACCGGAAAAACAACTTTTTCTGTCTTATTGCAGTTGGGCAAAAATCATTTGAGTGAAAATGATTTTTCGCTAATGCCAAAGATTGAGAACAGCATCGTTCCAAAAATTGAAGACAGATCATTTGAAAGCTTTATTGAGAATCCGATTGAAGAAAACAAAAACAAAAGCGCAACGATCTTGATTGTAGAAGATAATGATGAAGTTCGTGATTTTATCAAACAATCCTTAGAAGCGAATTACCATGTTTATGAAAGCGAAAACGGACTTGAAGGCTGGAAAACTGCAATTCAGATTATTCCTGATTTAATTATCAGTGACGTAATGATGCCAATTATGGATGGTTTGGAACTCTGCAGAAAAATTAAAACAGATTTACGTACCTCGCATATTCCTGTCATTATGCTTACTGCAAAATCGGCACCAATTCATCAAATCGAAGGTTTGAAACATGGTGCAGATGCTTATGTTACAAAACCTTTCAGCGATCAAATGCTGCAGCTGAATATTCAAAATCTGCTTTCTTTAAAAACGGCTTTGCAAAAGAAATATAGCGAACAGATTTTAAAATTGCCGATTATAACCAATACGGAATCATCGCAGGATGAGATTTTCCTTCAAAAACTGCAGCAGATTATTGAAGATAATATTGGCAACGCAAATTTAGATTTAGGATTTATTACAACAGAAATTGGTATCAGCAAATCTGTTTTGTACAAAAAATTTAGCGCACTTACGGATCTCTCATTAAACGAATTCATTAAGAACCAGCGCTTAAAACATGCCGTGGAGTTGTTTCAAAATGGTGAAACTTCGACAATGACTGTTGCATTGCAGGTTGGCTTTAATGATGTAAAATATTTTAGCCGAGAATTCAAAAAAGTGTATGGCATTACGCCTAGCGAATACATCAAAAATAAAGGACAAACATTAACATAAATCTCTTGATGAAAGCCTAAAAGTGCATTTCAGCTTTTATTAAATTAGGTGGTGAAGTTGATTTTAAATTATGTAAAGCAATAATTTTGAGAGAAATGATTTTATTTTCGCCAAGTTTTTGTAATTGATTGCTGTCAATTTTCCACTCGATCAATCCTGATTTCTGGCCTTTGATAGTTGACAATAAAATATCTGAAGCCGAATTATTATAGTTCGGTTTTATCATTTTATCGTCGGGCAAAAAGTAAATTTTCCATATCAGGTCTTTTGGTTTAAAAGCTGATTTCGGAACATTCATTCGCAAAACAACATGATCAAAACTGTTTATTTCATTTAAATCTAATTTTAAAAAAACTTCTTTATAAAAATCATTCTTGTTTTCTCTCTTTTCCACTTTCACTTTTTGATATTTAAGCTGTTAATGCTGATGTTTTAATATATTCAAATCCCCGCCTTTAAAAAATTAAAACTAAAATTAGACCGAGTCATACTGCTTTTCAAAAGCGACTGTCTTATTATCTGAGATTTCAATATCAATCGCCTCCAAACCCAAGGTTTCAAAAAAAGATTTCACTTTTCTTTTAGCACTTATAGCATCTCCCGAATAAAATATCTGATTTCCTTCCTGATCGGGATTTTTAAGCATGCAAATACTTGGCCCAATGATACTGTACATCCTAATTATGCTCGCCTCGGGCAACAGAGAAGCAATTATTTCGCCTGATGATTTCCCAGATACAGATCCTGGAAATTCCTTGCCAAGTATTGCATTATTAGTATGTATTAAAATTTTTCCAGTCATATCTGGCAATTCAGACATTAAATTTTGAATATCTTCCAGCGCAGCAAACAGTATAATAATTTTAGTTTTTAGAACACGATCTTTACTGGCTAATATTACATGATCTCCCATTCTCGATACAGCGTCCTTTATAATATTATTGTTACGCATATGACTGATTAAAACTTCATGTCCTGCTTTAGCAGCTCTATTGGCAATTTCCATTGTAACAGTGGACACGCCCATAATCCCAATCTTCAAAACTCTTCTTTTTAAATTAATATTGTTTTAATCCCTAAACACGCAAGCTGCTAAAACATTTAATTCAGGCCGAATGCATAGGATAATAAAAGGGTGTAATTTCAATTCTGATCTGTTTGAATCAAAAATGAAATTAACGGCAAATTTAAATCAGACCGCCAAGATCGTGGGAGACAATAATTTTTAATGGGATAAAAATCTTCCTTATTTTAACTAAAATTGATGTATTCTTTACACTAAATATAAGAACGTCCCAATTCTTTAAAATTAAATTCAAATCTTATGACCAAGTTTTAATTGGATTTTGTTTGTCAACATCTTAGTTACAGACAAATATCAAATATGTCAATACAATTTCTCAGCATGGAGCAGCCTTCATTTTTGCCACAGAATGTTAATTTCGTTTTTATCGAAAAAGGATGAAATTATTTTTTTTTTAAGCTACGAAATGAAAATAATGAAATAGGAATAATTCTTAAATACAGAAAAGATATCCAAGCACTTTGAAAAAGTTGGATTTAAGCTCTTACATAAAATATGGTCTAAATCTTTCCGTGCAAGGAAAATGGTAAAAAAACAGTGGAACAAGCACTGCAAAAGGAAACAATAAATTGGAATAGGTTCAATTCGTAATCACACTTCTTTTACTGTTATCCAAATCTATAATTATAAAAAATGAATGTTTAGTCTTTTTCCGCATTTCTCTTTTGAACAAAAATGATTATTTGGGGAAATAGATCCAAAAAGTTGTTCCTTCTCCTGGAAAACTTGTAAAATTAATAATGCCTTGATGGTTTTCAATAATACGCTTGCATAAGGCCAGTCCAATACCATTCCCGCTGTACTGATCTCTTTGATGCAGACGCTGGAACATATCAAAAATGCGGCCTGAATATTCACTATCCATCCCAATTCCATTATCTTCAATTGAAATTACATGAAAATTGCCTGAGGGGGCTGCAGGATCAAAAGTTGTGTCGCTTTGAGCTGAAATTATACGTGAAGATATATTTACTGTTGGCTGTGCTGAATTAAATTTTAATGCATTATTTATTAAATTATAAAACAGCTGTCGCAGTTGCGTATCAATTCCATTTATAGTTGGCAGTGGACTTATATTTACAATAGCTTTTTTTTCTTCTATAATAAGACTCAGATCGTCTAAGGTTTGAACGGCAATATCATCTAGACCAACCTTTGCTGCAAAATTATTGTGATTATTGACACGTGAATAATTAAGTACATCTGAAATTAAATTAGATAATCTGCCGGCAGCCAAAGTAATTTTATCAAAATAATAAAGCGTTTTTTGCTGCTCGGTCAAATGTTCTGCTGCCCTTGAAATCATAATCATAATTTTCCGCAGCGGTTCCTGAAGATCATGGCTTGTTATAAAAGCAAACTGTTCAAGTTCCTTATTTTTAAATTTGAGTTTTGAGTTTGCACTTTCCAGTTCAAGCTGGATCTTTCGAAGTTCTGAATTATCCTTCAAAGCTTCAACAATCATTTTCTGGGCATTATTATTTACAAAATAAATAAGCCAGCTGCCAATAGAGCCGTCTTCAGACTTATTAGGCATAATGGAAATGTTATGCCAGATATAAGCATCGTCTTTTTTAATACGAATATCGGCAGAAAATTCTACTTTGTTTTTTTTTGCATAATTCCATCCCTCAATAATTAGATGTACATCATCATAATGTATAAATGTTTCGAGGCTTTTTTTATCAAAAACAACTAAAGGAACTTTTAGATGTATTCGAAATGCATTATTTGCTAAAAGTACATTGTTTCGGTCGCTGACAATACAGATTAAAACAGGAATTGTATCGACCAGAGTTCTATATCGGTTTTCACTTTCTCCCAGCTTTTCTGAAAGTGCCACAAGCTCAATATTCTTTTTTCTGATTTCATCATAAGCAGAGATCGGCGGTTCATATTTAAAGTAATCAACCAGAGTATTTATTTTTGCATCTGAAAGAAGTCCCGGTGAAGGCACCTGATGGCTTAAAGTTGTTATTGATTGGTTATCGGTATAATTGTATTCTATATTACCCGATATTTTGGCAGCATATTTATAAGCTTCGGGGTTGCACTTTTTAAGATCGACTTTATCGGTAAGGACGGCCAATATTTCCTTATAGCTGGCTCTGATGATATTGATTCCCAATACCAGCACAGAATTTTTTCCGTTAGCAATGGAGCATCTTGCCACTTCTGAAACTGCCGTCGAAAATCGGGTCTGGGCCGGAAGAGGCATCCCGCACATTTCGGCAATTTTCATTGAACGCTTGTGTGCAAGTATGAGATCCATTTCATTGTCAAGATTAATTTTTACAATTTCCTTCATAAAGCCTTAAATTATTTTTCCAACCAAAATTGTAGCATCATCGGTTCCCCTTACATTGTCTTTATACAATGCAGAAGCGATAATACCCGGACTTTGCTTAATTATAGAATTGAGTTCACTTAAATTCCATCTGGTTCTGAGTCCGTCACTATGCATCACAATGACCTGATGTTTTTGGTATGGAACAACAGTGCTGTTTATGGTGCGGGGGATATTATGTCCTATTATGCCATTGTATGGCGTGTAGGTTTTGTTATCAAGCCCACTATAGATTCGCGTATTGATATTGCCTATTCCGCAGATATTCCAGCTCTGAGTTTCATAATCAACAGATGCAATAGTAGCAACCAGTCCCCTGCTCTTTTTAACGTAATCATGAACATATCGCAACATAGCCACGGGATGGCTTTCAGTACATTGTTTAAAAGCTCTTATTGCCTGTCCGACCGCTTCATGTGCGTTTGCTCCGTGACCTAGCCCATCGCCAACAAAAATCTGAAAACCTTTTTTGGAATGCTTAATATGATATCCATCACCACATAATCGTTCTCCCGGATAATTTACACTTATTGCTGAAAAATCTAATCCAGTACTGGATGCCGAGATTGGATGATCAGCTTTATCACAGATTTTTACATACTGGACAGTTCCCCATCCTCGCATGGAATAAATCTGAAAATCATTGCTTAATCTTTTGATGGCGCCTATCCCATGTCCCAGTGTGCTGGAAGTCGAATAGCCATCATTCATTATCTTGGCTATATTGTCAATGCCAATTCCCTTGTCGAGACAATATATTTCTATTTCATTGAAGCTTCCGTTATGATTTGCACGGTAAAGCAGTTCTCCGCCATTAGCATATTTAATAAGATTAGAAGTAAGTTCTGCAACAATAATATCTGTTTCAGCGGCTCGGTGAGGTTTAAAACCCAACTGTAGCGCCAAGTTATGTATCTCTCTTTTGATGAATGCAATTAGGCTTCTGTCATCAATTTTGTAAACGGAAAAAGTATTATCCATTTTTCCATTTTATTATGGTCACAGTTGTACCGTTTCCCAATTCTGTTTGTATATCAAATTCATTCACCAGCCTTTTTGTTCCCGGCAGGCCAAGGCCCAGGCTTTTTCCGGTGCTGTAACCATCCTTCATCGCAAGCGAAATGTCTTTTATTCCTGGCCCATTATCGATAAAGGTTACACGTACACCTTGATCACGTCCGTTGCTTACTGATTCTATGATGACTTTTCCTCCGCCACCATATTTCAAAAGATTGCGGACAAGTTCGCTTGTGGCGGTAATTAGTTTGGTTTGATTTAAAATGCTCATTCCAATCTTTACGCCATATTCCTTTACGCGGTTACGCAAAGGAACTACATCCTGCTCTTTTACTATAAGCAGTTCTTCTTTACTGGTTGCTGTCGTCATACGTCTGCTCCTCGTTATCGCCATTGTACATTTTCGCGCGAAGCAAATCCATGCCTTTTTCAACATTCAAGGCACTTATAACACCGTTTAAAGATAAACCAAGTTCAACTAGTGTAATAGCTACCGCAGGCTGCATGCCAACTACCACCGTTTGTGCATCCATAATTTTTGACATAACGGCAATATTCCCTAAAATCCTTCCCATAAAGGAATCAATAATAGAAACCGCAGATATATCAATCAAGACACCCTTTGAGTTATTTTTGTTTATAGTATTTATTAAATCAGATTCAAGATTTTCAGCCAATTGGTCATACAGATCCACCTGTATAGTGACAAGCAGAAAATCTCCCATCTTGAGTATAGGAATTCTTTCCATGTTCAATAATCTAAATTCGTTATTTTCTCTTTACGACAGTAAGCTGCAGCATGTCAAAAGCTGTCTGAAGTGCGCTTGCCAATGATGCTTTGGTAATGATTCCTGTAAGATCTATTCCAAGATGCACTACAGTCTGCGCAATTTCAGGACGAATACCGCTGATAATACATTCTGCCCCCATTAATCTGGTTGCGCTTACTGTTTTTATTAAATGCTGCGCCACTAATGAATCTACCGCCGGCACACCTGAAATATCAAGTATAGCAATAGAGCTTCCTGTATCAACAATCTGTTGCAGAAGATTTTCCATAACAACCTGTGTTCTGGAACTGTCCAGCGTCCCAATAATCGGAAGTGCCACTACACCATCCCAAACTCTTATGACTGGAGTAGAAATTTCACTGATCTCATCAATCTGTCTCGAAATAACATCTTCCCGCCCTTTCATATACGATTCAAAAGTCAAGATAGCCATATTGTCCAAAATAGTGCTCAACTGTAAGTTTGCGGTATATAATTTTGAAGGATCAGATTCTACTTCTGAAAGGATTTTTGAGGCAGCCTCTTTAAAGGCGATCAAATATTGGGCATTTTCGCGAGGAGAAAAACCACGTCTTCCTCTAGAACTTGAAATTCCGATCAGCAGATCGTGGACCTTTTCCAATTCATCTGAATCAGTATTTCCATTTGAATAGTGCAAGGCGTCTAGTAAAAGAGCTGCAAATTCTTTTGATTCTTCTTCTTCTGTAGCCCCGTCAGTA
Source organism: Flavobacterium daemonense (assembly GCF_007341385.1). Classification (GTDB taxonomy): domain Bacteria; phylum Bacteroidota; class Bacteroidia; order Flavobacteriales; family Flavobacteriaceae; genus Flavobacterium; species Flavobacterium daemonense. Next base: position 119,758 of record NZ_VJYD01000011.1, read on the forward strand.
GAACCATTTGCTTGTAAAAGTTGCGACCATGTGGTCAATAATTTGTTTTGGTGCTCTTTCAAGCTTGCCAGGAGGTTGTTTTGCATCTGTTGTGATATTTGGAATTCTAGTAAATGTAGGCAATTAATTGTACTAAATTCCTGAATTCAGAAAATACCTGCAAAATAATGCATTGGAAACTCTTTTTATTCAGGAAATAATAAAAGGACTACAATAAAAAATTTCGATACTAAAAATTATACTAGAAAAATTAATTAACAATTTTAATTATGATGAACCTAAGTTTCTTCCCTTATTCTCCGGTCTGCATATGCGGAGCATCTACAGGCTTAGATTGAGAAGAGCCTATTTGTCTCAGATAAATGGAAAAAATGACTATAGCAAATACGGACAGAAATTCGCTCTGCCAGTTCTGGAAAGACTCAAACCAAAACCGGGAATCTCCAATATATGCCGAAGCAGTTTCAAGAGGCAAACCTTTTAATACCAATTGCTCGTTTTCATCTTTTAAGCTTCCGTAAAAATGTGCTGCCAGGGAAAGAAAAAACAATAAAAACAAGGCGATACTTAGAGAATGCTTGTATAAGGATAATATCCATCCGCCTTTTTTAACCGGCCATGGAGCACCTTCCCTTTGAGGCGATGGCTCTCTGTCAACTCCTTCTTCTTTGTCCAGATCTTTTGATTCTGAAGAACCTTTCTGCTGCAAAAAAATAGTCAGTACGACCAACAAACCCATTTGAAGAAATTCACTTTCCCAATTCTCGAAAGTTGATTCAATGAAATGTCCGGTAGAGAAATAAGAAAACAGACTGATTTGCGATGTACCTTCTTCCATGAGGTCTTTATTGTGTTCTACAAATCCAAATAAGATCTGTCCCGCAAAAGAGCCGACAAACAATAGAAAAAAACAAATTGAAAGCCCATTATTGCGTATAAAAATTTTCATATATTTTATTGTAAAACATTAATCCTCCCCTCTTGTCATGCTATCCAATTTAATTAATGTAAACACCTATTTTCCACACTAAAGCAGGACAATTGTTCGGAAACTAAAAGTAACACAGCCAGTGCTGAAGTCTTTTACATGATTATTTTATTTTATTACATTATTCCCCCCTTAATAAAAGCAAATTAAACACTGTATATCAACAACTTAAACTTCTAAATTGTGTAATAAGGAATTGAAATTATGTAACTGAAAACGCTACAGTAAGGGTAAATTTGAAATGCCTGAAAAATAAACTGCAGTTTTCGTCTGCTGGATTATTCACTTTGCCTTCAGGTCCTATTTTTAACCCATAATACTACTTCATATGAAAAATTTGCAGGATGAGAAGCAGCGTGATCTGCTTATCAACAAATCAGACGGCACCAATAAATTTTTGACCACCGATCAAGGAGTCAGAATCAACGACGACAATAATTCCCTAAAAGCCGGGGAAAGAGGTCCTTCATTACTTGAAGATTTTATTCTAAGGGAAAAAATAACACATTTCGACCATGAAAGAATTCCGGAACGAATCGTGCATGCAAGAGGTTCTGGTGCACATGGCTTTTTTGAAGTCACTAACCCCATACCAGAATTGACCAAAGCTGGTTTTCTTCAGGAAAAAGGCCTTAAGACACCTGTTTTTACAAGGTTTTCAACAGTAGCAGGCTCTCGTGGCTCTACAGATCTTGCGCGTGATGTACGTGGCTTCTCGGTTAAATTTTACACGCAGGAAGGAATTTATGACCTTGTTGGAAATAATGTTCCCGTATTTTTTATTCAGGACGCCTCAAAATTTCCGGATCTTATCCATGCCGTTAAGCCTGAACCTCATAACGAAATTCCGCAGGCTGCATCTGCTCATGATACTTTTTGGGATTTTATTTCACTGATGCCGGAATCCATGCACATGATTATGTGGGCAATGTCTGATCGCGCTATTCCAAGAAGCTATCGTATGATGGAGGGTTTCGGCGTGCATACTTTCAGATTGATTAATGAAACTGGCGAATCTGTATTTGTAAAATTTCACTGGAAACCCAAATTAGGAACTCATGCTGTTGCTTGGGATGAAGCACAAAAAATTTCAGGAAAAAATCCAGATTTTCATAGACAGGATCTTTGGGAAGCTATTGAAGGAGGAAATTTTCCAGAATGGGAATTAGGCGTACAGATCATTCCATCAGAGGATGAAAATAAATACGAATTTGATCTGCTGGATCCAACGAAATTAGTACCAGAAGAACTTGTTCCAGTCACAATCATTGGCAGAATGGTTTTGAACAAGAATCCTGACAACTTTTTTGCAGAAACGGAGCAGATTGCTTTCCACCCCGGTCATGTAGTTCCAGGCATCGATTTCTCAAATGATCCACTGTTGCAAGGCAGACTATTTTCATATACTGATACACAGCTTTCAAGATTAGGAAGTCCAAACTTTCATGAAATCCCAATTAATCGCAGTGTCGCACCTGTACATAACAATCAGCGCGACGGGCATATGCGCCAGGAAATCAACACCGGCAGAGTTAGTTATCACCCAAATTCTCTCGGCGTAGGCTGTCCCTATCAGGCTAAAATTGCCGAAGGCGGTTTCTCCAGTTTTAATGAACGAATCGATGCGTATAAAATACGAGAAAGAAGCGAAAGCTTTAATGATCATTTCGGACAGGCTAAATTATTTTTTAACAGTCAGACTTCTGCTGAAAAAAGCCATATTGTCAAAGCGCTTCGTTTTGAATTAGGAAAAGTTGAAACTACAGCCATAAGATTGAGAATGCTGGGACTTTTATCGCAAGTAGACAAAGAACTAGCCGAAAAAGTTGCCGTTGGTCTTGGAGCAAAAGTTCCGGATGTTTTAGAAAGACCGCTGAACCATGGTGTTTCTCCTGAAAATGAAAATGGAAAACAGGAATCAAAAACCACAGAACAATCTGTTAAGTCATCTGATGCACTGAGTATGCTTAAAAACCCGACAAACTCTCCAACAATTGCATCGAGGAAAGTGGCAATTATATGTGCCGACGGCGTTTCTGAAGCTGCAGTATCCAACATGAAAAAAGCATTGATGAAAGAAGATGCCAAAGGTCTGATCATAGCACCGCATTTGGGTGCAGTCATTTCGGATAATGATGGCGAAATTCATGCCGATTTCAGTTTTCTTACAGCATCATCTGTATTGTTTGATGCTGTTTATATTCCAGACGGGCTTGGATTAAATGTCCTTGCAGAAAGCGATGAAGTAAACGAATTTTTAAATGATGCTTACAAGCACTGCAAGGTAATCGGAGCAGACGGAAGATCTGTTGCCCTATTAAGTGCCGCAAATTTTGCTCCTAAAATCACAAACGATGATAAAGGGCTTATTGTTGCCAAAGAAGTAGGAACCGAAAAATTTGCCAACGACTTTATAAGCGCAATGGAAAAACACAGATTTTGGGAACGTGAACCAAACTTATACAATTAAAATTTAAAAAATGGAATTATGAAAAATTCAGAAAAAACGAATGATATTAAAACTGCAGACAAAAATACCAAACAGGAAATTGTAAAGCCTGTTGACGGCGCTGCATCAGAATTGAGAGCACTTTTTATTGACAGTCTTAAAGACATTTATTGGGCAGAAAATGCTCTGGTAGGTGCTTTGCCAAAAATGCAGGCCAATGCAAGTGATGCAAGCCTGGTTTCTGCGATTAAGGAACATCATGCAGTAACTCGGAGTCAAGTAACAAGACTTGAAAAAGTTTTTGAATTGTTGGGCGAAAAAGCGGAAGGAAAGAAATGCGAGGCAATGGCAGGATTGCTTAAAGAAGGCGACAGTATTCTTGAAGAAACAGAACCTGGACCTGTTCGTGATGCAGGTATTATTGCTGCTTCACAAAAAATCGAGCATTATGAAATTGCGACGTATGGAACTCTGGCTGCTTTTGCGAAAACGCTCGGGGAAAACGATGCTGCAAAATTGCTGACGCAGACACTTGCTGAGGAAAAAGAGGCAGACTGCTTGCTTAATGATGTTGCATTGAATGCAGTAAACATTGTAGCCGCTGAATAACGGCTTCCTTATTGGACGATATATAAAAAATCTGCACTATTTGCAGATTTTTTTTTTCACCATCTCAAAGATTGAATTACACATTGACTTTAAATAGAATTTACGAATATAAGTTGAATACAATTTATAGCAAGAAATTATATCATTAATCGTACCTAATGAAATCGGAGATTCCACCGATTCTGCCAAAAAAAGCCAAAGTTGCTTTTATAAAAGACATATATTGACTAGTTTGAAGGAATCTGTCTAAAAAGTTGCTGTTATTTCTGTGCTTGCTATTTCCGTTTTATTTATTCATAGTTACGTTGGCAAAATAGCTCACCTAGCTCCTTCAATGCTTTTTCGGTTTTTAATTGCCATATATTGCAGTAATTCAACCTTAAATAATTGTCATATTCATTTTTTGCAGAAAACAGCTCGCCTGGCGCATAACTTATTCCTTTTTCTATCGCATAATCATATAACAATAAAGACTTTACACGAGTAGGTAATTCAATCCATAATACAATGCCGCCATTTGGACGGCTGATTTTTGTTCCATTCGGGAAGTATTTTTCAATTAATTCTGTAGTGCGAAGCAAATTTTTATGCAGTTCCAATCGATATCTCTGCAAATGACGGTCATAAGTACCCGAATTCAATAATTGCTGCACTACTCGTTGATTAAAATTAGATGTTGAACCATTATGCATCCATTTGATTCTAGACACTTCGGCTAAGAAACGTCCGGGAGCACACCACCCTATTCGAAATCCCGGGACCAAAGTTTTGGTAAAAGAACTGCAATACATTACCCAGCCGTTTTTATCATACGTTTTGATTGCATCAGGTCTGCTTCCGTTGAAAAAAATGTCTCCATAAAGATCATCTTCAATAATTGGGATATTTCTGCTGTTTGCAAAATCTGCAAGCTGTTTTTTTGTTTCTGTACTTATGCAGGCTGCATCGGGATTATTGAAATTGCTGACAAATAAACAAGCTTTTATGTGAAGCCTTTGTGCTATGTTTTCAACATCAGCAAACTTAATTCCAGTTTCAGGGTCAGAAGGTATTGTTGCAAGTTTCAAATCAAGACATTCAAGGATTTGCAGGATTCCATAATAACAAGGGTCTTGAACCAGTACCGTATCTCCGGGTTGTGTTACGGCTTTTAGGCAGCATAACAAGGCTTCTTTTGCGCCATTTGTTATGATTAATTCATCGGCATGCAGACTGCCGCCCCATAAAAAGGACCGCTTTGAGATTTCTTCACGAAGCTCTTTGTTTCCATTTCGCTGTTCCAAAGTAAGATAAGTTCCAGAAATATCTCTTGATACATTTTGAATTGCACGTTTGATTCCATTAAAAGGCAATAAACGATGGTCTGGTATTGCATTGGCAAAAGATACAAAATCTGACCTGTTCTCCTCTTTGTGTATCTTCTGTAAAAGTTCATCGATACGTACCTCGCTCTCTGAAAATGAAGCAGGCAATGATCTCGGTATAGGAAGTTTTTTGATTGATTGATGCCTTACAAAATAACCGGATCTTTCTCTTGAATCGATCACTCCATTATCAATTAGAAAGTTAAAACTTTGAAGAATCGTGCCAACACTCGTGTTATATTCCTTCTGCAAATGACGCAGAGACGGCAGTTTGTCTCCAGATTTATAAATACCTTCCTCAATCATGGAAGCGATTTTATTTGCGAGATTTATGTAAACAGGTTCTTTCATTAGACAAAGATAACAATCTGTTACAGTAAAATATTCAAAATCTGCATCTGTTTTGGTGTTAGTTAATTTTAGAAGTTTGCTTTATCTAATTATTAAAAAGAAATCAAATGAAACTTCAAAACATTATTACATTTTTTATCCTATTATCAATATCTATTAATGCACAAAATAAAACTATGAGTACTACACAACAATCAGAAAAAACAGTTAGAGATTTTTTAGAAATTGTTCGCTCAGGAAAAGATCCTGAAAGAGCCGCAGAATTCATGTCTGAATCTGTCAAAGCCAATCAATTGAACTCTGAACATCAAGAGGTAATTATGAGAACGCCCGCGAACTACGCGGAACATGTAAAAGATTTTATGAAAATGTACGGGAATTATAAGCTTGAAATTACCGAGTTGATAGCCAATGGCGATAAAGTGTATGCACGATGGGAGCAATTAGGAAAACAAATGACCGACATTGATGGCTTTAAAGCAACAGAACTTCCGGTAACCGTAATTAATCATGCAACTTTCAGAATTTCAAAGGGAAAAATCGTAGAATATTGGATCGCTACAGATCGAAAAGGTACAGAATTGCAGTTGCAGGCAAACCAAAAACTGAGTGAATCGCAGAAACCTAAAAGTGTACCTTATTCAGATGCCGTAAAATCAGGCGATAATCTTTTCATATCCGGACAATTGGGTTTGAATCGTACAACAGGGAAATTTAATGAAGGAGGTTTTGAATCTGAAGCAAAACAGGCTATGGATAATATTGGTCTTATCCTAAACAAAAATGGGCTTGCATTTAATAATCTGGTTAGTGTAACAATTTATCTTACGGATATGGAAAATTATAATGTTACAAATACAATTTATTCGACGTATTTTCAAAGTAATTTCCCTGCAAGAGTCTGTATTGCAGTTAAAGAATTGCCACGTAAGGGAAATATAGAAATTGCCGCTGTTGCAAATTTTAAAAAATAAAAGTTTGAGTATATTAAATTTAAAAAATGATTAGGCTCGTAAAATTTGAAAAAGAAATGCATGAACAATTAATTTCGTGGGTAGAAAGCGAAGAAGATTTAATGCTTTTTGCAGGTCCAAAATTTACTTTTCCGTTAACCTCAGAGCAATTGAATGCTTCTTTAGCAAACGAACAACGTTTTGCTTTTCAGGTAATTGATAGCGATACTAATTTACCAATTGGTCATTGTGAAATTTATTTAACAGATGAGACCGCTGTATTAGGAAGTATTTTAATTGGACACAAATCATATCGCGACAAAGGTTTTGGAAAAGCAATTATAATAGCACTTTTAGAGTATATCAAACTGAATATTGATCGCCCAAAAATCGAGTTGAATGTTTTTGATTTTAATCATAATGCAATAAAATGCTACGAGAAAGTCGGCTTTAGAATAAATCAAGACAAGAAATCTGAGATATCCTTCAAAAATAAAATTTGGATTTTGTTAAATATGAGAATTGAATAATTAGTTATTAGTTGGGGCTTGGAGCTGATACCTTTTTTGCACCTAAAAATTACGATTGCAACCTGCAGAAATCAATCATCATAAATTTTGACATGAATTTGAACTGCTTTCCTACTTCAAAAAATTTAGATCATAGTTGATAGGGATTTTTAAAAGCTTAGTCAAATAGATTAAGAATCCAATATTTTTAATATATTTGTGATACAAAAAAAGAATAATATGACTGTCTGTAAATTCGTTAGTATTACATTTTTTTTGTGAATGATTTACTATTGATATATCAAAAAATTGAATTTTGGGTGCAGAATCGGTGCACTATGGTCAAAGACATTATATAAAATCTAGTATAGACAGGGCTTCAGCGATAAAGTTCGAATCCTGCTCTCCCCACTAAAAAAGTCCTAATGAAAATTAGGATTTTTTTTTTGAATATAAAAAAACCTGCAAATCTAAGGATTCGCAGGTTTTTTTGTTTTAGGACTGTTTTCAATATTTATAATCCTCACAAGATTAAAGGTGCAGAATCGGTGCACTTTGGTCAAAGACATTATATAAAACCTAGTATAGGCAGGACTTCAAAGATTAAGTTCGAATCCTGCTCCGGATCAAGTCTTAAAAAAGTATATAAATAAAAAATGCCCTAAAAAAATTAGGGCATTTTAAGTTTCTAATTCACCTATTTATTTAGAAAATTCAACCGTTTTTAGTTTATTCCAACCGCCACGAGTAAAATCAGGAATTTCTACCGGAGCTGAATTATTGTTTATTGAAATTTCAGTTAGTGGAGCCAAACTACACCATTCTGCTAAATCATAAACATCCATATCTAAAGGAAGTCCGTTTTGAAGACAATGGATCAAACGAAAATCCATTACAAAATCCATTCCTCCATGGCCTCCTACTTTCTTTGCTTGTTCTTCTATTCCAGCCACTATCGGGTGCTTATACTTTTGCATTAAAGCCTTTTTGACATCTTCAGAAACAAACTCCTCAGCATCCAATTTTTGATAATCAGGCGTAATATCAGCACCAATTGCTTTAGAACCCAAAGCATATCCTTCTACCGGATATTTGTTAGCAAAACCTTTAGTGCCTGTAAGTTGATACATTCGGCTGTACGGACGTGGATTGGCAACATCATGCTGAATTTGAATTGTTTTTCCGTTCTCTGTACGGATCATTGTCATCGTGTGGTCAGCATTTTTAAAATCTTTTAATTCCACTCCCTTTTTTTCTTTGATAAAAGCCGGAATTCCAACTACTTTGGTATCCATAGAAACCAAATAATTCATTTTATCTCCGCGGTGAATGTTCATCGCCAAACAAACTGGTCCCATACCATGCGTTGGATATATATCTCCGCGATGATCTTTGTTGTAGTCTAAACGCCAGTTATTCCAGTAATCTTCCCAAAAAGGCTCTAAGTTGTGAATATAGGCTCCTTCTCCGTGAAGAATTTCACCAAACAATCCTTGTTGTGCCATATTTAATGTAGTCAATTCGAAGAAATCGTAAACACAATTTTCTAATTGCATGCAATGTTTTCTCGTTTTCTCAGAAGTATTGATAAGATCCCAAATTTCATCCATTGTCATGGCAGAAGGAACTTCGATAGCTACATGCTTTCCGTCTTTCATGGCCTGAACGCCCATACTAGCATGGTGTTTCCAGTCAGTCGCGATATAAACAAGATCCACATTTGGTAGCGCTGTTACTTTTCTCCATGCATTTTCGTCTCCAAAAAATTCTTGTGCTTTAGGAAGTCCGGCTTTCTCTAATATTTTGTTTGCTGATTTTGTTCTTTCTTCTAACATATCACAAAGAGCAACAATTTCAACTCCAGGAATATGTGTCATGCGTTCAACAGCACCGGGGCCTCTCATACCTAATCCTATAAATGCTACACGCACAGTTGGTATTGGCGCACAAGCCATACGCAAAACATCAGTTTGTCCTTTTGGACGTTTAGGAGTTGGTGTCTTGATCATTTGTGCCGTGGCTGCTATCGATCCCAATACACAACAAATAACCATAATGGATTTAAAAAAAGTTGTTTTCATTATTATATTAAAATTAATTATTAAAAATTCAAAGTTCTTCTGCGATTAACATAAGACAAACGTATTTGATTTTATGAGACATCATCAAAAATCGACGTTGGTTTTTTACTACTAAAACAGGCAAATATTGAATCATTTACTGGGACATCGATTTTAATTTCTTTTTAAAATTATAGAAAATTAAAATCCGATAATTGATTCACTTATCACTAATCAGGACACGAAACTATAGATTAATTTTATATAAACCAAGGAAAAACAAAAAAATGTGCTCGAACACACTTAATTTATGTGCTCGAACACATTTTATCGCTATTTGTTTGGTTTATTAAAAGTAAAATTCTAGTTTCGTATCGCAAAAAAAATAAAATAGTCGTTTTTCACGCAAAAAAAACAACACAACTACTACATTTTAAGCAGATTAACAAATCAACACAAAAGAAAATTAACCCAACCTTAAAAAGATGAAATCCTTATACATTAGTACTCTTTTTTTACTTCTTTCTCAATTTATTCCGACGCAATCTTGTATTGCAAAAAGTAACCACCTTACTATTGATAACGACGGCGTTAAAACCATAAAATCAAAAACACTTAGCATTACTGTAGATTCTTCTTTTCCGAGAATTATTCAATATAATTGGATGGCAAATGGGACTGTTTTTTACGGTCAAGAAGACAAATTATCACAAGTGAAAATTAATAGTAAATTTTATACTCCCAAAACTACTTTTTCATTAGTAAAAAATGAAGCTGATTACACTTTAGATATTCCAGAAATCGAAGTAACTGTAAAAATTCAAATCAAAGTTGTTGACAATATTGTTGAATTGAATGTGACCCAAATTACCGAAAAAGGGAAATTTAAAGTCAGTACTTTTGAAATACCGAACCACAATTTGCTTTCAGTAAGAAGTACTCAAAAAGGAGCGTCTTTTGCAGGGGCAAAAATGTTTACCGCTATTAAGGGAACCGGCGATATATTTGAACCGCTTACTGCAACAATAAAAAATGACAGTATTGCAAAAGGTTATCTTTATGGCATACTAAATAATGACCAACTTGCCGCAAGTATCTGGAGCAACTCGACAGGTGAAAAAACGGATGACGACAGAGTTTTGAAGCAAACTATTAAAAAAGAAGACTATACCAGAACTGGAATATGGAACGGCTCTTGGATTTATCGTGCAAAAGGCATGAATTCGACAGATCCGCTTCCTACTGTTAAAATTGTCATCACCAATGATGCAAACAATGACAAAAAAATAGATTGGCAAGATGGCGCAATTGCTTTTAGAAGCATTATGAACAATCCTTTAGGGAGCGATAAAATTCCAAATTTGGTCGTACAACGCATTCCGATGAACTTTGCCAGCCAAGCTACAAATCCGTTTACAAAAACTTTAGATGAAACCAAAAGGATCTTCCTAAATACAGATGGTTTAGGCCAATATGTTATTTTAAAAGGATATGGATCTGAAGGACATGATTCTAAACATCCAGATTATGGAGATATTGGAAAAAGGCAAGGCGGTGCAAAAGATATGGAGATGCTTTGCAAACAGGCTATCAAATATAATGCTTTGATGGGTGTACATATCAATGGCACAGAATCTTATCCTGAAGCCACAGCATTTGATGATTCATTGGTTGACAAAACGAAAAAAGGTTGGGATTGGCTAGACCCTTCCTACTACATCAACAAACGTTATGATGCTAGTTCTAACAACAGAATGCTTAGACTTAAATCGCTAAAAGATCAAGTGCCTTCGCTTGGGTTTATTTATTGCGATGTTTGGTATGCCAAAGGAAGTTGGGACAGTAAAAAACTAGCACGTGAAATTCATTCGTTAGGATTGCCTCTAACTACTGAATTCCCAATGGATCACGAATATGATGCGATCTGGAATCATTGGGCAGTTGATTACGATTACGGAGGAAAAGATATCAAAGGATTCAACAGCCAAATTGTTCGATTTATTCGCAATCATCAAAAAGATACTTGGATTGGCAGACATCCTTTACTTGGCGGAACTGAAATGCAGGATTTTGAAGGATGGCAAGGTAGAAATAATTTCGATGATTGTATTAAAATGACTTTCACGACTGATCTTCCAACAAAATACCTCCAACATTTCCCTATTTTAATTTGGGAGGAAAACAGTATTACTTTGGATAAAAATGTAACCGTAAAAATCGTTTCGGATAAAAGAATCATTACTAAAGATGGCAGAACAATTTTAAATGGCGATACGTATCTTTTACCGTGGAATCCTTTGACAGAAGAAAAACTGTATCATTGGAATGCATCTGGAGGAACAACAACTTGGGAGTTGCCAGAAAGCTGGAAAAAGCAAAAAACAGTTTTTCTGTATAAACTTTCTGATCAAGGAAGAGAGCTTGTGCAAGAAGTAGAAATAAAAAATGGCAAAATTGAACTTAATGCTGAATCAAATATTCCTTACGTTTTATATAAAACTAAAAATACATCTCAACCAAACATTGTTTGGGGAGAAGGAACTTTTGTAAAAGATCCTGGATTTAATAGTGGTAATTTGAAAAACTGGAATATTGAAGGATCCGGATTCTCTGTCGTTCGCAATAAAATTGGGCAATATGAACTTGAAATGAACGGCACTTCAGCGGCTACAATAAGTCAGACGCTTTCTGGTTTAACTCCGGGAACTTATTACGCTTCTGTATATGTTTCTACCGGCGACAACAGAAGAGCTTATTTAGGAATAAAAGACTTTGGCGAACAAGAAGTTAGCACTTACGCAAGCAATTCTTTATGGAAAAATTACATTGCTGCCGATTCAAAACACGATACAAACTTGCAACGCATGTATGTTTATTTTAAAGTTCCACAAGGTCAAACAACTGCAAAACTATTTTTACATGCAGATGCTGGTACAGAAACAGTTGTATTTGATGATATTCGCGTGGTGCAAAACAAACAGGAATCAAAACCCTTAAATGTCTTTTTTGCCGAAAATTTTGAGAATATTCCTGATGGTTTATATCCATTTATCAAAGGTCCTGCAGGTGGCGTAAATGATCCGAGAATTCATTTGTCTGAATTACATTCACCTTATACTCAAAAGGGCTGGAACGGTAAATTAATTGACGATGTTATAAATGGAAACTGGTCTGTAAAAGCGCACAGCGAAGAGGTTGGTTTATTATTCCAAACGATTCCACAAACGGTTCGATTCAAAGCAGGCAAAACATATACGGTAACTTTTAAATATCAGTCGTCTGGTGCTGATTATGCTTTGGTTAACGGCGATGGAATAAAAAACAATATTTCAATTGTTATCGACACAGCGACGACTACAAAAACGCTTTCTTTCAGTTTTGTGGCTTCTGAGGACGGAAATTCATGGTTTGGAATTGAGAAAATCAATACCAATGAATCTGATTTCGTTTTAGATGATTTGGTAATTACCGAGAAGTAAAAATTATACCAATTTGCCTCAAATAAATACGCTATTTTTAAAGAAACAAAAAAATCCAAATCCCAATTTTACAATTGGGATTTGGATTTATAATATTAGAATTTCGAAAAACTTTAGTCCAAAATAAAACTAACACTCACATTAGCAGTAATTTCGATTTCTCCAATTGCCAAAGTTTCGTTTGAAGCTCCCGCGCTATCCATTGCCATAGCTTTCATTGCATACATTGGTTGCGGACGGTAAACTTGAGAATTATCAGAAATAGTAAAAGCTTTTCCAACTTTTTGTCCCAAAACCGAAACATAATCCTCAGCTTTTGACTTAGCATCTTTCATTGCTAATTTTCTAGCTTCAACTTGTAATTGTGCTTCTTTAGAAGATTCAAAAGTTACACGGTCAATTCGGTTGATTCCTTGCTGTACCAAACCTTCCATCAATTCGTCGTATTTAGACAAATCTTTTACGATAATTTCTACAGTTTGTGTCGCATTATAATTCGTTTTTTTCTTCTCGTAATCATACTGCGGATTCAAAGCCACTTGTTTTGTTTTAAAATCGGCTGTCGGGATATTCATTTTTTTGATGAACTTTAAAACAGCGTCCATTTTTTCGTCATTTTGCTTTTTGACGTCTTTAGCATTATTCCCTTTTGTTTCAACCGTAGCCGAAATACAAACCTGGTCAGGTGCTACTTTTACTTTTCCTTCGCCGTTAACATTGATTAGAGGCATTTGTTTGGTTTCTTGGCCGTAAGACATAGTCATAAACATGATTGTTAAAAATAATACTAATTTTTTCATTTTTGTTATATTTTAAATTATTGCTAAGACTATTTCAAAAGTTATGCCAGCCTTACAATTTTCCCAATTTAGCCATTCCAAAAAGTATAATAATTGGTATTGCCAATAGAATTGTCATTAAAGTATGATCAACAATCAACGACGGTTCTTTTATCAAAGTAATCAAATAACCGCCTATAGCACCTCCAAAGTGCGCTGTGTGCCCAATATTATCATTTTTAGCTTTCATTCCGTAAATCGAATACAGCAAATATAAAATTCCGAATAAATAAGCCGGAATCGGAATTATGCCATAAATTCCTAATGTCATATTAGGTTCCAATAAAATCGCCGAATACAAAACACCTGTCACGGCACCTGATGCTCCAACTGCTCGATAATTATAATCGTTTTTATGAAACAGCATGGTCAAAAGGCTTCCAAAAATTAAACTTCCAAAATAAATCAAAATAAAAGAAATCGTTCCGAGCCATTGAATAACGACTGGCGCAAAACACCAAAGCGTAAACATATTAAAAACCAAGTGCATGATATCGACATGCAAAAAACCCGAAGTAAGCATTCTGATTTGCTCTCCGGCACGAATACTTCCTACATGGAACTCGTACTTTCTGAAAAACGCATAATCATTAAAGCCTTTATAACTAAAAAGAACATTGGCAATTATAATTCCAACTAAAATGGTGTTCACTTGACCCATAAAATATATTTAATTTGAATTGTAAATATAGTTATTCTTAAACATATGTTAGGGTCAAACCAAAATATCGCTGGCTAATATTTTTGCTTTATATTTGTAAAAAAAAATAAATGCAGTTTCTTGTTTATATTTTAGCCTACCCTTTGCTCTGGCTTATTTCTATACTTCCATTCCGTTTATTTTACCTGTTTTCAGATTTTGTTTATTTTCTGGTGTATCACGTTATTCGCTACCGAAGAAAAGTGGTTCGCGAAAATCTGGCGCTTGCACTTCCTCATTTAAATGATTCCGAAAGAAAAACGGTCGAGAAGAAATTCTATAAACATATGTGTGATATGTTTTTAGAAATGATCAAAACCATGAGCATTTCGCCAGAAGAAATGGAACGAAGATTTCAGGTTACTAATCTTGATTTAGTATTGGATTATGCAAAAAAAGGGAAAAGCGTTATTCTTGTAGCCTCACATTATGCAAGTTACGAATGGTTGATGACCGTAAATCCTAAAATTGGTTTTCAAGGCGTTGCGGTTTACAAAAAACTGGCGAACCCTTATTTTGATAAATTGGTTCGAAAAATCCGTTCAAAATACAATACTGAAATGATCGAAACCAAAAAAGCAATTCCAACAATGGCACAAAATCAGCGTAAAGGAATTTTGAGCATGTACGGTTTAGCGAGCGATCAATCTCCTAAATTAGATAGAATTTTTCATTCGATGGAATTTATGGGAGTTGAAGTTCCCGTACACACGGGAGCTGAAATGTTGGCAAAAAAATACAATTTGAGCGTCATCTTTGTAAATGTAAAAAAAGTCAAAAGAGGATTTTATGAAGCAACATTTGTTCCGATTGCTGATAATCCGAAAGATTTTGAAGATTTTAAAATTACAGAAATGTATTTGAAAGAAGTGGAAAAGCAAATTCTCGAAGAACCCGAATATTATTTATGGACACACAAAAGATGGAAACATCGTGTTCAAAAATAATTTTATACAAAATCAAAGTCCAAAAAAGCAGTTTCTTTTTTGGACTTTTTTTTATTTTATCAAAATTTCACAAAACTAGAAAATGAAGTTTTAAACATTTAAAAGAAAAACTTTGATGTGTTTTTGTAATGATTTTTTATGGCATTGGAATATTTGCAAATTTATACAAACAGTATACATTTGGGACTGCCAATTACTTTCCAAATCCACTATAAAATTAATACTTATGATCAAAAAAAGCCTTTTATTTCTTTTACTACTCTTTTCTTCAAAATTAATTTTTGCTCAAAGTCCGAAGCGAGGAATTGCTTACGGAAACAATTCAACTGCCGATTTACAAGCTTTAAAACCCGGAATTTCTTGGTGGTACAACTGGGGAAGAACGCCCGAAAACGACACAAATGCAAATTATGCTTCTATTGGGGTTGAATATGTGCCAATGGCTTGGGGAAAATTAAATGATAGCGAAGTACAAAATTTCATAAATAACATAAAACCCGGAGCAAAATATCTATTAGCTTTTAACGAACCTAATTTCAATGACGGTGCACGATTAACACCTCAAGAAGCAGTAAATGCTTGGGCAAATGTTGAAAAAATTGCTGCTGCAAAAAACTTAGAAATCGTTAGTGCTTCACCTGCTTACAACGGCCCAGACAATTATGGCGGTTACAGCGACCCAACAAAATGGCACAACGAATTTTTCTTGTTATGCCCAAGTTGCAAAGTCGATTATATTGCTTTTCATACTTATGATGCGACGGCGGGTTCTGTTGTTGGCGTTACCGGAAATTTAAAAACATTCAATCGCCCAATTTGGGTAACCGAATTTGCAAATCGAGTTGTTCAAAGCGAGGCCGATAAAATCGCTTTTATGAAAGCAATCGTAAGCAGTTTTGAAAACGATCCAGATATTTACAGATATTCGTGGTTTACAGGTCGTGTTCCTGCAGACTGGATTGACATGCAGGAAGGGCAATTATTAAGCCCCACAAGCGGCGTTTTAAAGCCAATTGGGACTGCCTATATCAACGAAAGCTATACTACTAAAAAAATGAATGTTCCGGGAAAAGTTCCTGCCAACAAGCATTATCGCAGAAAAGGAACTGGATTGCAAACGACAATGGATGTCGGTGGTGGCGAACATGTATCGTCAATACAAGTTGGCGATTGGAATGAATTTTTATTGAATGTTGCCGATGCAGGAACATACAACATAACTTTTAGGGTTGCGTCTCCTGTAAACATCGGGAAGTTTGATATTCTTGTAAATGATGCTGTCGTTAAAACCGACGTAACTTTTCCTGCAACTGGCGATTCTCAAACTTTTACCAATAAAGATGTAACCGGCGTTTATTTGCCAAAAGGTGAAGTTTATATGAAAATCAAATTCAAATCTGATGGAATGAATTTTAATTTTATGGATTTTAGTTTGGCAAATTTGGGAGTTAATGATCCAATTGCCGAAAAAGATTCGTTTACTATTTATCCAAATCCTGTAAAATCGCAATCGACGCTTCATATTAAATCGGAAAGCACGGAGCCTTTGACAATAACAGTCATCGATATGAAAGGAATTGTATGCTACAAATCAAAAGAACATTTTACTAATGAAGATATTAAAATTGGAGACAAGCTCGCATCTGGAATTTATATCGTGAATGCTACTTACGGAAAAGTTCAAAAATCAATAAAGATTATTAAAATCTAAATATCACCAAAAAGTAAAAAGCCTCTTTCGAAGAATTTCAAAAGAGGCTTTTTTTATTAGAATCAAAAGATTACAATCCTGCAATCACTTTGATTTCGTCAATAATTCTTAACGCTAATTTATCTGCTGCATCTTGCGAATGCGCTTCAGTATAAATACGAATAATTGGCTCTGTATTTGATTTTCTTAAGTGAACCCATTCTTCAGCAAAATCAATTTTCACACCGTCGATTGTCGAAATATCTTCGTTTTTATATTTTTCGGTCATAGCAGTTAAAATTGCGTCAACATCGATTTGCGGTGTCAATTCAATTTTATTTTTGCTCATATAATATTCCGGATATGAAGCTCTCAAAGCAGAAACCGACATTTTTTTATTTGCTAAATGCGTCAAAAACAAAGCCACTCCTACCAAGCTGTCTCTTCCATAATGCAATTCAGGATAAATGATGCCGCCGTTTCCTTCTCCACCAATAACCGCATTGTTTTTCTTCATTAATTCTACAACATTCACCTCTCCTACAGCACTCGCTTCATAACTTCCGTTATGCGCTTTTGTAACATCGCGCAACGCACGTGATGATGACATATTTGAAACAGTATTACCAGGAGTCTTGCTCAAAACATAATCAGCGCAAGCAACAAGCGTATATTCTTCTCCAAACATTTCGCCGTCTTCGCTGATGAAAGCCAAACGGTCAACATCTGGATCAACCACAACTCCTAAATGCGCACCTTCTTTCACAACTAATTCTGAAATATCAGTCAAATGCTCTTTTAAAGGTTCTGGATTGTGAGGGAAATGTCCGTTTGGTTCGCAGTATAATTTTACTACTTCAACGCCCATTTGTTCCAAAAGTTTCGGAATAATAATTCCTCCAGACGAGTTTACTCCATCAACAACTACTTTAAATTTAGCGGCTTTTACTGCTTCAATATCAACTAAAGGTAAGTTTAAAACTTCGTCAATATGAATATCCATGTAAGCATCGTTTGAAATAATTTCGCCCAAACTATCAACATCAGAAAAATCAAAAGCTTCAGCTTCGGCAATTTCAAGAATTTTAGCTCCTTCAGCGCCGCTCAAAAACTCTCCTTTTTCATTCAATAATTTTAAAGCATTCCATTGTTTTGGATTGTGAGAAGCTGTAAGGATAATTCCACCATCAGCTTTTTCTAAAGGAACTGCAACTTCAACAGTTGGCGTTGTAGAAAGTCCAAGATCGATAACATCAATTCCTAAACCAATTAAAGTATTTACCACCAAGTTGTGAATCATTGGCCCAGAAATTCTGGCATCGCGCCCAATTACAACCGTTAATTTTTCTTTTGAAGTATTATTTTTCAGAAAGGTTCCGTATGCCGATGCAAATTTCACCGCATCAACAGGAGTTAGGTTATCCCCTACTTTTCCGCCAATTGTTCCGCGAATTCCGGATATTGATTTTATTAAAGTCATTTTTATGAGTTAAGGTTATTTTCATTACAAATATAGAAAAGTTGCTAAGGTTCTGAGGTACTAAGGGGCTAAGATTTTTAAAAAAGTTGCTATCCCGAGGCTTCGGGACTAAGATACTAAGGTGCTAAGAATTTTTTAAAAAGTTGCTAAGACACTATCCCGATGCCTCGGGACTAAGCTTCTAAGTTGTCTTGATTTTAAATAATTATCAAGTTTAGAAGTTGTAAAGCACTCAATAAATCGATATAAAAAACTTTTCATACATTTACTAAAATAACTTAGTTCCTTAGTATCTTAGAACCTTAGCATCTTAAAAAAAAAAATGAACTTCCTTGCCCATATATATCTTTCCGGCGATAATGATTTAATCAAAATTGGCAATTTTATGGCTGATGGTATTCGCGGAAAACAATTTGAACATTTTCCAGAAGATGTTCAGAAGGGAATTCTTTTGCATCGTTTTATTGATACTTATACCGATTCCCACGATATTTTTAGGCAAAGCACCAAGCGATTGCATGAAAAATACCATCATTATGCGGGCGTCATTGTGGATATTGTGTACGATCATTTTTTAGCCAAGAACTGGACGCAATATTCTGATGAAAATCTGGAAAGCTTCATAAACCGATTTTATAAATCATTAGACGAAAATTATTCCGTTTTAACTGAAAAAACACAAGGTTTGATGCCGTATATGATCGAAAGAAACTGGTTATTGAGCTATAGAACCGTTGAAGGAATACATCAAATCCTGACTCAAATGGATCGAAGGTCAAAAAACCTTTCAAAAATGCAGTTTGCAAGTGAAGAATTAAAAGAATTTTACTCCGAATTTGAGCAAGAATTCACCGTTTTTTTTGAAGATCTAAGACTTCATGCCAGCCAAAAATTACAATCATTATAAAATCATTCCGATTTAATATTTCTTTTTTTATGAAAAAAATTACGTTTTTATTCTCTTTCATATCAATTTATACTTTTGCCCAGCAAGCCGTTCATCCAACGGGATTTACAGCATCAAAAGCCATGGTCGTTTCCGCCCGTGAAGAAGCGTCAAAAATTGGCGTAGAAATCATGAAAAAAGGTGGCAATGCATTTGACGCCATGGTTGGTACCGAATTAGCCTTGGCAGTTGCTTATCCGTACGCAGGAAATCTTGGCGGAGGCGGATTCATGGTTTACCGAAAAGCGAATGGCGAAGTTGGAAGTCTTGATTACAGAGAAAAAGCGCCGCTTGCGGCATCAAAAAATATGTTTCTAGATAAAGAAGGAAATGTCATAAAAGGAAAAAGCACCGAAACTCCTTTGGCAATTGGTGTTCCGGGAACTATTGCCGGCGTTTTTGCAGTTCATAAAAAATTAGGTTCACTGCCAATGTCCGAAATTTTAAAACCTGTAATTGCACTTGCAGAAAGAGGCGTTATAGTTACTTTAAAACAGCAAAAACAACTAGAATCGTATCATGATGCCATCGTAAAAGCAAATGGTCCCAATACGCTTATGGCTAAAAACTTCAAAGAAAAAGATACCATAAAATATCCTGCGCTTGCCAATACTTTAAAAAGAATCTTGAAAAATGGACGCGATGAATTTTACAAAGGCAAAACGGCACAAATTCTTGTCGATTATTTAAAGAAAAAAGGCGGTATTGTTACGCTTAAAGATCTCGCATTGTACGAAGCAAAATGGAGAAAACCGCTTCAGTTTGATTATAAAGATTTAAAAGTAACTTCGATGGCGCCTCCTAGCAGCGGCGGCATCTGTTTGGCTCAAATCATGAAAATGATTTCGCCGTTTTATCTTTCAAAAATGGGACATAATTCGGAACAATCGATACAAGTTATTGTTGAAGCAGAAAGAAGAGCTTATGCAGACAGAAGCCAGTTTCTTGGTGATCCAGATTTTGTAAAAATTCCGATAAACGGGCTTTTGGCCGATGATTATCTAAAAGAAAGAATGTCAACTTTCAATTCAGAAAAAGCGACTTTATCATCTGATATAAAAGAAGGAAAAGTGACTTATAATGAAAGTACAGAAACAACCCACTACTCTATTGTAGATCAATTTGGAAATGCCGTTTCGGCTACAACCACGATCAATGATGGATTTGGATCAAAATATTACTGTGATGAACTGGGCTTTTTCTTGAATAATGAAATGGACGATTTTAGCGCAAAACCGGGTTCTCCAAATATGTTTGGACTCGTAGGAAATGACGCCAACAGCATTGCGCCACAAAAAAGGATGTTGAGTTCTATGACGCCTACTATAGTGGAAAGAAATGGAAAATTGTATATGGTTGTAGGTTCTCCAGGAGGATCAACAATTATAACATCGGTGCTTCAGACCATTTTGAATGTTTATGAATATAATTTGAGCATGCAGGAAGCTGTAAATGCGCCACGTTTTCATCATCAATGGCTGCCGGATTTAATCACTTTTGAACCTAAAACTTTCAGCGATAAAACATTAGAAAGTTTAAAAGCAAAAGGTTATTTAATAAATGAAAAAACGACGCCAGTGATTGGCAAAGTTGATGCAATTTTGGTTCTGCCCGACAAAACACTTGAAGGCGGTGCAGATTTTCGTGGCGACGACAAAGCAGCCGGATTTTAACGAAAAGATTTACTTCAAAAAAGTAGCAAAATTTGAATGTTTAGAGCTAAATTTGTATTCTCTGCAACTTTGTAAATAAATTATGATAAAACGACTTTTTCGAAAATTAGAAACCATTATTGCCTTAGCACAATCTTTATTGACGCCAAAGCAGTTTATTTTTTTATCGAGCGTATTAGTCGGTATTTCTTGTTCTTTGGCCGTAATTGTTCTAAAAACTTTTGCGCACAGCGTTTTTTCTTTTGCAACGTATATCAGCAGTATTTTAAAACTGAGTTTCATTAACAGTATCTTGCCGATTATTGGTATTATGCTGACTGTTCTTGTGATCAAAAAAGTTTTGAATGGAACAATCCAAAAAGGAACTTCTCAAATTCTATATGCAGTTGCCAAAAAAGCGAGCATCATTCCAAAAAAGCAAATGTATGCCCAAATCGTAACCAGCTCGTTGACAGTTGGTTTAGGAGGTTCAGCCGGACTTGAAAGTCCGATTGTTGTAACGGGAGCTGCATTTGGGTCAAATTATGCTCAAAACTACAAATTAGCTTATAAAGACCGTACTTTATTGATTGGATGCGGTGTTGCTGCAGGAATTTCAGCTGCTTTTAACGCTCCTATTGCGGGTGTTCTTTTTGCTATTGAAGTTTTATTGGTCGATGTCAGTATTGCGGCTTTTACACCAATTATGATTTCTGCCGCTACAGGTGCTTTGGTTTCTGCAATTGTTCTAGATGAAACGATTCTTTTATCTTTCAAAAGACAAGAAACTTTCAATTATCATAACATTCCTTTTTATGTGATTTTAGGTTTTTTAACTGGTTTTGCAGCCATTTATTATGCCCGAAATTTTCAGCGTGTAGAGCATTATTTTGCCGAAATGAAAATTGGGCCTTATAAAAAAGCACTGATTGGTTCAACTCTTTTAGCTTTATTGATTTTTGTTTTCCCAACGTTGTTTGGTGAAGGATACGAAAGCATCAAAACATTATCTGAAAATGATCCGGGGCAACTTTTAGACAACACCCTTTTTGCCGATTTTAGAAATAATCATTGGGTTTTGCTTTTATTTGTAGGATGCACGATGATGGTAAAAGTATTTGCATCGGGACTTACAATTGCAAGTGGCGGTAACGGAGGAAATTTTGCTCCTTCCCTATTTTTAGGTTCTTATTTAGGATACTTTTTCTCAAAATTGGTAAGCCTTACAGGATTGTCAAATTTGCCAATAAGCAATTTTACAATGGTGGGTATGGCCGGAATTTTGAGCGGATTGTTTCATGCTCCTCTGACAGCAATTTTCCTTATCGCCGAAATTACAGGAGGTTACGGCTTAATGATTCCGCTGATGATTGTTTCATCAATCAGTTTTGCAATCTCTAAACGCTTTGAAAAATATTCGCTTGACGTAAAAAATCTGGCGAAAAAAGGACATGCTTTTACGAGCAACAAAGATTCGAATATCTTATCAACTTTAGACATTGACAGTATTATTCAATGTGATTATCTTACGGTTCATCCTGATGAAAATTTAAGCAAACTAGTTGATCTGATTTCACATTCTAATCAGGTTGTTTTTGCGGTTGTCAATAACGAAAAAGATTTGGTTGGAGTGGTGCATTTTAATGATATCCGAGAAATCATATTTAACGCCTACCGAGTCAAATACACGCAAATCAAAGATGTTATGAAAACTCCGGCAGCCACTATTTCATCTTATGACAGCATGGAAATCGTAATGACAAAATTCGAAAGATCGAAATCAGCATTTCTTCCTGTTCTACGAAATGACAAATATTACGGCTTTATCTCAAAATCTATAGCACTAGAAGCTTACCGCATGAAACTGCGATCCATGACAATTGAGTAAAGCTTAATATCGGATACGTTAAAAATTTTCATTATCAGATATTAAGAAGTACCTTTGTGGGATTATGTGGAAAATAGACCTAACATACAGAGAAGAATTTCAGTCAACATTTGATCGATTGTACCAAAAAAGGCAAGAACTGCAAAACAGCAGGCCATTGCCCAACATCGCTTTGCATAAAATCCGCGAAAGCCTATCGCTAGAATGGACCTATAATTCTAACAGTATCGAAGGAAACACAATGAGTTTGCGTGAAACCCAAATGGTTATTCAAGAAGGAATTACCATTAAAGGAAAATCACTTCGGGAACATTTTGAGACCCATAATCACGATAAAGCCATTGATTATTTATATTCAATTGTTGATGATAATTACAAGCTTAGAAGCATTGATATTCTCTCGCTTCATGGTTTAGTTTTGCGCTCAATCGAAGATGATTTTGCAGGACGATTACGAAATGGCGGCGTTCGAATTTCAGGAGCTAATTTTATGCCTCTAAATGCCAATAAAGTTTCAGATTATCTTGATGAATTAATTGATTTTATCAATACAAACCCGTTAGATTTAAACGATATTGAACTAGCAACAATTTATCATCATAAATTAGTTTGGATTCATATTTTTTTTGATGGAAATGGCCGTACAGTGCGTTTAAGCATGAATCTGTTATTAATGCGTTGTGGCTTTCCGCCTGCTATTATTCTTAAAAACGATAGGAAAAAATATTACGAGGCGCTTAATCAGGCAAACAATGGAAATTATCAAAAACTGACTCTCTTGATGTGTCAGGCTTTAGAGCGAACTCTCAATATTTATTTAAGCGCCATGCCGGGAAGCAGTTATGATTATCAATCGATACAAAATATTGTAAGCGAGCCAGATACTCCTTATGGTCAGGAATATGTTAGTTTATTAGCCAGAACAGGAAAAATAGACGCTTATAAAGAAGGCCGAAATTGGTACACCACCAAAGAAGCCATTGAAGAATATATGGCTACAAGAAAAAGAAAACGCTAACTTATGGTTAGCGTTTTTTGTTACTAATTGTAACATAAAGTTTTGCATTCGAGCACAAAAAGAACAAATCAAAGTGGTAACTTTGCGTTTTGCTCAAAATTATGTTAGACAAAGACAATACTATTGAAGTTCTTGGTGCAAGAGTTCATAATCTAAAAAATATTGATATTTCTATTCCGCGTGAAAAATTGGTTGTAATTACTGGTTTATCTGGTTCGGGAAAATCATCCTTGGCATTTGATACTATTTATGCTGAAGGTCAGCGTCGTTATGTTGAAACTTTTTCGGCTTATGCGAGACAGTTTCTTGGCGGTTTAGAGCGTCCAGATGTCGATAAAATTGATGGACTTTCGCCCGTAATTGCAATTGAACAGAAAACTACTAGTAAAAGTCCGCGCTCGACTGTTGGAACTATTACTGAAATATACGATTTCCTGAGGCTTTTATACGCTCGTGGCGCTGATGCATACAGCTACAACACAGGTGAAAAAATGGTTTCATATTCTGATGAACAAATCAAAGATTTGATTATTCAGGATTATAGCGGAAAACGAATCAATATTCTAGCGCCTGTTATTAAAGCCAGAAAAGGTCATTATGCCGAATTATTCCAGCAAATTACAAAACAAGGATTCTTAAAAGTTCGTGTAAACGGTGAAGTTCAAGATTTGGTTTCTGGAATGAAATTAGATCGTTATAAAACACATGATATCGAAATTGTTGTCGACAGAATGCAGATTGAAGATACGCCGGACAATCAGAAAAGATTGGCGGAAAGCATCAATACGGCAATGCATCACGGCGAAAATGTTCTGATGATTTTAGACCAAGATTCGAATGAAGTCCGTTATTTCAGTAGAAACTTGATGTGTCCTACAACTGGAATTTCATATCAAAATCCGGAGCCAAATTTATTTTCATTCAACTCACCAAAAGGCGCTTGTCCGCATTGCAACGGACTCGGAACAGTTCATGAAATCAACGTAAAAAAAATCATTCCGAATCCGAAATTATCAATAAAAGCGGGTGGTTTCGCACCGCTGGGCGAATATAAATCTTCTTGGATTTTTAAACAATTAGAAACCATTGGAGAAAAATTCGGATTTAAAATTACAGATCCGATTGAAAAGATTCCGGAAGAAGCCATGACCATGATTTTGCATGGCGGAAAAGATAAATTCACTGTAAGTTCAAAAGATCTTGGTGTTACAAGAGATTATAAAATTGATTTTGAAGGAATTTCAAATTTCATCAAAAATCAATACGACGAAAGCGCTACTACAAGCATAAAACGCTGGGCAAAAGATTTCATGGACGAAATTGCTTGTCCGGTCTGCGAAGGTTCTCGTTTGAAAAAAGAAGCACAGTTTTTTAGAGTAAATGAAAAAAATATCACCGAATTGTGTGATATGGATATCTCTGACTTAACAACTTGGTTTAATGATTTAGACAATCATTTGACCGACAAACAACTTTTAATTGCATCAGAAGTTGTAAAAGAAATCAAAGATCGTTTGAATTTCCTGATGAACGTAGGTTTGAATTATTTGGCTTTAAGCCGAAGTTCAAAATCGCTTTCGGGTGGTGAAGCACAGCGTATTCGTTTGGCAACCCAAATTGGATCGCAATTGGTTGGTGTTTTATATATTTTAGACGAACCAAGTATTGGTTTGCACCAAAGAGATAATGAAAAATTGATCAAATCTTTGGAGCAATTACGTGATATTGGAAACTCAGTTATTGTGGTGGAACACGATAAAGACATGATCGAAACTGCTGATTATGTAATTGATATTGGTCCGAAAGCAGGAAAATACGGCGGGGAAATTATCAGTATCGGAACTCCGAAAGAAACTTTGGCATCAGATACTATTACTGCTCAATATTTGAACGGTAAAATGAAATTGGAAATTCCGAAAAAACGTCGGGAAGGAAACGGCAAGTTTTTAAAACTGACAGGAGCAACAGGAAACAACTTAAAAAATGTTTCTATCGAAATTCCGTTAGGGCAATTAACCTGTGTGACTGGAGTTTCAGGAAGTGGAAAATCGACTTTGATTAATGAAACGCTTTACCCAATTTTGAATGCGTATTATTTTAATGGCGTAAAAAAACCACAACCTTATAAAAAGATTGAAGGACTTGAACATATTGACAAAGTAATTGATATTGATCAAAGTCCGATTGGACGAACACCACGTTCGAATCCAGCGACTTATACAGAAGTTTTTACCGAAATCAGAAACTTGTTTACCATGACTTCTGAAAGTATGATTCGTGGCTACAAAGCCGGACGTTTCAGCTTTAACGTAAAAGGAGGACGCTGTGAAACTTGTGAAGGTTCTGGTGTGAGAACTATCGAAATGAACTTTTTACCAGATGTTTATGTTGAATGCGAAACTTGTCAAGGAAAGCGTTTTAACAGAGAAACTTTAGAAATTCGATATAAAGGTAAATCTATTTCGGATGTTTTGGATATGACGGTTGACGAAGCGGTTCCGTTTTTTGAAAATATTCCGAAGATCTACAGAAAAGTAAAAACGATTCAAGATGTTGGATTGGGTTATATTACACTTGGTCAACAAAGTACAACACTTTCTGGTGGTGAAGCACAACGCATAAAATTAGCTGGAGAATTATCTAAAAAAGATACTGGAAATACATTTTATATCCTCGATGAACCAACAACCGGTCTTCATTTTGAAGACATCAGAGTTTTAATGGAAGTGATCAACAAACTGGTTGATAAAGGAAATACGATTCTTGTTATTGAACATAACATGGACGTTATTAAACTTGCCGATTATATTATTGATATTGGTCCCGAAGGCGGAAAAGGCGGTGGACAACTTGTTGCAAAAGGAACTCCTGAAGAAGTAGCAAAAAACAAAAAGAGCTATACAGCTAAGTTTTTGAAGAAAGAATTGGAATAAATACATCTTTGTCAAGGTTAAAAACTTTGACAAAGATTCTTACTATTGTTAAATTTTAATACTAATTATTTTATATTTTAATATTAAAAATCAAACAATGAAATCAGTTTTATTATTCGTTGCAATAGTGGCATTCTCTTTTAGCAATTATTCGCAAACACAGAAAGACAGTTTAAACAAAGCTGTTCGTGAACGATATAAAAATGTTTTACAATCAGAATCTGATAATCCATATTTTACGAGAGAGGAAAGTGATGCGGAATATCAAAACGAAAACAACACTTTTCAGACCTTAGCGCAACCAAGCGAAAATAGTGATTTAGCAAACTTCTTTAAAATATATCTTGAAAAGAAGCTTCTTAAAAAAATCGATTTCTCAGAAGTTAAATGGTCTTATTTGTATAAAGATATTTCGCGCAGCGAATACAATTATACTATCCGGCTGACTTTTGAAATAAGCAAAACAGGCAAAGCTTCAGGCTTTAGAATTTATACGGGAGACAAAGACTTAGACAGAAAAGTCATTGAGATTTTCAAGAAATATCCGCTAGAAAAACTGGCTCTTACAGAAGCTGACAAACATGGAAGAATAAGCGTTCAGCTGTTTGCGAAAGAAAATAAAAATACCGTAATAAAAGCTAGCAAATTTGCTGTTGTTGATGAGCTCCCAACTGTAAAAGATTGTGAAAATCTTCAAACCTACTGGCAAATAAACAACTGTCTTTACGAAAGATTATACGATCATATTTTGCGAAATATTTCTCTAAAAACAATCAACAAGCAAGAACTTCGCGGCGAGATTCTTTTTAGGACACGTTTCACAATTGATACAAAGGGAAAAATTGTTCACGTAAATTCAATAGCTCCAAACGATGCTATTAAAAACGAAATTGATCGCCTCATTGCATCATTTGATCAAGTTTTAACCCCTGGAACCAGAAATAATATACCTAAAAACACTTATTGCGACGCTTTCAAAACCTTGACAGTTGAAAATTTGAATTAAAAGAAGTAATTTTAAAGAACAGCAATTTTAGTTTTCAGTTGTCTCCTTTTTTAAAGTTAATGTATTTTTAATTATCTGGTAATGAACTAAAAAGCAAAAATCCCTTATTTTACAATACCGGATTTAGATTATAAAGCCTCCTTTTTGTAACAATTCTAATAAAAAGTGTTAATTTAGCATCCGCTCTTTTTTAAAATTTAAAGAAAAATGCTTCAGTTAGGCCAATTGTTTAATTGAAACTGATTGCCCTAGCCCTGATGGGAGCGGCATCCTTTTGTGGTGGGGTTCACCACAAAAGATATAGCGGACAGCAGGAATCAGCTCCTTCTTCTAACTATAAAAAATGACAGCTTTAAATAAAAATAATAAATTAAAATACCTAAAATGAGATTAGAAGATTTTGATAATGATGAAGATAAAGTAATCCAAGATAGTTTAAAACAAAAAACTTGGAATGAAATAAGAACAAATGACAGCTGGGCGATTTTTAAAATCATGTCGGAGTTTGTGAATGGTTATGAAAGTATGGGACGTATTGGTCCTTGCGTTTCGATTTTTGGATCGGCGAGAACAAAACCAGATGATAAATACTACCAATTGGCAGAAAAAATTGCTTTTAAAATCAGTAAAGCTGGTTATGGCGTGATTACGGGCGGTGGCCCAGGAATTATGGAAGCTGGTAATAAAGGCGCACATTTAGGTGGCGGAACTTCGGTTGGTTTAAACATCGAACTTCCTTTTGAACAGCATTTTAATCCTTATATCGACCATGATAAAAACTTGAATTTCGATTATTTCTTTGTAAGAAAAGTTATGTTCGTTAAATATTCGCAAGGTTTTGTGGTTATGCCGGGCGGTTTTGGAACTTTGGACGAAATGTTTGAAGCAATAACATTGATTCAGACTAAGAAAATTGGAAAATTCCCAATTATTTTAGTTGGAGTTGAATTCTGGTCAGGATTAATTGAATGGGTTAAAACGGTTTTGGTTGAAAAAATGCACACTGTAAGTCCTGAAGATTTAAACTTATTTAAAATCGTTGACACTGAAGATGAAGTAGTTGATGTTCTAGATAAATTCTATAAGAAATACGATTTGAGTCCGAATTTCTAAAAAAAAAAAAAAATCACCATATAAGTTATATAAGTTCATAGCAGTATTGGCTTTATATCTGTAAAATTAAATGTACTTATATTGCTTATATGGTTTAAATGTTAAAGCTGTTTTTATAACAGCTTTTTTTATGCTATTTTTACATAAAACCGAAACATTTTTATGCTCGTATCTAAAGGTATATCAGTAATTTTTAAGCCAATTTTTGAAATCACTTTTTAAAATTATTATCCTTCTTGTTGTTTTATTAAGTTCGATAAAACAATATGCACAACATCAATCTAAGATGGAAGTGGCGGTAAATCTTGACTTAAAAACACTCAACATCAGACAGGATATTACGTTTTACAATACGTCAAATGATTCGTTGATTTCGATTGTTTTGAATGATTGGAACAATGCTTTTTCGGATAAAAACACTCCTTTGGCAAGGCGTTTTTCGGATGAATTTTACAGAGGTTTTCATGTTGCAAAGCCCGAAGAAAGAGGGAATACAACAATTTTAAGTTTGACCGATTCTGATAATATGGCATTGGAATGGGAAAGAACCGAGAAAAACCCAGATTTTGTTGTTGTAAAATTAAATAGAAAGTTGCGTCCGGGCGAAAAAATAGATCTGCATCTTACTTATATCGCTAAAATTCCGAGTGCAAAATTTACCCATTATGGTTTTGATCAAAATGGCGGCATGAATTTGAAAAACTGGTTTTTGAGTCCCGCGCGTTTTGAAAATCATCGTTTTGTAAAAAACAATAATTTCAATCTTGATGATATTGCAAACGCCGTGGTTGATTATCAGCTTGAAATCAAACTTCCTACAAATTATGCTATTAATACCGATTTGAATTCGGTTTCGAAAGACATTTCAAACTCCGCCTACACTTCTTACGTTTTTTCTGGAAATGAAAGAACTGATTTTAGTTTGATTATTGAAAAACAAAACAGCTTCAGGAGTTACACAAATGGTTATCTAGAAGTTCTCTCCGATTTAAAGATAAAAAAACTCAATGAAATTCAACGAGCGATTGTCATTAACCGAGTTGCTTCTTTTGCAAATGAATTTATTGGGAAATATCCGCATGAGAAAATCATTGTTTCTCAGGCTGATTATGATCGAAATCCTTTTTACGGACTCAATCAATTGCCGTCATTTATTAGTCCGTTTTCAGATGAATTTATATTCGAAATTACGTTTTTGAAAACCTATCTGAACAATTATCTAAAAAACAGCCTCCGCTTAAATCCAAGAAAAGACAATTGGGTTTATGACGGCATTCAGATTTATGCTATGATGAAATACATGGAGGAAAATCATTTAGATCAAAAAATGCTTGGTAGGCTTTCGGACATGAAACTTTTTAAAAGCTACAACATCACCAACCTGACTTTTAACGAGCAATACAGCTATTATTATATGCTGATGGCGCGAAAAAATCTAGATCAGCCACTTGGCGATCCAAAAAATACGCTGATAAAATTCAACGAACAAATTGCCAGCAAATACCGCGCGGGTTTAAGTTTGAGTTATTTAGATGATTATTTGGATCATAATATTGTACCCGAAAGTGTTCAGGAATTTTATGCTTTGAATAAAACAGAGCAAACAAATCGATACGATTTTGAAAAAATACTGACCAAAAACAGCACAAAAAATATAGACTGGTTTTTTAGAACTATTATCGAATCGCGAGATATTATCGATTATAAATTTAGTGATGTTTCAAGAACTAAAGACAGCGTTCAGTTTTCGATTAAAAACATTACGGGAGTTTATGCGCCAATTCCGGTTTATGGAATGAAAAAAAATGAAGTTGTTTTTAAAGAATGGATTGAACCAAAAACAAACGATTCGGTTTATGAATTTAGCAGAAAAAATGCGGATAAATTAGTATTGAATTATGATAA
Organism: Flavobacterium daemonense; assembly: GCF_007341385.1. Taxonomy (GTDB): domain Bacteria; phylum Bacteroidota; class Bacteroidia; order Flavobacteriales; family Flavobacteriaceae; genus Flavobacterium; species Flavobacterium daemonense. The sequence goes on from NZ_VJYD01000011.1 coordinate 150,637, forward strand.
TGAAGTTCCAGAATACAATCAGCGCAACAATTGGAAATCCTTAAAAAGTATTGCGATTACCAATCGTCCTATCAAATTTAATTTTGCCAAAGATCTCGAAGATCCTTATTACAACCAGATTTTGTACATTCCAACTTTAACGTATAACTATTATGATGGTTTTACGCCGGGAATTCGTTTTCACAACAAAACGATATTAGACAAACCGTTTACATTTGATGTTAATCCGGCTTATTCGATCAAGGCACAGACGATTTCTGGGTCTTCGGCGTTTTCTTGGAACCAGTATTACCGTCATAGCACTTTGTATAATGTTCGATATTCAATCAGCCAAAATTATTTTCACTACGCGCCAGATGCCGCTTATTTGAGGTTAAATCCGATGGTGCAGCTTCGTATTCGTGAAGAAAATTTTAGAGACAATAGAAAACAGCTAATCATGTTTCGACAAGTTATCGTAAATCGTGAAGCAAGTACTTACATTACAGATAACTCAAAACCAAACTATTCGATTTTCAATGCGCGTTATTCGAACACAAAAACCGAGTTGATCAATCATTTTAGTTATATGAATGATATCCAGTTTTCGGGAGACTTTGGAAAACTTTCGGGAGAAGTTGAATACCGACGTTTATTTGAAAACAATCACAAATTAAATTTACGATTATACGCCGGAACTTTCCTTTACAACACAACAAATTCAGATTATTTCAGTTTTGGTTTAGACCGACCAACGGATTATTTATTTGATTACAATCTTTTTGGAAGATCAGAATCCACTGGATTTTTCAGTCAACAATACGTAATTGCCGAAGGAGGTTTTAAATCACAATTAGAACCTTCGTACGCAAATCAATGGATGACAACTTTGAATGCAAGTTATGCTGTCTGGAATTGGGTTGAAGTTTATGGTGATATTGGATTTTTGAAAAACAAGCATCAATCAGAATTCTTTGCTTATGATAGCGGTATTCGGTTAAATTTGGTTCCAGATTATTTTGAGCTCTATTTTCCAGTCTATTCAAATAATGGATGGGAAATTACGCAAAGCAAATACAATGAAAAAATACGATTTGTTATCACATTTTCGCCAAAAACATTAGTCAATCTTTTTACTCGAAAATGGTTCTAATCAAATAAATTTTAAACAAAAAGTTATATTATTATCACATAAATTCATTTTTTACTGAAAATTACATAAATAAAATACGTAGTTTGTTGATTTTAAATACAAATAATTAAATTATATTTATTTTAAAGAATTATGATTATTGATTGTTTTTAAGTAATTTCGCAGTCTAAACATGACCACTAAAGATTATGATAAAAGAAAAAAACAATACTACTTTGACATTTGAAGATTTCAAAACTGAGGTATTGAACGACTACAAAATTGCAGTAACTAGCCGTGAATGTAGTCTTTTAGGTCGTAAAGAAGTATTAACAGGAAAGGCCAAATTTGGAATATTTGGAGACGGAAAAGAAGTACCGCAGCTTGCCATGGCAAAAGCGTTTAAAAACGGTGATTTTCGTTCTGGCTACTACCGCGATCAAACTTTTATGATGGCAATTGGCGAGCTGACTCCAAAACAATTTTTCGCTGGTTTATACGGTCACACCGATTTGGATTTTGATCCAATGTCTGCCGGAAGACAAATGGGCGGGCACTTTGTAACGCACAGTTTAAACGAAGACGGTTCGTGGAAAGACTTAACAAAACAAAAAAATTCAAGTTCAGACATATCGCCTACAGCCGGACAAATGCCAAGATTATTGGGATTAGCGCAGGCATCAAAAATTTATAGAAATGTTGACGGAATTACCATCAAAGATAAATTTACTGTAAACGGAAATGAAGTTGCGTGGGGAACGATAGGAAACGCAAGTACATCTGAAGGCTTGTTTTTTGAAACTATAAATGCCGCTGGAGTTTTACAAGTTCCAATGGTAATGAGCGTTTGGGATGATGAATACGGAATTTCGGTTCACGCCAAACATCAAACTACAAAAGAAAATATTTCTGAAATCCTAAAAGGATATCAGCGCGATGAAGATTCTAAAGGTTATGATATTTTTAGAGTGAAAGGCTGGGATTATGCTGAACTGGTTTCAACTTATGAAAGAGCTGGACAAATCGCACGCGAAGAACATATTCCGGTTTTAATTCACGTAAATGAATTGACACAACCTCAAGGACATTCTACTTCTGGTTCACACGAACGTTATAAAAATGCAGAAAGACTGGCTTGGGAAAGAGATTTTGACTGTATTCGCCAAATGCGTTTATGGATGATTGCCATCAATATCGCATCGCCGGAAGAACTTGCAGAAATTGATTTTCAATTGAAAAAAGAAGTTCTTGAAGCTAAAAAAGATGCTTGGAATTCGTTCATCAATCCAATTATTGACGAACAAAAAAATCTTTTGGCTTTGTTGGAACAAATTGCAGAAGCAAGCATTAACCACAAAGACAGAATTAAAAAATTAATTTCGGAATTAAGTGCAATTAAAGCGCCACTTAAAAAAGAATTGCTGGTTTATGCTAGAAAGATTCTTCGTTTTATTGAAGTTCCAAACAGCAAAGTGATTTTAAGAGCTTGGATTACTAGATTTTTGAACGAAACTCAGGAAAAATTCAGCAGTAATTTATATTCTGATTCCGATAAAAATGTTTTCTCTGTTCAAAAAGTGCTTCCTGAATATGGCGAAAATGCTAAAGCTGACATTGACGGAAGAATGCTTTTGCGTGACAACTTCGATGCTTTATTTGCAAAATATCCAGAAACTTTAATTTTTGGTGAAGATGTTGGAAACATTGGCGACGTAAACCAAGGTTTAGAAGGCATGCAGGAAAAATATGGCGAACTTCGTGTTGCCGATGTTGGAATTCGTGAAGCTACAATTATCGGACAAGGAATTGGAATGGCTTTGAGAGGTCTGCGTCCAATTGCTGAGATTCAGTATTTAGATTATTTATTATACGCCATCCAGATCATGAGTGATGATTTGGCTACTTTGCAATATAGAACTGTAGGAAAACAAAAAGCGCCATTAATCATCAGAACGCGTGGACACCGTTTAGAAGGCATTTGGCACTCTGGTTCTCCAATGGGAATGATTATCAATGCGATTCGCGGTATTCATGTTTTGGTTCCGAGAAATATGACGCAAGCAGCAGGATTCTATAACACGCTTTTAGAGTGCGACGAACCAGCTTTAGTAATCGAATGTCTGAATGGTTACCGCTTGAAAGAAAAAGCGCCTTTGAATTTTGGTGAATTCAAAACGCCAATTGGTGTGGTTGAAACCATGAAAGAAGGTTCAGATATTACTTTAGTTTCTTACGGGTCAACTTTAAGACTAGTTCAACAAGCTGCAACTGAATTACTAGATTTAGGAATTGATTGTGAAGTTATTGATATTCAATCGTTGCTTCCGTTTGACGTTAATAAAGATATTGTAAAAAGTATCGCAAAAACGAATCGTCTTTTAGTAATCGACGAGGATGTTCCTGGCGGTGCTTCGGCTTACATTCTACAACAGATTTTAGAAGAACAAGACGCTTACAAATATCTTGACAGCAAACCACAAACGCTTGCTGCAAAAGCCCACAGACCAGCGTATGGAACTGATGGTGATTATTTCTCAAAACCTTCTGCCGAAGATATTTTCGAGAAAGTATATAGCATGATGAATGAAGTTAATCCTTCTAAATTTCCTAGTTTGTACTAAGGATTTAGAATGTTTTAGATAAAAAAAAAGCTCCAAAAAATTTTGGAGCTTTTTTTTATAGACCACACGACCATACAGTTTGTCATTTCGACGAAGGAGAAATCTTCGCAAGAAACTCTGCAAAGTAAATTTCCAATCTTTGTCGAGCTACTTGCGAAGATTTCTCCTTCGTCGAAATGACAAGATTGTGTTGATTTTAAAATTATAAGCAACATTTTTAAGAGCTATTTCCCGCTATCCGTTACAATCTTTTCTGCCGAACCCCGGCACAAAAGGATTTTCACTTCTATCGGGGCTAGTGCACTCATTTTCAAATGAAACTAAAAAGATAATTAGTTCTTTATTTTTGTCATTTGTAAGTCCCTTTTAACACCAAAACCCTCAGACCTACAAAGAATAACATTACCAAAAACATTTATTATCTCAACATTAATTTTTTGTCCCAGCAGTTTTTTGAGTGCCATATTACTAACTTTAGTATATGTAAGGACATAATTGCAGTCCGATTTCCACTTTATCGATCCTTCTAATACTAATCCTGTTATAGTATCCGTTTCAATCTGGACTGTCTTTTTCCTAACCACTTTATATCTTTTCAAAGCTAGATTATTATATGAAAAAGTTCCAACTTTAAAATCAGAGCATTTTTTTTCTTGCGAAAACACGGCAGAAGTTAAAATACATAATAAAAAAATAAATATTATCTTCATGTTTTTAATTTATCTACTACCCAAAATAGCCCTCGCCTTCTCTAAATCCTCAGCCGTATCAATTCCAATTCCTACATGCGTCGTCTCAACCATTTTAATACGTTTTCCGAATTCTAAATAACGTAATTGCTCTAACTTCTCAGAAGCTTCCAAAGATTTCATTGGAAGGCTGTAAAAGTCTAATAAAGCCTGTTTTCTAAAAGCATAAATCCCGATGTGCTGAAAATATCTCACCCCAACATTTTTCTCTCTTGGATACGGAATTACAGATCTCGAAAAATACAATGCAAATTGTGATTGATCAACCACAACTTTTACATTATTTGGGTTATTTATTTCGTCTTCATTTGTGATTTCACGCATTAACGAAGCAAGATCAACTTTTTTGTCAGGATCATTTTTAAAAACAGATATAACCTGCTCAAGAGGTCCGGCTTCTGTAAAAGGTTCATCGCCTTGTACATTTACCACAATATCAACATCAAGATTAGCGACTGCTTCTGCAATTCTATCGCTTCCAGATTCGTGTTCTTTGATACTCATAATTGCTTTTCCACCGTTGGAAACAATTTCATCAAAAATCAAATCAGAATCGGTTACTACAAAAACATCATCAAATAATTTTGTTGAAACTGCCGCTTCATACGTTCTTAAAATTACTGTTTTGCCCCCCAGATCCTGCATTAGTTTTGCAGGAAATCGTGTTGAAGCATATCGTGCCGGAATTACCGCTATTATTTTCATTTTTAATTGTTTATCGTTTAAATTCAGCCGTTACAACTAAACCTTTTTTATCTTGTATTTTTAAAATTTCGTTTTCTATCAATTGTCTCGTTTTTTTAGGAAATCCTTCAGCAATATAATCGTCTGTATAAAACTCTTTATTATAATACAGTTCACCCCCCTCGTAACTCATGTCTCTAAATGAAAAACAATCCCTCTTTCGATTTCTCCTAAATATATCCATTGATCTTCTTTCAAAATAATAGCGATTCAACGGATATTCCTTTATCCCTACGATATTTCCACGAAAGTTTGTTTTTTCAATCGTAACTAGTTCCTTCTCTGCATTAACAGTAATTTTCAAATTTGACGAAGCTAAAAATCCTAAACCTCCACAAAGCAAAAAAAATACAGACCAAAAAACAAATCCAATTATGGATTGTGTCATTACTAAATAAGAAGTTATAACTACCCCAACAACTATTAAAATTAAAAATTGATCTTTTCTAGATGATTGATAAACTTTGATGTTCTCGCTTCCTTTTTCCATATAAAAACAAATATACTATTCGCAGATAGCTTTCTGAAATATATTTATAACATTTTTATTAAAGCATTGCATTTTAATCTGTTATAATCTTTTTATTTTTATAAAAAAAAAAAAAAAAAAAAAATGAAAAGAAACTTTACTTCTCTCCTGCTCTATTTCTTTTTAATTTTTGCTTCCAACGCTTTTTCTCAAAACAAATCAAATACTACAAATGCATTTTCAAACAGAATTTTCGATGGAAAAGGCTATCAGCCAATTGGAGATTTAAAATGGAAATTTAAAACGAATGGAAAAATATTCTCTTCGCCAATTGCTAAAAACGGCGCAATTTATATTGGAAGCGAAGACGGTTTTCTTTATTCTATAAATGAAAAATCAGGAAAAGAAAACTGGAAATTCAAAACCAATGGTGCAATTCATAGTTCGTTCAGCATTTTTGAAAACATCATTTATTTCGGAAGTTTCGATGGAAATTATTACGCCATAAACACTAAAAACGGAAAAGAAGTTTGGAAATTTAAAACCGGAGGCGAACATTGGCTGGGCGAAAACGGAATGTGGGGAATGAAGCCTGAAACACAATACATGGAAGATTTATGGGATTTCTTTTTGTCTTCGCCGGTAGTTTATGCGAATGGAAAATCTGCCTTAACGATCTTTGGAAGCAGTGACGGAAATATTTACGCTGTCAATGCAAAAACTGGAAACCTAAAATGGAAATTCAAAACTAATGGTTCTGTTCACGGAAGTCCGGTAATCGACAAAAATAAAATTTATATTGGCGGTTGGGATACAGTTTTATATGCTTTAGATGCTGAAACTGGAAAAGAAATTTGGCGTTTTGCAACGGGAACACAAACCGGTTTCAAAGGAATTCAATCTTCTGTTGCAATTGCCGACGGAAAAGTATTTTTTGGAGCTAGAGATCCGTTTTTATTTGCTTTGGATGCTGAAACCGGAAAGTTAATTTGGAAATACAATGCTGAGAATTCCTGGATTTTGAGTTCGGCTGTCATAAAAGATAATACGATTTATGTTGGAACTTCAGACACTTATGCTTTATTGGCAATAGACGTGAAAACCGGACAGGAAAAATATCGCTTTAAAGGAAATGGCTATATCTACTCTTCGCCTGCTATTTCAGGAAATACAATTTATTTTGGAGATTTTACAGGCAACTTTTTTGCATTGAATCTACTTTCAAACGGAAAAGAATTCAATTTTGTAAGTACCGAAAACCGAAAGAAATTAGCCACATCCATCTTAAAAGATGAGGTAATAAATTTTGCGTACGCTGCAAAAAATGCCGATTTGTATGTTTATGACAATAACAAAAAAGTGATGGATGAATTTTATAAATTAGGCTCGATTGTTTCATCGCCAGTTGTCAATAACAATACGGTTTATTTTGGAAGTGCAGATGGTTATTTGTACGCCTATAAATTGAAATAATTTTTAGCGAATCTCTGCGTAAATCTTTGTGTGGCTTTGCGTCATAATTATTTCACAGAGATTCACAAAGGCTTCGCAGAGATTTGCAAAATTTTACATAATCTTTACTGAAGTCATACTCAAGGAGCCAGCAAGAAGTTTATCATTAAACAGACTCAATTGTTCTGATTTTTCTTTTAGTCCCAAAGTATACAACAAAGGCAAATAATGATCTGGAGTTGGGATTGCAATTTGAACTGCTTTGTTCATCTTTTCGAAATCAATCAAAGGCTGAAAATTTCCGTCTAATAAATAATTATTTACGGTTTCTCTGGCTTCAATTGCCCAATCGTAGCCGTAGTTGTCTTTATCAAAATTTCTGAAATCAACTAAACGCAAATTGTGAACGATATTTCCGCTTCCAACAATTAAAACTCCTTTGCGACGCAAGGATTGCAGTTTCTGAGCCAATTCAAAATGATATTGCCCTGATTTTGTGTAATCAATACTCAACTGAATTACCGGAACATCGGCGTTTGGATATAAATGTTTAATTACGCTCCATGCGCCGTGATCCAGACCCCAATGTTCGTCTAATTCGACCATAACTGGATCTAAGATTTTCTTGGTTTCAACTGCTAGTTCGGGGCTTCCTTTTGCGGGATATTGAACATCAAAAAGTGCTTGCGGAAAACCTCCAAAATCATGAATCGTTCTTGGCATTTCCATCGCAGTAACTTTTGTTCCTTTTGTAAACCAATGCGCTGAAATACATAAAATAGCATTTGGCTGTGGCAATGTTTTAGCCAATTCGCGAAAACCAGCCACAAACTGATTTTCTTCAATTGCGTTCATTGGGCTGCCGTGTCCTAAAAACAGAACAGGCATTTTATCTGTATTCGAAAACGTCGATGAAATCGAATGTAAGTCGTTTAGTGTTGTCATTGTAAAATATTTTAAACACGAATTACACAGATTTACACTAATCTTTATTTAAAAAATTCGTGCTAATTCGTGACATCAGTGTTTTATTCCTCAAAACTTTCATCTTTAAATCCTATCAAATATAACTTATTTTTGGCACGCGTCATAGCCGTGTAAAGCCATCTTATGTAATCACGGTCGATTCCGTTTGGCAAATATGGCTGTTCAATAAAAACCGTATTCCATTGCCCTCCTTGTGATTTGTGGCACGTGATCGCGTACGAGAATTTTACTTGTAATCCGTTGAAGTATTCGTTTTCTTTTACCTTTTGGAACTTCTTGTATTTCGTCGGTTCATCTTCATAATCTTTCATTACTTCTTCATATAAACGATTCGATTCTTCATACGTCAAAGATGGTGCTTCGCTTTTTATAGTATCCAAAAGCAAAACCGTTTCAAAAGGTTTCTGATCTGGATAATCGACCATTCTGATTTTTACTTTTGCAAATGTAAATCCGTATAGCTCTTTGATTCCGAACATTTCCAGAACTTCGATAATATCACCATTGGCAATAAATCCGGCTTCATCGGTTTCTTTAAGCCAGAAATAATTATTTTTCACGACCATTAAAAAATCACCAACCGAAAGTTCGCTTTCTTTAAACAAAATTCGGCTCCTGATTTGCTCATTATACTGGTTTGCTCTTTTATTCGAGCGAACAATAAAAGCCGTATCTTCAATACTATAATTGCTGTAAGCAGAATTTATAGCATCCTGAATATCATAACCATCAGTCAAACGAACGATGTCTTTGAACTTTTTTACATTGAATTTGAATTCGGTAATAAAACTCTCTTTTAGGAGTTCGCGCAGTTCGGTTGCATTGAACAAAATCCCAGAACTTTCTTCCTGACGCATTACTTCATCTAATTCGATATGTTCAATTTCTTTATCATAATGAACGCCTAAAGTCTGAATATCAAGCGCGGGAGAAATATCTAAATTTACTGGAGGAAGCTGTGCGGTATCTCCTAAAAGAATCATTTTGCAATTATTTCCCGAATAAACATAATTGATCAAATCATCCAGAAGCGATCCGCTGTCAAGCGTACTGTCTGAAATCATCGAAGCCTCATCGACTATGAAAATAGTATTTTTATGTTTATTAACTTGTTTGGTAAAAGCAACGCCTCCTCCCGATGATTTTTTAGGAAAATATATTTTTTTATGAATCGTAAAAGCTGCCGTATTCGAATAATTCGAAATCACTTTTGCCGCACGTCCTGTCGGCGCAAGCAAAACAAACTTTTTGTTAATTTCTCCAAGATTGTTTACTATAGTCGAAATCACAGTCGTTTTTCCCGTTCCGGCATATCCTTTCAATACAAAAATGGTATCGTTTTGAGGTTCGGTCAAAAAAATAGCTATTTTTTGGAAAAATATATCTTGTTTATAAGTGGGTGCAAAAGGGAATCTTTTTTGTAAAACGCTGTAAAACAATGTTGAATTCATAGAGTAAAATTGTCATACAAAGTTCGTCTTTTTTAATCGCAATTTCAACTTTTAATAGTTCAAACCATATAAGTGCTATAAGTTAATTTAAAAAAAATTGATATTGAACATATTGACGCAGATCGAACGGATTCGCTATGGCGAAGACACGGATTAGCACGGATTTTAATTCTAAGAACGAAATCCGTTTTTTTCAGCGTTTTCGCGATAGCGACTCCGTTTCATCTGCGTAGAATTTAACATTAAACGTAAATTATTTATATATTTCAAAAAAAATAATAGTAGCATAACGTCTTCCTAACTTTTCTTTAGAATTGTTTTTTGAAATTGCAATTATTATTGTTCCTTTTTAATTTGTAAGTTTGTGGTCGCCTTAAATTCTTTCTTGATTCAAAAACAGGTAACGAATTGTAAATCAAATATGTCATTGCAAAATACTAACATTACTTCCAAAAATTACAAAAAGCTTTCTATTCAGGTTTCCCTGACAGGATTTTCATTTTGCTGTTTCGATACGTTAAATAACATCATCACTTCTTACAAAGAAATTAAGTTTGATACTTCAAACAGAAATTCTAAAATTGAGGATCTTTTCACCGAAGCTTTTAAAAACAATCCTGACTTAAAAGATACTTATGACGAAGTAATGGTTATTCACACCAATAACCTTTCGACTTTTGTTCCAACAGCTTTATTTGACGAAGAATACCTTGGAAGTTATTTGCAGTACAATACAAAAGTTTTTGCAACCGATTTTTTTACCTTTGATGAAATTCCGAATTATCAAATGAATTCAGTTTATATTCCGTATGTGAATATCAATAATTTTTTGATTGATAATGTGGGATCTTTTGACTACAAACATGCGAACAGTATTTTGGTCGAAAAAATTCTAGACAATTCAAGAAACAACGACGAAAAGAAAATGGTTGTCAATTTTAATCCTGGCCAATTTGAAGTAATTGTGGTTCAGAATCAAAAATTGCTTTTTTTCAATTCTTTCGAATATCAGACCCCTGAAGATTTCATATATTACCTACTATTTACTGCCGAACAATCGAACTTGAATCCGGAGATTTTTCCACTCGAATTATTGGGCACAATAGACCAGAACGATCCTTTTTATGCCATTGCGTATAAATACATTCGTAATATATCCTTCATGGATGTAAGCACTTTACAGCAAAAAAACAGCTTCTCTTTAACAGAAAATCAAAAACATTATATCTTATTTCAATCATGAGAATCATTTCAGGAAAACACAAAGGCCGCCGAATTTTTCCACCAAAAAACCTTCCTGTTAGACCCACAACTGATATGAGCAAAGAAGCATTATTTAATGTTTTAAACAATCATTTTAGTTTTGACAGTTTAAAGGTTTTAGATTTATTTTCAGGAACCGGAAACATCAGTTATGAATTCGCTTCACGTGGAAGCGCACCAATCACATCTGTTGATGGGGATTTTGGATGCGTGAAATTCATCAAGCAGGTTTCATCAGAATATGATTTTGATATTGCAGCAACTAAAAGTGATGTTTTTAAATTTTTGGAAAACTGCAAAACTTCATACGACATTGTTTTTGCCGATCCGCCATATGGTTTGGATCAAGAAACTTTTGAAAAAATAGTCTTAACTGTTTTTGAAAAAGATTTGCTTCACGAAGACGGAATGATGATTATCGAACATTCTAAATACACAAAACTCGATCATTTAAGTAATTTTTCTTTTCAGAAAAGTTACGGAGGTTCTTATTTCAGTTTCTTTGAATTAAATTCAACTGACGACGATGAGGAACTTCCTGGAGATTCTCCAATAAAAATTACTGAAGAAGATGAAGGGTAATTGTATTCTTCTTTGAAATAAAAAATTTTCCCAAAGTATTGTCATTTCGACTGAAAGGAGAAATCGCACTAGAATGTCGACAAAGATTGGCGATTTTGCATGTCGAATTACTGGTGTGATTTCTCCTTTCAGTCGAAATGACAATACTTTGACAATTTTCCTACAATAAAAAGATTTTCCCTTTGGAAAAACCTTTCTTTTCTATCTAATTCTATTCGAATTTTCATCAATATTTTTCTCCTTGAATTGGCTTTCTTTTATTTTTCCGAAGGAATATTTAATAGCGATCAAAACTTCATGAGCATCAACCACATATCTTGCTTTTGAACTAACATTATTAATCGTAAATTCTTCTTTTTCAATTACATTTTTAAAAACATTGTTCCAGCTCAAAGTGCAATTCCAGTTTTTATGAAAGGTTTTTGATACTCCCATATCCATAACAAATCTTGGAGTTCGTTCAAAAATGCCGTTGTATTGCGTAGTTAAACCCCAAAAATTCAAGACAAAGGAATACGCTTTTGGAAGCTTGAATTCGTTATTTGAAGTATAATACAAATAGGGTTTTGAAGCCAGAAAAACGGCAGATTGATCTTCAACTTTTTCTAAAATAAAAAGCAGCGAAGTGGTCATTGTCCAAAATTTATAAGAAAACGGCAATGTAAAATCAACCGAAAATCCTGATGATTTCTCAAAATTTATGTCCTTAAAAGTCATTATATTATTTTGAGCATCAAACAAAAAACTGCTGTAAACAGGATCTTTTGCCATATAATAACTAAGTATAACTGATTTATCACGATATTGAAAAGAGGTCGAAATTTCATTCATAATTGTTGGATCAAGAAAAACATTTCTCGAATACAAAAAGTACGGATTAATGTACGTTGCGCCTTGACTTAAAGAAGAGTAATTTGGCCTTGTTATGCTTTTTGCATAATTTAAAGTAATACTTTTTGTACTATCGATCGTGAATGTGAATTGTGCTTTTGGAAAGAAGTTCGTATAATTTTTATCAATTAAAGGCAATGAATCCGATTTGAATTTTCCTAGCGCAATTGTATTTTCAAATCGAATTCCGACTGAAAAATCTATCTTTTTGATTTTTCCTGAAAACTGACTGTATCCCGCTAAATTCTGTTCTCTAAAATCATACTGACTTATTTCATAAGCGTCTGTTTTAGCATTATAAATAGAAATATCCGACTTTGAATTCGCAGTCGAATATTGTCCGCCTGCTTCTAGTTTCATATCGTTTTTGAATTTTTTATTCAAATCCATTCTTCCTGAAAACACATTAACTTTAAAGTTTTGATCCCGAATTTGTGTCAAATCAAAATGCGTATCATTAAAATTATCTTGCACCTGACTCCACGATTTCTGATCAAAATTAGAATATTGAAATCCCGTAAAAACCTGCGTATCAATAGCTTTTATTTTCTTGGAATAGTTCAAAAATGAGTTTACAAAATTCTTTTGTCCATCATTATCGCTATACGTTACAACATGATTTTCTTCTTGTTTGTTTTTATTATCTGTAATCGTATTGATCGGAAAAGTATCTGTTTGCAATTTACTGCTTACATTAAATGAAAAATAATCATCATCGCTGATTTTGAAAAACAGACCGCCTCCAAAAACAAATTGTTTTCTTTTTGTGTTGGCCAAAACATCATAAATAGAAGCAATATTTGCATTTTGAATCTGATAATCAATACTATGATTTTCCCAAGGGTTCAAACGATTGTAGTTAAAATTAGCTTTCCACTCCACCCTATTCTTTTTGAAGCTGGAATTAAATCCCAAGTAATTATTAAAGTTCTTTTTAAAAGAAGCTGTTTCAGAAATTTCAGTCCTAAAACTGTCTTTTTTGCCTAATTTTCGAGTGATTAAAGCCACTACACGACCTTCGGCTTCGTATTTTGAAGATGGATTTTGAATAATTTCAATGGTTTTAATATCGGCGACAGCCAAAGCATTCAAATCGTTTATACTGGCCTTTTGATTGTCGATATACACAATTGGACTTCCCTTTCCAACAATCGAAATACTTTCACGATCTGCACTGACTTGCACTGTCGGCAGTTTTGCAAGCAACTCAATTGGATTTGGAATTGAACTGTAAATTGAATTCGCAACATCAACTTTTATGTTTCCATTTGAGTTTGTAAAAGTCTTTTTGCTTTGAGTTATTACGATTTCATTTAATTGATTTGAAATAGAATCTTTTGGTGTTTTGTTTTGGGCAATTCCAAAAAGAGAAAACAAAAAAAGCATAATTACGATGATAATTTTTAGAGGCATATAAAACAAATTTTGAATTATTTTAATTTGAGAAAATGCAAAAGTGGCTCTAAAAAAAGACCATGAAGGTTAATTGTAGGTTAATGCAGAGTTAATGTCTTTTTTGTTTTATAAAAGCGTTATTTTTGGGATGAGAAAATTTTGGTCCACGGATTGAACGGATTAAACAGGTTTTCGCCGATTTCTTTTTTAAGGACGACGGAAAAAAAAAGAATCTGTGTAAATCCGTTTAATCCGTTCAATCCGTGGCCCATAATTCCAAACAAAAAATGAAACAAAGAATCAATTTATTAATCGCTTTTTCAGTCGTTGCACTTTTAGTTTTAACGGCTGTTCAATGCTATTTGGTCAAAACGGCTTACGATTATAAAGTGGCCGAATTTCATGCGCAGATAAAAAACGAAATCGCTCAAATCACGAATAATTACAGCGATATTGATTCGGTTTTAGTTGCTAAAAAAGAAGCACTTTACAAAGAATTATCGGAAAAATATATTCAGGGAAAAAACAGTAAAAACGATATTAAAAAAGGGATTTTAGCAAATGAGTATCACGACCTCTTAACGCAAAAAATTCAGCGAAAATTTGAACGAGATCTTCCTTATTTCAAGATTGATTTTGCCATTGTCCTTAATAAATTCATTTTGTACAAAAACGAAAAAAAGGCCGATACCATTTTTTCTGAAAAACCTTTTATTCAAAACAAATTATATGGAAATCTGGCTTCTCTAAACCATGCATTTTTAGTTCGGAATTATGTTGGAACAACTAACGGAACTTTTGAAAATCAAGACTATAATTTGCTGACCGAAGATTCAATGTATGTTTCGGTTATAGATTGGGAAATGATTATTTTAAGACGAATGATTTTCATTTTAATTCTCTCTTTGTTTTCAATCGCAACGCTTATCAGTCTTTTTATAATTGCGATCAAAGCATTGATCAAACAGAAAAAAGTGAGCGATGTAAAAACTGATTTTATCAATAATATTACGCACGAACTTAAAACGCCTCTGGCAACTTTAGGAATTTCGACCAAGATTTTACAACAAAAAAACATTCGTGAAAACGATGAAAATTTCAATTCAATTGTCAGTACAATTTCACGCCAAAACAATCGTCTTCAAAACTTGATTGATCAAGTTATGGCAAATTCATTGGAAGAAAATGAATTGGAACTCCAAAAAGAGAAAATCCAAACCGAAGATTTCTTGCTTTCAATTGTAAGCGATTTTAAAATCACTTTTCCCAAAATTGACATCAAAACCGATTTTCAAACACAAAAAACGATTCTGGCTTTAGATAAATTCCACTTAACAACTGCATTTTTAAATGTACTTGAAAACGCTGTAAAATATGGTTCAAATAAAATTACCGTCAAAACAAGAATAGTTGAAAATCAGCTTTCTATAAGTTTTGAAGATGACGGAATTGGGATTGCAAAAAACAAGCAATCGTTTCTGTTTGAGAAATTTTATCGTGTTGAACAAGGAAATCTTCACAATACAAAAGGTTTAGGACTAGGACTTTATTATGTCGATCAAATTGTAAAAGCACATCAGGGTTCAATTGCTGTGATAAGTGATTTAGGCAAAGGTGCAGTGTTTACTATAATGTTTAAAGTTTAATATATTTCTTCTGAAAAAAATTCTTTTAGCCGAAGATGATGCTGATTTTGCAAATGTTCTAAAACAATATTTAGAACTGCATCACTATGACGTTTTGTGGGCAGAAAATGGCGAAATTGCTTTAGACTATTTTAAAAATCAAACTTTTGATATTTGTATTCTGGATGTGATGATGCCAAAAATGGACGGATTTTCATTAGCAGAAAAAATTGTCAAAATCAATCCCGAAACGCCTTTTATTTTCCTGACAGCTAGAAAGTTAAAAGAAGACAAAATCATTGGATTAAAACTTGGCGCCGATGACTATATCATAAAACCTTTTGAAGCCGAAGAATTGATTTTAAGGATTCAGAATATCTTAAAAAGAATTGAACAAAAAAGAAGCCTAGAAGGAAATAACATCATCGAAATTGGCTCGTATATTTTTGATAATGAGCGATTAACTCTCAACAACAAAAATCACGTTCAGCAACTTACAGAAATGGAAGCGTCTCTTATTGAGTATTTGTATCTGAATCATAATCAGTTACTAAAAAGAGATCAAATTTTGATGTCGGTCTGGAAAAAAGACGATTATTTTTCTGGGCGAAGCATGGATGTATTCATCAGCCGCCTTAGAAAATATTTTAATTCAGATCCAAAAATAAAAATTGAAAGTGTCCGCAATATTGGCTTAGAATTTAAAATAGAAAAACCTTGACGAGAATCAAGGTTTTTTTTGTTTTTTTCTTTAAGTTTTACTTTCCTATAACCCAACCTAAAGTGAAGTTTCCAGCAGGAATAAATTCAGTTTTGTATTTATCAAACTGAACTCCTGGACCAACACTAAATTCTAAATTGAATCTACCTTTATAAGTACGTTGCAATCCCCAAAGTGCTGCCACTGCAGCTGATGGAACATATGAAAAGTGCTCTGAATTTCCTGAAATAGGCGTGAAATAATAAGAAGCATTTAATGCTAAATAATTTCCAGAATTACGCTCTGTTCTTTTGCCTTTATTTGCTCTTTTTTGCAAATTATAATAATGACGAAATTGTTCTGTAATTAGTGGCGCAACAAAAACATTTGATTCTCCGTAATAGTCACTATAACTAAAGCCTAAACCCAAAGCTACTTCAGAATAAAGTGTATTTTTTTCTGAAAATCCATGTTCATAGACAAATCCGGGGAATAACATGTTTATTTTAAATTGATTTTTTACAACCGAAACCGAAGCTTCGTCCTGCGCATAAATTGATGTGACCGCGATAAACAGTACTAATAAAAAGTAATTTTTCTTCATTATTTTGGTTTTGATTAGTTTACGTAAAAATAATATTTAAACTATACGAAACTCACAAAATCAAAATTATTTTCTTACAAATTCTTCACTTAAAATCATGTAATTTATGTAAGTAATTGTATAACAAGATCTAAGAGTTTGAGCAATACATTTGTTTAACAACTTTTAAATCTAAAGATCATGAACCTAAAAAGATTATTCGGCGGATTATTGACTATCCTCGGAATTATAGGACTTATTTATACTGCCGTGATATTTGCCGGCACTAGCGGAGGAACAAGAGATGTAAAATCTCTAATTATTTACGGAATATTAGGAATCGTATTTTTTACGTCAGGAATCAGTTTAGTTCGAACTACAAAAGACGAGTCATAAGGGAAGGTACAAAGGTGCATAGGTTCAGAGATGCAAAGGTTTTAAATACTCTGAACCTTTGTCGCTTTGCAACTTTGAACCTAAAATTTATCCCTCTATATCAGGATTAAAGTTCAATTCTGTAAAATCTCTTTCTGTTTTTGAAATTATAATGGTAGCTACTGTATTTCCTATTAAGTTGGTAATGGCTCTTGCTTCGCTCATAAATTTATCAACGCCCAATAAAAATGCCAGTCCTTCAACTGGAATTTTATGAAGCGCTGTTAGAGTTGATGCTAAAACAATAAAGCCACTTCCGGTCACGCCTGCTGCGCCCTTTGAGGTAATCATTAAAATTCCGATAACGGTCAAGATTTCGAAAAAACTCAAATGCACATCGTATAATTGCGCAATAAACAAAACCGACATGGAAAGATAAATCGAAGTTCCATCGAGATTAAAAGAATATCCTGTCGGAATTACCAATCCCACAACCGATTTACTGCAACCCATTTTTTCGAGTTTTACCATAATGCTTGGCAAAGCAGCCTCAGAAGATGAAGTTCCAAGAACCAGCAAAAGCTCTTCTTTTATATATTTTAAAATCGAAAAAATACTGATTTTATAATAGCGCAGAATACTTCCTAAAACTAAAAAGACAAAAAGTGCCATTGTCAAATAAACGCATAACATTAATTTTCCTAGCGGAATTAAAGTGGCCAATCCAAATTTGCCAATCGTATAGGCCATTCCTCCAAAAGCACCAATTGGAGCCAGATACATAACATATTTCAATCCTGTAAAAACAACTTTCGAAATTCGTTCTAAAACTAAAATCGTCACTTCTCTTTTTTTATAAAAATTCAGCGCTATTCCACAAATAATAGCTGCTAATAAAACCTGAAGCGTAAAATTGGATAAAAAGAATTTCAGCCATGAAAAATGCTCTGCAGCGCCACTCGTATACTGGCTTGCATCGCCAATTGCCAAACCTGATTTATCAATTTTTCCCGGTTTAAAAACATAAGCAATTGTAACCCCAATGGCCAACGCGACTGTCGAAACTACTTCAAAATAAGTTAAAGCTTTAACGCCAATTCTGCCCACTTTTTTCAGATTTCCCATTCCAGAAATTCCCAAAACAATCGTCAAGAATATAATTGGACCAATAAAAACAGAAATTAACTGAATAAACTTCTTGCCAAGAAATTCCATTTTCACACCGTTTTCTGGCGAAAAATGTCCAAGCAAAACACCTGCAATAATTGCAATTAGAACCCAAAAAGTAAGATTTGTAACAACTGATTTAAAAAGACTTTTATCAGTTTTTGACGAAGAATTTGGAGTCGGAATATTCATGAAAAATTAGTTAGATAGTTTCACAAATATATAAAAAAAGCAGACCTATAAGCCGGATTCTGTTCTCATCTCGTTTTGCAACAAGACAATACCTTATCATTTATCTAGATTACGCATTACTACGCAACTCAAGCTACCTACCCTTCAACAACGGACGAGAAGCCCTTAAATGCTGATATACTTGGTATTTCACCGCATAGAGTTTACCTGGTTTCACTACAGCATTACCTGTACATACTTTCTGTTGCACTTGTCCTTGTCTCGTCGGAAAAGACGAGACCGACGGGTGTTACCCGCTATGCTTCTCTGTGGTGTCCGGACTTTCCTCCCTTCCGATGAATCGGAACGACGATAAGGCGGTCTGCGGTGCAAAAGTAACACTTTAGAAACAAAGAATACTATTTTAAAATTTTCCATTTTATGAAATTTATCCTAACTTTTTAATTTTAAATTAGTTATCTTTAAAATTCCATAATTTTTTAAATTCAGTTATCATGAAAAGAATGTATCATTACGCAACTGTTTCAAAGGCTTTAGATCAATTGAATGAGAAAGGATTTACGTGCGATTTTAATCGAAATGCTGACATGATTAAAAAAAATCCTGAGAAATTTGAAATTGTTCATGTGTATCGATACGAGGGGGAATCAGACCCAGGCGATGAGGCAGTTGTATACGGAATTAAATCGACTTCAGGAAAAAAAGGAGTCTATGTTGCTGGCTTTTCAGCCGATTCAGATCAAGAAACAGCACAGTTTCTATTCAATTTAAGTATTAGGGGAAGGTAGTTTTATATTTTCTTCATCCAGTTTTGTCATTTCGACGAAAGGAGAAATGACAAGATTGTTTTGACTTTACTGCGCATGTCATAAAATAAAAAAAACCTTTGCGAACTTAGCGTAATTCTTTGCGGACTTTGCGGTTAAATATCACGCAAAAAAAAAGCCCAACATTCAGAAGAGCTTTTAAAAACAGTAAATTACGCTTTTGGTATTTTCAATTTCCAGCCGGGCTGAATTAAATCGGGATTGGAAATTATGTCTTTATTTGCTTCAAAGATAGACTCCCAAGAAATACCAAATTCTTTTCCAATTTTTGAAAGTGAATCACCGCTTTTAACTGTATATTCAGCTGTTATGCCTTGTGCTACTTCAATATTCATCACCACATCTGCTGATCTGTATTCTGGATCTGCTTTTTCATAAGCATCCCAAAGTTTGTCTTTATCGTCAGCCGACTTTGCAACTCCGTCGATATATAAAATGTGATCTTGCTCTCTTATTTGTAAATTAGCAATTCCAAGTTCAGATGCTAAATTCGTTACCGTTTTGTATTTTTCCTGCAAATTCATAACCATTTATTTTATAGTTAATTTGTTATCAACCTTTTTGGGTTTCAATTCCTGAATACTCTGAATTAAAGGTTGCAACTGTTCTCTTTTAATTTCTCCAGAAAGCGTTACTACTCCGCCCACTACAGTCGCACTCACTCCGTCATATGCTTTTACGACTTTGCCAACAGATTTATCCAACTCATTGTCGGGATTAATTACAACCGCCGCTGCTGCAGGTTCTACATTAGGTTCTGGAATCTGGCAATTATTTATTACTGATTTGACGCCTTCAACTGACTTAACAGAACGTTCAATATTTTTTTTGAAAGCTTCATCATCACAAGTTCCCACAATTGTAGCAACACCATCGTGTACCGTCACGTGAACGCCTGGCGTATTCAATTTTTCACTGATTTGCTTTTCTAAGTCGGCGTCCTTAGGTGCACAAGAAAGCAAAGAAACAGCAAACCCCATTCCCAATAAAATTGATTGAATTTTCATAACACTAGATTTAATATTTAACTATCTAAAATTAAACAGATTAAACATTAAAAACTTTATACATTATGGTTATGATTCTTATATTTTTCCCAGTTATCAAGTAGTTTTTTTTTGATAACAATTTTCAGAAAAAAACTAAAACTAGAACTTAATCTAGATAATCAGGCGGAAACATTTCTTGTCCGTATTTGACAAAAATGGAATTTATTTTTTCTTTCTTTTCAATTTCAGAAGCTGCTACATTAGTTTCCTTATAACTGCAATTTCTTCAAATAAATCATCAAGTCCGGCTGGAGCAACTGTACATAATAATTTTGCAGGTTCATTGCTCAAATTTTTAAAACCATGAACGATACCGCCTTTCGGAATATTGACAAAAGCATTTTTCTTCGCAATATAAACTCCCAATTCCGATTTAAAAGTAACCTCGCCTTCCAACACAAAAAAAGTCTCTGTAAAATCAGCATGCGCATGGGGATTTGGTCCCGAGCCCGGCGGAACAGACATTTCGATTACAGCATATTCGCCATTGGTTTCTTTTCCTGAAATAATAATACGGTAATTTCCTCCGGCAATATTTAGTTTTTTGCCTTGGGTCTCATCGACGGTTATGATTGGGTTAAAACTTTTCATTTTGATTTTATATTAATTTCTAATAGAAAAGCGTTCTAATCAATACATCATAAGCGTAAAATTAAAGACCTAATTTTTTGAAACCCCAATTTGTTGTAGTTTCTTCTATATAGATATAAGACTGTGGCGCACAAAACTCTTCAATAAAATCGTCTGGTTCAATCTCTTTTTCAAATTTTACAACTTCATCTATTTTAATAGAAAAACCTTTTTCTGCATTTTTATAATATTCAAAAAAATCTCTTTCTGAAATTCCCCCAACTTCTTTAAACTCATTCCATAAATTAATTGGTGTATCTTCTATAACATCTAAAATTGTGAAGTAACCAATCATTTTTTTCTTGGGCATTGAAGAATAAATAAAAATTTTCTCTACTTCCCTCTTAAAGATTTTCTTCCTAAACTCAACTTTTTTTGTTCCAGCAATTATCGCTTGAGCATAAATTGGTTTAATCGATAATATAACGCTTGTCAAAGTATCCTTCATTTTTTAGTTCTTGATAGTCGATTTCAGATATTTTTGTAATAGTCTGTATTTTATTTTTAAAACTTTTCATTTCTTTTATTTTGACTAACTTAACTTTCTTTCTTAAGTATGTAACCAGTCTAAAAGTTATGACATTTAATTCTTTTTTTTCATTTAATTTATTAAATAGATCTTCCTGCGAAAATACAGTCTTTTTACTAACTAATTTCCATAACTCATCAAAATCTTTCACTATCTGTATCGTTTCCAATATACCAACAGGTTCTATTTCTTGATTGGTTTTTGAAGAATAAAAAAATAGCAAATCGCCTCTTTTTAATTTTGTAATTTTAGAATTTGAAATGTATGCCTTTATTATCGTATTGCCTTGAATTTCATTAACACTATCAGGCGAATTATCAAATAAACTTGGATCGCGAAGTTTTCCGTCTTTAAAAAGTTTTTCATAATAATCAGGTCTAATAGGAATTGCAAATTTAGAAACTAATTCATTATCAAAATAAAATGGATGATTATTAATAACATTATCATTTGAAGATAATTTAGTTTTATTCAAACATTTTATCATTTGAATTTCAATCAAATCTTGCTTATTCAAAAACTCAACCTTATAAAATCCAAACATTTCTAAGAGTTTGATTAAATGCACTTGTTTTTCATAAACTGTTAGATATAAATAATTTATTTTTTGGTTAATACAGTACTCAAACATTTTATGAAGAAATAACTCGCCAAGCTTGATCCCAAATGCTGTATTGGAAACTTTGAATGTACAAATCTTTAATGCTTTTTCAAAAACATTTAATAATTGATGTTCTTCCACGGTTTCTAAATTGTAAATTAATAGCGCTTGTAATTCTTCCTCAACAATCAAAGAATAGCATTTTCTATTTTTATTTGCACATTTTAGAAGCCAATTATCAAATACTTCCCCACCATAGTCTTCTCTTAAACTATCAAAAAAAACAGAACCAAACTTATTTTCTATCTCCCTAACACTATGCTCTTTAAGTATGGGATGAGTCGGGATTTTAATCGTAAATTGCTCTTCTAAAAAATAAAGTATTTCATTAATATCTAAAACTTTTGTTTGAAGATTTACTTTTTTAGCATTATTATGAATTCCTTTGTCTTGTGTTACAAACACATCAACATAATCCTTGTATAATTGATATAACTGCCTATTATCAATTTCGTCATTAATCTTTTTTTGACCTATAAGATTTACAAATTCTTGGGTTGGTTGAGCAAAGTCTTTTAACTTTTCATACTTATCTAGTTTAGAATTAATGATTGCTTTTCGTTCCAAATCCTTATCTCTGTTAATATCAATAGGAATTGCTTTTGGATGGTACAAAACTTGACAATTATTAGTAATTGCAAGTCTGTAAAATTCTGAAAATTGTTTGATGATTACTTTATTATCTTCAAGATTTATTAGAATGTTTGTGTCAATTAATATTCTCAATTTATTTATTTTTTTATTTTTTTATCCCCTCTCTTTTTTCTTCAGCTCCCTATGTCTACTTTATTTAATTTTTAAAAATAAGAATACTTATATGAAACTAATCATTTTGATTTTTGCTAAAAATAGTAATTTTTTTATTACAAAAATAAAACTAAACATTTATTAATTCGAACCTAATTAGACAACAAAAATGAATTTCCCTCCAAAATATTTCCTTATTCCCTCATATTCAATTCACTTAAAAATCTTTCAATTTTTAAATTTTTAAATCATTAAATTATACTCTATATTTGCTATCGAATAAAAACAGAATATGGAGCAATTTGTAGTATCGGCACGTAAATATCGCCCGCAGACCTTTAAGGATGTTGTGGGGCAAAAAGCCATTACAAACACTTTGCTGAATGCTATTGACAGCAATCACCTTGCTTCTGCCCTTTTGTTCACAGGACCACGTGGAGTTGGAAAAACTACCTGCGCACGTATCTTGGCTAGAAAGATAAATCAGCCTGGATATGACGATCCAAATGAAGATTTTGCATTCAATGTTTTTGAGCTGGATGCTGCTTCAAATAACTCGGTTGATGATATTCGTAACTTGATTGATCAAGTCCGAATCCCGCCACAAACCGGACAATACAAAGTATATATTATTGACGAGGTTCATATGTTGTCTTCGGCCGCTTTTAATGCTTTTTTGAAAACATTAGAAGAACCGCCAAAACACGCTATTTTCATTTTAGCGACAACAGAAAAACATAAAATCATTCCGACGATTTTATCTCGTTGCCAAATATTTGATTTCAAAAGAATTACAGTAAAAGATGCTAAAGAACATTTAGCTGATGTTGCTCAAAGTCAAGGAATCAATTTTGAAGATGATGCACTGCACATTATTGCCCAAAAAGCAGATGGTGCGATGCGTGACGCTTTATCGATTTTTGACCGTGTAGTTTCGTATTGCGGAACAAATTTAACGCGCCAAGCCGTAACTGAAAACTTAAATGTTTTAGATTACGAAACTTACATCTCAATCACTGATTTGATTCTGGAAAACAAAATCCCAGAGCTTTTGCTTGCTTACAACGATATTCTTTCAAAAGGTTTTGACGGACATCATTTTATTGCTGGATTGGCGTCTCATTTCAGAGATTTATTGGTAAGCAAAACTCCTGCAACTATTACTTTATTAGAAGTTGGAGAACAAGCACAGCAAATGTATGGCGTTCAGTCGCAAAAATGTTCTCAAGACTTTTTATTAAAAGGAATTGACATTGCAAACGACTGCGATTTAAAATACAAATTGAGTCAAAATCAGCGTCTTTTAGTTGAATTATGTTTGATGCAATTAGCCTCTATCAACTTTGATGGAGAAAAAAAAAAGTTGAGCAATTCATAATCCCCCCGACTTATTATAAAAATGGAAGCTTCTCGATAACAGAAGTTCAAAGTCCAAAATCCAAAGTCGAAAATCAGGCTGTTTCCGAAAATACAAAATCAGAAAATGTAGTTGCTCCAACTGAAGTTGCGAGTACGCAAAACACAACTATTTCTGAAACTCCAAAAGTTCAAACTCCTGAAGCGCCAAAAATAGAAACAAGCAATACGCCAAAAGTTTCTGCATTTTCTCTTGCAAGCATTCGCAAGAAAAAAGAATTGGAAGCGAGCACCAAATCATACGTTAAACCTTCTTCTGTTTTGCCAACAGAGGAATTTAACGAAACTGATATGCGTTTGCATTGGAACAAATATGCTGAACGTTTAGGACAAAAAGGATTAAAGATTATGGAATCAATTTTGTTGATTAATGATCCTGTTTTAAACGGAACCAGAATTACGTATGAATTGCCAAACGAAGGTTCTAAACTGGAATTTGAAAGTCAGATGTTTGGTCTTTTAGGGCATTTGAAAGGACACTTGCACAATCATGACATTACGATTGAAGTTATTGTAAATGAACAAGCTGAAACCAAACGAACTTACAACAATCAGGATCGCTATAATCGTTTCTTGGAAATTAATCCAAATATTGAACTTTTGCGTTCTACATTTGGACTGGATTTAAAAGATTAATTATTGATTTTTCGCCACGAATTTCACGAATTGGCACGAATTATTTTTAAAACTTTGCGAATAAAAATTCGTGATATTAGTGAAATTAGTGGCTAAAAACTTTTCATTAATCGTTCGAATAAAAAGCTCTTTCAATTCGTTTGTCTGGAATAAGCCATAACATTGCTACGATAAAATATGCAGCACCTGAAATCCATTCGCTATAAAACGAAGAAATAATTCCGATTATGTACAAAACAGCCGAAGCTTTTCCTTTTACATCTCTATTAAGTGCTTTTCGTAATACTGAATCTTCGCCTTCACTGCACATAATTACATATTGCAGAATTACATATGAAATAGCACAAAGCAATAAAATGATTCCGTACAGCGCCATTGAAGCTTTTGCGAAATTGTGTTCACCCATCCAGCCTGTTGAAACTGGGATCAGCGAGAGCCAGAATAATAAATGCAAATTGCTCCAAAGTACTTTTCCGTTTACTTTAGATAATCCGTGAAGCAAATAGTGGTGATTGTTCCAATAAATTCCGACGTAAATAAAACTCAAAACATAACTTAGAAACTTAGGAATAAGCGGTTTCAAATCGGCAAATTCATGTCCGGCCGGCACTTTTATTTCTAAAATCATAATCGTTATGATGATTGCCAAAACACCGTCACTAAAGGCTTCAAGTCTGCTTTTATTCATTTATTCTTAAGTATAAGTTTGCCACGAATTACACTAATTTACACTAATTTTTATTCTCAAAAACTTTAAAAATAATTCGTGCTAATTCGTGAAATTGCTTCGCCAGTGCGCTATCGCTTGGGTCGTGGCAAAAAAAATTAAATTTTACCGTAATACATTGCTTTTACGATTCCGTCTGAAAGTCCAATTTTTGGAACATAAATTTGACGCGCACCACTCCATTTCATTGCATTAAGATAGATCCTTGTTGCGTGAATAATTACGTCGGCACGGTCAGAGTTCAAACCTAATTCGGCGATTCTCTGTTCGTAAGTCAAAGAATTCAAGAACGCATATTGTGAATTGATATAAATGTATGAAAGCGGTTTTTCCTGCTGTTTACCAGACATTTTAAACAATTTATTGATGTTTCCTCCAGAACCTATCAAAGTAACCTCATCATAATCGGCAGTATTGGTTTTGATCCATTTTTCGATTTCATCCCAAACCACATCGCAAACCATATTATTTAATAAACGTACGGTTCCTGCTTTAAACGATCTTGAATTGATCATTTTTCCATCAGAGAAAAGCGTAAACTCAGTACTTCCACCACCAACATCAACAAATAAATAAGTCTCATCTGTTTTCAATAAATGATGTAAATCTGTAGAAGCAATAATTGCGGCTTCTTTTTTTCCGTCAATAATCTCGATTTTAATGTCGGCTTTCTTTTTAATCAAAGCCACAACTTCTTTGGCATTATACGCCTCGCGCATTGCCGAAGTAGCAAACGCCATATAGCGCTCTACTTTATGTACTTTCATCAAAAGATTGAATGCTTTCATAGCATCAACCATTCGATCTGTATTTTCTTGTGAAATTTCTCCAACGGTAAAGGCGTCTTGCCCCAAACGAATTGGCACACGAACAAGAGAACTTTTATTAAACTGTGGTTCTTTGCCTTCTTGTTCTACAACATTCGATATCAGAAGCCTCATGGCATTTGATCCGATATCTATTGCTGCAAATTTTCTAATATTAATCATGCTCACTTATGATTTGAAAAATTGGTTTTAATTAATTTATTTTTTGTGGAACCGCTTCAGCTACCTCAATTTTGTTTTGATAATATTTATAGGTTTCAAATTGGGCTCTAAATGGGGCATGATGATTTCTAGGCTTGTATTTGTTATCTAATTTATAAGAATGATAACGCACTTTAACATTTCCTTTCCAAGCAATATTAAAATTGTCTATCAGTTCTTTTTTAATTTCTAAGTCATAAATTGGGCAGGTAACTTCTACCCTTCCGTCAAGATTTCTGGTCATAAAATCGGCTGAAGAAATATAGACTTCGGTCAAGCCGGCATTTCCAAAAATATAAACTCTTGAATGTTCTAAATAATTATCGACAATGCTTATCGCTTCAATGTTTTCGCTCATTCCGGGAATTCCAGGAATCAGCGAACAAATTCCTCTCACTTGAAGCTGAATCTTCACACCAGCATTGCTTGCTTCATAAAGCTTGTCTATCATTTTAAAATCAGACAAACTATTCATTTTTAATTTAATATGCGTTTTTCTACCGGCAAGTGCGTGCAGAATTTCACGGTCAATTAATTTTATGAATTTGCTTCGCGTATAATGCGGCGACACAATCAAATGCTTGTATCTGTGTACTCTATAATTAATATCGAAGAATTCAAATATTTTTGATGTGTCTTTCAAAATCCCTTGATGACAAGTAAAAAGCGTAACATCGGTATAAATTTTTGCTGTTGATTCGTTGAAATTTCCAGTTGAAATAAATCCGTAACGGCGTGTTTTTCCATCTTCAATTCTTTCAATTACGCATATTTTGCTGTGAACTTTCAGACCTTTGATTCCAAAAATCAGATCAATTCCTTCCGTCTGCATTTGTTCTGCATATGAAATATTGCTGGCTTCATCAAAACGAGCTTGAAGCTCAATTTGCACCGTTACTTTTTTACCATTCTTTGCTGCATTGATCAAAGAACTGATAATCTGAGAATTTTTTGCTAAACGATATAACGTAATTTTAATGCTCGACACCTTTGGATCTAAAGCCGCTTCGCGTAAAAATTTAGTCAAATATGAAAACGACTGATAAGGCGCATGAACCAGATAATCTTTCTTGCTGATCTTCTCTAAAATACTGCCATCAAGACTTAAACCAGGAACTGGCAAAGGTTCATTTGGCTTATATAATAAGTCGTAACGCCCCAAATTTGGAAAATCCATATAATCGCGACGGTTGTGGTAGCGCCCGCCTGGAATGATACTGTCTGTTTCTACAATTTTCATTTTTTCCAAAAAGAACTGCAGCGTATCATCTTCAATCAAATTATCATAAATAAAACGAACCGGCTCTCCTATTCGGCGATCTTTAACAGAACTGGAAATTTTTTCAAGCATACTTTTGCTCAAGTCGCTGTCGATATCCAACTGCGCATCACGCGTAATTTTGATCATATGTGCCGAAACACTTTTATAATCAAATATGTTGAAGATATTTTTAAGTTTATAACGAATTACATCATCAATTAAAATCACATATTGTTTTTCATCTTCTGAGGGAAGTACGACAAACCTATTTATGTTTTTTGGAATTTCTATCAAAGCGTATCGAATTTCGTCGTTTGCCAATTCTAATCGAACAGCCAGATAACCTAAAGTATCTTTTAAAATTGGAAAAACGGCCAAGTCATTAAGAATGATTGTTACCAATTCTGGACTTAATTTTTGGGTAAAAAAGTCCTTTAAAAAGCATTCCTGTTTTTTGGTAATCTGAGTTTCGTTTATAATAAAGATGTTCTCAGCTTCTAGTTCTGCCTCGATATTTCCAAGAATACGCAAGCTTTCAGACTGTTGCTGAATTACGATTTCGGTAATATCCTTAATTAATTGATGCGCAGAAATACCGCCTAAATATTTTTCGCCGGAAATTCCCGAAAGGCTTAATCTCCGAATTGCAGCATACCGAACTCTGAAAAACTCATCTAAATTGTTTGAAAATATTCCAACAAAACGCAGTCTGTCTAAAAGCGGAACTGTGTTATCTGCAGCTTCCTGAAGCACTCTTGCATTAAACGCTAACCAACTTTTTTCTCTATCGATATATTTCTGTTCGTACACTTTATTTATTTTAAATCTTTGGGGAAAATTGTTTTATGTGTCTTGCCTTTATTGAGAGCCTCCCAGCTGTCTGAATCGAACTGCAGAGAAACGAAACCTGATGTCGGGACATTTTCAATAAAAACATCCCCAAATTTATTAACAAAATTTGTAATAGCCTCGTTATGTCCGAAAAGAATAACGCTATCGAAACTATTATCACACGATTTGATAACTTTTTCGAGCTGTTTGTCATCAAAAGTATAAAGTTCGTCTTTGAAAATAATGCTTTCAAGAGGATACGAAATATTTTGAGCAAAAATCAGCGCGGTTTCTGAGGCTCGTGCTGCCGAACTGCTCCACATTATATAGGTTTTAGGGAGATATTTTGAAATATTTGAAGATACTTCGTGAGCATCTAAAATTCCTCTTTTCATTAAAGGTCTGTCAAAATCTTTTAGTGGTGCTTCCCAGCTTGATTTTGCGTGTCGTATTAAAATTAAGTTTTTCATAAAAAGAGATTATTAGAAATAATTACACTGCAAGAAAACTACTTTCTAAGTTCTAATTTACAAAAGAATTTTTAATCCTTGTCTATTTTTTGCATCTGTTAACATTCTGTGAAAATTTTAACAAGAATATCAAATCTTCAAAACTTTAACAATCCAAAAAAATCCAATTTGGATTTTAACAAAAAAGTGTACTTCATCCATTAAAACTTACACTTCATCGATATTTTACAAATCTACAAAATTTTAACTAAATAACTGATTATTAACTATTTACAAAGATGCAAAATCTACATTTTTAGTCAAAAAATGAAGAAAAACGAATAACAAATTTTGCTAAAAAAGGTCAAAAATTGATTTTTTTCGACCTTTTTTTTGTTAAAAAAACGTAGTTGAACGAGTTTTTAGGTTAGTTACAGACAAAAAAAATCAAATACAAAAACTCTAATATAATTTTGATTGTGTTAAAATTTCATAAATACCACAAAACTAAATCTTAAGTTATGAAAAGTAAATCTACTCTTGAAAAAGCACTGAAATTTATTGTTGATTGTAAGTCTATTTTTTCCGTAAGAAAAAATATCTTCCAAAAAAACATCTTTTCGATTGTGCTCTGCTTGATTACGACCGTTTCATTTGCCCAATCTGGTTCTTGTAAAGCAACTCTAGGAGTTGAAAAGGACAGGATTTACAGCAATGCGGGCAGCGACGGTGCTTATTTTACACTTGTACTGACCAATGATGGAAATTCAGATGATGTTTATAATTTAAGTGCTTTAAACATAAACTCTAACTGTTCCAACAATGATGGGAGCAGTTCATCACAAAATGTGAATTTAGTTGGCAGTTTTCTTGACAACAGTAATGTTCCAATCACATCGGTTTCACTACCACCCAACCAGACGGCTACTTTTCAGATTCATTTAACGGTTCCGCAAGGTACTCCGTATAACAGATGGAACTGCACGCAGATCAATGCAACTTCATCAAATTGCGCTAATTACACAGTAAATACTGTTGTACATACGATTGTAAACAATCCTTCTGAAAATTAAATATTCACTGCAAAAATATTTAGTTGTTTTTCAATTTAAATTCCTATAAAATGAAAAAAACATTACACTTTATCCATTTAATAAAAAAAGCAGGCATAACTTTTTGTATGTTGCTTTTCTTATTTTCATCATCCATAGGTTTTGCACAAACAATAACACCAACAAAGACGGTTACCGTTGCTGCTGGCGTTTGTGGAGCATTGGATGTTGAATTAAAAATTCAGGGATCAAATCCGGTTGCCAGACCGTTGGAGGTTGTTTTAGTTATTGACGTATCTGGAAGTATGGGTGATGGAAACAATCCTAAACCTTTATCTCGTGCGCAAGATGCTGCTACTGATTTTATCAATAAAATGTTTCTTCCTGCTAATAACCCAACAGGCAAAAACAAAGTGGCAATTGTAACCTATAGTACGACTGCAACAATTAAAAAAACGTTAACCGACAGTAGTGGTAAATCTGATTTACTAACCATCATAAATGGGCTCTCTGCAAATGGAAGCACTAACATCCAGGATGGTCTTGTAAAAGCCAATACCGTATTAAATGATGCTACATACGATTGTGCTACAGCAAGAAGCATTGTTTTATTAACTGATGGTGTTGCGAATGTGACTGGAACAAGCGGTTCAAGCTGTTCATCAGGACAACAAGGATCTTGTATCCAAAGTGCCATCACTGCGGCTAATACTGCAAAAAGCAGAACAGTTTCTGGCACAGTTTACACTAATCAGATTTTTTCTGTTGGATTATTTGGTGCTATTTCTGGAAGTACTCAAACAGATGCTGAATATACTTTAAATCAAATTCAGTCTGGAGGTTCATTTTTCACAGAAACTGCCGCAGATTTAACAGGTATCTACAGCCAAATTTTCACTCAATTATCTTGGGTTGCAAAAGCAATAACAGGAACTCCTTTTGAGAAAGAAACTGTTGGTGCCAATTTTACAATTGGATCTGTTTCTGCAACCAAAGGAACTACCACAGTTACTGGGCAAGAAATTGCTTGGAATATTGATTTCTTAAATGTTGAAACCATCACTTTAAAATATCGATTGACCCCAAAACCAAATACATGCGGAAGTCAGCAAGTAAGCAGTTCGAAACTTTATTTTCAAAACGCTCTCTGTACAAATTCAACACAAGACATCGATTCACCAACGACCAATGTTCCTTGTCCTATAATTACGGTTGCATCGCAAACCAATGTAAAATGTTTTGGAGGAAATACCGGTTCAATCACACTTAATACCCCAACCGGAGGACAAACTCCATACTCTTTTAAATGGACAAAAAACAATGTCGATTTTGCTACAACACAAAATATATCTAACTTAAGCGTTGGTACATACAAAGTTAGCGCAACAGATAACAATAATTGTGCTACAGGAATTTTGACTATTGATATAACACAGCCTCCAGCAGCGATGGCACTTGCCGTTTCTAGCAAAACAGATGCTGCTTGTTATGGAGCAAGTTCAGGAAGCGTAACTGCTGGTGCGGTTACCAACGCTGTAGGAACGGTGAAATATTCATGGAAAAACACTTCTAATGTTGAAGTTGGAACAACAGCTACCGTATCAAATCTTCCTACCGGAACTTATACCATTACTGTAACAGATGATTGTTCTAGCCAAAGTAATTCCGTAACTGTTGGACAGCCAACTGCAGCTTTAGCGCTTGGAGTTTCATCTAAAACCGATGCTGCTTGTTATGGAGCAAGCACAGGAAGCGTAACTGCAGGAACGGTAAGCAACGCAATTGGAACGGTGAAATACTCTTGGAAAAATGCTTCTAACGTTGAAGTTGGAACATCAGCAACAGTTTCCAATCTTCCTACTGGAACTTATACTTTGACAGTAACGGACAATTGTTCAAGCCAAAGCAATTCGGTTACAGTTGGACAGCCAACCGCAGCTTTAGCACTTGGCACTTCATCAAAAACTGATGCCGCTTGTTATGGAGCAAGTACAGGAAGCGTAACTGCCGGAACTGTAAGCAACTCAATTGGAACGGTGAAATATTCTTGGAAAAATTCATCTAATGTTGAAGTTGGAACATCAGCAACGGTGTCAAATCTTCCTACCGGAACTTATACTTTGACCGTAACTGACAATTGTTCAAGCCAAACTAATTCAGTTACTGTTGGTCAGCCAGCTGCAGCTTTAGCACTTGGAGCATCTTCAAAAACTGATGCTGCTTGTTATGGCGCAAGTTCAGGAAGCGTGACTGCTGGAACGGTAACCAATGCAATTGGAACTGTAAAATATTCTTGGAAAAATTCATCTAATGTTGAAGTTGGAACATCAGCAACAGTTTCCAATCTTCCTACTGGAACTTATACTTTGACAGTAACGGATAATTGTTCAAGCCAAAGTAATTCGGTTACAGTTGGGCAACCAACTGCTGCTCTAGCACTTGGCGCTTCATCAAAAACTGATGCTGCTTGTTACGGAGCAAGTTCAGGAAGTGTAACTGCTGGAACGGTAAGCAACGCAATTGGAACTATCAAATATTCTTGGAAAAATTCATCTAATGTTGAAGTTGGAACATCAGCAACAGTATCCAATCTTCCTACCGGAACTTATACTTTGACCGTAAGTGATGATTGTTCTAGCCAAACTAATTCGGTTACAGTTGGACAGCCGGGAGCTGCTTTAGCACTTGGTGCTTCTTCTAAAACCGACGCTGCTTGCTATGGTGCAAGCTCAGGAAGCGTAACTGCAGGAACTGTAAGCAACGCAATTGGAACTATTAAATACTCTTGGAAAAACGCTTCAAATGTCGAAGTTGGAACATCAGCTACAGTATCAAATCTTCCTACCGGAACTTATACTTTGACCGTAAGTGATGATTGTTCAAGCCAAAGTAATTCGGTTACAGTTGGACAGCCGGGAGCTGCTTTAGCACTTGGAGCATCTTCTAAAACAGATGCTGCTTGTTATGGCGCAAGTTCAGGAAGCGTGACTGCTGGAACGGTAAGCAACGCAATTGGAACTGTAAAATA
>NZ_VJYD01000012.1 GCF_007341385.1 Flavobacterium daemonense
ATCGTGTTTTTGCAGTAATAAAAAACCAAACCTTTTATGAAAAAGATTTGGTTTTATCATAGAAATCGGAATGACAATATTGCGATTGCTTATCTAAAATTTGAAAAAAAACTTAGAGTCTTAGCGACTTAGTAGCCAGAATCTTTCGAAGAAAACAAAAACTCAATCACTTTATCATACAATTCATCATCATGCATACCATGACCTAAACCTTTTGTTTCAATAAACTGACTGTTTTTCCAGTTGCTGGCTATTTTTTTTCCTTCTTCAAAAGCAACAATTTTATCTGTAGTGTCATGGGCAATCAAACCTGGAACATTAAATTCGGAAGCAAACTTTTGTCCTGAAAAATCTTCCAGTTTAAAGTTGAAGCGTTCCATGAATTTGCTTTCTAAAAGAGAAAACATTTTAGTGTTCAGACTCAGCATCGAAACATAATTGTCAATCAAGGTTTTTAATTCTGATGGAGCGCCTAAAATGACCATTTTGTTGATACTGGTGTTCGGAAATAAATATTGATGATAAACGCAGGCTGCGCCACCAATTGAATGCCCAATAATAATTTCCGGCTGATATTTTTCGACAGCTTTATTGATGAATTCAGCGTAAAGAGGCACATTGAATTCTTTTCCGCTGCTTTGTCCATGAGCAGGAGCATCGATGGCAATAATCGTACTTCCTGATTTTTGAAGGTGGGGCAGCGTTTTTTTCCAGCGTGCTGCATTGCTTTCCCAGCCGTGAACTAATAAAATTTTGGTTTCATTTCCTTTCCAGATATAAGTCTGAAAATGATGCTCGTTGTGATGA
Organism: Flavobacterium daemonense; assembly: GCF_007341385.1. Classification (GTDB taxonomy): domain Bacteria; phylum Bacteroidota; class Bacteroidia; order Flavobacteriales; family Flavobacteriaceae; genus Flavobacterium; species Flavobacterium daemonense. The sequence goes on from NZ_VJYD01000012.1 coordinate 808, forward strand.
AACGTTTCTGTTTCTGTATTTTTTAAAACTTTTGGAAGTGTTTCTTTTTGCAGTCTGCCAATTCTAGGCTGGCTAAAAAGTGCGTATGAAAGTTCAACAGCTTTTTGTGGACGAACGTAACTCAGAAAGTTAATGTATGATCCGACCGATTTTAATGTAATAAAACGAATTCCTTTTTTAATTCCCAAAACTTAAATTTTTTCTAAAGGTAAAAAATGTTTTGCCACAGATAAAAATGATTTTTACAGATTAGTAAAAATTTTCGCCACGAATTTCACGAATTGCCACTAATTAATTCGTGCTAATTCGTGAAATTCGTGGCGAAAAAATAATTGTGCAAAAAAAAAGTCCCGATTTAATCGGGACTTGATATTTAGAATTTAGAGAACAATTGTTCCATTTTTTCTTTTTCTTCTTCAGCTAATTGAGTGTCAACTAAAATTCTTCCAGAATGCTCATCAGTGATGATTTTCTTTCTTGAAGCGATCTCAACTTGAGTTTGTGGCGGAATAGTGAAGAATGATCCTGCAGAAGCTCCTCTTTCGATAGAAACAACAGCTAAACCATTACGTACACTACTTCTGATTCTGTTGTAAGCAGCTAATAATCTGTCTTCAATTTGTGCAGCAAATTCAGCAGATTTCTCAGACAAGAAGATTTCTTCTTTTTGAGTTTCAGCCATAATTGCATCAAGTTCAGATTTTTTATGTTTTAAATGTGAGCTTTTTGCGTCAAGTTTTTCTTTTAAATTAGAAATAACTTCTTTTTTATGTTCGATAGAAGCTTTCATTTCTTTGATTTGCTTTTCAGCCAATTGAATTTCTAATTCTTGAAATTCAACCTCTTTAGTCAAAGAATTAAATTCTCTGTTATTACGAACTGATTCTTGTTGTTTTGTGTATTTTTTGATAACCTCTTTGTGCTCCTCAATAGCAATTTTCTTTGCTTTGATTTGCTCCTCAATCACTTCAAGTTCACCTTTCAGTTTCTCTGAACGAGTGCTCAAACCTGCAACTTCATCTTCTAAATCTTCAACCTCTAAAGGAAGTTCTCCTCTAACGTTTCTGATTTCGTCAATTCTAGAGTCAATAAGCTGTAAATCGTATATTGCTCTTAACTTGTCCTCAACACTTAATTCTTTCGTATTCGCCATATTCTATAAGTTTCTATAAGTACTTAACTGGATTTGTATTTTCTTCTGATAAAATGATGGCAAAATTAAGGATTTTTTTTCGAAGAAAATCAACAATATAGTTTTTTGTATAGCGTTCGCTCTCAAAATGACCAATATCTGCCAAAAGTAATCGATTTTCGGCTTCATAAAATTGATGATATTTTAAGTCGGCAGTCAAAAACGCATCGGCTCCAGCCTGAATTGCATTTTTTATCGCAAAACTTCCTGAACCGCCCAGAACGGCAACTTTCTTAATTTTTTTTCCTAAAAAAGCAGAATGTCGAATTCCGTCGGCAATCATTTTATTTTTTACGAAGTGAAGAAATTCCTTTTCATCCATTTCATTTTCAAATTCGCCAATCATTCCTAAACCAATATTTTGATGGGAATTTTGAAGATCATAAATTTCATAAGCGACTTCTTCGTAAATATGATTAGAGAATAATGCTTTTAAAATTTTAGATTGTAAATGTTTTTCAAAAGTAACTTCGATTTTTATTTCCTGAGTCTCGGTTAATTCGTGGCGTTCTCCAATAACTGGATTACTTTCGGAATTTCCTTTATAAGTTCCAATTCCATCCGAATTAAAACTGCAGTTGTCATAATTTCCAATCGTTCCCGCGCCAGCATCAAACAATGCCTGACGAACTTTTTGAGCGTTTTCCGGAACGGTATAAGTCACTAATTTTTGAATGAAATTTTGTTTTGGAATCAAGACTTTAGTATTTGTCAATCCCAAAGCATCGCAGAATATTTTATTTACCCCAGCAGAATGATTGTCTAAAGCAGTGTGAACGGCATAAATCGCAATGTCATTTTTAATGGCTTTTAAAATCGCGCGTTCAACATAATTTTTGCCTGTAATTTTTTTAATTCCCGAAAATAAAATAGGATGGAAGCAAACAACCAAATTGCAGTTTTTAGAAATCGCTTCGTCAATTACATTTTCTAAAGCATCGTGACAAACTAAAACTCCGGTACTTTCTGTTTCAGCATTTCCAACTAAAAGCCCAACATTGTCAAAATCTTCGGCGTATGCTAAAGGTGACATTTTTTCTAGAACTGATATTATATGTGCTATTTTCATTGTTTCAAGTTTCAGATTTCAAGTTTCAGGCTTCCAAAACTTGAAACAAATTAACGAAAAAAATTATACTTTCGTAAAATGAACTTACTCCGAAAAATACTTTTCCCATTTGCCATTTTATATGGCTTTATAACTTCAATCCGAAATTTTCTTTTTGATAAAGGAATTTTGAAGTCAACTTCATTTGATATTCCGGTTATTGCAGTTGGGAATTTGAGCGTGGGTGGTACTGGAAAAACACCACAAATTGAATATTTAATCCGATTATTATCAGATCAATATAAAGTAGCAACGTTAAGTCGGGGTTACAAGCGGAAATCAGAAGGCTTTGTTTTAGCTGATGAAACTTCTAATGCTGAAATTCTGGGCGATGAGCCGTTTCAATTCTATCAAAAATTCCCAAATATTCAAGTTGCAGTTGATGCCAACCGAACAAACGGAATTACGCAATTGCTTTCGCAGAAAAATAAACTAGAAGTTATTTTGCTCGACGATGCTTATCAACACCGGAAAGTAAAAGCTGGTTTTTATATTTTATTGTCTTCGTATGATGATTTGTATGCGGATGATTTTATGCTTCCGACAGGAAATTTACGAGAAAGCAGAAGTGGAGCAAACAGAGCAAATATTGTTGTGGTGACAAAATGCCCAAAGAATTTATCAGATGAAAAACAGGCTGAAATAGCATCAAAACTAAAGTTAAAAGCTTCTCAACAATTGTTTTTCACTTTTATAGATTATGATGATGTAATTTTTGGGAAAGAAGAAAAAGTTGTGGTAAGCGAAATAAAATCGGAATCGAAATTGCTTCTTGCAGGAATTGCAAAACCAAAACCTTTTTTCGATTATCTTAAAAATGAAAGCGACGACTGTTTGACTTTTCCAGATCATCACCATTTTTCTGAGGCCGATTTAGATTCGATTCAAAACAAAGCGAGCGGAAAAAAAATCATAACAACAGAGAAAGATTACGTTCGCTTAAAAGATTCAAAATTGGTTTCGCAGCTTTATTATCTTCCTATAAAAAGTACGTTTATCAATAAGCAACAAAATTTTGATGAAACAATTTTAGAGTACGTCAAGAAAAACTTAACAACTTAGTATCTTAGCATTTCAGGACCTTAGTTAATCAAAAAACTTCGCAATTGTGCTGTAAAATTCGTCGGGAACAAATGGTTTTGTAATTACATCGTTCATTCCGAAAGATAAAAGCATATCTCTGTTTTCGTCAAGCGAAATTGCCGTTAGTGCTATAATTGGAGTAGTTTTATCAAATTCACGGATCATTTTTGTGGCTGTTGTTCCGTTAATTCCTGGCAAATGCACATCCATCAAAACCATATCAAAACGATTAATTTTCAAAAGTTCTACAGCTTCTTCGCCATTATCAATTATCTGGCACTGAATTGCTTTGTTTTCAAGCATTTTTCGAGTAATCATCTGATTGATTTTGTTGTCTTCAATCAATAAAATCGATTTGTGTTCCAATTGCTTATCGCTGTATAATTTTGCTGTTTCTTCTACAACTTCTAAAGGTTCTTTATTGATGTTGAAATTCAGCTTAAATGTAAAAGTCGATCCTTTGCCAACTTCGCTTTTTAGTTTTATTTCGCCACCCAAAAGCTCAATTAATTTTTTTACAATCGTAAGTCCAAGTCCTGTACCGCCATATTTTCGGTTTACTTCGATAGAACCTTGCGAAAAACTTTCAAAAACAGATTGCAGTTTATCTTCAGGAATACCAATTCCGGTGTCAACAATTTCAAAATAAACAGTTGCACTTTCTTCTTCAATTGCATACAATTTTGCAATTACATTTACATGTCCGTTTTGGGTAAATTTTAAAGCGTTATTGATCAAATTAAGGATAATCTGAGATAATTTTGTTGGGTCGCCAATTAGATTATCGGGAATCGCTTCGTCAATTTCTAGGTTGAAATAGTTTTTATTGGCTGTAGCCAATTCTTTCAGCGAACTTTGAATATTGAATAAAAGCTCTTTTAAATTGAAACTGATATATTCAACTTCAACTTTTGTGGAATCGATTTTATTGATTTCTAGAATTTCATTGATAAAAGTAGTCAGATAATTTCCTGAAAATTTCAGTGATTCTAAATATTTCAACTGATTTTTTTTTGGATTATCTTCTAAAAGCAAATGCGTAATTCCGTTGATGGCATTCAAAGGCGTTCGAAGTTCATGGCTTACGGTTGATAAAAATTCAGATCTTGCTTTTGATGCTTTTTCGGCCTTGTTTTTGGCGAGAATAAGTTCTTTGTTTTTCTCTCTTAAAAGTAAATTATTCTGATTTCGAATGATATTGTTTTTGTACAGAGCCAAACTCAAAAGAGATAAAATCGAAATTAAGGCAATGGCCAAAATACTTACCAATTTTGAATACCGATACGTTTTTAATTGAATTTTTTGATCGCTTTCGCGTTTCAGCGTATTATTGATTGACTGCGTTTTTTTGAATTTCTCAAATTCATTGAAATCCAATTTCGCATTTTTAAGTTTTAAAATATAATTCTCAATCTGATAATGTTCATCAAGATATGAATAAGCAAGATCAAAGTTTCGGTTCTTTTTGTAATACTGACTTATAGCTAGAATAATTTTCGATTTTTGAAATAAGTCGTTGTTTTTGGCGCTGTAATCCAATGCATTGTCAAAATAAACTAGAGCCGAATCATTTCTTTTTAAAGTAGTCTCGATCAATCCAAGCTGATAATAAGAATCTGCTTTGGTTTTTATAATTTTTGGATTGTTTGGTTTCTTTATTATTTTTTGGAAAGTTTTCGCGGCAAGCGGCAGATTTTTTCCAATTTTAAGCGCTGTCGCTTTTTGGTAATCTAAAATTTCGGCATGATCTACAAGTTTCAGCTGTTTTAAAAGACTGTCTGCTTTTTTATAGTAAATGTTGCCAATTTCAAAGTTTCCCTGTGCCGTATTTGTTGCTCCAATATAGTGTAAAGCCAAAATTTTGGTACAAGTCGGTTTTACTTTATCAAATAAGGAAACACTTTTGTGGAAATTTTTTAAAGCGGCATCATATTTTTGCTGATTGTAGTAAATTTTTCCAAGCTTAAAAGTCTGATTGGCTAAATTTTCAGTTTTGTTGTTGGTCTGGCAAAAATCAATAGATTTTTTGGTAAAAAAAACGGCCTGATTATACTTTTTCTTATCAAGATTTGAGTTCGCTAACTTATTGTAATAGGAAACACTATCTGTATTCTTTTTAGTTTGAGAATACAAAAATGAATTTAAAAAACAAACAAGAATAAGAATGCGGTATTTCATGTATGGCAATGCTTTTACAATGAATTCTATGTTTTTCTTGTCAGTAAAATCAAATCTATTAATCTTGATGAATAACCAATTTCGTTATCGTACCAGCCCACTACTTTTACCATTTTATCAATGACTGAAGTAAGTTGTGCATCAAATAAGCACGAATGCGTATTGCCAATTATATCAACAGAAACGATAGGATCTTCTGTGTAATCTAGTATTCCTTTTAAATTTGTTTTTGAAGCCTGTTCAAATGCTTTATTAATTTCTTCGATAGTAACAGCACGTTTTACATTGAATGTAATGTCTGTTAATGAACCATCAGGAACAGGGACACGAATCCCGCATCCTCCGATTTTTTGATGCAATTTAGGAAAAATTTTTGTTAATGCCTTAGCTGCACCTGTAGTTGTTGGAACAATTGACTGACTTGCGCCTCTCGCCCTGCGTAAATCCTTATGTGGCTGGTCATGAAGACTTTGGTCAGTTGTGTATGAATGTATGGTAGTAATGTATGCTTGCTCGATACCGCACAATTCATCAATGATTTTGATCATTGGTGCGGCATTGTTTGTTGTACAGCTTGCATTTGAAACGATATTTTCAGTTCCGTCTAAAATATTTTCATTAACCCCTAAAACAACCGTTTTAATCGTGTCAACTTCTGACGGAGCTGAAAGAATCACTTTTTTTGCTCCAGCTTCTAAATGCGCATTTAATTCTTCGTGTGTTTTATATTTTCCAGTAGATTCAATTACAAAATCAATATTATGGCTTTTCCAATCTAAATTTGAAATGCTTTTTTCATGAAAAAATAAAAATTTCCTGCCGTCAACAATAATCGATTCTTCGTCATGACTTACTGCATAAGGCAAAACGCCATGAATGCTGTCATATTTTATTAAGTGCGCCATTGTTTTGTTATCGGCAATATCGTTGATGGCAACAACTTCAATTTCTGAATGATTTAAAAGCAAACGGAATAAATTTCTTCCGATTCTTCCAAAACCATTTATAGCAATTCTTGTTTTCAATTATTTGGTTTATTCGTTTAATCGTTGAAATCGTTTAATTGTTTTAAACCGTTTTACTCATCTTTGATTAAACGATTAACCAATTAAACGATTAAACTTTTTTATAAAATATGTTTTTGTGCTTTGTATGAAGAACGAACTAGCGGACCACTTTCAACATGGCGGAAACCTAATTCAAGACCAAATTTTTCATATCTTTCAAACTGCTCAGGAGTAATAAATTCCTTAACAGGCAAGTGTTTTTTACTTGGCTGCAGATATTGTCCAATTGTTACAACATCAACATTTGCATTGCGCAAGTCAGTCATGGTTTGAAAAACTTCCTCTTCAGTTTCGCCAAGGCCAAGCATGATGCCAGATTTAGTTCTGTTGATGCCTTTTTCTTTTAGATAACGCAAAACTTCAAGACTACGGTCATATTTCGCCTGAATACGTACTTCGCGAGTCAAACGGCGAACCGTTTCAACATTGTGCGAAACCACTTCAGGATTTGCTTCAACAATTCGGTCAAGGTTTCTTTTGATTCCCTGAAAATCCGGAATTAAAGTTTCTAAGGTAGTATTTGGGTTCATTCGGCGGATTGCTTTTACTGTTTCTATCCAAATGATAGAACCGCCATCTTTTAAATCATCTCTGTCAACACTTGTAATTACGGCGTGTTTGATGTTCATGATTTTAATAGAACGTGCTACTTTTTCAGGTTCATCCCAATCAACTGTTTCAGGACGGCCAGTTTTTACACCGCAAAAGCCGCAAGAACGCGTGCAGACATTTCCCAAAATCATAAAAGTTGCTGTTCCTTCACCCCAGCATTCCCCCATATTTGGGCAGCTTCCAGAGGTGCAAATAGTATTTAAGCTGTATTTGTCAACTAAACCGCGGAGTTCAGTATATTTTTGTCCAATAGGAAGTTTAACCTTTAACCACTTTGGTTTTCCTGTTGGTATATTCTCAATGACTGTTTCCATATATCAAAATTCAAAACACAAAGATAAGGAATGTAGTTTATTTGGACATTTGTTTCTGGGTTAATTTGATGCAATGGCTTTTTTGTAAAACCAAAGTTTGTTTTATCTATTTTTTACCTGAAATGTTAAAAACGAAGTTTTTCAGAACTGCATCGGTAAAAATTTTTCTATTTTGATTTATTTGGAGACTCAAGACTGATAATTATGCTATCTAATTGGTTTTTAATCTCTTAAATTTTATACCTTTATTTGATATAAAATAGCTTTTTTCAAATTAAAATTAGAAATTTAATGTAGTACATTTGTTGTTAAATTGTAATAAATAAAAACATGAAAAAGAAATTAATAGTTTTTGGAATTTTATTTGCCACATTGGGTTTTACGAAAATGAATGCGCAAATTAATTTAGGTGATAAAGCGATGGGAGCGTTGCAAAAAGGTGTTACTAGTTTTACCTTGACGAGTGCCGATGCTGCGGCCTTATCAAAAGAAGCCGTACGTAAATTAGACTCTACTAATGAAATTGCAGGACCAAATGACGGCTATACTTTGAGATTAAACAGGGTTTTTGGAAAATATACTTCAGGCGAAGGATTTACACTGAATTATAAAGTTTATAAATTGAAAGAAGTAAACGCGTTTGCAACTGCAGATGGAAGTGTTCGTGTGTATTCTGGTTTGATGGATATTATGGATGACAACGAATTACTAGCAGTTATTGGTCACGAAATTGGTCACGTTGCTAATAATGACACAAGAGATGCCATGAGAGCAGCGTATCAAAAAGAAGCCTTGATTGATGGCGTATCTTCACAGTCTGCAAAAATTACTGCTGTTACTGACAGTCAGTTGGGGAAAATTGGAAGCGCCATGGTTGACAGCAAGTTTAGCCGTAAACAAGAAGCTGAAGCCGATTTGTTTTCGTACAATTTCTTGAAGAAAAACGGATACGATGTAAATGCTGAAGAATCTGCATTTAGGATTTTGGCTAAAATGAGTGAAGGAAGTGAAGCTTCTTTCCTTGACAAAATGATGAGTTCGCACCCTGATTCTGCTAAAAGAGCTGATGATGCAAAAAAGAGAGCCGAAAAAGATGGTTTATACAAACCTTATGTACAACAGAAAATTGTAAATACTGCTCCAGTTGCAAAAGCTACAACAACTAAAAAAGCAACGACGACAACCAAGAAAACAACCACAACAGCTAAAAAGAAATAAAAAAAAGCGGCAAATTTAAAATTGCCGCTTTTTTTATTTTAAAGATTATCCTAAAACATGATGTGCCAATACTTTTTGAACATCATAAACATTTACAGATTTGTTGAATTGCTTTACAATACTTGGGTTTATTTCGCTTGAAACCCAAATTTTTAATTCGGCATCCAAATCAAAAGTACCTGCAGTTTCAACGCTGAAACGAGTAATGCTTTTATAAGTGATAGATTTATATTCTGTTTTGCTTCCAGTAATTCCTTGAACATCAACCAGAATTAATCTTTTGTTTGTGAAAATAAAAGTATCGCGAATTAATTTGAAACCCATTTCAATTTGCTCGTTGTCAGTCAAAAGTTGACCGTATTTTTTCAATAAATCATCTTGGCTAACAGTACCTGCGTTGCCTATAAGTGCAGAAAATATTCCCATTTTTTAGTTTTTAATTTTAATAAAATTGTTTTGGTTTTAAGGAGGCGTAAAGGTAGTTAAAATTAAAAAAGAAGCTAAGAAATGCTATTAATGAATTTTAAATTACCGAGCATAAAAAAAGCAGAACCAAAGTTCTGCTTTTTCTTTTTTTTCGATTTATATTTTATTCCGGTTGCGTTTTAATTGTAATCGGAAGATTATATGCTGTTCTAACAGGTTTTCCGTTTAAAATTCCTGGCGTCCATTTTATTTTTAATGATTTCAATACTCTAATGGCTTCTTTGCCCATTCCATAACCAGGATCTTTTTGTACCATGATGTCAGTTATTGATCCGTCTCTTTCAATTACAAAAGAAACATATACTTTAAGAGTCATTTCAGTTTCCAAGTCAGGTCTTTTGAAGTTGTTTCCAACATAGCTGTAAAACTTGTCCATTCCTCCAGGAAAACTAGGCATTTTGTCTAATGCTGCAGCAATTACCGGCTCGTTAGTCGCTACCGGTTCATTGATGGTTTCGTCCCCTGCGCCTCCACTTCCTGGCAACACATTTGATATTGTTCCATCACCAGTTGTAGCATTGTCTACAGTAGCATGGTTTTCAACATTAGTTGCAATATCTGGTGTAGCTTGATCAGCAGATGTAACAACAGGATGTGCTAATTGCGCAGCAGTAATTGGTGCTGCTGCAGGTTGTTTTTGTGCAGGAGGTGCAGTTGGTTTTGGTGTTGTTGGTTTTACAAGATCGGGTACAATGCTAACCGGCGTTATTGGACAAGAAATTATTCCGGGGTCATTATTAACTGGCGTCCTAAATTTATTAATCAGCATCGATACGCTTCCCACAGCGGTTATTAACAATAATGCCATAAATAAGGCAGTAATTGTTGTTTTAGAATTTTCTTGGCGTAATTGATACGCTCCGTACTCTTTGTTTTTGTTTTCGAAAACAAGATCGATCCACTTGTTTTCATAGATGCTTGATTTAGACATGATTTTTGGATTTTAAGGTTAAGTAACTTTAAATCATACGCGATAAAATTGGGTTTTAGCAAACAACGCAGAAGTTGTTGTTTTATTATGTTAGAAAATAGGTTTTTTAAGAAAAAATATGATTATATTTTATTCTTTACCTAAAGATAATGAATTATCTGTTACGTTCTATAATTTCTGCTAATAATTTTTTAGCGCGTAAAAGTTTTACTTTTACATTGCTTAAAGGCTCATCAATCTTGAGAGCAATTTCCTGATAGGTCATTTCCTGAAAATAACGCAGCTGAATAACTTCCTGATAATGGGGTTTCAGTTCTTTGATGCACAAAAGCAAGCGGGATAAATTTTGCTCTTTAATTAAAGCATCTTCAGCAGATGGAGTAGGGTCGGCAATATTATAGGCCTGTTGGTCTTCACTGTCTGTGATTTCGATAAAAAGATTAGTTTTCTTTTTTCGGAGCAAATCAATATAGACATTTTTTGCTATACTGATTAACCATGTATTGAATTTAAATTCGGAGTTGTAAGTAGCGATTTTATCGAAAGCTTTTGAGAAGGTTTCAATGGTAATATCTTCTGCAATTGTTTCGTTTTCTGTGCGTTTCAGCATGAATCCGTAAACTTCATTCCAGTAAAAATCTAATAAAAAAGTAAAGGCGATCTGATCGCCTTTTTTTGCTTTTTCTATTTTAGAATTTATTTCCAATGTACCGGTTTTGAAAAGATATTAGTTATAAAGATATTAATTTGTGTTAATATAAGCACTATCTCTACAATTGGAAACCAAATTTTCAAGTCTTTTTCTTTTAATTTTCCAGCCGAAAATCCCATTACGGTCCACGCAACTGTATAACGCGTTGCTATAATTGCCAGTACAGCAATCCATTGAAATTGGAAAGCTAATAAAAGAATAAAGGATATAAAAAAGAATAATTGGGAAGTGTAGAAAAAGCCCAATTGCATTTTGTCAAAAAATTTATAATATTCTGCCGTCGATACATGTCTTCTTTTTTGGCTGAACCATTCTTTATAAGATTCCTTTGGTTTTGAGTAAGTGAAACTTTCCGGATTATATGAAATTGCAGTATTTGATTTGTTTGCAGCTTGATTTACAAATAAATCATCATCGCCAGAACGCACTTGAATGTGGTCTATAAAACCGTTTACATTAAAAAATTCTTCTTTTTTGTAAGCTAAATTTCTGCCAACTCCCATATATGGAGCGCCAATTTTTGCCCATGAAAAATATTGAACAGCCGTTAAAATAGTTTCAAAACGAATGATTTTATTTAAAATTGAACGGTCAATTTTTTCATATCCGCCATAACCCAAAACGATAGTTTTGTTCATAGTGAATTGTGAAGTCATTGACGTGATCCAGCTTTTAGAAGTAGGATAACAGTCGGCATCGGTAAATAAAAGGTAGTCTTTTTTTGAAGCTTTGATTCCTAAAGTTAGAGCGTATTTTTTATTTCCCCAGAAAGCTTCATTGTTTTGAACTTTTACTAAACGAATATTTGGATACTGATTTTCAAACTCTTCAAAAACTTCTAAAGTTTCGTCGCTTGAAGCATCATCAATCAAAACAATTTCAAAATCAGGATAATCTTGTTCTGCTAAAAGCGGGATAAATTTCTTTACATTTTCTTCTTCATTTTTAGCGCAGACAATTACTGAAACGGGAAGTTTTTTTTGTGTAATCTCTTGAGGTTTAGCAAAAGCGAACTTTCCAAATACGCCTAAGTAATAAAAAAGTTGTACAACAACGATAGCAATAAAAAAGTAAAATAAAATTGTAAGCATCTGATTTTAATATCTTTTAATTTCTGAATCTTGCGAGTGCAAATGTACTTATGAATTCCTAATTTTCAATGTTTAAAAACGATTTACTTTCGGCATTTTGACATTTCTTTTGCAACAGCAATAGCCTGAGGGTTTTCGGTTTTTTCTAACTCCGAAATTATGTTTTTATAATTAAAATCATCACGATTTTGAGATAGTTTTTTAGTTGCTTGAATTTCATTGATTTCAATCTCAAAACCGTAGATTCCTCGGGCTTCGCGCATGGTTTTTTCAGATAAATTTTCTACTCGTACAGGGTTTTCTGAATTCGCTTCGTATTTGTCGACTAATTTTTTTAATTGCTCAACCGAAGTTTCATAATCTACAATCTTGATTTTTCCATAAACATGTACGGCTATATAATTCCAAGTTGGCACATTTTCATGGTCGTACCAAGAAGAAGAAATATAACTGTGCGGACCCGTAAAAACTGCCAAAACTTGATCATTTTCTTTAAAACCTTCTGCTTGCGGATTCAGTTTTGAAATATGCCCTTGTAGGATTTCGTTTCCATCTGCATTGATTTCAAGTTCTATCGGAATGTGGGTTGCGCACAATTTTCCGTTGGTCTGATTGATCAGGATGCCAAAGCTGTTTTCTTTCAAAAAAGCTCTGATTTCCTCCTGATTTTCGTTTCTATATAAATCTGGTGTGTACATTGATGAATTAGCTTGGGATTGCGGTTTTTCTAAAAGTAAATAAATCCGGATTAACGCTTACATATAAAATGGTTAATCCTATAATAGTAAAAATGATTCCTTCAAATAAGCATTGTACTGCAAAATCATCAGAAAATGCTGTTCTCACAGGGCGAAAAAATTGTGATGCAATTTCTCTCCTGAAAAATTTAAATCTTAAAAGTATGTATAGCAATACAGCAATAAAAATACTGTTTAACGGCGAAAGTTTGCTTTTCCAATTCAAATAAACTACGATGAAAATACCCATTACCAATCCAAAGAAAATCCAGATATAGACGCTTGGCCAAAAACTTAAAACTTCTTCTTTATTTGGAAATAATCGATTCCATTGTGATGATTTTTGATCTTCAAAATGATTTTTTGCACAAATAATTTTTTCGGCAACAGTATAAAACCTAAGCTGCAGAATTCCATTAATCAAAAAAATCATTCCGAAGAATTGCAATAAAAGAACTCTGATGTTTAGTTTTTTCATCCAAAAAAAAAATAATTAATGGAAATTAGTGAATTTTTTGTTTCAAATCACATTGACTTCGGCTTCAATTTGAATTCCGAATTTTTCTAAAACAGTTTTTTGAACCTCTTTTGAAACGGCTAAAATTTCCTGACCGGTTGCTTTTCCATAATTTACTAAAACCAAAGCTTGATTTTTATGAACTCCAGCGTCGCCAAAACGTTTTCCTTTAAATCCAGCTTGCTCAATCAGCCATCCTGCGGGAACTTTTACTGCGGTTTCTGAAACTTCGTAAAATTTCATTTCTGGGAATTTTTGATGGATTTTTTCAAAATCAGATTTCAATAAAATCGGATTTTTAAAGAAACTTCCACTGTTTCCTAATTCTTTTGGATCTGGCAATTTGCTTTGTCTGATTGCAATTACAGCATTGCTGACATCTTTTAATGTTGGTTCAGAAATGTTGTTTTTAGCCAATTCAGCCAAAATATCGCCGTATGAAGTATTGATTTTGTGATTGCGTTTGGTCAATTTATAAATCACAGAAGTTATAATAAATTGATCTTTAACTTCATTTTTAAAAATACTTTCGCGGTAGCCAAAATTGCATTCGGCATTTGTGAAAGTTTTCATTTCCTGAGTTGTAATATTCATTGCTTCGCAGGAAACAAAAGTGTCTTTGATTTCAGTTCCGTATGCCCCAATGTTCTGAACTGGTGTTGTTCCAACATTTCCCGGAATCAACGACATGTTTTCTAATCCGCCGAAATTATTTTCAATTGTCCAAAGAACAAAATCGTGCCACGTTTCGCCAGCCTGACTTTCAACCCAGACAAAATCATCATCTTCTTTGATTATTTCTTTGCCTTTTAAATCAATATGAATAACCAGAGCATCAATGTCTTGGGTTAAAAGCATATTGCTTCCGCCACCAAGAATGAATTTTTTCTCGTTTTTGTTTTCTTCTAAGATAGTTTTTAATTCGGCAACAGAATGTACTGCAACAAATTGTTTGGCTTTGGCTTCAATGCCAAAAGTATTGTAGTTTTTTAAAGAAAAATTGGATTGGATTTCCATATATAAAAGGCTTTTTAATCTGAGTTCAAAAGTAAGGATTATAATTTTTGGTTTAACCGCAAAGACGCAAAGTTTTGTGCAAAGTTCGCTAAGATTTTTATTAAAATATAGAATTTTACTTACGATTAGTTCAATTGGGTTTTGGTTTTTTGTATGTTTGATTAATTATAAAGACATAATTATGTTAAAATCTATTCTGAGCTTCAAGATTATTATTTTCTTGTTATTCAATATGTTTCTACCGTTTGTTTCTTATGGTCAAATAAATATGGTAGGAATTTGGGAAACCAAAGAAATAATTGGTCTTAGTAATGTTGCTGAGTATTCTTTAAAAGAACAGAAAAGCCTAGCCTTCGGCCATTATTTAGCACTTAAAAATGACGACACTTTTTCTAGTTATACTTTGGAAGAATGTTTGAGTGGTTGTTCTTTGTCTACTTCTGGTACTTATAAAATAATTGACGATTATCATATCAGTATGAATGTTCAAAAAGTTAGTCGTAGCGGACTTACTTGCGGAATGATGAAAGTTGATGAGTCACAGATTATTAAGGATTTAGGGATTTTTTACATCTATAAGGAAGGAGGTTTGATTCGGCTAATTCCAAGTAATGGTATTTTGCAGGATGATAAAGATAAAATGCTTTATACTCAACTGCTTGATTCTTTTGATAGAGAATGGAAAAAGTATAATTATGTATGGACAGATACTAGTGGAAATTTGCCAGAAGAAATTGTGAAAGATTGTGAGAGCAAAAATAAGTTGATCGATTTATCTGCTTATAAAATTGTTTTTTCCAAAACCGAAGGCTATGGAAGTATCTTTCTTCTTAGGCAGAATGAAGATTTTCATTATGTCCTTTATGATGCTTTTAAGAAAAAGGTTTCTTTGGCTTATCCAAAATAAGGTTTTTCTAACCGCAAGATCGCAAAGTTTTACGCAATGAACGCAAAGCTTAGCGAACTTAGCGCTAAACCTTGCGTCTTTGCGGTTAAATTACTTTTAAGTATCAAGAAGGCTATGATATTTTTCCGAAATAACCTTCATATTAATATTATAATTAGCATTTTCTTCAATAAATTTTCTATTTCGAATAATAGCTTCATTTCTAGATTCAGAATTTTCAAAAGACCACATCAATTCTTCGGCTAGCATTTCGATATTGTCAATTTCAATTAATTGTCCGTTTTCACGATGTTTTATCCAGCTTTGATTTCCCGGAATATCTGAAACTATAGGATAACAATTGCAAGCCATCGCTTCAAATAAAGATGCCGAAACGCCTTCGGTAATTGGCATGCTGATGTAAATATTAGATTGTTGTAATAATTTAGGAAGTTCTGTATTTGGGATTCTTCCGGTGAAAATTACTTTATTTTCGATTTGTAATTCTTTCGCTAAATCTTTTAAAAATTGCAAGCGAGTTCCACCTCCAACGATCGTCAATGAAAAATCAATCCCTTTGTGATTTAAAATTCCAAAGGCTCTCAATATAGAATCATGACGATATTCCGGCTGAAGCGAGCGCGTTACAATCGCTTCAATTTTAGTTAAATTGTTTGTCGATGGAGTAAAAAGTGTCAAATCAATTCCTTTAGGAAGAACCAGAACTTTGTTCATATCAACGCCAATTTCTTTCATGTGGACAGTCATTACAGGTCCCCAAGCATGAATTAAATGCGCTTTTTTGAAGGCATATTTCTGAATGAATTTCTTAAACGGATATAAAACAGAAGTTTCTGGCCATAAATCGGTGCGGCCTTGCTGCGCGATTGCGATGGTTTTTGAGCCTGATAATGCAGCAAGAAATCCGTAACTAGTCGTTCTTTCGGCAATAACCATATCTGGTTTTTCTTTCTGAATTATTTTTCGAATAGAAATAGGAGCGAAGAAATATTCTAAAATACGTTTGAATCTTTTATTATTTGAGGTTTGAAGTTCCCAAGTGATAATGTCAAAATCGCCAAATTCTTTTAGACCTTTCATCCAAGTTATAGCGTCGGCGCGATAGGATTCTCCAAGAAAAAGTATTTTTCTTTTCATTAATTAAATGAGTTTTGTCGCCACGAATTTTACAAATTTCCACTAATTAATTCGTGCTAATTCGTGAAATTCGTGGCAAATAAAAATATCAAAATTCTTCGGTATCTAAAGCACGGTTTATAAATTCGTTTAAAGGTTTTAGAGCGATTAGTTTTTTGCTCATTTTTGAAACAAAATCTTTCTGTGTCACTTCAGAAATATCATATTTTTGAGTTGCAGTGAAACTTTTCAGTTTTAAAAATTCTATCGCCGGATGATCTTTTTCGTAACCGCGTGGCATGCTTTTAAGCGAATTGTTTTCATTGATGTCAAGACTTCCAAACTCTCTTTTAAAATCTTTATTGTTTAAGATTTCTTCTAAATCATCATAAAAAAACGCAATTTCTTTTCTGACTTTCTTTAAATCTTCTGACTCAGGAGAATAAAATCCGCCAGCGATAAAACTAGCGCCTTTTTCAATATGAACATAATATCCTGCACGGTTCAAACCCTTAGTTCCTCCCGAAATCCAAACGCCCAAATGTGCTTTGTATGGGGATTTGTCTTTAGAAAAACGAATATCTCGATTGATTCTGAAAGTACAGTTTTTGACTTCTAATAATTCTAGTGAAGGATCCAGCGGTTTCATAACTTCAAGAAAATCACTCAC
The DNA here is from genome assembly GCF_007341385.1 of Flavobacterium daemonense. Classification (GTDB taxonomy): domain Bacteria; phylum Bacteroidota; class Bacteroidia; order Flavobacteriales; family Flavobacteriaceae; genus Flavobacterium; species Flavobacterium daemonense. Next base: position 17,764 of record NZ_VJYD01000012.1, read on the forward strand.
GAGTTGATGATAATCTTTTTTGAAGATTTCGTATCGTTTTTTATTTTCTTGAAACCATTCTCTATTATTGTTCTTTTTTAAATCGTCTAAAAATTGCAATGATTCTTTCGCTAGCATATTCTATGTTTTTGATTGCAGTTGTTTTTTTAGTTTGCCACTAATTACACGAATTTACACTAATTTTTTAATTGCTTGTTGTTCAACTTTGACAAAGTTCAAAACTTTGTCAAAGTTTTAATTAGTGGAAATTCGTGTAATTAGTGGCAAAAAAAAGCTTTACAAATTAAATATCTTATAACTCTGATGCGTTGATTTTACAATCGCTTCTGTTCGTTCTGGATGTGTATCAGAAATAAAAAGCTGCCCGAAAGTTTCGGTATTTACCATTTCAACAATTTTTGCAACACGGGTTTCGTCGAGTTTGTCAAAAATATCATCAAATAATAAAATAGGTTTTACACCGCTTTTTTTCTTCAAAAATTCAAATTGCGCTAGTTTCAATGCAATCAAAAATGACTTTTGTTGTCCTTGCGATCCGAATTTTTTTATCGGATGCGAATCAATTTCAAAAGACAAATCATCCTTATGGATTCCAGAGGTGGTATACTGCAACGCTCTGTCCTTATTTATGTTTTCTTGCAATAAGCTCAAAAGGTCTTTTTCGAACAACTGACTTTCATAAACCAATTGTACTTTTTCTTCAGATCCCGTTATCGCGTGATGATGTATATTAAATATAGGTATAAACTGTTCCAGAAAATCTTTTCGTTTTTCAAAAATCGATTTTCCAAATTCATTCAGCTGCTCATTATATATAGATAAGGTATCGTTGTCGAAAGTATGGTTGAGCGCAAAATATTTTAAAAGTGCATTTCGCTGTACAATTACTTTTTGGTACTGAATTAACTGATGCAGATAAGTCGAATCTAATTGCGAAATAACGCTGTCCATGAATTTACGTCGCGTTTCGCTTCCTTCTACAATTAAATCTCGGTCGGCTGGCGAAATAATCACAAGCGGAATAAACCCAATATGATCTGAGAATTTATCGTACGCTTTTCCGTTTCTTTTTAAAACCTTTTTTTGCCCTTTTTTTAAACTACAGACAATTTGTTCCGTTCTTTCGTTTTTTTCGATTTCGGCATCAATTACAAAAAACTCTTCTCCGTGTTTTATATTTTGAACCGCCAGCGGATTAAAATAGCTTTTCCCGTAGGCTAAATGATAAATTGCATCTAATACATTGGTTTTGCCAATTCCGTTTTTCCCCACAAAACAGTTGATTTTGATGTCGAAATCAAAACTAGCTTCGGCGAAATTTTTATAATTGAATAAAGAAATTTTGTTTAAATGCATTTTTGAGATTCTAAAAAGAAAATTACCGTTTTGAAAACAGCAAATTGAGATTGTAAAATTATCTAATTTAATCGATATAATTTGGCTTTCGCACCGTTTCAAACTCAATTATTTTCCCGCTTCCGCGAAAGGGCGCGCTTGGCGAAAAATTATTTTTTTTAAAATAGTGATAAAATTGATTTTTTTTGCCTCAGTTTCAAGAAAAATTTTATTTTTGCCGTTCACTAAATTATTTTTAAATGGCAACTTACAATAAAAGAGGATATAAGACACCAAAAGAGAAGGAAGTTAAAGAGGTTAATGAAGAACAACAAGTAATTATTGACGAAAAAGACAGCACAACTGCTGGTGTTTTTTCAAAATTAGATGAGACAGCTTCAAAAACTGAGGATTGGGTGGCTAAAAATCAAAAAATCATTCTTGGTTTAGTTGCAGGTATTGCGGTGGCTACAATTGGTTATTTGGCTTACCAAAAATTTATTGAAACTCCTAAACAAGACGAAGCTGCAAATGAAATGTTTGTTGCACAACAAAACTTTCAAAAAGCAGTTGACGGTGTAGCGAGTGATTCATTATATAAATTAGCATTAAACGGTTCTGAAGGTAAATTTGGATTTGTTAAAATTGCTGACGAATATTCTGGAACAGATGCTGGTAACTTAGCAAACTACTATGCTGGTATGGCATATTTGAATACTGGAAAATTTGATGACGCCATCAAATATCTTGGAGAGTTTAAATCTCAAGATGCAATTCTAGGCGCTTTGGCAACTGGTGCAATTGGAGATGCATATTCTCAAAAAAATAATCAAAAAGAAGCTTTAAGCTATTATGTAAAAGCTGCTGAAACTAACAAAAACGATTTTACTACACCTCGTTTCTTGTTGAAAGCTGCTAAAACTGCAATCGCTTTAGGTCAAAAAGAAGATGCTTTAAAATACTTAAATGATATTAAAGACAACTTCGATGCAACTCCAGAAGCTGCTTCTGTAGATGTATTGATCGGATTAGCACAATAATTTAATTTATAGAGTTCAGATTTTAGATTTTAGATTCGTATTTTAGCAATCTGAAATCTATTCCGTCCCGAAGTTTTCGGGATTAGGACTAAAATCTAAAATTTAAAGATGGCTACTGAAAATAAAAATTTATCAGAATACGATAAAAACACAATCCCAAATGCGAAAGACTTTCGATTTGGGATTGTTGTTTCTGAGTGGAACGACACTATAACAGAAGGACTTTATAATGGTGCTTTTGATGCATTAATTGATTGCGATGTACCAGCACAGCAAATTATTCGCTGGAATGTTCCGGGGAGTTTTGAGCTTATTTATGGCGCAAAAAAAATGCTTCAGACACAAAATGTTGATGCGGTAATTGTAATTGGATGTGTAATTCAAGGAGAAACAAAACATTTTGATTTTGTATGCGAAGGCGTAACGCAAGGAATCAAAGATTTGAATGTTCAAACGGATATTCCTGTTATTTTCTGTGTTTTAACAGATAATAATATGCAACAGTCAATTGACAGAAGCGGCGGTGCTCATGGAAACAAAGGAACTGAAGCAGCGATTGCAGCGATCAAAATGGCGTATATCCGTCAGCAAGCTTCGATTTCGCATCCTTTTAACCAACCATTATTGTCTACAGGCGCGCTTCAAATCGAAGATAAGCCTAGAGAAATCGAGAACGAATAAAACACAATTGTTTTAAAAAATACTAAAACCTATACTGTGTAAAATAGTATAGGTTTTTTGTTTTTTTTATGACGTCAGATGTTCAGAATCACAATCAAAATTCATTAAATTTGTACAGCTTGGTTTTTTAAAATCGGAGCAAACTAACAATATCAATCTTAGATTTTTAAATAAAATCAAAAGAGAAACTTTTAACCCAAATTTTTTAATGTCGAGTATAATTCAATTACTTCCTGATCACGTTGCTAACCAGATTGCTGCCGGAGAAGTGGTTCAAAGACCAGCTTCTGTGGTAAAAGAATTATTAGAAAATGCTGTTGATGCAAAAGCAACCGATATTAAATTGATTATCAAAGATGCGGGCAAATCTTTAGTTCAGGTTATTGACAATGGAGTTGGAATGACGGTTACTGATGCGCGTTTGTGTTTTGCACGTCATGCTACCTCAAAAATTCGTCAGGCCGAAGATTTGTTTTCACTTGGCACAAAGGGTTTTCGTGGAGAAGCGTTGGCTTCAATCGCAGCGATCGCGCACATGGAAATGAAAACCAAGCAAGATCAAGACGAACTTGGAACGCACATTGTTATTGAAGGAAGTAAATTTGTTTCGCAGGAAGTAGCGGTTTTGCCAAAAGGAACTTCATTTGCGGTTAAAAACTTATTTTTTAATATTCCGGCACGTCGTAATTTCTTAAAGTCGGATACGGTTGAGTTTCGTCATGTTATGGATGAATTTCAACGTGTGGCGCTAGCGCATCCTAATATTCATTTTAGTTTTTATCATAACGGAAGCGAATTATATAACCTTCCGTCTGCTGGATATCGCCAGAGAATTGTGGGAATTATGTCGGGTAAAACCAACGAAAAATTAGTTCCTGTAAATGAAGATACAGAGATTATAAATATTCAGGGATTTGTCTGTAAACCAGAATTTGCGAAAAAAAGCAGGGGAGAGCAGTTCTTTTTTGTAAATGATCGTTTTATAAAAAGTGGTTACCTTCATCATGCTGTTATGGCGGCCTATGACGGACTTTTGAAAGATGGTTCACAGCCGAGTTATTTCTTGTATCTGCAAGTGCCACCAAATACAATCGATATTAATATTCATCCAACTAAAACAGAAATTAAGTTTGATGATGAACAGGCGCTTTACGCCATTTTAAGAGCGTCAATTAAACATAGTTTAGGTCAGTTTAATGTGGCTCCAGTTTTAGATTTTGACCGCGATTCAAATTTAGATACGCCTTATCATTACAAAGATGTAGAAGCGGAGATTCCGACAATTCAAGTTGATGGAACATTTAACCCTTTTACAGATGACAAAACGAATCAGCATTATGCAAAATCAGGTTCTGGATCATGTTCAGGTGGTTATAGCTCAGGTTCTTCATCTTCTTCGGGTTCTTCTTATTCCGGATCTTCATATTCGGGATATTCAAAAAGAGTTGAGCCAACGGTAAGTTGGGAAAGCTTGTATGTTGGTTTGGATACAGAAAATCCAGAAACGATTGAGAGTTCGCCTTTTAACTTCGAAAATGAAGAAGTAACTTCTTCATTGTTTAATGACGATGAGGTCGAACAGGTTAGCCAGAAAACGTATCAAATTCATAAAAAATATATTGTTTCGCCAATCAAATCAGGAATGATTATTGTTGATCAGCAACGCGCGCATCAGCGTATTTTGTACGAACAGTTTTTGCTGAATATGACCGTTAATCAGGCTTCAAGCCAGCAATTGCTTTTTCCATTGGATTTGTTTTATTCAGCTGTTGAAATGAAATTGATAGAAGAATTAAAACCTTCGCTTGAAACAACCGGATTTATTTTTGATGCTTCAAAAACGGATCATATCGTAATTTCGGGAATTCCGGTAAATATTACCGAAAGTGAAGTTTCGATAGTTATAGATCAATTGTTGAGTGATTTACAGGACGGAATTCCGGCGAGCAGTTATAGTCAAAATGATACCATTGCAAAATCAATGGCCAAAAGTTTAGCGGTTAAAACAGGATCTTATTTAACCGAGAAAGAGCAGGATAATCTTGTAAGCGGTTTGTTTGCTTGCAAAGATCCAAATATTTCACCTTTTCAAAAACCTACTTTCATCACGATGCGTGTTGAAGATATAGATAAAAAATTTGCCTTATGATGAATGTTACTCCAGTTGTAAAACAGCTGTTAATTATTAATATTATCTTTTTTATTGGTGCTCAACTAGTACCAGTTTCTTATGAATATTTAGCACTTTTTTTTCCTGAAAATCCAGGATTTAAAGTTTGGCAGCCTATTACGCATATGTTTATGCATGGCAGTTTTGCCCACATTGCATTCAATATGTTTGCGCTTTATTCTTTTGGATCAACCTTGGAACATTTTTGGGGCGCGAAGAAATTTTTGTTCTTCTACATTTCCTGCGGATTAGGAGCTGCATTGGTTAATTTTGCTGTTAATTACTATTTCTATCAAGATGCTATGAATATTTTGATGGCAAATGGATTTAGTAAAACCCAAATTTTGCAGGTAATTGATCAAGGTAAAATAATTACAAGTTGGAATGATCTTTTGACTCCGTCGCAAATCAAACACCTTTTTGATGCTTATTTTGGTTCTGTTGTTGGTGCTTCTGGTGCTATTTATGGATTGCTGATTGCTTTTACTTTTATGTTTCCAAATGAAGAACTTGGAATTATGTTTATCCCAATTCCAATAAAAGCGAAGTATTTTGTACCAATTTATATGATTTTGTTTGATGGGCTTTTCGGAATTTTTGGAAATTCTCTAATTGGAATTGACTCAGGAATTGCACATTATGCGCATATTGGCGGTGCACTTTTCGGATTTTTAATAATGTGGTATTGGAAAAAAAATCAGTTTAATAACAATCGTTGGAATTAATTTTTAACTTTAATTTATTAACTTTAAAAAACGAAACGAAGACTTTATGAATATTCTTGATGATTTAAAACTGCAATACAAGCTTGGCGGCATCGCCATGCGAGTTATTTATTGGAATGTTGCATGTTTTTTAATTTCTTTAGTTTTCTATAAGTTTTCAATTGGCCAGTTTGATTTCCCTAATTGGCTTGCATTATCTTCAGATCCTCAGGTTTTTATGTTTAAGCCTTGGACGTTTTTAACATATGCATTTTTTCATTTCGGATTTATGCATTTGTTGTTTAATATGCTCGTTTTGAACTTTGCAAGCAATTTATTCCTGACTTTCTTTTCTCAAAAACAATATCTAGGTCTTTATATTTTAGGCGCTATATTTTCAGGAATTGTATTTGCTTTAAGTTTCTATATTTTAGGTAATTCTGCTTCAATAGTTGGAGCTTCAGCGGCAATCATGGCAATTTTAGTTGCCGCAACAACTTATCAGCCTTTAATGAATGTTAGATTGTTGTTTTTCGGAAATTTAAAACTCTGGCATATTACTGGCGTAATTTTACTTTTAGACTTAATGCAGTTCCGTCTTGAAAATATGGGAGGACATATTTCGCATTTGGCTGGAGCATTCTTCGGATTTATATTTATAAAATTGCTTCAAAACGGTACTGATTTAAGTATCATTGTTTCTAAAGTATTAGACTTTTTTGCTAATTTATTTAGAAAATCCCCAACGACCCCATTTACTAAAGTTCATAAAAATTACAAAAAACCTACGGAAAAAGTGACGACATCAAGAATTGTTACGAAAGACAAAACGCAACAACAAATTGATGAAATCTTGGATAAAATTAGTCAGTCTGGCTATGATTGTCTAACAAAAGAAGAAAAAGAGTTTCTATTTAGAGCTGGAAAATAATCCTTTTAGCAAATAATATGAAAAACCTTTCGTGGTTTAATAAAATAATGTTCTTATTGAATATAGTCCTAACTGTGCTTACATTTAGCGTCTATATTTTGCCATTTTTAGCACCTAAAAGTTTCCCGCTTTTATCGGTGCTTACTTTGTTTATGCCTGCTTTTTTTGTGGCTAATGGATTGTTCTTTGTTTACTGGGCAATTCAGTTTAAAAAACGCATGATTTTATCTGGTCTGGTTTTGTTGATGGGAATTACTTTTATCAGCAAATTTTATAAATTCTCAGCAAAGGAATATGTCAAAGACGAAAGAGACTTCTCTATTATGAGTTATAATGTACGTCTGTTTAATGTTTTTAAATGGCTGGATCGAGATGATATTCCTGAAAATATCAAGGCTTTTATAGATGAAAAAGATCCTGATATTTTATGCATTCAGGAGTATTCAAATTCTGCTCATTTGGATTTAAAAGTGTATCCACACCGCTATATTTTTATCGATGGAAATCAAATAAAGACGGGACAAGCTATTTTCTCTAAATTTCCGATTATTGATGAAGGAAATATCATTTTTCCAAAATCAGATAATAATGTGGTTTATGCTGATATTAAGCGCGGAAAAGATATTATCCGTGTTTATAATATGCATTTACAGTCAATTAAGATTTCTCCCGATGTAAGCAAGATTTCAAATGATATTGATAGTGTAAACCAGAAAAAATCACAGTTAATTTATACTAGAATCAGCAAAGGATTTAGGCAACAGCAAGAACAAGCTGAGATTTTTAAAGAGCATATTAAAAAATGCAAATACCCTATTATTATCTGTGGAGACATGAATAATAGTCCGTTTTCGTATGTTTATCGAAATATCAAAGGAAAACTTAAAGATGCCTTTGAAGAAGCTGGAGAAGGCTTTGGGGCAACTTATAAGTTTAAATATTATCCTGCACGAATCGATTATATTTTTACGGATACTAAAATGAAAGTAAAACAATTTGAAAGTTTTCCTGATTTTGAAAATTCAGATCATTATCCAATAATGACAAGAGTTTCAATAGATCAATTTTAGAGGAAAGTTAGAAGTTGCTTGTTATAAGTTGTGAGTAAATGTTGAAAGTTAAATAAAACTCATAACTTCTAACCTATAACTTAGACTATTTTCTGAGTCTTTAAGTAATCCATTGCAAATTTCCCTTCGTTAAAAAGCAAATCTAAAACACTTAGGTTGTTTATAAAACCATGTTTGTCATCAAAAACCTGAGTATATTTTTCGAAAGAATTGGTGTCTTTTTTGCCGTTTGCCAAATACCTGAAATCTGAAATGTTTTCAACTTCATGAAAGTATTCTGTCGTTTTTCCAAACTCTAATTTCATTCTAAGACATTTTGTAACGATGTCAAAAACTTCTAAGTTCAAATCCATTAAGAAATTATGTTTTTTTTCGAAAATAGGAGTAATGTCATCTTCAAAAAACTCAAAAAATGGCGAACTTCTGTAAGCAGCTTCTAAGGATTTAAAATGCTGTTTTTGCCAATCAAATTCATTTTCGATCAAAACATCTTTGGTTTTTTGATGCGTTGATTTTGAATGTTTGATAGGAATATTTAATAACTGAATTCCGTTTGGACTATAGATATAAGTACGATTTCTATTCGTCTGCTTCTGAAAATTATCTTCCATTTCAAAAGTAACCGTCTTAGATTGAGCCATTACTGCAAAGTGACTGATTGATGGAAAATAGGTAGGAAGTAATAAAGAGTTCATTTTGATTTTAGTTTAATCGGTAAATCGTTTAATCGTCCTTTTTGAGAAACGATTAAACGATTTACCAGTTCAACGAATTAACGTTTTTTATGCTTTATTTTCTTTTCTCTTTCTCCAGAAGTAATCTCCAACGAAATAAAGAGCAAGTAAAATTAAGAAATATTTGAAATAAGATTGTGGTTGTCCTTCGCCATCAACAGTTGTAAAGACTCTGCTCCAACGAATTTTGTTGATGCCTTTTCCGTTTTTATCCCAGCTTAGCCAGATAAACACAGGTTTTCCAACAATGTGGTTTTCTGGAACATAACCCCAATAACGGCTGTCCTCAGAGTTATGACGGTTGTCTCCCATCATCCAATAGTAGTTTTGTTTGAAAGTATAAGTAGTTGCTGGTTTTCCATTGATGAAAAACTTCGAATCTTTAAGCTCTAACGTATTTCCTTCGTAATTTGTGATGATGTCTTTGTAGTATGGCAAAGATTCATTTGTCAAGGCTACAGTTTTTCCAGCTTCAGGAATATAAATAGGTCCCATATTATCTTGGTTCCCTTTATTGATGTGCGGATAAATTGCATTATCATTTCCTGTGTCAATTTTTCTGATAACTGCCGTTACACCTGGAGTATTTCTAAATCTTTCTGCGCCAGCTTCCGTCAAAGCACCTAAAACAAGCGTATCTCTTTTTTCTTCATTTTTGAAATAACCACCATCAGTGATGTCTAATTCTTGTACTAAAGATTGTAAATCAACAGGAGTTTTTCCGTCGAATGCAATAGTATAAGAATATTGTGGTTTTGCGCGTTCTGGAAGAATTAATTTCTTGCCGTTAATAAATACGTAACCGTCTTTAATTGATAAACTGTCGCCAGGAATACCAACACATCTTTTTACGTAATTTGATCTTTTGTCGATCGGTTTTATAACGCCTGGCTGTCCTTTTCTTTCGTAAAAGTAATGTACTGTATCTGCTGGCCAGTTGAAAACAACAATATCCGTTCGCTTTATCTTTTCAAATGCAGGCAATCTAAAATATGGCAATTGAGGCCATTTTAAATATGATTTGCTTTTTGTCATTGGAATAGAGTCGTGGACCATTGGCAAAGCAACAGTCGTCATCGGAACTCTTGGTCCGTAATTTAATTTGCTGACAAACAAAAAGTCGCCAATCAATAATGATTTTTCAAGAGATGATGTAGGAATCGTATAAGGTTGTACAACATAAGTATGTACCAATGTTGCTACGATTATAGCAAAAAGCAATGAACTTACAGTATCTGCAGTTTTGGTTTTTGGAGTTAAATCACGATTTGCATTGTATTCTAATTTCTGTGTGTAGTTTACATAATAGATGTAAAATCCTAAAGTAAAAATTCCCAGAATAGTATCTAAAGTCGATTTTTTTCCGAAAGTTCTCAACGTTTCAACCCAAACAACAGGAAACATTATTAGGTTGATAATTGGAATAAAAAGCAACAGCGTCCACCAAGTTGGACGGCTGATTATTTTCATTAAAACAATTGAGTTGTAAACTGGAATTGCAGCTTCCCAGCTTTTTCTTCCTGCTGTTTGATACAATTTCCATGTTCCAATAAAATGAATCACCTGAACGGCAAGGAAAAAAACAAACCAAAGATATAGTGTCATAGTTTTTATTGTTTTATGTTTCAAATTTCAGGTTATTCCATAAGAAAACCCAAAACTTTAAATCAGTTTATTTTAGGTTTAATACGTCTTTCATAGTGTAAATTCCCGTTTTTCCTGCTAACCATTCAGCAGCAATAACAGCTCCAAGAGCAAAACCTTCGCGATTGTGAGCAGTGTGTTTAATTTCAATGCTGTCAATGGCTGAGTCGTAATTTACGGTGTGAGTACCAGGAACTTCACCAATTCTTTTTGCTTCGATGTGAATTTGATTGTTTTGCGCTTCGTCCATAGTCCACTCTGAATAATTGCTATTTTCAATAACACCTTTTGCTAAAGAAATTGCGGTTCCACTTGGCGCATCAAGTTTGTGAATGTGGTGAATTTCTTCCATTGAAACTTTATAAGAATCAAATTGGTTCATGATTTTTGCCAAATATTCATTTAACCCGAAGAAAATATTTACGCCCAAACTAAAATTTGAACTTGAAATAAATCCTCCTTTTTTCTCGTTGCAAAGTGCAATCATTTCATCATAATGTTCCAGCCATCCTGTTGTTCCAGAAACTACAGGAACATTTGCATGAAAACAGTTTGATATATTGTCAACAGCAGCCGTTGGAACACTGAAATCGATAGCAACATCGGCATTTGATAGTCCTTCGTATGTGTTGTTTTCGTCTTTTTTTAAAACAATTTCATGGCCTCTTTCTAAAGCAATTCTTTCAATTACTTTACCCATTTTGCCATATCCTAAAAGAGCAATTTTCATTTTGTATATTTTTTAAATTTTAAACAACTTTGCAGGCTATTTAAAAGTGTAATTAAGAGTTAGACCAACGTTTGGTTTAAATGTTACATCGGCGGGATAAATTTCTGGACGCATTGATAATCTTTCGTTTACATTGAATTGAATCAAAGCGGCGTCAACATTCGCGTCTATAATATTCAGAACATAAAAACCAACGACAAATAATGCAGATAAATCTCGGTTTCGTTGATAGAATTTTTGACCTGCTATAAGTCGGCTGTCATCTAGAAACTGGTAATTATCATCGTTATAGCCTTCTAGTCTTCGTTTATAGGCATCGCGATAGTCGTGGTATTTTTTATTGTTGTCAATGTAGAAATAAAGACTGGTTCCTATTGCTCCATAAACGAGCGGAATTTTCCAGTATTTTTTGTTGTATGCTTGGCCTAAACCGGGTAAAATTGCCGAATAAAACGCGGCTTTTGCTGGTGTAAGCGGGTCTATTTCTTCCAATTTGGTAGTGTCTTTAGCGACTAAAACCGCATCTGATTTTGCTTGGGCAAAAATAGAAGCGGTTCCTATGAGAAAGAACAATAAACTTATGGGGACAATCTTATTCACTATCCATTTATTAATTTTATAATTCTATTAAAGTCGGCTTCAGAATCAAACGGAATTGTGATTTTTCCTTTTCCATTGCCAGCCACTTTAATATCAACTTTCGAACCAAAATAATCGTTGAAAGTATTTTTTTGTGTTTCTCTAACCACAAACGAAGAGTCGGCTTTTGGCTTTCCTTCTGCTTTTGGTTTCAAGCCTTCGTGATAATTTTTAACTAACGTTTCTGTTTCACGAACTGAAAGATTTTGACTTACGATTTTTTGATAAATATCAGTCTGAACGTCTAAATCTTCAATATTGATGATTGCTCTACCGTGTCCCATACTGATAAAACCGTCACGAATTCCAGTCTGGATAATCGGATCTAATTTTAAAAGACGTAAATAATTGGCAATTGTAGAACGTTTTTTTCCAACGCGTTCGCTCATTTGTTCTTGTGTCAATTGAATTTCGTCAATTAAACGCTGATACGAAAGTGCGATCTCAATTGGATCTAAATCATGACGCTGAATATTCTCTACTAACGCCATTACTAATGATTCATTGTCATTAGCAATACGAATATAAGCAGGAACATGCGTTAAGCCAACCAATGTTGAAGCACGCAAACGACGTTCTCCTGAAATTAACTGGTATTTGTTAAAGTCTAATTTTCGAACAGTAATAGGTTGAATCACACCAAGTTCTTTAATAGAAGTGGCTAATTCACGTAATGATTCTTCATTAAAATTGCTTCTAGGCTGAAACGGATTTATTTCGATAGCACTTATTTCAAGCTCAATAATATTTCCAACAACCTTATCAGCATTTTTGTCATCTACTGATTTAATGTCGTTTTCGGGATCTTTTAATAATGCTGATAATCCTCTTCCTAAGGCTTGTTTTTTAATTGCTTTTGTCATAAAAACTATTTGCTGTTTTTCTTTATAATTTCTTGCGCTAAATGAATGTAGTTTACCGCACCTTTGCTTGTTGCATCATAATTAATGATACTTTCTCCAAAACTTGGTGCTTCACTTAATTTTACATTTCGCTGGATAACAGTTTCAAAAACCATATCATTAAAGTGTTTTTGAACCTCTTCAACAACCTGATTTGATAAACGTAACCTAGAATCATACATTGTAAGCAATAATCCTTCGATATCAAGATCTGGGTTGTGAATTTTTTGAATACTCTTAATAGTGTTCAAAAGTTTTCCTAATCCCTCAAGAGCAAAATACTCGCACTGAATAGGAATAACTACAGAATCTGCTGCTGTTAAAGCATTCAAGGTCAACAAGCCTAGAGATGGTGCGCAGTCAATAATGATATAATCATATTCTTTTTTTGCTTCCTCTAATGCTTTTTTAAGCATATACTCGCGGTTTTCTTTGTCAACCAATTCAATTTCGATGGCAACAAGGTCAATGTGAGCCGGAATCACGTCAACGTTTGGAGCCGTACATTGTAAAATGGCTTCTTTTGGTGTTACAGTATGCTCAAGAATTTGGTAGGTACCAACTTCAACTGATTCTACATCGATTCCAAGACCAGATGTAGCATTGGCCTGAGGATCAGCGTCGATCAATAATACTTTTTTCTCTAAAACACCTAATGAGGCAGCAAGATTTACTGATGTAGTAGTCTTTCCAACGCCTCCTTTTTGATTAGCAATAGCAATGATTTTGCCCATTTATTTTCTGAATTTTGAACCGTAAAAATACAATTATTTATGGTTTTTGAAAATCTATTTTGTTAACATTTGTGAAACGTCGCTTAATCGTGGTTTCACGGGTATTCGGAACAAAATAATTTAAGTTTTGAATAAAATCACCACTTAATATTTGGGTGATTTGGTTTTTATTCCTGCTGTAAAAAGGTAGGAATCGAATTTTGCTTTGAAAAAGGTCTTTTTTTATTTTCGTGAATGACCCAAACTAATTTGTTTTTTTATTTGAAGAAATAGAAAACGCAATTCATTTTTTGAGATTGGTAAAATTTAACATTGAGGATTTAGCATGGCATATAAAATGTATTTGTACCAATAAATGGTGGCTTTGTATAGTTTTTGATAAGAAAATTGGGAGTAAAAATGGACTTTTAGGTTAAGGATTATCGCTATTTTGGAGTCTTTAAAAATTACTATAATTACAAACTATCAAACTACAAAAATGAACATTCTTATGAGTAAAAAATTGATTTCAGTATTTACGGCATTTATGTTTATGCTGATTTTATGCAGTTTCGTGACGCCTTATTCTTTTAATGAAAAAATTCAAGGGAATAAGACTGAACGTAAAATTGTTTATAACAAAAAGAAACACAGTATAACCTTGACATGGTCTGCATTTGGTTCATCTGGAAATTATGTAATTACAAGAGGAGGAAGTCGCTTGGCGACTGATTTTGTGCAAGTTGGTTCTACTTCTAAATTGACATTTACGGATAATAAACCAAATGCAGATAAATACGAGAATTATTATAAAGTTACCCGAAATGATGTAACAATCGTGATTTCGTTAGAAAATCAGATTTTTGGCGATAATATGTATTTCTATGACAGAAAATATGAAAAAGCTGAAACAGCGCGAAATGAAATTAATTCACAATTTAGTACAATTGGTTTAGGGGGAGCAAATGGCGAATGGACTACAAAACGTCAGGCTTATTATTTCAAGGCAAATGTAAAAGGTCAGACCTACGATGTTGGTGGATCAGGATCTGCATCATCGGCGGAAGCGAATTCTATTGAATTAGGGTTTTATTCTCATATTGGTGGTTTAGGCAAAGTGCCGTCAGATGTTAAATTAGGCTCAATATTTACAAGGCCTCACTTGTCTGGTGGTGCAAATGCTACCTGTACATTTTGGCGTTCTGTTGAAAATGTTGAAGTAATGCGTGATTTTTCTTGGACTGTTTCTCAGTCAACTAGCGCACGAAGATTGTTGATTGATAGTACTTCGAAATATATTTCAGATATTGGAAATACTAATTTTTGGGGAAGCGGTGGTTTTATTGCCGATACTCATTACACAACATCAAGACCAAATTGGGCTGGACAACAACAATGGTATACCCGAAATACTATTTTTCCTGCTGGTTCAGGCGCAATGGGTGGTTCTTATAATATGGTTTGGCAAGGTTGTGTAAATCCGCCTCAAGCTGATGAGAAAAATTCTCCAGTTTCTACGACGCCTATTGTTAGAGAAAAGCCGTTTCTGTTTATTGATAAAGATGGTGAATACAAAGTATTTGTGCCTGCTTGGCAAAAGGATAGAGTAGGAGTTTCTTGGACGGCAACAGATATGGGCAAGGGTAAAATTCAAGATTTGATTACAGATTGGTATGTTGCAAAAGAAGGTGTTACCGATGTAGAAATTAATAATGCGCTAAAAGAGGGCAAAAATATATTTTTCACGCCAGGACATTATTCGCTTAATGCTCCAATTCAGGTAAATAGAAAAGATGCAATATTGTTGGGTGCCGGAATAGCATCTGTAACGCTTGAACCTACAGAGAAAAATACTTGGGGTTGCATTTATGCTGATGATAAAGATGGAATTATCATTGCCGGACTTTTAATGGATTCGTTTAATAGTACAACTTATCAAGTCAGAATTGGAAATGAAGATTCAAAAGCAGATCACTCGGCAGATCCTATTTTGTTGACAGATATTACTTGTAGAGTTGGCGGTGTTCAGTCAAAAAATATTCAGATACAGGTTGCAATGCAAATAAATAGCAACAATGTGGTTGGTGATCATTTTTGGTTATGGCGCGCTGATCATGGTTCGCAAAAAGGTGGAGATTTGCGATGGGTGAGAGATAGATGTAAAAACGGACTTATTGTTACTGGTAATGATGTCACACTTTATGGTTTGTTTGTTGAGCATTTTCAAGAGTATGAAGTATTGTGGCTTGGAGAACGCGGCAGAACTTATTTCTTTCAAAACGAACCGCCTTACGATGCTCCAAATCAAGCAGCATGGAGCAGTCAGGGAGGCAAAGTTGATGGTTATGCGGCTTTTAAAGTTGCCAATACGGTAAAAGAACATCACACGATAGGAATGGGGTCGTACGCAGTTTTTACAGGAACTGATGGGAATGTGAATAAGAAAAATGGTTTTGAAGTA
Source organism: Flavobacterium daemonense (assembly GCF_007341385.1). Taxonomy (GTDB): domain Bacteria; phylum Bacteroidota; class Bacteroidia; order Flavobacteriales; family Flavobacteriaceae; genus Flavobacterium; species Flavobacterium daemonense. The sequence goes on from NZ_VJYD01000012.1 coordinate 33,518, forward strand.
CCAAACACTCCAAATGTAAAACTTGAAAAAATGTGTATTACGCGTTTTGCTGGCCCAGGAAATATTCAAAATGTTATTAATGGTACTGGTGGAAGTACTGCAACTGGTGCAAAACGCGTGGCGGTTTATAATAATGATTCAGGCACACAGCCTTTTGATGAAGAATTTACTTTGCCTAATAAGGAATCCTATCCCTCTTATGTAAGTATGGAAAAATAGTAAGAACAGTTTTTTTTGCCACGAATTCACGAATTTTCTTTTTAAATACTTTATCTAATATTATTCAAATTAATTCGAATAAATAATCGTGAAGATTTGAAAAAATAATTCGTGAATTCGTGGCGAATACTATTTATTTCGTTTCTAGTATCTTTAGGTAATAGCCAACAAAGGCGAAATTTTTTTATTTGAGTTTATTGCAAAAAAAAGTCTTTCCAAATAAATGAAAAGACTTTTGTCGGGGTGGCAGTCCCGAAACTTCGGGAGAACCTGCGGCCCTCCCGATCTCAATCGGGACGTGATAACCGTTCTTTATAATGATTTCACTTTATTGCAAAAAAAAAAAGTCTTTCCAAATAAATGAAAAGACTTTTGTCGGGGTGGCAGGATTCGAACCTGCGGCCTCCTGCTCCCAAAGCAGGCGCGATAACCGGGCTACGCTACACCCCGAAGATGTATTTGTAATACTGCCCGAAAGCGGATGCAAAGATATAAATAAATTTGATTTGCAAAAGGAAAAAATGAAAATAAATAAAACTTATTTGAACATAGTTATTTCGGATTTATTTTCGCCCGTATTTTTTATAATAAAGTTTACATTTGCATCACAAAAAAACGATACACATTATGTCAGATACAATCGAAAAAATTAAATGCCTTATTATAGGTTCTGGCCCTGCAGGTTATACTGCGGCAATTTACGCAGCTAGAGCAAACATGAATCCTGTTTTATATCAAGGAATGCAGCCTGGCGGTCAATTGACTACAACAAATGAAGTAGAAAATTTTCCAGGTTATGTTGATGGCGTTACTGGACCAGAAATGATGATTCAGCTACAAGAGCAATCAAAACGTTTTGGTGCTGATATTCGTGATGGATGGGCTACAAAAGTTGATTTTTCTGGAGATATTCATAAAGTTTGGATCAATGATTCAATCGAATTGCACTGTGAAACTGTTATTATTTCGACAGGAGCATCGGCTAAATATTTAGGATTGCCATCAGAACAGCATTATTTAAATATGGGTGGAGGAGTTTCTGCCTGTGCAGTTTGTGACGGATTTTTCTACCGTAACCAAGAAGTAGTGATTGTTGGAGCGGGAGATTCTGCTTGTGAAGAAGCACATTACTTATCTAAACTTTGTAAAAAAGTAACGATGTTGGTAAGAAGCGAAAAATTCAGAGCTTCAAAAATCATGGAAGAACGCGTTCGCAAAACAGAAAACATCGAGATTTTAATGAATCATGATACAGTTGAAGTTTTAGGAGATAACAATGTTGTACACGCAATTAAAGCATTAAATAAAACTACCGGAGAAGTTATCGAAATTCCTGCAACTGGATTTTTTGTAGCAATTGGACACAAACCAAATACAGATATTTTTAAAGATTACATCACTCTTGACGAAACTGGATATATTGTAAATACACCAGGGACATCTAAAACAAATGTTAATGGTGTTTTCGTAGCGGGAGATGCTGCAGATCACGTGTACCGCCAAGCAATTACTGCTGCAGGTACTGGTTGTATGGCGGCTTTGGATGCTGAAAGATATTTGGCTTCTAAGGAGTAATTTTAGTTTCAGGTTTTTCTTGTTTCAAGTTTCAAGTTGTTGGAACGCATGAAACTTTGCTATAAAAAAAATCCCAATCTAAATTTAGATTGGGATTTTTTTCGTTTTGTATCCAAATTTTTTTTCAGCTTGAAACCTGAAACCTGAAACAAATTAAAACTTGAAACAAAACTATTTAATCTTCTTAATCAACTTAGCTTCTTCAGAAAAGCGTGTTAATTGAATCGCTGGATTTCCAAATAAAGAAAGTTCTGCTTTATCTCCAACTGCAATTGAAATCGTAGTTTCAGCTAAAACACTTCCAATAGAATAGCTTTCGGCAGTAACATTAGCATCTTTCAAGGTGAATTTTGTTCCGGTGAAAATCGAATTGTTATCTAATCGAATGGTTGCTTTTTCGGCAATTCCTTCAATTGCGGCCGTTGATTTTTGGTACAAATCACAGTTGAATTTTAGTGCAGAAACTAATGATTTCAAACCAGCATTTTTGCTTAGTTGTACAGTTGCTTCATCTGCTTTTAGGTTTATTTCTGATCTTGATTTATCGTCGGCAATTAAACTGAATTTTTTTGCATTTACATTCAGATATAATTTTGAAAAATCAACACTATTAAAAGTAATATCATCTAATTTAAGTTCCTGAATGGCATAAACAACGGCATCGTTTTTTGCAATTACCTTGTTTAATGTTCCTGTGTACGTAACGCGAACAGAAAGCTTTTTGAAAATAGTACTTTCTTTTGAAGTATATAAACGAAGCGTTTTGTCTCTTAAATCCATTGCAACAATATCATGAAGATTATCGTCGGCTTCGATTTTGATTTCATTTTTTTCTCCACGTTCCAAGTAAACTTCTAAATTATCATCTACTTCAAGTCCGTCAAAACTTCCAACTTCTTTAGTAGATGTTGTAACGATTTTAGTTCCTTTTATTTTTTCTCTTCTTTGCGCAAAAGTTAAAGTTGTAACTAATAATAACAGAATCAGGGCACTATTTTTTTTCATTAATTCTTGATTTGATTTTGACAAATATAAAAAAATCATCCACTTTTGATGAATGATTTCTTTTATATTTAACACATAAATAGCATTTATCCCTGACTGATGCTTCCTCCAGAATTTGAACTTTTTTCAATCGTTTTTGGAGTTGAATCGTAGTTGATGCTTCCGCCGCTTGATGCTTCTGCCTTAAGGCTTACAATTGGGTGAACATTTACGCTTCCGCCACTTGAAGCTTCAGCATGAATATCATTTGCTAATAATTTTTGAGCATTGATGCTTGAACCGCTTGATGCTGAAGTTTTGATTTTCAATGCTTTTCCTTCAACAGAAATGGAGCTTCCGCTTCCAGAATCAATAGAAATATTGTCAGATTCTACATTTACCGTCATTGTCGCTGCACTTGATGTCTCTAAGTCAATATCTTGCGCCTGAATAACATTTTTGCTTTGAACAGATGCTGCGCTCGATGCTTCAAGTTTATCGATAACAGGCATTTTTACAGTAACTTTTTTAGTTGTTACATTTCTGAAAGAACTGAATTTACAACTAATTACAAGTGTTCCGTTTTCCACTTTTGTGATGATTTCTTTTTGCAGATTATCATCGGCTTCAACCACAATTTCTGTTGAATCAGACTGAACAATCACTAAATCAATCGCATTGCTTACAGATACTTTTTTGAAATCTCCCTGAACAATTCTTTTTTCAGTAGTTACATTTCCGCTTCCTTCAACTGCATTCATATTAAAGTTGCATGAGGCAAGCAATAATGCGGTAACAGCTGCAATAATAAATTTTGTAATATGGATAATTATTTTGATCATGACTTTTGGTTTTAGTTGATTTTAATTATAACTCCGTTTTTATCTCTGGTTAATCTGCCTTTGGTTTTTTTACCATTTAAAACTTCTTTTCCGTTTATTTTAACAGAAACTTCATTTATAGTGTCATTTGTGCTGCCGTTATTATTTTCATAGTCATTTTCGTAGTCGTTCTCATAATCATTTTCATAATTGTTGTCATTGTCATGATCTGCAGGACAATTCAAACATCTTACTTTTGAACCTTCTACTTTATAACTGTAATTTCCATCACCATTTAAGCTAAAGAAATTGTCATCTGAATTATAGTAATCTCTAACCGAAGAATCTGGTTTAAGCAGTTGTCCTTCTGGTAAATATAGATAGATGTCAACCTCCTGTCCTCTAAACTTGTTTTTAACATCTGTCAGAAAAAAGTTATCCAAAATTAAATGATTTCCATTAATTTCAAACTTGTAATCAATTTTTTCTGCTCTTTTTTTCGCATTGGTGAAAGAGTTTCCTCTAGCGCTTTTTTCAATTTGAATAAACGGAGTTGTTTCATCTGTACGTAAAACATGCAAGCGCACATCATTTGAATAAATCAATTCATTGTTTGCTGAATCTTGAACAAATTCAAACTCTCTGTAGTGGTTCAAACTTTTTGTGTAATATTCACTGTATTTGAATTTTACAAACAAAGTATCTGTTGTTTTGATGTTTAAAGTTTTCTTTTCGATGATTTTATTATCGTGTGAAATCTCAGTTGCCTGTTTAATTCCGATGCTGATCAAGATTGCAATTGCAATGATCCAAACTGCTAAAAGTGTGTATTTTGTAATGTTTCCAATTGATTTTAAGTTTGGAGACAACAATTTAAATCCTAATAGCGTCAAGAAGAAAAACGGAATCCCGACAGCAAAAAGCATTAGTAAACCAAATGACCAGATAGGGTATTCAGTAAAGTTTCCTGCTTCAACGAAATTTTGCCAAGGAAAGTCAACAAAAATATTAGTTCCTAAAGTAAAAACTCCAATTAACAGCATGATCAAAGTTGAAATTCCTGCAATAATTAAGATCACACCTAAAAATTTTGCAAAGATTTTAAAAACCGTCATGATAAAGTCTCCAAATGAACTACTTATTCTCTCAGCTCCCGACTTTACTTGGTTTCCCATTTTGTCATAATCTGCATTTTTGAATTTTTCAGATAATGAATCAATTTCTTCGCGAACTTTTTTTTCGATGTTTGAAATCGTAACTGGTTCACCAGTCATTTCTAGTTTCTCTGAAGTTGTTACCGCTTCAGGAGTTACGATCCAAAGTACGAAGTAAGCTAAGATTCCAGTTCCAAAACCAGCGAAAACAAATATTAAAAATGCAATTTTTATCCAAACGGCATCAATTCCAAAATAATGTCCTAAACCTGTTGCAACACCACCAATCATACCTTTTTCTTTATCACGGTATAATTTTTTATGTTGTCTTCCGTTGAAATTATTGAAAGATTGATTTTGGCTTTCTTCGTCTTCAATTCGGTAATCTTCTGGTTGTCCCATCACCGCAATCACTTCGTCAACGTCTTTTAAACCAACAACATGTTTTTCGCTTTTTTGTTTTTCTGTTAATAATTCAGAAACACGCATTTCGATATCTTTAATGATTTCATCTTGTCCAGACGAATTGTTCAGTGATCGTTTTATAGCGTCAAAATAGCGTGTCAATTTTAAATATGCATCTTCATCGATGTGAAAAAACATACCGCCTAAGTTAATATTTACTGTTTTGTTCATGACTTATTGATTTTGATTGGTGATTAGTTTTACGGCGTCAGATAATTCTGTCCAAGTGCCGCTAAGTTCGTTTAAAAATGTTTGTCCTATCTCGGTTAATCCATAGTATTTTCGTGGTGGCCCTGAGGTCGATTCTTCCCAGCGATAATTGAGCAAACCGTCATTTTTCAGCCTAGTTAAAAGTGGATAAACTGTTCCCTCTACAACTAGTAATTTTGCGTTTTTTAAAGTGTCTAATATTTCAGATGTATATGCGTCTTTTTCTTTTAGTACTGATAAGATGCAAAACTCAAGAACACCTTTGCGCATCTGTGCTTTTGTGTTTTCAATGTTCATAATTTCATTTTGTTTTTTTTAGATTGAACAATTCGTTTTTTGATTGATGATGATGATTGATGATTGATTTCGAATTTATTCTATAAGAATTAGTTCGTATAACTTTTAATCTTTTTGTGTCACACTGAGCGAAGTCGAAGTGTTACTTTATAAAAGGAATCGTTAACGGATACTTGTATAATTCTCCGTTTGAAGCTTTTATCGAAGCATAAATCACTAAAAAGAACTCAACAAATTTTAATAAGCAAAAAAGTAAAACCGCTGTTGCTCCTATAGTCAATAAACCTATGTTTCCTTCGAAATTAAAATTTCTGATTACAAAATCGTGATCGTTAAAAACAGCTTCCATTGGAATATTTTGCAGAATCACCGACACGAAAATCGGGATGGCAATTAAGGCTAAAACCAAAGTATAAAGCAATAAGCTTAATTGAAAATTCAACGTTTGTTTTCCGTGATGATTTACAAATTCAGATTTGTCTTTGTAGCTCGACCAGATGATGATCGGGAAAATATAATTCCCAAACGGAATAATGTACTGGCTTAACGTACTTAAATGTGTAAACGTTGCAGTGTTTCTTTCTGATGTTGTTTCCATGATGAGTGGTGTTGTTGTTTCCATGATTAAAAGTATATAGTAATTTCTTATACAAATATATGGCTAAAAACCAGTATCTTGTTTTGCATAGTACCAAATATTAACAAATTTTTAACAATTACGAAATACAAATCGAGATTATAATTTGCTGAAAATCATTCTGAATGCCCTATTTTATTGATGATTTAGGAAAGTAATACGAATTTATTGTGCGCGCATAGTTTTTTTGTATTTTTACATAAAAAAATAAATACCATGGCAGTTTCAGTTTCTAAACTCAATAAATTTGTATTATTCAAATTACCATCAGCATACTTTTGCGGTGTGCGTGTAAAAGCGATCGACAAAGACAGCTGTACTGTCACAGTCAAACATCGCTGGATAAATCAAAATCCGTTTAACTCTATGTACTTCGCCGTACAGGCAATGGCTGCTGAGTTGACTACAGGCGCTTTAGTTATTTCTCAAATTCAGGAAAGCGGCCGAAAAATCTCAATGTTGGTGGCAAACAACAAAGGGAACTTTACGAAAAAGGCAACAGGAAGAATTACATTTGTCTGCAACGACGGACATTTAATTGCCGAAGCAATTCAAAGAACTATCGAAACAGGCGAGGGGCAAACCTTTTGGATGAAATCAATTGGAACTAATGAAGAAGGCGTTCAAGTTTCGGAAATGGATTTTGAATGGAGCGTTAGATTGAAATAGTTTTTAAATTTTTTTTGCCACGAATTCCACGAATTTTCACGAATTATTTTTTTATTCCTGCATTAAAAATTAGTGCCAATTCGTGGAATTCGTGGCAAAAGAAAACATAGACAAAGACCTGAAGCAATTCAGGTCTTTTTTTTATATAGTTATTTGTAATTCAATGAGTTTTGTTTTTGAATTTGCTTTTTTGAATTTTTTCTTTCGTAATTTTAGTTACTAATAATTATTTCGAAAGAAAGAAAACATTCATTCGGTCTTAATTTAATAGTAATAATTTTACTTAAAATTAGAGTTTGTGTTTACATTTGCTTAAAAAAAAGTAAGAATTTATGGATAATAAAAAACAAATATTTCAGACTGCGACGCAAAAACGCTGGAAAACTTTTCAATGGTCAAGCCGACTTATTTTATTTGTCCTAATTTTAATGATTCCGATTTTCTTTATCACTTTAAAAAGAGGATTGAAACCAGAACTCCCGCTTTTGGCAAGTAATAGCCAGACAGAACATAGTCTTGAAAATCCTGTTACACCAAAAGATTTAAGTTCGAAAGAGTTGAAAAAATTTCGAGGTTTTGATTATTTTCTTCGTGCAAAAACTAAAATAGAGAAATTAAAAAATCAGCCAACTGTGCCCAAAACAGCGTCAGAAGTTCGAGCAGCTTTTTTTGTCGATTGGGATCCTCAGAGTTTGTTTTCTCTCCAAAAAAATATTGACAAACTCAATATGGTAGTTCCAGAATGGTTTTTTATTGATCCAAAAACCGATTTATTGCGAACTGAGATTGATACTGCGGCCTTGAAAGCAATGAAAAAAGGGAAAGTGAAAATTCTTCCCTTGATCAATAATATAAACGAATCAATTGGCGAAGGCGAATTTGACGGAGATCTTATTCACCGTATTCTTCATGATTCTAATAAAAGAGATCGACTTATAAATGATCTTGTAAAAGCATTAAAGAAATATGATTTACAAGGAATAAATATTGATTTTGAGGAATTTAAAGAAAATAGCGATGAGCCAATTATTGCTTTTCAAAAAGCACTTTATCAAAAACTACATCCATTAGGATATCTTGTTTCACAAGATATTATGGCCGGAGACGATGATTTTAATGTAAAAGCATTGTCCCAATACAATGATTATATGTTTTTAATGGCTTATGATGAGCATTATGCAAGCAGTGTTCCAGGTGATATAAGCGGTCAAAAGTGGATTGAACGTATAGTAGATAAAACGGCAAAAGAGATTCCATCAGATAAAATTATTCTCTGTATTGCGGGTTACGGATATGACTGGCAAGAAAAGGAAGAAGGTCAAACCATTACTTATGATGAAGCAATTGCGTTGGCTAAACTCCATAATGCCAAGATAAAGTTTGATAATACCAGCTACAACAACTCCTTTACTTATACAGATAGCAATGGCAAAAAACATGAGGTCGATTTTGAAGATGCTGCAACAAATTTCAATACGATAAGATTTAGCGATGAATACGGTTTGGCAGGAACCGCTTTATGGCGTTTAGGTAGTGAAGATCAGCGTTTATGGACATTTTATCCGCGAAGTTTGACCAACGAAAGCCTCAACAAAAAGCCTTTTGATTTTAAGGTAATGAAACGCGTCAACACACGAATCGAAAGTCCGGCTTATATTGGTGATGGCGAAATATTAAATGTAATTGCTGATCCTGCGCCTGGAAAAATAGATTTGGAAATCGATAAAGATGAAACCATTATCACGGAACAAAAATACGTTGAATTGCCTACAAAATACGTAATCAGCAAATTTGGAAATGTAAATAAGCAAGTCATTTTGACTTTTGATGATGGACCCGATCCAATTTACACGCCTCAGATTTTAGATATTTTAAAGAAAGAAAAAGTGCCAGCCGTATTTTTTGTTATTGGGATTCAGGGAGAAGATAATATTCCGTTGCTGCAAAGAATTTATAGAGAAGGACACGAAATTGGCAATCACACTTTTACGCATCCTAATATTGCTTTGGTCAGTCCAGAAAGAGCATCTGCCGAAATGGAAACGACAAGATTGCTCATAGAAGCCGTTACTGGTAAAAGTACAGTACTTTTTAGAGCACCTTATAATGCCGATGCTGAACCGACTACGGAAGCCGAATTGAAACCAATTGCTTTAAGCAAAGCGCAAAATTATTATACTGTTGGTGAAAGTATCGATCCAAATGATTGGGAAAAAGGCGTTAGTGCCGATTCAGTTTACATTAGAACTATAAAACAATACGAAGCAAATCCTGATAAAGGAATTATTTTGCTGCACGATGCCGGCGGAAATAGAGAAGCAACAGTCAAAGCATTGCCTCGAATTATTAAATATTTTAAAGACAGAAATATTCAATTTACAACGGTTTCACATTTGCTAGGCAAGACCAAAGATGAAATTATGCCAGAAGCAAAAGGCCCTTTTATCTCTCTTGATAATTTTATTTTCGACTTTGGATATTGGTTTGGACATTTTATTACGGCTACATTTTGGGTGGCTATTTTTCTTGGTTTTCTTCGAATTGCGTTGATGGCAATAATGGCTTTTATGAAAAAATGGAGAGATCATAAATATCCGCCAGTTTATAAAGCTGAGGAAGGTTTTTTTCCAAAAGTGAGCATTATTGTTCCGGCTTACAACGAAGAAATAAATGCCGTAAAAACAATCGAAAATTTGTTAGGTCAGGATTATCCTGATTTCGATATTGTTTTTGTCGATGATGGATCAAAAGATAAAACTTTTGCTATGATCAATGAGGCTTTCGCTAATAATCTAAAAGTTAAAGTGAATACGAAACCAAATGGAGGAAAAGCATCAGCATTGAATTATGGAATTGCATTGACAAAAAGCGATTATGTTGTTTGTATCGATGCCGACACACAACTAAAAACCGATGCTATTTCGCAATTGATGAAAGGTTTTAGAATTCAGTTAAAAGATAATGCAGAAATTGGTGCGATTGCTGGAAATGTAAAAGTAGGTAATGAAAATACAATGCTGACCAAATGGCAAAGTATTGAGTATACGACGGCTCAAAATTTTGATCGAAGAGCTTTTGATTTAATAAACGGAATCACAGTTGTTCCTGGAGCAATTGGAGCGTTCAAGAAAGAAGCAATTGAAAAAGCGGGAGGTTTTACAACCGATACCCTTGCAGAAGATTGCGATTTAACGATTCGTATTTTAAGAAACGATTATCATATTATAAACTGCATAGAAGCCGTAGCGATTACTGAAGCTCCAGAAAGTTTGAAAGAATTTATGAAACAGCGTTTTCGCTGGAGTTACGGAATTATGCAGGCTTTCTGGAAAAATAGAGATGCCTGTTTTAATCCAAGATACAAAGGCTTGGGAATGGTCGCTTTGCCAAATATTCTTCTTTTTCAAATCGTTTTGCCAATCTTTGCTCCTTTAGCCGATTTGGTTTTAATTATAAGCTTAATCTGGAATCACAATGATCCAGATAGTCTTCATAAAATATTGATTTACTATATCGCTTTTATGTTGGTAGATATGCTGGTTAGTGTTGTTGCTTTTATTTTCGAAAAAGAAAAGCTCACGAAATTGTTTTGGTTAATTCCGCAGCGATTTGTGTACAGACAATTAATGTATGTTATTTTGTTTAGAGCATTACGAAGAGCCATAAAAGGTGAAAGCCAAAGCTGGGGAGTTTTAACAAGAACCGGAAATGTTGGAACAGTGAAATAGTTTTTTTGCCACGAATTCCACGAATTTTCACGAATTTTTAATGCAGGAATAAAAAAGTAATTCGTGAAAATTCGTGGAATTCGTGGCGGAAAAAACATAAAAAAAGGCCTCAATTATTTGAGGCCTTTTTCTTGAAATAAATTTCAGATTATTTTTTAACGCAGCAAGATTTTTTGTCTTTACTGTCTGTTGATGCTTTTTTGCAGCAAGATTCTTTTTTAGCTTTTTCTTTTTTTGCAGGCGCTGTATCTTGAGCGTTCACGCCAATTGTAAATAAAGCAACGGTAATGATTGTAATAACTTTTGTCATTTTAATTTAATTTATTTTTGTTAGAGAATTGTAATTGGTGAATCAAATATAGCAACATTTCTTAAGGTTGATTCTTACAATTTAGTTAATGTTTTGATAATAAACTGTGAGTGAAAATTAAATAATTCATGCAGTCCCTACGGGACAATTTTAAATGCGGTTTATTTTTTCTACCGATATATTATCTCTACGAGATAACTTTTCAGATACTCCGTTAGGAGTTTAATATTGGTAGAAAAAAAATGAGATCCTTAAGATTGTCCCGTAGGGACTATATATTATTCTGCAAGACTTTTAATAATTCAAATTAACACCAAAACCAATTCCCATATCACTATCATAATGTGTTGTAATTCCGAAGTTTCTTCCGGCAATATATTTTAGGCCCGCCATATATTCTTTGTCTGTATTCCACATTAAATTCATTCGCAAGCGTCGCGAAAGCGGAATATCTTTTCGTTCAAACTGAACTCTCACATTTCCATCTGTAAAGACTTCAAGTTGCGCTTTTACAAGCATTGGCAAAGTATATTCGGCTCCAATGCTGAAGACAGATCGATTATCTTTTGTATTCTTTTGCCCAAAAAGATTTTGTTCCTGTTCGTCCATTCCCATTTTTCGGTAACGCCAATCAAAACCTATAAAGGGCATAAACCATTGCATTTTGCCAATGTATCGTCCAATGTGCGTTTCGGTTTCATAACCATGACTATCGTTGTAACCCAATCTCCATTCGGTTCCAATGCTCCAGCGGGTATTGCTGTACATCGCTTCTCCGTCATTTCCGTTTGTAGCAAAATCATTTTCGGCCATAAAATGAAACATTCGGTCATCCATTTTTAACATTTTATACGCCATTTCAGGGTGATGAATCAACGGATTGGGTGCCGAATTTTCATAACTAAAAATCCTTCCCATTCCCGCCATCATGTGATATAATATATGACAATGAAAAAACCAGTCACCATCTGCATTTGCTGCAAATTCAATCGTGTCAGTTTCCATTGGCATAATGTCAATTACATTTTTAAGTGGAGAATAGTCGCCATGTTCATTTAAAATCCTAAAATCATGCCCGTGCAAATGCATTGGGTGGCGCATCATTGATCCGTTATACAATACAATTCGGACGTTTTCTCCTTTTTTAATTAGAATTTTATCTGTTTCAGAAATTACTTTATTGTCTAAACTCCAAACATACCGATTCATATTTCCTGATAATGTAAAACGTAATTCTTTTACCGGAGCGTCTTTTGGAAGATTTGTCTTAAATGGAGATTTCAACATTCCATAATTCAATGTAATAATTTCGGAAGTTGAGGTAGAATCATTTGACATTTCCATGTTTTCCATATTGTGCATTGAATGATCTTCTGCTTTTGCAGCTTCTTCTTCGCCTGAAATTTCTGGATACATTACGGCATTCATGTCCATTTTGTTCAAAGACATATTCATTCCCATATCATTCATTTCGCCGTTCATCTTCATCATATCGTTCATCATTTTCATTCCTTCAAAATATTTTAATTTCGAAAGATGTTTGACAGGTTGTTTCATTCCTTCGCCTAAAAATAAAGAAGCAGATCCTGTTCTGTCTTCGGCTGTAGCCAAAAATGCAAAGGATTTTTTATCTTCAGGAATCGTAACGACAACATCATAAGTTTCAGAAACGGCAATAATCAAACGATCAACATCTACAGGTTCAACATCATTTCCATCGCTGGCCACAACAGTTATTTTTCCACCGCCGTACGTCAGCCAGAAATAACTGGAAGCACCTCCGTTTGCAATTCGCAATCGGACTTTATCGCCTGCTTTAAATTGCGAAAGCTGGTCTTCATTTTTTCCGTTGATTAAAAACTTTTCGTAATAAACATCACTTACGTCCATGGCACTCATACGTTTCCATTCGTTTGTGACTTTGGTTGAAAATTGCCCTTTTTGAATCGCTTCAGAATAACTTTGTGTTGTCCCTTTTTTTATAGCAAACCAATCATTCGCATTATGAAGCATTCGTTGTACGTTCTCTGGTTTCAAATCGGTCCATTCGCTTAGAATAATTGGAACAGTCGGCAAATCATCAATACCTTTTCTAAAAGTCGAATCGTCTTTCTTTTTATTAATAATGAAAAGTCCGTATAAACCAATTTGTTCCTGCAATCCCGAATGGCTGTGATACCAATAGGTTCCGTTCTGAATTATTGGAAAACTATATTTATGTGTCGTTCCTGGCTTAATAGGCATTTGCGTCAAATATGGAACGCCGTCTTCTTTATTTGGAAGAAATAATCCGTGCCAATGCAAGGCTGTATCTTCGTTTTTAAGTTCGTTGTGTACATAAATTTCGGCAATATCTCCTTCGGTAAAAGTCAAAGTCGGCATCGGAATTTGGCCGTTTACTGCAATTGCCCTTTTTTCTTTTCCCGAAAAATTGACAATTGTATCGCGAACGTATAAATCATAACGAACTACTTTTTGAGCCTTTAACTGAAAAGCGATTAAAAATAAAAGAAGAATATATTTGATTTTCATGATAAATTATAATTTTAAAATAGTTGAGTCAAATTGAACACAGTTTATTTTAACACATAGAAACATAGATTTTTGTGACTAAAAAAGAGCATAAAAGAAACTAGTTTCCACACATAGCTCTATGTGGATTGTAACAAGTGAAACGTCTTTACGCACAATGCAAAACTATGTTTCTATGTGTTGGAAATAATTGCGTCCCAACTTACAATTTTAAATTTCGAAGTCGCAACGCATTCACTATCACAGAAACCGAGCTCAGACTCATTGCCAGCGCGGCCAACATTGGCGAAAGCAAAATCCCAAATACCGGATATAAAATTCCTGCCGCAATTGGTACCCCCAAAGTGTTGTAGATGAAAGCAAAAAACAAATTCTGTTTGATGTTTTTCATTACAGCGTGACTCAGATTTTTAGCTTTAACAATTCCGTTTAAATCGCCTTTTACAAGGGTGATTTTAGCACTTTCGATAGCAACATCAGTTCCAGTTCCCATCGCGATTCCAATATCGGCTTTGGCTAAAGCCGGAGCATCGTTAATTCCATCGCCTGCCATCGCTACAATTTTTCCTTCCGCTTGCAAACGTTCAATTTCTCGCAATTTATCTTCAGGAAGGCAATCGGCTTTAAAAGAACTTAAATGCAATTGATTGGCAACTGCTTTTGCTGTGTTTCCATTATCTCCGGTCATCATTATGACTTCGACGCCTTGATTAATCAAATTTTTAATTGCTTCGACGCTGTTTGTTTTTATCGAATCGGTAATAGTTACGTAACCTGAAACTTTATTATTGACTGCGATGTAGGAAACGGTTTTTCCTAAATTTTGTTCTGCTGTAATTTTGTTTTCGAAATTATCAGAAATTGAAGCATTTATTTGTTCCATTAATTTTTTATTTCCCAATGCAATTTTTGAATTATTTACGGTTCCGAGAACTCCTTTTCCGGCAATTGCTTCAAAATCTAGAACTTCAAGAAGAGTGATATTTTTAGCTTTCGCAAAATTGACAACGGCTTGCGCCAAAGGATGTTCGCTATGCTGATTTAAGGAAGCAATGTTTTGCAACAGAAAATCTTCATCATTATTTATAGCGTAAACTTTTTCTACAGATGGTTTTCCTTCGGTAATGGTTCCGGTTTTATCGGTTATCAAAACATCGATTTTATTCATGTTTTCGAGTGCTTCGGCATTTTTTATCAAGATGCCAAATTGCGCGCCTTTTCCAACGCCAACCATAACCGACATTGGTGTTGCCAATCCTAAAGCACAAGGACAGGCAATAATTAAAACGGCAATGGCATTTATTAAACCATAAGTATAAGAAGGTTCTGGACCGAATTTTGCCCATAAAATAAAAGTCAAAATAGAAATGGCAACAACCGTTGGAACAAAATATTTTGCAACGCGGTCAGCGAGTTTTTGAATTGGCGCTCTGGAACGGCTTGCGTCGCTGACCATTTGAATAATCTGTGAAAGCAATGTTTCTGAACCTACTTTTTCGGCAATCATAACAAATGATTTGGTTCCGTTTATCGTTCCAGAAATTACATTGTCATCTCTTTTTTTATCCACCGGAATGGGTTCTCCGGTAATCATCGATTCATCAATACTGCTTTCTCCATTTGTTATTTTTCCGTCAACGGGAATTTTTTCACCAGGTTTTACGCGCAGTAAATCGCCTTTTTTTATATCGTGAATAGAGATTGTTCGATCATTTCCGTTTTCTACTAAAGTTGCTTCGGTGGGAGCGAGTTTTAATAATTCTTTTATAGCATTGTTGGTTTGTCCGTGTGCTTTTGCTTCTAATAATTGTCCCAATAAAACCAAGGTTATAATAACTGTTGCAGCTTCAAAATAAAGATGAATAGTTCCGTGATGTGATTTGAATTCGGCAGGAAAAATATCAGGAAAAAACATTCCGGCAATACTGAATAAGAAAGCAACACCCGTTCCGATTCCGATTAAGGTAAACATATTGAGGTTCCAAGTAATAATCGATTTGTAAGCACGAACAAAAAACATCCAGCCAGCATAAAACAAAACAGGAATTGAAAATAAAAACTGAACCCAATTCCATTTTTCAACCGACATCAAAGAATAAAGCGGATTATTCGGAATCATTTCTGACATGGAAATAATGAAAAT
This sequence comes from Flavobacterium daemonense, assembly GCF_007341385.1. Classification (GTDB taxonomy): domain Bacteria; phylum Bacteroidota; class Bacteroidia; order Flavobacteriales; family Flavobacteriaceae; genus Flavobacterium; species Flavobacterium daemonense. The sequence goes on from NZ_VJYD01000012.1 coordinate 49,262, forward strand.
AGGAAGTGTAAAAAATATCGCAATTTTCATTTTTCTCAATAAATCCAAATACGTTTTGTTTTCTTCTTCTGAAGCTTGCACCGGAACCAAATCCACACCACAAATAGGACAGTCGCCTGGTTTATCTGAAACAATTTCAGGATGCATTGGGCAGGTAAATTTTGATGTATTTATGACAGCTTGAGGTACTAAATCCATTCCGCAAACGGGGCAATCTCCAGGTTTGTCGTATGTTTTGTCACCTTCGCAATGCATCGGGCAATAATAAACTCCAGTTGTATTTTGTGGCAGAACAACTTTTTTTTGATGATCATGATGCGAATGCTCTTTTTTAGAGGAACAGCATGATTTTGGTGCTTCTTCCGAGTTTTCAGAAGTTTTCATTTCAATTGTATAGTTTCCTGCAGCGGTTAAAGCCTTCTGAAGTTTTTCTGTTGTAACATGATTGTCCATTGTAATCGTCGCTATTGCAGGATCTAACGTAACTTCTGCGTGAATGCCGTCGACTTCGTTTAGTGTTTTTTCGACTTTGGTTCGGCAACCGTTGCAAGACATTCCTGAAATTATATATTGATGAGTCATTGTTTTATCTTTTAAAGTATCACAATGCAAATTTCCGAAGTAAGGTTTACAACGGTTTGTAGAATTTTGAGAATGATTTGTAAGATTTACTAAAAGCGTTTTTTTAACCGCAAAGGACGCAAGGTTTTTTTATATACTGGGTTTCATAGAAAATGGAAGGTTTGCAAAGCTTTGCCTTACAAACTGTGTGAGTAAATTTTTGTTATTCAAAAAACAGCATGATTTTTGTATCTTTGTAATAATAAAAATAAGATTATGACAACTATAACCATAAACGAGCGAACAAAAGCAGGCAAAACTTTGCTGGAACTTGCAAGGTTGTTAGCAGTTACAAATAAAGGAGTAAAAATTGAGGAAGAAGAAAGTCCATACAATCCTGAATTTGTTGCTGAGATAGAGAAACGATATGCAGATTATAAAAGTGGAAAATCTAAAAGTATAACCGTTGATCCTAGTGATATATGGGGAAGTTTAGGGTTGAAGTAATTCCGGAAGCTAAGGCAGAAATTTCTAAACATTTAAAGTCAGGAAACCAATCCAGTATAAAAAAAATTGCAAAAATTTTAGAAGAACTTAGTGAAACTCCATTTGAAGGCGTAGGAAAGCCTGAAGCACTCAAACATAAATTTTCAGGATTTTGGTCTAGAGAGATAAATAAAAAAGATCGACTTATATATAATGTTGAGGAAGAAATTGTCACAGTTGTTGTGATTTCAGCAATGGGACATTATTCAGATAAATAAAAAAACGTGCTAATAAATTTAGCACGTTTTTATTTTGTAGAAAATTCGGATTACAAATTCTCGATCTGAATTCTGTTTTTATCTTTCAATTGTTTGAAAGAAGTAGGAGTAAAACCCGTAATTTTTTTGAATTGATTGCTTAAATGTGCAACGTTGCTGTAGTTTAAAATATCGGCAATTTCGCTTAATGAAAGTTCATTGTAAATTAAAAGCTCTTTTACTTTTTCTATTTTCTGACTAATGAAGTACTTCTCGATCGTTGTGTTTTCAATTTCCGAAAACAAATTGCTCAGCGAATTATAATCTTGGTTGAGGTTTTCGGCTAAATAATCAGATAAGTTGATTTTAAGTTCGCCGTTTTTATGATGAACCAAATCGACAATAAGATTTTTTATCTTTTCAATTGTCTTGCTTTTTTTGTCATCAATTAAGTCAAAACCAAGATTTTGAAGGTTTTTAAGTAAAATTTCCTTCTGTTCTTCTGAAATATTTTCTTTAAGTTCAACTTCACCTAATTCAACAGAAATAGCATGAAGTCCGAGTTTTTCCAACTCAGACTCCACAACCATTTTGCATCGAGCACACACCATGTTTTTGATGTAGAGCTTCATATTTATTTGATGGTTTCAACCACGTTTCCGCAAGTCAGCATCGAGGAACCGTAGTACGGATTCTTAACTGCTTTTTCTTTGCTTAACCAGTCAGCATCAGCCATTGGACAATATTGTTTGTAAATTGGCTGGTCCGGACTTGATACTTTTATAAGATCATAAGTACTTTTTGAAAGCGATTTGAAAGTCTCACGCTGTTTTTTAAGATCTGTAGTTGCCGAAATACTTTTGGCATCAGAAGAAAGTTTTTTCATCACTTTCATCCAAACTGTATGTTCGTTGCTTTTTAGTTTGTCCATTTTTACTGCTGTGATTGCAGTAACCAAATCTTTGGCTTTCGCCGAAGTCAGTTTACTGTCGCTTTTAATAAGTGCGTCTTTTACATTAAAGTAAGCGTCATAAACAGCTTGAAGCTGTGTAGATTCTGCAATTTCAATTGCGCTTTTTTCCGTTTTTGAAGTATTTGCCTGAATCGCATTTGCAGAAAATAATATTGTGATTACTGCTGCTATAGTTGTTATTGTGTTTTTCATTTTTATAAAATTTTATTTAAAAGGATTTTAGTTTCCTAAATTAATTTTTAGATTTTTCATTGCGGACTTTGCGTAAACCCTTGCGCTCTTTGCGGTTAAATTCGACGCAAATATGACTGTTAGAAATAGAATTACTTTATTTTTGGCGGTGCCCAAATAGAAACAAAACCATCTGAAAGAGTGCTGTTTTTGTAATATGCTATAGGTTCTTTGAAAGTCAAATTAAAAACAGTATTTGTAAATTCAATTTCGCTTTGATTTAAAAGACTAAATTGTAATCCGGAAGTTGTACAGCCCGAATGATCGCATTTTCCACTGCATCCTTTTTTAGAATGTGAGTTTTTTTGGCAACAATCTTTCGTACAAGAATCTTTTTTTGAAGAAGCTTTCTTTTCGCAAGAAACTTTTTCAGACGATTTTTCACACGCATAACTTGCCGTTGACATCAAAGAGAAGCCAAAAGTCAAAATAAGTAGTAATATGTGTATTTTTTTTGTCAACGAAAATCAGTTTATCATACAAATTTAGATAAAAAATCCAAGTCTAAAGTTCTTTTAAGATTTCAATAACTAAAGCTTTTTGAAATCTGTTGGTTTCATATTTTTTCTTTTTTTGAAGTAATTCGACAAATGGCTTTCATCCGTAAAACCAAATTCATAAGCAATTTGTTTGATTGGCAATTGATTGTTTTGAATTCGTTTTTCAATCAAAGTTGTGCGCAAATTATTAATGTAATCGCGATAACTTATAGAAAATGTCCTTTTGAAATAAGCACTGAAATAAGTAGGCGCAATATTAAAATGTTCGGCAATTACTTTAATCTGAATCAGTTTTGGCTGATAAACATTTTGATGAATGTAATTGGCGATTTGCTCATTATCAAGATGGGTTGATTTCAATTGCAGATTCATGCCTCGAATGGTTTCTTTTATCAATCCAAAAATCGAAAGAATCTGATAAAAAACAATTGGCGACGTCGTAACATCAATATATTGATCGTAAGTAAGGATGTTTTCGACTGTATTTTTTAAAATCGTTTTACATGGATCATCAAATTTTAAAACAGTTTCTTTCAGGATTTTGTCGCGCATAAAACTTTCAGGCGTATTTATTAAGAATTCGTCACAGGTAAGATTCTGTTTTGAATTGAAATAATTGTCTGTGAATTTGATATAAACAAAACGGGTGTTTTTTTTGATGTCGAAATAATGTTCATCTTCTGGCGAAATCACAAATAAATCTCCAGTTTTATAAGGAAGAAGATTTTTGTTGAGATTATGAATACCGCTTCCTTTTTTTATGTAGATAATTTCATAATACGTATGCGTGTGCGGCGGAAGATGGAATTTCTCATCTTCAAATTCATGAATGACTAAAGTTTCAAACTGATTTAACTTCGGCATAACTTAAATTTACAATTTTATGTCACAAATATACAATTTATTTTGCGGTTAACGGTGTTAAATTTGCATCATAGAAAATACATTCCTTTCTATTGAAATCAAAATGAAAAAAAGTCTTATAGCCTTGTCTTTAGGAGGCTTAACTATTGGAATAACCGAATTTGTTATGATGGGCCTTTTGCCTGATATTGCTTCAGATATGAAGGTTTCGATTCCCGTTGCAGGATATTTAATTTCATCATATGCGTTGGGCGTTGTTATTGGCGCGCCATTATTAGTAATCTTAGGAAGAAATTTTCCGCCAAAGAAAATGCTTTTATTACTAGCATTGATGCTGACGGTTTTTAATTCGCTTTCCATCATTGCGCCAAGTTATAATTGTTTGTTTGCTTCAAGGTTTCTTTCTGGATTGCCACATGGCGCCTTTTTTGGAGTTGGAGCTGTAGTTGCGAGTCGTTTGGCCGATAAAGGAAAAGAAGCGCAGGCGATCTCGATTATGTTTGCCGGTTTAACATTGGCTAATTTAATTGGTGTGCCAATTGGTACTTATATAGGACACCATTTTATTTGGCGTTATACCTTTATATTAATTGCTTTTGTGGGATTGCTTACTTTTTTGTTCATTTCTTTATGGATGCCAAAATTGGAGAAAACCGGAAATGTGAATATGAAAACGCAACTTTTATTCTTTAAGAAAACCGAAGCTTGGTTGATCATCGGAATCACTGCGATTGGTTTTGGAGGTTTGTTTGCATGGATCAGTTACATTGCGCCGCTATTAATAAATGTTTCTAAGTTTTCGCCAGAAGATGTTTCGTATATTTTAATCCTTGCTGGCCTCGGAATGGTAGTCGGGAATTTTGCAGGCGGTAAATTGGCCGATAAATATTCGCCGGCACCCACTGTTTTGGCTTTATTGTTTATTATGGTGATTGATTTGCTTTTAGTTTACACTTTCTCATTTAATCAATATGTTTCTTTGTTTTTGACCTTTTTAACAGGCGCAATCTCTTTTGCAGTAATTGCACCTATTCAAATGCTGATGATCAAAACCGCGAAAGATGCTGAGATGATTGCATCGGCAGCACTTCAAGGAAGTTTTAATATAGGAAATGCTTTGGGCGCTTTTCTGGGCGGACTCCCTTTGGCGGCTGGTTACGGTTTTGCTTCTCCTAATCTTATAGGTGTTGCTATGGCGGTAACGGGAATGATAATTACGGTAGCTTTAATGCAAAAACACAAATCAAATTTGCAGCTTCAAAAAGCTTAAAAGATAAATCACTTTTTTGTAAACCCTTAAAGTTAATCACTTTAAGGGTTTTTTTGTGTCTTTTTTCGAGCGAAATTCTACTTGTATCAGTTTGTATTGTAGGAATTGATTGGTTTATTCTGAGGTGCTGTATTCTTGGTTAGATATAGAACATCATTTTTTATGGTCTTGCAAAATCGATATTATTTTTTCATGTAATCGATTGTTTTTTTGATAAAATCGAAAGAAATTAATATTTGTCAATAATATAATTAGTATTTATTCATATTATAAATTACATATGTGGTATAAAAAATTGCTTTTATTTTTGATATGTAATTTTTTTTAGCAAATTTTTATGAAAATTAATTTTTTATATAAAAAAAATATCTATGTTTGTGTAATCGATTACATGATTTGATTTTTTTTGATTCCAAATTGTTTTTTTTAAACGAAATCGATTGAAAAACCTTGCTGTTGCTGCGTTTTCATGAATTTTAAAGCCACTTAAACATATATAATTAGAATATCAAAACCACATAAATTACCATTAACCATTTAATAACTTAAACAATAAACCATGAACTTTAAAGAATTATTAAACAAAGGAGCAAACTATTGCTTCACCCTTGTTTTCTTATTGTGCTTGCTTATGAGTAGTCAGGTAAATGCACAGACTGCTACTGTAGAAGGAACCGTTAAGGATGCTGCCGGACTTTCGTTGCCGGGAGTTAATGTACTTGAAAAGGGCACAAAAAACGGTGTTTCTACCGATTTTGACGGACACTACAAGATCAAGTTGACAAAAGCGAATGCTGTCCTTTCTTTTTCATTTATCGGATTTTCATCTAAAGAAGTACCTACAGCAGGAAAAACTAAAGTGGATGTGTCTTTAAGTGAAGATTCTAATAACTTGAATGAAGTTGTTGTAATTGGATATGGTACATCAAAAAAATCTGATTTAACAGGTGCTGTTGCAACATTTTCTGGAAATGAAGTTCGTAAAATCCCTGTTCCTAACGTAGCAGAGGCTTTAACAGGACGTATTGCAGGGGTATCGGTGACATCTTCAGAAGGATCGCCTGATTCGAATATCCAAGTTAGAATTCGTGGAAACGGATCTTTGAGCCAAGATGCATCTCCATTATATATCGTAGATGGATTTCCAGTAAACAGTCTTAATGATATTTCTTCTTCAGATATTGAGACTATGACAGTATTGAAAGATGCTTCATCTACAGCGATTTATGGTTCTAGAGGAGCTTATGGAGTTATTATTGTTACTACTAAAAAAGGTAAAGACGGTAAAATAGCAGTAAACTTCAATATGTTTTACGGAATGAAGCAGATGGCAAATACTATTCCTGTTACATCTCCTGAGGATTATGTGAAATGGCAATATGAATATGCATTGCTTGACCAAACAGACAAAACTATTTTGAGTAATCCAAGTTCTTACACAAAATATTTTGGCAACTGGCAAGATTATGACCAATATAAAGGTATGAAAGGTAACGACTGGCAAAAACAAGTTTTTGGCCGTACAGGCGAAGTTCAAAGTCGTGACTTATCTGTTCGTGGTGGATCTGATAAAATAAACTATAGTTTCAACTATGCTCATTATGATGAGAAAGCAATTATGTTGGGATCAGACTTCAACAGAAATAACTTGTCTCTTGCTTTAAACAGCAAAGCTTCTGATAAAGTTGACTTAAGTTTTACAGTTCGTTACTCAGATACACAAATTAATGGTGCTGGTATGAACGAGCAAAATGAGGTTTCATCAGCAGATTCTCGTTTGAAAAATATTGTTGGATATGCTCCAATTCCGGTTCCAGGTTTAACTACTGACGATACAGATGAAGCTGTTGCGGCAAATTTAACGCACCCTTTTGTTGCTATTACAGATAATAACCGTCAACAATTTAGAAAAAACTTTAATACATTAGGAAGTTTTTCTTGGAAATTGACTTCAGATTTAGTGTTTAAATCAGAGTTCGGTTTAGACAACTATAACTACCAAGATTACCGTTTCTACGGACGTACAACTTATTATGTAAAAAATAATCCAGCGGCAGAAAGACAAAATATGCCTGCTATGATTATGATGGACAGAAAAGATACTCGTTTTAGAAATGCAAATACGTTAAATTATGATTTGAAAAAATTAGTTGGAGAAAATCATAATTTGAAATTCCTTTTTGGAGAAGAAACTATCAACTACAAAAGAAATGACCTTACAAGTACAATTCAAGGTTATCCATTATCTTTTGAATTAGATGAGGCGATAAAATTAACTTCTCAAGGTACGCCAATTTCAGTTGATAATTTTTATTATCCAGATGACAAACTGCTTTCTTTCTTTGGACGTGCAAATTATGACTATAAAGACAAATACCTTCTTACTGCGACTTATCGTGCCGATGGATCAAGTAAATTTTTAGGTAGTAATAAATGGGGATTCTTCCCAGCGGCAGCAGCAGCTTGGAAAATTTCTGGAGAAGAATTTATGAAAGATGCTTCTTGGATCAACTTGCTTAAATTAAGAGTAAGTTATGGTGAGGCTGGAAACAATAATATTCCTCCTGGACAAATGGTTCAGAGCTTCATTTCTTCTACTTCAACTTGGATTAATGGTGTTGATAATTTCTGGGCAGCTTCTAAAACAATGGCGAATCCAGATTTAAAATGGGAAACTACAGTTACACAAAATATCGGTTTAGATTTTGACTTGTTCAAAAACAAAGTAACAGGATCTGTAGAGGTTTATAAAAATAAAACAAAAGATTTATTGATGCTTTTCCCAATTTCTGGAGGTTATGATAACCAATACAGAAATATGGGTGAAATTCAAAACAGCGGGGTTGAGGCAACTTTAAACCTTAATATTATTGAAAGAGAAAAGTACGGTGTAAGCGTATCTTTCAACTCGGCATTTAATACTAACAAAATCAACTCACTTGGAGTAATGAGTAACTTTACTGCGGCATCTGGATGGGCTTCTTCATCAATTACTGGAGATTATTTAGTTAATGTTGGACAGCCATTAGGTATCATGTACGGATATAAGAGCGATGGACGTTATGAAGTAAGTGACTTTGATTATGCTGGTGGAGCTTATACTTTAAAAACTGGAGTGCCAGATGGTTCTACAGTGGTTGGTAAAATGCAGCCAGGTGCTATGAAATTAAAAGATATTAATGGCGACGGAAAAGTAAATGCAAGTGACATGACTGTTATTGGAAATGCAAATCCAAAAAGCACTGGTGGTATGGTGTTGAATGCAAATGCATACGGATTCGATCTTTCTGCTGCTTTCAACTGGAGTATTGGAAACGATGTTTACAATGCAAACAAAATTGAATTTGCTTCTTCAATCCCGAATGGTCAATATAGAAATTTAAGCACTGACATGGCAGATGGAAAAAGATGGACAAATCTTGATCCTTCTACAGGACAATTAGTGACAGACCCTACACAATTAGCGGCGTTAAATGCAAACACTACAATGTGGTCTCCTTATATGCCTCGTTATGTTTTCAGTGATTGGGCAGTTGAAGACGGATCTTTCTTAAGACTTAATACTTTGAGTTTGGGTTATACAACTCCAAATTCTTTAACTTCTGCTTTAGGAGTTTCTAAGTTGAGATTTTATTTTACGGCTAGTAATGTTTTTGTTTGGACTAACTATTCAGGTCCAGATCCAGAATCTTCAACTAGAAGAAGCACGCCTTATACACCGGGAGTTGATTATTCAGCTTATCCGAGAAGCAGACAGTTGATCTTTGGTCTAAACCTTAATTTTTAATTCAGTAAAACTTTCACAAGATGAAACATAAAATATTAATAGCAGGAATATTTGTTGCAAGCCTTTTTGCTTCTTGCTCAGACAATTATTTAGATGCTCCGGCAAAATCAACCTTAGACGAATCAGTTATTTTTTCTAGCCCAGGTTTGGCCGAAGCAGCAATTGACGGAATTAAAATTCCATTTGCTGAAACCAATTCTTACAGAGGACGTTTTCTTCCTTTTTATGGATTAAATACAGATACAGAATGGTATAACTCTTCGCAAACTGTAAGTGATGCTTCAGATTTATGTACGTATGATGCAAAACCGAATAACTCACAAATGAATACAGCGAATAATTCATGGGCAATGAGTTATTCAGGTATTGAGCGTGCTAACATTTGTATTCGTGGTTTGCGTGCTTATGGTAATCCAACTCCTGGATCTCAACTAGGATATTTATTGGGTGAGGCTTTGACTTTGAGAGCAATTTATTATGCTGATTTGGTAAAAGCTTGGGGAGATGTCCCAGGAAGATTTGAACCATTAAACAATGCAACTATCTATGTTGGAAAAACAAGCAGAGACGAAATCTATAAACAGCTTATTGCTGATTTAGGTGAAGCAGAAGAATTGGTTCCTTGGCCAGGTGAAATTAAAGAGACCACTAGTGTAGAAAGAATTAATAAAGCTTTTGTAAAAGGTTTCCGTGCTCGTTTAGCGATGGCTGCGAGCGGTTATCAACAATATCCTGACGGTATCAGAAGAAGTACAGATCCTGCATTATCAGTTAGTGCAATGTATTCTTTAGCTTTGGCTGAATGTCGTTCAGTTATTGCAAGCGGATCTGCACATTTAGAGTCTTCTTTCGAAACATTCTGGAGAAAATACAATCAAGAATATATCGTGGCGGGTGGAGAATCATTATGGGAACTTCCTTTCTCAGATGGTAGAGGACGTATGTTGTTTACTTTTGCTGTAAAACATACTACAAACGACCAGTTTCATGCAAATGGTGCAAACCGTGGTGGAACTGCAGGACCGCTTCCAACTATATTTTATGATTATGATTTAAAAGATACAAGAAGAGATGTAACTTGTGTTCCTTACAAATACGGTACTGCTGTAAACAATATTGCAAAACAAGAATTAGGAACATTGAATACTTGGTATTTTGGTAAATACCGTTATGAGTGGATGACTCGTTTTGTAACTTCTACAAATGACGATGGTGTAAACAAAATTTATATGCGTTACGCAGAAGTTCTTTTGATTGCTGCTGAAGCTGCAAATGAAATAGAAGGACCGGCGGCGGCAGCACCATATTTGAAAGCAGTAAGAGCAAGAGCATTTGCTGCAGCTGACCAAGCTGTTAAAGTTGATGGTTATGTAAATGCTTTAACAACAAAAGACGCAATGTTTAAAGCGCTTGTTGACGAGAATAAATTTGAGTTTACTGGTGAAATGGAGCGTAAACAAAATCTTATTCGTTGGAATTTGCTTAAAGCAAAATTGGACGAGGCTAAAGCAAATATGAAAAGCTTAGCAGACCGTACAGGTAATTATGCAGATGTTCCAACTACTTTATACTATAAATTTAAAGCAGATAATGTGAGTTTGGATATCTATGGTCTTAACCGTGGAGAAACTACAAATCCGGGTACAGGGTATAGTTCTATTGCTTGGACGTGGACAGGAAGTGCTACCGATACTAAGATCAATACTTTGTACAAACCAGGAGTTAATCCTGATAATAGACAATTCTGGCCAATATGGCAAGTATTCCTAGATGGAAGCAATGGGAAATTGACTAATGATTATGGGTATTAACCTTTTGTAAATTAATAAAGTAAGATTATGAAAACAAAATATATTATAAAAGGAGCCATTGCAGCATTATTGTTCATGACTGCCTTTTCAAGTTGTGACACTTTTAATGAACCAGTTATCGACACGTTGAATGTAAATAGAGCATTTTCTCCAATAGACCTTAAAGCGACAGTTAAAAACCAAACTACCGTTGAATTGAATTGGACTGTAAAGCCAGATGCAGATCATTATGTAGTAGAATTCAGTGCAGATGATACTGAATTTAAAACCATTTATAAAACAGTAAATGTTGCTCCAGATCAATTGCCTGTAAAAGTACAGCTTGAAGGAGAAACAGTTTATTCAATCAGAGTAAAAGCAATAAGTTCAACAGGTCTTGCAGATTCTATATGGTCAGTGACTACAGCAACAACATTGTCTGAGCAACTTTTTGTTTCTCCAGTACCAGCTGCAGATATCGAAGCGACTCAAGTAACTTTGAGATGGCCGGCAAATACAAATGCGACAAACATTACTGTAGAGCCAGGTGCTATCAACCATGTACTTACAACAGCTGAAAAAGCATCAGGTGTTGCAATTATAACTGGTCTTAAAGGTGAAACGGCTTACACGGCTAATTTATGGAACGGTACTAAGAAAAGAGGTACTGCAACATTCACAACAGGAATTGATATTGGAACTGGAATTTTAGTTAAACCAGAAGATAATAATTTGCTTCAAAAAATTACTGATGCGCCAAGTGGTTCTGTTTTAGTATTGATGCCGGGAGATTATACAGCTCAAACAGCATTAGTAACAGTGAATAAAACATTAACAATTAGAGGTTTGAGAACAGAAAACAAACCAAAATTAAAACTTAATTTTACGCTTGCTACTAATCCTGCTAATGCTAGTGAAATAGTAAACTTCTCTTTGATTGACGTAGATTTAAGTGGAAGTGGCTTAACTGGTGGTGCAATAACTGTGGGCGTAACAGGTTCACCACAATTTGGAGATGTTTTAATTAGCAGCTCTAATGTGCATGATTTTCCTTCTCAATTAATTTATGGAAGTGGCGTTGCTAAATTAAAATCGTTTACTGTTGACAAAAGCACAATTAAAAATGTAAATACTGCTGGAGGTGCTGATTTTATTGATTTCAGAACGACTTTTGTTGGAAGTGTTTCATTAACAAAAAGTACATTCGATACTTGTTCATCACGTGACTTTATTCGTATGGATGTTTCTAGTTTTTCTGGAACTGGTTTAACAAGTAATGTGTTGATCGATCAATGTACTATATACGCTCCTACATTGCCGTTAGCAAGTAGAATCTTGTACTTGCGTTCTCTTGCAAATGCGTCAATTGTTCGTAATACATTGTTTGCGGTTGGATCTGCAGTTTATACAAACTCTACTGCAACTGCTGCACCGTCATTCTTAAATAATAACAATTTCAATTCGCCTAATTTAGCGCTTGTAGGAAGCAACAATAAACCTGATGCTTCTGCAACGACTTTAGATCCTCAATTTGCTAATGCTGCTGGTGGAAACTTTACAGTTGGAAATTCTGCAGTAAAAGACAAAGGAATTGGAGATCCACAATGGATTAAGTAAATATTTTTATAGTTAGTTTTAAAAGGGATACAGTTTTCTGTATCCCTTTTTTATTGTATTTAAGAAATTGAAAATAGTAGTTTCTAAACTTATTCGATTTCTAAATCAAATTTTTCCAAGAGTCCGGTAAGTGATGTATAGCTAACTTTTGTTTTCTTGATTTTGTTTTCAGAAGGATCAAAAGCATAATTCCGCGAAGTTCGAAAGTCTGTTTTTTCTAAATTACATTCCACGAAAGTGGCGCTTGATAAATCGCAGTTTTTAAAAATGGCTCCAGCCAAATCAGTATTCGAGAAATCGACATCTTTTAAAGAACAATCTGTAAAGTAGGTTTTCTTCAATTTTTTGTAAATGAAAGTCGAGTAATCCAAAATGCAATCCTCAAAACTCATCGAAAACAAAAAGCTGTTGCACGCACTAAAATCAACTCCCATTAATTTACAGCCAATAAATTTGATGTTTTTTAGCCCTGTATTTTTTAGTACAGCCAGCGAAAGATTGCAGTTTTTAAATGTAGAATCTAAAAAGTCATTGTAGCTCAAATCGCTTTTAGAAAAGTTGCATCCAATAAAATCACAGTTTACAAATTCGGTATTCGATAAATATTTGTCGGAGTAATCGATCGTGTCGAATGTTCGGTTTTGATATAATTTAGTTTCCATTTGATTTTTTATTCTAGTTCTACACAATCAAAAATACCATTGTCAGCAAGCAGTTCCACAACGTTAAGTTCACTGTCAATGCGCAAAATATTATCGCAGTCTTCAAGATCAAAATTCCATAAAGTTTGTGGCAATAATTTGTGGAGCAATGCCGAAGCCGCTTCTAATTTCGTCGAACTGTCAACGGAAGTTTTAAATACATAAATCATAATTTGCATTTTTGAAGAGGCAAATGTCTGAAAAATGTGTTTTTACTTAATAGGATTCTATAATCAATAATTAGGACTTATCAATCATTTTTCGGTACTGAATAGGAGAAATTCCTTCATGTTTTTTAAAAAAGCGACTGAAATACGATTGATCTTCATGACCAACATGAGCTGCTATTTCGTTGATCGAAAGTGTAGTTTGAAAGAGTAAATACTTGGCTTCCAATAAAATGTTCTCATCAATCCATTTTACTGCAGATTTGCCTGTAATTGTTTTCACACATTTGTTTAAATGATTGGGCGTTACATTGAGCAATGAAGCATAATGATTGACTTGATGATGCGTTTTGATATGAAGATGAATAAGCTCTTTGAATTTGTTCGTAATAATTTCTGCAGCCGAAATACCTTTAGACGCCGTTATTGAGTTTTTATTCATTTCGTAGAATAAAGCAATCAAATAGGTTTGAACAATATTAAGATTGGCTACGTTCGTATCGGTATATTCTTTTTGCAGCCGATTTAAAATGGAAGTAATCAAAGGAACGTCTTCAGCAGCTAAATTCACTTTTGGATTTCCTGAAATTTTCAAGAAATCAAAATCGTTTAGAAGTTCCCGGCTGCCAAATTTCCCAATTAAAATATCAGGATGAAATTGACAAATGTAACCGTTGTATGTATTGTAGATATTTTTAATCGAAAAAACTTGTTCGGCAGGAACTACTATAATTTGATTTGAAACGGTTTCATATTCTTCAAATCCAACATTCATTTTGTGGAAACCAGATTCTACAAAAATCAAGGTATGACAACGATGTTTAGATGGCGGAACTGGATATTGCAAATGCATCATTTCTTCGGTTTTCAAACAAAAAAAATGATCTGAATCGGATTTGAACAACAAATGCATCGGATTGTCTTCTCCAAGAAATTTCTCCCGAAACCCTTTTGCTTCGTACGTTTTTATTTTTTCCTCCGGTCTTGATTTCATTTTTAATAGTATAATCTGAAATCAAGCAATTTGCAGAGTGCATAATGTTTTTGGTACAATTCTTCAACTACTTCTGTCAAATCGTCGTTTTCCTGATATAAAGTAAAAAATGCTTTGTCAATTGTTTTATAACTGGCAATTTTATTATAAGAAGATCCGTAGCCAGAAATAGCGCGTGCGCCAGTAATGTCCAGAAAATATTGCGCTTCGTCTTCGTTGAGGTCTAGTCGTTTTTTATTGGCGAAATGAATAATTTTTCCTTTCATTTTTCCCTCAAAAAGTTCGGCTATTTCTTCAATGCTGTAATAATAATCATGTAAGCAGATATTGTTCTCCTGTCCAGGCATTACAAGATAGATGATTTCATAATCTTTAAAATTATGATCATCATATAAAAGTGTATTCAGGCTTTCTTCTAAACCTTCAATAGTATCACAGGTTTTGTGAATACTTGCAATTCCTTGATCGACAGCAATCTCTTCAAGATTTTTAACCACATCAGTAATAGTGACTTCATCTACGTCCTGAACACCTTCGAGGCAGAATATAAATTTTTCATTATCCATACTAATGTCTTTTGCGTTTCTCTGTTTATAGAAATGTGGTTTTAGACAAAAGTATTTTTTTATGCGGAAAAACCGCTATCTGATTGGGATTTTAACGTGTTTTTTAGATTTGATTAAAGTTTAGAAGCGTAATATTCATGTATTTAACTGCAATTTTTTAATACGCCCAGCAATTCAACCAAACTGACAACCGCATAAGTTGACGAATAATCAGAGACGGCATACGGCAAAATAAGGCTGTTGTTATGAATAATTGCACCACAGGAATAAACAACATTTGGGACATAACCCTCGCGTTCATCTTCAAGTGGGGCGAGCAGCGGTTCTTGAAGTCTTCCAATTTCTTTTGAAGGATCGTCAAGATCAAATAGTGATGCCCCAATGCAATAACGACGCATTGCTCCAACGCCATGTGTAATGACAAGCCAGCCATCTTCTGTCCAAAGAGGTGAACCGCAATTTCCTATTTGCGTAAATTCCCAAGTATAGCGCGGTTGTTGCAAAAGTATAGGAGTGTTCCATTGTGTTGCTCTTTCAGAAAACATGATGTAATTGTTCACGCCGTCAATTCTGGCAAGCATCGCATATTTGCCTTTTATCTTTTTTGGAAATAAAGCTAGATTTTTATTTTGAGCGCCTTCTCCATGAAGCGGAAGTACTCTAAAAGAATAAAAATCTTCAGTTGAAATTAATTTTGGCAATATCGCATGACCATTATAAGCCGTGTATGTTGCCATAACTCGAACCGACCCGTCATCATCTTGAAAACGAACAAATCGGGCATCTTCAATTCCGCGGCTTTCAGATTCTGAAATGGGAAAAATAACGCGTTCTGTAATATCAGAATCGTGGCTGAACTGCACATCATAAAACGAATTGGCAAGCCAGATTATTTCTTCAAGAGCCGTTCTTCTTTCTTGACGAATCGAAGGATCAGTCAAAGCGGCATTTACCATGTTTTTTAAAACAACAAATTCAAAAGCATCCGGAAGATCTTGCATAATTTGGTCAATATATTTGTCCTGCGTATGCATTTCAGATAATTTTCTTTGAAAGCGCTCTTTGTTCAATAAAGTCTTGTGCTCGATTTCGGCTTTATCAATTTGATTTCCAATTTTCATTATCTGCAAGTTGTTATCCTTGTCTAAAATCCCTCTTCTAAAAACAATCGAAGAAATATGACCTTCTCCAGTTGCTCGAAACGAAATAATGACGCGTTTTTCACCCGCTTCAAGTCCCGACTGATCAAAATCTTCTATAATTGAAGGATTAAAAATCGCGGCCGATTCAATCGCGTATTCCATTGTGCAATACGAACCAATAAGCATTTTTCGATTAAGCGACATGGCTTCATAATCAATTTTCAAGGCTTCAATCAAGGGTCGAACGATTTCGCAATGCTTGAAAAATATGGCCGAAATATTTCTATGTCTTCGAGCAAATTCACGAAGCGTTTGCTCTAGAGTATTGTAAACTTGTTTTTCATCAAGCATCATTATCCTCAAAATCATCTGCTGGGTCCGTTCGTCGCCATTCATGAAATATCTCGCAACAACTCTTCTGGAATCTGGGGTGAATTTTATGTTTTTTCGGACAACTGATACTCGCATAGTTTTACTTTTTTTAAAATTAAAATAATTGTTTTAGTAAAATTATTTCGGGGATTGATAGTATATAATTTGCTTTAGAAATATAGAATACAACTGATTGAATAGGGAAATTATTGTGCCACATTATTAAGCTTAAACAAGTTAGTGATTTTGTAAACGAAAAAAAACTTTATTGTTAAAAATTTAGCATCTTAGGCTAGAGATTGGCAGTAAATAAGTTCAAGATATATTTCAGAAAAAAGTAAAAAAGCATACCCACACTTCGATAAAAAAATAAAAGATTTATGAATTGAATCTTTTTAAGAATTAAATTGTATACCAAAAATGTACTATCTGATACGTTGTAGAGACAATTGATAAGTATTTGATGGGGTATTTTATGAATAAGGAGCTTTAATCATTCGTAGAAAAAATTAACTTTAGCAGTAAAAAAAAATAGAGAAAATCTGTTGGGTGAAATTGATTTAAACACATAGAAACATAGGTTTATAATGCTTAAAAAGGCGTTTCACTTGTTTTAAACAAACATAGTTAGCTATGTGTTAGAAACTAGTTTCTTTTTACGCTCTTTATTTGGAAATAAAAGCGATGTTTCTATGTGTTGAATAAAAAAGACATCTATTTCACCCAACAGGTTAGAGAAAAATTTAAAAAAAAATGTTTTAGAAATGAGAAAAATTGTAATGCTGTGTTTTGTTTTTATGTTTATTGGAAAAACAATTGCACAGGAAGTACCGCTTTTGGCCAATATTTCATCAAGAAATAATATCAACCTTAACGGAAAATGGCACTATATTGTAGATCCTCTTGAAAATGGTTACTACGATTATCGTTTAATGCCTTTAAAAGACAATGGTTTTTTTGAAAATAAAAAGTTTAATACAACTGAACTTTCAGAATATAATTTTGCGACTTCAGCCACGATGGATATTCCGTCAGATTGGAATTCGAAAGACCAAAGATTGTTTTTTTATGAAGGTACAGTTTGGTTTCAAAAAGACTTTGATTATAAAAAAGATGCTCAAAGCAAAGGTATTCTTCATTTTGGCGCTGTAAACTATGACGCAAAAGTGTACGTGAACGGAAAGTTAGCTGGAACTCACATTGGCGGTTACACGCCTTTTAATTTTGATGTGACCAATTTATTGGTTGATGGAAATAATTTTGTGGTGGTGAAAGTAGACAACAAACGCCATAAAGATAATGTTCCGACAGTAAATATGGATTGGTGGAATTACGGTGGAATTACCAGAGATGTTACGCTTGCTACGGTTCCAAACACATATGTAGAAGATTATTTGGTTCAACTGGACAAAAAAGAAAAAGGAAAAATTTCGGGTTGGGTAAAGTTGAATAGTGAAACTGCAAATCAATCGGTTTCTATTTCTATTCCCGAATTGAAAATCAAAAAAGATATTACGACCGACGCGAATGGAATGGCTCATTTTGAAATAAAAGCAAATCCAGTTTTATGGACGCCCGAAAAACCAAAATTATATGAAGTAAGAGTTGGCAAAGCTGATGAAAATATTGTAGACCAAATTGGTTTTAGAACGATTGAAACAAAAGGGAAAGAGATTCTGCTAAACGGAAAAAAGGTCTTTTTAAGAGGAATCAGCATTCACGAAGAAGCGCCATTTAGATCAGGAAGAGCTTGGTCGACAGAAGATGCGCATACTTTATTGACATGGGCAAAAGAATTAGGTTGTAATTATATTCGCTTGGCGCATTATCCGCATAATGAAAATATGGTAAAAGAAGCCGAAAAAATGGGATTGATGATTTGGTCTGAAGTTCCGGTTTATTGGACAATTTCATGGACAAATCCGGATACCTACGCCAATGCCGAACGCCAATTGCATGACATGATTTACAGAGATAAAAATCGTTGTGGTATTGTAATTTGGTCAATTGCAAATGAAACGCCACATGGGGAGGACAGAGATATTTTCTTAAGCAAATTGGCAAAATACGCACGTACGCAAGATAATTCTCGTTTGATAAGCATGGCGATGGAAGTGACTAAAAGCCCAAACAATGTCAATACACTTCAAGACAATATGAATGAATATGTTGATATTGTAAGCTTTAATCAATATTTGGGCTGGTACCGAGGAACTAACGAATCTTGCAAGGATATGAAATGGGTAATTCCTTATAACAAACCGGTTATTATCAGCGAATTTGGAGGTGAGGCTTTACAAGGTTTGCATGGCGATAAAAAAGAACGCTGGAACGAAGAATATCAGGAAGAATTGTACGTTCAAAATACACAAATGTTTAACAGAATTGAAGGTTTAGCAGGAGTTTCGCCTTGGATTCTAGTTGACTTTAGATCGCCGAGAAGACAATTGCCAAACATTCAGGATTACTTTAATCGTAAAGGCTTGATTTCAAACAACGGAATTAAAAAGAAAGCTTTTTATGTAATGAAAGATTGGTACGCACAAAAAGAGAAAGAGTATAAGAATAATTAAAATATCTGGAATTTATTCTAACACATAGAAACATAGATTTAAATGCTGATAAAAGGCGTTTCACTTATTTTAAACAAACATAGTTAACTATGTGTTAGAAACTAGTTTCTTTTTAATCTCTTTTCAATAAATAAAAATCTATGTTTCTATGTGTTGAATAAAACTAAGAATTACATTCAACGATTTAAAGAAAATTTAAAATAAAGTTCAAAACCTTCAAAATCATTTCGATTTTGAAGGTTTTGTGTTTTTACGTATTTTTAACTGAAAAATAGACAACTTGTATGGAAATAGAAATTGTAATCAGACTTCTTTTAGCGGCATTTTGGGGAGCTTTAATTGGTGCAGAAAGAGAATATAGAGGAAAAGCGGCAGGTCTTCGAACTACAATTATGATTTCTGTAGGAGCTTGTTTTTTTACTTTTATGTCGCAATGGATTGGCGGACCAGGAAATCCGGATAGGATCGCTTCTAATATCGTAACCGGTCTTGGTTTTCTTTGCGCCGGAGTAATTTTTAGATCTGATAATCATGTAAGTGGCATTACAACCGCGGCAACGATTTGGTCAGTTGCAGCGGTGAGCATGGGAGTAGGAGCGGGCTATTATTTTGCAGCGGCTTGTGCTGCGATGATGATTCTTTCAATTTTAACACTTCTTACGTTTCTTCAAGACAAGATTGATCTCAGTAATGAACATAAAATCCTTAGAATAACATTTAATCACAGTACTGACGGCTATAAAAAATGCAAAGAACTCTTTTCTGACTACGGCGTTAAATCAAAACTGGTAGTGCAGCGCCGCAATTTAGATCATGTCACTTTAGAATGGCAGGTTCACGGGTCTAAACATTCAATGGAAGAACTGTCAAGAGCACTTTTGCAAGATCCAATTTTTGAGGAATTGGTATTGTAAAACAGAAATTTTGAAATTCTATAAAAAGAGCTTTTAATGAAAGACGATTAGGCAATTTTAAATGTATTTTTGCAGACTGAAAATCAAAATCACTCATGATAAAAATTAATCAAACAGCGTCATTTGCTTTTGAGGATATATTATTCTGTTTTGCCTTAGAATCTGAAGCAGCGGAAGTTTTTAAAGAGAATAACGTAGTATTTACCGGAATTGGAAAAGTAAATGCAGCTTATGAATTGACCAAAGCAATTCAAAAGAAAAAGCCTTCTATAATTATAAATCTTGGTTCGGCGGGAAGCAGTTGTTTTCAAAAAGGGGAAGTAATTTGCTGTACGCAATTTATGCAAAGAGATATGGATGTTCGTGGTTTGGGTTTTGCACAATACGAAACACCTTTATCTGGATTGCCTACCGTTCTTAAATATGGTTTGTTGATGGATAATTTGCAGGAAGGAATTTGCGGAACTGGAGATAATTTTGAAATGGAACATTGTTCAGATGCGTACAATGTTGTCGATATGGAAGCATACGCTTTAGCCATGATTGCAATGAAAGAAAATATTCCGTTTTTATGTCTTAAATACATTTCTGATGGCGCCGATGACAATGCAGCCGAAGATTGGACTGTTCAGGTTCACAAAGCGGCAATCGCTTATGGAAAACTTTTAGGATTGATCTAAAAAACAGAAAACCCTTAACGATCACGTTAAGGGTTTTGTTTTTTATTTTACTAAATAATCAACTTCAGAGGCTTCGCAAAGTCTGAAATAACCTAAAGCATAATCATCAGCATTGTTTGTGTTTACAATATTTCCTCTAATATTTCCCGGTGGAATCGTAAATGGATTTGAGTTGGAAGCATCCAAAATCAATTTCATATAATTAAAGAAGTTTTTAGAAACACCTCTATGCAGAATTTTTACTGTATTTCCGGGCTTCATGTCTTTATGAGAATATCGGGTGCTAATTTCGTTTCCGTTGTACAATTCGTCATTAGTGATTTCGTATTCCGGATAAATTAAAAATTCGCTGTGATAATCGGTCACATAATAATTTTCCTGATCGATTGGATCTTTGTAATAAAAAGTCAGTTCAATAACATCTTTTCCTCCAAAATCAGGGACAATATTTTGCTCTACTTTGTCGATTGGCGTTACAGAAGTCAGTTTTTCAACAGCGGTCAACGTTTTTCCTTCTGCTTGAATAAACAGTTTATAATCCATGTTGATGACAGGAACGAAATTAGTGCACGTATAAACGCCGGCTTCTGTTTGATTGAAAGTGAAAACGTCTCCATTGCTGTTTTCAACTCGAACAATTGCGCCCGAAACTTTTGGTGTTGTTCCATCATAATATGGAGCTGTTTTACTGATTTTTATCACTTGCTGACTTCCATCTGTTCCTTTTTTCCAGACAATTTCGGCATCGATTACGAGTTTTGAATCGGCTGTATCTAAATCAAGATTTACGACATCTTCACACGAAGTAGAAAATAAAACAAAAAGCAAACTCATTAATGCCAATACTTTATTCATCACCTTATTTTTTCTTAATTTTTTCATAGCATTAAAATTTAAAATTATAAGAGACTCCCGGTACGATTCCGAAGATTGAAAGTCTTCTTGTTTCATTTTCGCCCGAATCTTCATTGGTTGTAAAACTCATGGATGCAGCATTTTTTCGGTTGTAAATATTGTAAATGCTGAATACCCAATAGCTTTGCCAGCCTTTCTTTTTATCTGGTTTTGGCGTGTAAGTCGCCGCAACATCCAGATGATGAAAAAGTGGCAATCTGTTTTCATTTCGCAGCGAATAATTCGGAACATGAATACCGCCAAATTCATAATAACCATTCGGATACGTCACCGGCTGACCTGACTGCAACGTGAAATTTCCATTAAAAGACCATTTCGGACTAAATTCATAACTTCCCACAATGCTTAAATTATGCAATTTGTCATATCCTGATAAATACCAATTGCCATTTGCAATTCCGGGTTCTTCGGGCGTTCTTCCTGGCGTTTTTTGTTCTGCTCGTGATAAAGTATAGGAAACCCATCCGGTGAATCTTCCAGTATTTTTTCTGAACAATAATTCCATTCCATACGATCTTGCTTTTCCGGTAAGAATAACTTGTTCAATATTATTGTTGGCCAAAATATCGGCACCATCAATATAATCAATACGATTTTGCACATTTTTATAAAACAATTCGCCTTCAAAAGAATAATCATTGTCTTTAAAATTCTTGAAATATCCCATTGCATATTGATCCAAAAGCTGTGGTTTTGTAAATGGTCCGCTTGGCGTCCAAATATTCATTGGCATTGGCGATTGTGTATTCGATAAAATATGAATATACTGCGCCATTCTGTTGTAACTTGCTTTTATAGATGTATTGTCGTTAAAAGCATAAGACAATGCAGCGCGCGGTTCAAAATTTCCGAAATGGCTGATCGTTTTTCCACTTCCATAATAGACAGAACCCGTTGGAGTTCCTTTCTGATAAATTTTATATAGCGGATTATAAACAACAGCTTCATTATTGTCGTAAGTACTGATTTCTTCTGAGCCTAAACGATAAAACATGCTGTAGCGAAGTCCGTAACGGAAATTCAGTTTCTCTGTAATTTGGTTTTCAAAATCAATAAACGCCGAACTTTCAAAAGCATATTTTTTATCCAATTGTTTGTAATTGAACTGAGAATCTAAACTTGTTGGCTGTACAACTCCCGGATTGAAATTGTAGTATTGGCCATCAATTCCGTAATTGATTTTGAATTTTTCTGATTGCTGATAATTCCAAACATACTTAAGTCCGTAACTGCTGATTTTGCTGTCCCATTCAAAATTTTCAGTAGTAATTCCCAAATTGAATTTATAATCGCTGTAAAATGCCGATAAATTACTGTTTAAACGATCAGAAAAAGAATGTTTCCAACTTAAAATTCCCATTGTATTTCCGTATTTGCTTGAGAAACGATCGTTGATATCGAAAACATCATTTCCTAAATACCCAGAAAAAGCAATAGTATTATTAGCATTAAAGCGATAATTTAATTTGGCATTAAGATCATAAAACATGGCTGAATTTTTGTTGTCAGCCAATTTCATGAACACGTGTGCATACGAAGTTCGTCCAGAAAGTATAAACGAACCTTTATCTTTTTGAATTGGTCCTTGAACTAAAAGTCGGCTGGCAATAAGCCCGATTCCTCCGTTGACTTTATACTTTTCGAAATCTCCGGTTTGCTGCGTAACATCTAAAACAGAGGAAACACGGCCACCAAATCGTGATGGAATTCCGCCTTTATACAAATCAAGACCATTGATGATATCAGCATTAAAAATCGAGAAAAACCCAAACATATGCGAATCGGCATAAACAGGAGCACCGTCTAAAAGAATCAAATTTTGATCGGCAGCGCCTCCGCGGACATTAAAACCAGAAGAAGCTTCTCCGGCATTGGTAACTCCAGGCAAAGTCAAAATCGATTTCAAAGGATCTGGTTCGCCCATTGCAACAGGAATTTTTTTGATTTCCTGCATCGAAAGACGATTGACACTCATTTGCGTATTTTTAATATCAACCGCTTTGTTGCCCGTAACAATTACTTCGCCTAGTTCCTCGCTATCAGATTCTATGTTGAAATTGATCGTCGCATCATCAGAAATATTGATTTGCTTTTCTTTATTCTTAAAACCAACATAGCTGATAGAAACCGTATAATTTCCATTCGGAATTTCAATACTATATCTTCCGTTAACATCTGTTACAGTGCCAATCTCGAGTTCTTTGATGTAAAGATTGGCACCAATAACAGGCTGTCTTTCATCATCAAAAATCTGTCCTTTTAGCTTGCTTTTTTTTTTAGCCGATTTTTGAATTTGAGACTTCTGTTTTACAAAAATATTATTGCCAACAATGGAGAATTGTACCGTTGCGGTTTTGTTTAATTCCGAAATAAGTTTTTCGATTTCGACTTGTTTAAAAGTGTTTTTCTTGGTGAAATACTTTTGATTGGTGTCGATCTGATCTGTGAAAGCAAATTTAAAATCGGTTTGAGATTCAATTTGCTTGAAGAATTCTTTTAAGGTTACATTTTGATCTACAGTTACCGTGATCTTTTGGGCAGAGACACATAAGCTGAATAAAAAAAAGCATGCTGAAATTATATGCTTCATGAAATTTTGTATTTTTGAATATTATTAAATGGAATAACTTCGTGTTATCCTGATTATAAGGAGGATGTGTAGTTTCGCGGCTTGCATCCTTTTTTCTTTTCTATTGAAAAGTAATTTGTTTTAGATTTTCATTTATCTCAAAGTTTAGGTTATACATTTCTGATATTAATTGTACAATTGTTTTTAAATCCTCTTTTTTATTGATTCGGATTGTGATTTTCTGGTCTAGATTTTCTTTCGGGATTACGACTTTATAGCCATAATTTTCTTCGATATAATTACTTAAAACGCTTAGTTTTTCATTATCAAAATCTACAAAACGGTTAAATTCGGCAACAGTTGCGGTTTCGCTTCCATAAGTAAATTTTTCGCCAGGTTTTAAAACCCATTGTTGATCTTTGCCTTTTACATTCATTTGAACACTTCCTTCATAAAGTTCAACGGTAACTTCTTTTTTGTCTGATTCTTTTACAATAAATGAAGTTCCTAAAACAGTAGTTGTAGTTTCATTACAAAAAACCTGAAATGGATGTTTTTTGTCTTTGGTAACTTTAAAATAAGCTTGACCGCTGATTTCTATTTTTCTGTTTAAAGCGAAATTATTGCCATAAGTAATTTTAGAATTCGGATTCAGTTCAACTTTTGAAGCATCAGGCAAGACAACAAGTTTTATTTTTGACGTTGTATTTTCAATTACGTTTTCTGCCAAAACAACATTTTCCGTCTGAGATTTAGTATTGAAAAAAATTCCAGTTCCAATAAGAACAAAAAGCAAAACAGCCGCTGCAGCATAATAACGCCAAGGAGAAGATTTCTTTTTCTTTGCAGCAAAAGCTTTCGAATGGAATTTTTCCCAAGAAGCTTCTTTTTCACTTTCCGAATGTGAATGCGAAGTTTCCTCCCATAATTTTTTTAACTCTTTGTCGAAATTTTCGTTATCCATTTTTTTTGGAATTAAATTATCTGGCACTGAAATCCTTGTTTGTTAAAAACACCATAGACCATTTCTTTAATCTCGCGGTTGGTTTCGATTTTCAGGATTTTTTCAGGATTTTTATAATCAAATTGTATGATACAATCAGAAATAATGAATTGCAGAAGAGCCACAATTAAGTGAGCATCTTTTTTAGTTCTTACATTCGTTTTATACGCTTCAGTGTGCATTTTATGTTCTCGTTTTTATAGATAACAAACGAGAAAGCAAAAGTTCCTAATGCTCTGCGATTTTTTTTCGAATAAATTTACTGGCAAGATAAATATGATTGGCAATTGTCTTTTCGGAAAGATCTGTAATTTCTGCAATCTCTTTATAACTAAGGTTTTCCAGTTTATGTAAAGTGAATATTTTTTGTTGCTGCTCAGGAAGCTGACTAATGAAAGCATACAGTTTTTCTTGTCTTTCCTCAAAAATCCCAGAATCAGGTTCTTCGTCTAAAATAGCAACTGCAAAAGTGTCAAGCTGAACAATTTTGTTTTCTCTATTGATATGATTAAGAATAATGTTTTTGCAGATTGTAAACAATTGCTTGTCAAACAGAACATCTTCGTTTAGAAGTTCTTTCTTGTTGTAAAGTCTTAAAAAAGTTTCTTGGACGAAATCATCGGGCGTAAGAACCGTCAAGTCAAATCGTTTGGCAATGTTTATTAGTTTGTTGTAGTAATTGAAATACACCTCTTTGAAGGCGTCTTCATTCCCTTTTTTTAAACTTAAAATAAACTTTTTATTGTCCATAACGAAAATATCGCGACTAGTTTTAACTAATCTAAACTCAATGAGTTCAATATTATTGCAATTTAGAAAATGACGAATCTAAAATTGTGATTGTAATAAGTTGCAAAGAACTGTAATTTAATTTTAAAGTTTGACGCTGTTATTGAAAAATGTTACAGCAATAAGGATGTTTTCTGTTTTGATAATTATGAAAGTCTCTGAAAATGTTTTATTTCAAAAGTAATTTTCATTTTCAGTACTTAATTTAATAAATCTATCTTACTTTAGACCAAAAAATAAACATTAATATTCTTACATTCATAAGTCCTAAATTTAAACTATGGAGAGCTTTATTCTATTTGTCTTGTTTGTATGCGTGGTTGTCTTGTTTACTAGTATTTCTAAATTAAAAGAAGAAAACGAAAATCTTGAATCTCTTTTTAGAAAAAGCAGAGATGACTATAATTCTTTGAAAAATGAAATTGTAGCGATTAAAAAACAAATAGCGCAACCGAATTTTGCCGCAGAAGACTTACCCGAAAAAATTAAGGAAGTCGAAATAATTTCTAAACCAATAGTTGAAGCTTCTCCTTCAATAATTTCTGTTCCTGATAAAGTCGAGGAAGTTATTCAAAAAGAAGAGAATATTATTCCTGAAGAAGCGCTTGAGAAACTTGCTTTGGAATCGTCAATAATTCATGTTAATGACACAAATAAAATTGTTGAAGCAAATAAAATTCCAGAACCAATAGTGAATATTGAAACAGAGCTAATTTTTGAATTAGAAAAACAAACAGAACCTCAACATTATGAGGAAGAAGTTTATGTAGAAAGTGCTTTTTCAATTTTCGTAAAAAAACTAGAACAGCAATTTGCTGAAAATTGGACTGGAATTTTAGGAACAGCCATAATGGTTTTAGGAATTGGTTATTTAAGCATTTACACCGCTTTGAAGGTTTCGCCAATGTTCCGAGTTTTGATTCTTTGGCTTTATGCCGGAGTTTTAGTTGGTTCTTATTACTTTTTGAAGACAAAGGAGAAATGGTTTAAAACAGGACTTTGGCTTCGCAGTGCCGGTGCAAGTTTGTTTTTGTTTGGATGTTTTGGCGCTTCGCAAATTCCCGCGCTTACTTTTATAGATACTATTCCGCTCGCTTATTCACTCATCGGAATTGGAATTGCAATCAATTTATATGTTGGTTATATCATAAGGCAACAAACTTTTTTATCACTCCACGTGATTTTGAGTATTTTGATTTTATGCGTAATTCCAGAAAAGTTATTAATTACATTTTTACTGGCGTCTTTGACAGCAACGGCAGGAATTATTTTATCTTATAAAGAAAAATGGGAATATCATTTATTGATTGTTATTTCGGCCTTTATCATATTTGATATTTGGTTTACACAAGGCACGCATAGTTTAAGCGCGTCTCAAAATATTTTTGCGATATTGGGTATTATTTTGGTTTCTGTAAGTTGTATGTACATGCAATACCGAAGCATTTATGCCAATACTCGTTTTGATCGAATTGCTTTTATCACGCATCTTACCAACTGGATTTTATTTGCTTTAGGATTGATTTTACATTCAACAGGAAGCAAAATCAAAATATTCGTTTTGTTCGCAGCAGGAATTCTTTGTCTTTTTGCGGCTCTTTTTGCCAGAAAGAAAAAGATTTTTTGGCTGTATCATTTAGACGGAATGGTTTCGTTTATACTTTTTGCTTTAAGTATTATCATGCTTAATGATTGGAAAATAGGTTTTGATGTTATCGCCTGCGGTTTGTACTTTTTAGTGGTTACTTGTTTGTTCATTGTTTATAAAAGTGGGGAAAGTTTATTGCATAAAATATTTCTATGCATTAATCATGTTTTAGGTCTGTTTGTTTTGGGTTTCTTTGCTATGAACACTAATCCATCTTTTCAAGAAATTACGATTACAAATACTTTTGCGACGTTAATTGTTATGACTTTGATAACATTAATCGTTCCTGTTTTCTGCGTTGTAAAAAAGGAGTTTTTAGAAATTGATTTTTTTGTTATCAAGAAAGATTTAAGTTTAAACGGAATTCTTTCCATTCTGTTTTCAATATTATTTTTTATAAGCTGGTATCATACAATTGAAGTTTCGTTTTATTATCCGCTTTTATTTTTGGCTTTGCTTTGGTGTTTTTTACGATTCAAATTCAAAACAAATACTTTTGATTTAGGCCGATTTACTTTTTTGAACATAAGCATTGTTGCAGGATTAATATTGATGCTCACAGAATCTAAATCTAATGTAGATATTCTTTACGCTTTAGGAATTGTTTCTGTAATAACATCGAACTGGTTTGTCAAACTATTTTATACTGATGAACGTACTATAAAAACTATTGGAATTATTGGAGCAAATGCTTTATTGCTTTCGGTTTTATATAAATATGGAGCCGATCATAATATTATCCAGATTTTTGGATTGTTTGGAATTGCTTTACTAAATCACGAATTTTTGTGGATTCAGTTTAAACGCAAAACGCTTTCTGTAGACAATCAGGTCTTGCTGTATCTTTTTTGTCTTGTTTTTTCGATATTCGGAAGTTTCTTCTTTTTATACAATACCCAATTTTTAAATAATACCGAAATTGGTTTAATTGCCATTGGACTTTCCATCATCGAAGCCTATATTTTATTTGCCGATAAAATCAGAAATAAATCAGAAGAAGTTATTTCTGGCTGGGGAAATTTCCATACGCTGAATTCCGAATTTATTCTGTTTAATGCTGTAGTTTTTGGATTTACTTGTATCCAAATAGATTATATTCCGGTTTATTTGGGAGGTTTAGCGGTGATCACTTTTTGGATCTTTCAAAAAGTAGAAAAAATGAAACGCTATAATATTTATTCTTTTGTGCTATTGATAGGTTCTGTGCTTTTAAGTATTTATTTAGCTATTTTTAAAACAGGCAACGTTAGTGAAAACATACTTTATGGAACACAAATCGTTACCATTTTGTTTTCTGTCGCTTATAGTTATCTGCAAATAAAAAGTCCGAAAGAAGAAGGAAAAATGTTCAGTACAATTTTACCTGTTCTTCAAAATTTATGGATAATAGCTTTGTTATTTATTCAAGTAGAGACAGTGTATTTATCGCCAATATTTATGTTGCTGGCAATTCTTAATTTTGGTTTGATCTTGTACAGAAAAATAGATTTGGTTTCAGGATCTGTTTTGATTATCGGACTTTTATCTATTCTGACTTCTGTTTTTTACAGTATCAAAACGCTGAATAGTTTTACTTTGCTGGATTGGATTTTACAACTTTCAGCAATTGTTTTATTGATTGTGTTGGTTCTTTTAATTCATAAAAAAGAGTTTATTAAATCGCTGAAAATCGATTATCAAATTGCTGTAAATATTTGGCTTTCTATTATTATGTTCTCACAATTAGAACACAAATGGCTTCCTGT
Source organism: Flavobacterium daemonense (assembly GCF_007341385.1). Taxonomy (GTDB): domain Bacteria; phylum Bacteroidota; class Bacteroidia; order Flavobacteriales; family Flavobacteriaceae; genus Flavobacterium; species Flavobacterium daemonense. Next base: position 78,376 of record NZ_VJYD01000012.1, read on the forward strand.
ATTTTGGGCGTCAACGGCAATTGTAAACGTGTTGCTGTATTATAAAAAGATTGGAAACAAAAAAGAAATCAGTATTCTTTATTATTTGCTCGCTAATTTTCATTTAGCTTTTATTAGTTTCAATTTTTATGAATCTAAGTTTGAATTCGTTTATTTAATCATATTTGCCTTATTGGCATTGTATATTTTTATCATTTACAAATACATCGAAGACTTTGAGTTTAAAAACAGTATTATTATTTATCCCGCCACATTCAGTATTGGATTGTTTCTGTTTCTTTCATTTGACAAAGGAATCTTGACCTTCTTCTGGATTTTAGAATCATTAGGATTGTTAATACTTGGCATTATTTTAAAAGAAAAATACTTCCGTTACGTTTCGCTTTCCTTAGTTGGAGTTTGTGTCGTCCGATTAATGTTTTTCGATTTATCAAATGCCGATTTCCTAATTACAGCATTAGTTTTATTAGGTGTTGGCGTTGTACTTTTAGTAATGAATACTTTATTTAAAAAATACAAAGAGCGATTTGATTAAAAAACGAGTTTTGTTCAATAAAAAAAGCCACAGATTCAAATAAATGAATTTGTGGCTTTTTTTAATTTAAGTTTCAGACTATAGGAAACTTGTCTATTTTTCTTGTTCTAAATTATCAACGTCAGAAATCTGGTCTAATATATTTGTTTGGTTGGGAGAAATATAGTTTTTTGTTTCACTTGGTGTTTCTTTCTTAAAAAGAATATCCAAAGCATTGTATAGTTTTAATAAAACATCTCTGTCGGCTTTTTCGATTTCTAAAGCCGTATTAAAATTAAAAACGTAATTATTAGAATTACGTACTTCTACTTTTATCGTTTTTGATGTGATTTTAAACTTGACAATATCCATTGTTTATAAATTACTTTAGATTGTAAAATACTATATTAATGAGGGTCATGTAAATATAAACACAATTCGGCTATAATTACAAAGTACTATAAATAAAAAAACATCACTTATTGAAGTGATGTTTTTACCTAGTAGCGAGGACGGGAGTTGAACCCGTGACCTCAGGGTTATGAATCCTGCGCTCTAACCAACTGAGCTACCTCGCCTGGACTGCAAACCGGAATCATTTCCTTATTGCGGGTGCAAAGATAGAAATAATATTAAAGCGTACAAGCATAAAATGAAGAAAAAAAAATATTTTTAAAAACGCATTGTTTTTGGACATATATTCTTATATTTCGAAAAAATTAAACGCAGCACATGGATTCAAAAATACGTTACGAAATCGAGTTCCCGATCAATTCTTCGCCGCAATTATTGTATCAATATATATCAACGCCTTCAGGTTTGTCAGAATGGTTTGCAGACAATGTAAACTCTAGAGGCGAATTTTTTACTTTCATCTGGAATGACTCGCAGGAAAAAGCGCGTTTAGCATCTAAAAAAACGGGTGAAAAAGTAAAGTTTAAATGGGTTGACGAAAGCAGCAAGGATACTGAGTACTTTTTTGAACTACATATTTTAGTTGATGAATTGACGAAAGATGTGTCATTAATGGTAGTTGATTTTGCCGAAAAAGAAGAAGTAGGAGAAGCTAAACAATTGTGGGAGAATCAAATCTCAGACTTGAAACATCTTATAGGATCTGTTTAGTATAAAACTATTTTATCCCTTATATTTGCCCTGAACAAAATTCAGGGTTTTTTTATGATCAATTTTAACGGAAACATCGCGCAGGAAGAAAATATATTAACTCAAAATCGTGCCTTTTTATATGGAGACGGCGTTTTTGAAACAGTAAAAATTCTAAACAATAAAATTTTATTTCTTGAAGATCATTATTTCCGCTTAATGGCTTCAATGCGTGTTGTTAGAATGGAAATTCCGATGAATTTTACAATGGAATATTTTGAAGAGCAAGTTTTGAAATTGGTTCAGGAAAAAAATATTTCCGCATCAGCAAGAGCGAGAATTACAGTTTTTAGAAATGATGGCGGATTGTATTTGCCAAAAACAAATGAAGTTTCGTTTTTGATTCACGCAACACCTCTTGAAAATACTTTATACAGTATAAATTCAGCTGTTTATGAAGTTGATTTGTACAAAGACTTCTATGTGACCAAACAATTATTATCGTCGATTAAAACGACAAATAAGATGATAAATGTAACAGGAAGTATTTTTGCCCACGAAAATGGCTTGGCAAATTGTATTTTGGTCAATGATTCAAAAAATGTAGTCGAAGCGCTTCAGGGTAATTTATTTATGCTTACAGGCAAAAAATTAGTTACGCCTCCAATTTCTGAAGGCTGTCTAAACGGAATTATGCGCAAGCAGATTTTAGCCTTGGCAAAAAAAATAGAAGGCATAGAAATTTCAGAAGAAATAATTTCGCCGTTTGATCTTCAAAAAGCCGACGAATTATTCTTGACAAATGTAATCACAGGAATACAGCCGATAACTAAATATCGAAAAAAAGAGTTTACGAGCAATCTAGCTCATTTATTAGTGCAAAGACTAAATGATTCCATATCTGAAAATTAATTCAGATATGGGTTTTCAGGTGCGTTTGACCAAATAAGATAATCACCGCCAAGTTCTAGGATTTGTTCTTTCCAGAAATGCGTGGTCGATTTTCCGATAATTTTGTTTTTGTAATTATTATCAGCAATGATCCAGGAGTTTCCCTGCATTTCATTTTCAAGCTGATTTTCATCCCAACCGGTGTAACCTAAGAAAAAACGAATATTATTTTTACTAATAGATCCGTCGTTTATTAAGTCTTTTGTGGATTCAAAATCTCCGCCCCAATAAATTCCATTAGAAATCTCGACACTATTCGGGATCAATTCTGGAATATTGTGAATGAAATATAGATTGTCCTGCTCAACAGGACCTCCGTTGTATATTTTAAAGTTGGCATCAATCTCCGGTATTAAATCATTAATAGTATATTTTAAAGGCTTATTAATGATAAAACCAATTGATCCTTCTTTGTTATGGTCTGCTAATAAAATTACCGATCTGTTAAATGATAAATCTCCAATTATTGAAGGCTCGGCAATAAGCAGGTGTCCTTTTTTTAATTTTTCTGAAATCATACGGCTACAATTTTTATTAAATTTAGTCATAAAATTTTGAACTGCCCAAAAAAAATCGTTAAACCGCACAAAAAAACCCTCCTAATGGAGGGTTTTAATTATATTATAAGTTTAGAGAACTTTCTTACTTAGTTCACTGCACCTTCTAATTCAGCTCCTGCTTTGAATTTTACTACATTTTTAGCTGCAATTTTGATAGTTTTTCCAGTTTGTGGATTTCTACCGTCTCTAGCTGCTCTAGCAGATACTGACCAAGATCCGAAACCTACTAATGAAATTCTTCCTCCTTTTTTCAAAGTAGTTCCTACATTTCCTAAAAATGACTCTAAAGCTAATTTTGCCGCAGCTTTTGTAATTCCTGCATCAGCAGCGATAGCATCGATTAATTCTGATTTGTTCATAATAATTAGTTATTAATTGTTGGTTAAAAAAAATTGTTAATACACAAATTTAGTAGGAAATCCGTTGCGTGCAAGTGTTTTCTTTAATTTTAGCAATAATTGTTAATAACTTGCTTTTTTTGTTCATAAAGCATGTCTTTTATCGATGAAAATCAGGTAGAAACCCCCGTTTTACTGAGGTTAATACACCTTTGCCTCATCAGAAAAAGTGATGCCGTTTAGGATTTCTGCCGCCTGCATTCTCTTTTTTCCTGGAAATTGCAAGCTTAAAAGCTGTATAAAGCCGTCTTTAACAGCAATTTTGATTTCTTTTTTGCTGCTGATCAGCTTTCCAGATTCATGTAAATGCGCTTCTGGAATCAGCTTTGCATCATATATTTTGATGTTCAATTCTTCATTTTTATCTTTCAAAAAACACCAAGATGCAGGATACGGACTTAGTCCGCGAATTAAATTATTGATTTCACTGCCAGATTTTGTCCAATCGATTTTGCAGTTTTCTTTGTTTAATTTGTATGCGGTTTTGATTTCGTCATTATCTTCCTGGATAGTTGTAGTTACATTACCGCTTTCAATTACTTTCAAGGTGTCAATTACAGTTGTGCTTCCTAAATCCATTAGTCGGTCATGAAGTTGTCCTGCGTTTTCTGTTGGTTCTATTGCAATTTCTGAATTCAAGATCATTGCTCCGGTATCAATTTTATCATCAATAAAGAATGTTGTAACTCCGGTTTTGGTTTCTCCATTTATAATTGCCCAGTTAATTGGTGCTGCGCCACGGTAATTTGGCAATAAAGATGCATGAAGATTAAAGGTTCCTAAACTTGGCATTTCCCAAACCACTATTGGCAACATTCTAAAAGCTACCACGATTTGTAAATTGGCATTCAAAGCTTTTAATTCTGCCAAAAAACTTTCATCTTTTAAATTTGTCGGCTGCAATAAAGTTAAATTGTTTGCTAAAGCATATTCCTTAACAGCTGAATATTTTATTTTTTGTCCACGTCCTGCAGGTTTATCGGTAGCTGTAATAACGCCAACAACTTCGTAATTGTTTTTGATAATGGTATCCAAAATGCCAACTGCAAATTCTGGAGTTCCCATAAATATGATTCGTAATTTTTCCATTATGATTTTAAAGCGTATTTATTGTTTGCCAAAATAACAATGTGATTATTTTCTAATAATTCCTGAAGAACTGAAATCACATCTTTGGCGTCTAGTTTTATTTGATTCTGAATTTCACGCGAAGTTAGCGCAGTTGCTTTTAATAAATGCAGAATTTTATCAGCAATTGAATCGGCTTCGGTAATTTTTCCTTTTTGAGTGATGCAATAGGAGCAAACGCCACAATTCAATTTTGTTTCTTCGCCAAAATAATCCAAAACCAATCTATTCTTGCAGGTTTTGTCTTCTTTTATATAATAAAGTACAGACGAAAGCTGATCGCGTTTCAGTTTGTTTTGTTTTTCAAGATATTTTGAAACTCGGTTTATGGTTAATTCGTCCTCTCGAACTTCATTAAATAAAATAGTAGCGTCGTTGTTTTTGGATTTATATTCGATAATATCTTTTTCCTTCAATTTTTCTAAAACAGCCGTAACTTGTTCTTCCGAATGATTTGATTTTTTTGCAATCAGCGAAAGATTAAGTGGTGTTTTCATTTCATGAACTCCTGGATAAGTTCTTAGAATCGCCAAAATGATTTCTTCGTCATTTGGATTCAGACTCATATAGCGAATCACTTCTTTTGATTCAATTAAAAACTGCATCGTCACTTTTTCTGAAAATTCCTGAGACATCGTAATGATTCCTTGTTGATTCAAAAACTGCAGCGCATTGTAGGTTTTTAAAGTTGGAAAATCATATTTATTGCAAAAATGATTCATTTTAAACGAAAACGAATCGTCTAAACCTTCGCCATAAGCAATCTGAAAATAATTGCAGAGTTTGACGTACATTGTTTTCAAAAACTTTTTATCTGGCAGGACATTTATAAATTGTTGTTCCGTTTGATTTGCATCAGAATTATTAAATAATAAGACCGAAAACGCTTTTTCGCCATTTCGTCCTGCTCGCCCAGATTCCTGATAATAGTTTTCTAGGTTTTCGGGCAATTGCGTGTGGATAACGGTTTTAACATTGTCTTTGTCAATTCCCATCCCAAATGCGTTTGTAGCTACAATAACTTGTGCTTGCTCTGACATCCACAATTGCATGTTTTTGTCTTTTTCCTGAGAAGAGAGTCCGCCATGATAATACGTTGCTTTGAATCCTAATGATTGCAATTGCGTTGACATATTTAGGCACGATTTTCTGTTTCGTACATATATAATAGAAGGCTGTGGGTTTTTTTTCAAAATCTGTTCAACGCGGTACAATTTGTCTTCAACTTCAAAAACCATGTACGCAATATTCTTTCGTTCAAAAGATTGCTGAAAAAGCTTGGCGTCTTTTAATCCCAATTCAGTTTTAATATCTTCTACAACTCTTGGTGTTGCGGTTGCTGTTAAGGCCAAGAAAGGAATTTTAGGAAAGAATTTTTTAAGTTCCGAAATTTTTAAATAGGCCGGTCTAAAGTCATGACCCCATTGCGAAACACAGTGTGCTTCGTCAATAGCGATTAAATTTATAGGAAGATTTTTGATTCGTTCTAAAATCCAGTCCGATTGTAAACGTTCTGGTGAAAGATATAAGAATTTGTAATTTCCGTATTGGCAATTATCAAGAAGATCAATGATTTCTTCGGTGTGAATTCCGCCTGTAAGTGCAATCGCTTTAATGTCTCTTTTTTGAAGATTCGCGACTTGATCTTTCATTAAAGCGATCAAAGGCGAAACAACAAGACAAATTCCTTCGCGTATCATGGCTGGAACCTGAAAACAAATCGATTTTCCGCCTCCGGTTGGCAGCAGTGCAAAAGTATCTTGACCTTCTAAAACCGATTCAATAATTTCCTTTTGAAGCGGTCTGAAACTCTCATGTTTCCAGTATTTTAAAAGTATATCCTGTGCTTCCTGCATGACCAAAGTGTTAAAGTTAAAAATTTAGAAATCAGTTTCTAGTTTTGCAACTTTAAACCGGGCCGCTAAATTTTGTCTAAGATATAAAGAATTCTGTTTTCAACCGTATCTTTAGGAACCTCAATTAAATTGTAGCCGTATTTCTTGTACGTTTCAATTAAGTGTTTCTGAATTGTCAATGCTTGTTCGAAATTTTCATAACGTTCTGTGTCGCTCTGATAAATTTCTTCCCATGGCGGTAAAATAAAAGTTTTAGAATATTTGAAATCCTCGCATGCTTTTGTGAAATGTTCGGGATATTCATCGCCAATATAATCCATATATGCAACAACATCAGGAATTCCACGATCGATGAAAACTACGTCATCTGGTTCTTTTTGAGCGTTTTCAAATTGCTGAATACGTCCTTCTAAAAGCATTTCGCTAAACAATAAAGGCTGTTCCAAGAACAATTGCTCGATACCTCTTTTTTGAGCTTCGAGTGTAACTTCTCTAGAAATTTCAGGGTAACAACAATAGCCACGAGCTACTAATTCGTTGATAAGTGTAGATTTTCCCGTACCAGGACCGCCAATGAGAACTATGATTTCTTTTTGCACTATTCTAAAAATAAAGGGCAAATTTACCTAAACTTATTCATAATTAAAAAGAATATTTGTCAGAAGCGAAAAATTTGGCATTTTTGGATGAAATGGTCGTGTGTTCTTGGGTTTATTGGTTCGCTAAAATATTGGTGTAAACTGGACTTCAGTCCAGTTTAAGCGTAGATGGTTTTATGTGAGTTATTCGCAAAAAGAATATTTCCCAGAGCTCTTCCCATTTTTAGAAGGAACAATCAAATGCGATTCAAATTTCTTTCCTTTTAAGACATCATTCACAAAATCTAGAACATATTGCTGTCCGTCATGAAAAAGATAACCGGAGAATTCATGTCCGCCTCCGCAAAAAGTAATCAATTCGATGTCTTTATGTAAATCTTTCATTTGGTTGTAAACCGCATATGATCCAAAAAGAATCAGCCAGCCCGAAGCATTGGTTGGACAAGAACGATGTGAACCTGCACTATAAGGAACAGTTTCGTCGCTGCTTCCATGGGCTAATAACATCGGAATTGCTTTTTCTTTTGTAATCATATTAATATCCTGAATTGCGCCCGAGCCTCCTATGAAACCCTTGTATTTGAAGTTTTCCGGCAGATTGCTTTTGTATAAATTCATTAATTTGTAATCCCAAAACGAAGCGTGGAAACCAATTTCGGCACCTGCACTAATTCCGGAAATAAATATTTTTGACGTATCAAGATTATATTTGTCTTCATTTTCAATTAAAAATGAAGTCGCCTGCCACATATCGCTTACACCAATTTGAATCGCTTTTATTTTTTCGGTTAAAGTTCCTTTGCATCCAAAATCTTTTCCTTTCATATATAAACTGTATGAAATGCTGGCAACGGCATAACCGTTTTCGGCCATGAATTTACCGAATTCTTTTTCGCTCGTACGTTCTCCGCCAGAAAATCCGCCACCAAAAGCAAACATAATCAGCGGAATTTTTTCGTTAGATTTTTTCTTTGGCAGATATAAATCTAAATCCAATTTTATAGTGTCATTTTGGAAATAAGTTAAGGTTTTGACTTCTTGTGCTTGAATGTTGTTGGATAAAAGGACGATAAGAAATAAAAGAAGTTTTTTCATTGTAATGTGTTTTAATCTCGCAATCCCGATAATTATCGGGAGCAAATTGGCAAATTATTTCAAATATAAAGTTTTGCCACGAATTTCACGAATTTCCGCAAATTTAAATTTTAAAAGCCATCAAAAAATTGGTGAAATTTAAGAAAGAGATTTACAGTATTATAATTAGCGTAAATTCGTGAAATTCGTGGCAAAAAAACAGTGTTTTTTTGAGTAGAAAAAATCTAAAATCTAAAATCTGAAATCTGAAATCAAAACCGTATATTTGCGTTTATTTTTAATTACGAATGGAGAACGATAAAGAAAAAAATACAGCCGAATTTTACGAAAGACTAAAAGTAGAGCTTGATAATGCAAACACTTGGCCAGCAGAATATTTATATAAATTTATTGTGCCATCTGTTGCTGATAATGTAGAGCGTGTTGAAAAAGCTTTTGACCGAATGGGCGCAGTTATTAAAACAACAAAATCTAAAACAGGTAAATTTACCAGCGTTTCTGTTGATGTTACTATGCACAGCTCAGACGATGTGATTAGTAAATACAAAGAAGTATCTACAATAGAAGGTATAGTTTCATTATAACTTATGATCGAAAAATATAAAAAAGAAGCGGCAAGTGACGTTGTTTATAACTTGGAATATAATTCTGAAAGACAACGATTGATAATTCCGGAGTATGGTCGTCATTTGCAAAAACTGATTGATCAGGCTACCGCAATCGAAGATGATGAAACGCGCAACAAAGCGGCAAAATACATTATTCAGGTTATGGGAAGCTTGAATCCGCATTTACGCGATGTTCCTGATTTTCAGCATAAATTATGGGATCAGCTTTTTATTATGTCTGATTTCAAATTGAATGTTGAGTCTCCGTATCCAATTCCTTCAAGAGAAGTTTTAGAGTTGAAACCAGACGCATTGCAATATCCGCAGAACTTCCCAAAATACAGATTTTATGGCAATAACATCAAATACATGATTGATGTGGCTAATAAATGGGAAGAAGGGGAAATGAAAAATGCGCTTGTATTGGTCATTGCCAATCATATGAAAAAATCTTTCTTGAGCTGGAACAAAGACACAGTAAAAGACGATGTGATTTTTGAGCATTTATATGAATTGTCTGGAGGGAAAATCAATTTATTGCAAAGTACTGAGGAACTTTTGAATACAACTGACTTAATGCGTACTAATAAACGTGTGTCAAACAAAACAACTCAAGGCGGACAAGCAAAAATTCAGAGCAACAAAAACAATAATAAAGGCGGTAAAAAACCTTTTCAAAAAAACAATAATCAGAAATAAAAAAGAGGCTAAGATGCTAAGGAACTAAGATGCTAAGATTTTCACCTTAGAACCTCAGAATCTCAGTACCAAATAAAACAAAAACAAAGCAATAAAAAGGAGCTAAGAAGTTAAGGAATTAAAAAGCTAAGATTTTTAGCTTAGAACCTTAGAATCTCAGAACCTCAGAACCTTAAAAAAGATCTATGGGAATTTTTAAAATCGAAGGAGGAACTCCTTTAAAAGGAGAAATCACTCCGCAAGGAGCAAAAAACGAGGCATTACAAATTTTATGTGCCGTGCTTCTAACAGGAGAGAAAGTAAAAATTAATAACATTCCTGATATTATAGACATCAATAAATTAATCACTTTGTTGGGAAATTTAGGGGTGAAAATTCAACGCAATGAACCAGGTTCAATTACATTTCAAGCCGATGAGGTTAACGTTGGATATTTAGAAACTGAAGCTTTCAAAAAAGAAGGTGGAGCGCTTCGCGGTTCTATTATGATTGTTGGACCGCTTTTGGCTCGTTTCGGAAAAGGATATATTCCAAAACCGGGTGGAGATAAAATTGGTCGTCGTAGATTAGATACACACTTTGAAGGTTTTATCAACCTTGGAGCAAAATTTAGATATAACAGAGAAGATCATTTTTATGGAGTAGAAACTCCTAAAGAAGGTCTTAAAGGAACAGATATGCTTCTTGACGAAGCTTCTGTAACAGGAACTGCAAATATTGTAATGGCTGCAGTTTTAGCAAAAGGAACAACTACAGTTTACAACGCTGCTTGCGAACCTTATTTACAGCAGTTATGTAAAATGTTGAACTCTATGGGAGCTAAAATTACAGGAGTTGGATCAAACTTGTTGACTATCGAGGGTGTTGAAAGTCTTGGAGGTTGCGAGCACAGAATTCTTCCTGATATGATCGAAATTGGTTCTTGGATTGGTCTTGCGGCTATGACAAAAAGCGAAATCACGATCAAAAATGTAAGCTGGGAGAACTTAGGTTTGATTCCAAATACTTTTAGAAAACTTGGAATTACAGTTGAGAAACGTAATGACGATATTTATATTCCTGCTCATAAAGATGGATATGAAGTTAAAACGGATATCGACGGTTCTATTCTAACAATTGCCGATGCACCATGGCCAGGATTTACGCCTGACTTATTAAGTATTGTTTTAGTTGTAGCAACGCAAGCAAAAGGCGACGTTTTGATTCACCAAAAAATGTTCGAAAGCCGTTTGTTTTTCGTAGATAAACTAATCGATATGGGAGCAAAAATCATGTTATGTGACCCGCATAGAGCTGTGGTAATGGGACATAATTTTGAATCTCAATTGAAAGCAACTACAATGTCTTCTCCTGATATTCGTGCGGGAATTTCATTATTAATCGCGGCGCTTTCTGCAAAAGGAACAAGTACAATTCAAAACATTGAACAAATTGATCGTGGATACGAGCGTATTGACGAGCGTTTAAGAGCAATTGGCGCAAAAATCGTAAGAGCATAAAAATAGGTAGCCACAAATTCACGAATTATATTTGATAATCTGTGGGGATCTAAATTTGTGAATTATTGGCGAAAAAAAATAGTCTACATGACAGATGAACAAAAAGCTGTAAAAGCTACTATCTTTAGTATAGTTGGAAATACCTGCCTGGCCCTTGTAAAAGGTCTCGCAGGTTTTTTTGGCAATTCTTATGCCTTGATTGCCGATGCGATCGAATCGACAACGGATATATTTTCGTCTTGTCTGGTTTTATTCGGAATCAGGTATTCTAATAAACCGGCCGATGAAAATCATCCTTATGGACATGGCCGTGCAGAACCTTTAATTACATTTTTAGTTGTTGGGTTTTTAATTACTTCAGCAACTATTATTGGTTATGAAAGTATTGCCAATATTGGCACTTCGCATGATTTGCCAAAATCTTGGACTTTATATGTTTTAGGAGCGATAATTGTTTGGAAAGAATATTCGTTTCGTGTTGTTATGAAACGAAGCAAGCAAACAAACAGTTCCGCATTAGCGGCCGACGCATGGCATCATCGAAGCGATGCGATAACTTCTGTTGCGGCGTTTATCGGGATTTCGATAGCCTTATTTATGGGAAAAGGCTATGAATCTGCAGATGATTGGGCTGCGCTTTTTGCTGCTTTTTTTATTCTTTATAATAGCTACAAAATCTTCAGACCGGCACTTGGCGAAATTATGGACGAAAACTTAAATGATGATTTAGTCGAAGAAATTCGTGTTGTTGCCTTGACAGTTCCAGGTATCCTTGGGACAGAAAAATGCTTTATCCGAAAAGCTGGAATGCGTTATCACGTCGATCTTCATGCAATAGTTTCTGCAAATATTTCTGTTAAAGAAGGGCATGATTTATCACACAAATTGCAAGATACCCTAAAAGAACAAATTCCGCAATTAGGAAATGTTTTGATCCATATCGAACCAGATGATTATCATTCTTAGAGGTTCTAAGATTCTAAGATACTAAGGTTCTAAGTTTTCTTTTAGGAAGCTATTTCTAATCTCTGTCAGGCTGAGCGAAGTCGAAGCCCGCACAAAGAATATTAAACTTCGAAAATAAAAAAATCCGCTTAATGCAATCTGGTTTCATGCAGATTAAGCGGATTTTTTTATGATTTTGATATCACGATTTATTATCCATAAGAAAAAAACTTAGCACCTTAGTATCTTAGAACCTTAGCACCTTAGTCTAATACATTCAAAATCTTCAGCCCAAAAACAACGCCATTTTGCTGCATTCCGCCTTGATAAGAATGAACATAATCAATTCGGAAAACTTTGAATTTCCCGAAACCTAGATTATCTAAACCAACTGTAAATTCGGAATAAGGTTTTCTGTCCGGAATTGCCAAAGCATGAAATCCAATATTCATTGTCGATTTCAGGAGATTGATCAGTGGGATTTTATTGGTTACAAATCCCATGTCGTTGTGTTCTAAATGCATTTCAAAATAACTGTCGTTTGTAGAATTCGAATAGTAAGGCATTAAATTAAAAACATTCAAATAACGTTCAGAGGTTCCAATGTGAGTTTGATTTCCATTAAAATGTCTGTAATCCATAAAAGCAATATTTTCGGCATTATAGAATTTTCCAGCTCTGAAATTTGTACCCAGAATTCCTTTGTTTCCTAATGATAAATCATATTGAATAGAAGCTCCAAGTCTTTCGAATTCGTATTTTTTTTCACTTGCTGCAAAAGCTTTTTCGAAAACTAAATAAACAGTTGGGTATTTTTCGTTTTTAATATTGAAGCGTTCAGTAGGTCTCGAAATATATTTATTCCCAAAATTAATTCGCGCCGTCAATGCTGTTTTAAATAAATGATGCTGATCAAAAGCTGGAGTCGTAAAATCATTTGGCGCCAAAGGATTATTTGACGAATAAATATCATCTTTTTTAAAGAAAGAATAATCCGTGGTGTTGAACAAAGGTTTTCGCTGTTCATAACCAATTTTCGCACTTAGATTAATGCCGTTTGCAACATCTTGGCTGTAGTTAATTTGAGCGAATTCCAAGTTGTACAATTTCATATAATTATCTTTGAAAAACAAAGAAGCTATCGAATTGACAAATTTTGTAATAGGTTCGGCACTATTGAACTGCGCTGTTTTTGTTCCTCCCGAAACCCAAATTGTAGCATAATTTATCGTATTGAATTGATGACTGAAATCACCCACAACTCGCAATTGATCATCAGAAAAGCCATAATTAAAAGTACTGCTTATTGAAGTGCTTTTTCCTTTCTCTTCATTCCATTTTTTAAATGAAAAACCCGAATCTAAATTAAAGCCCTGAACTGTATTAAAACTCAATGAACTGATATTTAATAACCCTTTATAGTTAAAAGAATAACTTTTGAATGTGTTTTTGTAATCATATCCCATCAAAATATCCCAAACTTTGAATTTATTGTTTTTGGCATCAATGGAGTCTGTGTATTTTTGTGATTTTCGAATAGTCAGCAAGCTGTCTTTTTTTGTATAATCCGTGCTTTCCTCGATTGTTAGCGGAATTGGCCGAATTTCATTCCAGAACGTATCATCTTTTTTGTTGGCATTTGGCTCAAAAGCAACAATTTCGTTACCAAAAGTTTTCCTTGCGAAAGCTGCAGGAAACTCATAATTTGAATACACATAATTAAAAGTTCCCGAAAATTTTATTTTAAAAATGCCTGCAGTAAAAGATAGGGTTTGAGCATTTTTTGTCCATAGTTTTTGAATTTTATTGTAACTGAAACTCTGCTTTAGAGTCATTATTTCAGTAAATTCATTTTTCATTCGGTAGCCTTTTATATCAAGATCAACCGCGTAAATAGCAAAACGATCGTCAACGATATAAATATAACCTTCAAAAACGGGCTCCTTATCTCGTTTTGGAGTAACTTTAATCTTGTTGATTTGCTGATTGTTGTCGTCAAAAAAAGTGCCTTCTAATTTGTATTTGTAATAACTGAAAGCATTATCGGCAATAGGAGAGATGAGTTTGATGTCGAAATCTAAGGTATTGTCATAAAAATCATAAGTTGATAAAGCGGCTGTGTTGTAGCTGTATCCTTTGTCGTTTCCTGAGATTTTTGAAGCAATAATTTTCTCTTTGAGTTTATCAGGTTTTTCAAATGTGATTTTCGAAACTGTTTCAGATAAGTACAGAATTCCGGTTCCTGTCGAATCTAAGTTTGACGCCATATCTTCGCCAAGATCTACTTTTTGGCCAAGAAATTTTTTGGGAAGATCTTTCACTTTGAACATTCCTTTCGAATAAAAATCGGCAGTATATCGACCTGTTTTATCCGAGTTGTCTTTTTTGTTTGCAATGGCACTTTTAATAATCGCGTCGGCAGGATTATTTTTTGGGTCAATGACAACTTCGTTTAGGGCGAAACTTTCTTCGAGCATTTTAACATCCAGAACACTATTTTTAGAATCTGAAGAAACGGCTATTTTTTGTGTTTTATAACCGAGATATTGAAAAATGATTTTGTTTTTACCAATTTCTTTTACGTTCAATTGGTATTTTCCTTGTTCATTTGAAGTTGTTCCGGTATATGTGTTTTCTTCAAAAACGGAAACAAATGGCAACGGATTTCCTTTTTCGTCAGTTATAGTTCCTTTGATTTGTGCAAAGTTTGCAATCGAAAATAATAAAAAGGCAAATAAAGTAAAGTTTCTCATGTAAGTGGTTTATCTTACAAAAATAGAATAACTTGAATCTGAGCCTATTAATAATTTGTTAAATTGTGACGGATATATTCAAAGCGAATCTCTTCTTTTTAGAGTTGAAGTTCTAAAAGATTAATATTTTTTGTCTCTCGCAGATTTAGCAAATTGAGCAGATTTCTTTTTACATCTTTACATTGCAATAAAATCTCTTTGATCTGCAAAATCTGCGAGAACAAATAAAATTTTACAAAAAAGATTGAATCGCTAATTCGTAACTTTTAAGTCCGAAACCTAAAATAACACCTTTTGCATTTCCTGATAAATACGATTGATGTCTAAAACTTTCTCGAGCGTAAGTGTTTGAAATATGAACCTCAATAACTGGAGTTGTCACGGCTTTCATTGCATCGCCCAAGCCAATAGAAGTGTGTGTGTAAGCACCTGCATTTAAAATAATTCCGTCAAATGAAAAACCCACTTCCTGAATTTTGCCAATTAATTCGCCTTCAATATTGCTTTGATAGTACGAAAGTTCAATATTTGGAAATTTTTGTTTCAACGTTTCAAAATAATCTTCAAAAGTCTGACTTCCGTAAACTTCTGGTTCACGTTTTCCTAAAAGATTCAAATTGGGTCCGTTGATAATGCAGATTTTCATAAGTGTATTTTTTGTTTTGAGAGATTGACATTGCTATTGATTCTTGCAATTGTCATTGAACTTTGTAAAAATAAAAAAAACCGCACGAATAAACAGAGCGGTTTTTGTAAAAGTATGTGATATTATTTTAGAACATGAATCCAGCAGAAAGCTGTACTACTGAGTTTCTAATATCTGCATGTGGAGAAGCATCTGTTAATCCAAGGCTATAACGTCCTTGAACAAAAATGCTTTCTGTAATTTTCAATCCTAAACCTGCGTTAAGAGCAAAATCAAATGTGTTAGCGTCGTCGAATCGAACATCATTTTTTTGGCTTAATAAAAATGAAGCTTGTGGACCAACTTCTAAGCTTAATGATTTTGTCATATAGATTTTTGCCATTACTGGAATAGATAAATAGGCTAATTCATTTTTAAAGTCTTGTTGAGCATCGGCAAATTTATAAGTTGCTCCTTGTGTAGAATACAAAAGCTCTGGCTGGATTGCGAATTTTTCTAATAATTTTACTTCTGCAACTAGACCAGCATGAAAACTTGTTATTCCATCTTTATCAAACGCTACACCATTTAATGTTGCATCACCAGGCTGGCTCGCAAAGTTAACCCCAGCTTTAACCCCGATTTTTAATAATTGTGCGTGTATTGCAGTTGATGCTGCCAAGAACATTACAGCTGCTAAAAATAATTTCTTCATAAAAATGTTTTTAAAAATTGGTATTTTATATGTTATCTATAGTTCAAAACTACATTATTTATGATTTATTGTTTTATATAACGCTTTAAATAAATATTAAAATTCTCACTTTTCTTGAGGCTGAAATTATTTGTTTTGTACTTTTTATGATTTAACAATTTGTAAACCAATGCTTTTTTGCAGGAAATTTGTGTCTTATTATTATATTTTTCTGACTTTTTAATTGCTAAAATTTTGTACGTAAATTTTTACTTTGTTCTAGTAATTAAAAATAAAAATCATGAAAAAAATTATTTTAGGCGCTATTGCGGTAATGACTTTTGGTTTTGCAAATGCACAAGAACAAACGGCAAAAGGAAAATGGTTAATTGAAGCTAATACAGCTTTTGGTGCACAAACTGGAAATACTGCTTTTAGTTTATCGTCTTCTGATGGCGAAACTGATTGGAACGTGGGTGCTGAGGGAGGTTATTTTGTAGCGAACAATTTAGCTGTGAAGTTAGGTTTAGGCTATGGAGATAATGGACATAGTAATATCTTTTCGTATAAAGTAGGTGCAAAATATTATTTACTAAATAAATTTCCTCTTGAAGCTTCTTATACGGGAGTTAGCATTAAAGATGTTGATCACAATCCTTCTTTTGTTGGTTTGCAAGGAGGGTATGCTTGGTTTGTTGCAAAAAATGTTTCTGTTGAGCCAGGCGTAAGATATAACATAACTACAAATGATGATTATGCAAAAAGCTTTTTCCAATTCAATGTTGGATTTGCATTGCACTTCTAAAAAAGAAATAATATTTAGTTAATTGTTGGGCCTTTCTCATTTTTGAGAAGGGCTTTTTTATAGTACTAATTTATTTGTTAAAAAACTAATTGATTTTTAGTAGGTATAGCTTTATATTTGGTCAGTTAAATTTTAACCCAAAACAAATTAGAATGAAAAAAATTATTTTATCTACCATTGCATTGATGGCTTTTGCATTCAGTAATGCTCAGGAAACTAGGTTTGGAGTAAAAGGAGGTCTTAATCTTGCCAATTTTACGGGTGATTTTGATACCAATCTCAAGGCTGGTTTCCATATTGGAGGGTTTGCCGAAATTAAAATTATTGAAAGATTAGCTATTCAGCCAGAGCTTTTGTTTTCTACTCAAGGTGCCAGATATAATATGGACGGCGGTGGAAAAGATAGTGGGGCTTATAAATTGAATTATATTAATGTTCCTGTTTTGGCTAAATTTTATGTTACGAAAAAATTTACTGTTGAATCAGGTCCGCAAATTGGATTTTTAGTTTCGGCTAAAAATGAAAGCAGAGATATTAAAGATGCTTACAAAACTGCAGATTACGGATTTAACTTTGGTGCAGGTTATAATTTTACAGACAATTTTTCTGTTGGCCTGCGTTACACCGTTGGTCTTTCTGGAATATATGACCGTGATTACGTAGATTTTAGTGATTATTATGATAGCACAAAAAATAGCAACTTACAGCTTTCTTTAGCTTATAAATTCAAATAATATCAAAATAGATTTTCAAAAGCCTCCTTTTTTAGGGGGCTTTTTTATGCGCATATAGTGGTGCTTTAATTTTATTTAATAAAAAAAATGGGAATATTTAATAGGTATATTTTTATATTTGATTAATTAATTTAACCGCACAAAAAAATCAAATTAGGATGAAGAAAATTATTTTATCTGCTCTTGTAGTTATGGCATTTAGTTTTGCAAATGCTCAAGCAACGGGAAGTAGATTTGGGATTAAAGGAGGTGTTAATTTTCCAAATAGCTCTGGTGACTCCCATGAAAATGAAACTTTAATAGGGTATCAGGTTGGTGTTTTTTCGGAAATTAAAACAGATGAAAAATTTGCTATTCAACCTGAACTTTTATACTCAACTCACGGAGTGAAAAATGAATTTATAAAGGATGGTATAGCTTACAATGATGATATTAAATTGGCTTATTTGAATTTGCCTATTTTGGCTAAATATTTCGTTATTGATGGATTAAATGTTCAGGCAGGTCCGCAAATTGGTTTTTTAATGCATGCCGAAGAAAATGGTATAAACATTACGGATCATGTTAAAACTGTCGATTTTGGTTTGGCTTTTGGTATTGGTTATAATTTTCTGGAATATTGTTCTGTAGATCTCCGTTATAACATAGGTTTGTCAAATGCCGTGGATTTTCATATTGAAGATGATAGTTATAAAATTAAAAACAATGTGTTTTCTTTAGCTTTTGGATATAAATTAAATTGAATATTTAATAATTGTAAAACCTTTCTTCTTTGAGAAAGGTTTTTTTATCTCATTGTATGAAATATTTTTACGTCTAAAAATGTTTACTTTGTAACTATGAATTGGAACCGATATATAAAAGATTATCAATCGTATTTGCGAATCGAACGCGGTTTGTCTAAAAATACAATTGATAATTATGGCTTTGATATAGAACGTTTATGTCTTTTTTTGGAACAAAATAAAATAGAGGTTTCGCCGCTAAAAATTTCAGATGAAACTTTGCAGCAGTTTATTTATTCGGTAGCAAAAGAGGTGAATCCACGTTCGCAGGCAAGAATAATTTCGGGCATAAAAAGTTTTTTTAATTATTTGATTTTTGAAGACTATCGAAATGATAATCCTTTGGAATTAATCGAGAGTCCAAAAACTGGACGAAAACTTCCGGACACTTTATCTGTTGATGAAATCGATGCACTTATCGCAGCAATTGATTTAAGTTCGAATGAAGGAGAACGAAACAGAGCAATGTTGGAGACTTTATACGGCTGCGGGCTTCGCGTCTCGGAATTGGTTACATTAAAAATTTCAGATTTGTTTTTTGACGAAGGTTTTATAAAAATTACCGGAAAAGGAAACAAAGAGCGTTTCGTGCCTATTGGCAAATTGACGAAAAAATATATCGAGATTTATAAAGATGAGGTACGTCCGCATTTAAATGTTAAAAAAGGATGCGAGGATACTTTGTTTCTAAACCGAAGAGGAAATCAGCTTACGCGTGCTATGATTTTTACTATTATAAAAGATTTGGCCGTCAAAATTGGTCTTCATAAAAATATTAGTCCACATACGCTCCGACATTCATTTGCGACACATCTTTTAGAAAATGGTGCCGACTTGAGATCTATTCAATTAATGTTGGGACATGAATCCATCACGACAACTGAAATTTATGTGCATTTGGACCGAAGTTTTTTAAAAGAAGTGATGCATTCTTTTCATCCTCGACGTTAATTTTTTTCGCCCAAAAGTTAAATTTTATCTCAAAAATTAATATATTGTATGATAATTTCTACTAAAAGCAAATAAAATCGACGAACTGCACGTTTCTCGATTTTTGAGGTTAAAATAGACCCAATTTGCATAAATGTTATTATATGGTTTTTGATTTATATGGAAATGAAGATTGCCTGGAGGTGAATAATTTTTACAAAAAATTGTTGGCTGAAATGCCTGATTTACTTTTTCAGTTTGTAATCGATAACAATAATAATTATTCCTTCCCGCTCGTCAGTAAATCTGCCGATGAGATTTTTGAAATTTCAGCAAAAGAATTTACAAATGACATCAAATTCATTATTTACGATAGAATATTTCCGCAGGATCGAGATTTGTTTTTTCAATCATTGGTTAAAGCCCGAAAGGAAATAAAACCTTGGGAATTGGAGTTTAGAGCAGTTTTGCCTAAAAAAGGGCTTCGCTGGTTTAAAGTGGCTTCAAAAACTGAGTTGTCTCCAAATGGGAGTGTGAGTTTTTTTGGCCATGTTTCTGATATTACAGATTTGAAAGATAAAGAAGAACGACTGCGCATTTCTGAGGAACGTTTTCAATTTGCATTGGACGCTTCTACAGTTGGAATTTGGGATTGGGATATGGTGACAAATCAGGTTTTTTATTCGTCTCTTTCTCTTAAAATTTTGGAATTAGAATCTACTGATATTTTTGATGATCCTGAGCGATGGGATAAAATTGTTCATCCAGACGATTTGCCAAAGTATTATTCGGATATTCACGAGCATTTTGACAATAAAATTCCGTATTACGAGAATTACCATCGTGTAATGACTTCAAGCGGAAATTATAAATGGATTCTGGATCGTGGAAAAGTTATAAAACGCGACGAAAACGGAAAACCTCTGCGAGTTATAGGAACACACACAGATGTTTCTTTGCAGAAAGAAAAAGAACTCGAACTTTTAAAAACCATGAAATTGTATAGCGATCAAAACAGCCGCTTACTGAATTTTTCGCATATAGTTTCACATAATTTGAACACGCAGGCTGGCAATATTAAATCAATATTGGATTTTATTGATGCCGATGTTGACAAGCAAACTGTAAGCGAAATGTTGGTTCATTTAAGAACGGTTTCAAATGATTTGAATGATACAATTTCGAATTTGACTCAAATTGTAAAAACACAAAGCAATATAAATATTGCTGTCGTTCCTTTAAAACTGTGTGAATACATTGAAAAAACAATTGCCACAATAAAAGGCTTTGACAAACAAAAACATGTGACGATTGTAAATAATGTTCCTAATTATTTGACGATCAATTTTAATCCCGCTTATCTTGAAAGTGTTTTGCTGAATTTTACAACAAATGCGATTAAATATGCGCACCCAGATCGTGATCCTTTAATTGTTTTTGATTTTGCGATTGAACCAGATGGTTATAAATCATTAAAAATTACTGACAATGGCCTTGGGATCGATTTAGCGGTTCATGGCGATCTTTTATTCGGAATGTATAAAACATTTCATAAACATGAAGATGCACGCGGAATTGGTCTTTATATCACCCGAAATCAGATTGAAGCGATGAAAGGAACTATTCAAGTCGAAAGTGAAGTAGGAGTAGGAACTAGTTTTAAAATTATATTTGGAGATCTATAATTCGTTTTTAGCGAAATATAAATAAAAAAACAAAGGCTATCTGAAAAGATAGCCTTTGTTTTTTTATTTAAAGAGAAATTACTTAGCGATATTAACTGCTCTTGTTTCTCTAATTACAGTTACTTTTACTTGACCTGGATAAGTCATTTCTGTTTGAATTTTTTGTGAAATTTCAAATGATAGGTTTGCAGCATTATCATCAGAAACTTTTTCACTTTCTACAATTACACGAAGTTCTCTACCAGCCTGAATTGCATATGCATTTTTTACACCACTGAATCCGTAAGCAACATCTTCAAGATCTTTCAAACGTTGGATGTATGAATCTAATACTTGACGTCTAGCGCCTGGACGTGCTCCAGAAATAGCATCACAAACCTGAATAATTGGAGATAATAATGATTTCATTTCGATCTCGTCGTGGTGAGCTCCAATTGCGTTGCAAACCTCTTCTTTCTCACCATATTTTTCAGCCCATTGCATACCTAATAATGCGTGTGGTAAATCACTTTCTGTATCTGGCACTTTACCAATATCGTGCAATAAACCTGCTCTTTTAGCTAGTTTTACGTTTAATCCTAATTCTGCAGCCATGATACCACAAAGTTTAGAAACTTCTCTAGAGTGTTGCAATAAGTTTTGTCCGTACGAAGAACGGTACTTCATTCTACCTACAACTTTAATCAATTCAGGATGCAATCCGTGAATTCCTAAGTCGATTACAGTACGTTTACCAACTTCGATAATTTCGTCGTCAATTTGTTTCGCTGTTTTTGCAACAACTTCCTCGATTCTTGCAGGGTGAATACGTCCGTCAGTTACTAATTTGTGTAAAGATAAACGTGCGATTTCTCTTCGAACCGGATCAAAACAAGAAAGGATAATTGCTTCTGGGGTATCATCAACAATAATTTCAACTCCTGTCGCAGCTTCTAAAGCTCTAATATTACGTCCTTCACGACCAATAATTCTACCTTTTACATCGTCAGATTCAATGTTAAAAACAGAAACGCAATTTTCAACTGCTTCCTCTGTACCAACTCTTTGAATAGTATTGATGATGATTTTTTTAGCTTCTTGCTGTGCAGTAAGTTTAGCTTCTTCAATTGTATCTTGAATATGCGACATAGCCTTGCTTTTAGCTTCGGCTTTTAATCCTTCAACTAATTGTTCTTTTGCTTCTTCTGCAGAAAGTCCTGAAATTACTTCTAACTGTTGTAGCTGACTTTTGTGAAGTTTGTCAACTTCAGCTTGTTTTTTATCTAAAACCTCAATTTTATTGTTGTATTCTTGAGTTTTAGCTTCAAAATCGTCGTTTACTTTTTTAGCTTTAGAAAGTTCATTTGAAACCTGAGATTCTTTATCGCGCACGCGTTTCTCTACTTCAGCTACTTTTTTGTCTCTAGCTAAAATAACTTGTTCGTGCTCTGATTTTAATTCGATAAAACGCTCCTTTGCTTGAAGAATTTTGTCTTTTTTAATATTTTCAGCTTCTAAATTGGCATCTTTTAAAATAGAAGCGGCCTCTTTTTTAGCGTTTTTGATTAGATTAGAAATATTGCTTTTTTCGATGATTTTAGCAATTGCAAAACCTACTGCAATCCCCACAATCCCTGAAATAATGATCGTTATTATGTCCATGTTTGTTAAAATTTATATATAAAAAAAGCCTACATTAATTGCTTGTATAAACTCGTAAAGACAAGTTTTGAGCTAACTCACTGTTCAAGTTTCCCAGCCAAAAGGAGGGCATACTATAGTAGTGACGATTCGCTCATTCTAAATTGTTAGTGTTGAGTTTACCAAATGTGAACTAATGTAGGCAGTATCTTAGTTTCTGTAAAGAACGTTTAATTTTCGAGATATTGATCTAATAGCGAATTTAATTTTTTAATTCGTTCGATGGTTTCTTCGCCATCTATTGCGTTATCAATTTGTTTTTGTTCAACTTGTGATGCAAATTGCAATGCACACATAGCCAATACATCTTGTTTGTCACGAACTGCGTAATTTTCTTCGAATTGCTTAATCATGGCATCAATTTTCTTAGAAGCACTTCTAAGTCCTTCTTCCTGAGCTGGTTCAACCGTTAAAGGGTAAACTCTGTCTGCAATTGATATTTTGATTCTAAGCTTTCCGTCCATGTTTTACTAATCTGATAGTTGTGCTATACAGTAATCAATTTCGCGAATTAATGAATTTATTTTAAGCTTTGTCTCTCTCTTGTTATTGTCGCTGCCGAGCAACGAATTGGCTATTTTAAGTGTTTCATATTGCTTCTTCAAAGCTTCAATTTCTTCAGATTGTTTCTGGATAATTTGCACAGCTTTGGCTAATTCTAATTGTAATACCTGATTGTTTTTCTCCAAACCTTTTGATTTCTCAAAAAGCTTCTCGACTTTATATTCAAGAGTATCAATTATTTCGGCAATTACACTCATTATAAATCCTATTCATTACTTAATCATACAAAGTTAGTATTCCTTTTTATTAATGCAATTTTTTCTCGATTTTTTTGCAGTTAAAATAATCAAATAGATGAAATTCAGTTAATTGTATTTTTGTAGCGAAATACTCGGATTTTGCCTCTTATTTTTTTACCTTAGCAAAAATGTTGCTTATGAGATTTTCACTATACACCCTTTTATTTTGTCACTTTATATTTGCTCAGACGCAGTATCCTAAAGATTATTTTCGCGCTCCGCTAGATATTCCTATGCAACTTTCTGGGAATTTTGGCGAGCTTAGACCAAATCATTTCCACGCTGGTTTTGATTTGAAAACCAACCAAAGAGAAGGTTTAAATGTATATGCAGTTGCCGATGGATACATTTCTAGAATCAAGATTTCTACTTTTGGAAATGGAAAATGCATTTACATCACACATCCAAATGGCTATACGTCTGTCTATGGACATTTGCAGACTGCCATTGGCCCGATTCAAGATTATATTCAAAAAACACATTATAAAGAAAAAGCTTTCGAGATTGAAATGTTTCCAAAGCCGAATGAGTTGCCTGTCACAAAAGGACAATTAATTGCACTTTCCGGAAACACGGGATCTTCTGAAGGGCCACATTTGCATTTCGAAATTCGTGATACAAAATCGGAATTTGTCATTAATCCAATGTTTTTTGGATTTGATAAAAATATTAAAGACACAAAAAAGCCTTCGGTTTCAAGTCTTTTGGTTTATCCGATGGAAAATACGGTTGTAAATCAGTCAAAACAACCCATAATGGTCAATATGTCGCTTCAAAAAGACGGTACTTATCTTGCTGGGAAAGTGAAAGCGAACGGGAAAATTGGTTTCGGAATTTCAGCTGTTGATTTTGATGATGTTTCGGGAAACAAAAATGGAGTTTTTAATGTTTCAACGTTCGTAAACGGAAATCAGAATTACAATTATCAATTCAATACGTATTCATTTGATGAAATGCGATATGTAAATGCATTAATTGATTATCCAAGATATAAAAAATCAGGACAGCGCGTGCAAAAGCTTTTTATGAAAACGCCATATGCTCTGAGTATCATTAAAACTGATTCTTTGCGCGGAATTGTAGTTGTTGATCCTAATTTGGCCTCGACCTATAGAATTGAGGTTTCTGATTATTACGGAAATTTGAGTTCGATTACAGTTCCAATTGAATACGATACGGCGACTCCAGTTGTAAAAGAAGAGCCAATTGTTTCAAAATATTTTATTAGAGCAAACAGAGATGCAAATTTTGAAAAAGATAATATGTCTGTGTTTTTTCCTGCGGGGACTTTTTACGATGATTTCAACATGAATTTCGATGTGAAAAATAATAAAGTTTATGTTCACGAAGATGTAATTCCGGTACATTCTAATTTTACGATTACAATTAAAGATGATTCTTATGAGGAAGCTTTAAGAGACAAACTTTTTATTGGAAGAGTAGGAAGTTATAATGGAACTACCAGAAAGGGCGATGTTTTTACGGCAAAATCTAAAACATTAGGTCAATTCGGATTGGTTTTAGACACGATTGCGCCAAAAATTTCGATTACAAAATCTATTCAAGACAAATGGATAAGCGATGTAAAAAAAATACAGTTTACAATCAGCGATTCAATATCTGGAATAAAATCGTATAACGGTTATTTAAACGGCGATTGGGTTTTATTTGAATATGATAACAAAACCAGAAAAATTACTCATACTTTTGATGATGCCTTATTGGCTGAAGGTGCAAATGATTTAAAAATTGAAGTGACAGATAATGTTGGAAATACAGCAGTGTTTGAAACTCATTTTTTTAGGAGTCAACAAAAATAAAATCAAAACGTTTGAATACTTATAAGTTAATACTTGTTTTCTTTTTTTTATGCATTGGCCCCATGTCAATCGCTCAAAACGCACATGTTAAAGGTGTTATTTTAGATACTGAAAATCGTCCGGTGGCTGATGTTAATATTAGCTGTTTAGGAACTGTTGTTCAGTCAGATTCAAATGGTGCTTTTGATATCGAATTGCCTCCAAATAAAAAAGTGTCGCTGATTTTTACTCATATTGCGTTGAAAATGTTGAGCTTGACAGTAAGCTTAAAACCCAATGAAATTTTCCTTTTTAATCCGGTAATGAATAATTCGGAGGAACAAATGGGTGAAGTTTTTGTTTCTTCCAAAAATAAAAAGCGTGTTCAAGGTATTGTTACCGTTGAGCCCGAAACTATTAAAAAGATTCCCGGTGCAAATGCCGGAATTGAAAATATTCTGAAAACTTTGCCGGGCGTAAATTCAAACAATGAATTGAGCACACAATACGCAGTTCGTGGTGGCAATTACGACGAAAATTTAGTTTATGTCAATGAAGTCGAGGTTTACCGTCCTTTTTTAATTCGTTCAGGGCAACAAGAAGGTTTAAGTTTTACGAATACTGATTTGGTTCAGAATGTTGATTTTTCCGCGGGAGGGTTTCAGGCTAAATTTGGCGATAAGCTTTCTTCGGTTTTAGATATTACGTATCGAAAACCAACTCAGTTTGGTGCAGCTTTCGAAGCAAGTTTCTTGGGTGGAAGCGCTGCCGTTGATCTTGTTTCTAAAAACAAAAAATGGTCTGCGGTGACTGGAATTCGTTATCGAAATAATAGTTTGTTACTAAATAGTCAGGATACTGAAACCAATTACACTCCTGTTTTTGCAGATATTCAGACGAATATAAATTATGATATTTCTGAAAAATGGCAAATGAGTTTTTTGGGGAATATTTCGCAGAATAAATACTCCTACCAACCATTAACGCGTCAAACTAATTTTGGTACAATCGATCAACCAATGGCTTTGACGGTTTATTATGATGGGCCAGAAAAAGACAAGTACGAAACCTATTTTGGAGCTTTAAAAACGACATATAAAGCTTTACCAAGTCTTACTTTTAAAGTGATTGGATCACTTTTTCATACCACAGAACAGGAACATTTTGATATTTTGGCACAATATCGTTTAGGAAATGTTGATGAAGATGGCAATTCAGAAAATATTGATTTTACGCGTGGTATTGGTTCACAGCTGAATCATGCGCGAAATGATCTCGATGCATTAATCGCTAATGCCGAGATTAAAGGTTTTAAAGAATGGATGAACGACAGCCAACTGGAATTTGGTCTAAAATATACCAGAGAATCCATTCGAGACCGCGTAGTCGAGTGGGAGGTAATCGATTCGGCAGGTTTTTCTATTAACCCGCCATTAGTAATTTTACCTAAAAATAATGAACCATACCAGCCTTACACAGGACCGTTACTGCCATATCAGGATATTCGGGCAACCAATTATAATACTATAAACAGACTTTCAGGTTATACACAATTCAATAAAAAGACAGCAATTGGTTCAAGTACAGTTTGGTATCATCTTGGAGTGCGTTTTCAAAGTTGGACTGTTTCTGGAGCTTCGGTTGAAGGAAAAATGCAGACTGTTGTGAGTCCACGTGCTCAATTTGCCATTCAGCCCAATTGGGACATGGATATGGTTTTTAGGATTTCTGGTGGATTGTACCATCAGCCACCTTTTTACAGAGAACTTAGAGATTTAGACGGAGTTGTAAATCCGAATGTAAAAGCACAGGAATCTATGCATGTTGTTTTAGGGAATGATTATAATTTTAAAATGTGGAATCGTCCTTTTAAATGGGTGACGGAATTGTATTATAAATCACTTTCAGATGTAAATGTATATTCGATTGATAATGTCAGAATTCGTTACGTAGCTAACAATAACGCAAAAGCATATGCGCAAGGTCTTGATTTCAGGCTGAATGGAGAATTTGTTCCGGGAACGGAATCGTGGGTAAGTTTTGGATATATGAAAACCGAGGAAAATTATGAAAATAAAGGATACATCGCGAGACCAACAGATCAACGTTTAAAATTTGCGATGCTTTTTCAGGATTATATGCCAAATATTCCGAGCGTAAAATTGTATCTTAATTTAGTTTACAATACCGGTTTGCCTGGCGGATCTCCAGCATATTCTGATCCTTATTTGTATCAAAACAGATTAAATGATTATAGAAGGGCAGATGTAGGTTTTGCAAAAGTTTTTGTTGACAGCAGTACAAAAGTTGCCAAAGCAAAATGGCTGAAGGATTTTAAGGAATTATCAGTTGGTCTTGAAATTTTTAATCTTTTCAATAATCAAAACGCAATTACAAATACTTGGGTTCGCGATGTGTATTCAAAAAATGAGTATGCGATTCCAAATTACATGACTTCGAGAGTTTTTAATATAAAATTGAATGCAAGGCTGTAAGTTTACTAAAATTCAATAAAACCAAAATTTACAATCAAAAATAGTATATTTGATATTCTAATATAATTGCCATAAATGAAAAACTATCTAAAATATATCGCCTTAGTAATTATCGGAACTACAGTGGGTTGTAAGGACGAAGTGCAGAAGCCGAAAGTAATTTATGATGCTTCAAACAAAGCAAGTGTGGTTGCCAAAACGGATTCTACTCAAATTGAAGTAGCAGATTTGCCAATTCAGATGGAAGGAACAAATTATTTAATTCATCCAGTTGGTGATTTGAGAGTTTATGAAAAAGGAACAAAAGCACGTTACGGTTCTTCAAGTGTGAACGATGTAAGTTTCACGATTTCTAATTTAGGAGAATATGAAATTACGGGATATTTGCAGAATTTAAAATTCCAAAAAGTGGATTCAGATTCTATCAGACCTTTATCAGATAAACCAATTTTAATTTTAACGGCGACTTATTTGAAGACAGTAGCAGATAAAACTCAGAATAAAGTAATGGTTTACACCTTAACCGATTCTGATACCAATAAAGACGGAAAAATTGATACTGGAGATATTAAAACTTTGTATCTAAGTAATATCAGCGGGGAAAATTTCACTAAAGTTTCAGCAGATCTTCAGGAATTGGTGGACTGGAGTTTAATCGAATCAAAAAATCGCATATATTTCAGAACAATTGAAGATACCAACCAAAACGGTCAATTCGATAAAAATGATGTTCTGCATTATAATTATATAGATTTAGCTTCTAAAAAATGGGAGGTTAAAGCTTACAAGCCTATCTAAGTTGCTAAGATTCTGAGATGCTAAGGTTCTAAGTTTTTCAAAACCTTTGAAAGCAAAAAAAAACAAAAACCGTTTTAAAAAAAAAAGCATTTTTTAAAACGGCTTTTTTGTAAAGAATAAAAATCCTTTTAATCTGTATAATCTGCGGCTAAAAAAAAACTTAGAATCTTAGCATCTAAGAATCTCAGAACCTTAGATCAATATATCGCTTTCAAGGTCAGATTTTTCGATTTCGAAACCAAAGTCCAAGCGTTCCACCAATTCGATTACCAGTTTTTTGTACCAGTTTTCAGATTTTGGATGAATGTAGATTTTCTCAATTAATTGATTGATATCGACATTGATTTTTAATCCGTCATTCAGTTTTATGGTGCTTTTCGTAGTATCAGTAATAATGCGCACTTCACGTTCGTACTGAAAACTTTTTCTTTTGAATAAAAACGGAAAGAATAAATCATCAAACGGAATATATTCTTTTTTGTAATCGATATAATTTACTTCGCCAATATATTGATCAAAATTATTTTCGGGATTTAATGCTTTTTGCAATCTTCCTATTGTAGATTGAATTGCTAAACCTTCGCTATTTTGAGTAAAAATCTGCCACATTGCAAACGATTCATATTCGTTGATGTGCCAACTGCTTATGGCAACCTGCTCGCGATGAGTTTTGTAATAATTCAAAAAGTCAGGATTATCTACTGCTAATTTTTTGATTTCTTCATAAGTAGGTTCACTGAAAGTGCCTTCGTATTGATCTTCAAATTTGTCTGACCGCGACATGAATAATTTCTTAGAAAGCAATAAATCCAGAAATTTAGATAAATCAAGATATTTCCAAACTACAGTGTCAGGATCTTCGGGAAGTTTTATATTCGGATTTTTTAGGT
This sequence comes from Flavobacterium daemonense, assembly GCF_007341385.1. Classification (GTDB taxonomy): domain Bacteria; phylum Bacteroidota; class Bacteroidia; order Flavobacteriales; family Flavobacteriaceae; genus Flavobacterium; species Flavobacterium daemonense. The sequence goes on from NZ_VJYD01000012.1 coordinate 107,808, forward strand.
ACATTTTATAGAGATTATTCAAAAACTACCTAAAGTTAAAAAAATAAACACAGATTAAAGAAATAAAAATTAGTTTTAATATTTCCTTAATCTGTGTAGATCAACTTGGTTTTTGCTTTTAAAAATTACGATTCAAAAGACTGCATCGTAACTAGTTTGTTATAAGTTCCGTTGAGGGTGATTAATTCATCGTGTGTTCCCTGTTCAACGATTTTTCCTTTTTGCATGACCACAATCACATCTGCTTTTTGGATTGTTGAAAGTCGGTGTGCAATTACGATTGAAGTTCTGTTCTGCATCATATTTTCAAGCGCAATTTGAACAAATTTTTCGCTTTCAGTATCCAATGCAGAAGTAGCTTCATCCAAAATCATAATCGGAGGATTTTTCAATACTGCACGAGCAATAGACAAACGTTGTTTTTGTCCGCCCGAAAGTTTGTTTCCGCTGTCGCCAATGTTCGTGTAAATCCCTTTCGGAAGATCTTTCACAAATTCATAAGCATTAGCAATTTTTAAAGCTTCGATGATTTCATCATCAGTAGCATCTAATTTTCCTAAAGCGATATTGGCTTTAATGGTGTCATTGAATAAAATGCTGTCTTGAGTTACCAATCCCATTAAACTGCGAAGCGACTGCAAGTTCATGTCTTTGATGTTGATTCCGTCAATTGAAATTGTACCTTCATTTACATCATAAAAACGCGTCAATAAATTGGCAATTGTACTTTTTCCGCTTCCGGATTGTCCAACAAGAGCAACAGTTTGTCCTTTTTTGATTTCAAGTGAAAAATCTTTTAAAACATTTTCCTCTTCATACTTAAAGTTGATGTGTTGAATGCTTATGTTATTGTCAAAAGTGGTTTTTTCAACTGCATTTTCTTTAGAAACAATAGTGTTTTCTTGGTCTAAAACTTCCAAAACACGTTCTGCTGCGGCATTTCCTCTTTTTACTCCATATGAAGCTTTAGAAATTGCTTTTGCAGGAGTTAGAATATTGTAGGCTAATCCCATGTAGGCAATAAAAGCAGCGCCTTCTAATGTTTTGTCAATTAACACCATTTGACCACCGTACCAAAGCAAAATGGCAATTACTGTAATTCCCATAAATTCACTTGCAGGAGATGCTAAGTTCTGGCGATTTCCAATGCTGTTTGACAATTTGAAAAAACGTTCTGTAGAACTCTGGAATACGCCATTAAAATAGTTTTCAGAATTGTAGCCCTTAACAACTTTTAATCCTCCAATTGTTTCTTCTATTGTCGATAAAAAAGTTCCCTGTTCTTGTTGTGCTTTTGTTGACTGTTTTTTTAATTGCTTTCCGATTAATGAAATAATGTATCCAGAAACAGGAATGAAAATAAAGACAAATAAAGTTAGTTTCGCACTAATGATCAACATGGCAATAATTGTAAAAACAATTGTCAAAGGTTCTTTTACGATAAGCTCTAAAATTGCCAAAAGCGAAGTCTGGACCTCGTTTACGTCACCAGAAATTCGGGAAATAACATCGCCTTTTCTTTTTTCTGAATAAAAAGCTAAAGGCAATTCTAATGTTTTTTTATACAATGCATTTCGCATGTCTCTCAAAACTCCATTTCTTAAAAAGTTAATGAAAAACATTGCCAAATAATCAGCTAGATTTTTTAGAAGAAAAATCGAAATTATTATTCCAACCATCACAGACAGAATAAAACCCGGATTATTTGGGTCGTTATTTTTTGTAATATAATAGTTAAGATAGTTTTCTCCGTATTCTTTTATATGTGTTATTCCTTCATATGGAGGCATCGTGGTAAGTCTTTTACTTTTTCCAAACAACACCTGCAGCATCGGAATCAATGCCATGAATGAAAGTGTACTGAAAAGTGCATACAAAACATTGAAAAAGATGTTTAGCAACGCATATTTTTTATACGGATAGATAAAAGGAACTATTTTTTTGAAATTACTCATTTTTTATTTATGTTATTTTCTGCAATGGCAATCGCTCTTTCGAGTTTTTCGAGCAATAATTTTTTTTCTGGTAATTGGGTTAAATATGCTGAAACTTTGATTTGTTCATCATTGTCGAGCATTAAGTAATTGATTTGTTCAGGAGATTTTTCACTGCACAAAATTAATCCAATTGGTTTGTTTTCGCCTTCTTTTTGTTCGTTTTTCTCTAACCAGCGCAAATAAAGTTCCATTTGACCTTTATAAGCAGCTTTAAATTTCCCGAGTTTTAAGTCAATAGCAACCAATCGACGAAGACCACGATGATAAAAAAGCAAATCGATATAAAAATCTTCATCATCGATTATTATTCTTTTTTGTCGGGCAAGAAAAGCAAATTCACTGCCCATTTCGGTAATGAAATTTTGGAGTTGAGCTAGGATGGTACTTTCTAAATCTTTTTCAGAATAGCTGTCATGTAATCCTAGAAAGTCTAAGAAATAAGGATCGCGAAAAGTCAAATCGGCGGTAATTTGTTTTTCGTTTTTTAATAAAGCTAAATCTTTAATTATGGTTTCTTCTGATTTTTTGCTAATAGCGGTTCTTTCAAAAAGCATGCTGTCAATACGTTCCTGTAAAGTTCGTACGCTCCAGTGTTCATGAATACTCATTTGAATGTAGAATTCACGTTTTATGTCGTTTTCTATATAAATTAGATTTCGAATATGAGACCAACTCAATTTTGCACACATTGTGTGCAAAATTGTAAAGTCTTCAATTGTAGTGTTTAGTTTAACAAAACTCTGGAGATTTCTTTTGTTAAATCCAACTCCATATTTATTTGTTAAAGCAATACTTAACGCTGGAATTATTTTTTTTCCATAATCTGCTCTATCATTTTTTAGAATTTCATCATTTATGTTTTTTCCGATTTTCCAATATAAGAGCGTTAATTCTTGGTTGACTGTTTTGGCAACAAAATGACGGGTTTGATCTATTAGGTCAGTTATTGAATCTAATAGTTCAGATTTGTCATTTGTGTCAAGTTTGTCACTCATTTTATTATTTCAATTGCATATCAGCAATAATATTCTGTATTTTTTCGTCTAAGAATTTTTCTGCTTCATCAAATTCTGAAACCGATTCGATTGCAGCATTTACGCTGATATAGAATTTGATTTTTGGCTCAGTTCCGCTTGGTCTTGCACAAATTTTAGATCCGTCTTCAGTATAATAAATCAACACATTCGATTTCGGAATATCCATTGTGGATTCTTCGCCGGTCAATAAATTTAAAGCAATTGATGACTGATAATCTTCAACCATGATAACTCTTTGTCCGTTGATTTCTTTCAAAGGATTTTTACGAAGGTTGATCATCATTTGGTTGATTTCTTCCAATCCTTCCATTCCTTTTTTAGTCAATGAAACTAAAAATTCTTTGTAAAAGCCATTTTCAACATAAAGCTGTAAAAGTTCTTTGTAAACAGAACTTCCTGCTGCTTTTGCCTGAGCGGCAACTTCGCAGATCAATAAAGTTGCAGCAACGGCATCTTTATCTCTAACGGCATCACCAACCATAAAACCAAAGCTTTCTTCACCACCTCCAATAAATTGAAGTTCTGGAAAATCTTTGATCATTTTTGCAATCCATTTAAAACCAGTTAAGCCAACTTTGCATTCAACACCGTAGCTTGTTGCTAATTCCATAATCATTGGAGTCGATACGATTGTTGAACCTACGAATTGTTTTCCGTTGATTTTACCCGCTTTTTTCCATTGTTTCAATAAGAAAGAAGTCATCAAAACCATCGTCTGATTTCCGTTAAGCAAAATCAATTTGCCTTCGTTGTTTCTAACAGCAACACCTAAACGGTCGCAGTCAGGATCTGTCCCGACAACAATATCAGAGTTTGTTTTTTCTGCTAAAGCGACAGCCATGGCCAAAGCTTCAGGTTCTTCTGGATTTGGCGATTTTACTGTTGGGAAATCTCCATCCGGAACTGCTTGTTCAGGAACAATGTGAACATTTTTGTAGCCTGCCTGCGATAAAGTATCCGGAACCGATTTTATAGAAGTTCCGTGCAATGAAGTAAAAACAATTTGTAAGTTGTCTTTAGCTTCAGCCGGAGTATTGAAACTTGCATTTTCAATTGATGATTTTATAAAAGCTTTGTCAATATCAGTGTCAATATATTTAATCAGACTTTCGTTTGCATCAAATTTAATCTTGTCATAGCTTAAATTTTCAATAACATTAATAATTGCTGCATCTTGCGGAGGAACAATTTGGCCTCCATCTTGCCAATATACTTTGTAGCCATTGTATTCTGGCGGGTTGTGTGAAGCTGTTAAAACAATTCCGCATTGGCATCCTAAATATTTAAGTGCAAAAGATAATTCTGGAGTTGGTCTTAAGTCTGAAAACAAATAAACCTGAATTCCATTTGCAGAGAAAACATCAGCAACAACTTTTGCCAAAGTATTACTGTTATGACGGCAATCGTAAGCGATAACCACTTTTAAAGGCTCATTTGGGAAAACTTCATGTAAATAATTAGATAAACCCTGAGTGTTTTTTCCAAGTGTATATTTATTGATTCTGTTGTTTCCAACGCCCATTACACCACGCATTCCGCCAGTTCCAAATTCCAGATTTTTATAAAAACTTTCCTCAAGTTCTTTTGGCGAAGTTGTCATTAAATCTTTAACAGCCGCTTGTGTTTCTTTATCAAATGTTGGAGTTAACCATTCGTTTACAGCATTCAAAATATTAGGTGCTATATTCATCATTCGTTTATTTTTTGTTTAATTAAAGTAATACTAATTTTCAGGAGTTGCTCCTGAATAGACATTTGGTTAAAAATTAACTTCTCGAGCTACTTTATAACGTGCTTCGTTGCTTTTTGTTCTAAGAATGATTTCGCCAAGAAATCCTGCCAGAAACAATTGAGTTCCTAAAACCATAGTAGTCAAAGCAATATAAAACCATGGGTTATTAGTAACCAGACTGTATTTCATTCCTGTGTACATGTGGTACAATTTAGAAACGCCAATGTAGCCTGCTGCCAAAAATCCGATAATGAACATTAAAGAACCAATTGCGCCAAACAAGTGCATCGGTCTTTTTCCGAATCTGGATAAAAACCAAATCGTAATCAAATCAAGAAAACCGTTTATAAAACGTTCCATTCCAAATTTGGTTTCGCCATATTTTCTGGCTTGGTGAATTACTACTTTTTCGCCAATTTTATTGAAACCCGCATTTTTTGCCAAAACCGGAATGTATCGGTGCATTTCGCCCGATACTTCGATGTTTTTTACTACGGTATTTTTATATGCTTTTAATCCGCAGTTAAAATCATTTAATTCAACGCCAGATGTTTTTCTGGCCGCCCAGTTAAATAATTTTGAAGGCAGATTTTTTGCCACAACAGAGTCGTAGCGTTTCTTTTTCCAGCCCGAAACCAAATCGTATTTCTGAGCTGTAATCATTTCATATAAACCTGGAATTTCGTCAGGACTGTCTTGCAAATCAGCATCCATTGTAATAATGACATCACCTTGTGCTTTTGCAAAACCTGCATGCAATGCCTGAGATTTTCCAAAATTCTTCATAAAACGAATCCCTTTTACATTTGGGTTTTCGTTAGAGAAGCTTTCAATAATATTCCAAGAATCATCCGTACTTCCATCATCTACAAAAATGATTTCATAAGAGTAATTGTTAGATTGCATCACTTTAATAATCCACGCATAGAGTTCTTTTAGTGATTCCTCCTCGTTTAGAAGCGGTATAAGTATAGATAAATTCATTTATATTTTTATTCTTGAGTGGTTTTGCTTTTGAAGAATGCGGCAAAGATTAATCCGAAAATGGCACTGATTACAATTGCAAAAGCAGATCCTTTTAATAATTCGAAAGTTGAGTATGGGCTGCTCGCTTTCATTTTGTCGATTGCTTCATTAATAGATGAAGCCGGAGCGCCAAATTTCTGCATCATGTTTGCAGTGTATTTAATCATTATTTCATTTAAAGTTTCTTTTGCACCTGGATCAATAACATTAAATAAGACAATATTAAAAGTTGTAGAAATTAGAACACCAATTACTGCAGCTATAAAATAAGTGGTAAATGCATCTTTAAAAGGAAAAACACCTTTTAATTCTTTCTTAGTTTTAGAAAGCAGAATAATACTTATAGTAACGCTTATTGCAATTCCTATGATACCCATCCACCATGCAGTGAATAAGTGTAAATCAACCGCATAGATAGTAGCGGTAAATAATGCAGATGCAATTCCAATCATTACACCATAAGTAATACCATTCTTTTTTATAACTTCATTAATCATATTTCTATATGTTTTAAAATTAATCCACAAATATAGCAATTCCCAATATAATCGGAGATAAAAAAAGCTTTTTGAATTTAACTAAAAAAAAGTGAGTTAAGTATTTGTTTATTAAAAAAGAATTGTAAATTTGCACACTCAAAAATAATTAAATTTTTAAACAAAAAAGAGTAGTGTTGTTTATACCTTTTTCTAACCATGAAAAAGCTTCAAAATAAAAATACTCTAAAACAATAAATAAAAAGAAAGATGAAAAAAGGAATTCACCCAGAAAATTACAGATTAGTTGCATTTAAAGACATGTCTAATGATGACGTTTTTATCACTAAATCTACTGCAGATACAAAAGAAACAATTGAAGTTGACGGAGTTGAGTATCCAGTTGTAAAAATGGAGATTTCTAGAACATCTCACCCTTTTTATACTGGTAAATCTAAACTTATCGATACTGCAGGACGTATTGATAAATTCAAAACTAAATATGCAAAACACGTTAAAAAATAATAACTGTTTTAAATTATACAAAAGCCTTCCAATCTCGGAAGGCTTTTTTTTATGACCTTATTTTAGTAAAAGCAAATTCGTGAATTTTATAAAATATTGAATTGCAAGGCGATAATGTTAAGTCTCTTGCGGAATTACATTATTAATTCGTGAATTCACGGCTTTCATAAAAACGGGTTAAATGAAACTCATAAATATTTGTAACTTTGATCCCGATAACCAAATCAAGATTTTAACAAGTACCAAATTTTTTTATTTATGAATTACATTCTTTTTGACGGTCCCGTTCGGAATGCTTTATTACCTTTTACTTTTACAAGGCCTGTTGCTGATATCCTTGTCGGAATTACAACGATTCGTCAAAAATGGGAAATGCGCCTTGGTTCAACCATAACAACAATTACTGAAGAATATTTATCTGAAAAATTTCCGATGGTGGAAATGGCAGAAAATGTAATGATCAACGCGGGTTATTTGCCAAATGACAAGCTTGCCGAAATGGTTTCTGACTTAACAACAAATCAGGCTATTTTTAAAGGTGATGATGTAATCGCTTTTTTTACTACAGAAAATCAAGAAGAAGTCGATTTTGATTCCTACGAAATTATCCAGTATAATGATGATTGTTTGACGATTGAACACACGTGGGATATTTTTTCTAAAAACGACGCCGCAATCCGTGCCGATTTTAAATTTTTGACCGAAGACAGAAAATCACAGCCAATTCCGAAAAGCGTAAATGTTATTGCGCCAGAAAATATTTTTATTGAAGAAGGAGCAAAACTAGAATTCGTGACGCTGAATGCTTCGACTGGGCCTATATATATAGGTAAGAATTCTGAGATTATGGAAGGAACCGTAATTCGCGGACCTTTTGCTTTATGCGAAAATGCAATGGTGAAAATGTCGGCTAAAGTTTATGGCGCAACAACAGTTGGTCCAGGGTCTCGAATAGGAGGTGAGGTTAAAAATTCTGTTTTGTTTCAAAATTCAAATAAAGGTCATGAAGGATTTTTAGGCGATTCTGTTTTAGGCGAATGGTGCAATATTGGTGCTGATTCAAATAATTCGAACCTAAAAAACAATTACGAGGAAGTAAAATTGTGGAGCTACGAAACAGAAGGGTTTGCAAAAACCGGACTTCAGTTTTGCGGTTTGATGATGGGAGATCACAGTAAATGTGGCATCAATACAATGTTTAATACCGGAACTGTGGTTGGAGTAAGCGCTAATATTTTTGGATCTGGTTTTCCTAGAAATTTTGTTCCGAGTTTTTCTTGGGGCGGTGCTGCCGGATTTACAACATATGTTACCAAAAAAGCTTTTGAAACTGCAAGACTAGTAATGAGCAGAAGAAATATCGAATTCGATGCGACTGAAGCTGCAATAATGGAACACATTTTCGAAGAAACTAAAAAATGGAGAAAAGATTAATTGGATAATCAATTTGAAAGATAATTTTTTGCAAACCCGACAGGTTTTTGAGACTTGTCGGGTTTATTTTTTTAGCCACAGATTAAATGATTAAAAAGATTAAAAAATCTGTGGAAATCCTAGAAATCTGTGGTTAAAAATTATTTGTCAATCTTAATGAATTCTTCTTTTAAATTGAATTTTAATTCCAAGCCGTTGGTTAGTTTTGTTTCGTAGCTAGAAGTTCCAATTTCGATTTTGGTCACTTTTTCTTTAGGGAAATTAGTTTTTATGTACGAAGCAATTTTTTTCGGAACAATAGATTTAGGGATTTTTTCATTCTTGCCATCAACTTCTTTCCAGTTTCCTTTTTTGTCAAATTCAATTTCAAGTTTTTTGTCATATTGAACTTTGTATTCTGTTGAAAGGATTTCTTTGTCTTCTAGTATATAGCTTGGTTTTTGAGATCCAAAATGAGTTTTCAAGAATGTTTGCGCGTTTGCCGGCAAAGCTTCTTTTTTAATTACAGTTTTTTGTGCATTTGCAGAAAAACCAATTAGTAATCCTGCAATTAAGTAAACCGTCAGTTTTAATTTCGTTTTCATAGTTTGCTGATTTTTAAATTGTTATACAAGGTAAGGCAAAAATTTTAAAATAAAAACAAATTCGGTCTGGTTTGATTCTTTGAGATTTAGGTTCTATCTCGGTCTTCTAAATCTTTACATTATCAAATTGTCTCATTGTCAAATTATCCAATTATCAGATTCTCAAAATTATCTAATTATCAAATTGGCACATTATCTAATTTAAATCTATCTTTGCGCCACGAAAAAATAGGTGGTCAAATAAACGATTAACCGATTAAACAAATTAACAAAGACAAATGATTACAGTTAACGATATTTCGGTTCAGTTTGGCGGAACTACACTTTTTAGCGATGTTTCTTTTGCTATAAATGAAAATGATAAAATTGCCCTTATGGGTAAAAATGGTGCGGGAAAATCGACACTTTTGAAAATTATTGCTGGAGAAAATAAACCTTCAACGGGAAGTATTTCAACTCCAAAAGATGCTGTTGTTGCTTATTTGCCTCAGCATTTATTGACTAAAGATGGTTCGACTGTAATGGAAGAAGCATCAAAAGCATTTGGCGAGATTTTTAAAATGAAAGCCGAAATTGAAGAAATCAACGAACAATTAACCGTTCGTACAGATTACGAAAGTGACGAGTACATGAAATTGATCGAAAGAGTTTCTGACTTGAGCGAGAAATATTATGCAATAGAAGAAATAAATTACGAAGCCGAAGTTGAGAAAATTTTAGTTGGTTTAGGTTTTGAGCGTGAGGATTTTATACGTCAAACTTCTGAGTTTTCTGGAGGATGGAGAATGCGTATCGAATTGGCTAAAATTCTTTTGCAAAAACCAGATTTGATTTTGCTGGATGAGCCTACAAACCACATGGATATCGAAAGTATTCAATGGTTAGAGGAGTTTTTAGTAACTTCTGCAAAAGCAGTTGTGGTAATCTCGCACGATAGAGCGTTTGTTGATAATATTACAAACAGAACGATCGAGGTGACAATGGGAAGAATTTACGATTATAAAGCAAAATATTCTCATTACTTAGAATTAAGAAAAGACCGTCGTATTCATCAGCAAAAAGCCTATGACGAACAGCAAAAAATGATTGCTGACAATAGAGCGTTTATTGAGCGTTTCAAAGGGACATTCTCTAAAACAGACGCCGTTCAGTCGCGTGTAAAAATGCTTGAAAAATTGGAAATTGTTCAAGTTGACGAGGTAGATACTTCGGCACTTCGTTTAAAATTCCCGCCTGCACCGCGTTCTGGACAATATCCTGTTATTGTTAAAGAAATGTCTAAATCGTATGGCGATCACGTAGTTTTCAAAGATGCTAATATCGTAATTGAAAGAGGTCAGAAAGTTGCTTTTGTTGGAAAAAATGGAGAAGGAAAATCAACAATGATCAAGGCAATTATGAAAGAAATTGGTGTTGATTCTGGAAGTGTAGAAATTGGACATAATTCTCAAATTGGATATTTTGCTCAAAATCAGGCGTCTTTATTAGATGAAAATGCTACGATTTTTGAAACTATCGATAATATTGCTGTTGGAGATATTAGAACACAGATCAAAAATATTCTTGGAGCGTTTATGTTTCAAGGTGATGATATTACTAAAAAAGTAAAAGTACTTTCAGGTGGAGAAAAAACGCGTTTGGCAATGATCAAATTGTTGTTGGAACCGGTTAACTTATTGATTCTGGATGAGCCTTCAAACCACTTGGATATGAAAACTAAAGATATCATTAAAGATGCTTTGCGTGATTTTGATGGAACTCTTATCTTGGTTTCTCACGATCGTGATTTCCTTGATGGTTTAGCGACGAAAGTTTTCGAATTCGGGAACAAAAGAGTAAAAGAACATTTTGAAGATGTTGCAGGTTTCTTGGCACACAAAAAAATGGACTCTATGAGAGAGATCGAAAAATAAAAAAATCTAAAAATAGTAAAAAGGCGCAAGTTGATTCTTGCGCCTTTTTTTGTTCGGTTACTATTCATAACTATATTTTAATGCAACTATTTTTACAAGTTGTTCTTTTTTTATTATATTTATAATTCCTTTAGTGTTGATTCATAAGTGTTTGTATTTTTTTTGTATGCCCCAAATATGAAAAAAGAATTCTAAACCTTTTATAAAAGTTTGATTATATGCCTATGAAAAAGACTTTACTTCTTCGAATTGTTTTTGTTTTGTTTTTAATGCCACTGTTTTCAAATGCGCAAACTGCCCAAAGCCAGCCTGCGACTGATTCTGAAGACGGTATAAAATATCCAACATATCAGTTTAAAGGACTCTTGCAAGCGAGATACTTGGAAAGTTTTGAAGACAATGTTGATGTTTTGGGCATGCAACACTCTGCCGGGAATGCAACTCAAAGTTCATTCGATATCAAGAGAATGCGTGTAGGGGTTAATACGAAACTGAGTAAAGAAACTGAGGTTGTGATTTTGGTAAACTTGGCTGAATTTAAAACAGATACCAAAGGTAAAGTTCTGGAAAATGCGTACGGAAAATATACGTTTAATAAATACATAGCGCTTACTGGAGGGCAGTTCAGACCTGCATTTGGTATTGAGGAATTAGTTCCTGCAGATATTATCAAGTCGTTTGACTTTTCTAATCAATATTATGAATTTGGGAAAAATGGCTGGACAAGTTTTCAAATTGGAGCTTCGGCATCTGGTGCATTTGACATCGGAAAAATACCCGTGAATTATGCTTTTTCTGTTTTAAACGGAAATGGAAAAAATGCGGAGATGGACAAAGATAATGGCAAACAGTTTTCTTCAAGATGGGTATTTCAGTTATCAAAAAAACATGATATTAATTTAGGTTTAAATGGTGGTTTCGGAAAAGTTTTCAAAGAAGATGTTTTTGCAATTGGCGCCGATATTACAAGTGATTTTAAACTTACTGATAAATGGAGTTTTGATTTGCAGGTTGAATATAAACAGGGTACAAATCATAATTTGTACTTTTCTTTGCCAGTTGCTTCAAGAACTGGAGATGTGGCTGATTATCAAATGCGTGGTATTTACTTTTTGCCTAATTTGAGATATGTGGTGAATTATAATAAATTGACAGCAATAGAGTTTTCATGCCGATATGAAAGATTTGATCCGAATTATAAAATTGATTCTAATGTTAGACAAACTTATACGCCAATGGCGGGCTTGGAATTCGGAAAAGCTTATACCGGCAGAATTGAATTGGGTTTTCAAATCGACCGATTTGACCGAAATATTCCGGATACAACAACCTATAATAATAACTTGTTTTTAATACAGCTTCAGCTTAGACTTTAATTAATTTAAATCTTGTTTTTATGAAAGAAGTACAAATTCCTCAAACCCTGATCACACTTGTTGTGGGAATTGCAATTTGGTTTATTCCTGCTCCAAATGGTGTTGTTATTGAAGCATGGCATTTGTTTGCCATTTTTGTGGCTACCATTTTAGGAATTATTCTAAAAGCGGCCCCAATGGGAACCATGTGTATGATTGCTATTGCGTTGACGGCTTTTTCGCAGGTTTTAGCGCCTGGAGACGCTGGAAAATCGATAACATTAGCTCTAAAAGGTTTTGGAGATAAGGTAATCTGGCTTATCGGGATTTCATTTTTTATTGCGAGAGGCTTTATAAAAACGGGTTTAGGAAACCGAATTGCATTTTTGTTTATTCGAATATTTGGCAAAAGCTCACTTGGACTTGCATATGGTTTAGGACTTGCTGATTTGGTTTTGGCGCCTGCAGTGCCAAGTAATACGGCACGTGGAGGTGGAATTATTTATCCAATTATGAAATCAATGTCGATGAGTTTTGGTTCCATGCCGGATAAGCCAGAAACGCATCGAAAATTAGGAGCGTATCTTACCTTAAATAGTTATAATGCAAATTTGATAGCGTCGTCTATGTTTTTGACAGGAACGGCGAGTAACCCGATGTGTCAAAAATTTGCACTTAACCTCGGAATTAAAATCAGTTGGATTTCTTGGGCGACAGCAGCAATTGTTCCGGGTTTGGTTTCGTTTTTTGTAATTCCGTTTGTGCTTTATAAAATATATCCGCCAGAATTGAAAAAAACGGGTGATGCACCTCAAATTGCAGCTCAAAAATTGAAAGAAATGGGTGCAATTACACGCAACGAATGGATGATGTTGTTGACATTCTTTATTTTGTTGTTTTTGTGGATGACAGGTGATCTTTTTTCAATAGATGCTACAACAACGGCGTTTATTGGATTGGTTATCTTGCTTCTAACTTCTGTTTTAACTTGGGATGATGTAAAAGCCGAAAAAGGCGCATGGGATACCATTGTTTGGTTCTCTGTTTTAGTCATGATGGCAAGTTCGTTGAATGAGCTTGGTTTTATTGCTTGGTTCAGTGATTTGGTAAAAGCTGAGATTGGCGGATTAAGCTGGCAAATGGCATTTCCTATTATTGTATTGGTTTATTTCTTCAGCCATTATCTTTTTGCAAGTGCCACGGCGCACGTAGCGGCAATGTATGCAGCTCTTTTAGGAGTTGGGGTTTCACTTGGAATTCCGGGCTTGCTACTTGCTTTTATGCTTGGTTTTGTGGGGTCAATCTATGGAACATTAACGCATTACGGACATGGACCGGCACCAGTCTTTTTCGGAAGCGGTTACGTCGACCTAAAAAGCTGGTGGGTCAAAGGCCTTATAACTGGATTAGTTATGCTTTTTATCTATATGGTAATAGGAGGTTTGTGGCTCCGAGTAATAGGGTATTTTTAAATTCTGATTCCCGGAGGAAGCAACTCCTTGTATTTAGGATTTTTTTTGAAAAAGATAACAATCTTTGGGTGAATAGGAACAACTCTGAATTTTTTTTCGGTATTGAATTCCATGATGTTTTTTAACATGTTGTCAATCACGACTTGGTTGTCAAAACCTTCAGGGGTATTGATTTTAGTTAAAAAAATTTTCTTTTCTTGAAATGAATACTCAACCGTAAGCATTCCTTCTGGAGCTAAAGTTTCAAATTGTCTCGCAAAAGTGTTGTCTTTAATTGCCAATGTAGTTTCAATAGATTCCATAATTTGTCATTTTTTTTAATAGGTTTAAAGTATAAAATAGATTTTGGGCGTTGCTCTGCTTAAATACTTTGGGAGTATTAAACCAGAACGATTTGGACTGCAAAGGTAATCATTTGATTCTCAATATGAAATTATTTTTTTAAGTGGCCATTTTTTAGCTCATTTGTAATTTTATTTGTTTTAATGTTTAATTGTGGTGTAAGATTTGCTGTGCATATTGTTAAAAAAAGTAAATTTATCTTGAAATCGAGATTTGTAATTAAAATACCTTTTTTGACAAATGAGTAAAATACCTGTTTATTTTATGCCTGGCTTAGCCGCGAGTCCAGCAATTTTTGAAAGAATTAAATTAGACGAATCTGTTTTTGAAACCCATTTGCTTGAATGGGAGATTCCTAAACTTAAAGAATCTTTGTCTGATTATGCGCTGCGAATTGCCAAAAACATCAAACATGAAAATGCGGTTTTGATCGGAGTTTCCTTTGGAGGTATTTTGGTTCAGGAAATTTCGAAACATATAAAAGCACAAAAAGTAATTATTATTTCAAGTGTAAGAAGCAATGCTGAATTTCCTCGTCGAATGAAAATCGGCAAGAAAACAAAAGCTTACAAACTAATTCCGATGAAGCTGATTTTGAATATTGAAAATCTGGCTAAATATTCTTTTGGAGAAAAAGTGAACAAGCGTATCAAATTATATGAAAAGTTTTTGACCGTTCGCGATCTTAATTATCTTCAATGGGCTGTAGAGTCGGTTATTTTATGGGACAGGGATAAAGTTGATGACAATGTGATTCATATTCACGGCGACCAAGATGATGTTTTTCCTATAAAATATATCGATAAATGTATTGTCGTAAAAGGCGGTAGTCATATTATGATTCTCAATAAGTATAAATGGCTGAATGAGAATTTACCTTCTATTATATTGGAGGATTAGCTAAAATAAAATTCCAAATTCCAATTCTTTCTAGATTTTAGCGCAATATTGTCATTTCGACGAAGGAGAAATCTCCACGAGTAACTCTATAATCAAAATCGACAATCTTTGTCGAGCCACTTGCGGAGATTTCTCCTTCGTCGAAATGACAAACTAAGTGTTGGTCCTGCGTTATAAAGAAAATTAAAAATAAAAAAATCCCAAACTCCTTTTTGGAATTTGGGATTTAAATATTGAAATTTAAAAATCGTTAGATTTTCTTCATTTGTTCTTTCATCATAGAAATTTGCTCTTTCAGCATACCTTGTTTGTCTAATTTCTTAGCTTCATTCAATAAGTTAGTTGCTTCAAGCTTTCTGCGGCGCGACATTGCAACTCCGGCAAGGTTAAGTTTTGCAACAGCTAAATCCATATCCATTGATAATCCAAGTTCGATTGCTTTTTTGAAATGCTTCTCAGCTTGGTTGATATTAGTCTGTGACAACATGATTCCGTGAAGGTAATTAAAATATCCTTGTTGTTTTCTTACCAATGCAGTTTCTGGATTTTTAATATATGATAGCCATTTTTTAGCACCTTCGAAGTCTTGTTTTCTTAATTTTAGGAAAGCTAAAAGGATAAATTCGTTTTTGAAATAAAGAAAAATCGGAATTGCAGACAATAATATAAGGAAAATTCCATTTCCAATTGAGTCATCAACAATTTCGTAAATACCAGCGACTACAAGAAGTCCGGCCAAAATAAGTTTTATAATTTTGTTAAACATAATAGATGTATATTTGTGATTGCAAATATAGTAAAATGAATTAAAAATATTTTTATTAAAGTGCTTGCCAGAAAAAAAAGTCTTTGTATATTTGCACTCGGTTTTTGAGCAACGATATTCAAAACCAAGAAAGAGTTAATTAGATACCATTTTTAAAGATACAAAGCAATGAGCAAAAGAACATTTCAACCATCGAAAAGAAAAAGAAGAAATAAGCACGGATTTATGGACAGAATGGCTTCTGCGAATGGAAGAAAAGTTCTAGCGCGTAGAAGAGCAAAAGGAAGACATAAATTAACTGTTTCTAGCGAGCCTAGACACAAAAAATAATGTTTGTATAAACATACATAAGGCGATTACTTTTTTAGTATCGCCTTTTTTTATACCTTGTCGGTAATAAATTTGTAACATTCTAGTTTCTAAAGCACTGTGAATGTTTTTTGAATACAATAATAACTACACAATACATACAAAATGCCTAAAGACACATCAATAAAATCAGTTTTAATAATAGGTTCAGGACCTATTGTTATTGGTCAAGCTTGCGAATTCGACTATGCAGGATCTCAATCTGCACGTTCGATTCGTGAAGAAGGAATTGAGGTTATCTTGATAAACTCAAATCCAGCGACGATTATGACCGACCCATCTATGGCCGATCATATTTATTTGAAACCATTAACTACAAAATCGATTATTGAAATTCTGAAGGAACATCCGCAAATTGATGCAGTTTTACCAACAATGGGAGGGCAAACTGCTTTGAACTTGTGTTTGGAAGCTGAGGAAAAAGGAATCTGGCAGGATTTCGGAGTAAAATTAATCGGAGTTGATGTAAATGCCATTAATATTACAGAAGACAGAGAACAGTTTAAGCAGCTTTTAGAAAGAATAAATGTACCAACTGCACCTGCAAAAACGGCTACTTCTTACTTAGAAGGAAAAGAAATTGCACAAGAATTTGGTTTTCCGCTTGTAATTCGCCCTTCGTTTACACTTGGAGGAACTGGAGCAGCTGTGGTTTACAAAAAAGAAGATTTTGATGAGCTTTTAACTCGCGGACTTGAAGCTTCTCCAATTCACGAAGTTTTGATTGACAAAGCTTTGATGGGATGGAAAGAATACGAATTAGAGCTTTTGAGAGATAAAAATGACAATGTTGTAATTATCTGTTCAATTGAAAATATGGATCCAATGGGAATCCACACAGGAGACTCGATTACAGTTGCACCAGCAATGACATTATCAGATACCACTTTCCAAAAATTGCGTGACTATGCAATTTTGATGATGAGAAGTATCGGGAATTTTGCTGGAGGATGTAACGTACAATTCGCAGTTTCTCCAGACGAAAAAGAAGATATCGTTGCAATCGAGATTAATCCTCGTGTGTCTCGTTCATCGGCTTTAGCATCAAAAGCTACGGGTTACCCAATTGCAAAAATCGCTTCTAAACTTGCTTTAGGATACAACTTAGATGAATTGCAAAACCAAATTACAAAATCTACTTCGGCTCTTTTTGAACCAACTTTAGATTATGTAATCGTAAAAATACCACGTTGGAACTTTGATAAATTTGAAGGGTCAGACAGAACTTTAGGTCTTCAGATGAAATCTGTGGGTGAGGTTATGGGAATCGGACGTTCTTTCCAAGAAGCATTGCATAAAGCGACTCAATCTTTAGAGATTAAGAGAAATGGTTTAGGCGCTGACGGAAAAGGATATAAAAATTACGAACAAATTATTGAGAAACTAACTTATGCAAGCTGGGATCGTGTTTTTGTAATTTATGATGCAATCGCAATGGGAATTCCTTTGAGTACAATTCACGAAATAACAAGAATCGATATGTGGTTCTTAAAACAATATGAAGAGCTTTATACGTTAGAGAAAGAAATCTCAAATTACAAAGTTGCTACTCTTCCTAAAGAATTATTGCTTGAGGCGAAACAAAAAGGTTTTGCAGACAGACAAATCGCTCACATGATGAGTTGTCTGGAAAGTGAAGTACATACTTTACGTACGGACATGAACATTAACCGTGTGTTCAAACTGGTTGATACTTGTGCAGCTGAGTTTAAAGCTAAAACACCTTACTACTACTCAACTTTTGAAGCTGAAATTCAAAAAGCAAACGGTGAGCGTTATGTTGACAACGAAAGTATTGTTACAGATAGAAAAAAAGTGATTGTTTTGGGTTCTGGACCAAACAGAATTGGACAAGGAATCGAGTTTGATTATTCTTGTGTACACGGAGTTTTGGCAGCAAAAGAATGTGGTTACGAAACGATTATGATCAACTGTAATCCTGAAACGGTTTCTACAGATTTTGATACTGCTGATAAATTATACTTTGAACCAGTTTTCTGGGAGCATATTTACGATATCATCCAACACGAAAAACCAGAAGGTGTAATCGTCCAGTTGGGTGGACAAACGGCTCTTAAATTAGCAGACAAATTATCTAAATATGGTGTGAAAATCATCGGAACTAGTTTTGATGCACTTGATTTAGCAGAAGACAGAGGACGTTTCTCAGATTTACTTACTGAATTACATATTCCTTTCCCAAGATTCGGAATCGCTGAAACTGCGGATGAAGCTTCAAAATTAGCAGATACGTTAGATTTTCCACTTTTAATTCGTCCTTCTTATGTATTAGGAGGTCAGGGAATGAAAATTGTAATCAACAAAAAAGAACTTGAAGAGCATGTAATTGATTTGTTGAAAGCAATTCCAGGAAACAAATTACTTCTAGATCACTATCTAGCTGGAGCAATTGAGGCTGAAGCTGATGCAATTTGTGATGCTGATGGAAATGTGTACATCATCGGAATTATGGAGCATATAGAGCCTTGTGGAGTTCACTCTGGAGATAGTAACGCGACTTTGCCTCCTTTTAACTTAGGAGAATTTGTAATGCAGCAGATTAAAGATCATACGCATAAAATTGCGAGAGCTTTAAAAACTGTAGGTTTGATCAATATTCAGTTTGCGATTAAAGACGATACAGTTTACATTATAGAGGCAAACCCAAGAGCTTCAAGAACGGTTCCGTTTATTGCAAAAGCTTACGGAGAGCCTTATGTAAATTACGCTACAAAAGTGATGTTAGGTCACAATAAAGTAACTGATTTTGATTTCAACCCGCAATTAAAAGGATATGCCATCAAACAACCAGTTTTCTCTTTCAGCAAATTCCCGAATGTAAACAAAGCATTAGGGCCAGAAATGAAATCAACTGGAGAAAGCATCTTGTTTATTGATGACTTGAAAGACGATCAATTCTACGAATTGTACTCTAGAAGAAAAATGTATTTGAGTAAATAATCTCAGATTCTAGTATAAAAGAAAAGCTCCAATGAAAATTGGAGCTTTTTTGTTTGCTTAATTTGTTTTATTCTAAAGACATATTGTCTCTAGTATTTTTCTGTACCGCAATGCCTCCAAATAGAGCTAATAGAAAAGCAAAGGCATAAAATCCTTTTTCGCTTGGTAAGATCGTTGCATTCCATAACCCAATGACTAAAAGTGCAATTGATAATATAGTTCCGAACCAGCAAATTCCATAATAAATATCAGTGACTGGAAGGTTTTCAAGTCGATCTCTCACGCTTTTTTGTAATGAAATAACAGAGAAAAGTCCAAACATTAAAACGGTAAAATAATATCCTTTTTCATTCAGTAACATTTCAGCTCTTGCGAGTCCAACTATATAGCCTATTGTTCCAGCTCCAAGAGCTACCCATGATGCTGCTATAAAGGCATTTGATGTTTTTTGTGACATGTTTCAAATTATTAATTAATATCTTTAAGAACAAATATATGTAAATTAATTCTTTATTTTTATATAATAATTGAAAGATTATTCCTTAAAATTGATTTGAGTAAAGATTTTGTTTGGTGCTCTTCCGTAGTCTACTAATGTAGATATAAAATTTAAAATTACTTAAAAGTAAGAAATTAAGTATATAAAAATATTTTTAATCTATCTTTGTAAGATTAATCTTAAATATTCAAAACATGAAAACAGCTAAACAAATTGGAATGATGATTGCCTTGTTCTGTACATTATTTTTTATTCAATGTAGCTCAGATGAAAACAAAAAAGAGGATGAAGAAACAACTGAACACTATAGTGATGAAATTAATCTCCTGCGTGAATTTATTTCAACGAATAGGCATTATAATATAAAAAAAATAGCTTATGATTCAGATAGGAGTGTATTTATAATAGAGGGAGATATTTTAATTTCCTTAGAAGATGTTAGAAGTGATTATAATGAATTTAATAAAAAAAGCACTAGTAAAAGCAAACAAAGAATTGCAAGTTATATAGTAGCTCCGGAAATCGCAAAGGCAATTAAAATTTATGTTTATCCAGAAGTTTCTTTGGATTGGCAAATTGCGATTACGGAAGCAGTGAAGAATTGGAATGGAATAAATTCAAATATATCAATTACCATTGTTACCACTTTGGGGGTTGCAAATATTAAAGTAACGGCCGAGAATAAAGGCCGCAATGGAACAATTGCCGAAGCTTTTTCTTCAACTAGCACTGGACGGCCAGGCTCTAATATATACATAAATTCTGCGTACAATACTTTAGAAGTCTCTAATAAGATTTTTGCGATGACTCATGAATTAGGCCACACTTTGGGACTTGATCATAATAATGACCCAGATGGTTTTCTAATTCCTTGTACGCCCATTTCGGATCCTTCTTCTATAATGGTGCCAATAAATGATGTTTGGAAAGGTTTTTCATATTATGATAACGTAGCTATTAGTACATTGTATCCTGTTGCAGTAGGAGCTAAAAAACTGTATAGATATAAGAAAAATCAGTATTTTTTTTATTCAATAAATCCATGTGAAATAACTCCTGGTAAAGATGGTTATATTTTCGATGGTGAAGCAGGTTATTTATATTCTACACAAGTTTTGGGAACAGTCCCTCTATATCGATCAGTTAATGGTGATGTGGGTCAAGGGCATAAGTTAAGTAAATCTCAAACATCTTCGAGTGATGTTCTTTTGGGTTATATATACTCTGAAAAGGTGTCTGGAACAACAGCTTTATATTGTATTAAAAATGTAGGGCAATTTGATAGATATACAACTAAAAAAGAAGATGCATTGATAGTACTTACTTACGGATATGTATTAGACAAATTATTGAGTAATGAAAAAAATGACATTATTTTAAATAATAATCCAGGTATTTTTGATGGAGGTACAATTAGATTCTAAGATAATCAAATAATTCAATAAAAAAAGCTCCAAAATCATTTGGAGCTTTTTCTGATTATAAAAGTAAGATTGATGATTATTTTATCAATTGCTGTAAAGGTTTTAGTTGATCCATGTTGATATTTGACTTTTGTAGGACAGACATCAATGTCATAATATTATTCGGATTCATGTTTTTTCCGAGAACGCGGACAACTGTAAAACCATTCCCTTTTCTGTTGGCAAAAACAACAAACTCTTCAATGTTGTCATCAGTTCCAACATAACTTATGGAAGCGCCATCTTTACCTGAACCAACTTTCATTAATTGCTGATATTTTGGATCCTTTAAAATAGCATTTACTTTGGCGCGTTCTATTTCAAATTCGGCTTGATTTTTATCAGTGGCTTTAAAGGCTAAAATATTCATTTTGTCAAATGATTTTATGGCTTCAGTTTGTTCTGCAGATAATTTTGCTTTGTCTAAATTTAAAATATCAGACGAGACATCAATTGCAATAAAATCCTTTTTTTCGTTGTTTTCAACAAAATACTTTTGCAATGAGGGTTCAGAATTACAACTTATCAAAGTCAGTAAAACTGCAATTGCTGAGGTAAAGATTTTCAGTTTCATGATTATTTTTTGCCTTTAGAGGCTTTTTTTAAGTCTGAACCGCCAGGAAGCTGCATCTTGTCTGTAAGTACAGAAATTTCGTTTAAGTCAAAATTACCAGTCAATGACAGTAAAACAGTTTCGTCGTTTTTTGCTCCGTCAACAAACATCAGCAATTCTTTAATTTGAGAATCGCTTGCGCCTGATTTTACCATTATTCGAACATTTTTTCCGCTGTCGTTTACGCGCATCAATTCTTCTAAGCCTGCTGTTTTTATATATTTATCGGCAGAAGCTTTCATGTCAGCTTCGATTTTAGGATTTTTTGTAGTAAATACTTTTAGGTAATCTAATTTTTTGATCAGATTAATATATTGCTGTGTTTCTTTGTCAGTAGCGTCAACTTTTACTTTGCTCATTAAATCGAACATTTTTTTGTTTACAATTACTGATGTTACATCGTCTTGACCGTCAAATTTGTCAAAAGCGCCTTGAGCGTAGAAAGAATGTGTGAAAAAGGCGAAAACTAAAGTTATAATAAGATTTTTCATTTTTGATTGAATTTAATTACCGTTTAAAAATTTTGTTTTTTGATTGTTCATATTCGTTAATGTATTGTACACTTCCAATACCCACATTAACATTGTTTGATAAAAGTGCCAAAGCTTTTTGAGTTGCTTTCAATGCTTCTTCAGGATTATCATAGGTTCCTAATTCTGACTGCGCCACAGCCGGAGCTGTTTTTTCTTGGCTTGTAAAGAAATAGGTTCCAATTCCTAGCAAAACAACCGCCGACGCCGCAATTGATAGCCATGCCACATTTCGTTTCTTAGTTTGTAATGGAATCTCTTGTGTCGATTTTTGTTGTGTTGCTTGAGAGAAATAACCAAACATTGGCTGATATTGCTCTAAATGCTGCGCAACATTTGGAGATGAAAAGTACTCTTTAAGTTCTTTTTCTTCAGCAATCGTAGTTTCTCCCTGAAAGTATTTTTCTAATATATTTTCTATTTTATCTAATTCCATAACTGTGTGTGTTAACCATTGATTCTCTAATTTTTTTTCTCGCTCTCGAAAGCGCAACTCTAATAGCGGTTTCATTCATGTTGACAATTTTCGCAATTTCATCAAATTCATATTGCTCAACATCGCGAAGCTGAATTAATATTTGGAGCTGTTCTGGCAGCTGATTTATAATTTTTTCGACCCATTCCAAGCTATCAGAATCTTCTAATTTTTTGTCTAATTGAGGTTCTCGGTCAGTGAAATTGTTGTGTACAATTTTTAGATTTCCGGCTCTTTTAGATTTTAATTGATCCAGACAATAATTCTTGGTCATTGTCATTGCTACTGCTTCGATGTTGTTATAGGAATCTAAATTGTCTTTTTTGTTCCATAATTTTACCATCACTTCCTGAGTGGCATCTTCAGCCTCTTCGGTGCTTGTAAGCAATCTTTTTGCCAGACGAAAAACTTTGTCTTTAAAAGGATTTATTAATTCTATAAACACATTCTGATTCATAAAATTGGTTGGTTATTCGTTAGCTTATATAGTCAAGACGAGGCACTATTATTTTTGTTACAACAGTTTTCAAAAAAAATAATGAAAAAATGAAATAAACTTAATAGAGTTCAAACTAAAGGTAGTATTTTTACGTTAATACTTATACCACTATACCGAAAACAGAATTTATGAAAACAATTTTAAAGAGTTTACTCCTAATTTTTTTGCTTGCCTTTGCTTTACAATCGTGTGAAGATCAGGATGATGTGGAAGCTCCGGCAACTTTGCAAGTAAATGATTTTGTCTGGAAAGGATTAAATGCAGTTTATTTGTGGCAAGCAGATGTGCCAAATTTAGCCGACGACCGCTTTAGCACACAAGCAGAATTAAACTCTTATTTATCAGGATACTCAGATCCTAAAGAATTGTTTCAAGATTTATTAAATAAGCCAATCAGTAAATATCCCGCTACGGCTATTGACCGTTTTAGCTGGATTGTTGATGATTATACGGTTCTAGAACAAGAACTAAACGGAATCACAAAAAATAATGGTGTTGATTTTAAATTGACAAGAGTTTCTGATGGTTCAAGTGATGTGGTAGGTTACGTGCGTTATATTATTCCAAATTCTGATGCTTCTGGAAAAGCTATAAAAAGAGGGGATTTGTTTACCGCTGTAAATGGTACAAAACTTACGGTTTCAAACTACCAGTCTTTATTGCTGACACCTGATACTTATACTTTGAATTTTGCTGATTATAATGGTTCTTCATTTGTTTTGAATGGTAAATCGGTTACGTTGACCAAAACTGTTTTAGAAGAAAATCCTATTTTAATCAATAAAGTAATTACATCTGGTAGTCATAAAATTGGTTATTTGATGTATAATGGTTTTTATTCTGATTATGATTTGAAATTAAATGAGGCTTTTGGTGAATTAAAAGCACAAGGAATTACCGATTTAGTTTTGGATTTAAGATATAATGGGGGAGGTTCTGTTCGTACATCAACTCGTTTGGCAAGTATGATTACAGGACAGTTTAACGGAAAAATATTTTCGAAACAACAATATAATTTAAAATTGATGGCGACGATGACTACAGATGATCTGGAGTCTTTGAACCAAAGATTTGTAAACAATATTGATGGAACAGCTTTGAATAGCCTGAATTTATCCAAAATCTATATTTTGACAACTTCTAACACTGCATCGGCAAGTGAATTAGTTATCAATGGTCTAAAACCTTATATTGATGTTGTTCAAATTGGAGAAACCACAATTGGAAAAAATGTTGGATCGTTTACGGTTTATGATTCGCCTACTTTTACGAAAACAAATGTAAATCCGAATCATAAATACGCGATGCAACCTTTGGTTTTTAAAATTACAAATTCGCAAGATTTTGGAGATTATACCTCAGGATTGGTTCCTACTTATGTACAGTTAGAATATATCAGCAGTTATGGAGTATTAGGAGATCCATCAGAACCATTATTGAATTTGGCAATCTCAAAAATTACTGGAGCAACGGCTAAAAAGATCCAAACCGATAGAAGTTTTGTGTTGCCTTATATAGATGATTCGAAAAAAATCAACGGATTACGAAATGAGATGTATCTAGAAACTGCACCAAAAAGGTTTTCAAAATCACTAAAATAAAAAAAAGGCTTTCAGAAATGAAAGCCTTTTTTTCAAAAAAAAATCCAAAAACTAATTTAAAAATATAATGTTCTTAATTGTTGAAGTAGAAACCATTTGGTCCAACTCCCACGGTTAATTCTTTTTGTGCTACACCGCTTAAATTATAAATGTAAGCTTTACTGTTTGAAGCAAAATCTCCTCCGTCAGCAATATAAATTTTGTTGTTCTCTACAGCAAAACCGTAAATAGAACCACTTGCAGGAAGATTAGCTGTAAAAATTGCAGTTGTTGAAGCTTCTGTTGCAGATGGGCTAATTGCGTAAACTGAATTGTTTGAAGTATAATACACTTTATCATTATAAATATCTAGATATCCAGCTCTATCTAAAGATTTTGGGAAAGTAATTTTACTAACTGATTTGTCAGAAAGTTTTACTTTAACAATTTCGCTTCTGTTATCTCCGTAAGGTGCTCTCAAAACAAACAAAACACCATCTTTAACTTCCATGCAGTCTCCGCTGTTACCAATTGTAACTGGAGTTTCTAATGCTTTTGTCGAAGGATTTACAACTAATACTTTGTCATTGTAAAAATCAGTAATGTATAATTTTCCGTTCTCTAATAGGATGCGGTTTGCAGTGGCTTTCAAATCAATCTTTGATTCTACTTTGTTTGAAGCTAAATCAATCACAGCAATATAATCATCAGTATCTCCAGTTGCAGGATTGCTGTATGAATACGTGTTTGCATTTGTTACATAAGCTTTTCCGTCTTTTACAACACCGTATCTTGGGTTTGCTAATCCGCTGTCAACTTTTGCGATTAATTTAAAAGTGTATCGGTTAACAACATCAATTACGTTGGAACCACCAGCGATGATATATGCTTTATCTCCGTCAAAAAAGATATTTTGAAGATACACTCCAGCAAAATCTCCTGCATTTGCTGTTTTGTAGATGTCAGCTGTAAAATTGGCTAAATCATCGCTTGCAAAAGAAACAGAACCACCTCCAGAATTTCCTTCGTTTAAGATGAAAAATCCATTATCATAAGCTCCTTTCGGCGCACTGTCGTCATCATTAGAACAAGAAACAAAAAGCGATACGCTTAATGCTAATAAAAATAATCTAGTTAGTTTCATTGATATTTAAAATTTAAGGTTTAAGTACAAATTAAAATTTCTTCCTGGCATTGGCCTGTTTTCAAGGCTTTCATAATTTTCGTTCCAAAGATTTAATACTTGAAATCCAAGTTTGAAAGAACGCAATAGTTTAAAATCATAGTCAATTCCGATATTCGAAACCATATAGGAATCAACAATTTCATTTGGGTCATTATCGGCCTGCGTATAAACAAAACCGTTATATAAAAATTGATAATAAGCCGAAATTCTGCTTCTTGAATAGGAAACAGCAGCCGTTACTTTATTGAATGGAACAAAAAAGAGCTGCTTGTCGGTTTCTACATTTTTTGATACAGTGTAGGCATACGTTGCATTGGCTCCAAAATAGTTTTTGCCGTATTGTTTTTTCCAACTAATTAATGTTTCAGCACCATAGCTGTTGACTTTGTCTGTATTTTGAGGAATCCAAATTCCTCCGCTTCCAGGAACCCATCGCAATAAATCGGTGATTTTGATGTAATATAAAGTCTGAGTAAGCGAGATGTTTTTGAAAGTAAAAACATTTCCAAGTTCCGCCTGATAGGAACTTTCGGGTTTCAAATTTGGATTTCCGCCTTCTTCCCAATATAAATCATTAAAAGTCGGGATTCTGAAATTACGAGATAAATTCAATTTTAAATTATACAGTTGTCCAAATTGATAAGATGAACCTAAATTGAATAAAACTGGTGATTTATAATTGTTTGTAAACTCTTTTCGCACACCAAATTCGTTTTTCCAATCTTTAGAAAAATCTTGTTTTACTAATATTGCCGCCGAACTGATTTCGCGTGTATTATCACCAAAACCGCTTCCAAAACCTTTTGTTCTGTTGTAATCTAAAATCCCGTTTATTTGTGTTGATTTGAAAAGCGTATAACCTAAATCTGCTTTGGTTATAAAGCTTTCCGTTTTTCCAAAAGTATATTGATTCAGAGTATTATCAGGGTAATATTGGTAATTTTCAAAAATATAAGCTGTTTTGAAATTAGCCGTAAACTTCCCGAAATTGCCATCGTATTCCAGTAAATTTCGATTGAAGCCGTTTACATATTTACTAGGAGTTTCGGTCTCAGTAATTAGAGACGTATTTCGGTTGGTATTTGAGGTCTGGGTATATAATTTTAAGCTGTTTTTAGCATTGAATTTATAACCTGCATTTGCGCTCACAGTGATAACGTCATATTGTCCGTTCTGATTCCAGCGCTGTTCGCCTTTCCAAGTATATCGATTCAAATATTTATAGTCGTTTGTCGAGCTGTTTTTAGAAAAACCAATTTGGGCACTCCATTTTTCGTTTGAAATATTGGTTTTATAATTGATGCCAATAGTATTGAAACTTCCATAATCGAGTTTCAAATTATTCTCAAATCTCTTATAAAATGCCAAATCATTATTTAAATGAACGGTTCCGCCAACTGCACCACTTCCGTAAATAACACTTCCGCCACCGGCTTTAACACTTATCGAATTATAATCGGAACCAGAAATCGTGTTGAAATCCGTGCTTCCATTCATTTGAGAATTGATGTTGATTCCGTTCCAGATCACCGCTGTTTGTGACGAAGTTGTCCCTCTAAAAGCAACTGTTGAAAGCATTCCTCGCCCGTATTCTTTAAAATAAATGGTAGAATTAAAATTTAAAAGATCCGTCAATAAAGCTTCATTTTTACTGATAACCGAATCATTTAGTTTTAGAACCGATTGTGAAGTGGAATATTTTTTAAGATTAGCGTCAGAAACGATAACTTCTTTCAGACCCGTAATAGAATCCTTCTGCGCCCAAATAAATTGGCACATCAACAACAAACTAAAAGCGAAATATTTTTTTAAAGTCATAATTTCTACACTCTTTTTCCCGAGAGTTCGATCTTTGTTTCAAAGGCAGGTCTCCTGGCTTGCGTCTTGTTGTTTGCCTTCCCATCACGCAAGGCGTGACAGTGGTTTGTAGATAACAACAAGCATTCGTTTTAGAACTAAGCTTACAGTTGCGGGTACAGCTCAAGATTTTACTTGATTCCCTTTTAATGTGTTTTATAAAAACACAACCTTAATTTTGCGCAAAGATAAAGTTAAAATTATTGAATTTTCAAATTTGTTTTACTTTTTGAATCGAATTCTAAACAAAACCTTTGTTAGAGCTCAATTTTAATGACTTGACCAAAATCTACTTTATTTTGAAAGGCTTCTTTCAAAGGCAAAGAAGTTTGATGACATAAAATACTTCTGATGATTCCGGCATGGGCAACAATTACGATTGGGTCTTGTATGTTTTTCGAAATGATTTCAGAAATAAAATTACCAACTCTCTCATGTAATTCAACAAAAGATTCGCCATTTGAAGCCCGAATATTTACAAAATCTTCCATCCAAGGATTGAGCTGTTCTGGCGGAATTTCATTCCAGTTTTTTAGTTCCCAGTCGCCAAAATTCATTTCTTTTAAACGTACATCTTCTTGGTATAAAATGGTTTTGATGTTCTTCTTAATATGTTTTGCTAAAACTACACAACGCTGTAACGGACTTGAAAAAACAATTGCCTCTGAGGGTAATTGAGACACGATTTCATCAAAAATAACATCAAAAGGTTCAGCAATATTTACATCAGATTGTCCGTAGCAAATTCCTTTTTCGCAGACGGTTTCAGTATGTCGAACTAGATAAATTTCCATAGAAAAAGCAGACTTAAATAAAAGATTACTTCGCAGACCTGTTGTGTTGCACCAAGGCAATCGCCAGTGTATCCGTCAATCCATTTTTGAAAATATCTTGCTAAAAAATGTCTCGTCAAGAAAACCGGAATTAAAACCAAAATCGTTTTTATCTCAAAAGAGAAATAGGAGAGGGCTAGTAAAGGAAGTAACCCGAAGAAAAAAGATCCTGAGATTTCTTTCCAAGTGTGTTGTTTTGCAATGGGTTTGCTTTTGCTTGTTGCGTCAGCACGTGAATATTCATGAGTGAAAATGATGCTGATCGCGGCCAAACGGCTTAAAGAATGAGCTGATATAAAAAACAAAAATAGTAGAAAATAGTTGTTGTCATTTTTGAAAATCAAGATGGATTCTGAAAGCAATTTGAATTTGGCCAAAAATAACAAAACCAAGCCAATTGCTCCATAAGCTCCAATTGCACTGTCTTTCATAATCACCAGAATTTTTTCTTTAGTCCAGCCTCCGCCAAAACCATCGCAAACATCAGCAAAGCCGTCTTCATGAAAAGCACCTGTTGTTAAAACGGAAGCAATAATTGCAAAAATTACAGCCGTTTCTATCGAAAGAAAAAGTGAAAAAACATAAAAAACTAAAAAAGAAATACTCCCAACAATCCAGCCAATAAAAGGGAAATAACGAGTGGCTTTATTTAAATAATCTGGATGATGTGTGATGTTTTTTGGACACGGAATACGGGTGTAAAACATTAAACAGGTGAAGAAGATATGTAGTTCTTTTTTCATTAATTTTTATATTTCTATTTAGTATGTCATTTCGACGAAGGAGAAATCTCCGCGATTAGCTCGACAAAGATTGGCGATATGTATTGAGGAGTTACTTGTGGAGATTTGCTTCGCCAGTTCGCTATCGCTCGGGTCTCCTTCGTCGAAAGGACAAAAATGAGAATAAATCATAAAGTAGCATAATTATTTTATAAAAACAGAATATTATTTCCTACTCACTCCCGCACTCTCAAAACTTGCCATTTCATTCAAAAGAACTTCAGCCGATTTTAAAATTGGAAACGCAATTGCGCAGCCAGTTCCTTCGCCAAGGCGCAAATCTAGATTTAAAATTGGTTTTGCATTTAAATAATCTAGTAATTTTTGATGTGCTTGTTCAGCAGAACAATGACAGAAAATAGCATTTTCTTTAATATCTGGATTAATTTTTAGAGCAATTAAAAATGCAACAGAACAAATAAAACCATCAACTAGAATTAGCATTTTATTTTCGAAGGCAGAGAGCATGCCGCTTGTCATTTGAAGAATTTCAAAACCGCCAAAATAAGCCAACTGTGACATTAAATCGGCTTGACCGGAATAATTTTCGATTGCTTTTTTTAGAAGATTCTGCTTTTGAAGCAGTTTTTCATCAACAACTCCAGTTCCTTTTCCAATGCATTCTTCAATTGGGAAACCAGTTAAAATACTCATTAAAACTGAAGCTGTTGAAGTATTTCCAATTCCCATTTCACCAAAACCAATGCAGTTTGAACCTGATTTAGCAATATTGTTGACGATTGATTTCCCTTTTTCAAAACATAATTTTAATTCTGCTTCGCTCATTGCAGGAACATGCAAAAAAGATTGTGTTCCTTTGGCAACTTTTGCATCAATCAAATTTGTATTAGTCGGGAAATCGTAATTGACTCCGGCATCCGCAATAGATAATTCAATGTTGTTTTGCCTGCAAAAAACATTAATTGCGGCGCCTCCTTCCAGAAAATTATTTACCATTTGGCGTGTCACATCTTGCGGATAAGCGCTTACGCCATGATTTGCAATTCCGTGATCAGCTGCAAAAACAACCATATTTGGTTTAATAATTTTCGGATTCAAAGTTTTAAAAACTTTCGCCATTTGAAAAGCAAGCGTTTCCAAAGTTCCCAAAGCGCCAATAGGTTTCGTTTTAGAATCTATTTTTTCCTGCAGAAGTTGTTCAAAATCTGTTGAATTATTTTTTTCGGAAGAAGTATTGATATTGATTTCTGAAACAGAATTTTCTTTTACGTTTTGAATTTCGGTACAAATTGGATTTTCCGATTTTTGTTTCCAATGCAATTGCTGCAACATTGGCTGATTATTATAATTTGTTGCAGGTTTTCCAATGCAGAAATAGCCAAGAGGCTCAATATTTTCGGGTAAATCCAGGATTTTTTTAAACTGATAATAATTTAAAATAGAAACCCAGCCCATTCCATAGCCTTGTTCTGTCAATGAAAGCCAGATATTCTGTGCAGCACAAACGGAACTGAATTTTACAGCTTCATTGCTTCCGACGGTTCCAATTGTAAATTGATTCAAAACTGATCTGTCATAAGCAATTATAAGTCCGATTGGAGCTTCTTCAATTGCTTCTAATTTCAGGGATTTGTAAAGTTCTTTTTGCTGAGGATTATCAGTAAGTTCCTCGGCTTTTTTGTTGTAATCTAAAAATAGATTTTTAATCGCTGTTTTAACTTCGCCCGATTTGATGATATAATATCGCGTTGCATCTGTAAGTCCGACAGAAGGCGCCCAATGTCCGGCCTGCAAAGCTTTTTGGATTACTTCATCAGGAACTTCATCGGCTGTAAAATGCCTAGTATCGCGTCGCGATTTTAAAATCTCATCTAAATGGCTCATCTTCAAAAATCAATTTCAATTTATTCTTTCTGTAAAGATACTTTACGATATTGGAATTTTAGGATTTAAAATTTAGAATTTGTTCTATTGATTTTTGCCATTGATATTGAAATTGAATTTTGTTATCCTTTGATTTTAACTGGAATTCCGGAAACCATTAAAACAACTTCGTCAGCATTTGACGCTAAAAACTGATTCATCCAACCTTGCAGTTCAGTAAATTTTCTGCCAATGTGTGTTTCGGCATGAACTCCCATTCCAATTTCATTGGTTACAATTATTAGAGTTCCTTTTTGTGCGGCTATTTTATTGAACTCGTTTTTAGCTTCTTCCAACGACGCAGCAACGTCATTTTTAGTATCAATAAAAAAGTTGGTTAGCCAGAGTGTGACACAATCAATAAGTGCAACTTTTCCCGAAAAATCAAGTTCACTTAAATATTTTTCTTTTTCAATATTAGTCCAGCGCGCATCACGTTCCTGTTGATGACGATCAATGCGATTTTGAAAATCAGAATCCCATTTTCTGGCCGTTGCAACATAAAGAGGCGAATCAGAAAGTTGTAAAGCTAGGTTTTGAGCGTAACTGCTTTTTCCAGATCTTTCGCCACCAGTAATAAGATAAATCATGTGATAATGGTTAATTATAAATTGTTAATTGTAAATTTATGCTAGAACTTGTTTTTTTGAAGTTTTAAGGATGCTGGTAATTAATTTTAAAATTGCCACTGCATCATTGTGGATGTTCTCAAATTCTTTTTCATTTAAGTAATCCGTTGCCTTTAATAATTCGAGCCAATAAACGGTTTCGTTAGCTTCTTTTTGAGCAATAGCAAATTTATGGATGAAATCGCTTTTGCTCTCAGCATGTTCAGCTTCTCTCATCATCGCGCCAACACTGGTTCCAGATCTTAGAAGTTGTTTAGAAAGTATAAATTCTTTTTTATCATTATTTAAATATTGATATAGTTTTACAATTCGAATTGCAAATTCAAAACTTTTATTTTTTACAATGTTGTCTTTCATAAATTAACAACTAATAATTTATAATTAATAATTAGTATGGGCAATGTCTGCAGTCGTTTCCGCAGCAAGTTCCTCGTTTTAAATGAAACCAAGATTTAAAAACATAATTGCCATTTTCAATATAATAGTCAATACCTTCAATTAATTTGTCGGTTTTAGGTAGGGTTATGGCTTTGTTTTTTATGGCTTTTTCGGGAGTCAATGTTTCTACATAGGCCTCAATTTTATCTTCGCAGGCTTCTTTGAAACAAACTGGGCACAAACAGTCACCTCCTTCTGAAAGATTAAAAATGGGTGGATAATCATTGCACCAGCATTTGTTTTCAACCGAGATATCTCCACAGCTGAAAGAAGTTTCGCAGCTTGAGCAAATTTTTATTTTTGTGGTATTCATAAATGTAAAGATACAGTTTGTTGAATTTTGTAAGAATAAAAGTAAACAAAAAAAAGAGAAAATGATTTACCTTTGTCCCTATCCAAAACGTTAAATATGAAATTTTATTTACCTAAGTTAGTACTTTTTCTTTCTTTTTTCATTCTTACAGGATGTAAAAAAAATGAAAATATTCAAGTTGAAAAATCTGAAATTGCAAAAAATAGTATAGAATATGCTTCAGGGCTTTCTATCGTAAAACAAGAAGGTTACTCGATTGTTACAATTTCAAATCCTTGGCCTAATGCTGATAAGAATTTTAAATATATTCTGAAAGAAAATGAGGCTAAAGTTCCAGACAGCCTGCAAAATTATCCGTTAATAAAAGTGCCATTAGAATCTGTAGTGGTTACTTCGACAACTAATATTCCTTTTTTAGAAATGCTGGAAGTTGAAGATAAATTGGTCGGTTTTCCACATACGGACTATATTTCTTCTGAAAAAACAAGAGCTTTGATTGATAAAGGTTCTGTGAAAGATGTGGGACAAAATGAAAAATTAAATATTGAGCAATTAATTGACTTAGCGCCAGAATTGATTGTGACTTTTGGAGTAGACAACAACAATCCGATGCTTGATAATTTGAAAAAAAGCGGTCAGAATGTTTTAATTCAAGGTGATTGGATGGAGCAATCGCCGCTAGGCAAAGCTGAATGGATTAAACTTTACGGTGCATTGTTTGGAAAAGAAGATAAAGCTAAAGAATTGTTTGATAAGATTGTAGAAAGTTATAATCAAGCCAAAAAATTAGTGGCAGATAAACCGGCAACTACAAAGGTTTTATATGGTTCAATGTATGAAGATGTTTGGTATGTTGCCAAAGGAAATAGCTGGGTGGCGCAATTTATGAAAGATGCTAAAGCCGATTATTTGTGGAGTAATCTAAAAGGAACGGGAAGCGAAGGTTTGTCGTTTGAAAAAGTTTTGGATAAAGCAAAAACAGCAAATGTGTGGGTGGTTTCGGGCTCTTTTAAAACATTGGAAGAACTGCAGAAAGCAAATCCGCATTATGGCGAATTTGATGCTTTTAAAAATAAATCGGTTTATTCATTAGAAAGTAAATTTGGCGCAACTGGCGGAACCATTTTTTATGAACTGTCGCCAAGCCGTCCTGACTTGGTTTTAAAAGATTATATCAAAATTTTCCATCCTGATTTATTGTCGGGTTACGAATTTACTTTTGCATCAAAACTGAATTAAATTGGCAAACAAAAAAAGAAATACCATTTTATTTGTCGTTTTGTCTCTAGGACTTTTGCTGATGTTTTTTGCGAGCATCAGTTTAGGATCTGTTACAATTCCGCTAAAAGATGTTTTTGAAAGTTTGACAGGCGGGCATGCGACAAAATCGGCTTGGGAATATATCATTATTAATTATCGTTTACCAAAAGCAATTACGGCCGTTTTGGTAGGAACTGGACTTTCGATCAGCGGTCTTTTGATGCAGACTTTGTTCAGAAATCCATTGGCCGGACCTTATGTTTTAGGGTTAAGTTCTGGCGCAAGTTTGGGTGTTGCTTTTGTGATTTTAGGAGCTGGCTTTTTGCCATCGTTTTTACGCGTAATTGCACTTTCATCTTATGGAATTGTGATCGCTTCAACATTCGGGAGTACGTTAGTTTTACTATTGGTTTTAGTGGTTTCACAACGATTGCGCGATACAATGGCCATTTTAATTGTTGGATTGATGTTTGGGAGTTTTACCACAGCAATTGTAAGTGTTCTAACGTATTTTAGTACAGCCGAACAGCTTCAAAAATTTACTTTTTGGTCAATGGGAAGTTTGGGAAATCTTTCATGGTCAACCATTTTGATTTTGACTTTTTGTGTTGGAATTGGTTTGCTTTTAAGTGCCAAGAGCATAAAGCCTTTAAACGCATTGCTTTTGGGCGAAAACTATGCAAAAAGTATGGGATTGAACTTTAAACAAGCAAGACTGATTATCATATTTGCGACGAGTATTTTGTCGGGAAGTATTACGGCTTTTGCCGGACCAATTGCATTTGTTGGATTAGCGGTCCCGCATATTGCAAAGCTTGTTTTCCAGACGAGTAATCATACTATTTTGTTTTGGAGTACGCTGTTTTTTGGTTCGATTATAATGTTGTTTTGTGATATTGTTTCGCAAATGCCAGGATTTGACGTTACGCTTCCAATCAATGCAATAACGTCAATTATTGGTGCGCCAGTTGTTATTTGGCTTTTGGTCCGAAAAAGAAATTTTAGGTAAAAACTTACAAAATATTTATATCTTTATTTTTTTAAACACATAGAAACATAGTTTTTATTTCAATAAAAAAATAATGATTACTCAAAAATATCTTGATGAACTGACTTATGAAGTTTTAGGGGCTTCGATAGAAGTACATAAAATAATTGGAAGAGGATTACTTGAAAGCGTTTATCATCAATGCTTAAAAGAAGAACTCTCACAAAGAAAATTAAATTTTTTCACAGAGATGAGAGTTCCAATACTATATAAAGAAAAAGAATTAGTGACAGATTTTAGATGTGATTTGTTTGTCGAAAATTGTTTAGTTGTAGAATTAAAAACTGTAACAGAGATAAATTCGATACATCAGGCACAACTGTTAACATATATGAAACTTTTAAAAGCACCAAAAGGAATTGTAATTAATTTTAATTGTTTCAATATTTTTAAAGAGGGCCAAAAAACACTTGTCAATGAATATTTTAGGTTATTGCCAAAATTTTAGTTTTAGCTATGTTTAATTTACAAGTAAATCTTAAATCCTTCTAATAAGACAAAGAAACCTATGTTTCTATGTGTTTAAATAAAAAGCGCAATGAAAAACATTCTAACTACTTCAAACTTAAATATTGGATACAAATCCAAGAAAACAGTTGTGACCATTGCTGAAAATTTAAATTTGAATTTAAGTTCTGGAAAACTAATTTCTTTAATTGGTGCAAATGGAATTGGAAAATCGACTTTATTGCGAACAATTACCGGAATTCAGCATCCTTTGTCCGGAAATGTTTATTTGAACGATATAAATATTTCGACGTACAAACCGCTGGATTTAGCTCAAAATTTAAGTTTGGTTTTAACCGAAAAATTACCTCCAAGTAATCTTTCTGTTTTTGAATTGGTTGCACTTGGGCGTCAGCCTTATACAAATTGGGTAGGAACTTTGACCGATACCGATATCGAAAAAGTTCAAGAGGCATTGCGGTTAACACAAATTGAAAATCTTGCTCACAAAAAGCATTACGAAATAAGCGACGGACAATTGCAAAAGGTTTTAATCGCCAGAGCTTTGGCACAAGATACACCACTGATTATTTTAGATGAGCCCACAACACATTTAGATTTGCTTCATAAAGTTTCGTTATTCAAATTATTGAAAAAACTCACTCAGGAAACTCAAAAATGTATTTTATTTTCGACGCATGATATTGATCTTGCGATTCAATTAAGTGACGAAATGATTATCATGACGCCAGAAAATGTCGTACAAGACGAACCATGTAATTTAATTTCGAATGGAAGTTTTGCTTCTTTATTCAAAGATGAACATATTATTTTTGATGGAGAAAAAGGGAAGTTTATTGTGACTTAGAGAGTGTTTTCATAACGTACACGATACACATGAAGCATTTTTTCTAAGTCCTGAGTTTTTATATCTAACTCTCCAATATCAATTTTTTCATTATTAAATGCCAAATACGTTGTGGAATTTTTTCCTCTTATTTCTGTAAAAACTCTGTCATTTCGTATGTTTTTCCATTTGACTAGATTTTCATCCTTAAGTTTTATTCCTTCTGCATTAAATATAATTTGTGGACTTTTATCTCGTAATTTTTTAATTTGTGTATAGGCAGAATAAAGACTAATTCCGACGAAAAAAAGTCCGAAATAATGTTCGTCATATAACAAGTAAATACCTAAAACAAGCATTCCTAGACCAAGTAACAATGAAAAAAGAATGATGATTCTGGAGTTGTAAACAACAGTTTCTTTCGGCACAGAAATGTCATCTTTGAAAACATCTTTTTCAAGAAATTTTTTCTCTAATTGTTTTAATTTTTGTTTTTGCTGATAATCCTTGAATTCTGTTTTTTCAAACCAGCTTCCACTTTCCCAAATCAATTTTTCTTCGACTGCCTTTCGTTGTAATTCGTGGACATTTCTAACATTTTCATATGCCCAAATTTTCCATTGATTGACAAAATAACTCCATACCAACCAACCTGATAAAAAGCCTAATGCAAATCCGACGGGAATGATCCAGCCATCAAATATTTTTAAATAGAAAAGGTAAATTCCTCCTCCAATAACGCCAAAAGTTACAATCATTGGCAAATGTTTTAATTGCCATCTGCCTTTGCTTAAAGCTTGTTCTACGGTTACAGTTTCGGTCATTTTAGTTTTGGTTAAAAAGAGATTTTTATTGGGTTGATTTCGGTTAAATAGTTAAACTTTCAAACCAATCTGTCTCTTAGCTTCGCCAACAACAAATGCTACAGAATTTGCGATATTAAAAGAACGAATAAGCGGTGACATCGGAATGGTTAAATGATTTTCGAATCTTGCCATAAATTCCTTGCTCAAACCCACGCTTTCTTTTCCAAAAACCAA
Source organism: Flavobacterium daemonense (assembly GCF_007341385.1). GTDB lineage: Bacteria > Bacteroidota > Bacteroidia > Flavobacteriales > Flavobacteriaceae > Flavobacterium > Flavobacterium daemonense. The sequence continues at coordinate 144,920 of NZ_VJYD01000012.1, forward strand.
CCAATCACCGTCCTGAAACTCATTTTCTAAATACGATTTGTCCGAATGTGAACTCATTAAAAATACACGCGAATGATCTGGAATTTGTTTTACCCATTCGTCCACATTTTGATATTCGGTTACATCAAGATGCACCCAATAATCCAAACCAGAGCGTTTCAGGTTTTTGTCGTTAATTACAAATCCAAAAGGGTGAATCAAGTGCAGACGACTTTCGGTACCTACGCACAATCTTCCAATATTTCCGGTATTATTTGGTATCTCAGGTTCTACAAGAACAACGTTTAGCATTTTTTTTGAGTTATGAATTATGAGTTATGAGTTTTTCAAAAATTATCTAATTATCTAATTGCCACATTATCTAATTATCAAATTGTTCCACTTCGCGAACTTCTCCTGCTTTTAGGTTTTGCAAATATACATTTCCAATCCGAACGCGAACTAATCGCAATGTTGGAAAACCAACTGCAGCGGTCATTTTTCGAACTTGGCGAAATTTCCCTTCGTTTACAGTAATCGAAGCCCAAGAAGTTGGACCATGACGTTCGTCTCTGATTTTTTTGGCTCTAATTCCAAAATCAGGAATTTCGGTTACAATTGAAGCCTTGCAACGCTTTGTTTTGTATTTGCCGCCATCAAGTCCAATTTCGACACCTTTTTGCAATTGTTCAATCGCTTCGGGCGTAATTAAACCATCAACCTGAACATAATATTCTTTTTCGAATTTTTTGCTTCGTACGAGTTCGCTCATATTGCCGTCGGTTGTCAATAAAAGCAAACCTTCAGAATCTTCATCGAGACGACCAATTGCCATTGTTCCTTCGGGAAAATCATACAATTCTCCCAAAAGCTTTTTCTTTCTTTTTAATTCATAAATAAATTGGCTCAAATAGCCGTAAGGTTTAAAAAGAATAAAGTGTCGGTGCATTTTTTAATTTTTTGCAAAGATAGTTTCTTTGGCAAAATTAAATGACGATATACTGCAGATAACTATTTTTAGTCTTTCATTTTTTTCAGCCATTGGTACACAAACCAAATTACGGTAATGCCAAAAATGACAATCAATAAAGTATAATAATCTTTGAAAAAGTCATGAAAATAACTTCCAATAAAAATATAAGCCGAAGCCATGCATAATTTTATCAGAATAAATTCGGCATTCGACCAGCTGGTTTTGATTTTAAAGAAATTCATAATAATGATAGTTAAGTTCTTGTAATTAAAGATAATGATTTTTTAAAAGATGGCAATTATAAAACAAAAGCAACCAGAAGCCATAAAGTTTTCAGATTTAGAATTCGTAATATTATAGGTATGAATTTAAAATAATAAAGTTATGGAAACGAATGATTTAGGTGCGAAAAAGATAAACGGAGTACAGAAAAATATAGACGAGGCAAAAGGTAAAAACGTTTCACACGATGGAAAAACGGAAGACGCAAATTTGCAAAAAGAACTCGTAGCAGATAAAGACGGAAATAAAGAAATTGTCGAAAGAGCACGAAATGAAAATGAAGATATCAAAAAAGAGGTAGACCAAATAAATCCGAATAATCCAAATGCAAATCGTGGTGTTGAAACCGACGAAGAAGCCAAGAAAACAATCGAAAACAAAGATAGAAATTCGGATATCACGCCAAACCGTTATCCGAATTCAAATCCCGAAAGTCATGAAGACAGAGGAAATATGAAATTAGACGAAGAAAGCTAAAAACATTACGGATTTTTTTGTTCACAAATGCAATTTTAATATCAAATAACATTTCATTAGCATATCGAGTTAATGTTATTGTAAAGTCAGGTTTTAGCTGGGTTTTCGGGCGATAACTTCGTAAATTGTAAGGACAAATTTAAATACTAAGAATATGGCACTTTTAGAAAACAAAGTAGCTTTTGTATCTGGCGGCGGTTCAGGAATTGGCCGTGCTGTTGCAGAAGCTTATGCTCAAGAGGGAGCAAAAGTTGTCCTTTCGGATATTAATGTTGAACATGGCGAGGAAACCGTCAAAATTATAAAAGACAGCGGGGCGAGGCCTTTTTTGTAAAGGGAGATTCGTCTAGCGCAAGTGATAACAAGCGTATGGTTGAGGTTGCGGTTTCAAAATATGGACGTTTAGATATTGCTTGCAATAACGCTGGTATGGGTGGACCAGCAAAACCAACAGGAGAATATGAACCTGACGCTTGGGATCGTGTAATTGCACTTAATTTGAGCGGTGTTTTTTATGCATGCCGTTATCAATTAGAACAAATGGAAAAAAACGGTGGCGGAAGCATTGTAAATATAGCATCTATTCATGGTCAGGTTGCGGCGCCAAATAGTCCGGCTTATACGGCATCTAAACACGGCGTGGTGGGACTGACAAAAAATATTGCCGCTGAATATGCGTTGAAAAATATCCGCTGTAATGCCGTTGGTCCCGGTTATATTGAAACGGCTTTATTGAAAGATAATATGACTCAGAATTTAATGGATGCAGTTGCCGCAAAAGCGCCGATGAATCGTTTAGGAACTGCTCAAGAAGTTGCAGATTTAGTTGTGTTTTTAAGTTCTGAAAAATCATCATTTACAACTGGAAGCTATATTATTGCCGACGGAGGTTATACTGCGATTTAAAATTTTATCGTAAACATTTACAAAAAGCTGTCTTGTTTCAAGACAGCTTTTTTTTTGCTATTATATTTTATTCAAAAAATAAAAGAAGTATTTTCGTACTAATAAAGAGGCTTTGATTGAGGTAGTCTTTTTTAATCAAAAGGCTTCTGTAAACGGATTTTCTTGAGAATAATTAAAATTTAAAGATAAAAAAGCAGTTTTTTGTGATGGATTTTTATAAAATACCTAACAATAACTTCATGCTTTTACAATATTCTCTTAACTTTAAACAAGATAAATTTGAATTCTAAAACTTATAACGAAACGTATGAAAAACAACTACTCTTTTCGTCATTTCATGACTTTTTTAATTTTATTTTATTGCTTCGCGCTAAATGCGCAGACAATGCCAACCGCACAATCGTTACCGTACACTCAAAATTTTGACGGATTGGCGGCAAATGCTACGGTTTATCCGGATGGTTTTCAAGGCTGGTTAGTGAGTTCAAGTCAGAACACAGCAACTTACAGCACAGCTTTAACAGGTGATAAACCCTTAATAGCCAACAGTACGGCAAATACGAACAGTGGAAACATTCACAACTATAACGGTAAAATAGGTTTTTTAAATACCACTAGTGCAGATTTTTCAATTGGTTTTGCATTTTCAAGCGCCAATACTACAAGTATCAGAGTTCAATACGATGCTATGATAATTCGTAATGTGTATGATGGAACAGCGAATAATCGTCTTCAAGAAATGGGTTTGCAATATCGAGTTGGAATTACGGGGCCTTTTATAACGGTACCTTCTAGTGCATACTCTAATAATAGTGTAATACAGCAAACTACGGCAGTTACAACTCCATTAAATAATACTACAACAAGAATAAGTGTTACTTTGCCATCTGATTGTGATAACCAGCCAATAGTTCAAATAAGATGGATTGCAAGATTAGTTTCGGGTAGTGCAGGTTCCCGCCAATCTTTCGCAATTGACAATATAGATATTAGAAGTGATAATACACCTCCTGTTTCAGTAGCTGGTTATCCTAAAGCGGCGAATATTACATCTTCAGGATTTGATTTTGTCAACAAAATAAATGAAGCTGGAAAAACATATTATGTATTGTTGCCAGGCGGAAGCGTAGAACCAACAATTGCGCAAATAAAAGCAGGTCAGGATGCGGCCGGAAATGCAGCTTTGCAATCTGGTTATTTAAACATAACTGATTCGTCTCTGGAATATTCGAAAAGTTTTACAGCGCTAAATTTTAACACTACTTACTTTGTTTTCTCTATTTCAGAAGATCTTTTTGGGAATCCGCAAACTGTAGTCAATAAAGTTGAAGCAACGACTTTAAGTGTAGCAAATCCTGAAATTTCTACTACCAAAGCTTCTTTAGATTTAGGCTTTTCAGAATCGAATTATGAAACTAATTCATTAAGTTATCAAGTTCAGGCATCAAATCTAGCTGCTGATGTAGTTTTAACTGCTTCGGCAAATTTTACAATTTCAAAAGACAATACCACATTTGCATCATCGCTGACATTTGTCCCTGCTGATTTTGCTTCAAATGCTACTCCAACGGTTTATGTAAAATTCAAGCCAAATGCAATTGGCAGCGTTTCTGGACAAATAACACACGAATCAACCGGCGCAGTAACTAAAACGGTCTCACTCACAGGAACAGGAATCAATCCTTATGCTCAAGGTTTTGACGATGCTAATGTTTTGACTAATAGTGGATGGGCGCAATATAATGTTTCTGGAACGGCAAATAACTGGATGTACACCAGTACAGCTAGAAATGTAAATTCTGGAACAGGCGCTGTTTTAATGAACGGATTTTCAGATACAAGTACGCCAAGCAAAGATTGGTTGGTTTCTCCAAAATTGCATTTAGATAATTTTAATGATTCTCCATTATTATCTTTTTACACTCGTAAGTTTTATGCAGGTCCTTCTTTAAAACTATTGGTTTCTACAGATTATGATGGAGTGAGCAGTCCTGAAACCGCTACATGGACAGAGATAAATGGAAATTTTCCGACAACGACAGGCAATTATGTTAAGTCGCAATATATAGATTTGAGCGCTTTCAAAACGAGTCATACTTATGTAGCGTTATATTATGAAACTACAGCGGGAGGAACAAACAATGCTTCTGAGTGGTCATTTGATGATTTTGCTATTACAAATGAAACAGGTTATGTAGATGCAAATCCTGTTTTAGATTTTGGAGTTGTAAATCAAAATACAGTTTCAGATGCGCAGTCATTTAGTTTCAAAGCTTCAGGATATGGTGATATTACGGTTACTGTAGCCGCTCCATTCTTAATATCAGCGGATAATATTTCATATGGAACAACTGCAATAGTTTCTGCTGCAGATGCTTTAGCAGGAAAAACGCTTTATGCAAAATTTGCACCAACATCTAAGGTGTTAAAAATATCAGGTGCTCTAACAGTCACAGGAACTTCCTTAAACAAACAAACGGGTTCTTTAGTAGGTTCTTCTCTCCCAAAATCAGATACTTTTGATGTGGTTACGTACAATATGGAGTTTTTTGGTGCTCCTACGACTGCATACGGTCCAGCTGATAAAGCTTTGCAATTGCAAAACGCAGTTAAAGTGATGAACAAATTAGATGCCGATGTTTATGTAGTTCAGGAAATTTCGAGCGATGCGGCCATTGATGATTTAATCAAGGAAATAAATATAAATGGTAAATCATTCCGTAAAGTAGTTTCTACATCTTGGTCATATTCTTGGGATCCAACTTCAGATCCTAGTTATCCGCCTCAGAAAGTGGTTGTAATTTACAATGAAAATACAGCTACGGTTAAAAATACCCGCATAATGTTTAAAGAATTCTATGATGAATTGCGTGCCGGAACCAAATCTTTAGCAAATTATCCAGGAGGAAACAGTAATTTCTTTTCTTCGGGGCGTTTGCCATATATGGTAACTTTAGAGACTAATCTTAATGGAGTTAAAAATGAAATCAAATTTGTAGATCTTCATGCACGTGCAAACAGCGGAACTGACATTTCGAAATACAATATGCGAAAATATGACGTAGAGGTTTTAAAAGACAGTTTGGATGCTCATTATGCTAATTCCAACATCATTCTTTTAGGAGATTATAATGATGATGTAAAAGCATCTGTTATTGCAGGGCAACCATCTTCTTATCAAGCTTATGTAAACGATACTAATAACTATAAAGTACTTACTTTAGAAATAAGCCAAGCAGGTGCTTTCAGTTTTTTAAGTTCGGGCGGTTTCTTAGATCATATTACGATTTCTAATGAATTGTTCGATCAATATATTAATGAATCAATTGCAGTTTATGATCCGCGCAACGATATTGCCAGTTATACAACAACAACTTCAGACCACGGACCCGTAATTGCACGTTTTAATCTTAAGCAACAACTTTCAACGCCATTTTTTGAAAATAAAAACGGATTTTACGTAAAAGCTTATCCAAACCCTACATCTGACGTAGTCAATTTTGCTGTTAAAACTAACGAAAGCAAAAATCTTAAACTAAGGCTTTATGATTTAAACGGACGCACTATAGGAAACGCAGTTGAACTTCACAGCAGCGAAGATGTAAATACAACGGTAATGTCCTTGCATAATTTAAATTCAGGACTTTACATTTATACGATATCCGAAAATAATAAAGTAGTTTATAAAGATAAGATTCTGAAAAAATAAGCAACTTATTATAATTTAAAAAGACAGTTCAAATTTTTGAACTGTCTTTTTGTTTTTACTGTTTTTTGTCAAGCAGATATTCAGCACGATTCAAATCTGTTTCACTAGAAACAAATAAAAAATATTCCAGTTGCCATTTCTTTGTTTTTTTTGCTTGTTTGCTCTCGGCTTCATCCCATGGTGGATAAACTCTCATGGCTCTTTTGCCTTCTTTGGTTTCTGTCGAAAAAATAGCTTTTTCCAGCAAAACATCTTTTGGGAAAATGAATTGCCCTAAAAGAGCGTCTTTCCGGACACTCACAATTACAAAATCAATGACATCCGTAGTATCAAAAGGCTCGATGATTCCGAGTCGGCTTCGTTTCCACAAAGTCACAAATTGCCCTGTCTTTGTCGGTGTAATTTTGGCCTCGCGATAACAAATGTGTTTTTCATTCATCCAAAAGCGATAAGCACGATATTCCATGCTCTCACTTTCTTGCTGAGGCTCTGTGCAGTCAAAATCAAAGTGATCATAAACCAGTTCTTTGGCTAAAATTAAATCCTTTGGGAGAGATTTGTCGTTGGGCCAGTGGTTTTCTACGATCATTTTGAGAGGACTGGCTTCTAGGCTTGTTTTCAAAATTATGTAGGTTTAGGGGTTACGTAGGTTTAGGGTGTTAAAGTTACTATTTTTTAAAATGAAACGTTCAATCCAAAATTCAATCCCCATTGAAATTGATTAAAAGACTGACTGTTCAACGGGTTAATGTAATAATTCATTGCGGGTTCTACAAAAACATTTGTCTTTTTGTAAACGCGGTATTGTATCGTACTGCTTAAAGTTGAACCGTACACAAAGTCATTTGCATTTGCATTTTCACCAATCGTATTTCCATTAAGAGCCATGTTGTTTGCAATTAGTTTTCCAACAAAACCGCCTGTATTTAAACTGATATTTGCTTTGTTTTTAGAGAAAACAGAATACGAAACCTCCAACGGCATTTCGATATATTTTAAGCTTTGATCTAAGTTTCCTGTAGCCAAGTTGTCGCTTTTTAATGCATTTTTTGTGGTATTCGATACCAATACATAGCCTGTTTCTGTTGCAATTTGTGGCACCGTTGCATTTTGAACAAAATAATCACTGGTTCCTAAAAATGCATTGTTTTTTGTGCTGATGTATGAAACGTTTGCAACACTTTGTCCTAGTTCATTTATTTTGAATCCAGAACCTACTGCCCATTTTTTATTAAGCTTGTATTTTGTTTTTACCCCAAAACTGCTGCTTTGTTTTGAATCGTTTACATTGCCCAGCGTTTTGTCATTTTTTAAATTTTCAGAGCCGGCAACTCCAGCAAAAACTTCAAGTGCCCATTTTTCGGCATTTGCAGTTGTTTTTGGCGTTTTCTCTTTTTCTTTTTTCACTTCAGGAGCCGCAATTCCTTTTTCTAGATTTTGAAGCTCTGCTAACTGTACAGAATCTTGCTTGCTTAAAACATCAATAAATTTAGAATTGTTTTTCTGAGTATTTTCAGCAATTGTATTCTCTGTCTTTTGTGTTTTAGACAGAGTTTCGTTTTTATTTTCAGAAAGCATATTCTGTTTGCGTTCTGTAGCATTTCCGTTCGCAACATTTAATACAAAAGCATTGTTCGTTTTCGGATTTACTGTACTTTCAAAAATCGAATTTGGAAGTTGATTTTTTGAAGTCTTCGTAAATGAATTTGTCTTTTTACCTGTAAAAGTCTTTTCGGCTAGAACCTTGTCAAGATTTCTTTTTTCGCTTTCAGAAAACTGATTTTTGTTATTCGTATTAAATCTATTTGTTTTCTCAGAAGAATAGCTTTTTGACGCCAAACCTTGATTTGAATTTCTTTTTTCTGAATTCGGTTTTTGAGTTTCTGAAGCATTAAATTGATTTTTTTCAGAACGATTAAATGCATTTTGCGTTCCAGAGCCTTCGTTTTTGACCGCAACAGCCTGATTCAGATTTTTGTTTTCCGAATTTGATTTTCCAGAAACTGAAATTTGGTTTTTGTTTTTCGCCACAGAATTTCCTTCGGCGACAGCCTGATTTGTATTGCTGTTAACAATACTTGCTTTTGAATTTACAGTTTTTGAATTGCTTTTATTTTTAGACTCAGCATTTGCTACTGCCGTATTTTCAGCCGAATTATTAATCGCATCTGAAGCATTTCCAGAATTTGATTTTACAATATCGTTTTTATTATTTTCAGAATTTTGATTTTTATCTAAAGTAGATTTTTTGTGGTTTTCACCATTTTTATTTTCGTCAAGAACGACATTGTTTTTTTCTAAAGATGTACCTGTGTTGATTTTGCCGGAGTCAGACAAAACAGCTGGGAGCGATAAGCATAATAATAAGCATGCCGCAGCCGACCACCAAAGAATAGCTCTCCTTTTCTTTTTAGGTTTGTCTAGTTTTTCCTCAATTCCGGCCCATAGTTCTGGCGGCGGAACACTCGAAAAGTGTTCCATTGATGAAAAAATATCTTCTATTTTCTGCTTCTTCATGCTATCTTAAAATTTTTTATGCTCAAAATCCGTTTCTGCAAAATACCCTTTGCTCTGTTTAAATTTGATTTTGACGTTCCTTCTGAAATCTTCAATAATTCGGCTATTTCTTTATGTTTCATATGCTCAAAAACATATAAGTTAAAAACCGTTCGGTATTGATCGGGCAAATCCCGTATGTATTCTAATAATTTTTCTTTTTCTATCGGGATGGTTTCTAATTCTTCTTCTTCGATAAAATCAGTATCTGGATCAAAAACATCTAAAAAGAAGCTTTCTTTTTTCTTCTTATTTAAAGTTTCGATGAGTTTGTTGATGAAAATTCGCTTTAGCCAGCCTTCAAAACTTCCTTCAAATTTATATTGGCTTATTTTCTGAAAAACGATAACAAATGCTTCCTGGAAAACATCCTTGGCATCATCTTCATTTTTCATGTACTTTAAGCATATACCATATAAAACCGGAGAAAACAGCTGATATATTTTCAGCTGTCCTTCTCGGTCATTCTGCATGCATTGCCTAATGTATTTTTCTAAATCGTCTTTCAAAAAAGTGGTATTGTTTGGTTTGGCAAAAATAGTTTTTATAAACTTAAAAAACTACCTTTTAAAAATGCTGCGGGCAGCATCTTGATTATTGCTTACTATAGTTAGGTTTTGATTATCAAGGTTTTCTATTACGTATGTTTTACCTTCAAAGCTAATTAGGTCGTGCTCTGCTTGATCAGAAAAACCAATTCCTTTGCCTATTTCATAAGCACTATTTCTGATTTCTACATCATTTTTATACGTAATGACTCTTCCTTCTGGAGTGAAAATTACCTTTTTTGTAAATCCGGCTGTTTTTGGTGTTGCAGTATAAGGATTACTGGTTCCTCCAATCGATTTTTCCCAAATCCAAGTATTCACAATTGATCCCGAATTTACATTCGTTGAATCTAAAGAATACGCGGTCGAAAATAGTCCGAAGACGATAACAAATAATAAGCTTTTTTTCATAATCAAATTATTTTAGACTTGTAATTTTATCTCTAATTGCTTTTTTGAAAGTTTTGATTTCAGCGCTTTGATCTTCTGTATCGTTATTGTCAATAAAAATTTTAGTTACAGATGTTCCTTGTTTCAATTGGAAGAAAATACCGCCTTGATCTGCTCCATCTGGTGTACCATAAGTTTTTGTTTGTCCTTTTAAAGCATAAATTTCAGTAGGAATGCTTTTTGTGAAATCAGTGTAATCGCCTCTTTTTGTTTTAGCAAAATAAGCAGATTGGTCAAAATTGAAATTTCCTGTAGCCGTACTAATCAGTTTCAAAATATTGAAATCATTTAGTTGAAAGAAGTTTTGACAATCTGAACCTGCACAGTTTCCAAAATAACTTCCAATAATAATATTGTCTGAAGACTCTGTTGTTTTGTTGAAAATAATTGTTTTGTTTGATCTAGGGATCAAAATAAAATCGGAAGGATAAGTTGCAGTTGTCGAAATATTTTCTCCTGGCTGAGGTCCGCTTTCATAATAACTGATTACAATTTCGCAGTTATTTTGAACAATCGAAGTCATTTTGATGCTATAGCCGCTTGTTGCTTTCATTCCAGAAAAAATACCAACTAACATGTTTTTAGAAAAATCAATATTAGCATCAGTGGCAACTGGGCAAGTATTTTCGTGTTTTGTAAAAAGGAGATCCATTTTGTCTTGAGCAGTTACAACAACTGCAGCTGGATTTTCTGGCAAAGTTTTGATCGCGTAATTGCATAAAAGCGGAAAACCTGTAAATCCTAAATCTGTATTTGCACCGCAATCAACATTCATATCATCATTTCCAAGCGAGCAAGCGCCCAATCCAAAAGCTATAAATAAGCTCAACATCAATTTTTTCATTATATTATTTTAATAGGTTATATTTTGTAGATGACTGAGGTTTGAAAAGGTTGCGTCGAAAATATTTTTTTCTTCAATTTTTTTTAAAATGTTTGTTTAATTTAGAATCCTCACGAATTAGTGAAATTTTAAATTTTAAAAATCAGAACTACGTATTATTGCGTACTTTTACTTAAAAAAAACTTAGTTATGTTTGACTTTCTCCCCATTTTACTGGCTTTTATTATAGCGCTTTTTTTAGGTATTTACTTAGGAAGGCTTTTAATGGGCGCCAAATCACAAACTGAAAAAGTTGGTTTGGAAGAAAAACTAAATGCAAACTTGAATCAGTTGCAGTTTCAAAAGGAAAAATTTGAAGGCGAGAGAAATAATTTTCAGAAACAGCTTCAATTGATTAATTCTGAAAAAGAAAATATCAGAACAGAGAAGGACAGCTTAGCCATTCAGCTTTCAAAAAAAGAAGTCGATTTCGAAAATCTATGGGAACGCCATAAAGAGCAAAAAGCTGAAATAACAGAACTTCAGGAAAAATTCACCAAAGAATTTGAAAATCTGGCCAATAAGATTCTCGAAGAAAAGTCGGCAAAATTTACCGAGCAAAACAGCGAAAACATGAAGAACATCTTGTTGCCTTTGCAAGATAAAATTCAAGGTTTTGAGAAAAAAGTAGAACAGACACATAAAGAAAGCATCGATTATCACGCCGCTTTGCGTCAGCAGATTGTTGGTTTAAGCGAAATGAACGCACAAATGAGCAAAGAAACGCTCAATTTGACTAAAGCATTAAAAGGCGACACCAAAATGCAAGGGAATTGGGGCGAACTGGTTTTAGAACGTGTTTTAGAAAAATCAGGTCTAGAAAAAGGACGCGAATACGAAGTGCAGCAAAGTTTTACAAATACAGAAGGAACACGCGTGCTCCCAGATGTTGTAATTAATTTGCCTGACGGAAAAAAAATGATTGTCGATTCTAAAGTTTCGCTGGTTGCATACGAGAGATGGATCAACGAAGAATCAGAAATATTGAAAATTGATTTTCTGAAAGAACATGTCAGTTCTATAAAAAGGCATGTCGAGCAACTCGGAAACAAAAATTATCATGATCTATATCAAATAGAAAGTCCTGATTTTGTTTTGCTTTTTATTCCGATAGAACCTGCGTTTGCGATTGCATTAAATGAAGATTCGACTTTATACAATAAAGCTTTTGATAAAAATATTGTTATTGTAACACCAAGCACACTTTTGGCGACTTTGCGCACGATCGACAGCATGTGGACGAACCAGAAACAGCAGGAAAATGCTTTTGAAATTGCCAGACAAGCCGGTGCTTTATACGATAAATTTGAAGGTTTTGTAACTGATTTAGTCCGAATTGGAAATAAAATCAAAGACACAAAAACGGAATATGAAAGCGCTATGAATAAATTGGTTGACGGAAAAGGCAATTTGATTTCGAGTGTCGAAAAATTAAAGAAAATGGGAGCAAAGGCTAAAAAGTCGCTTCCAGAAAATATTATTGCGCGAGCCTCAAATGAAGAGGAGAATCAGTTTTTAAATTAAACAAATCATAAATATTTTAAACACATAGAAACATAGATTTTATCTTGTGCATGGAGAATAAAAAAAAAGAAACTCGTTTCTAACACATAGCGCTATGTTTGTTAATGCAAGTGAAACGCCTTTTTTTTTAAGTTCCAATAAGCTATGATTCTATGTGTTTAAAAAAAAACAACACAAACTTACCAAAAAACAAAAAACATGACTGCAGATTTCAAACTCGTTTCATCATCAAAAATTAGCATTTCCGAATTAATGCTGCCATCGCATACCAACTTTAGCGGTAAAATTCATGGAGGATATATTTTGCAATTACTAGATCAGATTGCTTTTGCTTCTGCATCAAAATTCAGCGGTAATTATTGTGTGACCGCTTCGGTTGATACGGTGAACTTTTTAAAGCCTATTGAAGTTGGTGAATTGGTCACGATGAAAGCTTCTGTAAATTATGTGGGAAGAAGTTCCATGGTGGTTGGAATTCGCGTTGAAGCCGAAAATATTCAGACAGGTGCAATCAAACATTGCAATTCGTCTTATTTTACAATGGTCGCAAAGGATAAAGACGGAAAAAGCGTTCAGGTTCCGGGCCTTATTTTATCAAGTCTCGAAGAAGTTCGCCGTTTTAGAAAAGCAATCAAGCATATCGAAATTAAAAAGGAAATTGAAGAGCATGAAAAAGTAGCAAATGTTAGTTCAATCGAAGACTTGGCAAGTTTGGATAAGTATAATGTGCTTTTGGAGATTAGTTAGAAAAGTTAGTTGTGAATTGTGAAATGTGAGATGTAAAATATAGAATGTGAAATATGAAGTCCCTACGTGACAAGATAAAAATCGATTTCTTTTTTCTACCAGTATAGAATCTCTATGAGATATTCCGCTAGGAATTAAATATTGGTAGCAAAAATAAACCACATGCTAATTTGTCCCGTAGGGACTTCATATTTCACATTCTATATTTTACATCTCACATCTCACATCTCACATCTCACAATTCACAATTCACAATTCACAAACAAAAATATTCACAAATATTTAGGATTAGAAGCAGAACTTTGTAGCGAGAAATTTCGTAACTTTAAGTATGAATAATTAGATTATGGAATATTCACGGAGTACTGCCATTCAATTTTTTTAAGCCAATATCTTAAGTCCTGATTTTTCTCTTCTTAAAATTAAAAAATCGAATGACATAATTGTTTAAATAATAACGATTATGAAAAAAACTACCTTATTTATTTTGCTTTTTACTGCTTATTCTCTTGTTGCTCAAGATAAATTTTTCACTAATACAGGAACGATAAATTTTGAAGCATCGGTTCCTCTTTTTGAAGAAATAAAAGCTGTAAATAGACAAGTTGCGATTGTTTTAGAGCCTCGAACAAGTACATTTATCTGTACTGTAATTATTAAAGATTTTCGTTTTAAATTGGATTTGATGCAAGAACATTTTAATGAAAATTATATGGAAAGCGATCGATATCCGAAAGCTGTTTTTAAAGGTAAAATCGAAAAATTTGATTTGAAGGATATCAATGAAGTTGAAAAAGAATATTTAATACATGGAAAATTAGTTGTAAGAGGGAAATCGAAGCAAATTGCAGTTAAAGCTCTAATTAAAAAAATGGGCGATGGAATTCAGATTATATCTGATTTTCCTATCCAGATTGCTGATTTTAATATTCAGATTCCGAGCAGAATTGCGTCTAAAATTTCTGAAACGGCTAACACTGAATTAACAGGGATAATTAGAACAGATAATGCAGGTTATCTTACTTTGAAATGAAGTTTAATTTAAACAACTCAAAAGAGTTCGTTCAAGATCTGTAAACTGGAATTCAAATCCCATTTTTTGAATTTTTTCCGAAGAAACGCGCTGTCCTTTCAAAATTGCAATACTCATTTCTCCCAACGTGAATTTGAGAAAAAAGGCAGGAACTTTTGGCACCCAGATCGAATAGCCTAAAATAGAAGCCAAGGTTTTTGAAAATCCAAAATTAGTGGTGTTATCTGTAACACAGGCATTGTAGGCGCCATGCATATGTTCGTCCGTAATTGCCTTTAGGTAAATTTGTGCCAAATCATCAATGTGAATCCACGCCAAATATTGTTTTCCGGTGCCTAGAACTGCACCAAATCCCGACTTGAAACTCGGAACTACTTTTTTTAAAAACCCTTCGTCTTTTCCAAAAACAATTCCGGTTCTGATTTTTACGGTTCTAATTCCGAGCGTATTTATTTTGTCTGCAGTTTCTTCCCAAACTTGGCACGTTCTGCCTAAAAAATCATTTGCTGGAGATGTTTCTTCGGTACAAATTTTATGGCTTGTAATCGCGCCATAAATTCCAATTCCGGATGCAGAAACAAATGCATTAAGCGTTTTATTGTTTTCTTTTAAAATTGAAAAAATTAGATCAATAGGTTTTGTGCGACTTTCTAAAATGATTCTTTTTCGTCGTCTGGTCCATCGTTTTTCGACAATTCCTTCTCCGGCAAGATGTATAATATAATCGGCATTTAGAACGGCTTCTTTTTCAATAAAATCTTTTTTCAAATCCCATTTATAATACGTAATTGATGGCGTGTTTTTATGTTCAGTCCGACTCAAAATCGACACAGAAAAGCCGTTGTCGATAAGGACATCGGTCAGATGTTTACCAACAAATCCAGTGCCGCCGGTTAGTAAAACATTTTGAGCCATAATAGTTTATAAAATTTTTAACAGTGCATATTGTTTAAGGATTAGTAAAGGTACTTAAACAATGCTTACCTTTAAGGCAAATTCTAAATTTTAATAAAATGGCGACTAAAAAAAAGGTAATTACCAAAGATGATATCGTTTCAATATATATGAATGAAATTTTAGAAAAAGGCCAAAAACCAAAATCAGTTTATCATTTTGCCAAAGAAAATGATTTTAGCGAAGCGGAGTTTTATGCTTTTTTTGGAACATTAGAAGGTTTAGAAAAAGAGATTTTCCGACTGTTTTTTGAAAACACAGTCAACTTGCTTCACAAAAATGAAGAATATCAGCAGTATGATATGAAAAATAAAATGCTGAGTTTTTACTTTACTTTCTTCGAAATTTTGACTGCCAATAGAAGCTATGTTTTGCAGTCGCTTAAAGTAGATAGAAATCCACTTAAAAATCTGGTTCAGTTAACAACACTCCGAAATAGTTTTAAAGAGTATGTTTCGGAAATCCTGACGGATGATTACCGACTGGAACAAGAAAAACTTCAAAAGTTTCAAGAAAAAGCAATTCAAGAATCGGCTTGGTTGCAATTAATGATGACAATAAAATTCTGGATGGATGATGAATCTGCAGGATTTGAAAAAACCGACATTTTTATCGAAAAATCAGTTAATGCTTCATTCGAATTGATGAATGTGGCACCAATGAATCATTTGATTGATCTTGGAAAATTTCTATTCAAAGAAAAAATATACAGCAGATAATGAAAACAATCGATTATATCCCAACTTCAAAAATTGAAAGAGCCGGAAAACTGGTTCAGACCGGCGCAAAAATTGGAGTAAATTATGTAAAACATTATGCTGAAAAAATTGTTAATCCAGATTTATCGCGAGATAAACTAAACGAAAATAACGCCGAAGACATTTACGACGGATTAAAAAGCTTAAAAGGAAGCGCGCTTAAAGTTGCTCAAATGTTAAGCATGGATAAGAATTTTTTGCCACAAGCTTATGTGGAGAAGTTCTCATTGTCGCAATTTTCTGTTCCGCCGCTTTCTGCTCCTTTGGTTTTAAAAACGTTTAAAAATAATTTCGGTAAAACGCCATATGAAATTTTTGATGAATTCAACCCAAATTCGGTCAACGCAGCAAGTATTGGTCAAGTGCATTTGGCTAAGAAAAACGGCAAAAAACTGGCTGTAAAAATTCAATATCCTGGTGTTGCAAACAGTATTTCTTCTGATTTGGCTTTGGTAAAACCAATCGCAATCAGAATGTTTAATCTGCAAGGAAAAGATTCTGATAAATATTTTAAAGAAGTTGAAGATAAGCTGATTGAAGAAACGAACTATTTATTAGAATTGAAACAAAGTCAGGAAGTTGTTGATGCGTGCGCTAAAATCGAAAACATTTCTTTCCCGAATTATTATCCAGAATTTTCATCTGAGAAAATCATTACAATGGATTGGATGACGGGAATTCATCTTTCTGAATTTACGGCTAAAAACTTTGATCAGGAAACGGGCGACAAATTAGGGCAAGCACTTTGGGATTTTTATATGTACCAAATTCATGTGCTGCGAAAAGTTCACGCTGATCCGCATCCGGGAAATTTCTTGGTTGATGATCAAAATAAATTAATCGCCTTGGATTTTGGCTGTATGAAACAAATTCCAGAAGAGTTTTACACGCCGTATTTTGAGTTAATCAATAAAAATGTGATTACTGACGAAAAGCTTTTCAACGATAAATTATTCGAATTAGAAATTCTTCGTCCTGATGATTCGCCGGCCGAAATTGAATATTTCACTGAAATGTTTCATGATCTGCTGTCACTTTTTACAAGACCTTTCCAAAACGAAACTTTCGATTTTGCCGATGAAACTTTTTTTAATGCAATCGCGCAATTAGGAAAACGTTTTTCTGAAGATACAAACTTGAAAAAAATGAATGGAAATCGCGGTTCGAAACACTTCATTTACATGAACCGCACTTTCTTCGGACTTTATAATTTAATGTTCGATTTGAAAGCGAAAATTGTTGTGGAGGATTATTTGAAGTATTAGAAATTGTTTTTTTTTGTTTCAGGTTTCAAGTTTCAAGTTGGCTTAACCTTACTTATAGAACTTTGTCAAAGTTTTAAACTTTGACAAAGGTTTTTTTACCCAGTTTGTCATCCCGAGGAAGGAGAGATCTCCGCAAGTAACTCCACAATCAGAATCGACAATCTTTGTAGAGCTACTTGTGGAGATCTCTCCTTCGTCGAGATGACAAGATTACGGGTAAGCGTCCAGCAAAAACCTGAAACTTGAAACCTGAAACCTGAAACAAACAAACTTATTTCAAAATTCCGGCCTTATAAGTCGTAATTGCTCGATCTCTCGCAAAGTCATGATCAATCATGGGTTCATTGTAACCAAAATCAAACTCAGGAATCCATTTGCGTATATATTCGCCTTTTTCGTCAAATTTCTTTTGCTGGATTTCCGGATTAAAAACTCTGAAATATGGTGCGGCGTCACAACCTGTTCCGGCTGCCCATTGCCAGTTTCCTACGTTTGAGGCCAATTCAAAATCCAATAGTTTTTCTGCGAAATAAGCTTCGCCCCATTGCCAGTTGATTAGTAGGTGTTTGCATAAAAAACTCGCTACAACCATGCGAACGCGATTGTGCATATATCCAGTTTCGTTAAGCTGACGCATTCCAGCATCGACCATTGGATATCCTGTTGTTCCTGAACACCAGCGTTTGAAATCTTCTTCGTTATTTCGCCATTGAATTCCGTCATAATTTGATTTGAAATTATGATTGACACAATTTGGGAAACTGAAAAGAATTTGAATAAAGAATTCTCTCCAAATCAATTCACTCAAAAAAGTCTGATTTTTTCTGTTTGTCCAATTTACTAATTTCCGAATACTTACGGTTCCAAAACGTAAATGTGGCGAAAGGTAAGAAGTACTGTCTAAAGCTGGAAAATCTCTGGTTTCCTTATAATTGCTGATTTGTGTTAAATTGTGCGGAAGTACTTTGATAGAACTTCTTTCAAAACCAATTTCTGATAATTCAGGAAATGCAAATTGATTTTTTGCGAAATTGGATTGAAATGAAACCGAATCATATTCTGGTGCTGATCCTAAAAAATGGTATTTCTCGAGCCATTTATTTTTATAAGGTGTATAAACGGTATATGGAAGTCCGTCAGCTTTTGTGATTTCCTTTTCTTCAAAAATGACGTGATCTTTGAAAGAGAAACATTCTACGTTATTTTCCTTTAAAAGAGAACAAATTGTTTCGTCGCGCTTAATTGCAAATGGCTCATAATCTTTATTGAAGAAAACGTTTTGTATGTCAAATTCTGCAATTAGCGATTTCCAAACTTCTGTTGTTTTTCCTTTTTTGATTATAATTGAAGATCCAACAGAATTTAATTCTGAGTTTATTTTTTGAAGTGAATCATAAATAAAAGTTACTCGTGCATCGTTTTTTGGAAGATTGTCCAAAATATCATCATCAAAAATGAATAAAGGAATTACAGGGAAATCTGATTGTAAGGCGTGAAATAATCCGGCGTTGTCTTCTAAACGCAAATCGCGTCTGAACCAGAAAAAGGAAACTTTTTGTTTTGTCATTATAATGGTTATGTCTTGACGATTTTTTTAAACACATAGAAACATAGATTTTTTTTCCTGATTTAAAAGTAAAGAGAAAAGAAACTAGTTTCTTCACACATAGTTCCCAAAGTTTGTCATTCCGAGGAACGAGGAATGACAAGATTGTACAGACTATGTTTATTTATGCAAGTGAAACGCCTTTTCTACACAATAAAAACTATGTTTCTATGTGTTTAAAAATAAATGTTATATACTTTTTTGCTTTGCATCAATTTGAATAATCTTCGGCTGTGAGTTTGAATTGAATAATTCCTCGATTTTGTTATAACGGAAATCAAATATTGTTTTCAGTTTATTCTTTACGACTATTCGATTCATGATTCGGCCTAAAATTCCGAGTGGGAGGGCGTAGTGAACAATGTCTGTCATTTTGGTTCCGCCGTCGGCTGTTTTTTCAAAGAAGTGTTTGTGATGCCATAATTTGTACGGCCCAAAACGCTGTACGTCTATAAAATAGTGGTTTTCTTTGCAGGCTGTAATTTCAGTGACCCAAGAAATTTTGATTCCTAAAAGCGGGCGTAACGTGTAGGTTATGATTTGTCCGTGATACATTCGTTTTTCGTCGAAGTCTTTAATCTTAAAACTCATATTTTCGAGTGTAATAGTCTGCAGGTTTTTTGGACTGGAGAAAAAATCCCAGCACTCTTCGACACTTGCATTTACATACTGAACGGTTGCTATTTTGTATAATTTCATTTTTTATAATTTCATTTGTTACAAAAATGTTTCTTGAAATACGTGAGCGTTAGGGATTATAGTGGAGCTCTTTTTGTGGCTGGCCTTTTTGCCAGACATAAAAAAGCGGGAACGAAAAGCCCGACCGCAGGGAACGCCCATATAAAGTTACATTTTATAATACTTAAATGGTACAAACAACATTCCGAAACATTCTCCTTTTTCTTTGTTGAGGTGCTTGTGGTGTATTTTATGTGCTTTCCTGAGTCCAATGAGGTATTTGTTTTTAGTGTTTTTGAACCATTTAAAACGCTGATGAATCAAAACATCGTGAATTAAAAAGTAACAAGCGCCATAAAGCGTAATGCCGCAGGCAATAAAAAACAAATAATTGAAGCCACCCTGAACACCAAAATAGAATAACAAGATACTCGGAATCGCAAAAATGACAAAGAAAATGTCGTTGCGCTCAAAAGTATGCTCGTATTTTGGCTGATGATGATCTTCGTGAAAATACCACATAAAACCGTGCATTACGTACTTATGCGTAAGCCAGGTAACACATTCCATGAACAGAAAAACGCCTAAAAAGATTAAAAAAGAAATCATTTTATAAATGTTGTTATTAAAATTATGATTTTATTTTGTTTGTGTTTGACTTTAAATTGTAAAAAATTAACTCTAAAGGTTTTTTATTGTTGGACAATCTTGTCATTTCGACCGAAGGGAGAAATCACACACGGGATTCGACAAAGATTGGCGACATTCCATGCGGAGTTTCTAGTGCGATTTCTCCCTTCGGTCGAAATGACAAATGCGACGTATTTCTATACTAATTTAAGCTTATAAGTAACAAACGACTGCGCCAAAAGTCCCGCTTTAGTATAATTTGAAACCCTGATTCTGGAATTTCCAATTTTGTGATAGGGCGTGTTTTTTAGTTTCTTGAGCAGTTTCTTATAGTAAACATAAGCCGTATAAACGCCAAATTTTGCTTCTAACGGTAATTTTACAATTCCTTGATAGGCAATGCGGAAATCGTCTTCGATTTCTTTTATGATTTGGGTTTTCGAATCTTCATTGAAATTATTGAGATTGACGCCGGGAAAATAAGTTCGGTTTAAAATAAGATTGTCATCTCTCAAATCTCTCAAGAAATTTATCTTTTGAAAAGCAGAACCCAATCGCATGGCTTCGTGTTTTAACTGCTCGTATTTATGTTCTTTCCCGTCTACAAAAACCTTCAAGCACATTAGCCCAACAACATCAGCAGAACCGTAAATGTAATCTTGGTATTCTATCTGCGTATTGTAAGTTGATTTTATAAGATCTAGTTTCATGCTTCGCAAAAAGGCCTGAACTAGATCATCGGTAATATTGTATTCTTTAACTGTATGCTGAAACGAATTTAAAATTGGGTTAAGGCTTATACCTAATTCCATTGCTTTGTAATATTCTTTTTCGAAATCATCAATTAAATATTCCTTTTCATAATCGTGAAAGGAATCTACAATTTCATCAGCAAAACGTACAAATCCATAAATACTGTAAATCGCATCGCGAATGCTTGGCGAAAGCATTTTTACTGCCAATGAAAATGAGGAACTATAATTTTGCGTAATCAGTTTACTACATTTGAAAGAAACGGCGTCGAATAGTGATTTCATGGTTTAAGATCTAATAGATTTTTGAATTAACTCAGCAACCAATTTTCCCGAAATTAAAGCAGGCGGAACACCTGGACCAGGAACGGTCAATTGTCCTGTGAAATATAAGTTACGTACTTTTTTGCTTTTTAGTTTTGGCCTTAAAAAAGCAGTTTGCAATAAGGTATTCGCCATTCCGTAAGCGTTGCCTTTGTACGCATTGTAATCTGTTACGAAATCATTTTTGCAGAATGACTTCTTAAATATAATGTTATTTTTAATTTTTTGTTGTGTAAGTTGCTCAAAACGAGTAACTATCTTTTCGAAATATTGTTCTCGAAGTTCTTCGTTGTCTTCAATTCCAGGTGCAAGCGGAATCAAGAAAAATCCAGATTCCATTCCCTCTGGCGCAGCAGTTAGATCTGTTTTCGATGGAAAATTAGCATAGAATAATGGCGCTTTTGGCCATTTTGGATCATCATAAATTGCTTTTGCATGCTCATCAAAATCAACATCAAAAAACAAAGCGTGATGCGAAATGTTTTCTATTTTTTTATTAAAGCCAATGAAAAATAGGAGTGAAGAAGGAGCGAAAATTCGGCTTTCCCAATATTTTTCAGAATAAGCACGATGTTCTTTATCAAGCAGCGTTTCAGTATGCTGATAATCGGCACCACTTAAAATTAGGTCTGCTTTTATGATTTCTCCGTTGATTACAACTCCAATTGCAGTTTTGTTTTCAACGATTATTTTTTCAACTGACGAATTGGTTTTGATCGTGACGCCCAATTCTAAAGCTAATTTTTCAATGCCACGAACCACGTCAAACATTCCGGTTTTTGGATGCCAAGTTCCAAGACCGAAATCGGCGTAATTCATAAAATTATAAAAAGAAGGCGTTTTAGTGGGTTTTGCTCCCAGAAACAAAACGGGGAATTCTAAAATTTGAATTAATCGTTCGTTTTTGAATTTCTTTCGAATATCCTGACTCACATTGCTCAAAAACTGATTAAGTTTTAAAGCTGTTTTTGGTGTAAGTAATTCTAAAGGCGAAACACCTGGACGATATACGAGATCTTTAATTGCAATATCATAATTGCTTTTTGCCTGATCAATAAATTCATGAAGTTTGTCTCCGCTTCCTTTTTCTATAGTTTCAAAAACAGATTTGATTTTGGTCAAATTATCATAAATGCTGACAAAATCATTTACGCCAAAATAAACTCGATAAGCCGGATTGAGTTTTATGAGTTCATAATAATCTGAAGTTTTTTTGCCGAAATCCTGAAAAAATCGATCAAAAACATCGGGCATCCAATACCAGCTTGGGCCCATGTCGAAAGTAAAACCGTCTTTTTTGAATTGACGCGCGCGACCTCCAATTGTTGGATTTTTTTCATAAATAGTAACCGCATGTCCTTGTTTTGCCAAGTAACACGATGCGGCCAAAGCGGAAAAGCCAGATCCTAATATGATAATTGTTTTTGTCATTTGTTTAACAAATATACAAAAACTTTAAACAAAATAATTAGATTTCTTCTATAGTTTCCTCCATTGAATCAAAAATATGAATGCGCTCATGAAGATTAGTTCGGTCAATATGTTCAACCATATTCCCCATAAGCCAGATTTCATTATTTTTCATTAATAGTTTTTGTCCCATCGATTTTACATATTGATTTATAATGTTTCGTTCTGGTTGAACAGTCATGAATGAAACAAAGGTTATGTTCTCAAAGTGGCGTGTAAGATCCTGCAAGTTCTCAATTGGCATGCTTTCGCCCAAATAAATGGTTTTGTATCCTTTTGATAAAATTTCGTATTGCAGATAAAGAAGACCAATTTGGTGTACTTCATTTAAAGGCAATGAAAGAACAAAAATTCGGTCTGTTTTTGTAGGTTTTAATATTTGAAGGCTTTCTGTATAAATTAAAATCTTTTGCTTGATCAAATGACTCATAAAGTGCTCATTTGCCGGCGTAATCGTTTCGGATTGCCATAGCAAGCCCAATTCTTTCAACAACGGAAGAAAATGTTCTTTGAAGACTTCTTTAAAACTTTTTTCTGAAATAAGCCAGTCAAATGTATTGAAGAATAACTCTTGATCGAAATTCATCATCGCCATTTTGAAAGACGTGATCGCATAGTTTTGCGAGTTTTTCTTCGAAATGATTTCACGAACCAACAATGGGATTTTATCCTCAGAATAAGTAGCTATTTTAGATATTTTATAGCCATATTGATGCAGTAAAGTTATATTTAAAAGCTTCTGCAGATTTTGTAAATTGTATAGTCTGATATTAGTATCGGTTCGCATCGGTTCAAGAATATTGTATCTTTTTTCCCAAATCCGAATTGTATCCGCTTTTATCCCAGATAAGTTTTCAAGGTCTTTTATACTGAAAACAGTTTTTATATTGTTTACCATTTCTTATTGTTGAGTAAACAAAAATAAAATAAAATCTGAAAAAATCTCTAAAACTTTACTAAAATGATAGATTATCGAAACTTTGTAGTAACATACTGATTTAATTGGCTTAAAAGAAGCTTTGTTTTTTTATCATTTCGATTTTGAATAAATAAAAAGAAACTATTTAGAGTTATTCTAAAAATAAATTAAAAAATGTTTTGATGAAAAGAAAAAGCCTGTAGAAGTATTTCTACAGGCCTTTCTTCTATTTTCTTTTATCTGCAAAAGGTATTTTTGTTTTTTATTGCACTTTGACTGCCGAGTTCAGCCGCTTTTGTGAAATCTTTACAAGCATTTTTCTTGTCGCCAATTTTGTTATAGGCTAGACCTCTTAAATTATAAGCGATGTAATCATTAGGATTGAGTCCGAGTGATGAACTGCAGTCATCGATAGCTTCTTTGTAGTTGTTTAATTTGTAATTCACATTGGCTCTTCCTGTAAAAGCATCGGCATTCATGCTGTCTAGCTCAATTGTTTTGTTAAAATCCGCTAGAGCGCCTTTTAAATCATTGAGCTTAACCTTGGCGACGCCGCGATTTTGATAAGCTTCAACAAATTTTGAATTCATGCTGATGGCTTTCGTGTAGTCAGCAATTGCGCCTTTTGTGTTTCCAGCTTCGGCTTTTTTCATGGCTTTGTCAAAATAAGCTGTTGCCGATTGTGCCCAAGATGAGCAAGCAACCATAATAAAGGATGCTAATAGTAGGTTTTTCATAAACTAATTTGGGATTAGTGATTAATTATTACCAAACGAATTTAGGAAAGATTTATTTTGTAAGAGAACTTCTTGTGTGAAAAAAATGTAGACCTGTTGGAATGTAGTTGATTCAAACACATAGAAACATAGATTCAGGATACTTAATAAAGGCGTTTCACTTGTTTTTAACAAACATAGTTGGCTATGCGTTCGAAACTAGTTTCTTTTTAAGTTCTTTCTAAAAATAAAATCTATCCCGAGACTTCGGGACTATGTGTTGGAAAAAAAGCGAATTATTTATAGCTAAATTTTTAAAAACCCGCGAAATCCTCTCGCTGCATAATACGATTCTGCGCCATTATGATAAAGAAAAACCCTGCCATAACGGAAGTCACAAAATACGGCACCGCCATGTTTTCGAACATCATCTGGCGTTGCAATCCAGCTTGAAGTTTTTGTGTCAAAATTTCCAAGTTCCTGCAATTGTCGATATTGTTCTTCATTTAAAAGTTCAATTCCCATTTCTACAGCCATATCAACTGCGCTGTTTTTAGGCTTGTGCTCTTTTCTTGAATCTAGAGCTTTTCGGTCATAGCAAAGACTTCTTCTGCCTTTTGGACTTTCGGCTACGCAGTCAAAAAAAGTAAATTTGTCAGCGGTTTTATCGTAGCTAACAACATCTGGTTCGCCTTCAGTTTTTTCCATTTGAAGCAATGACCAAAGTTTATCTGGATTTTCATTAAGTTTTGCCTCGACTTTTGACCACTCTATATTTTGATGCCGATTTGTATTTTTTTCAAAACGCACTTTCAAAATACTGATAAGTTGTTCTTGTTCTTCTTGCGAAATTTTATTTTTCATTTTGATGTTTTTTGATCATTATTCTTGTCGGCGCACCATTTCGTTGATCCAAATTGGGGCAAATGGCGAAGTACAGCCTTTTGAAGTTGGATAATCTCTATAAATTCCCAACTTTTCTCCAATTGCTAAAGCGCGTTCTCGATACTCCGGAAATTTAATTCCGATTTGTGCCAAAGTGCTGTTCATCGTCCATTGTACTTCTGGCGCGGCGGTTGGCATTTCATTTTCAATTCGATCAAGAAGAGCTGGCAAATCTAGGATTTCAGGATTACGGGCAACGCATCCGCTGGTTAAGCTCCACGCAGCGCGTCCGTGCATTACGTCGGAGGTATGCATCCAAGCTTGGCGTAAGGTTTCTCGATCGGCATAATCTTTAATTATGTACGAATAAAACCAATCGGCAATGTGAACAAATTTTTCCGAAGAAACCATTTTTGCAATTTGTTCATTCGAAAGTTTTTTCGGATCGATAATCAATATGGCTAAAAATCGGGCATCAGCATTTTCGGTGTCCCAAAGTTCAAGAGCCAATTCGTGATTGATTTTGATTTTTTTCGCCAATGTTCGAATGTCTCCCATTTTAACGCCAAACTGATTCTCAGAAGCACCACGTTTTTTATTTTGAGCAAATACTTTTTCGTCTCCGAGAGATTTAAGCTGTGCTAAGATTTCTTTCGCTGTCATTTTGATTTGGTTTTAATTGAAAAGGAAAATTAATCATTTAAACCTTTTCCGTCGAGAATGTTTTGAGTGTGTTTTTCAACTCTTGCTTCTCGTGTTTTTGATTGTTTTGGTTGTGAAAAGTGGAGTAAATAAGCTCTTTGTCTTCCTGGAGTCAAAGCTTCAAAGGCTTTTTTTAGCTCTGGTTTTTCATCGAGTTTCGTTTGAAATTCTTCAGAAACCGGAAAATCAGAAGTCTTTTTCAAATTCACTTTTAGGCCAGCTTTTTCAATTTCGATCGCTTGATAAATATATGTTTTGAGAACGGATTTCAAATCAACAATTTCCTTCAAATTTGTAAATCTGATATGACGTGCCGCCTGAACATTTTCTGATTGCTGAATCAAAATTCCGTCTGTATCTTTCATCAAAGCGCCTTTAAAAAATAGAAAAGCGCAATATTCTTTAAAAGCATGAATTAAAACGACATTGCTGTCGTGGTACATATAACATGGATTTCCCCATTTTAATTCTTCAGTAAGCTGGCATTCTAGGGCGATGGTTCGCATTAGCTCCAATTCCTTTTGCCATTTTTCAGCTTTATCAAAGAAAAAATCAACTTTCGGATTCATTTTTATTACTTTAAGCGTTAATCAGTTTGCGTTCTGCTGGTCTAAAATACCAAGAAATTACCGTTAAGACAATCAAAAGAGCAGGTCCGAAAAATTCTTTTTCAGCATCGCTAGCCTCAAAATGTGAAAATAGTGCGCCAGACATTGCAAAGAAAAAACCAGCATAAGCCCATTCTTTTAATAAAGGGAATTTAGGAATTAGTACTGCAATTACGCCTAGAAATTTCCAAACGGCTAATAAAGTTAGCAAATAAATTGGATAACCCAAATGCGACATTCTTGCGGTTTCGTCTTTAGACTGCATAAATTGTACGATTCCAGTTGAAAGCATTCCTAATGAAAGCCAAAGTGTAGCAATCCAATAAATGATTTTGTTTCTTTTTGTCATGATTTCTTTATTTTAAGTTATTGCATATTTCTTGTAAACGATTGTGCGCCATGTTTAATCCTTGTTTGAAAGGCAATTGCATCATTTGATCTCTAAGTTCATTAGATTTATAAACGATTTGTATAGTAAGTTTGCTTGTTGATTCCGTTACTTTTTCGAATTCCAAAAATTCCAATTGAACTGTAAAAGGTGAATTTTCCATTTCAAATGTTCTGGTTATTTTTTGATTCGGAATAAATTCATGAATGACGCCATTCATTTGAACGACAACATTGCCTTTTGCATCGCTAGTTTCAAATTGATAAGCGCCATGTTTTTTGCTTTCGAGTTTCAAAACTTTAGTTCCCATCCATTGCGCTACAATCTCTGGTTCGATGTAGGCTTTAAAAAGCAATTCGACAGGCAAATCAAAATCGCGAGTGATTACTAAATCTTGCTTGTTCTCCTGCGCGTTTATTTTAGTTTTTAATTCCATTATAGTTCGTTTTCTGGTTTATAGTTTTTCATAATGTCTTCGAGTTTGTTGAATCTTTCGTCCCACATTTGGCGGAAAGGCTCTATGAAATCGGCTATTTGTTTCATTTTTTTAGCGTTTATAGTGTAATACACTTCTCTTCCATTTTGTGTCTGTTGCAATAACTCACATTCCGTCAAAATTTTTAAATGCTTCGAAACTGTCGGGCGCGCCGTGTCAAAGTTAGACGCAATCGCTCCGGCAGTCATGGAATGTGAAGTCACTAAAAGTAAAATAGCTCTTCTTGTAGGATCAGCTATTGCCTGAAATACATCTCGTCTTAAATTCATTGTGAAGTTATTTGGCTACAAATATATATGAAGTTATTTGGCTACGCAAATTTTTTAAAAGATTTTTTTTGTAATGTATTGAAAATGTGTACTTAGTTGTAAGATGAAAAAGGTTTTGTATCTTGAATTTATTGGGGTTTTCGAAAGAGATAAAAAATAGTGCTTATGAAAAATTGTTTTTGGCGGTATTATTTTAATTTTAATAAAAAATAGAAGAGCTGCAAAATGGACTTTATAAATAATAACCGAAGTGAGATTTGCATTCGCTTAAATTAGAAACGTTTATGATTTTAGATATGAAAAGATTATTTGTATTGCTTGTGTTGAATATTTCGGCTGTTGTTTTTGCGCAAGCGCCAAAAGATTCTGAGTTGTTTTTGACATTAAAAAAACACGACAGTATTTTTTTTGAAAAGAGTTTCAATCAATGCGATATTGCTTTTTTGGAAAAGGCGATTCATCCTGATTTGGTTTTTTATCACGATCAAGGCGGTATTCAGAATAAAAAGATTTTTTTAGAAAATGTAAAAAAGAATATTTGCGGAAAAGGTCCTCAAAAACCAATTCGAAAAGTAAAACCTGAAAGTCTTGAAGTGTATCCGTTATATAGCGAGGGAAAGCTTTACGGAGTCGTCCAGACCGGAATTCATGATTTTTATTTAAGAGAAGCAAATAAGCCAGATGTTTTTACTTCCGAAGCAAAATTCACCCATGTTTATCTTTTAATCGATAATCAGTGGATTTTGAAAGAGGTTTTGAGTTTTGATCATAAAAGCTAATCTGGATTGGAAAGTATTGCTTATTAATCGAATTGAAAATTTTTCAAAAAAAAAAACTCAGTAACCACATGGACAAATTTAATTTTAATAACAAAAGATTCGCGCTTATTCAAAATTCTGAAAATGGACAAGTGAGTACCGAAACGATTTTTAATTACAAACAAGAAGATCATCTTGTAACTGCTGATTATTTTGGTGGTTCAATAAAATACGGAAAAATTATTGCTGAATTAAAGGAGGGTCAACTCAATATGCTTTATCAGTGTTTGACAGTAGATAATGAATTGAAAGCGGGTAGAGCAGTGGCTCAAATTACATTAATGGAAAACAGTAAAATAAAATTAAGTTTAGATTGGGAATGGTTGACAAACGGAAATGAAAAGGGGAAATCCGAATATATGGAGATTGATTAAAATAAGAAAAGTGTTTAAAAGCATAAAAAAAACCTATTTCACAATGAAATAGGTTTTTTTTGTTTTGTGACCCGACTGGGGCTCGAACCCAGGACCCCATCATTAAAAGTGATGTGCTCTACCGACTGAGCTATCGAGTCATTGTTTTTCTTGAACGAGGGTGCAAATATAAGCACTTTATTTAGGTTTTGAAGCCTTTTTTCAATGCTTTTTTGCAATAATTTATAAAAGTCTATTTTACAGTAAAATAAGCTTTATGTTTTTTTGTGACCATGGAGGGATTTGAACCCTCACGCCCTTACGAGCACCACCCCCTCAAGATGGCGAGTCTACCGTTTCTCCACATGGCCTAAAAAGAAAAAAGGTCGAGTAAAATAAATTACCCGACCTTTGTGACCCGACTGGGGCTCGAACCCAGGACCCCATCATTAAAAGTGATGTGCTCTACCGACTGAGCTATCGAGTCATTG
>NZ_VJYD01000013.1 GCF_007341385.1 Flavobacterium daemonense
TTTACTTTTGCTTCCTTTCTCAATCATAAATCTACTCAAAATTTCAAAAAACAAATCTAAAGGAGGAACGAGGAATCGCACTCGGGAATCGGCAAAGATTGGCGATATTCTTCGCGGAGTTTCTTGCGGAGATTCCTCGTTCCTCGGAATGACAAACTTTATGGTTACTTAACGTTAGACGCACTGCTGTGCGCCTCTACAGAAAACCTTTGCACCTTTGCAACTCTGATCCTTTGAACCTCTTCTAAAACCTTCGGAGTAACAAACTTTATGGTTACTTTGTGTTAGACGCACTGCTGTGCGCCTCTACAAAAACCTGTGAACCTTTGCGCCTCTACAAAAACCTTTGAACCTTTGCCCCTATGAACCTCAGAACCTATTCCAAAACCTTCTTATTCACAAAAACATTTTTAAAAGTCACATTCTTAATCAAACTTTTATCAATGTCCGCTTTAGCAGATTCAATATTCAAGTTTTCGAAAGTGAAGTTTGACAAACGTACATTTGGGTCGTTTTCTACTTTATAAAACATTTCACATTTAAGATCAATATTTTTTAAAGTAACATTGTCACCATACGATAAAGGAACATCAGGGCGGCCTTTTAAATCAAAAAACTGTTTCCAAGCCAAAATAGCCAAACCATTTTTAGTTTGTCCTTTAATATCTTCAAGTCTGATATACTCGTAAAGTTGCGGTGTATCAGGTCTCATTTTAAGATGCAATAATATCGACGGACCATCAACTTCGCAATTGCGCATAATGATGTTTCGGTTATGAATCGCCTCGCTTCCGTTAGTTAAAGCCGAATGACAATATCCAAATTTACAGTCTTCGATAATAATATTGGAGTTTGGACCATTGTTTTTATCTTGGTCTGCATAAGGACCTTTACCTCCTTTTAGCGCTATGGCATCATCATTTACAGACATAGTAGATCCTTTTATGAGTACGTTGTTGCAAATATCAAGATCAATCGCATCGGTACTTGGAGCATCGCCTTTTTGGTGCGGAGAATAAATATAAGTGTCAATAATTTTTATGTTGTTGCATTTGTAAAAATGATTCGTCCAGAAGCCAGAATTAATCAATTTTACGTCCTGAAATTGAACATTATTTGAATTCCAAACAAAAACCAATCTTGGTCTTGAAACTTCAAGATTCGTGCATTTTGGGTTTTCTTTTCTACGCGCCCAGAAAGCATCCCAATATTTTCTTCCATTTCCGTTTATGGTTCCTTTTCCTGAAATCGAAAAATTATCAACACCATAAGCATTTACCAAAGCTGGAAAATAATCCAAATTCTGACCTTCCATTCTTGATGGCATAATTGGATAATTGGCAATATCATCAGAACCTTTTAAAACGCCACCTTCACTTACGTACAAAGCGGTTTTTGGCTTAAAGAATAAAGCACCGCTCAAGTAAACTCCTTTTGGAATCACGATTACCCCACCACCATTTGCCGCTGCTTTATCAATCACTTTTTGAATCGCAACTGTCTGCAATTTTGTACTGTCTTTGCTTACGCCAAAATCAGTTATCGTGTATTTTTTTCCTAAATCTTTTAACTGAAGTTTTTTAGAATCTTTAAACCAAGAAGTAATTTCAGTTCCGTCTGGAAATTTATCGTTGCTGTATTTTTGCGAAAATGAGCTTTGAGAAATTCCCAAAACGCATAAAGCTAAAGTGAAAAACTTTTTCATTGTAAGCTGTTTTAATTTTATTTTTTATAAGTGTCTGTTTAGCGAACTATTTTTTTTAAGCCACAGATTAAAAGAATTTTAAGGATTTTTTGAATCTAATTCCGTTTATTTCAATCTGTTTAATCCTTTTAATCTGTGGCAAAAATTTGATTAACTATGAACCACCAAGAAACATTTTATTTATTTATTTCAATATGTGCTACAGAAATAAAATATCCTGTACTTCCGTAATTTGATTTTCTTTTATCCGACCAATTTGGTCTTTCTCCAGTTCCGGAAACGGTTAAAACATAATTGCCTTTTTTCAAAATTGGAGATTTGTAAACTGCAGTTTCTGTCTCATTTTTGCTGTACAAATCGACAATTACTGAAGTTATAATTTTTCCTTTTTCATTGGTTAAAACAACTTTTGCATAACCATTTTCACTTCCCACAAAACTTGAAAAACCAATTTGCTGACCATTGAATTTTATTGAAAAAGAAGCATTTTTATCATCTGATTTGCTTTCTTTATCCGAATGACTCCAATTGCCCGAATATTTAATTTCTTTATTGCTGCTTTTCAGAATTTTATTGGTGTTTTTTGGAACAGATGCAATTCCAGTTTCCAAATCAATTTGCCAAGTTTCCTGATAAACTGGAATTGAAAGCGACTTTCCTGAAATTGTCAACGGTTGCCAAATATAAGTTGCCGATGAAGCCTGTTTTGGAAACGACCAGCGATCGCCCATAAACATATAGGCTGTTTCTTTTGAACCTTGAATTGGCAAAACAAATGTCGATTGCGAATTCCATGTCAGGGTTTCTTTTGGCGCAATTAAACCTTGAAATTCCCACGGGCCTTTAAGCGAATTTGAAGTATAATAATAATTGTCGTTTTTCTCCCAACTTGTCAAATGCGAACCGATAAAATAATACATATTATCTTTTTTAAGCATCGTTGGCGATTCAAAACCGGTTGTAATATTCTCATTTACTCTTTCGGTAACCGATTTATAATCATCGCTTAATTTATAAATTTCGCCGCCATGAACCAAAATATATCCAGAACCTTCAGAATCTTGAAAAGTTCCCATATCCCATTTTCTTATTGGTTTTCCGTCTAACAAAATCGGACCTTTAAATGCATAGGGACCTTCAATATTTTTTGAAACCGCGTAACCCACAAATTGATCTTTGTACGTTAAAGTATCAGCGTGCATGTACATTATAAACTCATCGGTTTTAGGGCATTTCATCACTTTCACTCTTTCACCAACACGATTTGGTCCCAATTTTCCCGATTCTTGAACCGGAAGCGCCATTTTTTCAAATTTCCAATTATAAAGATCTTTTGAAGAATAACAATTAAAACCTGCAAATGCGTTGCTGGTGTCACTATGTGCTTCTCCAAACAAATAAAAAGTATCTTTTTCTTTTATAATATTGGCTCCATGCGCGCTTACAATATTTCCGTTTTGGTCAAGCCAAGGAACACCAGAATAAATGGCATCCATTTTTCCCATTTCCTGCGCAAAAGAAGCCGTCACATTGCACAAAAAAACAATGCAGATCAGACTACAAAAGGCAAAATAATTCTTTTTAAACATTTTAAAATTCACAATTCACAATTAATAATTCACAATTAATCATTTGCGTTTCAACCACTCTTTCGGAACATTCACAATACAAATATTTAACGTTCTATTATCCTCAGAAAGCATCGCAGATTGAATTTCAATTTTCGTTCCGTCTCTATTGAAAGTTGGGTGAACGTGATCTGCTGCCGTTTCTTTATGTCCGGTTGTCAACATCATCATTTCATTCGTTTTTCGATCAATTAAATACAAGCTTCTTGAAAAGTCATCACCAACAGCCCATCTTCCATCTGAAGAACCGTGCACATGCCATAAACCGCTTCCGCTTTTTGTTTGGCCAGCAATAATCATTTCTCTGGTTCTTAGATTTACAATTGCTAAACCAGTTGGTTTTTCTCTCGTTCCAGAATTTCCCCAATTGCTTTCCTGACCTGGATTTTGAGGATTTCTAACTTCTGTACTTGTAGTAACTTCAACTGGAGCATCTTTTTGAATATCAATTTTTCGATGTCCCATAATCGCCATTGCTACTTCATCTTTAGAAATTACAACTTCATGCGTAACCCATTCATAATCCGATTCGGGATACAAAGGTCTCAAACCAGATCCGTCTGCCATAACCGTCCAAGTTCGCTGTGGTGATTTTCCGCCGGTTTCCCAACAAAAAACCAATTCACCCGGATTCCAAATATTGGATTGAATATGCCCCACTTGAAACGGCACCGAAACTACATGTTTTATTTCGCCAGTTTTGATATTCATACTGCTGATGCCGCCCGGTCCTGCTCCCATATTTCTCGGTCCAAAACTCTTTTCAATTTTGACATTTGGATCTAAATGTCTTGCTGCTTCTTCTTTTCCAATTCTGAAATAAACTCGATCTTCATTAGCATCCAAAGCCATATCTCCCGACGCTCCCATTTCCGGATTTGTTGTACCACAAATACGTTCATAAGCTGAAATTGGTTTCATTTTCCCTTTTTCACTATCTGCAAAAACAGCTTCCAGATTCACTTCCATAATCTGCATTTTCTCGCCTTCTCCTTTTCGCATAAAATACAATTTCATCGATTTTTGCGCCATGCATAACGTTCCGGTATAACCGCCTTCGGTAACTTGAACCATCACACCTGATTTTTCGTTGACCGCCATTGCTTCTCCGTTGGCTCTCTTAGTTCTAAAAATGAGCCATTCGCCATCTGCTGTCCATTGAGGATGTGTTGGATACGTTTTTGAATCTCCAGCAGATTTTGTGGTTAAAAAAATTAAATCGACACCTGTAACAGGATCTTTGATTATCTTTTTTTCTGATGGAAATCGGGTTCCTATCTGGGCAAAAGCAATTGTGCCGAGTAATAAGAAAAATATATTTATTGTTGATTTCATGTGTATTGGGGTGTTTTGTCGCTAAGGCGCTAAGACGCGAAGGTTAATTAAAAATTAATGATTAATCGGCTTGTTTGTCATTTCGAGGAACGAGAAATCTCCACAAGTAGCTCGACAAAGATTGACGACTTTTAGAAACGGAGTTTCTTGCGGAGATTTCTCGTTCCTCGAAATGACAAACAGAACGTTATAAGTCATTCATAACTAATAACTAATAACTCAAAACTCATAATTCCTAACTCCTAACTTACTTATGCAGATTATTTTTCCCTTCGATTTTCAATTGAATAGAACTGTCATTAATTTGAAACTGACTGTCTTTTAAAAGCATAATCACTTCGGCTCCAGCCAATAAAACTGGACCATAACCGTGAGCAGCAAAAACATTTACAGGACGATAATAATAAAATGCAGGATCAAAACCCATTCCGGTTCCTACGCAAGTTCCTTCAACTTGACCTTTATCATTTACTTTTGTTGCTACCGCATTCCACGCCAATAAAACTGCAGGAGCATAGGTCATTTTATCAACATAACCACGATTGATGGCTCTGGCGATAGAATACGCATAAATTGCTGTTGCCGAAGTCTCTAAATACGAATCGTTTCTATCTAGTAATTGGTGCCAAAAACCAGTTCCGTCTTGATATTGAACTAATCCGGCGATGTGTTTTTGCAGTTGAGTTAAAACTTGATTATACCCCGGATGATTTTTTGGAAGAACTTCTAATAATTCAACCATCGTCATCACCGCCCAACCGTTTGCTCTCGCCCAATGAAATTGAGGATGAACCGCCATCGACTCAACCCAGCCGTGCATGTAAATTCCTTTTTGGCTGTTGAACATTCTTTCAGAAAACTGATTTACTTGTTTTACAGCATCATCAAAATATTTTGTGTTTCCTGTATAACTTCCCATTTGCGCAAGCGCTGGCACGCTCATAAACATATCATCTAACCAAAGTGTGTTGTCCTGTGGTCTGTTTCTTGCCAGAGTTCCGTCTTTTAATCGGAATTGTTTGTTGCTGATAAAGTCGATGTAATTGTTTACCAACGGATCAACATTTGCTTTTAAACCCTCTTTTTTGGCTTTAATAAAAGCTGCACAAAGCGCACCAGCAAAATCTAGTGCTTCAGGATGAAGCGTTTTCAGCATGTCTTTGTCCTTGATGTTTTTTTCGTTGTAATTTTCGGCAATATCCGCAATTAACTGTATTCTTTTATTTGAATAATCGGCAAAATATTTTTCACCTGTTGCTTTCGATGCCAAAAGCATTCCAGCATAGGTAACGCCCCATTCATAACTGGTTAATCTGAAAGCGCCCGGTTCAAAAACAATATCCTGATTGCCTTTTTTATAATCGGTAACAACGGCTTTCGTATTTGCATCAATAATTTTTGAAGCCGAATTTTTGTCTAAAAAATTATAAACCCTGTCCAAAACCACTTTTATATCTTCCTTCTGCGGAATCACATATGGCGTTGGATAATCAGGTTGCATTAAATGCAATGGTGCTGTTGCGTCTGTTTTTTGTGCGTTCGCATTTGTAATTGATGCAAACACGAACATTGCTAAAATGGTTGATTTATAGTTCATAATGGTTAGTGTGTTAGTTTAATGTTTTGTTTTATTTGCTGATTTCAACCGTTATTTTGGCCGAAAGCTGTTTTGCCAAAGTGGTTACATAATTGCTGAAATAAGCTGAATCTTTAAAATTTTTATCGGCACTCAATTCCCAGCCTGCAATGGCGTAGTAACTGATTTTTTTATTGTTCTCGATTGTCAATTTCGCCAAATATGAATCTGTTAACTGACCTGTTTTTGGTGCTTCCATATATCCTTGATAAATTTTCTTGGGAACCAAAATCGCAGTTCCTAAAATCCATTCGCGGTTGTATGTCAAGTTATCATGTTGAATGAAGCAAACCCAATCGCCGGCCTCAACAACCTGCAGCGGATTTTTATTATTTATATTTGAAATTGCAGCCAAAAAAGTTTCTCCACCTTTCAGTCCGCTGATTGAAACCGTGTTTTCATAACCGTACATTCCTGGCCAGATTGAAGTCGTTTCCTGAACCTGATAATTATTTCCAGAAGCTTTCCAGTTTTGGTATTTATAACTTAAAACCGAATTAACTGGACCTTCGCTTACAATTTTGAAAGTTGTTTTTTCGACATTATTCAGCGTATCGTTTGTCAAAATTCCGAGACGGTTGATTTTGTCATTTATCAATAAAGCGTAACCGCCCAAACCAGCAGAATTTCCAACAGGGAAAATATCTCTTCCCCAATCGTACATTACATGATAATTGTCCTCAACGGCGCCTTTGCTGTTAATTCCAACATTTTCTGGCGTTATAGCTGGAATTCTTTTTCCGAAAACATCTTTAGAATTTCTTCCATCTAAATAATGTCTGAAACCAACTTTGTCATTTTCCCAAGATGGTCCGTCTGTCTGGTATTTTTGAAAACCTAGTTTTTTATGCACTTGATTTGCCATTAAAACTTCTTCAGTTGCTGGCTGAACCGGCAAATCTTTAGCTTCTCTTTTTCCGAATCTTGCGCTAGTTTTTATTGGAAATTTAGGATCTTTCAACGACCAAGTTAGTGTTGCAATTTTCTTTTCGCTTGGAGCAAAATCAGTTACTAAGAAAAGCTCGTCCCATTTTCCGTCACCATCCAAATCATTAAGCTGTGCCGGAATTGTATCATTTTTAGCAATCAAAATTGGGAAACTATTGGCAACATATTTTGACGCAATTTGGTTTCTTTTTATGCTGATTGCTTTTTGTGGCACTGCTATATCAGATGCATTTTTTAAAGTAACTTTTTGTGCATTGCAATTCACTAAAATTGCTGTTGCAAAAGCTATTGATAAATAATATTTTGTTTTCATTTTTTTTGTTTTGTTTCAGGTTTTCTTTGTTTAAAGTTTCAGGTTTTGCACTAGTGTGTATCTCCCAACACATAGAAACATAGATTAAAAAAACTTATAAAAGGCGTTTCACTTTACATTAACAAACATAGTCTATGTGTGAGAAACATGTTTCTTTTTGCGCTCTTTTTATATTCCATTTTACACATAAATCTATGTTTCTATGTGTTTAATGTTTTTTCAAGAATTATAATTTAATCCAAATGAAAAACTTCTTTTAAGGAAATCGAAACTGGCGAATTATCAGGATTTGTATCCATAATATCGCCCATATATGCCCACCATTTTTTTACGATAGGATGATTTGGCAAATAGTCGAAATTAAAATCAGCGCTGATTTTCTGCACTGCAAAAAGTATCAATGTTTCTTCATCTAAAAAAATGCTGTAATCCTGTATTCCCGTTTCTGAAAGCAAAGCCGATAATTCTGGCCAGATTTCATCATGTCTTTTTTTGTATTCTGCTTCAAAACCAGGTTTTAATTTCATTTTGAAAGCGTTTCGGATTGTGTTTTTATTTGCCATTTTTAATGCTTTAAATTTATTTGAACAGGCTGATCTCTATTACAGATAATTTCGCCATTTATATATTCCAATTCTGCTACTTGAATAGAACTTCTTTTTGTTTCATAACTTTCGACTCCTTTGTTTTCTGGTGTTCTGCCGGGATGTGTGAAATAAAAAATATACGCTTTTCCATTATTCACAACTACATCAGGATGTCCACCAATCACTTTATCATCTTCGCCGGTTCCAGGCGTTTGCAGAATATTTTTTTCTTGGCGTTTCCAATTTAAAAAATCTTCTGAAGAATAAATATTCAAACCTCTCCAAGAATCTGTCACCATCCAGTTTTTACCTTTCCAATTAAAGACTTTTGGTCCTTCTCCTCTATCTTTTATGATTTTCGTTCCGCTGTCCGTCCAAGTGTACAAATCCTTGCTGTCGGCATAATAAATTGATTTTCCATCATTTTCATTATTATAAAACATTCTCCAAGTTCCGTTTGGCAATTGAAAAACCGAAGCATCGATACAACGTTCTGCAGCCAGTTTTAATTCTGATTCAAAATTCCAATCCATTAAATTCGTGCTCGTCAAATGAATAATCGAACGCGGATGATACCAGTCATTGAAAATTCCAGGAACAATGGTCAAATACATATGATATTTATTCTTGTATTTAATGACATCTGGCGCCCAATACGTTACATCTTTTAATTTATAATTGATATTACATGTATCCTTATACGTCCATTTTGCTCCGTCTTCAGAAGTGGCTACACCAATTTTTGTTCCATGCACCCAAGTTATACCTTTTGCTGTAGAATCTTTAGCACGGCGATTAGTGTAAAACATAAACCATTTTTTCTCTTTTTCATTCCAAACAATAGTTGGATCAGCGGCTCCATCATAGATTGGATCGCGGAATAATGGTTTTGATGCAATATGTTTTTTATCTTTTTGAATGTCTTTTTGTGCTGTCATTGTTAGGCTGAACAATGAAGTTATTAGAATTGTAAAAAGATATTTTGGTTTAATTTTCATTTTGGTTTTGTTGTTTTTTTTGTCATTTCGACGAAGGAGAAATCGCACTCGGGATTCGACAAAGATTGGCGACATTCTATGCGGAGTTTCTAGTGTGATTTCTCCTCCGTCGAAATGACAAACTGTACTTATTACTTTGTGTTAGTTACTCGTGAAGATTCCTCTCCCGAAGCCTCGGGATCGAAATGACAAACTATATGTATTTAATTATTTTTCTTCTCATTTTCTATCCCCCAATCATCTGTCCTAAAAGGTGATGCAGGCAAATTTTCAGCATTGAATAAATTTGGTTCTGGAACTGCTTTCCATGCAAAACGAACGGCAATAGGTTCTTTTACATTTGGCGAAGAAACTACAATTGTTTTTTTATCGATTTTTGCCGTTGCCGGATAAAATACTTTGTCGTATCCTGCGATTTCAAATTCTTTTAAATCTTCATTGCTCTTTTTGAATCCGTTTGGAACATCGTCAAAAAATAATTGAATACGCTGCTTTTTGATTTCCATATGATTATACGTTGGTCCGGAATAAACTAATTTGCTTTCTCCATACGTTTTAGCTTTTGCAATTAAAGCCAAACGATAACCAACAGTCTGCTTGTCGATTGGATGAATATTTTCAGCATTTCCAATATCAGTTGTAACAACGATTCCGCTATTCGGAATTACTTTTGAAGAAATTAACTGCGCTTCTCTTATGTAAGCATTTTGCCCTTTGTGAGGCGCAATTTGAACAAAATAAAACGGAAAATCGCCTTGCTTCCATTCCTCTCTCCAACTTTTCACCATTGCAGGAAAAAGACTTCTGTACAAAAAGGCTTTTTCGGCATTGCTTTCTCCTTGGTACCAAATCACACCTTTCATGGTATAATTAGTTACAGGATGGAGCATTGCATTGTACAAAACATAAGACGTTTTATTTTCTTCTTTTTTAGGTTTTTTAAGCTGCGTTTTCGAAATATCGTTATTATTTGCAAGCCTTTCTTTTGCTAAATCAGCGTAATAATTTTCTAATTTTTCCTGAAATAATTTTTCGTTTTTAGCATCTTGTTCCAAAATCGGCAGAAAATCTGGATTGCTTTCAAGAACCGTTTGTGAAGTCCAAGCTTCGGCTTTCGTTCCGCCCCAAGAAGTTGAAATTAATCCGATTGGCACTTTCAGATTTTGGTACAAATCTCTTCCGAAAAAATAAGCAACCGCAGAAAATGTTTTTATAGATGAAGAAGAGCATTCCGCCCATTTTCCTGTTACATCATCTAAAGGTTTTTGAGAAGCTTTCGTTTGAACAGTAAATAATCTTATTAATGGAAAATTGGCATTCTGGATTTCTTCTTCATAATTTTTTACTCCCGTTTTCCAAGTTCCATCTTCTTTTCCAACAGGAAAATACATATTCGATTGACCAGAACAAATCCATACTTCGCCAATCAAAACATTTTTAAGAATG
This sequence comes from Flavobacterium daemonense, assembly GCF_007341385.1. Taxonomy (GTDB): domain Bacteria; phylum Bacteroidota; class Bacteroidia; order Flavobacteriales; family Flavobacteriaceae; genus Flavobacterium; species Flavobacterium daemonense. Next base: position 10,597 of record NZ_VJYD01000013.1, read on the forward strand.
ATTTTATTTGACGCTTCAATCGCAATATCATATTGTTTTTCGCTTCCGACTGGTGTATTCACGGCTGTTCTCCAAGTACCATCAGGATTTGCAGTAATTTCAACAGGATTATCTTGCCAACCTAATTGGATTTTTATTTTTTCGTTTGGAGAGGCCCATCCCCATAAATTCACTTTCGAATTTTGCTGTAAAACCATATTATCACCAACCAAAGCTGGCAATTTTACTTGAGCACTGGCCGTCAGTCCAAATCCTAAAACAATGAATAGTAACAACAATTTCTTCATATAAATCACTCAGAATATAATTTTAATACTAAAACTTTAAAGATAAAGCACTAAAACGATATCGGTATCCTGTGCTTCCCTGTTTTGCTGAAGATTTGCAAAAAACTAAAAAGGCAACAACGAGAAGTTGCTGCCTTTGTAAAATCAAAACCACTTAATTTTACCATTACCATGTTAACGAAAACCAATATCCTTAAAATGATAATCAAATTTAGCTATTAAACAACTGAAAACTATCCTGTTGTACCCTGCTATTTGATAAAAAAAACCGTCTCAAAAAATGAGACGGTTCCTAACATAAAAAAACCAAAAATAAGTGTTTTTTAGTACCCTGGATTCTGCATTGCTGCTTTTTGTTCTGCAGTCAAAGGTTTTCCGCTTGCGTAAACTCCATCAAGGAATGTTTGTGGAATTGGGCGCAAATTGTGATATTCTTGAATATTTGGTGCTGCTTCAATATTATAAGCTTTTGCTCTAGCAACCAATGTTTTAGTCCTACTTAAATCTTCCCAACGGTGAAACTCTCCGCATAATTCTCTGGTACGCTCATTAAGCACTAAACATAACATTCTATCGTAATCACTGCCATAGCCTAATTTTGAAATCACAGCCATATCTTCTGCAGGTAATGCATTTATATTACTGATTGTCAAGTTTGTTGCCGTTGTTGCAACTGCAATATTATTTGACTCATAATAAGAGTTTTCAGGAATATAAGAAATTGGAATTCCTGCTTGCCCTGTAGTTGTATAAGCCGCTGAACCATCTGCGTAAGCAGCACGATTTTCACCCGCTTTGTAAGCAGCACGAGCACGAACCGCATTAATATATGGCAATGCATCTGCATAAGTAGCACCACCCGCTTTTGCCAAACGAATTTTAGCTTCAGCTGCCATTAAGTACGTTTCTCCAGAACGTGCCAAAGTAACGTCACGAGATCCTTTAATGTTACTCAAATCGATTCTGTTTCCGTCCATATATTTGCTTAAAGATGGGAATCTAACATCGGCCATTAAACCTACTTTGTCCGCAGCATACGCTACATAAACACTCGGAATTGTTTTTCCTGTTTTTGGATAAATGATGACATCTGTGTTTTTAGTTTTTGCAAAACGTGTGTCTGCTGCCGTATTTACAACATACATAATTCCTAAATCGCCATTTTTGTAAACAGCTCCTGATGCATTGTTGACAATACTTTTTGTTTGGAAACTTTTCCAGAAACGTGAATCATTTACATGATCAAAAGCATCATAAACAAAATAAGTTGGTGCTAAACGGCTAAAAGGTCTTCCACCGGCAAGGTTACGCTTCATTTGGGGCAATTGGTCGTAAGTTGAAAGGAAATATAAATGCTGCTGATTTCCTCCCGTTGTCAATGTACTAGCATTGAACTGCGCAGATAAAATCAACTCTGGAAGTTTTTCATTAGCTCCGTCAGCAGTTGTGTATGACCATAAATTGTCATAATTCGCTGCTAATGGGTGGTGCGAAATTACTTCATCAGACAAAGTAACAACCTGTTGTAAATCGGCAGTTTTTGTCGTTCCGTTCCAGCTGTCGTTGATTTCGCTGGCACGAGTCAAATAAGCTTTTGCCAAATAATGCGCTGCAGCATCTTTAGTGATTTTTGCAGGAGCTCCAGCATTTCCTAATAAATTATAAGCCTGAGTAAAATCTGCAATTACTTGATTTAAAACTTCTTGAGGCGAAGCTCTTGTAAATTCTAATTCAACTGTAGAACTTGTTTTTAATTTCAATGGAACAGCGCCATACTGGCTTACCAATTGTAGGTAACTGAAAGCTCTTAAAAAGTAACCTTCACCTAAAGCCGTTTTTTTGATGGCGTCATTTGATGAAACAATATTTGTAGCCGATTCAATTAACTGATTGGCATTTCCAATTCCGATATACAAGTTATCCCAGTGTGTATTTGCTGCAACCGTATTCGCATTCGAAACGGTTACGAAAGCCTTAAAACCAGAAGAATACGAGTTCCAAATCCAGTTTGAAGGGTCACCTCCTGCGTGAAATTCATCCGTTCCAGATTCTGCTGAACAAAGCGGCACCTCTCCTTGAAATTCTGCCGCAAATACTTGATAATATGTTCCAACTGCCAAAGCCTGAATTCCGGCTTCTGTTTTATAATAATCTGAACTGTATGCTGTTGTCAACTCTTCGTCAAGAAAATCTTTGTTGCAAGAACTTCCTAGAGTCAATGCTGCAACAAGCATTAAGTTGATATATAGTTTTTTATAATTTTTCATAATGATATTTTTTAATTTTTTAGAATCCTACATTTAACCCTAAAGTTATTCCTCTATTTGAAGCCGTTGTCTGCGTATCCAAATCAGTCCATTTTACTTTTGTGAAAACCATACCTGGGTTGTTTACCTGACAGTACAATCTCAATTTAGAAAGTCCAAGGCTCTGTACTAATTCTTTATCGAAATGATATCCAAGAGAAATATTTCGCATTTTCAAAAATGAACCATTACGGTATCCTAAAATTGGATAATATGGATCTCCTGTTCCTGCAGAATAAATTGGTTTTTGATATTCGGCATTTATGTTATTGTCATTATAGTAGTTAATTGATCTTTGGCTTCCTTTTGCTCCTTCATTTTCACCTAAAGTATCATATAAATAACCCATTTTTCCGTAAACAAAGAATGTAAATTCGAAATTTTTATAATTGAAAGTATTCGTCATACCTACAATGTATTTTGGGTCTTTTGAACCAATAATCACACGGTCATTATTAGCATCAATTTTATAATCTCCGTTTTGGTCAACAGGTCTTGCATTACCAAAAGAGAAAATGTTTGAACCTGCAGCCGCATTGAATTTTGCCATTTCGGCAGCATCTTCAGGTTTCCAAATTCCGTTTGATTGGAAACCGTAAATTACGTTTTGAGAATTTCCAATGAATAAATTGTTGTTGATATCATCAAATTTACCATTTTGAAGCGAAACAATTTTATTTTGCTGATAAGAAGCACTAATATTCGTTGTCCACTCAAAATCTTTTGATGTAACGTTTACTGTATTCAAAGTCAACTCGACACCATGACCTTCTGTTTCACCAACGTTTTGATACGTATCTTTTACCCCAATAACTGTTGGTACACTGCTTTTTAACAATAAATCTGTAGTGTGGCTTGTGAAGTAATCCAACGCTCCAGAAACTCTATTGCTGAACAATGCGAAATCAAGACCATAGTTGAATTGCGCTGTTTTTTCCCATCCTAAATCAACATTTCCTAAAGACGTATTATTTACAACACCAGATCCGTTAGGATAAACGATACCAACTAATGGCGGTTGTGTTGCGTATGCAGGAACGGCAGCGTTTCCGGTAACACCATAACCAACTCTCATTTTTAATTGGTTGATCCAAGTAACATTTTCTAAGAATTTTTCTTTGTTTATTGCCCACGCCGCAGAAGCACTCGGGAAAAATGCCCATCTGTTCTCAGCAGCTAATTGTGAAGCTCCGTCATAACGTCCAGAAGCTGTAAGCAAATATTTGTCATTATATGAATAGTTCACACGTCCCATGTAAGATAACAAACCTGTATCTGTCAAACCAGAAGAATATCCAGCAAGCGTAACATTTGCAGGCGTTAAAGCATTCCATTTGTTTTCAGGATTTTTGATGTCATTTGCCGACATTGAACTGTTTTCATTATGGTATTCTGTTTGGCTCATTAACAATGTTCCTCCAACAGTGTGCTTTCCGAATGTTTTATTATACAAAAGCAAGTTATCTAATGTGTAAGAAATTGTTTTTTCGTTTGCAAGAGAAGCAAAGCTAGTTCCTGAACGAATAGCCGATTTTCCATCTAAATAAACGCCATCACGGAATGAAGTAAGATCTGGACCAAAGTTGATGCGGTATTTCAATCCATCAAGTTTTGAAGAAAGTGCACCTAAATCAAACTGCGCATATAAACTACCAAAAGCACGCAAAGTCACACGCTGATCTTGAGATAATTTGTATTCATCAACAGGAGTTCTAATCGTTGAATCTCCACCCGGGCTGTCAATTCTGTTTCCGTTGCTGTCATAAGGAACTGCGTAAGGAAGGTTTGTACGAGCCGTTGCATAAATTCCTGTTGAACTTGTAACCGCAGTTCTTCCCACGTTTGATTGTCCGTATTCATTAATACCATAACTCGTATTAAGACTTACGCCCATTGCAAACCATTTAGTTGGTGTAATATCAATATTAGCAGTACCGCTGTAACGCACGTAACTTTGTCCGAATAAAGTTCCTGTATTGTCTAAATATCCAAAAGACCCGTAACCTTTCATTTTTTCAGTTCCACCGCTAACGCCAATTGTATGCTGTTGCGTGATTCCTGTACGTGTTACAAATTTAGTCCAGTCTGTAGTTGCTACTTTAGAACCGTCCCAAGTTGTAGTCAGATTTCCGTTAGCATCTCTCCATCCTTTTTCGATATTTGCCCAAGCAGAAGGATCTGCAGAAGCCAAGAAAATCAACTTGTCATTGTCAATATTTGGCGCGTCTCCTTTAGGGAAAGCTGATGGGTTAGAGTAATATCTTCCCCAACGACGAAACTCGATATATTCTCCAGCTGTCATCATTGGTGCATTTTCATGAATGGTTTCCGTCATTAACGAAGTATCATAGTTCAGCGTAAATTTTCCATTTTTACCTTTTTTAGTTGTTACAATGATAACCCCGTTTGCTCCACGCGAACCATAAATTGCAGTTGCAGAAGCATCCTTTAAAACGTCGATTGTTTCAATATCAGTTGGATTCAAGAAATCAAGACCACCAGAATTAGGATCAACACTAATTTTTCCTGTAGTAGCATCTGTAACCAATCTTGAATTTAAAGGAATACCATCAACTACATAAAGCGGTGCATTTGAAGCCGAAATAGAACGAGCTCCACGAATTGTAATGCTTCCTACAGTTCCCGGACGTTCACTTGATCCAACATCAACACCGGCAGCCTTACCTTGCATCGCTTGTACAGCGTTTACAACTGGTCTAGATGCAATCTCATCAGCATTTACACTCACAATCGAACCGGTAAGATCCTTTTTCTTTTTTGTACCGTAACCTACTACGACTACCTCCTCAAGAGAATTGTCTTCTTCTTTCAACACCACATTGTAAACATTTCCAGCGCCAACAGTAATTTCTTGTTTTTTAAAACCGATAAAACTGTAGACAAGAATGTTTCCAGGAGCCGCATTGATAGAGTAACTACCGTCAAGGTCTGTACTAACTCCATTTTGGCTTCCTTTGATCAGTACGTTGACACCCGGAACTGGCAATCCTGTAGCGTCTTTGATAGTACCTTTGACTACTTTGCTCTGCGCGTAACCAGATGCATGCAATAATGCTAGCATGGCTATCAACAGCAGCACACTCAATTTGTTTTTCATAAAAGTTAAATTTGGTTAATTAATTAGTTACTCAAATTTATTTAGAAGTTAATTTCGTACTGTCCTGTAGTGTCCTGTAAAGCAATTTAGTACCATTCTAATTTACAGAGTTTTACAGCATTTATTTAAGTTTTTTTTAACCATAAAAATGCTTCAAACCCTTGATTTTCAAAGGAAAACTAAGGAAAAAACCTCTAAATGAGAATATCCAAATCAAACAATATTTTTTTTTTGGATACCATAATTTTATTCAAAAATTTTTATCGAATAAAAATTAATATCCGAAAATTATGATAATTTTCTCTAAAAAATGTAATCGATTGTATTTTTTTTTGAACAATATTTTTCCCTTAGTTTTTAAGTAACGATCTTTTACTATCAACTTAGGTCTAAAAGACAAAAAAAGCCGCCTCAAAAATGAGACGGCTTTCAAAAACAAAAATAAAAAGGTATTAGTAACCTGGATTCTGCCAAGCTGCTTTTTGTGCTGCAGATAAGTTTGAACCATCATCGTTCAATAATCCATCAATAAAGGTTTGAGGAATTGGACGTAGTTCGTGTTTTCCAGATTTGATATTTGGTGCTGCTTCCGCATTAAATGCTTTTGCACGCTTAATAAGAGTTCCAGTACGAGAAAGAGTTTCCCAACGTTGCCATTCTCCTAAAAGCTCACGAGTTGACTCGTTAAGGATAAAGTTGATAGCACGTTCTTTATCTGTTGCTGCTCCAATTTTAGCCATAACAGCTTCGTCTTCTGCAGGTAAATTATTAGGGAACGTTTTCAATGTCAAATCAGATGCTGCTGTTGTAACAGGCGTCGTTGGATTAGACAAATAATACGTATTCATATCTAAGTTTGAAGCCATAAAGTTTGTCGCTGATGAACCAGTATTCAACGGATTCACTTTAAACGCTTGCGAACCGTCATTATAGTAAGATCTGTTTTCTCCCGCTTTCCATTGTGCTCTTGCTCTTACCACGTTGATATCCTGCATTGCATTTCCATATTGACCAAGACGAGAATAACATTCTGCACGTACTAAATACGTTTCAGCAAGACGAGCCATGATAACATCACGGTGCGCATCACCTCTTTCAGCCGTACGAGAACCATCTTCCGTTTTGTTGATTCCTGCGAAGAAGTTACAAATTGGCTGATTTTTGAAATTTGGAGCAACATAAGTTCCGTTTTGGTACAATACAGAAGAGTTAGGAACATATTGTCCTTTTTTAGCAGTCAAAGTTCCGCTTGTCGGTGTTTGTCTTGTATTCCATTCTGGCAAACGTCCTGCTGCATCTGTCCAAGTTGGAGCCTGAACTGTTGCACCAAATTTAGCGCCATCATAAGTATTGTCATTTTTAGTATTCAAGATCATAACAATAGCCGGATCTCCAATTTTAACTCCAGATGGATTAGGCGTAATTACAGTATTTGCACCATAAACCGTTCTGAAAGTTTTCCACATACGAGCATCGTTTACGTGATCGAAAATTCCATATGTATATTCTGTTGGACGACAACGCTGAAAATCCATACTTCCAATCCAAACACCACGTTTAACCCATCCACCAGAAAAACTAGAAAACTGTGGTGCGAAGTAGCTGTAGGTACGGTTTCCGAAACGACCAACAGTTGCTGCATCACCATTATGACCAGCAGCCATCAAAATTTCATTCAGCTGCTCATTTGGACAGTCAATTCCTGTCCAGTTTGCGTATAAATCGCTATAGTTAGGCGTCAATGGTCCACGAGCAGTAATTGCATATGAACAAGCATCGATTGCTTCTTTAAGATCTGCATCTTTGTAAGCTGCGTTCCAAGAATCATTACGCTCTGAAGCACGGAATAATAAAGATTTTGCTAAAAAGTGAGCCGCTGTAGCTTTTGTCCAAGTAACTCCTTTTCCGTAAGTAAAAACTTCACCTTCAAAAAGACTGTACGCTTGACGGAAATCTGATATTACTTGCTCCCAACATTTCTCTTCTGTAGCACGCTCGTAGTTACGAACAACTCCTTCAATTGGTTTAGTTTGAAGAACAACTCCACCGTATTGTGCAACAAGTCTATAATAGTTGTATCCTCTTAAAAAGTAAGCATGCGCTAAACAACGATTTCTGATTTTTACATCTGAAATTACTTTATCCGCTTTAGCAATGATTGTATTACAAGATGCGATACCATAGTACATTTCGTCCCAAAGTGCATTCGGGTTCGTTGCATTTCCGTTTGCTGCTCCCGTTGCTGTTGAAGAACCTACTGGTCCAAAACGATTGTCGTAGGTATTCCACATTTCGTTAGTAAGATCATTTGCATTGGTAAACTCATCTGTACCATACAGCGTATTTCCGTAAGACCATTCGAAACCAAAATGCCAGCGAATATTTCCATAAAGCGATACTGTTAGAGCCTGAAGTCCTTCAGGTGTATCAAAATAAGCGGTCGAATATGCATTTGTTTGTTCTTCGTCCAGAAAGTCTTTCGAACACGAAGTAAAAGACAACCCCGCCATTAATAAAAGACCGATTCCTATATTTTTTATATTATTCATTTTTTTACTTTTATTGTTATACTTCAATTCGCCACAATTTATTAAAACCCAACTTCAACTCCCATCACAAAGCTGCGGTTGTAGTATGTTTTCTCTGTATCAAAGTCATACCATTTTAATGATTGGTAGATGCTTCCTGGGTTTACAGCTTGGATATAGAATTTCATGTTTGCCACTCCAACTTTATTTGCAACGTCTTTAGACAAATTATAACCCAAAGAAATATTACGAATTTTTACAAAAGATGCTTTTTGGAAACCAAGAAGCCCAGAAAATGGATCTGCAGAACCTGAAGTTGCTTGTCCTAAAATTGGTTTTTGGAATTCAGCACCTGGATTATCTGGAGTCCAGTAATCAGTTTCACGCTGGTTAGCATGAGCAGTTAAAGCCTCACCACCTAAAGAAGCAGTGTAACCTGCACGACCATAAAGGTTAATTCCTAAATCAAATCCTTTGTAAGTAAAATTATTATTCCATCCCATTGTATAATATGGATTGCTGTTTCCAACAACTACGCGGTCAGTACCATCCATTTTGTAATCACCATTTTGATCTTTTGGTCTTACGTTACCTGGTGTAAATTTGTAACCGTTAGCGTTCCATTTTGCCATTTCAGCAAGATCTTCTGGAGTATTTTGCCAAAGACCTTGATTGTCATATCCGTAACGAACTGCAATTGATTGACCAATGAACCATGAGTTGCTTACCATGTCTTGTGCACCATTTGCCAAACTTACGATTTCATCTTTCTGCCATGCTCCGTTTAAGTTAGTTTCCCAAGTAAATCCAGTAGCAGTTTGAATCGGAATGATGTTAAGCGTTACCTCCACACCATGATTTTTTGTTTCACCAATGTTAGAAACAATATATGGATAACCAGATACTGGCGGAATACTAACTTTTAATAATAAATCTTTTGTATCAGATTTATAAGTATCAATTGTACCACTGATTCTGTTGTTCAAGAAACTAAAATCAACACCTAAGTTGTATTGTGTCGTTTTTTCCCAACCTAAGTTTTTGTTAGGCATTCCTGTTTGAGTATCTGTGTAATATGGTTCATTTGTAGTAAAACCAATTGCATTGCTCTGACCATTGAAAGGAAGGAAAATTTGGCTGATGTTTCCTAAAGTTCCATAAGGATCAACTGAAGAGTTACCAGAAGTACCCATTCCTAAACGAAGTTTAAGATTTTTAATCCAATCAACATTTTTCAAGAATTCCTCGTTGTTAAGACGCCAAGCTAATGCTGCAGATGGGAAAAAGTCCCATTTGTGTCCTTCTGATAATTGCGTAACTCCGTCCCAACGTCCTGAAACTGTCAATAAGTAACGATTATCATAACCATAATTTGCACGTGCCATATAAGAACTGATTGCACGCTCTGTTAGACCTGAACTCATACGTGCATTGTTAGCCGCATTTGTTGCATCTACTGAACCCATTGCATTCCATAAGAAAGAAGGCTTAGGGATATTATTAGCACTCATTTCAGAAGTTTCAATATTCCAAGATGATGCTGTCTGCAATAAAGTCAAACCAACTTTATGCTTCGCTGCAAAAGTACGATCGTAGTTGATGATGTTGTCAACTGTCCAAGAAAAATCACGACGGTTTTTAAGACGTGCATAATTACTTCCCGCACTACCGTTTGCATTAATTTTTAATGATGATGTTCCATCAATATAAGCACCTTCTCTCCAACTACGGAAATCAGGACCGAAATTTAATTTATAAGTAAGACCTTCTAATGATTTTGACATTTTTCCAAAATCTAAATTAGCAGAAAAATTACCTAAGACACGCATTGTTTGCGATTGCTGCGTACTTTTTTCCCACTCATCCATGATCGTGTAAACTCCTGACTCACCACCCGGATTAATAATTGTATTTCCGTTTGCATCATAAGGAACTGCAATATTGTAAATTTGTTTAGCAGCATCATAAATTGCATTTGGCGAAGTTCCGCTTCTTGCACCTAAAGTTGACATACCAAAATCTTGCTCGCTCCAAGAAACATTGAAAGAAGCCGTCATTTTAAACCAATCCACAGGAGTGATATTTGACGTTAATTTTGCAGTATATCTTTTGTACCACTGCCCTTTTTGAGTACCTTGATTATCTAAATAACCAACAGAACCATAAGTATTTACTTTTTCAGAACCACCACTTGCACTAAGAACGTGCTCTGTGCTTACACCACCTTGAGTTACATAATCAGTCCAGTCTGTATTGGTTACTTTTGAAGCATCCCAAGTACCGCTTGACCAACCTTTCAATACGTTGTCTCTTGATGTTTGTCCATCTAACGCACTGTCAAAAATCAATTTATCATTTGCATAAGTTGGAGTCGCTGGATTAGCATATTTAGTTGGATCAAGGTTGTATGCTGCCCAACGTCTGTAAGTAATAAAATCAGATGCACTCATTGATGGCGATCTGTCCACAATTTGAGAAGTTGTAACTGTACCAGCATAGTTTAAAGTAAAACGGCCAGCTTTTCCTTGTTTAGTTGTAACGATGATAACTCCATTTGCACCACGAGATCCGTAAATCGCTGTTGCTGAAGCATCTTTAAGAATATCCATCGATTCAATATCTCTTGGATTTAAAGTTTCAATTGCAGATGCAGACATCAATGGCACACCATCTACAACATACAAAGGATCATTGCTTGCTGTTAAAGATCTATTACCACGAATACGAACTGTACCAAGGCTTCCTGGACGCTCGTTTGTTGTAATATCAACTCCGGCAATCTTACCTTGCAACGCTTCTGTTGCGCTCGAAACTGGTCTGTTCATCAATTGTTGCGCATTTATACTTGAAACTGATCCTGTAAGGTCAGATTTTTTAGCAGTACCGTAACCAACAACAACGATCTCATTAAGTTGAGAAACCTCGTCAACGAGTTTCACATCAATTTCTGATGCAGTACCAACTGTCTTTTCAACAGTTTTTGAACCAGTAGATGAGAAAACTAATACTTGTCCAGCATGTGCACTGATAGAATATTTACCATCAAAGTCAGTGCTTGTTCCCTGTTTTGTTCCTTTAATAAGTACATTTGCTCCTGGTATAGGCAGTCCTGCCGCATCAGTGATTGTACCTTTAACCACTTTGTTCTGCGCATAACCTGCTGTCTGCAACAGCGCAAACATGACCAAAATCAGCAAAAGACTAAATTTGTTTTTCATAAAAGTTAAATTTGGTTAATTAATTAGTTTATCCAAATTTATTTAGAACATAAGGGCACAGCATCCTGTAGTATCCTGTTAACATTCAGGATATTATATTGAAATTTATATTTTCTTTAACTCCAAAACAACTTCAACTATCTGATTTACAATGCAGAATAAGTGTAGATTCTACAAATAAATTATCAGAAATTTTAATTAATATTTTTTTTGCATTTGATAGTATTTATTTGTCAAAAATGCGAATTGAGAAAAAAATATGACAAATTTTTACTCTTTTGATTTTTAAGAAAATCAAATAAAACAGGACGCTACAGGATAGCAAATTGAGTTTCTACTTCTACTTTTACCTTATTACAACCATTAAAAAGTTGCTATTTTATACTTCTATACTTATATGAAGTAAGTAAATTAGTAACCGTTTTATAAAACTATTGAACCCTAACTAATGAAAATAACCAAATCAAACTTCCTTATTATATTATCCTTTTCTTGGATTCTAAATTCGGCAGCTCAGGAAACAAATTCGCCTTGGCCAAAATCTACAAATACAAATCAGCCGTGGGCGCGCTGGTGGTGGATGGGAAGTGCCGTTGATAAACCAAACTTAAAACGAAGCCTGACCGATTTTCACAACGCAGGAATTGGCGGTGTAGAAATCACTCCTATTTATGGAGTAAAAGGCGAAGAAAATAATTTCATCGATTACCTTTCTCCAAAATGGATGGAAATGTTGGATTATACTGTTCATGTTGCCGATAGTCTGCATATGCAAGTTGACATGGTTTTAGGAACGGGATGGCCATACGGTGGATCTCATGTTACGGTGCAAAATGCTGCTACAAAACTCATAATTGAAAAGTATGAACTGAAAAAAGACGAAACATTCGACCGAAATATTACTGTTGAAAATAAGAAAGAAAAAAATCCGGCCGACTTATTATATGTAGTTGCTTATGGAAAAGACGGTTCGTACATCAACTTAACAGATCAATTAAAAAAGAATCAGACAAAAATAAAAGACAAAGGAATTGACGGAAAATCGGTTGCAATTCCTGCTCAGACCGAGCCTAATAAATTAAAATGGAAAGCTAAAAAAACAGATTATACCTTATATGCTGTTTTCAGCGGAAAAACGGGACAACAAGTAAAAAGAGCGGCTCCAGGCGGAAACGGTTTTACTTTAGATCATTATTCTCAAGAAGCTCTTAACGCATATGTGGTTCCGTTTAACAACGCTTTTAAAGGACGCGAAGGAAAAATAAGAGCCGTTTTTAATGACAGTTATGAGGTTTATGGCACTGATTTTACGCCAAAATTTTTCGAAGAATTTCAAAAACTTCGTGGTTATGATCTCAAAAAAGAATTGCCTTTATTATTAAATGAAACGGATAGCGAAATTGGCAACAGAATTAGAAGCGATTACCGACAAACTATTGGTGATTTATTGCTGAATAAATTTGACAAACCTTGGACAGAATGGGCGCATTCGAAAAGTTTCAAAACAAAATTGCAAGCGCATGGATCTCCGGGAAATCTGATTGATTTATACGCTGCTGCAGATATTCCAGAATGTGAAACTTTTGGTTCGATGCCATTTGATATTCCGGGATTCAGACGAGAAAAAGAAGATATCCGCGAAGGCGATGCTGATCCAGTAATGCTTAAATTTTCATCATCGGCAGCACATATTTCTGGAAAAAATCTAGTTTCATCTGAGACTTTTACATGGCTTCGTGAACATTTCAAAGCAGCTTTATCGCAGTGTAAACCAGAAGCTGAGGATTTAATGCTAAGCGGCATCAACCACATTTTTCTTCATGGATCTACTTATTCGCCAGACAGAGCGGTATGGCCCGGATGGCAATTTTATGCAGCGGTAAATTTTAACGCAAATAATAGTATTTGGGAAGATGCTCCTTCTCTATTCTCTTATATTTCAAACTGTCAGTCTTTATTACAGCAAGGAAAATCAGATAATGAAATTCTACTTTACTGGCCAATTTTTGACACTTGGGACAAATACCAAAAAGGAACTTTATTTTTTGAATTCAAAATACATTCGCTTCAAGAATGGCTTCACCCAACTTCTTTCTATGCTTCGACCAAAAAGCTAATGAATAAAGGTTATGGCGTCGATTTTATCTCCGATAATTTTATTGCTGAAGCCAAAGTTTTAAACGGAAGAATCAGTCTTAATGGCACAACTTTCAAAGCATTGGTTATTCCTCCAACACAAAAAATGCCTCTTGCAACTTTGCAAAAATTGATTGAATTGAAAAAAGCTGGTGCAAATATCATTTTCGAAAGTCTGCCTCAATCTGTTCCTGGTTTTAATGATTTTAAAAGCCAAGAACAAGAACTTCAAAATCTATTAAGTGCAAACAGCGAGATTGTAAAACCATCTTCTGATGTTTTAAAAACTTTAGAAACTGCGCTAATATATCCTGAAACGCTTGTAAATACAGGCTTAAAATTTACAAGAAGAAATCTTGACGGCGAAAAAATCTATTATTTAGTTAATCATACTACGAAAACAATTGATGGTTTTATCCCAATTCAAGCTGGAAACAAAGAAGTTATAATTCTGAATCCGTTGACAAGAGAATTTGGAAATGCCATTGTACAAAAATCCGCCAATACAACATTGGTAAAAATTAAAATTGCTCCGGGCGAATCTTATTTTTTAAAGACCGAAAATACAGCTTCGCAGAAAAAATGGAATTATTATGAGCCAACTGCAGATGCTATTGCATTAAAAGGAAATTGGAAAATTAATTTCGACAAAGGCGGACCAGAATTGCCTCCAAGCGCGACTATTTCAAATTTAGAATCTTGGACAACATTAGGCCCACAAGCAGAAGCTTTTTCAGGATCAGCGACTTATACTTTAGAATTCAACAATCCGAATGCCAAGACAGAAAATTGGAGTTTAAATTTGGGCGATGTCCGCGAAAGCGCAAAAGTTTGGGTAAACGGCGAATTTATAGGAACAGCTTGGTCAGTTCCGTATCAATTAAACATCGGGAAATTAAAATCAGGAAAGAATATCTTAAAAATTCAGGTGACGAATCTTTCTGCAAACCGTATTCGCAACAAAGAAATAAAAGGCGAAGAATGGAAGATTTTCTATGAAATAAATATGGTGGACAAAGATTATAAAAAATTCGATGCAACAAAATGGGCTCCAATCCCATCAGGGCTTTTAGGACCAATCACAATCACACCATTAAAACAGCAAAACTAACTATTAACTAAGAATACAAAAAATGAAAAAATTATCCTTATTCTTCTCAATATGCTTTTTGTATACGTGTACAATAAGCGCCCAACAGCCATTTGATAAAAAGGCTGTTTTAAAACAAATGATTTTGGCTAATGACTATTTCATGCAAAAATGGCCAGAAACAGGCAAAACAATCATTACAAATAAAGAACGTCCAAGCAACATCTGGACGCGTGGTGTTTATTATGAAGGATTGATGGCGCTTCATGAAATTTTCCCAAAAGAAGCTTATTATGATTATGCTTATTCATGGTCCGAATTCCACAAATGGGGTTTCAACGGAGGGAACACAACCCGTAATGCCGATAATTACTGTGCTGCGCAAACCTATATTGATTTATATAAGTTGGAGCCAGATGCTAAGAAATTAAAAAACACAAAAGCAAATATCAATATGCTTTTAAATACGCCTCAATTAGACGATTGGTCGTGGATTGACGCGATTCAAATGGGAATGCCGGTTTTTGCAAAAATGGGCGTTTTAGAAAAAGACAATCGCTATTTTGAAAAAATGTACCAAATGTACATGTACTCACGAAACAATCATGGCGATCATGGATTATTTAATCCAAAAGATGGTTTATGGTGGCGTGATGCCGATTTCGATCCTCCGTACAAAGAACCAAATGGAAAAAATTGCTATTGGAGCCGTGGAAATGGCTGGGTGATTGCCGCTTTAGCGAAAGTGCTTACTATTATTCCTGAAAATGCGCCACACAGAGATCAATATGTAAAAGATTTAAAAGCGATGGCTGCGGCTTTAGTGCCAATTCAAAGAGCTGACGGTTTCTGGAATGTGAGTTTGCATGATCCAACAAATTTTGGAGAGAAAGAAACTTCTGGAACAGCTTTATTCGTGTACGGAATGGCACACGGAGTCAACAGCGGTATTTTGAAAAAAGAGACGTATTTACCTGTAATTCAAAAAGCTTGGGATGCAATGATAAAAGAAAGTCTGCATACTAATGGTGCATTAGGCTTTTTGCAATCAACAGGTAAAGAACCTAAAGACGGCCAGCCACTTTCGTACGATAAATTTCCTGACTTTGAAGATTACGGTTTAGGATGTTTTTTACTTGCTGGTTCGGAAATATATAAAATGAAATAATGAAAAAAACACTCTTATTTCTTGTTTTAATTCTTTTTAAAACCGCGATATTTTCTCAGGAATTTAAGAGAGAAAAATACAACTTCAATTCCGATTGGAAACTAAAAACCGGAGACTCTAAAAATGCAGAGTCTCTTGGTTTTAATGATAATTCCTGGAAAAAAATTACGCTTCCGCACGCCTACAATCAGGAAGAAGCTTTTGAAAAAGATATTGATCATCTTACCACCGGAATTGTCTGGTACAGAAAAAAATTCAAACTTCCAAAGGGAATCAAAGACCAAAAAATCTTCTTGGAATTTGAAGGAATTCGTCAAGCCGGAATCATTTATATCAATGGGCAAAAAGTGGGAATGCATGAAAATGGCGTGATGGCTTTTGGACTTGATATTTCAAATTTCGTTAAGCCTTTTCCGCAGGAAAATATAATTGCTTTACGAATTGACAATGACTGGAAATACAAAGAACAGGCAACTGGCGCTCCTTATCAATGGAATAACATCAACTTCAATGCAAATTATGGCGGAATTCCGAAGAATGTTTTTCTGCATATTACCAGCAAATTATACCAAACACTCCCACTCTATTCTACTTTAAAAACGACAGGAGTTTACATTTATCCTTCACAAATCGATATTCAATCTGAAAGCGCCATAATCAATGCAGAAATGGAAGTTCGCAACGAATTTCAAGCAGCAAAAAATGTTGAATACAATGTTGTTGTTGAAGATTTAGAAGGCAAAAAAGTAGCTTCTTTTTCTGGCGAAAAAACTACAATTTCTCCGAATGAAACTAAAATTTTAAAAACTAATTCTCTACTAAATAATCTTCATTTTTGGAGTTGGGGATACGGTTATTTATACACGGTAAAAACCATTTTAAAAATCGACGGAAAAATTGTTGATGAAGTTGCAACCAAAACCGGTTTTAGAAAAACAGCTTTCGCCGAAGGACAATTTTGGCTGAATGACAGAGTTTTGCAGGTAAAAGGTTACGCACAAAGAACTAGCAATGAATGGCCCGCAATTGGAATGTCTGTTCCTGCTTGGCAGAGCGATTTCAGCAATAAATTAATTGTTGAAGGAAACGGAAATTTAGTCCGCTGGATGCATGTTACGCCTTGGAAACAAGACATCGAATCTTGTGACCGCGTTGGATTATTGCAAGCCATGCCAGCCGGTGACGCCGAAAAAGATGCTCAAGGCGATACTTGGAAACAACGTGTAAACTTGATGCGTGATGCTATTATTTACAATCGAAATAATCCAAGTATTGTTTTCTACGAAAGTGGCAATGAATCGATCAGCGAGGCGCATATGCACGAAATGAAAAGTCTGAGAGATACTTATGATCCTTTTGGCGGACGCGCAATTGGCTCCCGCGAAATGCTGGATAGTCAAGAAGCCGAATATGGTGGTGAAATGCTTTACATCAACAAAAGTGCACGAAAACCATTATGGGCGACTGAATATTCCAGAGACGAAGGTATGCGTAAATATTGGGACGAATTTTCACCTCCTTTTCATAAAGAAGGAGATGGACCTTTGTATCGTGGCGCTTCAGCATCTGATTACAATCACAATCAAGACCGCCATGCTATTGAAGATGTTGTGCGCTGGTACGATTATTATAGAGAAAGACCCGGAACCGGAAAACGAGTAAATTCTGGCGGTGTAAATATTATTTTTTCCGATTCAAATACACATCATCGAGGTGAATCGAATTATAGAACAAGCGGTGAAGTTGATGCCATGCGAATTCCAAAAGATGGCTATTATGCACATCAAGTTATGTGGGATGGCTGGGTTGATGTTGAAAAACACCGAACACATATTTTAGGACATTGGAATTATGCAGAAACTGTCGTTAAGAATATTTACGTAGTTTCTACAGCACCAAAAGTAGAACTTTTTGTAAACGGAATTTCGCAAGGTTTTGGAAAAAGAAACAGTGAATTTTTATTTACTTTCGAAAATATTGCTTGGAAATCGGGAACAATAAAAGCTATTGGTTATGATGAAAATGGAACTATTTTAAGTCAAGATGAAAAAACAACCGCAGGCGAACCATCTCAAATCAAACTAAAATTAAATACACAGCCACAAGGAATGCAAGCCGATGGTGCTGATACTGCATTAATTGATGTTGAAGTACTTGATAAAGACGGAAATCTTTGCCCAATAAGCAATAATATGATTTCATTTTCAGTGAATGGTCCAGCAACTTGGCTTGGTGGTATTGCGCAAGGCCCAAAAAACTACATTCTTTCTAAAGAAATTCCGGTTGAAAATGGCGCCAATCGAATAATGATTCAGTCTTTGGCGAAAACCGGAAAAATAACCATTTCTGCAAAATCGGAAGGACTAAAGTCGGCTGAAATATCTTTTGAAACTAAAGCGGTAAATTCTGCTAACGGTCTTTCTTCAGCATTGCCAGGGAAAAATCTGCCATCGAATTTAGAACGTGGACCAACACCGAAAACGCCTTCATACACACAAAAAAGAATTCCGGTAAATATTTTAAATGCAGTTTCTCCTTCAAACAACAACGATACGTACAAAAGTTATGATGACAACGAATTAACCGAATGGCGAAATGATGGAAACATTGAGACAGGATCTATAACTTATACGCTTTCAAAACCATCAATTGTTAATGAAGCAGTTATAAAATTTACAGGTTGGAGAACTAAAATTTATCCGATCAGAATTTTAGCTGATGGAAAAGAAGTTTTTAAAGGAAATACAACGCAAAGTTTGGGTTATATTAAGATTCCACTGGAGCCCGTTTTAGCCGAAAAAATAACAATCGAATTGATTGGTTCCAACACCGAAAAAGACGGATTTTCAAAAATTGTTGAAGTAGATCCAACAAAAGAACTAGATTTATATAAAGATAAAACATCGGTTGATGCGACCGGTCAATTACGCATAGTTGAAATAGAATTTTATGAAAAAATCAAATAATTTAAATCGTCTTAAAGCTTCATTGCTTTTCATTTTTTTATCATTGACAATTCCGGCGCTTTCGCAGAAAAAAGAAATGCCACTTTGGGATAAAATTCCAGACGAAATAGTTTCAAAAGAATATTCTGAAGAAGTAGATCACAAAAATGAACTTTCAGAAGGTGTCCGAAAAGTAACTTTGCCAACACTTACAGCTTACTTCGCAGATCCCGAAAAATCTAATGGAACATCGGTTATAATTTGTCCTGGAGGCGGTTACGGAATGCTGGCAATCAATAAAGAAGGTTTCAAAGTTGCAGAATGGTTCAATAGTTTGGGAATAAATGCGTTTGTTTTGAAATACAGATTACCAAGCGACTTAATCATGAAAAACAAAACTGTTGCTCCACTTCAAGACGCTCAGGAAGCTGTAAGACTTGTGCGAAGAAATGCTGTAAAATGGAAATTGAATCCGAATAAAATTGGTATCATGGGCTTTTCAGCCGGAGGACATTTGGCTTCTACCCTGTCAACACATTACAATGACAAAGTGTACACGCCAGCTGATACAACAAGCGCCAAACCAAATTTTTCAATTTTGATTTATCCTGTAATTTCCATGCAGGAAGGCATCACGCATCAGGGTTCTAAAGATAATTTATTAGGAAAAAATGCTTCAATTGAAATATCCGAAAAATATTCGAACGAAAAACAAATAACCGCCACAACACCAAAAGCATTTTTAGTTCATGCCACAGATGACAAAGCCGTTCCGGTTGAAAACAGTATTAATTATTATTTGGCACTAAAAAAAGAAAAAATATCAGCCGAAATGCATTTATATGAAAATGGAGGTCACGGCTTTGGTTTAGGCGTAAAAGGAACAAACGCAAACTGGCCAAAAGATTGCGAAAAATGGCTAATTGCAAACAATTACACCTTAAAACCTGACGGTTATGTGTTTACTTATTTTAAAGGAAATGGCGAAGACGGATTACATCTTGCTTATAGTGAAGACGGCTATAAATGGAATGCTTTAAAAAATGACACTTCATTTTTAACTCCAGAAGTCGGAAAGGACAAATTAATGCGTGATCCTTGCGTCATTAAAGGCGGTGATGGCTTATACCATATGGTTTGGACAGTAAGTTGGACTGACAAAGGAATTGGTTATGCTTCGTCAAAAGATTTGATTCATTGGTCAAAACAAGAATTTATTCCGGTAATGGCGCATGAAGAAAAAGCTAGAAATACTTGGGCTCCAGAAATTACTTATGACGAAAAATCAAAAGAATATATGATTTACTGGGCTTCTACAATTGATGGCAAATTTCCAGAAACAAAATCGGAGGAAGAAAAAGGATACAATCACAGAATCTATTATACCACAACTAAAGATTTTAAAAAGTTTGCCAAAACCAAATTACTATATGAACCCGGTTTTAATGTAATTGATGCTTCGATTGTAAAACAAGAGCAGCAATATGTTATGTATTTGAAAGATGAAACACGTAATCCAGTTCAAAAAAACATCAAAATTGCTACTAGCAAAAATTTAACTGGACCATACAGTCCGGCGAGCAAAGCCATAACAGGTGATTATTGGGCTGAAGGTCCGACAGCTATACAAATTGACAATAATTGGGTTGTTTATTTTGACAAATACACTCAAAAAAAATATGGTGCAGTAAAAGAAACTTCTAAAGGTTGGGAAGATATTTCAGAGCAAGTCAATTTTCCTGTTGGAACGCGTCATGGCACTGTAATAAAAGTTTCTGCGGATGAAATTGCTGCTTTGAAAAAAGAATAAATTAGCATTAAAACAAAAAGCAGGATATTGAGCAACCGATATCCTGCTTTTAAAAAATAAACATACACAAATTCAAATATCAAACTATTTTCTTTTCAGCTACATTAAAAAAAACATTGCTTTATATAGATTTTGAAATCGAGTTTCAAAAATTGAGTCGCTTGAAAAAACTTCTTCTTGTTTTTTAGTTCCGATTAAATTCTTTTTAAAATGCGATTTTAATTCACTTATAATTTCAGATCTAGTTTTAGCATTATCTAGCACAATTAAATTACTCATATCATTTAAAAAAGATAAACTGCCGTATAATTGTTTATTAAATAGGCAGACTAACACATGCAACCCTTTCTTCTCTATTTTTAAAAATTCCAACAATTCAGTTTTATCATAGACAACAAATATTGAACGATTAAATTTTTTAGAATAATTCTCGTTAGTTAGAGAAAATAATTCTTCTGAAAAATCAAATTCATCTTTGAATCTTCGTTTAAACATTTTTAAAAAAACACCTTTATTATCTCGTACCAATACTTTTTCTTTTTCCATAATGCAATAAAAATTTTTCTTATTTGTAATTCCACGTCATCAAAAAGCCATCTACATTATTACTAATCAAACCTTTAAACAACTTGACAAAAATAAAAAGAGCAAGCAGCCAACATTTATAGAATAAGACAAAAAAGAGTTGAAATAAGTTTTTTTAATCTCAATAAATCTTAATACAAAAAATCAGGTCATAATATTCTATGGCTTCAATTACAAAATCTTCTTAAAAAGAATACTAATTGTTAGTGCACTCGATATAATAGTCATTTTATCTTCTACCGTACTGCAAATTTCCTCGACTATTATACTATATTTATTATAGGACAAAGAAATTGTTTCATCCAAGTTTTTTTCTTTTTGCTTTTTTTCACACAAAACATTTCGGGCAACCGCGATTATCGTAAAGCAAAAATCTTTCTTATTTCTATCAATTGCAGCGATAACTTCATCCGCAGCATTCATTATTTCCAGATTTCTTTTATAAAAAGATTTTTTTTGTCTAATACTCCCAATTTTTTTGCCATTTGTATCTTTTATTACAACTATGCCACAAAATAAAAAACATTCGCGTGATAAAGATGCATTTAAAACACCATTAGCATTTCTTATTTCAAATGAAAAAGGAAGGAATTTGAATCTTATTATTTTTTCTAGAAATGTCTTCCTTTCTGTTATAAAACCAATACATTCGCGTTTATCATTGTAAATCCTAAACTGGTTAAGGAAATGAGATTTTTTCCTTTTTCTATCAATCAAATATTTTTTTGTGTCAAAAAAAATTTTATTCATTAAATCATTATTATTCTGCCTTAAATGCAATACAAATGAGTTGTTGTTTGGTTTTCTAGGCAGGTTAAAAAAATACAGAAATAAGATTATAACATTTCACAATCGCACAGCTATCGATTTTAGCAGACTTTCGTAATATGAGTAACTTTTTGCTCCACAAAAGCTATAAGCTCATTCATATTCCGTCTTTTATCTCCTTTATTAGATATTGAAATTATATATCCATTTCTCTCTTTTACGTATAAAAAAAAGAAATCTTTAGTTAAAATTGCCTTTTCAATCTGGCTCCATTTATGTGTTATTTCGCCTACCGGAGACTGCACATAAATAAATGAATTGGTAAAATTGAACTTGTATTTTTTAATGAATAAATCGAATTTCTGCAGCTTCTTAATTAATTGAAAAATCAGGCCGCAGATAGTGCTTACAACTGAATATTGAAACAGCAAAAAAATAATTACAAGCACCAAATTTTTAATAATCCAAATGATGTAATCACCATCTTTTTCTAAACTAAAAAAGTTCAAAAAAATAGCCGCGATTAAAAATATACTTGCAAAAATGCGTATTCTTTCTTCCCATAAATTCTTAAAATACATTTTATTGAGCCTTCGAATTTCTGTAGCATTTAATTCAAATTCAAGAGAAAATTGTGTGTCGTTCATAGCAACTAAAATTGAAGGATTAATTTTGTTTTTATTCATCGTAAGAATGAATGAATAAAATTAACTCAACTTTGAGTACTCAATTAACCAATTAAGCTATTAAAAAGTCAGAATAAGACATTTTTAAACAGTAAGATGTATTTCCTTCAAAAAAAAAGAGAAACACAAGGTTTCTCTTATTAGTACATTCGATCGTTAAAATCTATTTTTCTATTTGATTTGTTTTTTTAATTTATCAATTGAAGGATCTTCTAAAAGCTTGATTTGATTAACTACGATCTGCGCTATTGCAGTTGCTCCTTTCAAGGAAAGATGTGTGTCATCGGCTTTGTCTTTATCATAATACGGATTTTCACCTGCCTTAAAATGCAAATGCAATTGTTTTGATTTTTCTGGACCATAAGACTGCTCCAGCAATTCAGTGTAATATTCTAAATCGATAAAAGGCACATTGTATTGCTGCGCCACCAATCTGGTTTCTAAAGGATAATCACCATGTGTAGGCACCAAAACACCTTTTTCGTTAAAATTACGTCTCGCAATAGAAGTCAGCAAAACTGGAATTGCTCCTTTTTCACGGCTTTCTTTTATGAATTTAATCAAATTATATCGATATGCAGTATGCGGATTTGTATAACGCGTAGAATCTTCAATTTTTTCGTCATTATGTCCAAATTCTATAAAGACATAATCGCCTTTTTTAAGTTTTTTATAAATTGAATCCCAACGTTTTTCATTGATAAAACTTTTAGTGCTTCGTCCATTTACAGCTTTGTTTACAACCGTAATGTTGTCATTAAAAAATGGTTGCAGCACTTGTGCCCACCCGTGTTCTGGATTTCGGTCTGGATCTTTTTTGTTCGCCATTGTTGAATCTCCAATTGTGTACAAAGTCGTTTTTTGTGCAAAACATGCCGTTGAGATAAATAAGGCAATTAGGATATATTTTTTCATTATTGAATTCTTAGTATTAGATTTTAAATTGTGATTTTATAGTTTTCCTTCAACTTCGATTAAGATGATAAATTATTTTGCTGAAGTTGGAATTGTTGCTCGCTTGCCAATAAAAACATCACTCATTGTTACATTTTCGGCATTTTCATTTGAAATAGCGTTTTTTGCTTCTTTGATTTCGATCTTATTCAAATGTACATTCCTGACTTTTTTAGTTGGAAATCCCTGAATAACAATTCCTGATTCTGAAGCTTTATTGCAGGTAATATTCGAAAAATAAATATTGGAAATATCGGATTGAAAACCACTACCCTCACCGTGATAATTTGCCGTAATATAAAGACAGTCCTCTACTTCATCTAATTGAATATTTCGAACAAAAACATTTTTGATAAAACCTCCTCGATCAGCATTAGTTTTCAAATAAATACCTCGTTTTAAATAGCCGACTGTTTTACAATTTTCAACAAAAACGTTTTGAACTCCAGCCGACATTTCGCTGCCTATAACAACACCATGAAGCCCTTTAAAATTGCAATTTCTGATGATTATATTTTCACTCGGCGTTGCGCTATTGGCACGTCCTTCATGATCTCTTCCCGCTTTTATAGCCACATTGTCATCGCCGTTATTAAAGGTCACATTTTCAATTAAAACATCTTTAGAATATTCTGGATCGACACCGTCATTATTATAGTTTAAAGATTTATAACTGATTCCGCGAATCGTAACACTTTGTGATTTAAGCAAATGAAGACACCAAAACGGAGAATTCTCGATTCTGATATTTTCTACCAAAATATCCTTGCAATTAAAAAACTGAATCATCTGCGGACGCAAAAAATAACCTTCTCCAAACTTTCTATCATTTAAAGGAACATTATTATGGTTCATTTCCCGACTTCTATTTTTCCCTGCTTCTTCTTTTTCCTTAAAACTTTTCCATGTTTTTCCGCCTTCACCATCAATAGTTCCTTCGCCAGTTATAGCAATATTCGAGCAACCATTTGCATAAATAAGCGGACTGTAATTATAAAGCATTGTGCCCTCCCAGCTTGTTAAAACCATCGGGAGATAATCTTTTGGGTTATCGCTGAATTTTATTTTCGCACCTTTTTCTATTTTAAGATTAACGTTGCTTACAAAGTGAATTGGGCCGTTGATTTTATAAATTCCTTTTGGTACTAAAATCGTTCCTCCGTTATTCTTTTTGCACAATGCCATTGCTTTATCAAACGCAGGTTTGCTGTCTGAAATCGAATCTCCTTTTGCGCCAAGTTTTATAACATTTATTTGATATGCAGGAATAACTGGCAACTGAATTCTTTTGACAATCGAATCCACTTTTGCCGATGGAAATACAGCATTTTGTGCAAACGAAAACGTCGAAATCAGCAAAAAAAATAGGTACTTAAAATTCATCATAATTACATTTTCAAATCAGAAATTATTTTGAATACCAGCCCGATAAATCGTCTTCCAAAATATTCTCCTGTGTATATTTTTCGGCTTCAGTTTTATTTAATTGATGCGACCAATAAACTCTTTTCGCAGGCTGAAAACCATCACCTGTACAATTATATTCGGCATAAAATGCATTTTTCTCTGCTTCAGGTTTTGACCAATTTTCCCAGCCTTCTGGTCTGATTTGTTTTCCTAATTCACAATTTAAGAAAACCGTTTTTGCATAAATACGCCAAGGTCTTCCTAAATAAACAGCATCTGCAGATGGCTCAGCTGTTAACTTGCAATTTTTGAAAACAAAACCAAAAGGAGTTCCCTCTGGTGTTGATGCCGCAGTGATATATGAGTTTTTAATGCTATGGATTTCGCAATTGTCAAATAATGCAGTCGCACTTCCAAAAATAAAATCAGTTGTACCTTCAATATAGCAATTTACAAAATACTGTTTTGCGTCTTTTCCTGATAAATACAACGTATCCTGATTTCCTAAAATAAGACAATTTGTAACCTTTGCACGATTCGCAACAATTGACAAAGCAATACCTTGACCATTATCGCCCGACGCATTTTTTATGGTTAAATTTGATGCCGAAAAATCATCTCCTTCAACTAAAACCGTGTACGTATAAAAAGTACTATTTCTGCCTAAATTGATTTTCGAAAAATTATCATCAAAAGTAATAATCGTTTTTTCTTTGCTTTCTCCTTGCAAAACTACATTTGTGTTCCATTCTGGAATGCGAACTTTTTCATTGTAAATTCCGTTTTTAATCGAAATCGTAATTTTCTCATAAGGAAAAGCCGGACAAGCATAAACTGCATCCTGAATTTTTGTAAAATCACCTGAGCCATCCTGAGCTACGGTAATCAACGTTACATTTTTTTTATCTGAAGAAGAGACTTTTGTCCCATTTTTAACCGCCCAAGCAGGATATTTTTTCAGAACTTCTTTTGGCGCATCCGAATACCAAGAATAACCGTTTCTTCTCTCAGAACCAATTTGATCCAACGATTTCTTCTTGATTCCGTCGCGATCACAAAAAAATGGTTCATTAGTTTCTAAATCCATAAAACGTGCCCAAATTGGTCCTCCGTTTGTTACTGGAATCATTTTTTTATCAATGATTTTTCCTTCGTCATTCAGAATTCTTTTTTCTTCTAAATTGGTGATTTTCGTTTTTTCAAACCATTCCACAGCACTTTTTACCGAAGTAACAATTTCACGCGAAGGTTTATCTATTGACATTAAAAGCAAAACGATTTTTGTGGATTCGTAACCGCTTAATGAAGCCAGCTCAAAAGCTCTAGCATTTGCCGGAGCTAAAGTAAATTCATCATGCTGCGCGCACCATGCTGTTAAAACTCCTTTTTGTTTGTATTGTGTTTTTAAAATGCAGTCAATTCCTTTATCAAAAGCTTTCTTTGCTTTTTGAACCACTTCTTTTGATGGTTTAATGCTGTAAAAATCAGTTTCTTCACTAATTTCTTTCATTATATTTAAGATGTTCACCATCGAATCATCATTATACGTAATGTGCGTATAATATCCTTTTTTAATCGGATAAAACTGAGGCCAGCCACCGTTATTGTATTGCGCTTCTAATAAATAATTCAAACCTTTTAAAAACGATTCTTTATATCTTTCATCTTTTACTTGTGCATACATTTTGGACATAAAAAGCATTTCTTGACACGTCGCACCATTATCAGTTGTAGTTTCTAAGGCTGTTTTTTTAAGTGCGATCAAATCTTTCTTTTGCTGATCGGTCAATTCGTCCTGCATTGCAATATTTTTTGGCCATCCACCAATATTTCTTTGATAAAGCAATACGTTTTCTGCTACTTTTTTAGCTTCTTCTGTTCCAAACCAAGCAGCATCGTGTTTCCGAATTACATCTGGCCAGGTTTTGTAATTACTTTGCGCATTCAAACCAAAACTTAATGCGAATAAAAGAAGTGCTATTGTTTTTCTAAATTGAATCATTTTTATCTTATTTAGTAATTCTAAACCAATCAACTGCAACATTTCCTGAGTCATTTGTAATTTTTTCGCTCAAGGCAAAAAGTCCGACTTTGGCGCCAATCCATTTTCCTTCTTTTGAAGTGAAATCATTACCAATTGGCTGATATTTTTTATCATCCAGACTATAATAAAAACTGCAGATTCCTCCTTTTTTTATCTTAACTCTTAGATAAATTGTATTGTTAGAAATTAAAATCGGATTGGTTTCACTTTCTTCTATTTTCTTATCAAAAGTTCCAGTTTTCTGATTCAAATACAGTTTTCCGTTATCATTTTTCAAATTCAAATAACTGTAATCCAATCCCATGATGATTAAACCGGTTGTTTCCCCATTTAGTCGAGTGTTGAAAGTCATTTTTGCAGTTGCAGTAAATTCTTCTGCAGGGAATTTTTGAAGAAGTAAATTCGGCGCTTCAAAAATTTTCTTACTGTCTTTAATTGTGGGAACGCAATACAAATTAAAATATCCCAAACTTGTTGGAAAACCCCAATTGTTTTGAGCATTTGCTTGCCATTGCCATTGCAATCCTAATTTTGGTAAATTAAATTCGTCTGATTCTGCCGGAGTTTCAATCGGATATTTTTTACCAACATTTGGCTTTTTAAACGTTGTTACAGGTTCGCCAATTCCGTTTTTATCAACATCTATTCCCATTACAGGCCAGTCGTTTTCCCATTTCATTGGCTGCAAATGAACGATTCTTCCGTAAGCGCCTTTGTCCTGAAAATGAATAAACCAATCTTCACCCGTTTGTGTCTGTACCCAAGCACCTTGATGCGGACCATTTATTGCAGATTTTCCTTGTTCTAAAACCTTTTTCTTTTCATATGGACCAAAAACATTCTTAGATCTTAAAACAGTTTGCCACCCCGTAGAAACTCCTCCCGCGGGAGCAAAAATGTAATAATAGCCATTTCTTTTATAGAATTTAGGACCTTCAATTGTTCCTTCGCCGTCATGACCGTCAATAACCATAACTTCATCATTGTTTGTAGCAGTTCCTTCGGGATTCATACTGCAGACAACCAATAAACTTTTAATTTTTGCACGGCTTCCTGCAAAAGCGTGAACCAAATAAACTTTGCCGTCATCATCCCACAAAGGACTCGGATCTATTAATCCGCTCCCAGCTTTAACCAAAACAGGCTCAGACCAAGGCCCCTCTGCTTTTTGAGCTTTTATCATATAGATACCGAAATCAGGATCTGGATAATAAATATAAAATTCATTGTTATGAAAATTTATGCTTGGCGCCCACACTCCGTTTCCGTGCTGTACTTTATCGAACGTTTCTGTTGGAGTTTGCTTAATTAGCGCGTGCCCAATAATTTTCCAATTCACCAAATCTTTCGAATGTAAAATTGGCAAACCCGGAATACAATTAAAAGACGATGCTGTCATGTAAAAATCATCACCAGCTCTTACAACATCAGGATCTGAATAATCAGCATGAATAATTGGGTTTTTATAAGTTCCGTCTCCATTGTCTGGTATCCAGACTTGTGCTGTATTCTTCTGTATTGAGAATATTGACAATAATAGAAAAAGACTGTTTTTTATTCTGTTCATTTTATATGCATTTTTTGTCATTTCGACGAAGGAGAAATCACAATAGAAACTCCGCCACTACTATTCGCCAATCTTTGTCGAATTGCTAGTGTGATTTCTCCTTCGTCGAAATGACATAACAAGTCACATTATTTATAATTAACAATTTATAATTAACAATTAATAATTATCAATAAAACTATCGGTTCAATTCTAAAGCAGCTAAAATAAAAGGTCCAGTTGCTTTTGGATCATTGTCTTTTTTTCTTTCTTTTACGT
Source organism: Flavobacterium daemonense (assembly GCF_007341385.1). Taxonomy (GTDB): domain Bacteria; phylum Bacteroidota; class Bacteroidia; order Flavobacteriales; family Flavobacteriaceae; genus Flavobacterium; species Flavobacterium daemonense. The sequence goes on from NZ_VJYD01000013.1 coordinate 39,472, forward strand.
AATATTCATAAGAACCATCTCTATATGGTGTTCCGCCTAAACCTGCTACAGCACAAGCCTCAGTAAGCGTAATCGTTCCATCAGCATCTACTTTCATCAATTTTGTCGTTAATCCGTCGAAAGCTTTGTTGGCGATTTTTTTAAATTTTGCTGGCAAATATCCTTTGTTTGCGCCCTTTGCAAAAGCATAAGCAAACATTGACGATCCAGAAGCTTCTAAATAATTTCCTTCTTTGCCCATTTTATCTGTTACTTGGTACCATAAACCTGATTTGTCCTGAAATTTTGCAATACTTTCAGATGCCTTATTCAAGTAGCCAACTAATTCTTTTTGTTTTGGATGATCTTTTGGGAAATAATCCAAAACATCAACAAGCGCCATAACGTACCAACCTAAAGCTCTTGACCAAAAGTTTGGTGAATTTCCAGTTTCTGGGTTTGCCCAAGGCATTTTTTTGCTTGAATCCCATCCGTGATATAACAATCCAGTTTTTGGATCTGTTGCATGCAATTGAATTTCTTCGAATTGTTTTGCAACGTCATCTAAGCTTTTTCCGTTTTCAAAAGTAACCGTGTATTGTGCGTAAAATGGTTCTCCCATGTACAAACCGTCCAGCCACATTTGGTTTGGATAAATATTTTTATGCCAAAATCCGCCCTCCGGAGTTCTTGGTTGTTCTGATAATTGTTTGCGCAACAATTGCATCGCTTTAAGATATTTTTCCTCTTTTGTAGTTTGATAAATATTGAAAAGCAAACGACCAGAAACAATCATGTCAATGTTGTATTTGTCAAACTCGTACGACTTAATTGTTCCGTCATTTTGAACCAATGCATCAACATAACCTTTAACATAAACTGGGTATCTTGGATCTGGATTTTTTTTGTATAATTCTTCAAAACCATGCAAAACCAAACCGTGAACATAATCCCATTTTGGCGATTTTGAATCGTCTATCATATACGCTTCTGGATGGCGTTTCATCAAAGTCAAAGCCATTTTATCTGACCATTTTGATTTTTTTGAAATCATAATATCTTTTGCAACAGTTTCTTGCGAAATTGCTTTTGAGCTTGTAAAAAGCATAAAACAAGCCATTGCAGCCGATGCTAAATATTTAAGTTTTCTATTATTTTCCATGTTAAAATATGTTTTAATTTTTGCTTTCATTCGGAATATTATTATTTAAATATTTTGTCTAAAAATGGTATTGTGTAACTGTTCATCTCATCAAACCAAGGCTCAAAAAACCAAAATGAATGTGGAGAATCTTTTATTGTTTTTACTTCACTGTAAATTTTATACTGATTCAGAATTGCAATCATATCATTTCTTCCGGCATGAAATCGATCAAAACTACTGTTTATAAAAAGAACAGGAGGTGTATTTTTGTCTGTATGCGTCAAAGCCGAAGCGTTTTTCCAATTTTCAGGGTTATCTTCATAAGTTCCCTTCAACCAAAACGATGCCATTTCTCCTTCTTGCGATTCTGGATGCTTAAAAGCCAAAATCCCGTCAACATCAATTATCGCATTTACTTTTGACGAAGATTTGCTTTTAAAACTTGAATCTTCAAAGGCTGGATTATTATTTGTTGTACCAATCAAAGCTGCCATTTGACCACCTGAAGAGCATCCTAAAACAGCAATTTTATTCGGGTCGACGTGAAATTTTTTAGCATTATCTTTTATGAACTTGATTGCATTTTTAACATCAAAAACTGCGTCTGGATATTTGGCTTCTAATGATAATCGGTACTCAACCGGAAAACAAGAATATCCTTTTGATGCAATTTCCTGAGCCATCACTCTCATCTGATTTTTATTTCCAGATCGCCATCCCCCACCATGAATCATGATAACTGCCGGATTTGCTTTTTTTTGACTATAAAAATAAGCATCTAAATGCAATGCTCTGTTTTCAATTTGATTATAAACCAAATCTTGAATCTGATTTACGTTTTTATCCTTTTTTTCGTTTGCAATCGCGATAAAAGGATATTTTTTAATCAATTTAGCATAAGTACTTTTAACCGTATATGAAGTATCAATACTGTATTGGCTTTGCGCCGTTACAGCATTTAAAAGCAGTAATAAAAACACTATTTTATTTTTCATTTCTGAGCTTCTTATTTTTAGTTAAGAAAGGAGTCCGATGCTTGATCAAACTCCTTTTTTAACAACTTCAAAAAACAACTTTCTTAAAAATTATCAAATCATTACTAACCAAGATTTTCGAAAAATAAAAAAACAAAACTGCCTTTTATTTCATTTTGATAATTAGTGAAAGTTCACAAATTGGTTTGGTTATAAAAGTAAATTAAGTGGTTTAGTTTTTAATCGATTCCATTTTCTTCCCGTTGATGTACGTGTTGATGAAATTCACCCTTTTTACATTTTTTAGAGAATAAACCGAATCTACTTTTTCAATCACAACATTTTTAAATGTTATGTTTTCAACTGGCGATTCTGCATAGCCATCAGCTAAAATCCCAAATTTTCCGCCATTTTTGACCTTGACATTTTCAAGGCTGATATTTTTAATTGTCGGAATATAATTTCCAACTTGGCTACCATAAATATCATAAAACATTGTCGCTCTTAAAACACATTCTTTTACAGTTCCCACTTCAATATTTCTAACAAAAATATTTTCTGTCGTTCCGCCGCGTTTCGAATTTGTTTTGATTCTGATAGCGCGCTCCAATTCCGGACTGTCCATTACACAATTTTCAACATAAACATTGTTCACACCAGCAGTAATTTCGCTTCCCATTACAACACCGCCATGCCCATCAACCATTTTACAGTTTTGAACAATGATATTCTTGCTCGGAATTCCCACTCTTCGTCCATCTGCATCACGTCCCGATTTAATCGCAATACAATCATCGCCAGTATTAAAGGTGCAGTTTTTAATAATTACATTTTGAGAATATTCAGGATCACAGCCGTCGTTATTTGGTCCGTGGCTATTTACCGTTACACCGTCAATAATTATATTATTTGTCTTTAAAGGATGTAAAATCCAAAAAGGCGAATTGATAACTGTGATATCTTTAACCAAAACCGTATTACATTCAAAAAACTCAATAAAATTAGGACGCAGATAATGGCCTTCGCCAAAAACACGTTCAGCAACCGGAACATTCTTTTCTGCCATTTCAACCAAATTATCGCGATTTAAAGGATCATGTTGTGAAGGCTGACCTTTGTCCCAACCAAATCTTTTACTCCCGCACCATGGCCACCAAGTTGTATTGTTTGCTTGTCCGTTTAAAGTTCCTTTTCCTGTTATAGCAACATTCGTTTTATTTTTTGCAGAAATAAGTGGTGCATGATTCATTAATTCTGTTCCTTCCCATGAAGTATGAACAAGCGGATAATCTTTAGAATTAGTACTGAAAAGAATTTCGGCCTTATCCTCTAAATGCAAATTAACATTGCTCTCTAAATGAATTGGCCCAGTCAAATATTTACCATTCGGAACCAAAATTTTTCCTCCTCCATTTGCAGCACATTCTTTAATTGCTTTTTCAAATGCAAGCGTGTTCATTGTTTTTCCGTCTGCAACAGCACCAAAATCATTAATATTATAGGTCTTGTTTATGAAGTGCGTTTCCGGTATACTTTTTATAATCATTTCCATGTTTTTCCATGGATCTGTCTCAGAAACGTTCGAAACTTGTTTTCCACACGAAAAGAGCATCAAAGAAAATACTCCAATAATCGAAACTGATTTTAATGCTATAGACTTATTTGTAATCATTTACGCAGTAATTAATTGTTTAGGCAAATAAATCGCCATGTATTATGTAATCGATTACACGAAAGTATAAAAATTGTTTCGACAGAACAAATTTATTTAGAAATAATTTATATATTTAATTTTTATTTGCAATTATATTTACGGTTATGCTAAAAAAACGCATAATTTTTTGCCATTGTCGAGTTGCAAACGTTTTAGTTATTAATTATGTAATCGATAACAAAAAATATTGAGATATATAAAAAAAATGTATTTTTGTCTTAAAATTAATTCTGAAAACCTTTTTGAATGAGCGAAAAAATAACTATTTATGATATTGCCAAGAAATTGAATATCACTGCTGCCACTGTTTCCAGAGCTTTAAACAACAACCCAAAAATAAAAGAAAGCACAAGGGAACTAGTTATTAAAACCGCTGCATCCATGAACTATAAGCAAAACAAACTTGCTTTAGCCTTAAAGAGTGGAAGAAGCAATAATATTGGTGTTATTGTTCCTCGTATCGACAGCAACTTTTTCGCATCTGTTATCAGGGGAATTGAAGAGGAACTTCATCCGCATGGTTATCAGGTAATTATTTGCCAGACACACGAGAGCCCGAAAAGAGAAAATGAAAACCTTTACACCTTGATTGATGCTCAGGTTGACGGGATTATGATGTCGGTTACTGATGTTACCGACGAAAATGACGGCGCTTTTCATTATGTTTTGGAAAAAAACGTACCCTTGATATTTTTTGACCGTAGCAAACATATTGACGGAGTAAGTTCTGTAACAGTTAATGACTTCAAAGGCGGTTATGTAGCAACCAAGCATTTAATAAATGAAGGATGCCGTGAAATCGCGCATTTTTCAGGAGATCAATCGCTTGAAATTTTCAAAAACAGATTTTTAGGATATAAACAAGCATTATTAGACAACGGCCTGACTTTCAAGGAAGAATATGTTATTCGCACCAAAAGTAGCGTTGAAGCCGGAAAAGAAGCAATTGATGTTTTATTAGCACTAGATACACCTCCAGATGCTTTATTTTCTGCCAGTGATTTTGCCGCTTTAGGAGCGATTCAAGAACTGAAAGAAAGAAATATCAGCATTCCTAACGAGTTTTGTGTTGCAGGTTTCAGTAATGAGCCTTTTACTAAATTCATGGAATTATCTATTACTTCTGTTGATCAGTCACCACTTGAAATGGGAAAAATGTCGGCTCGAGTTTTCTTGGAACAAGTCGATAAAACCGATACCATCAAAATTGAAAAAAAGGTGGTTCTTGCTCCAGAATTACACATTCGCAAGTCTTCTTCGAGAACAAACTTTTAATTTTTTTTTACCATATAAGTTATATAAGTTCAAGAGACATAAGTTACAAAAAAAAAGCAACTCTTATAGGAGTTGCTTTTTTTTTTGTCATTTCGATTGAAAGGAGACCCGAGCAAAAAAAGACGCACTGCTGTGCGTCTCTACATATAAAACTTTGAATCTTTTAATCTTTGATTCTTTTAATCTTTTAATCTTTTAATCTCTCTTCCTTTAAGCCTAAAAAACTACAAAGAAACTCCTCTTTTCCAAGGAATAAATACATCTTGTTTCAACTGGTCTGCTTTTGTTTCCACGTTTCCACTCGCCAATTCTATAATGTAATCTACTATTTCTGCTCCAACCTCGGTAATGGTTTTTTCACCAGTAATTACCGTTCCGGCATTTACATCTATAATATCAGACATTCTATTAATTAATGCCGTGTTCGAAGAAATTTTTACAACGGGTGCAATCGGATTCCCCATCGGGTTTCCTAGACCTGTGGTAAATAAAACAACTGTTGCGCCTGATCCAACCAATCCTGTGGTACATTCTGCGTCATTTCCTGGCGTATTTAAAAGATTTAATCCTGGTTTTGAAATATATTCTCCGTAATCTAAAACATCTACAACAGGTGAAGTTCCACCTTTTTTAGCTGCGCCAGCAGATTTCATTGCATCTGTAATTAATCCGTCTTTGATATTTCCGGGAGATGGATTCATATCAAACCCTGAACCTGCATCTACAACTGATTTTTCAAAAGCTTTCATTAAAGTTAAAAACTTATCTGCTTTTTCTTCGTCCACGCATCGGTTCATCAATTCTTGCTCAACGCCACATAATTCTGGAAACTCTGCCAAAATTGTTTTCCCTCCCAAAGCTGCAAAAATATCTGAAACAACTCCTAATGCTGGATTTGCAGAAATTCCTGAGAATCCGTCGGATCCTCCGCATTCCAAACCAATACTTAGTTTTGAAAGAGGAGCAGGTTTGCGTTCAATTTTGTTGGCTCTTTTAATGGCTTCATAAGAATCTTTAATCACCATTTGAAACATTTGATCAGTAGTTCCAATTTGTTGTTGCTCATAGATCAAAATTTCTTTATCACTATTCGGACTCATTTCTTTTAATGCCTTTTTAAAAATATCAACCTGCAAATTTTGGCAACCTAAACTTAAAACAGTTGCACCTGCAACATTTGGATTGTTCACATATCCTGCAAGCAGTTTTGCCAACAATTCTGAATCTTGTCGAATCCCGCCACAACCACCTTGATGATTGATGAATTTCACTTCTATATTATCTAAAAGATTTTCATTTCTATTTCTCTCAGCAACTTCTTCTACGCTTTTTTCTTCAATTAAAGAGCGCAATAAATTTTTATAAGAAACTTCTTTTTTGGGCATTAATTCGTTTTCAAAAATATCTTTCAACTTTTCGATATTTTTGTTTTCGCAAAAAACCAATGGAAAAAACAACCAAACGTTTTTGGTTCCAACTTGTCCATCTGTACGGTGGTATCCGTTGAAAGTTTTGTCTTTCCAACGATCTACATTTGGTGGAGTCCAACCTAAATTTCCGTTTTTACCAAAAACTTTTTCACTTTCATGTTTTACATTTTCGGTGGTAATTACTTCTCCTTTTTTTATAGGTTTAGCAGCTTTTCCAACCAAAACGCCGTACATTATAACATCATCACCAATTGCAAAATCTTTCTCAGTGATTTTATGTTTTGCTTTAACATCAGTTGTTGGTGAGACAGTGGTTCCTTCAAACATAATTTGTTCGTTTTGTACCAAATCGGTCAAAGCGACAATTGCATTATCTGCTGGGTTGACTTTTATTAATTTTTTTTGAGTTGCCATAACTATCGTATGTAATTCTTAATTTAATTGTTTTTGAAAATTGATGAAGCCTTGCTCCACGCCATTTGCATCAATTTCTTCTAAAGCTTTTGCAATTGCATCTGTTAATGAAGGAATCTCAGTCAAATCTTCATCCCAGAAATTTTTGTTTTGCAAAGTAAGTCTCGCTATTTTATTGTAATCATCTGATGTCCAAAGTCCGTTGAAGAACGTAACAATATCCTCACTGTCTTGAACTGGAAGATTTTCACCTTTCCATGTTCCTTTGTAAAAACGAATTAAGGCTGCGAAAGCAAAAGTTAAATGAGCTGGAAGTTTTTTATAAACATCAACATATCCTGTCAAACTAGGCAATACACGAACTTTAAATTTAGAAATTGAATTCAATGCGATTGAAGACAATAAATGCTTGATGAAAGGATTTCTGAAACGGTCTAAAATTTCTTCAGAGAAACTTGCCAATTCCGCTTTGTCCATATTCAAAGTTTCGTTGATTTCATCAAAAACTGCTTTATTTACAAATTCACCTGTAAAGGCATTATCAACAGTTTCTTTTACAGTTTCGTTTCCGTAAAGTAATGAAAACGGTACCATTGCAGTATGCGCTCCATTTAAAATTCGAACTTTACGAGTACGGTACGGTTGCATGTCTGCAACAATTTTTACATCTAAATCTGTTTTTTCAAACGGAAGTTTTGCTTTTAATTTATCATCACCTTCAATTACCCATAAAAAGAAACTTTCGGCACTTACAATCAAGTCATCTTTATATGAAAGCTGGCTATTGTATTCCTCGATTTGATCTTTTGGATAACCCGGAACAATTCTGTCCACTAAAGTATTGTGGAAAGAACAATCTTCTGTCAACCATGATTTGAATGCTGCTTCCAGATTCCAATCATCGCAATATTTCAACACAATTTCCTTTAAAGTATCTGAATTATAATTAATTAACTCACAAGGAATAATTGTTAAAGCTTTTGATTTATCACCATTAAAGTGCTTAAATCTTTCATGTAAAAGTACGGTTAATTTTGCAGGAAAAGAAACCGGAGGTTGCATTGAAGGACGATCAGATGCGATGTATTCAATTCCCGCTTCTGTTGTATTAGAAATAATAAATTCTAAAGTTTCTTCTTTGGCCAAAGCCAAAAATTCCTGAAAAGAAGCATAAGGATCAACCGCTTTTACAATATTTGTAATTAATTCTTTCTCCTGAATTTCCTCACCTTTTTTAACACCTTTCATGAATAAGGTATACAGACCATCCTGTTCATTGATCATATTCACCAATCCTCTATCAATAGGCTGTACAACTGCAATTCCAGCATTAAAATCTGCTTTTTTATTTAATTCCTGAAAAGCATATTCTACAAAAGCTCTCAAGAAATTCCCTTCTCCAAACTGCACTATTTTTATTGGAAGTTTTTGTGAAAACTCCGTATTCGATCTGTTAATTTTTTCCATTATTAATTCATTTGAGCGTTATAAATAACCACTTTAAAATACCTTATTTAATTTTTTGGGGTTGATATTGTAAAAGAAACATTACACCTGAAAGAGTAAAATAAATCTTGCTGTGAGGAGTGACAAGATTTATTTTGCAAGCGTAATGTTCAATTACAACATCTAAAACTCTAAAAAAAACCGCATGCCAAATAAGGAACTGGTATGATTATTCCTTATTTATTTTTAATATTTTTGATGATCTCCAAAACTTCGCTTACTTTAGACTGTAATCCTGCAAAGTCTTGTTTATCAAGTATATCTTTTGAAATCAATTGCGAACCAAGACCTACACAAGTAGCTCCTGCATTTAACCAAGAACTCAAACTTTCAACCGTTGGGAAAACACCGCCTGTAGGCATAATGTTCGTCCATGGGCAAGGTCCTTTTATCGCTTTTATAAATTCTGGTCCATAAATATCAGCTGGGAACAATTTTACAATTTCGCAACCTAATTCTTCCGCTCTGGCAATTTCCGTAAGTGTTCCGCAGCCTGGCGACCACAAAACTTTACGACGATTGCAGGCAATTGCAATATCTTCTCTAAAAACCGGAGTTACAATAAAATTTGCACCCAAGCTCATGTAAAGTGAAGCCGAAGCCGCATCAGTTATAGAACCAACTCCAAGCATCATTCCTGGCAATTCTGCCAAAGCATATTTGTTCAATTCACCAAAAACTTCATGCGCAAAATCACCTCTGCTTGTAAATTCCATTAAACGTGAACCACCATCATAACAAGCTTTCAGTACTTTTTTGCTTAATTCAATATCAGAGTGAAAAAACAACGGAACCATTCCGTTTTCTTTCATCTGCTGTGCTACTTCAATTCTTGAGTATTTTGCCATTTTTATTTTTTATCTTGATACTAATGCCGAACCATCGCCATCAATCATATTTTCAACTTCTTTCAATGTCACCAAGTTATAATCACCGGCAATTGTATGCTTTAAGCAGCAAGCTGCTACGGCAAAATCCAATGCTCTCTGATTATTATTTTGATATTCCAGCAAACCATAAATCAATCCCCCCATGAATGCATCTCCACTTCCTACACGGTCAACAACAGGAGTAACTTCTTTAACAGCTGCGCTATGAATTGCTTTTCCGTCGTATAAAATTCCTCCAATTCTTTGGTGTGAAGCACTTACAGAATAACGAAGCGTCGTTGCGGCAATTTTAAGATTCGGAATCAATTCAAACAATTTATCATATACAGCTGGAAGCGTTTTTTCGTCCTGATAATTCGGATTTACTTTAGGCACTCCCAACATAAAATAAGCTGTGTCAATATCTCCTAAAATAACATTGCTGTATTTCAGCATTTCTGGCATTACCTCGCTTGGCGTTTTTCCATACTGCCACAATTTTGATCTATAATTTAAGTCACAAGAAATGGTAATTCCTTTTTTATGAGCCACTTTAATCGCTTCTAAACAAGCTTCAGCGGCACTTTCAGAAATCGCTGGCGTAATCCCGCTCCAATGAAACCATTCAGCACCTTCCAGAACTTTGTCCCAGTCAACCTGCCCCTTTTGAATGGTCGACATTGCGCTGTGGGCACGATCGTAAACTACATTGCTTCCGCGTGTTCCTGCACCTGTTTCAAGAAAATAGATCCCTAAACGTTCTCCTCCATAAACAATGTTTTTAGACTCGACATTCATTTTTCTGATTTCCTTTAATGCAGAAAAACCAATTTCATTTTCAGGCAATCTGGTAACAAATTCAGCATTCACACCGTAATTAGCTAAAGAAACAGCCACATTAAATTCTCCGCCTCCGTACGTAGCACCAAATGCTGTTGATTGCGAAAAACGTAAATGCCTTTCTGTCGATAAACGCAACATGATTTCTCCAAATGCAACTACTCTACTCATTATTTATATTTTTTATTATTTACCATTAAGATATTAAGAAAATTAAGTTTTGCGTTTTTAAATTCTATACTTAAAAAAATTAAGTTTATTAAGCATTTATACTTCATCATCTTTTATTCTTAAAAATTAATTTTAAGCTCAAAACTTAATTTCCTTAATACCTTAATGGTTCAAAAAACTTTTTAAAATTTAAAATATTCTTTAGCGTTGTTGTATGAAATATCAGCAACTAATTTTCCAATCCATTCCATGTCATTTGGAAGTTCGCCGCGTTTGATTTCATCTCCAAGAAGATTACATAAAATACGTCTGAAATATTCGTGTCTTGGGAACGACAAGAAACTTCTAGAATCTGTCAACATTCCAACAAAACAGCTGATTAATCCCATGTTTGAAAGCGCATTCAATTGCTTTGTCATTCCGTCTTTCTGATCTAAAAACCACCATCCAGAACCAAATTGTACTTTTCCGCGAACGCTTCCGTCGTTGAAATTTCCAATCATAGTTGCCATCACTTCATTATCAGCAGGATTTAAATTGTAGATAATCGTTTTTGACAATTTATCTTTACTGTCTAAAGCATTTAAAAAGCTTGACAATTTTTGCGCCTGCGGATAATCTCCAATAGAATCCCAACCTGTATCAGGACCTAAAATTCTGTGCATGCGCGCATTGTTGTTTCTTAAAGCGCCTAAGTGAAATTGCTGAACCCATCCAAATTCATGGTACATTTCAGACAAGAATAATAAAACAGCGCTTTGGAATTTCAATGCTTCTTCTGAAGACAATACACCGTTTTCTCTTTTCTTTTTGAAAATTGCACTTACCTCATTTTCAGTGAAATTTTCAAAATAAATTTGGTCTAAACCATGATCACTTAATTTACATCCATTAGCGTTAAAGAATTCAATTCTTTTTCTCAATGCAGCTTGCAAATCAGCATAGGTATTGATTTCTATACCCGATACTTCTCCCAAAGTATCAACATAGGCATTATATCCGTCGTTTGAAATTAAAATCGCTTTATCAGGTCTGAAAGCAGTACTCATTTTTGTTCCAATTGGATTTTGAGCTAGTTTTTGATGAAACTCTAAACTATCAATTGGATCTTCTGTAGTACAAACTAATTCAGCATTTACTTTCTTAAGAAGATTTTGCGTGCTATAAGCTGGCGAATTTATTTTCTCAGTAGTTTCGATATAAATTTTCTCAGCCGATTTTTCATTCAAAAGATCATAAATATCAAAATAACGAGCCAATTCTAAGTGCGTCCAGTGATACAAAGGATTACGCATTGTATACGGAACCGTTTTTCCCCAGTTTAAGAATTTATCTTTATCAAATCCGTTTCCTGTTACAAATTGCTCGTTGATTCCTAATGTACGCATTGCGCGCCATTTGTAGTGATCACCATTAATCCAAACTTGCGTAATGTTGTCAAAGATTTTGTCTTCGGCAATAAACTGCGGATTTAAGTGATTATGGTAATCTATAATTGGCTGGTTTTTAGAATAATTATGATATAATTCTTCAGCAAATTTATTTTCTAGTAAAAAATTATCGTTTATGAATGTATTCGCGCTCATGTCTTCTTTAAATAAAAATTGAGAATTATTCTTCGTTTGATGGTTTCCCGATTGTTGCTAAAATACCGCCATCAACATATAAAATATGACCGTTTACAAAGTCACTGGCTTTTGAAGATAAAAATATCGCAGCTCCAGCCAAATCACCCGGATCACCCCATTTTGCTGCAGGAGTTCTGCTGATGATGAAATCATTAAACGGATGTCCGTCAACTCTGATAGGTTTTGTTTGTTCTGTAGCAAAATATCCAGGCCCAATTCCGTTGATTTGAACATTGTATTTTGCCCATTCTGTTGCCATGTTTTTAGTCAGCATTTTCAAGCCTCCTTTTGCAGCAGCGTAAGCCGAAACTGTATTTCTACCCAACTCACTCATCATTGAGCAAATGTTGATGATTTTTCCTTGTCTTCTTTCGATCATGCCTTTTGCAACATGTTTCGAAACAATAAACGGACTCACTAAATCAATATCAATTACTTCTCTAAAATCAGCAACTTCCATTTCTAGAAGCGGAATTCTTTTAATGATCCCAGCGTTATTGATTAAAATAGCAATTGGACCAACTTCTTTTTCAATTTTTTGAACTGCTTCTGCAACCTCTTTTTCTTCGGTTACATTAAATTTATATCCAACAGCATTTATTCCTTCACTTTTTAATTCATTAACAGCGTTGTCAATTTTTTCTTGAGAAGAATTTCCGTTTACAACAATCGTTGCTCCCGCTTGTCCTAATCCTTTTGCCATTGCCATTCCCAGACCGTGTGTACTTCCTGTGATTAAAGCAACTTTTCCTTTTATATCAAATAAATTTGTCATCTTATCTTAAATCTGTGATTTTACAAACATCCATATCTCCATAATCTAAATTCTCACCTGCCATTCCCCAGATAAAAGTATAATTACTAGTTCCTGAACCTGAGTGAATTGACCAAGGCGGAGAAATAACTGCCTGATGATTGTTCATCCAGATATGTCTAGTTTCCTGCGGTTGTCCCATAAAGTGACAAACCGCTTGGTTTTCTGGAATATCCAAATAAAAATACACTTCCATTCTACGATCGTGTACGTGCGCCGGCATTGTGTTCCAAACACTTCCAGGGTTTAATTCTGTCATTCCCATTTGCAATTGGCAAGTTGTAACTACGCTTCCAATAATCATTTGATTTACTGTACGGTGATTTGCTGTTTCCATTGCGCCTAAGTTTAATTTATTTGCTTCAGCCAAACTTACTTTTACCGTCGGGTAAGTTGTATGCGCTGGCGCTGAATTAAGATAAAACTTAGCTGGATTTTTAGTATCAGTACTTTTGAAAACTACTTCTTTATTACCGCTTCCAATATATAAAGCATCTTTAAAACCTAATTCATATGTAGTTCCTTCAACAACAACAGAACCGCTTCCTCCAACATTGATAATTCCTAATTCTCTTCTTTCTAAAAAATAAGGCGCTTTTAACGGATCAATTGTTTCTAAAGCTAAATCTTCTTTTACAGGAACTGCTGATCCAGCAATATATCGGTCATAATGAGAGTAAACCAACACCACTTCATCTTCCTGCATTAAGTCGTCAATTAAGAATTCTTCTCTTAATTGTTGCGTGTCATATTTTTTTACAGCTTCAGGGCTTGATGCGTATCTTGAACTATATTTTGTCATAATTTCTAAATTAATGTAATCGATTGCACAAATTTAATTTTTTATATTGAAATACCATAATTGAAACCAAAAAATATTTCAGTTAAAGCAAAATTTCGTTATAATTCTACTTTTTTCATCTTCGGCACTAATATATGCATGATCAACCAAGCCAATAAATAAGAGCCTCCGCAAATGCAGAACATAATAAAGTATCCCGTTTCTATTTTACCGATTTTAGTATAATAAACGAACATGTTTTTTTGAACCAGTAAGGTAAGCAAAATACCGCCAAGTGCTCCGAACATTCCTCCCATTCCGGTAACAGATGCTGTGGCTTTTTTAGGAAACATATCTGAAACCGTTGTAAATATATTGGCACTCCAAGCTTGATGCGCCGAAACTGCTAAACCAATAACTAAAATGGCCCACCACATATTTATTGCTCCAAGGTATTGTGAAAATAAAACCGGCAAAACTGCAAACGCATAGAGCAACATACTTGTTTTACGAGCTTTATAAGCCGGCCAATAATTATTGATTAATTTTAACGGAAGCCAACCTCCGCCAATACTTCCAACACTTCCAATCATATATACAAGCGCACAAGGCCAGATAATTTCGGTTGCTGTAAGTTTATATTGTTTCATCAAAAAGTCAGGAAGCCAGAATAAGTAGAACCACCAAACTGGATCAGTAAGTAATTTGCCGATAGCAAAAGCCCAAGTTTGGCGAAATGAAAGCAGCTTAATCCATGAAACTTTTTCTGTTGCATCTTCTTCAACAACTGCAACTTGGTCTGAAGTAATGTATTCTAACTCAGCTTGTGATAAACGTTTTTGTTTTTGAGGCACTTCGTACAGTAAAAACCATAACAAAAGCCAAATAAACCCAACAATTCCAGTTAAAATAAAAGCCCATTGCCAACCATATTTTTCTGCAATATGAGGTACCGTAAGCGGTACAATAATCGCTCCGATATTACTTCCAGAATTAAAAATCCCTGTCGCCAAAGCTCTTTCTTTCTGCGGAAACCATTCAGCCGTAGCTTTAATTGCTGCTGGGAAATTTCCAGCTTCGGTAACACCAAGAAAAACACGCGCAATTAAAAAACCTCCTGTTCCTGTTGCAAACGCATGACCAATTGCTGCCAAACTCCATAAACCTGTCGCAATCGCATAACCAAGTTTTGTTCCTAGTTTGTCGATAATTCCACCTGCAACAAGCATTCCCATCGCATATGCAATTTTAAATGCCAACTCAATATTTGAATAATCAATAACCTCTTGCTCAGGCGTCCAATGAAAAGCTTCTGCCAAAAAAGGTCGAAGGTAACTTATTACATTTCGATCTAAATAATTGACAGTCGTCGCAAAAAAAACTAAACTGCAAATCGTCCAGCGGTATTTTCCTATTGCTGCATTAGCTTGGTTCATGATTTAGTTTTTGGTTTAAGGTTGGTTAGTCAGTATAAAATCTTTTTAAAGATCTGTAATTGGGCTGTATTTCGGAACCAATGATTTCATAACCAGCCAGCCTGTTAAATAACAAACTGCACAGATTGAAAATATGATGAAATATCCAGCTTCAATTCCTTTGAATCCCATAAAAAGCATATTAGTATCTTTAGCATAATCAAACAAAACTCCTGATCCTTTATTGATCAAAGTCGATCCTAAACCACCTGCTAAACCACCAATTCCAGTAATGGTTGCGATCGCTTTTTTAGGAAACATATCTCCTACGGTTGTAAAAATATTAGCCGACCAAGATTGATGCGCCGCACCCGCAATACCGATGATAATTACCGGAATCCAATAACTAATATATCCTAACGGCTGTGCTATCAAGGCTAATAATGGAAAAAATGCAAAAATCAACATTGCTCTCATCCTTCCTTCATACGGATTCATTCCTTTTTTATCCACAAAATAAGTAGGAAGCCATCCTCCAATGATTGATAATAATGTGATCATATAAAGAACAAATAATGGCAATGCAGCTTCTGTAGAATCCATTCCGTAAACCGAACTTAAATAGGCTGGCGTCCAGAATAAAAAGAACCACCAAACACCATCTGTCATGAATTTACCAAACGCAAATGCCCACGTTTGTTTGTATTTAAAACATTCTGCCAGAGATACTTTAGAAGAAGTTTCTGGAACAAAACCTTCTACTTGACTGTCGGCAAAATCATCTTGCTGAATATAAGCCAATTCCTCTACAGAAACTTTTCTATGTCTTTCCGGTTTATCATACATAAAAAGCCAAAATCCCATCCAGATAAAACCTAATGCACCAATGATGATGAAAGACATTTCCCAACCAAAAGATTTAGCAATAAACGGAATTGTAACCGGCGCTGCTAAAGCTCCCACTGTTGCTCCAGCGTTAAAAATACTAGTTGCAAAAGCTCGGTCTTTCTTTGGGAAATATTCTGCTGTTGTCTTGATTGCAGCCGGAAAGTTTCCTGCTTCACCAACCGCCAAAACAAAACGCGCAAAAATAAATAAATCGACACTCACGCTGATTACCAACGAAGTATCACTTATTGATGAAATCACTTCTTTTGAACCTCCAAAACCTAATAACCAATTTCCAGTAAGAATTCCTGAAGTTGCTATACCGCAAAATGCATGAAGACAAGCTCCTATTGACCAGATTCCGATTGCCCAAAGAAATCCTTTTTTTGTATCCATCCAGTCAACAAAACGTCCTGCAACTAGAAGCGAAATCGCATAAAAAATTGAAAATAATGCCGTAATATTTCCGTAGTCATTATTCGTCCAGTGAAATTCTGGCGCAATAAAATCGCTCCAAGTCAGCGATAGCACTTGACGGTCTAGATAATTGATTGTAGTTGCAAAAAATAGCAATCCACAAATGCTCCAACGGTATTTCCCTAGTGATTTGTTATTTTGGCTAATAGTTACTGATTCTTTTTGGCTCATGGTTACTGTAAAAATTATGTTTTCTAGTTAGTTAGCTTTACCTCTCAATTCGAATTTAAAAGCACTAAAAAACAATGATTTAATACAAATAAAACAAATTAATGTAATCGATTGCACAAATATAGTTTTTAATCTTTATAATCCAAATAAATTATATAAAAAATTATTTTATCACGTTAAATAAACATATCAATTAAAAAAAATAGCACAATATTACACATTAAACAATATATTTGTTAAATAGCAATGTGCTAAATTCATCCGTTTAAAGTGCTAAAATTGTCCCTTAATCAAGAAACTTTAAACTCTGGCTCATCAAAATTATTTTCCTTAAAAATACAACCAAATCAAATACATAAATCAAAAAAAATGAAAGCCTTTTTTAACATTCAATCACTTATCATTCTCGTTTTGTTCACATTAGCTAATAATCAACTTCAAGCACAAAGTCAAACTATTCCGTTATGGGACAAAATTCCAGATGAAATCATTGCAGCAGATTACCAAGAAAAACCAATTGCAAAAGACGGAATTCTTCAAAGTACAGGTTTTGTTACAATTCCTACTTTAAGCATTTTTACACCAAAAGATGCCAAGCCAAATGGAACAGCTGTAATTATTTTTCCTGGCGGAGGCTATTCGCATTTATCAATGGATAAAGAAGGAACAAAAGTCGCTAACTGGCTGAATAGCTTAGGAACTACGGCTTTTGTTTTAAAGTACCGTCTTCCAAGCGATTTGATTATGAAAAACAAAAATATTGGACCTTTGCAGGATGCTCAAGAGGCCCTTCGTTATGTACGCGAAAATGCTTCAAAATGGAATATCGACAGCTCAAAAATTGGTACAATCGGATTTTCAGCTGGCGGTCATTTGGCTTCCACTTTGGCGACGCATTATGATGACAAAACATATGAATCGGCTTATAAAGCAAGTGCTCGCCCCGATTTTTCGCTTTTAATTTATCCTGTGATTTCTATGGAAAACGGCATTACGCACAAGGGATCTCAAACGAGTTTATTAGGGAACAATCCATCGCAGGCTTTGATTGATTCTTTTTCGAATGATAAAAAAGTGACAGCTCAGACTCCTCCAACTTTTTTAGTGCATGCCACAGACGATAACGCCGTTTTGCCAGAAAACAGTATCAATTATTATCTGGCACTCAAAAAAAATTCAGTTACATGCGAGTTACATTTGTATGAAAATGGCGGACACGGATTTGGTTTAGGCGCAAAAGACACAAGTAAAAATTGGACAAAAGATTGCGAAGAATGGCTTAAAAGTCATGGCTACTTTTAAAACTTTTAAAACGAACAAAAAAAAGGGTTTTTAGATTAGTTAACGTACAACCAAATCTAAAAACCCGTAAAAATTTTGACTTATTGTATTTATCTTGCAAATTTATACAATGTACCCACGATCAAATGAATAGTCAAACTTCTAAAACTTGTTTCTCCAAAAACTAGTAATAATTCATAGAAATATTTTAAGAATGATTAAAAAGGCAAAAACATCTTAATTTTCGATTTCTATGAAGCAAATTTACCCAGCCAACACAGGAAAACATTACGGTTTTCCTCATTATAACAAAAAATTTCAATAAATTAATAAATCTGTATTTTAGCTTTTTATATAACATATTGAAAATGAATACATAAGGCATAAAAGCAGAAAAACGAAAAAATTAAAAAAACTTAAATTTAACTTTCTCTTTACATAATTTCTTATTCTAGATTAAGTTGAAATCCATTATATACCGATAAATTTGCTTTGAAAACTAAATCAATATGAAAACTCTCGAATTCTTATTACTTGGAAAAAATGAAGCGATTTTAGCCATTTTGCTTCGATTAGTAAATGCTGATGAAAACTGGAATGCGGTTGCGTTTAATAATGAGACCGAAGCTCAGAAATATTTCGAAAATCATAAAATCGACTTTGTGCTTTTGAGCTCTGGAATTGAAGATCACATTGAAAAAGATTTTACAGCTTTTTGCCTAAAACAACAACCCGATGTTGAAGTAATCGAACATTTTGGAGGCGGAAGCGGTTTATTGAAATCGGAAATTATGCATCGATTGTATTTAAAAGGAAAGCTTTAAATTTGTAATTCAAAGCTCCAAAAATGGAAAAAACGTACTCAGTTGTAATTCATCCTTCCGATAATGTTATTGATGCAATCAAACTAATGAAGGATTATTTAAAAAGTAAAATTGGCTGGTTTAACAGTTGCAATTCCGTTGCGCATATTACAATTTGCGAATTTAAGATTGAAGAATCTCAACTTCCTTTCATCAAAAAAAAGCTTTCTAAAACTGCTGATGCTTTTACACCTTTTCAAGTCTATTTAAATCATTTCAATTCTTATCCAAACAGCGGTGCTTTTTTTATTGGCACAACAGAAGATTCAGAAAATAATCTTGTTCCTATAATGAGAAAAATTCATGAGACTTTGAAATCCCAAAATCTTAAAAAAAGTGACAATCCTCATTTGTCAATTGGAAGAAGATTAACACCCGAAAATACAAAAATAGCTTCTGAACTTTTTACCACAATTGATCTTCAGTTTTTGTGCGACAAGATTGTTTTGCGAGAATTTGATCCCGTTAAAAAACAGTTTTTTGTAATTGATGCTTTTTCTTTTGGAAGTAATCCTGAACCGGAATTCGTTCAAGGAAGTCTTTTTTAACCGGAAAGAGCAGAACTACCAGAAACTTGAAACCTTAAACCTTAAACAAAAAAAACAATTCTATAATTTTCGTATATTTGAATTTTACAATTCACAAATATGAAATCCCTAGATTCATTTTATCAAGATATTACCGAAGGCTCCGCAATTGAACCTACTTCATTATTGCCAAATGACATTCAGAAAGAAATTGGGCATTTTAATGTTTTCGACATCAAGGAACTTCTTGAACGCATGAAAGGAAAACCCGGAATGCCTTATGACCGCAGGGCTTACTACAAAATAAGCTTGATAAGAGGCCATAACCGCGCCGAATATGCTGATAAGATAATCGAAATTGAAAAACAAGGATTGTTATTTGCAACGCCAAAAATTCCGTATAATTATCTGCCTCAAGACACTAATCAAGCTGGGCAATTTTGTGTTTTTACAAGTGAGTTTTTATCCAAAAGCAAAAGCGGCATTGATCTTGACGAACTTCCAATTTTTGCTTCAGAAGGTTATCCCATTTTTCAGCTTTCAGACGAAGAAGTTTCAGAAGTTGAATTGATTTTCAACAAAATACAAAAAGAAATCAATTCGGATTACATCTATAAATATGATTTGATCCGAAATTATGTTGCAGAATTAATTCACTTCGGACAAAAATTACAACCTATAACAGCACTTTATTCCAAACATAATTCGGCTGCGAGAGTTTCCTCTTTATTTGCTGAATTATTAGAAAGACAATTCCCAATTGAGTCGCCAAATCAGCGATTAGAATTACGAACGGCAAAAGATTTTGCTTCGAGATTATCGGTTCATGTCAATCATTTGAACAAAGTTTTAAAGGAAAATACCGGAAAAACGACAACCGAATTAATTAGTTCCCGATTGACAAACGAAGCAAAAATCCTTTTAAAACAAACGGATTGGAATATTTCAGAAATCGCTTATTCTTTAGGTTTTGAAGAACTAGCGCACTTTTCCAATTTCTTTAAAAAGCAAACTTCAT
Source organism: Flavobacterium daemonense (assembly GCF_007341385.1). Lineage (GTDB taxonomy): Bacteria > Bacteroidota > Bacteroidia > Flavobacteriales > Flavobacteriaceae > Flavobacterium > Flavobacterium daemonense. The sequence goes on from NZ_VJYD01000013.1 coordinate 59,651, forward strand.
TGACGCCTTTGGCTTTTAGAGCTTAATTGTAGATTTTAGATTGCAGATTTTAGATTATTTACAATAGTTACCATAAAGTTTGGTCATTGCGAGGAACGAAGCAATCTCATTTGCTAAATAAAACTAATGACTCATATGAGTTTGGTTGCTTCGTTCCTCACACTGACATAAAATAATTTGATTTGAATTTCGCAAACATCGATTTGATATTTACAATTCCCCAGCTCTACTTCGATCTTACCTTTGTATTAACAATTTAAAAGATCAGAAAAGATGAATTTATCAAACAACAAAATTTTAATAACAGGCGGTGCAAGTGGTATTGGACTTGGGCTTGCCGAAAGATTTATTCAGGAAAACAATACCGTTATTATATGCGGAAGAAGAGAATCGGTTTTAAACGAAGTAAAAGCAAAATTCCCTTCGGTTATTACAAAAGTCTGTGACTTAAGTAATGAAAAAGAACGCATTGCACTTTATGAATGGATTGCCGAAAATCATCCCGATTTGAATGTTTTAATCAACAACGCTGGAATTCAGAAATGGGTTTCAGTTACTGATGCAGATTTTTATGAAAGCATGAAAACAGAAATCAATACTAATATTGAAGCTCCATTGCATTTAACTTCGTTATTTATTCAGTTAAAATCATTGACAACGGTAATGAATGTAACTTCTGGATTGGCATTTTCTCCATTTGCAAAAGTTCCTGTTTATTCAGCTACAAAAGCATTTTTCCGTTCGTTTACGCTTTCACTTCGTCATTTGCTAAAAGCAAAAAATATCGAAGTAATCGAAATTATTCCGCCAGCATTGAATACTGATTTAGGCGGAATTGGCCTGCACGACGCGCATCCAAGCGTGAGCAGTTTTATCGAATCTATTTTTGAGCAATTAAAAAACGGAAGACAGGAACTTACTTTTGGAACCAGCGAAACAAGATTAAACGCAAGTGTTCCTGAATTAAAAGCATCGTTTGAGGCGCTACACGGGAACTAATAATTTAAACACATAGAAACATAGAGATTATAAACGCATAAAAGGCATTTTATTTATTTAAACAAACATTAAGTTTGCTATGTGTGAGAAACTAGTTTCTTTTTGTACTCTTTTTGAAAAGAAAAAATCTATGTTTCTATGTGTTTAAAAACAATTCACATTTCACATTTCACATTTCACATTTCACATTTCACAACTCACAATTAAAAAACATGACAATAAATACAAAAATAGCTCTGGTTACAGGCGGTAGCAGAGGTTTAGGAAAAAATATGGCAATAGCAATTGCAAAAAAAGGAATCGACGTAATTATTACGTATAACAGCAAAAAAGACGAAGCCGATTCAGTAGTAAAAGAAATTGGAAGTTTAGGACAAAAAGCAGCTTCGCTACAACTTAATGTTGCAGAATCTGGAACTTTTGACGCCTTTTTTGAAGAAGTAAAAGCAGTTTTAAAAAGCACTTTCAAAACAGATAAATTTGATTTTTTAATAAATAACGCTGGAATCGGGATTCACAATTCTTTTATTGGAACTACAGAAGCAGAATTTGATCAATTGACAAATATTCAATTCAAAGGTCCGTTTTTCTTGACGCAAAAAGCTTTGAACGTTATGAATGACGGTGGTGGAATTGTAAATATCTCAACAGGTTTAGCACGATTTTCTTTTCCTGGTTATGCGGCTTATGCTTCCATGAAAGGTGCAATTGAAACTTTAACAAAATATCAGGCGAAAGAATTAGGCGCAAGAAAAATTAGAGCAAATGTTGTGGCTCCAGGTGCCATCGAAACAGATTTTGGTGGCGGAGTTGTTCGCGATAATGAGCAATTGAACAAAAATTTAGCAGCAGCAACAGCTTTAGGAAGAGTTGGTTTGCCAGATGATATTGGCGGTGTGGTTGCCTTTTTATGCACCGAAGACGCACGATGGGTAAATGCGCAAAGAATTGAAGCTTCTGGTGGAATGATGCTTTAATGGTTGATGCTTTAATGGTTGATGGTTGATTGTTGATGGTTGATTGTTGATGGTTGATTATTAATTGTTAATTTTTGACGGTTAATTTTTGACGGTTAATTTTTGATGGTTGATTATTAATGGTTAACTAAAATTTAATACAAAAACAAAACCCGACAGTCCTAAAACTGCCGGGTTTGTCTTTTCAAATATATTGAATTAGTAAGCAAACATATTTTAATTTTTCTCGATTATGACATCAAAGTCACCATCTTTATCAAAAACAACATCATAAAATTTTGAGTCTTTAGTCACTCCAACTTCATACGTTGTTTTATTTTTATCATCAACAACAACCGCTATTTCCTTAATCGCTTTTGGTGAATAATTCTTTCTCAAATAATTCTGCGCAGGCCAAGGCAATTTACTTAACGGAATTTGAAGTTCAAATGCTTTCAAAACTCCTAAATTGTCATAAATCGCGACTGCTTTTGTGTTTTTGTCTTTGTTGAATTTCGCTTCATAACGAATTTCATCATCATCGTCTCCCACATATTCTTCCGACCAAACAGCCGTTTTTCCTGGATATTCTTTATCAAAAGCAAATTGCACCTTTTCTGGAGGCGTTATTACTTTCTTCATATTTGTGCCTTCTTGTGCAAAAAGAAAACCTCGGCATAAAAAAAGAAAAATCAGCAAAAGACTTCTCATAATTCTTTGTTTAAAAAATTAATACATCAAAAATATCGTATTAAAATTACTACTTTTAAATGAAGAACAAATTAATTTTTTAGATTTTTTTGTCTCAGCTTACTGTAGCAACATAATTAATAATTGACAATCAACAATTAACAATTACTTCTTAAGTCGATCAGAAAGTTCTCTTTTATAAGTAATTCCAATAGGCAGTTTTTCATGTTTAATGATCACAAAATCTTTTTCGGTTTCTTCAATTTTATCCAATGCTACGATATACGATTTGTGAATTCGTATAAAGTTCCTTTCGGGCAGGCATTTCTCAAATTCAGTTGTTGTTATCGAAGCTAAATACGTTCGTTTTAACGTATGCAGTTTCACATAATTTCCAAAACTCTGAGCATATAAAAGCTGATCCAATTCGATATCAATAAAAAAACCATCAACTTTGACACTAACTGAATTTATTGCAGCTTCTTCTTCCTTGACTTTTACATTTTCTGTCGAAAAAAATCGGTCAACCGCTTTCAAAAATCTTGGAAAATAAATAGGTTTCAACAAATAATCAATTACGCCATAATCATAACTTTCAAGCGCAAATTCAGAATAAGCTGTCGTTAAAATTGTCTTAGGGTGATTTGGAATAATTTTCAATAGTTCCATTCCCGAAATCTCAGGCATATTGATATCCAAAAACATCAAATCGACCTGATTTTCACGCAGATAATCCATTGCTTCAATTCCGTTATAACCTTGAAAAACCAATTCTAATTGCGGATTCTGCTTGATATAATTCGCCAAAACGTAATGCGCCGCTGGCTCATCATCAACAATAATACATTTTTTTGGCTCTTTCATTATACAAACTTTTTCAGCTGCAGTTTCAAATCAATTATATACGTTTTTTTATCGTCTTGAATGTCTAATTTATAGTCTTTTCCATAAATCAAATTCAGTCTCTCAATAGTATTTTTTAAGCCAATTTTAGTTGAAACAACATCGGTTTTTTTCGTCGGAATTGAATTTACAACGTGCAAATGCAACAAACCATTTTCAACCGTAATAAAGATTCTCACAAAACATTTTTCGATAGCACAAGTTCCGTGTTTAAAAGCATTTTCTATAAAAGCGATTAAAAGCATTGGCGACACTTTATAGGCGTTTTCATTGTCGATTTTACAATCATAAGTAATATCACAACGATAGCCAACACGTTCTTTTTCGAGCTGTACATAACTGTTTATAAACTCCAATTCATCTTCTAAAGTTACGCATTGTTTGTTATTGCTTTCAAGCTGATAACGCATTAATTGCGAAACTTTCATAATCAAATCAGGAGTTCGGTCAGGAAATTCCAGGCTAATTCCGTAAAGCGTATTAAAAGTATTGAATAAAAAATGCGGATTCAATTGTCCTTTTAGCGAATTCAACTGCATTTGGTTGAATAGCAACGTTTCATCAGTATGTTTTCTGTGGATTCTGTAAAATTTAAAAACAATAATTGGGCTTAAAATACAAACCAAAGTTCCTAAAACACTCGCTAATTGATAAATATAACTTCTTTGATGCGAGTTTTGATACAAACGGCAATTGCTGAACATATCAAGCATTGTAATCTCATAAAGAATGACGGAAAACACAAAAACACCAAAAAGAGTCAGAAAAATATAGGTTATAGGACGTTGTGTTTTGAATAATATTGGAAGAAGAAAAAAGCGATTAAACTGCGCATGCATGTACAAAATGCAGTAGAAAAAAATTCCCATTAATATGGAAGTGGCGGAGCTGAAAAGCATCCAGTCATTTTTTAACGTATAAATTGTAAATGAAAAAAGGACAACAGCAATTTCCTGCCACCACTTGTTATCCAATATATTATCAAACTTTTTATTCATTTTTAAAACTTAAATAGTTCACAAAGTACGGACAAATATTTAATTATTTTTTCCAAAAAATGACAAATTCAATTGGTCATTTATCAGTGCAGTACATCACTTAACAACCGCTTTATCTGCATAAGAGAAATAAATTTGCGCTTTAATTTCACACTTTGAGTTTTATGTATTTCAAAAAAATTACTTTATTATTTTTCTTGATTTTAGCCTCAAATGGTTATTCACAAACCTTGTCTTTAAAAGAAGCAATAAAAACGGGTCTTGAAAACTATGGTTCGATCAAAGCAAAAAACAATTACGCCAGTGCCTCAAAAGAGACATTAAAACAATCTCGACGTGATTATCTTCCTAATCTTAATTTATCTGCTCAACAAGATTATGGAACTATTAATGGACAAAACGGTGCATTATATGGATTTAATGGTTTAGGAACTGCTTCTTCTGGACCTGTATTACCAAACCAAAACTGGAATTCTGCTTTTGGCGCTTTATATTTAGTGAACATGAACTGGGACTTTTTCACTTTCGGAAAAACTCAGGAAAAAATCAATTTAGCAAAAGTTGATGTTCAGGCAAAAGAAAAAGATTTAGAGCAGGAAATGTTCCAACAGAAAATTAAAATTTCAGCCGCTTATTTGAATTTATTGGCGAGCCAAAGGTTACTGATTTCACAGCAAAAGAATTTAAGCCGTGCAGAAGTTTTCAAAAAGACAGCTGTTGCCCGAGTTAAAAACGGATTATTGGCTGGAGTAGATTCGACCTTGGCAACAGCTGAAGTTTCAAAAGCAAAAATCGCGCTGAATCTTGCTCGAAATTTCGTTAAGGAACAAAACAACAAACTGGTTGATTTAATGGGTGTTGCACCTCAAGATTTTATTGCTGATACTTTATTCGTAAATCAAATTCCGAAAGAAGTTTTAAGATCAACAGCTTCGACTGACAGTCTGCATCCGCTTTTGCAATTTTATAAAACTAAGATTGAGTATAGCAATCAACAAGTTAAATTATACAAACGCTTTTATTACCCGACGATGAGCGCTTTTGGTGTTTTACAAACCAGAGCTTCGGGTTTTGAAACGGGTTATGCGCTAGATCAATCCAATTTCAGCAGAAATTATTGGGATGGCGTAAATCCAGATCGTTCAAATTACTTGGTTGGAGTTGGAATTACGTGGAATTTGACAACGCCTTTTAGAGCCAACAAACAAGTAACATCTCAAAAATTTGTTTCGCAAGGTCTGCAAGAAGAATATAATCAAGCGAGCAGAGAATTACAGTCACAGCTGGCTTTCGCCGAAGATAAAATAAAAATCACTTTGGAAAATTATGCCGAAGCACCAATTCAAGTCAATGCCGCACAACGCGCTTATATTCAAAAATCGACTTTATACAAAAACGGCTTAACCGATTTGACCGATTTGACACAAACGATGTTTACGTTGAACCGCGCCGAAATCGACCGTGATATTGTCAACAACAATGTATGGCAGTCGTTCTTGCTGAAAGTAGCCGCAACAGGTGATTTTGACTTATTTATAAATGAATTTTAATTATAGAGCCTAATGAATTTAATACGTTTTGCACTCCGCAAACCCATCTCCATATTAGTATTGGTTGCGGGTCTATTTTTCTTCGGAATTGGTGCCATCAAAGACATTAAGGTAGATATTCTGCCAAAAATGAATTTGCCGGTTATCTATATTGCACACCCATTTGGAGGTTATACGCCAGACCAAATGGAAGCTTATTTTGCCAAAAACTACGTGAACGTTTTACCTTTCTCGAATGGTATAAAATCAGTAGAGACCAAAAATATTCAGGGGTTGATGATTATGAAATTAACCTATTACGAAGGTACGAATATGGCTCAGGCTGCTGCCGAGTTGAGTGCGCTTTCAAACAGAATCCAAGCGGCTTTTCCACCGGGAACACAGCCTCCGTTTATCATTCGTTTTGATGCTTCTTCTTTGCCAATTGGACAATTGGTTTTGAGCAGTAAAATACGTTCAAACAACGAATTGCAGGATTTAGCCAACGTTTACGTTCGTGCTTCGTTTACTTCGATTCCGGGATTATTATCGCCAGCTCCTTTTGGCGGAAGCCCAAGAACAATTGAGGTTAACGTAGATCCAGATTTATTGCGTTCGCACAATATGACGCCAGACCAAATTGTTGAAGCTATCAGAATCAACAACCAAACTGCGCCATCTGGAAACGTGAGAATGGGCGATAAAAACTATATTACGCCAACAAATAATACCATTAAGGAAATCAAGGATTTTGAAAACATTCCGTTATTTAAAGGAAGCGTTCAAAACTTGAAATTAGGCGATGTCGCTGTTGTAAAAGATGGTGCCGATATTACACAAGGTTATGCATTGGTAAACGGAAAACGTTCGGTTTACATCAGTATTGCAAAAGCCGGAGATGCTTCGACTTGGGATGTGGTTCAGAAATTAAAAGCCGAATTGCCAAAAATTCAGAGCACATTGCCTGAAGACGTTAAATTATCATACGAATTTGACCAGTCTGTTTATGTAATCAACTCGGTTAAAAGTTTGATTACAGAGGGAATTATTGGTGCGGTTTTAACGGGATTAATGGTTTTATTATTCCTTGGTGACCGTCGTGCGGCTTTGATCGTAATTATGACAATTCCAATTTCTATTATTTCTGGAGTTTTATTCCTGAAATTATTCGGGCAAACGATCAACTTGATGTCATTATCAGGATTGGCTTTGGCAATTGGTATTTTGGTGGATGAAAGTACGGTGACGATTGAAAATATTCACCAGCATCTCGACATGGGGAAACCAAAAGCGCTCGCTATTTGGGACGCCTGTCAAGAAATTGCCTTGCCTAAATTATTGATCTTGCTTTGTATTTTGGCGGTATTTGCTCCGGCATTTACAATGGTCGGAATTCCGGGAGCGTTGTTTTTGCCATTGGCTTTGGCAATTGGTTTTTCAATGGTAATTTCATTCTTATTATCTCAGACATTTGTTCCTGTAATGGCAAACTGGTTAATGAAAGGACATGCAAAACACGAACATGGTCCAGAAATTACAGATGATGAAGCAGAATTTAGAGACTGCGGATTAACACCAGAATCTGAAAAAGATTTGATTACGCAGAAAAGAGTAATGGTCGAAAGATTAGATACTGATCAAAACGGAAAAATAAGTCCGTTTGAGCGATTCAAAATTCGCTTTATGAAATTGCTGGATCGTTTGTTCGTTCATAAAAAAATCACAACTATTACGTATTTGATTTCTGCAACGGCTTTAGCTGTTTTATTGATCACATTTATTGGAAAAGATGTTTTCCCGAGAACCAATTCTAGTCAGTTTCAATTGAGATTGCGAGCAATTGACGGAACACGTTTGGAAAGAACAGAAGAACAAGCCGTAATTGTTTTGAAAGAATTGAAAAAAATGGTTGGCGAAGAACATATCGGAATTACCTCTGTATATGTGGGACAACACCCGTCATTGTTCTCAATCAACCCAATTTATTTGTTCATGGCAGGTTCTCATGAAGCTGTTTTTCAGGTAAGTTTGAAAGATTATCACGAGGATATGGATGAGTTCAAAGACGAGTTTAGAAGCCGACTTAAAAAACTGCTTCCGAATACAAAAGTTTCTTTTGAACCAATTGAATTGACCGATAAAGTTTTGAGCCAAGGATCTCCTACTCCAATCGAAGTTCGAATTGCAGGAAAAGACAAAAAACGAAATGAATTATACGCGAATCAGATTGTAGAAAAACTAAAAGCGATTTCGTATTTCAGAGACGTTCAAATTGGACAGCCAATTCATTATCCAGCAATGAATATTGATATTGACAGAACGCGCGCCGCCGAATTAGGCGTTGACATGAATGATATTTCGAGATCTCTTGTAGCTTCGACTTCATCATCAAGATATACAGAGAAAAATACTTGGGTTGATGAAAGAGCCGGATTATCATACAACGTTCAGGTGCAAGTGCCTTTGAACAAAATGAAAAGCAAGACTGATATTGGCGAAATTCCATTATTAAAAAATTCGCTTCGTCCTGTTTTAAGCGACGTTGCAAAAATTACACCTGGCTTTGTAAGCGGTGAAAACGACAATTTAGGGGCAATGCCATACATTACTGTTACAGCAAACATCAATCAGACCGATTTGGGGACGGCTTCAAAAGACGTTGCTACAACAATCAATTCGTTGGGTGAATTACCTAGGGGGTTATTCATAACACCAATTGGATTAAGTAAAGTATTGGAGGAAACATTAAGCAGTTTGCAAGTAGGATTATTGGTTGCCATTTTTGTAATCTTCTTAATGTTGGCCGCTAATTTCCAGTCGTTCAAAGTTTCGTTGGTGATTTTAACAACCGTTCCGGCGGTAGTTTTAGGAGCCTTAATAATGCTGACTTTAACTGGTTCAACATTAAATTTACAATCGTACATGGGAATCATCATGTCGGTTGGGGTTTCGATTGCGAATGCCGTTTTATTGGTTACCAATGCCGAGCAATTACGAAAACGAAATGGAAATGCATTAGAATCGGCGCGTGAAGCAGCGGCGTTGCGTCTTCGTCCAATTATCATGACATCAGTTGCGATGATTATGGGAATGTTGCCAATGGCAATTGGTCACGGCGAAGGAGGCGATCAAGTTTCTCCGTTAGGAAGAGCGGTTATCGGCGGATTATTATTTTCTACTTTTGCCGTATTATTAATCCTTCCGCAGATATTTGCGTGGGCACAAGAAAAAACAACAACACAATCTGTTTCTTTAGATCCTGAAGACGAAGAAAGTATCCATTATATCTCATCTTTAAGTAAGTCGAAAGTTGCAAAGTCATAACTCGTTGAGTGTAATTATTTTTTTAACACATAGAAACATAGATTTTAGTTTTAAATAAAAAAAGGTAAAAGAAAAAACTAGTTTTCACACATAGTCCCGAAGCCTCGGGATGTATTTTAAAAAGTGAAACGCCTTTTATGCACAAAGAAAAGCTATGTATCTATGTGTTAAAATAATCACTCTCAAAGAATTAAAAACATATTCATTATATAAAACCAAAAAATGAACACTAAAATTATAAAATATAGCGCGCTGTTTTTTGCAGCATTATTTTTCCTGAACAGCTGTAATTCTAAAAAAGAAGAAGTTGTTACAGCAGAAATCGAACCTAAAACAGAAACCTTTCTTTTAGAAAAAGAAAAACTGACTACCGAATTGCGTTTACCAGCCGAATTAACTGGTTTTCAACAAGTAGATTTATATGCAAAAGTGAGCAGTTTCGTAAAAGATCTAAAAGTTGATATTGGTTCAAAAGTAAAAAAAGGACAACTTTTGATTGTTTTAGAAGCGCCTGAAATCAGTTCGCAATTGGCTGCAGCCGAATCGAGATTAAAATCGATGGAAGCGATTTATGCAACCAGCAAAAGTACCTACAACCGTTTGTATGAAACCAGCAAGGTGGAAGGAACGATTTCTAAAAATGATTTAGAAATGGCAAACGGAAAAAAGAATTCTGATTACGCACAATATCAAGCCGCAATTGCAGCACACAAAGAAATCTCGATTATGAGAGGTTATCTTGAAATCCGTGCTCCTTTTGACGGTGTTGTAGCGGCTAGAAATGTGAATTTAGGAACATTTGTTGGTCCGTCAGGAAAAGGTTCTGATTTGCCTTTATTAACGATTCAGGAGCAAAGCAAATTGCGTTTAGCCGTTTCGGTTCCAGAATTGTACACAGGATATTTGCACCAAGGCGACGAAATGAGTTTCAACGTAAAATCATTGCCGGAAACTTTTAAAGCAACAATTACCAGAATGTCAGGCGCATTGGATTTAAAACTTCGTTCTGAAAGAGTCGAAATGGACGTTCACAATACAAAAGGCGATTTATTGCCAGGAATGGTTGCCGAAGTTTTATTGCCGCTTAACGCGAAAGACAGCACTTTTGTAGTTCCGAAATCGGCTGTGGTAAGCTCTGCAGAAGGAATTTATGTGGTAAAAGTGGTGAACCACAAAGCGACAAGAGTTGACATTAAAAAAGGAAGAGAAATCGACGATAAAATTGAAATTTTCGGTGATTTGTCTCCAAACGATAAACTGGTAAAAATTGCCAGTGAAGAAACTAAGGAAGGCGACACAATAAACGAATAACCTGCGTTTAGTCTTCTTCTTAGTAGATTACCCAAAAACTGTACGCATTTACGAATGCGGCATTTTAAAATTTGATTTGGTTTTAAAATGCAAAATTAAATTTATTTTGAAAAGGGAGCGGTGCTATTTTTAGTGCCGCTTCTTTTTTTCGTTTGGAAACCGAAATAACAATTGACATTAAAGAAGGAATAGAAATCGACGATAAAATTGAAATTTTCGGTGATTTGTCTCCAAAAGATAAACTGGTAAAAATTGCCAGCGAAGAAACTAAGGAAGGCGACACAATAAACGAATAACCTCGTTTAGTCTTCTTTTTAGTAGATTACCCAAAAACTGTACGCATTCTTAGGAATGCAAATTTAAAAATTTGTATTTAGGACAGTTCCTCTTTTTTGAAGAGGGATTGTCCTTTTTTTTTGTAATTTAAAAAGAATATATTTGAATGAATTATTACTGAAACAAAGCATAAATTGATTAAATAATTTTGAAAAGAGATTTTACACAAAAGACTATAAGCACTCTTAGAAAAAGAGCTGGGGAAATGTGTACTATATGTAAAAGACTAACATCTATTCCTCATACTGATCCTGAAAAATCAATTAGTCTTGGAGAAGCTGCACATATAAAAGGAAAAAATAATTCTCCAAATAAAAGATTTGATAATTTACTCAGTGATGAAGAAGTAGCAAATATTTCAAACTCAATTTGGTTATGTAGAGAATGTCATAAAAAAATTGACACCGATGAATTACATTTCACTGTTCAATATTTGAAAGATGCAAAAAAGCAACATGAAAGTGATTTGACTTCAGGCAAACTAAATTATACAAAGTTCATAGAATATCAAAAACTAGAATTTGAAGTTCATTATCTTAGACAAGAATTGGACAATAAGGCTAATTTCAAATTAATTGAAAAATTAGAAAAGGAAAAACAACAATTTAAAGAAAAAATTGATGATATAGAAAAAATGCTATTAAATAGCGCCAATTCTCTAGAAAAAGCTAAAAAATGTTTTTTTGAATTAAATGATCTTGAAGCCACATTAAATTTAATAAATGAAGACACTCTAATAAAAGAGGAAATAACTATTGCTCAAAAAAGATTATTAACTGCTCAAGTGAAAGAAGCTCAAGGCAAAAATAATGAAGCAGAGATAAATTATCAAAAATCAATTGACATCTATCCCTATTTAGAAAATTTGTTCTATTATGGTAAATTTCTTTACAATAATGTACAATATACTAATGCTGTAAAATTGTTTAAACGTATCGTTGGACCTGGAAACGACAACTCTGTAAAAAAAACGGATCTAAATTATGAATCGATTCATATACTTAATAGAACCTGTTTATTTCTAGCATATATTTTTCAAACACTTAATGATGATTCGAGCGCCACTCAATATATCAACAATGCTTTATCTTTTCAAAAATATTTGATCGATAAAAACCCAAAAGAAATTGACTTTCATATTAATACATTAAGTGTCCAAGGAATTTTATTAAATAAAAAAGGTCAATATAGAGAGGCTTTAAGATTTCACAAAAAAGCCTTAGAATTAACTGAAATTATTTTTGACAAAAACTCACATGAAGTAGCTTCATGTTTAGCAAATTTAGGCATAACTTATTTCGATTTAAATGAGAAAGAGGATGCAAAAAAATATTTAATGCAGGCATTAAATATCCTTGAAGGAATACAATATAAAGTTGAAAGGAATAAAAGTTCATTAGCACAATTATACTTGTGGCTTTTCCGTCTAACTAATGATGAGATATACTGTAATAAATCATACAATCTCTATCTAGAATTATCAGAATACAATCCAAAAAAATATCTTCGAGATAAAATTATCTCACAAATCGATGTTGCAGCAATAACTATTAATTTAAAAGAAAAAGAAAATTTGTATGAAAATATATTATCTCAAGAAAATGATTTAGTAAGTATTGATAAAAATCTTTATGAACCATTATTAGCAAATATATATAGAATATTTTCCATAGATTTAATTAATCATAATAAATTAGAAAAAGCATTATTAATGATTAATAAATCTATTCAACTTTTCACAATAAATGCAAAAAGAAATCCAAATAATTCTCAAGATTTTATCATAGCAATTAATTTACAAATTGATCTTTTACTTCAAGACAAAAAAAATAATAAGGTTGAATTAGAAAACAGTATATATCTTTTTAGAGACTTAATGCATAATAATACCTCAAATTCAAAAATCTTTTCAGAAGTATTTGAAAACCGATTAAATTATTTACTGTCAGAAATAAATTAAAATATATGGTTACGGAAAACCATAATACCTAATCAATAGAACATACTACATTTCCAAAAATTTTAAATATTAAATATTATGGGAACAACAGTTGCAAACGTCTTAATATCTTATGATATTGACAAATTACATTCATCAGTTAAGGATGCATTAGAAAAACTAGGTTATTTGGATCGCTTTAAAAATCCTAATGACCCAAAAACTTATTTACTACCAAATACAACAATGTGGCATCCAAAAAAATCTTCAAATCAAGCTATGGATGACCTAAAAACTGTTTGTAGAAATTTGCAAGTTAAACTTGAAAAAGCTGTTACAGTAAATGCCTCTGAATTTGTTGGGCTTTAATTAAAATTAAAAAAACCTCGACCTTAAAAAATCGAGGTTTTTCCATTTTATAAACCTTACTCCTCACTCAATAAGGATTCAAAATCCCCCTGCTGGCGCGAGCGTCTCGCTCGTGCACGCATTCCGCATAAAAGGCACGAGCGAGACGCTCGCGCCAGCAATACGATGTAATAAATAATTCAAAACTGAAATAAAAAAGCATTATTTTTGAGAAAACAGAATCACAAATGATTGATATAAAAACATTTGACCAAGCAGAAGATTTACAAAATCCGAGACGTGTATTAAAATACATGCTGCTATTTTGTACATCGGGTAAAATGACGCTTTCTGTGGATGAAAATGAGTATATCATTACCAAAAATTCAGTCATAACCATCACTTCTGGTCAAATTCATTATATCAAAAACTGCAACGAAGCAACCGGATTTGTTCTTGAATTTACTTATGATTTCTTCTGCAAAAATGATAACGACATCGAACTGATTTTTCATAATAGTTTGTTCTGCCATTTTGCAATGAATGAAGTCATTCAAGTTGATGACGATAAACTGGTTATTGATTCGCTAGAACTTATTCAGCAAGAAATTGCCGAAAAACCTTATCAATACCTCATCTCTATTCATTCCAGAATCCAATTGATTTTAATAGAAATCAATCGGTCTAAAATAAAACTCGGAGAAGAAATTTATAAACCTGATGCTTTGTTTCTTCATTTTCTGGAAGCGATTCGCGGGAATTTTGACAAAAATCTTTCGGTTACGGAAATTGCCAATTTAATTGGAACTACCGAAGCTAAACTGAATGAACTCTCCAAACTACATTGCAATAAAACCGCTCAAAATATCATCTTCGGACTGATTATTTCTGAGGCAAAACGTTTGTTTACTTACGAGAAATTATCGGTTAAAGAAACGGCTTATGCTTTGGGTTTTAATGATCCGTTTTATTTTTCGAACTTCTTCAAAAAGCACACGAATATTTCTCCAAAATCTTATAAGGAAAAAGTAACCGAATTATAGTTTGAAACTTGTTACGCGTTTTTTTTTTAACACATAGAAACATAGATTTTATATGTGTTTAAAAGGGTGCAAAAGAGAAACTAGTTTCTCAACACATAGCTGACTATGTTTGTTTAAATAAGTGAAACGCCTTTTTTAAGGACTGTAATCCTATGTTTCTATGTGTTTAAATAAATCGCATGGAATGTTCTATTACATGCTTTTTCCAAGATTCTCTATTCTTTAACGAGAACAACCGCCCGATCTTTGTATCTGATTAATAACTAATAAAATAGTCTATGAAAAGATATCAGGATTTTGCCGTTTTGCTTTTACGAATCGCAATGGCAATTGGATTTTTATCAGCCGTTTTGAGTCGGTTGGGTTTGTTGGGGAAACAATCTTCTGGTTGGGAAAATTTTCTGGCTTACGCCGAAGAAGTCAATTCTTTTTTGCCTAAAAGCTTTATTCCGTTAATTGCAATTTTCAGCACTTTTTTGGAAGCATCATTTGCTGTTTTATTATTGATTGGCTTTCAGACTAGAAAAATGGCTGTTGGCGCTTCAATACTTACTTTTCTTTTTGCGCTGGCAATGACGTATTCTTTCGGAATTAAAGAACCTCTTGATTATTCGGTATTTGTATTTTCTATGGGCTCTTTTCTTTTAGCCACCGCCGACAACTATCGATGGAGTTTGGACGAATATCTTTTAAAAAATTAATAAATCCTTTTGAACCTGAAAAAATAATCAAACACATAAACATAGGTTTTAAATGAACTTAAAAGAATGCAAAAGAGAAACTAGTTACTCAACGCATAGTCCCGAAGCCTCGGGATGTATTAATGCAAGTGAAGCGCCTTTATAAGTTTACAATCCCGAAGCTTCGGGACTATGTTTCTATGTGTTGAAAATGATTATACAACAGTTTAACTAATTAAATGAAATAAATTATGGAAACTAAAATCACAAAAAGCACTGAATTAGAATGGAAATCGCTTCAAGAAGAAGGCATAAAAACAGACGGAATTTATGCTAAAGTACTTCGCTTCGACAAAACCACGAACCGCCCTCCTACTTTTCTTTTAAAGTTTGAACCTGGCGCGTCATATCCCAATCATGTGCATCCGGCTGGCGAAGAAATCTACGTTCTTGAAGGCGAAGTACGCTCTGGAAAAGATGAACTAAAAGCTGGCGACTATTTGTATATGCCTCCGGGAAGTACACATTCTGTGTTCTCTAAAACGGGTTGTACACTTTTGTTTATGGTTCCGGAAGAAGTTCAGATTTTGAAGTAATAATTTTAGGAAGTTTCTAAGCCTTTGAAATGTTTGTTTTGAAGGCTTTTTTTATGAGTCTTTTCTAGTCCCTTTACAATTTTTGAAATAAAATTAATTTGTATTATGTGTAAGAAATTTTAAATATATTTGAAAAAATATAGTTGCGTATTTTAACATCCAAACTCAAAACACTCTAAGCCAATTCATCAAAATCAAACAAAAACTATTAATTGATTAAACAACAAAAAATTACCAAAAAATAAAAAAAACCTGAATGAAATATAAAATTACTCTACTTCTTTTTTTAGCTTTTTTTACATTTACAAATGCTCAAACTATAGATGCAACTTTAGTCGAATTAAATTTTCGTGAAGATAGCGACCCTCAAAAATTAACGCCTTTCAAATCTGGATTCTTTTTTACTGCAACAGATGGTTACTATAAAAAGTTTGGCCGGGAATTATGGTACTCAAATGGTACTACAAAAGGTACAGCAATGGTTAAAGACATTAGAGCCGGACAAACTTCTTCGAACCCAAGTTCTTTAACTGTTGTCGAAAATCTCCTTTACTTTACAGCTTATGATGAGCATGGTACCGAATTATGGAAAAGTGATGGAACTGAAGCTGGGACATCATTAGTTAAAGATATAAAGCCAAACAATACTGATGAATATAACGGACCGACAGAATTAATTGGCTGGAAAGGAAAATTATATTTTAATGCGAGTAATGAGCTCAATGGCTCTGAACTCTGGACAAGTGACGGAACTGAAGCTGGAACTTATATGGTAAAAGATATAAATCCAAAAGGAAATGGCAGTCCTAGTAATTTATTCATTTTTAACAATGCTTTGTATTTTATAGCCGATGACGGAGTAAATGGTTTTGAACTTTGGAAAAGTGATGGTACAGAATCAGGAACTAAAATGGTTAAAAATATTAGTCCAAATAGCTCAGGACTTACTTTTGGAAATCAATTTTTGATCATGAATAACAACTTTTATTTTTTCGCAAATAATACGTTTAATAATTATGAGCTATGGAAAAGTGATGGTACAGAATCTGGAACTCAAATGGTTAAAGATATTAATCCAAATACTAATTCCATCACCACAATCTTAAAAGGAGTTTCCCTTGACAATTTGATAATTTTTGAAGTTAATGATGGCATTAATGGTTCTGAAATATGGAAAAGTGATGGTACAGAATCTGGAACAATGATGGTCAAAAACATTAATAACACAGCGACAAGTAGTATAAGTTATGATAATAAATTCGCAGTGTTTAATAATGAAGCTTACTTTATAGCAAATGACAATGTAAATGGAGCTGAAATATGGAAAACTAATGGAACTGCAAGTGGTACAATTTTATTAAAAGACATTAGTGAAGGACCATCATCAATATGGATAGAAAAATTTCATGTGGATAAAGTAAACAACAAACTTTTATTTTATTCCAATGGTACTAATTCCCCAGAAAGGAAACTTTGGGCAAGTGACGGTACAGCAGCTGGTACATTCAAATTATCAGATGTTCAAGCAAGTAATATCTCAGGATTAGAACAAAGTTTTGTTTCTGTTAATAATAAGACATACTTCACAGGACAAACTGAAAAAGAAGGAAATGAACTATGGAGTACAGATGGTACAATATCTGGAACTTCTTTTTTCGCTGATCTAAATTATTCAAACAGTAGTAATGCTTCTAAATTTACTAATGTAAACGGAAATCTTTTTTTTAGTGCAAACGAGAAAGAATCCGGAAATCAATTGTTTAAAAGCGATGGTACTGTTCTGGGTACAAAAATGATTAAAGATATAAATCCAGGCTATAACGGCATGGACAACTTGTCTGAAATGAAAGCAATAAATGGTACCTTATTTTTTAGTGGAATTGACGCTACTCATGGATATGAATTATGGAAAAGCGACGGAACTGAAAATGGAACTATTATGGTTAAAGATATCAACCCAGGCAACAAAAGCAGTTTGCAAAATTATAATGACAAACAATCTTTTACTGTCATAAATAATATTCTTTATTTTTCTGCTGACAATGGTTTAAATGGTTTTGAATTATGGCGAAGTGACGGAACTGAATCAGGAACCTACATGATAAAAGATATAGCTACTGATAGAAGTAGTTATCCGAAAAGTTTTACCGTCTTGAACAATACAATTTACTTTATTGCTATTGATCAAACCGGAACTGCATTATGGACAACTGATGGTACCCAATCTGGAACAATTAAAATAAAAAATTTGAACGATATGAGGGTTCTGCAAACCGTGAACAACAAATTATTTATTGTTGCAGAAACATCTGGAACAACTTATGGACCACATGATGTATGGGTTTCAGATGGAACGGCGTCTGGAACAAGTCATATCAAAAGTTTTGGAGATAATATCGACAGTGATATCCAAATAACGGCTTCACTTAAAAACGAAATATATTTTGTTGCCAGAAGTCCCGAAAGTTACAATAAGGCAGTTTACAAAACTGACGGAACAATTGGAGGTACTGTTTTATTGTTTGATGGAGCGACACATCCAATATCAAATCTTGATATAAATACAATTTTAACATGTGGTGAATATGTATATTTTGTGATTGAGGATTATTTAAGGATTCCAAGAGAGTTGTGGAGAACTAATGGAAAAATAACAGAGCAAGTCGCTAACACAGAATCTGCTGTTTTCACCTACATCAGAGGCTTGACATGTTTTAATAAAAATTTATTATATTTTCTTGAAACGTTCCCTCATAAAGTGTCGATGATCAATGATCAATTAGCTCAACCAGTAGAGTTAAATTTAAATCTTCCAAATGGCCAAAAATTTGCTGACAATGAAGGCATTGAAGAATTCGGAGCAACGGATAATACTTTATATTTCAGAGCACGAACTGATATTAGTGGAAATGAACTTTACATTGCAAAAATAAATAGCCCAAACTTGAGTACTATTGATCATAACAATGCCAAAAATAATGACCTTAAACGTGTAAGTGTTTATCCTAATCCAGCTAATAAAATAATAAATATTAGATCTTTTGATAATTCTGAAATTGTTAAGTTCGAGATATGGGATGTAAATGGAAAAAAAATTCAGGAACAATTTAATGATGACTTAAAAGGCGAAATTAAATATGATGTAAGCTGGTTGCATACAGGAATCTATTTTGTAAAAGTAAAACTTTCGGACGGAAAAGTTAACAATCTAAAAGTTATCATTAATCACTAATAATTACAATTAATTACATTTTTATAGCACTCCGTAAAATCTCCTGATTTGCGGAGTTTTTTTTAGTATAAATACACAATGCTTAAAATGAACTTATATCACTTATATGGTGAAATAAAACTTATTTAGCTGGTGTTATAAGAATATTGCGATATTCCACAGGTCGGGGTTCGCTTTCATTACTATCAATCGCTCCGCCCGTAATTCCTAGAATATTCTGATTGCTGATTATGGCTATAAATAATAAACTCAACATCAAAATCTGATGATATAAATTCAAGAATGGTTTTGTTTTGGTTTTGTGGTTCATATCGTTTTTTTGAAATAAAAGAAATTTAATTTTCAAAAAAACAATTTTGGAGTTAAATCTGTAAGATTGAGATATTCCTTCGGAATTTTGTTTTTCATTGAAATGAAAAAATCTTTCTTTTTAATTGTTTATCTAATGGCTGTGATATTTTACTTCAAATCCTTTTTAATTACCAAATATTTCAAATCGGTATTTCCGGCGTTTTTGATTCCGTGTTCAGCATTTGGCGGACAATAAAAACTAGTGTTTGCCCCAGCTGTAACTGTTTTTCCGTCAAGAAAGAATTCGGCTGTTCCTTCTAAGATGTAAAAGAATTCTTCTTCAGGATGATGATGTGGCGCATGTGTCGATTTTCCAGGTTCTACAATACTCATTTTTAGCGTGTTTTCCTGAGTGAAGTTTTTGTCGGCAAACCAATATTGATAACCAACTTTTGTTTTGGTGGCTTTGTTTAAATCAAAATGATTGACACAATTTTCAATTGTGTATTTTGGCGCTTCAGTTTCTTTTTTGGCTTCCTGAGAAAATGCTAAGTGCTGGAAAAATAAGACCACAATTGTAGTTTTTATGAGGATTGTTGGTTTCATTATTTTTTTTTTTTACTCTTTCGTTTAAACTGGACTAAAGTCCAGCCCTACAAAATAGCCCGAGCCTTTGGCTCTTTTTAGGGCGAAATAAAATTCCGAAGGAATGATTTATATTGTAGAGCTGGACTTCAGTCCAGTTTAATAACGGGAATTATTATACAGTTTATTTTTAATGATTCTAATGCAAATTCATATTAGCTTTTAAAAATCCTTCAATAAAGGATATATTTTTTTAAACTTGTTGAAAGCCACTTCATATACACTTTTATGTTTCGTATTAGGGAAATAAGTTTTTCCCGTTTTGTTATCATTTGTGATCTTCTCTCCTATTGATTTTAAACCAATAAGAACAGCGCCCCAAGAAGATCCTTCGATAGTTTGCGAGGTTTCAACCTGCATCTGAAAAATATCAGCGACTATTTGAAGCCATAACTCGCTTTTACCAAATCCGCCACTGGCCATGACTTTTGTTTCTTTTCTATCTTCGGGATCCGGAATTAAAATTTCTGTGATTTGGAACAATCCAAATAAAATTCCTTCTAAAGTGGCTCGGACCAAATGCGCTTGTGTGTGCGTAATCTGCATTCCTAAAAGAGTTCCTTGCGCCGAGGCATCCCAAATTGGCGCTCGTTCTCCCAATAAATAAGGCACAAAAAGCAGTCCATCAGAACCGGCAGGAATTTTTGCAGCGTCATCAATAAGAACTTCTAAAGATTTCTCTGTATTCAGCAACGTTTCTCTCAACCATTGTAAAACTATTGCCCCATTATTGACAGCACCTAAAGTAAGATATTGATTGTCCATCAAATGATAACATTGCGTGCGCATTTGGTCGTCAAGATATGGTTTGTCAATTGGCAGTCGAACAGCTCCGCTTGTGCCGATCGTTAAAGCAATACAATTTTTGTTCATTGCGCCTGTTCCGAGATTGGCCAACGCACCATCGCCACCGCCTATTACGTAAAGGAAATCATCTGAAATTCCTTTGCATTGGTGTGTGACTTCGCAAACTTTAGATAGTTGATGCAATTTTATGTTCAAGAAATCCAAAACTTCCGCATCCCAATCTAAAGTATGAATGTTCAACAATCCGGTTCCAGACGCCATAGAGGTGTCTGTATAATATTCGTTGGTCAAATGATGCCAAACATATTCTTTAATACTGATGAATTTATAAATTTTGGAAAATAGTTCAGGGTCAAATTCTTTAAGCCAAGCAATTTTTGTGAACGGAGAAAAAGGATGAATTGGTATTCCGGTTTTTTGATAAAAATGCTTTCCTTGATCTGAATTTTTAAGTTTTTCGGCAATTTCTGCTGCTCTATTATCTGCCCATAAAATAGCATCTGTCAGCGGTTTTCCATTTTCATCAATGGCAATAACACTTTGCATCGCCGAACTAAAACTGATAAACTGAGGCCGAATTCCGTTTGTAATCTCACTAATACATTCCTTTACGGTTTGTAAAATTTCGTGCGGTTTTTGAACACTCCATTCCGGTTTGGGATGATACATTTCGTACGACTTAGCAATTTGTCGAAGCACATTTCCCTGTTTATCAAAACAAACGGCTTTTGTAGCTGTAGTTCCTATGTCAATGCCGATATACAATGTTTCCATGTTATTTATTTGATCCATAAATTTAAAAGTAATACACCAATTAACCCCATTACTCCAATAATTGTTTCCATAACCGTCCAAGTTTTAAAAGTGTCTGAGACGCTGATGCCAAAATATTCCTTAAACATCCAAAAACCAGTATCGTTTACATGCGAGCACATTAAACTTCCAGCGCCAATAGACAAAACCATCAATTCCGGACTCACACCAGATGCAATAACTAAAGGCTGTACAATTCCGGCTGCGGTTAATCCGGCAACGGTCGCAGATCCTAAAGCAATGCGGATAATAGTTGCAATAAGCCAGCCTAAAAATAAAGGCGAAAGAGACGATTGTTCGAAAAACGTACTTAAATCTGTTCCAATTCCGCTGTCAATTAATACTTGTTTAAAAGCACCGCCGGCAGCAATTATTAAAATTATCATCGTAGCCGCACTTAAAGCACTACCCGATTTATCCATGATATCCTGCATTTTTCTTCCGCGCAAAATGCCTAAGGTAAATACAGCAAAAAGTATTGCAATTAACATTGATGTCAACGGATTTCCAATAAAAAGCAATACGGCACGTAACGCACTTTCTTTAGGCAATAGTAATTCGCTGAAGGTTGCTGTTGCCATTAAAAAAACTGGAACTAATGCCGTTACAATGCTAATGGCAAAAGAAGGTATTTCTGATTCAGTGAAAGTTTTACTGTCGAATAATCCTTTTGGTGGAAAAGCATTTATTTTTTTTATAAATTCAGGAAAAATGATTCCCGCCATTAAAAGCGACGGAAGTGCAACTATAAGTCCGTAAAGAAGTGTTTTGCCTATATTGGCTTTAAAAATAACCGCAATTGCTGTTGGTCCCGGATGTGGAGGCAAAAAACCATGCGTAATAGAAAGCGCCGATGCCATGGCAATTCCTAAATAAATGATAGGCTGTTTTGTGCTTTTGGCCACTGCAAAAACCATTGGGATCAAAATTATAAAACCTGCATTGTAGAACATCGAAATTCCGACAGAGAATCCAGTAATGACCATTGCCCACTTAATATGCTTAATTCCAAAGGAACTAATCATGACCGAACTGATTCGCTGTGCAGCGCCACTATCAGAAAGCAAATTTCCTAAAATAACACCAAAAGCAATTATTAAAATTAAAGAGCCTAACGTACTTCCTATTCCTTCCTGCATCGAATTGATTAAATCTGGAAACGGCATTTGCTTGAAAATCCCGACAAAGAAAGCGGCAACAATTAAGGAAATAAAAGCATTGAGTTTTACTATGGAAATTAGAATCAATAATAACAGAATCCCTGCAATTAGAATCAGTAGCGACATAATTTATTGATTAAGTGGTTTTGAATTTGTCTTGTAAAAATATTACTTTCTGCACGTAAAAAGGTGGCATTTACAATTTAATATGTTAAATAAATTCATTTAAAATTGCTTAGAAAAATTATGAAAAAGATACCTTCTTACCTAGCCCCGATAGAAGCGGTATCTCCCGATTTAGAAAAGCAAGGCTTTTTAGCCGTAGTTTTTCTAAATCGGGAATATAGCGGATAGCGGGGACTAAACGTTCTTTTGAAAACGGATTTTCTGCTCCTGAAAAGAATCTTACCCCAATTTTGCAGTATATCAGAAATAAGAACTACTTTTAAAACCTCTTCAAAAGCAACTTTTTTTATTATGAATCTATGCCAATTTAAAACAAAATCACTTCTACTATTTGTTATCACTTTAGCTCTTTCAAATTTTATATCCGCTCAGACATCAAACGAAAAAAACTATAGCTTAATAGCAAAAGGTGCAGTTCTCACAAAACTATCGGATCAACTCAGTTTTACCGAAGGTCCTGCTGTAGATAAGAAAGGAAATATTTATTTTACGGATCAGCCGAATAATCGAATTATGAAATGGTCAGTTAATGGCGAGCTTTCTGTTTTTATGGAAAATGCAGGAAGATCTAACGGTTTGTATTTTGATCGTGCGGGCAATCTTTTGGCTTGCGCCGATGAAAAAAATGAGCTTTGGAAAATAGACCAGAACAAAAATCATACGGTACTACTAAACAATTTTGAAGGAAAAAGGCTGAATGGCCCTAATGATCTTTGGGTTGACCCAAAAGGCGGTATCTATTTTACAGATCCTTTTTATCAAAGAGATTATTGGAAACATACTACCAAAGAAATTGAAAAAGAATGTGTTTACTATTTGTCGCCGGATAAATCTAAAATTATCAACGTTGCGAATGATCTTGTAAAACCTAATGGCATTATTGGAACTTCGGACGGAAAAACCTTATTCGTTGCGGACATAGGAGCAAATAAAACCTACTCGTATGCAATTGAAAGCAATGGTTCTTTGGGCAAAAAAATGCTGTTTACCGAATCAGGTTCAGATGGAATGACTAGAGACGAGCTTGGAAATATTTACTTATGCGGAAATGGAGTTACTATATTCAATCCGCAAGGAGAAAAAATAGCCCATATTGATGTTCCTGAGCCATGGACAGCTAATGTTTGTTTTGGAGGGAAAAAATTTAAAACATTATTTATTACTGCCAGTAAAAGTGTTTATACAATAGAAATGAACGTTCGTGGAATGAAATAATCAATAAATCATCGATTTTATTATCGATTTTTCACAATCTTGTCATTTCGGAACGAGACCCGAGCGATAGCGAATAGGCGAAGCAAATCTTCGCAAGAAACTCCACAATCTAAATCGATAATCTTTGTCGAGCTACTTGCGAAGATTTCTCGTTCCTCGAAATGACAAACTTTGTGGTAAACTTTGACAAAGTTCTAATGAAAAAATTTATGTTCTCTCCTAGCCCCGATCGAAATGGCATCTTTTTGTGGTGGGGTTCACCACAAAAAATATAATGTAGAGCGGGACAAATCGTTCTTAAAAACGAAAAGTGCCCTGCTTCTAAAAAATATTAAAAGCGCAAAACCTCAATAAATTCAAGGCTTCCTAATCCATCTATGGAACAATAAGAAAATATTATGATAAAAATATTTCATAATTAGAAAAACCGCCATACATTTGCCTAACAGTGTTAAACAATTTAATACTTAATCAAAATGGCTAGTAAAGATCGAATTTTAAGACAAAAAGAAGAGACAAGAAACAATATTCTTGGGGCTGCTTATGACATCGTAAAAGAAGACGGCTGGAATGGTTTGAGTATGCGCAAAATTGCTGACCGAATTGAATATACTGCTCCAATTATTTATGAATATTTCTCTAATAAAGAAGCTATTTTAAATGAATTAACTGCAAAGGGATTCATTAAGCTGGCAAAAGAATTAGAGGAAGCGAAAGCAAAATTTGAAAAACCTGAAGAACAATTAGAAGCCATGTGGATGGCGTATTGGGACTTTGCCTTTACAGATACCGAAATGTATCAAGTGATGTTTGGAGTTCAGATGAATTGCTGTTCGCAGAAATGTTCGCTTTCAGATGCACCTTACATGATGTTTACAGAGGTTATTGCTGAAATTATGAAAGACAGCAAACCAAGTCAGGAAGTGATCAAACAAAAGTATTTTACTTTCTTTTCTGTTATTCACGGATTGATTGCTATCAACATCATAAATAAAAATATTTCATTAGAAAGCATCAACAATCAGATTTTAAAAGATGCTATTGGCGGTATCATCAAATCGATACAATAAAAAAATTTTCAAATTTACTTAACAGTGGTAAATAATTTAATTGGATAATATAAAATCCTTTTTTTTATAACGATAACTTAACACTGTTAGAAAATTTAATCTTAGTAATTTCGAGTTTTTTTTACTCTTTTACTTAACAGTGATAAATAATTTAATACCGATTTAAAATACAATTGAAAAGGCTTATAAAACGGAAATTTGCGCACTTTTACTTAACAACGTTAGAAAATTTAATATTATTAAATATGAATCCCGAGAATGTCAGAATATCACAATTTTTTAAAAGAAATGTTCAACCAATTAAAACCAATATGAAAATGAAAAATGTAATAATAACCAGTTTTATTCTGGCTTTAGTAGTAAGCAGCTGTGCTGATAAAAATCAGGCGCCTACTGCTCCGCCTCCACCGGTTTTACCTGTGTTGGCCATCACAAGTGCAAATACAACAACGGATGCTGAATATCCTGCTGCTATACAAGGAACTGTAGATGTTGAAATTCGCCCACAAGTAAGCGGAAACCTTGAAAGAGTTTTGGTTGACGAAGGCTCTTATGTAAGCAAAGGACAAACTTTATTCAAAATAAACGAACGCCCTTTCCGCGAGCAGTTAAACAATGCTTTGGCAAGTCTTCACGCTGCAGAAGCGGCTTTGATCAACGCTAATTTAGAAGTTGATAAACTGACACCGCTAGTTCAAAACAAAGTAGTTTCTGATTATCAATTGAAAACAGCTAAAGCTTCTCAAAAAATTGCTGCTGCCAATATCGAACAAGCAAAAGCAATGGTAGGTTCGGCTAAAATCAATTTAGGATACACAAATGTTACAGCTCCAGTGAGCGGTTACATTGGAAGACTGCCTAAAAAACAAGGAAGTTTAGTTTCTGCAACTGATGTTGAACCTTTGACTACTTTATCTGATGTTCACGAAGTATTTGCTTATTTCTCTTTAGGCGAAACAGATTTTATTCACTTTAAAGAGCAATACAAAGGAAGTTCGCTTGGCGACAAAATCAAAAAACTGCCACCTGTTACTTTGATTTTGGCTGACAACAACGCTTATCCTCAAACCGGAAAAATCGATATGATTGACGGTCAGTTTGATAAAACAACCGGTGCCATCACAATTAGAGCAACTTTTCCAAATGCAAACGGAACACTTCGTTCTGGAAATACAGGGAAAATCCGTTTAGGTTTAGAACACAATGATGCGATTTTAGTGCCGCAAGCTGCAACAGTTGAAATGCAGGACAAAGTATTTGTTTTCACTGTAGGCAAAGACAACAAAGTGACTAAAATGCCTATCGTAGTTGTAGGTAAAAGCGGAACAAATTATTTAATTAAAGAAGGTGTAAAAACAGGCGACCAAATCGTATTGAGCGGTATTGACAAACTTCAGGATGGACAAGCGATTCAGCCAGAAAAATCAACTAAAGTTGCCGAAGTAACTAATCAAAAATAATTATAAAAAACAATGTTCAAAATATTTATACAAAGACCTGTACTGGCAACCGTAATTTCCATTTTATTGGTGATTCTTGGTGTATTGGGTTTAACTAAACTGCCTTTACAACAGTTTCCTGATATTGCGCCACCATCGGTTTTGGTAACGGCGGTATATCCGGGAGCCAACGCAGAAACGGTTTTACGTTCTGTAGCACCTTCAATCGAAGAATCTATAAATGGTGTAGAAAACATGACTTACATGAGTTCTACTGCCAGCAACGATGGTACTTTGGCCATTACTGTTTTCTTTAAACTAGGAACTGATGCCGATCAAGCTGCTGTAAACGTACAAAATCGTGTTGCGCAAGCAACGAGCCAGCTTCCTGCAGAGGTTGTGCAGCAAGGTATTATTACAGCGAAACAGCAAAACAGTTTCATCATGGCGATTGGTATGTACACGGATGATGAAGCAAAATACGATCAGACGTTTGTTGCCAATTATGCACAAATCAATATTATTCCGGAACTAAAACGTATTCCGGGTGTGGGTTCTGCCAGTATTTTTGGTGGTGTAAAAGATTACTCTATGCGTGTTTGGTTAAATCCAACTCAGATGTCAACTTACAAGATAACTCCAAATGAAGTTATGGCAGCTATTCAGGACAAAAGTTTGGAAGCGGCTCCGGGGAAATTTGGAGAACGAAGCAAAGAAGTTTTTGAATACGTTATCAAATACAAAGGAAAATTATCTAAGCCAGAGGATTATCAAAATATTGCCATTCGATCTAATCCAGATGGTTCGGTTCTTCACTTAAAAGATGTAGCGAGAGTTGAACTTGGCGCTTACTCTTACAACAGTTTAACACGTTTAAATGGTAAAAAAGGTGTTGTAATTGGGGTTATCCAATTAGCGGGATCGAACTCAAATGATATTCAGATTGCTATCAACAAAATGATGGAAAAGGCTTCTAAAGATTTTCCAAAAGGTATCAAACACAATATTTTCTATAGTACAAAAGTATCTCTTGACCAATCAATCGAACAAGTTGAACATACTTTATTAGAAGCTTTTATACTGGTATTTATTGTGGTATTTATCTTCTTGCAAGATTTTAGATCAACATTAATCCCGGCTATTGCTGTACCTGTAGCAATTTTAGGAACGTTCTTCTTCATGCAGTTATTCGGATTTTCGATCAATCTTTTAACGCTTTTCGCATTAATTCTGGCGATTGGTGTTGTGGTCGATGACGCCATTGTGGTAGTCGAAGCGGTGCATGCGAAAATGGAGCACAAACGCTTGTCTCCAAAAGTCGCAACCCATGAAGCAATGCACGAAATAACGGGTGCTATTATCTCGATTACGCTGGTAATGGCTGCTGTATTCCTGCCGGTTGGTTTTATGGAAGGCTCAACAGGAGTTTTCTATCGTCAATTTGCTTTTACTATGGCGATTGCAATTGTAATTTCGGCTGTTAATGCCTTGACATTGAGTCCGGCGCTGGCTGCATTATTCTTAAAAGATAATCACGGAGCACATGACGGCAATGAACCTTATCAGAAAAAAGGATTTAAAGAGAAATTCTTCAGCGCTTTCAATAGCAGTTTTGAATCATTGACAAACCGCTATGTTGGCGGTATTAAATTCTTAATCAGAAGAAAATGGTTGAGTTTAGGCGGATTAGCATTAATTACTGTTGCGACTGTGTTTTTAGTAAAAACAACTCCTGCAGGATTTATCCCAACAGAAGATCAAGGATTTATCGCGATTGCAGTAAACACGCCATCTGGAACATCATTAGACGGAACTCAAAAAGTAATGACGCAAGCCGAAAATACTTTAAGAGGTTTAGATGCTTCACGATTTGTAACCGCAATTTCAGGTTTCAACTTATTGACAAATTCTACAAGTCCATCTTCTGCCGTTGTATTCGTATTGCTTAAACCAAACGAAGACCGAGGCGAAGTAAAAAACATTGACGAAATCATGAATCAGGTTCGTGGCAAACTGGGCGCTATTTCAGGCGGAAGTTTCTTCGTATTCAGTTTCCCAACTGTTCCTGGATTTAGTAATGTTGAAGCTTTAGATTTGGTTCTTCAGGATAAAACGGGAGGAAAACTGGATAAATTCAGTGGAATCTCTCAGGAATTTATCGGAGCATTAATGAAACGCCCAGAAATTGCCGTTGCTTTTACCTCTTTCAAAGCTGATTATCCGCAATTGCAATTGGAAGTAAACGACGAAAAAGCAAATCAATTGGGTGTTAATGTAAAAGACATTTTACAAACGATGCAAGCTTATTTTGGTAGTGCACAAGCATCTGACTTTAACCGATTTGGTAAATATTACCGAGTAGTTGTTCAGGCCGATATCGAAGACAGAGCTGATCCAACAGCAATTGACAGAGTTTTTGTAAAAAACAAAACTGGCGAAATGGTACCAATAAATACGTTAGTAAAACTGACTCGTATTTATGGTTCTGAAACCGCTTCTAGATATAATTTGTTCAACTCAATTTCGATTAATGCCATTCCGAAACCAGGATTTAGTTCCGGAGATGCCATTAAAGCAATTGAAGAAGTAGCAGCACAACAATTACCTGCAGGTTACGGGTATGAATTCTCGGGTCAGACTCGTGAGGAGATTTCGTCAGGAGGACAATCTGCAACCATATTCTTACTGTGTTTGATATTCGTTTATTTCCTACTTGCTGCACAGTATGAAAGTTACATTTTGCCTTTGGCGGTAATCTTGTCAATCCCTGCAGGTATTTTTGGAGTATTCGTAGCTATTGGTTTAACTGGAATTGAAAACAATATTTATGTTCAAGTTGCTTTAGTAATGCTTATCGGACTTCTTGCCAAAAACGCCATCTTGATTGTGGAGTTTGCTTCACAAAAACGAAAATCAGGTCAAGCACTAGTTCGAGCTTCTATCGATGCTGCCAAATTACGTTTACGACCAATTATCATGACGTCTCTTGCTTTTGTGGTAGGTTTAGTGCCAATGATGAGTGCCAAAGGGCCATCTGCACAAGGTAACCACTCCATCAGTATTGGAGCCGCTGGAGGAATGCTTTCAGGAGTAATTCTAGGATTGTTTATCATTCCTATTTTATTCATCATCTTCCAGCATTTACAAGAAAAGGTTTCTGGAAAACCAGTTGCCGTAATTCATAACGAAGAAAAATAATAAATGGAAAACTATATCACAACCTTACTTGTTGCCATCATATTTGGCATCGGCTATATATCGTACAGAATCTCAAGAGATCTAGAAACTAGAAAAGATACTTGTACAGAAATTTAACCCTTTGGGATGAAAAAAATATTTTAACACATAGAAACATAGATTTCTTATTCGAAAAAAGAGAATAAAAGAAACCAGTTTCCACACATAGAAAACTATGTGTATTTAAAATGAGTGAAACGCCTTTTTTAAAGCTTCTATAAACTATGTTTCTATGCGTTTAAAAAACTACACCCAACGGATAAAAAAATTTAATTAAAAACACTAATGAAAAATCATATAACCAAAATCGTGACCTTCGCCATTCTGATCACGACTTTAATATCCTGTAAAGTCTCTAAGGATATTGAAACTCCAAAAGATGCATTTCCTGAGAATTTCAGGAATGCATCGGTTTCGAGTGATACGGCAAGCATTGGCGATGTGGAATGGAAAAACTTCTATACTCAAAAAGATATCGTGAAGTTGATCGACAGCGCTATTGCCCGAAATAACGACTTGCAGATTGCTGCAAAAAACATCGAAATCGCGCAATACCGTTTTACTCAGTCAAAATGGGGAAATATTCCGCAAGTGAATTTAGCTGTAAATGCGAGTTCAAGCAATCCGTCAGACAATAGTTTTACGGGAAGAAATTTGAATCAGGCTTTGGGCCAAAAACACATCAACGATTATTCGGCTGGTGCGACGCTTTCTTGGGAAGCTGATATTTGGGGAAAAATCAAAAATCAGAAAAAGGGCGCTTTCGCGGAATATCTTCAATCAGAAGAAGTGAAAAAAGCATTGCAGACGAATATTGTAGCCAATGTTTCTAGCGGTTATTACAATCTTTTGATGTTGGATGCTCAATTGGATATTGCCAGACAAAATCTGCGTTTAAATGATAGTACAACCAATATTATCAAATTAAAATATGATGCTGGACAAACGACTTCATTGGCAATTCAGCAATCAGAAGCGCAGAAATTAAATTCAGCGCAATTGATTCCATTATTGGAGCAAAATATTGCGATTCAGGAAAATGCTTTGAGTGTTTTGACAGGCTCTTTTCCGAGTGCAAAAGAAAGAACGACAACGTTGAGTGCTATTGAAATCAAAAACAACAATACAGTAGGAATTCCGTCTTCATTAGTAAGCAGAAGACCAGATGTAAAAAGTGCCGAATTGGAATTAAAAATCGCCAATGCCAATGTTGGAATCACAAAAGCAGATTTATATCCTACGCTTAGAATTACTGCTCAAGCCGGGGTGAATTCTTTTGAAACTAGCACTTGGTTTACTATTCCGGCTTCATTGTTTGGAACTGTAGCAGGTGGTCTTACGCAACCTTTGCTAAATAATAAAAGACTGAAAACACAATATAATATTGCGCTAGCCGAAAGAGAAAAAGCAGTTTTGAATTTCAGACAATCTGTTTTGATTGCTGTTGGAGAAGTTGCTGATGCATTAGTTGTTACAGAGAAATTACAACAGCAAGAAACTTTTTTACAGCAAAAAGTAAAAACGTTGCAACAAGCTATTAAAAATGCTAATCTGCTTTTCAAAAACGGAATGGCAGAATATCTTGAAGTTTTAACAGCACAAGCAAATTTACTGCAAAGCGAATTAGAACTGGCAGATATCAAAAGACAACAACTTACCGCTAATACCGAATTATACCGCGCTCTTGGAGGAGGCTGGAAATAATACACCTATTTACCCATTAATTATTTATTTTTTGAGATGAAAACGCTGTGAGACCTTTTTGGTTTCATGGCGTTTTTTGTTTTATTTAACCGCAAAGAACGCAAGGATTTACGCAAAGGGCGCAGAAGTTTTTTATTGCATGAAGATTCTACACTCAATATTGTCATCCCGAGGAACGCAGCAATCTCACTTGAATTGTCGTCATAGCACACGGATGATACGGATTCGCTTCGCGAAAACGCAGATTTGAACGGATTTTCTTTTTATTCTTTTTTTTCTTTTTTTTCTAGACAACGTTTCAAGACAATCTTGTCATCCCGAGGAACGAGGGATCTCCGCAAGAAACTCCGCAAACTAAATCGACAATCTTTGTAGAGCTTCTGTGTGGTCCTTCGACTCCGCTCAGGATGACAAATCGAATAGTAGGTACAAAAATTATCAATTATCAATTATCAATTATCAATTATCAATTATCAATTAAAAAAAAATCTTGTCCCAAATGCCCCTAAAATAGTCGTAAATGCGTATTTCTTCAAAAAACAAGAATTGTACATTTGTAATACATTAACTAATAACTATTTAAAAAAACAAACCACATGAAAAAAGCAAAAATTATTTTTTGGACTACTACAATCTTAATTTTTTTATTTGAAGGTGTCATGCCAGCATTGACTTCTCAGACAGAACTAGCTAAAGAAGGAATCAGACATTTAGGTTATCCAGAATATTTTGGGAATGCATTAGTCGTTTTCAAAGTATTGGGGGTTTTGGTATTAGTGATTCCGCAAGTTCCTAAAAATGTAAAAGAGTGGGCGTATGCCGGATTTGGTTTTGATTTCATCTTTGCCTCAATCAGTCATTTTGCTGTTGATGGAATGAACTTTCAAAGCTTTTTCCCGTTGATTATTTTATTGATTCTGGCGACTTCTTATATCTATTATCATAAAATAGAACGCTACAAAAACATAGCGTTATAAACTTCTGAAATCATGATCGAGGTTTTCAAAACAAATGTTCAGGAAGTTGACCAATCCGAAATGATAGTCGGGAAACTTCTTGAACATTTCCCAGACAGCAATATAAATTTTGACTTAGAAGATTGCGATAAAATTCTGCGGGTTCATGCCTCATCTATTTCAAAGCGAAAAATTATCGATCTTCTCCATTCGTATGGCTTTCATTGCGAAGTACTTCTGTAAAAATTTTAAATCACTGATTTAAAACATCTTAAATATTTTATTGTACTTTTGAAAGAGTAT
Source organism: Flavobacterium daemonense (assembly GCF_007341385.1). Classification (GTDB taxonomy): domain Bacteria; phylum Bacteroidota; class Bacteroidia; order Flavobacteriales; family Flavobacteriaceae; genus Flavobacterium; species Flavobacterium daemonense. The sequence continues at coordinate 92,361 of NZ_VJYD01000013.1, forward strand.
CTCTTATCCATTTTACAAAAAAATAAACTCCTCTTTCATACCTCAAGTCTAATTTAAAAATTGACAAAATGAAAACAGCAGTTAAAAAAAATATTACCGAAACATTCAAAAAACTGAATGAAATACTTGATTCTTTTTCTGATGAAGAATTAAATCAAGTTCCGTATCAAGGAAGCTGGACCGGCGGACAAACAGCACAACATATTGTAATGGCATGTTCTGGATATCCTAAACTATTTGCGGGAAAAACACAAAAAACCATTCGCAAATACGATGATAATATTGCGCCTCTAGACGCGCTTTTTCTAGATTTCAGCACAAAAATGAATGCGCCAGATTTTCTAAGACCTGAGCAAAAAAACTACAGCAAAAGCGAATTAAAAAACGAACTTCAAAGAGTTGAGTCCGAATTGCTGGATGGTGCCGAAAATTACGACTTGACTTTGACTTGCCTTGATTTCCAAGTTCCTGGTTTTGAAAATTTTACTATTTTTGAATGGATTCATTTTGCGCTCGTTCATACACAGCGACATACGTATCAATTAAATTCTATCTTAAAAACATTAACCAAAGTATAATTTAAAGCTTCAAATCTAACCAAAAACCTAAATAACTATGAAATCAAAAAGTGGCGCCATTTTCATAACTGGATTAATTGCAGGAACATTAGATGTTGTTGCAGCCATTACCATTTATGCAGGAATTCTAAATAAAACAACCGGAGTTAAAATTCTGCAATCCATTGCCAGTGGCATTTTTAAAAAAGAAGCTTACAGTGGCGGTTCTCAAATGGCACTTTATGGTCTTTTATTGCATTATTTCATCGCTTTTACTTTTGCGTGGTTTTATTATACCGTTTTTCCTTATTTCTCATTTCTGAAAAAAAACACATTGCTTTCAGGAATTATTTATGGAATTTTTGTGTGGATTATAATGAATTTGGTCGTACTTCCCGTAGTGTTTCCGGTTTTGCCTGAGAAACATTTGGATTTTCCATTGTTCTTGTCTATGATAATTTTGATCTGCTGCATCGGAATTCCGATTGCTTTTCTTCACAAAAAATATCTTTCATTGCGCAGCTAGCATGAAAATTAAGATATAAAAAAACGCGAAATCAATTAAATTGGTTTCGCGTTTTTTTGTTGGCTTTCTACAGATATTCGTCCTATTATTGCGGTTATGATCGTTAATATTATAAAAACGAAGAAAAGCAATTTTACAAAACTATGTGCTATATCAGCAGCTCCTCCAAAACCATAAACTCCTGCAATAATTGTCAGAATAATAAAACTCACTGTCCAATGTGACATAAGGCATTTTATTTAAATCAATACTCATTTTTACTCTATGCAAAAATCGATTCTTGATTTAAATGACTTAATATTAAAAAGGTTTTTAAATAGCAAAATAAGCTTAAAATGAACTCTTGGCTTATAAGTTTTATAATTCATTTTTCCTATTTACAAAATTCCCATCTTTAAGTGATTGAGTCAATTTTTTGATTGATTGGAGTAATCATGCGCTCATTCCCAAAGTAATTTTAGATAAAAATTGAAATATATGGAAATCGAGGCCACAAAAAGCTTAACGGCAGTAAAGCATGGTGTAATTCTAGAAAAATCAGATCGTCCTTTTGAAGAACTTGGAGTTCTAAACCCAGCTATTTATCAAGATGGCAACAATGTACATATGTTTTACAGGGCAGCAAAACGAGGCAATTTTTCAACGATTGGCTATTGTCGATTTGAGGGTCCAAAAACATTGGTCGAACGTCATACAGAACCCATTTTTGTTCCTGAATATATTTACGAAATTCATGGCGTCGAAGATCCTCGAATTGTAAAAATTGAGGATCGTTTCTACATGACATATGTTACTTATGACGGAATAAATGCTTGCGGTGCTCTGGCAACATCAAAAGATTTGGTTTCTTTTAAAAAGAAAGGAATTTTAACGCCGAGATTTATATTGCACGAATTTACAAACTTGATACGCAAACACTTGCAAATTCCGAGCATTGCCAGAATATTAGCTTTCAATACCGCAAGGAATTATCCCCTGACGGAAACAATGAAAGAAAATTTATACGTGTGGGACAAAAATGTAGTGCTTTTTCCGAAAAAAATTGACGGGAAATTCATAGCTTTACATAGATTATTTCCTTCGATTCAATTATTTTCTTTTGAAAAAAAAACCGATCTGACGGTTGAATTTTGGAAAGACTACATCAAAAACTTGCCAGACCATATTATTCTGGAACCAAAATATGACCATGAAACCAGTCATATTGGTCCAGGCGCCCCGCCTATTGAAACTGAAGACGGATGGCTATTGATTTATCACGCTGCCGAAAGACGTGAAAAAGGTCTTGTGTATCATGCTTGCGCTGCTTTATTAGATCTAAATGATCCATCAAAAGTACTGTATCGTTTGACAAAACCAATTATTACGCCATCAGAATATTATGAAAGACACGGTTATGTCAATTATGTGGTTTTCCCTACCGGAACTGCCATTTTTGATGAACAACTATATATTTATTACGGTGCCGCCGATGACAAGATTGCGGTGGCTTCATTGAACCTGAACGACTTATTAACTGAATTAAAACAGAATCCCCATGAAGACGATATCCAATAAATTAAAAATAGTTTTTTTATCTACTTTTCCGCCAACACAATGCGGCATAGCAACTTATACGCAAGATACCATAAAAGGAATTACCGATGTTTATGGTAAATCTATCCAATGCGAAATATGCGAGCTTGTCGATAAACCAAAAGAAAATCCTACTGAAGCGTATACGCTAAACACAAAAAACAGAGAAGATTATGCTAAAGCTGCCGAAGAAATCAATAAAGATGAAGCGGTTAAATTAGTTCATATTCAGCATGAATTTGGTTTGTTTTCAGGAAATTATGGAGATCATCTTTTAGACTTTTTGAATGTGATCAAAAAACCGGTTACGTTTACTTTTCATAGCGTAATTCCGAATCCGAATAATGATTTAAAAACGTTCGTAAAACTACTGCTAAGTTACAGCAATTCGGTTTTTGTGATGACCAATAAATCGAAAGAAATTTTGATCAACGATTATCAAATCGATGAAAAAATAATTACCTGCGTATCACACGGAACACATATCGTTGTGTATGAAACTCCGGCGCAGGCAAAAGAAAAATTAAACATTCAGGATCGATTAGTACTTTCCACTTTCGGACTTTTAGGCGAAGGAAAAAATATAGAAACCGGACTTCAAGCGCTTCCAAAAATTGTTGAAAAAGCACCAAATGCCTTGTATTTGATTATTGGCAAAACACATCCAAATTTAATCAAAGACGGCGTCGATGCTTATCGTGATAAACTCGAAGGAATTGTTAAAGATTTAAAGCTTGAAAACAATGTTCGTTTCATCAATCAATATTTAGACACCGATGAACTTTTGGAATATCTAAAAGCAACCGATATTTATATGTTCACGTCAAAAGATCCAAATCAGGCGGTAAGCGGCACTTTTGCTTATGCAATGAGTTGTGCGTGCCCAATTGTAGCTTCAAAAATTCCTCATACGAGAGAAGTTTTGACTTCAGATTCGGGAATATTAGTTGATATTGGCGATGTTGATCAATTTGCAGAAGCCGCAATCAAACTGATTTCAGATGAAAATCTAAGACATGAAATGGGAATTAATTCCTTTACAAAAATGCGTGCTTCTTCTTGGGAAAATGCAGCGATTACACACATGAATACGTATAAAAAACTGATCGAAAATCCGTCAGAAATTAAATATAGCTACCCTGCAATTCAGTTAAATCACATCAAAAAACTAACTACAGAACTTGGAATCATCCAATTCAGCAAAATTTCGATTCCAGATTTAGACACGGGTTATACTTTAGATGATAATGCTAGAGCTTTAATTGCATTTTGCATGCACTATAAACTGACTCAGGACAAAGACGACTTGGCTTATATTTTAATTTATTTGGATTTTATTCAGCGTTGTCAAAAACCAAAAGGCGATTTCATCAATTATGTTGATAAAGAAAACCGCGAACACGTTGAGCAAAATGCCGAAGTTAATTTAGAAGATTCGAATGCAAGAGCAATTTGGGCGTTGGGAACTGTAGTTTCTATTTCCGATATTCTTCCAGAAAAGATTACTGAAAAAGCAACAAAATGTTTATTGAATTCCTTGAAATGGGCCGAAAATATTCAGTCGCCGCGTTCAATTGGTTTTGCAACCAAAGGTTTGTATTTATATCATTCTACTATTCCGAATTTGTATGTTGCAGCAATTATCAACAAATTGAATGCTAAATTATTAGCCAATTATGAAGATACAGCGACAGAAGACTGGCAATGGTTTGAAAACTATTTGACTTACGGAAACGGAATTCTGCCAGAATCAATGCTTTATGCTTATTTGATCACCAATAAACCAGTTTACAAAAAAGTGGCTCTCGACTCATTAGATTTCTTGATTTCGAAAACATTTGTAAACGGAAATATCAAAGCAATTTCGAACAAAAGCTGGCATCATAAAGGTTCAGAACCACAACAATACGGCGAACAGCCAATTGATATTACCTATACTATTCAAACTTTAAATGCATTTTATAACGCATTTAAAATTCCAGAATATAAAAAGAAAATGAAAGCTTCGTTCAACTGGTTTTTAGGGAAAAATCATTTAAATCAAATAATGTATAATCCCGTAAGCGGTGGCGGTTATGACGGGCTAGAAAAAGAAAATGTCAATTTAAACCAAGGTGCCGAATCGACAATTTGTTATTTGACTGCAAGATTGTTAATGGAAAAATTTGCGATTTCAGAATCAAAAGTAATTCCGCTCATGAAAACCCGAAGAGGCATTGCGATAAATTTATAAAAGCAAATAAAGCTGACCAAAATTCAATTTAACCCTTGAAATCCCTTTCTAAATGAAAGGGATTTTTTGTTTTAAGAACGCACTAACGTGACTTTCAATCAATTATTGCGCTTAAATGTAAATTATATAAGCATCAAAAAAAGTTGTGTAAAAGATTTTAACAAGTATTAGGGTAACTTTCATCTATAATTACAAAAGGGATATAAAACTGTTAAAAAAATGATTTTCAATATGTTTTAACTTTTAAACGACACTATTTTGATTCTCAGCTTAAAAAATACATTCGCACAAATTGGAAATGCAACACTATTTGCATCGCGTTTTTTTAAAGAACTTATTGTGCCTCCTTATGAGGCAAAAGAGTTTTTAAAACAATGCTATATTATTGGTTATAAATCATTTCCGTTGGTTGCCATTACCGGTTTTATTATGGGTTTGGTTTTAACCATTCAGTCAAGACCAACTTTGGTAACATTTGGTGCTGAAAGCTGGTTGCCGGGAATGGTTGCACTTTCGCTGATTCGTGAAATTGCGCCTGTGATAACTGCCTTGATTTGTGCCGGAAAAATTTCATCAGGAATTGGTGCCGAATTAGGTTCGATGAAAGTAACAGAACAAATTGATGCGATGGAAGTTTCGGCCATTAATCCTTATAATTATTTGGTTGTTACTCGAATTTTAGCTTGTACGCTGATGGTTCCAATATTAGTGATTTTTGCTGACGCGATTGGACTTGTTGGTGGTTATGCCGGAATAAATATTAAGGGCGATGTTAATTTCTATCGCTATCTAAGCCAGATTATTCAGTCTTTAGAATTTTCAGATTTGATTCCTGCAACGATAAAAACATTCTTTTTTGGTTTTTTCATCGGAATGATTGGATGCTTCAAAGGATTTAATGCTGCAAACGGAACAGAAAGTGTGGGACGCGCGGCAAACTCGGCAGTAGTTACAGCTTCTTTAAGCATATTTATTATTGATATGATCGCAGTACAATTAACTGATTTAATTTATTAAGATGATAAAGGAAAAGAAAAATAGCGACCCAAAATCAAAAGATAAAAATCAGGCTCCGATTATCGAGATTAAAAACCTGCACAAAACCTTTGGCAAAGACAACAAAGTTTTACAAGGCGTAAATCTCACCGTGAACAAAGGAGAAGATCTTGTCATATTAGGACGCTCTGGTTCAGGGAAATCGGTAACAATAAAATGCATTGTTGGCTTGATAAATCCTGATAAAGGTGAGATAAAAGTTTTTGACGAAAACATCTTAAATCTCAGCAAAAGCGAACTCAATAAAATGAGAGTAAAAATTGGTTTTCTGTTTCAAAGTGCCGCTTTATACGACTCTATGTCGGTAAGAGAAAATCTTGCTTTTACCTTAAGAGCACACAAAAGAGATTTGACTGCCGATGAAGTTGAAAATGAAGTTATTGAAGCGCTGGAAAATGTAGGTTTGAGTGATGCGATCGATAAAATGCCAGCCGAATTATCTGGCGGAATGAGAAAAAGAATTGGTCTTGCAAGAACGCTGATTTTAAAACCCGAAATTATTTTATACGACGAACCCACAACGGGTCTCGACACGATCACATCGCGAGAAATCAGTGAATTGATTCTGGATATCAAGCACAAACAAAAAACCTCATCAATAATTATTACGCACGATATGGCCTGCGCCAAATTGACTGCCGACAGAATTATGGTTTTGAAAGATGGAAAAATCCACGCCGAAGGAACTTACGAAGAACTAGAAAAAGACGAAGACGAATGGGTGCGCTCATTTTTTGAATAAAGCAAAATAAAATGTAGAAATCATGGAAAAGGAATCTGGATATACTTGGAAATTAGGAATGTTTGTATCAATTGGTTTACTGCTGTTTATAACGGCCGTTTATTTCATTGGAAAACAAAAAAACCTATTTGGCTCGACTTTCCACATCAGTTCAAAATTTAAAACGGTGAGCGGTTTAGAAGTCGGGAATAATGTTCGTTTTTCCGGAATTAATATTGGAACCGTAGAAGAAATCCAAATTATAAATGACTCTTCGGTAATCGTTTCAATGGTCATCAAAGACGAAGTCCGCAAATTCATCAAAACCGATGCCCGCGCAGGAATTGGTTCTGACGGATTAATGGGCGACAAAGTTTTGACGATTTCTCCAGGCGTGAAGTCAACAAAAATTATTGAAGACAACGGCACAATTGCTTCCATTGACGGAATTGAAATGAATGACATCATGAAAAGCGTCAAAAAAAGCGTGGATAACGTGGGCGTAATTTCTGAAGAATTGGCGATTTTCAGCCATAGCATGAACAACGGAAACGGCGCTCTAGCACGTTTAGTCCGCGATGATAAAATGGCAAACAGCGTTTCAAATACACTTTCAAATCTAGAAAGCGGCACAAAAGGTTTCAGCGAGAATATGGAAGCTGCAAAAAGCAATTTCCTTTTTAGAGGCTATTTCAAGAAAAAAGAGAAAGAAAAAGCTAAGAAACAAGAAGAAAAACAGGAAAAACAAGCAGAACAGGAAAAAGCGGCCAAAGAAGAAAAAGAAAAGCAAGAAAAGGAAAAACAAGAAAAAGCAAAAGAAGAGAAAGCTAAAGACGAAAAAGAAAAACAGGACAAGCAAAAAGAACAAGATGCCAAAAAAGAGCCTGAAAAAAAACAGTAAAATTTATATGCCATGAAAACTTCATATAAAAATATAAGCCTTAAGATTTTAAAATGGACCGGAATTACGATTGCAGGAATATTATTCCTGTTGTTTGTGATTCCGCTGTTGTTTCCTGGAAAAGTTGCCTCAGAAGTTAAAAAAATCGCCAACGAACGTTTAGATACAAAATTGGATTTTACGAAATCTAAGCTTTCCTTTTTCACTCATTTTCCGTCGCTTACCGTTTCGTTGGATAATTTGTCAATGACCGGTTCAAAACCTTTCAGCAATGATACTTTGTTAAAAGCCGATCAAGTAGCTTTTGGAATAAACTTAAAAAGACTGATTTTTGACAACGAAGTAAAAATCAACAAATTATACGTTTCTGATGCTTTAATAAATGTAATGGTCAACGAAAAAGGACAAGCCAATTACAATGTTTATATTGCGCTAGAAGATCGGAAAAACGAAAAAAATGACCCAAACGCACCCGAAGAAGGAACTGCAATTCGGCTAGAAAGAATTGATCTTAAAAACTGTCATGTCAAATACAACGATCGTTCCGCCAAAATTTTGGTTGACGCTAGAGGTTTTAATTACATTGGAAAAGGAAACCTCAGCGACGACATTTTCGACTTAAGCACCAATGCCAAAATTGACAATCTAGATTTCTACTACGACCGCACCGGATATTTGAGACGAAAACACGTCAGCGCTGATTTGATTACACGTATCAATACGCACGCACTTTCGTTTATTCTTCAAAAAAATGAACTTCATATCAATAAACTGCCCTTAAAATTTACGGGGCTTTTTACCATTTTACGAGACGGCTATAAAATCAATATCAAAGCCGCATCTGAAAACACAACAGTAAAAGATTTGCTTTCTGTAATGCCACCAGAATATTTAACGTGGCTGGAAAAAACAGATATTTCAGGTAGAAGCGATCTCGTTTTTACTCTTAAAGGAGATTATAATGCTGGCAAAAAACAAAAACCAAATTTAGCTTTCAATCTAAAAATTAATAATGGCGCGGTGAATTATAAAAATGCTCCCGTTCCGCTGACTGATTTTCAGATGGATTTGAATGCGATGCTTCCTTCTTTAGATAGGGAACAATTGCTTGTCAATCTCCGAACTTTTAAATTTAAAGTGGGCGAAAAAGATTATTTCAACGCTTATTTGCATAGCAAAGGTTTTAACGAAATGACAATCGATGCCAGCGTAAAAGGCGCGCTGGATCTCGCAGTTGTTGATGCGGCTTTAGGCTTGAATTCAGTTGATTTAAAAGGAATTTTAAAAACAAATATCAAGGCAAAAGGAATTTTCAGCACTTCAAAAAAACTGTTTCCAAAAACAATTGGCGGTATTGCGCTTCACAACGGCTGGCTGAAAACCAACTCTTACCCTAACCCAATTACCAATATCACTTTTGTTGCCAATGTGCTCAACAAAGCTGGAACATATCAAGATTTGATTGTGGCTGTGGCGCCTGCATCATTTGTTTTTGAAGGAAATCCGATGTATGTAAATGCAACGCTTTCTGATTTCAGTGATCTGGCTTACAATGCAAAAATTAAAGGTGAATTGAATGTGGGCCGAATTTATCAGGTTTTCTCTCAAAAAGGAGTTGATGTAACGGGTTATGCCAAAGCCGATTTATCGTTAAAAGGAAAACAAAGTTACGCGACAACGGGACAATATAATAAACTGGACAACCGAGGCACAATTCTGCTGAAAAATATCAAAGCAACTTCAGAACTTTTCCCGAAAGCTTTCTTTATCAAACAAGGAAATTTCCGTTTTCAGAATGAAAAAATGTGGTTCGAAAAATTCTATGCTTCTTATGGAAAATCAGATTTTGATATTAACGGATATCTTTTAAATACCATCAATTATTTTCTGGAATCGCACGGAACTTTGAGCGGGAATTTCAATATGAAATCAAAACTGATCAATGTCGATGAATTTATGGCTTTGAAAAATGGCGAAAATAATGACCGAAAGCTAGAGGTCGATTACGCTAAAGAAGATCATCCGAAAATGAGCGGTGTCGTTATGATTCCGAAAAACTTAAATGTTTCTCTTACCGCAAATGCCGATAAAGTAGAATACAACGGATTGGTTTTAAACAAACTTTCAGGCAAAACAGGAATTGAAAAAGGCAATTTTTATTTGCAGAATGCTACTTTCAGTATCATTGACTGCATTTTAGGAATCAATGCTTCTTATAAAGATGAATCGCCAACAACCGCACATTTTGACGCGCATTTCACAGCCAAAGATTTTAGCGTGCAACGCGCGTACAAAGAAATTCCGATGTTTCATGATATGGTGACCGTTGCCGAAAAAGCGCAGGGAATTATTTCTGTCGATTATAATGTCAAAGGCGATTTAAACGGAAATATGGGTCCAATTTACGAATCATTAAACGGAGGCGGTACCATAAACCTGCGTGATGTTCAGGTAAAAGGCTTGAAATTATTTGACGGAATAAGTTCGAAAACCGGACAAAAAGGTCTTGATAATCCTGATATGAAAGGAATTGAAATCAACTCGACAATCGACAACAACCTAATTTATATTGAGCCATTTACGTTTTCGGTGGCTAGTTTCAGGCCAACGATAAAAGGTACAACCAGTTTTGACGGACTCTTGGATTTAAGAATGCGATTAGGACTTCCGCCTTTTGGAATAATTGGTTTTCCAATTGTAATCACAGGAACGCATGAAGATCCCAAAATAAAAATATTCAGCAAAACCGGACAACCAATTGATCCGGCGGTTTATGATGAAAAACACAACAAAGTAATTAAAGAAGAAAAAGTAAGCAAAACCAAAAAATAAAATTCTAATGAAAGCAAAAAAACAAAATAAAAACAGCGCATTTGAAAAATTTGCAAGTGCAGTTTGTAAAGCAACAGGAAGTACTCCAGCCTTTATTATCGCTTTTTTAACTGTGGTTGTCTGGGCCGTTTCGGGACCATTTTTCGGTTATTCAGAAACGTGGCAGCTCGTGATTAATACCGGAACAACGATTATTACTTTTTTAATGGTTTTCTTGATTCAGAAAGCCCAAAACAAAGATTCGCTTGCCATTCAGCTTAAATTAAATGAATTGGTAGCTTCAAACGAATTGTCCAGCAATAGTCTCGTTGACATCGAAAGTATGACGGAGGAAGAGATGGAAATTATTAAAAAATATTATCACAGACTGAGCGAATTGGCTAAAAAAGACGAAACCATTAGACAATCTCATTCTATTGCAGAAGCAGACGAATCGCATGAAAGAAAAGATAAAAATAGAAATCAATTTAAAGCTGCTTCTAAAACGGCTAAAAAACCAAAAACAACAACTACCCCAAAAACTGGCAAAAAATGAAACTACGTTCAACAGAAACTTTCTGGCCTTTAAAACACAAAATGCAGGCAAGTTATCCGTCTTTAGATTCAAATTTAGAAACACCAATTTTGATTATTGGAGGCGGCATCACAGGTGCATTGATTGCTTACAAATTGATCAGCGAAGGAAAAAAAGCGGTTTTAGTCGACAGGCGCGACGTTTGCAACGGCAGCACCGCCGCAAGTACTGCGTTGCTTCAATACGAAATTGATGTTTCGTTGCATGAATTGATCAAATTACGAGGAGCAGATTGTGCGGTAAACAGTTACAGAAACGGCAAAAAAGCCATTTTTGACTTGAGAACCATTATCGATACCATCAAAAGCGACTGCGAATTTGAATTTAAAAAAAGCATCTATTTCTGCAGTCTCAAAAAAGATATTCCGTTTTTAAAAAATGAATTCAAAACCAGAAAACAACATGGTTTTGATGTTAATTGGCTGAGTAAAGCCGAACTGGAAACAATGGGTTTAAAAGCAATTGCAGCAATCGAGTCTAAAACTGCGGCGGTTGTCGATCCGTATCATTTGGCGCAGGATTTAATTTTTTATTGCCAAGAAAACGGATTGAAAGTTTTTGACCGAACGAATATAACATCCATAAAAAATCAAGGCGGAAAGTTTATTGCCCAGACTGAAAATGGAAATTCAATCATGGCGCATCACATTATTCATTGTTCTGGCTATGAAAGCACCGAAACCTTAAAAGAAAAAGTGGTCGATTTGAAAAGCACGTTCGTTATTGCATCTGAAAGTTTGCCTGATTTGCCGGCTGTTTTTAAAAACTCTATTTTGTGGGATACGTCAAATCCGTACTTGTATTTTAGAGCGACGGGTGATAACCGACTGATTGTAGGCGGAGGCGATGAAGATTTTATTGATGCAAAAAAACGAGATAAATTGCTTCCGAAAAAAGAACAATATTTGCTAAGATCTTTCCGAAGAAAGTTTCCGAATATCAATTTCAAACTTGATTATTCCTGGGCGGGAACTTTTGGCGAAACCAAAGACGGACTTCCCTATTTTGGAAAACCAGATCCTAAAAAAAACGAACATTATGTACTCGGTTTTGGCGGTAACGGAATCACCTTCAGCATCATCGGAATGAATTCTATTCTGGATTCCATGAACAATAAAATCAATATGGACTTGGAGTATTATCGATTTGGGAGATGACTTAGAAAAGGTGCTAAGATGCTAAGGTTCTGAGGTACTAAGAAAAAAACTTAGAACCTTAGAACCTTAGCATCTTAGTACCTCAGAACCTTCCTATTAACAAAAATTATACTTATACTCTTTTGGACTGCAGTTGAATTTTTGTTTGAATATTTTTGAGAAGTAACTTCTTGAAGTAAAACCGATGCAATACACGATTTCGGAAATATTAAGGTCTGAAGTGCGCATTAAAATTTCGGCTTTCAAAACGCGCATGTGGGTGATATAATCGTTTACCGTTCTGTCGTGGATCATTTTAAAACCTTCCTGAAGTTTACTTGGCGATAAGCCCGATTTTTTGCTTAATGATTTAATCGTGAAAGCTTCTTCTGGACTTGATTTGATAAATTCTGAAAGTTCTTTGATTTCTTCCATTTCTTTCAAAGTCAAGCAATTTGAATCTTTTGAAAACGAATTTAAATCGTCGCTATGTTGTTGAATTTCCATTGCCAAAATAATTTTCAGAATTCCTTCTTTCAATAAATTTCTAACAATTCCGGTTTGTGTAACGGCGTTTAGCTGTTCAATTTTTTCGGCAATTTTTAAGTTGTACGAACCCATGTAAAAGAAATTCTGCATGGCATTATTTTCAAAAAAAGTTTCTTTTACTTTTTGGTTTAAAGAAGGCATCAAATAAGATTGTTCTGTTTGAGTTCCAACAATAATCAACGTCAATTTTGTATTGACGTCTTTGTCAAAAAACAAAACATTATCCTGATTTTTATTCGACGCTAAAATCGCAGTCTGAAAAGGTTTAAATTGTCGCTCTTCGCCGTTGATTCCAAAGCTATGCGATAAACCGCCTTTTGAGCAATACGCAAAATAAACAGGCGTTGAAATGACATTTAGAAAATCCATTCTCACTGCCATAGAAAACGTCATGTCAAACTGAACGTACGAGATATTATCATTAAATGAAGCGCCTGTAATGGTACCTTTTGCAAAATCACTATTGATATCCAACGTATATTCATCAAAATCAAAAATGATTTTTCCACCTAAATTATCATTCAATTCATTAAATACGGTTTGAATTTGCTCTGTATGTATGGTAACTACTTTCATTTTGCGTACATTTAAATTTGACATTTTGATTTCAGATTTGGCTAAAAAAGAGACTTTAGCTTTCTAAAAATCAATAATTCAAAGTTCGCACAAGCGTTCTTGAAAATGTTATATAATTTTACGGTTTTGTTTTATAATTACTTCGAAATGATAATTTTAACTCAAACAAAAAATTTCTTAATTCAAAAAAAACAATGAAAAGTTTTTCGTTCGAACCCATTTCGTCAAATGATGCTACAATTCTGATTCTCGGCACAATGCCCGGCACAAAATCATTGGAATTAAACCAATATTACGGACACAATCAGAATAATTTTTGGAAGTTTATGTTTCAAATTCTCAACGAGGATTTCTCGCAGGATTATGAAACCAGAAAAGCATTGCTTCAAAAAAATAAAATTGCACTTTGGGATGTTCTCCAATATTGTGATCGCGTAGGAAGTCTGGATAGCGCCATCAAAAACGAAATCGCCAATGATTTTGAAACTTTTTTAAAACAACATCCCAATATCAAAACTATTTTCTTCAACGGGCAAAAAGCGCATGCTTTCTTTAAAAAATATGTTCATTTAGAAAACAGTTATCAGCTTCATACACTTCCGTCCACAAGTCCGGCAAATGCTGGAAAATCATTCGATTCAAAATTAGCCGAATGGAAGATTATCGGCACTTTAAAAACCGGCAGTTGAAATCATATAACATTTTCAAATTAAAATATAACAGAAACCTCCAGACTCGATGTAATTTTACTATCAAGAAATTAAAGCCAAAATAAACGAAGATTTATATGCAGTATGAAGGCTTTTTTCAAATAAATAGAATTACAAACTTTAAGTAGTTTAGAGTATAAAGGAAACATTGGTTATGTTAGTTTATTTTGAGAAATAAAGCTATTCTAAATTTTAGAGTAGCTTTGTTTTTTTAATCAAGATCTAAAAAAGTAATTATGAAAGTTCAAACTTATTACAATCACATACGATTTTACACCCCGCATCATTTTATATATTATCCCGTTTTAATCATTTTTTTGGTTTTCAGCATTTATTTTGCCTGCACTACAAGCGATACGCTTATCTGGTCGTTTATCAGCGTTGGTTTTGTTTTTCTGTTCTTTTTGGCTTTTATGCTCCGCCAACATTATGCGCTTATACTCCAAAACCGAATAGTGCGTTTGGAAGTCCGTTACCGCTATTTTACACTTACGGGAAAAAGGCTCGAAGAATTTGAATACAAATTAACTGATGATCAAATATTTGCACTTCGTTTCGCACCTGACAACGAATTTTTGCCACTTCTTGAAGATGCCCTTAAAAATAATCTTCCAGGAGATTCTATAAAAAAAGCAATCGTTCACTGGAAAGCGGATTATAATAGAGTTTAGTTAATTGTTAATTATGAATTGTTAATTATAAATTTCTCTCTATGTCATCCTGAGCGAAGTCGAAGGACACGCACTGTAATTCACACAATCTGGATCACTTCACAATTAACATTTCACATTTCACATTTCACAATTAACAATTAAGAATTCATAATTAACAATTCATAATTAATCTGGGCGTGCCACCAATTAAAAAAAGGCCTGATCAACATTGCGTTCATCAGGCCTTTTTTTAATTGCTGTCGGGCTATCCGCGCTGCTTCGGCAGCATGCTCCTATCCCTCACGCGACAATTATTTTCAAAAGAAATTTTCGTTATCAAAACCTCATCATTCCATATCAAACTGATAATCAAACTAATTAATTAAATATTAAACATCAAAAATTTAAATGAATGATTTTTTTTGTTAACTTTAAGTGTTAAAAATTTATCAAAAACTCTAAAATTAAATCCGATGAAAAAATTAATTTGTTTTATGATAGTTTGCCTCTTTTGGATTCCGGTGAAAGCACAAACTACCGCCGAAATTCCAGCTGATACTCTACCCGCCTTACAAAACAACAATTCCAAAGCAGATGATTTTCAGAATTATGATCCTGAAGATTTGCCTTGGCACGCAAGACGATTCAAATTTTCGGCCGGTGCTTTTTTCCCTATTAACAACACACAAGTAGAAGTAGGAGGCAATAATGGTAACTTTGGAGATATGATCGATTTTGAAAAAGATCTCGGATTTAATAAAAGTAGTGAATCCTTTACTGCTGCTTTTGAGTGGCGCATTTCAAGAAGATCAAGATTAGGCTCTGAATATTTTTATTTGAACAGAAGATCTACAAAAGTTCTTCAAAAGGATATCACCTTTGGTGATCATACTTATCCAGTTGACGGACGTGTTTCAGCATTTTTTGATAATCAGATTATTAGAGTATTTTACGGTTACGCTTTTATATCAAAACCAAAATATGAAATAGGTGCCTTAATAGGTGCTCACGTAATGTTAATAGATGTTGGTTTAAGTCTTGAAGGACAAACACAACAAATCTCGTTTAATGATGATTTTGGTGTGACTGCTCCACTGCCGGATATTGGAGTTTGGGGCGAATTTGTATTAGGCAAAAAAGTGGGACTTTATGCAAACTTTAATTACTTCGCTCTAAAAGTAAACAACATTGACGGGCGTATTTTAAGCTATAACTTGACTGTATTATATAATTTGTATAAAAATTTCAGTATAACAGCCGGATATACAGGTCTAAACATTAGAGTTGATGCTGAAAAAGAAAGAGTTAACGGTTTCTTTAAATGGGGCTACAATGGACCAACAATTGCTTTAACGTATTCTTTTGGAAAACACATTCAATTGCATAAGTAAAATTCTGAGATACTGAGGTTTTTAACCGCAAAGACGCAAAGGATTACGCAAAGTTCGCAAAGTTTTTTTCATAAAGCTTTGCGAACTTTGCGTTTTTAAACGCAATCTAGAAAAAAAAACTTTGCGCCCTTTGCGGTTAAACTTTCAACATGAAACCTGAAACTTGAAACAAAAAAACAAGCCCGAAATCTCCAAGAAGAAATCGGGCTCATCTGCTCAAACTTAACTAAAATAAACGCAGTTACTACTAACTCAAATTAATTAACCGGAGTGAATTTTATAGCTGTTCCTCCACCAGCTGCCAATTTGATATTTATTACACTTTTATTATTCACTTTTTGTGTTGAAATCGCAACCGGATACGGATTCGTTTTATAATCTGCTCCTGCTCCATCGGCGTAAACTGTAGCTTCGTAGTCTTTTCCGTTATCTAAAAATGACAATGCAACTTTTAAGTCTCTTGCATCTTTATTTGTAATAGATCCTAAATACCAGTTTTTCTCCTCCCAATCTTTGCGGGCAATTGTGGTGTATTCTCCAATTTTAGAATCCAAAACTTTTGTATATGACCACGTGCACGGAACATCTTTTATAAACTGAAATTCAGGTTTTCCAACATAATTCTCAGGTAAATCTGAAGCCATTTGCAACGGACTGAAAATAATCACATACAAAGCCAATTGATTTGCTAAAGTCGTTTGAACTCTCGCTCCAGAAGGCGTTTTGTAATCAAAATTGAAATTCCCCGGAGTATAATCAAACGGACCAGAAAGCATTCTTGTAAACGGTAAAGTCGTTAAATGCTGTGGTGTATTTCCGCCATCAACAGACCAAGCGTTATATTCCTGTCCTCTTCCGCCTTCTTGCGACATAAAGTTTGGATACGTACGCTGAATTCCAGTTCCTTTCATTGGCTCGTGGTTGTCAATCATAATATGGTATTTCGCCGCCGTTTCAATCACTTTTCTGTAATGACGCGCTCCATATTGACTGTCATGCCATTCTTTTTTATCCAAATATTTGTTTACATAACCCGTTTTAACCGAATTAACGCCCATTTTTTGGTACAATTTAAAAGCATCTTCAAGCTGGCTTTCATAATGTTTTGAAGCACCAGCCGTTTCATGATGACCAATTAAACGCACATTTTTCATGGCTGCATATTTTGTAATTTCTTCCAAGTTAAAATCGGGATATGCTTTTACAAAACTAAACGCAGATCCGTCGGCAGTCCAGTCGCCGTCCCATCCCTCGTTCCAGCCTTCCACCAGAACGCCGTCAAAATTGTTTTTCGCAGCAAAATCAATATATTCTTTAGTGTTTTTTGTAGTAGCACCATGTTTTGGACCTTGTCCCCAAGTGAATTTTTCTAAATGCATTCCCCACCAAATTCCGATGTATTTTGACGGCGTAATCCAAGAAAGATCTTCAATTTTTGAAGGTTCATTTAAATTCAGCATAATAGTCGAAGTTGCTACATCGCCAGGCGTTTTTCCAACCACAACGGTTCTCCAAGGCGTTACAAAAGGAGTTTCGGCATATACTTTTACGCCGTCAGCCCAAGGCACTAAATCGCTTTTGTATTGTTTGTCGCTTGTTTTTAAAAGCGTCATTGAGGCAAAATCAGTCAAATTTGCTTCGTGAATGGCAACATATAATTTTTCTTTCGTTTCAAAAGTTGCCGGAGTATTAATCGTATCTGTTTTGCTGATAGGCGTTTTGCGGTATTCACTTTCATAATAACTGTTTTCGCGGTGCACCGGAATCCACCAAACGTCATTATCTGATTTGAAAGTAAACTGCGTCACTTCATTCGAAATCTTCACTTTGCCTAAGTGAGGCTGTTTTGGGAAAGAATAACGAAATCCTAAACCATCATCAAAAACTCTGAAAATAATATCAACCAAGCGCTCCTCACCTTTAGCTTCTTTCAAATGAACGATCAATTCATTGTGGTGATCGCGTACTTTTTTGAATTCTCCCCAAGGCTGTTCCCAAGTTTCATCGGACGTTTTTTCTTCGGTGGAAACCACTTCAAAACCATCGGTCATTTTTTGAATTCCTTGAAACTCAAACCCCATCAAAGAAGGCTCAATTACCGATTTTCCGCCAGAAGTCAAACTGTACTCAGGCTGCCCAGAAGGTGTTAATTCAAAAACTAATTCGGTGTTTTTTCCTGGAGAACTGATTTTATAGGTCGTTTTTTTAGTACCGCAGGCGCAAATCAGCATTGAAGCTAAAGCAATCAGGCAGTATCTATATCTTATGTTTTTCATTATTTAATTGTATTAATTACAACTCTTTATTTTATTTCGCTTACTATTTGTTTTGCTTTTGCGGGCTGCATCGAAACAAAATAATTAAAAGCCTGATCTAATTTTTTCTGAGCGTCAGTATCGTTTTTCTTTTCAATTCTTAGGTTATATAATTTGCTGATGTCTGCAAAATAGGATTCGGTGTTTTTTACGCCAGCAAAAGCTTTCACTTTTTCTATATAGGTGTAACCAAATTCAACTGTTGGCTCAAACATAGTTCCCTCGCCAAAGTCATTCCACGTAATCAATTGCAGGTAACTTAGATTTGCATTTTTAGCCAAAGAAAGCGTTTCATCGAGCGTAGCTCCATTATTGTGTTCGATTGTCCATCCAATAGCTGCTCCTCCGCCACCTTCGGCATAAAAATCTTTGAAACCAGGATAAGCACTTCCCATTGCAACAGAAAGTTTTGGTTTTGTATTCGTGTACCAATTCGTTAAATACGTGCTGTTTTTAAATACCCAAGAATATTCGCCAGAAGCATTATCTCCTGCTTCACCAGATTGATCCCAAAGCGTTAGGAAAGTAGGTTTTGTAGTCAATGAGCTAAAAACATTTGTCCATTCTGCAGCAGTCTGCAATACAATTGGCCCGAAATTAAGCAGCAACGGTTTTCCGTTTACTTTGATGTAATTTGCATTCGGAAAATAATTGGTCTGCATATAAGCCAAATCCGTTTTTGCCGCACTCGTTACCGAAATTGCTTTTCCAGCATCAACAACATTTTTTGTTACTCGGTCTTCATAAACAATTGCATATTCGAGTCCAACTTTATCAAGCATGGCAATTAATTGTTCGGTATTTTCTTTTACCATTCGGTAATCGTTCACATCATAAGTTCCGTACCAATCGATTAAAACACCATCAATTCCTGAATATTTCATCAATAATAAATGATTTTCAATCACATTTTTGTCTCCCGAATGATAAGGTCCAATCAGCGGATAATAGTAAGAAGCGATTTCCCTGCGGTTGTTTGCTCCAATGGTATTTGGGTTTTTATTTGCCATTGTCCAGTGATATCCCCATTTTTTATCGGCGCTGCTTTCATTGGTTTCAAACCAAGGCATGTAGTGCACATAAATTTTAGTGCTGTTCGTTTTTTCAATCGCGACTGGAGCAAATGTTTCAGGTTCTGTGGGTTTATCTGAACCTTTGTCATCACCGCTGCTGCATCCGGCGGCGATTAAAATATTCACGATCCCAAAAAACAATAAGGTGATAGATCTTTTCATATTGATGTAATATTTGTTTTTATTTTTAAACACATAGAAACATAGCTTTTAGCACTCAAAAAAGGCGTTTCACTTTTTTACAATGCATATAGCAATCTTTGTGAAAGAAATAAGTTTCTATTTATATTCTTTACCTGCACATAAAATCTATGTTTCTATGTGTTTAATAATATTCTCATGATTTATACCTAAGAATAATCCAGGTTTAAAAATATGTCAGCCTTCCACGACTAACCAACATGGAAGACTGACATTCAATAACCTAATACCCAGGATTCTGTTTTAGGTTTTTATTTGTTGTTAAAACCGTGCTTGGAATTGGGAAAATAGCTCTGTATTTTTCAGTAGGTCCCTTTTCCCACCATGGCAAGAAGAAAGTACCAAAACGAATGTTGTCTGTTCTTCTTCTTCCTTCAAAAGTAAATTCCTTAAGCAATTCCTGATCAATAAAATGAAGATCAATTGTTGTTGGCATTGCTTCACCCGCACGCGCTGTAACCTGCTGTACAAATGGTTTTGCCAAATCTGGAGAACCTAAACGAACGTAGCATTCTGCCTGCATCATCAAGATTTCGGCATAACGAATTACAACTAAATCGTGATCGCGTTCCCAAGTTTCTCCTTCTTTCATTTCGTATTTGCCTAAACGAACACCTTGATTTTCTTTGGCATCAGTAACGCTGTTTACTTCTTCAGTATACGTTAGCTTTTCACCATTGTCCATTAAAATCACTTGTCCTGTAGCCAAATTGATCTGATCTCCTGCAACCATACATTTTTTTCTTTTATCTGTATCGTCAAATGCAGAGTAAACGCCTGGCTGAGCACACATTCCGTTTGCGCTCCAAGGATAATCGCCTGTTGCTGAAACTGTCAATTTATGCAAATAGTGGCAAGACATTGAGTTCATATAGTTTCCTACAGTTCCTGCTTTTGAATCGTAAGGAATTGCAAAAATAATTTCAGGCGATTTCTGATTTTCAGTAACGAAATTCGCGAAGAAATCTGGCGTCAATGAATAACCTGAAATTTTTTGGCACATATTCAAACAATCTTGCCAACGCGCTGTTCCAATAAAAGCTTCAGAATTTAGATATAATCTAGCCAATAAAGCATACGCCACATTTTTTGTCATTTTTGAATACACCACATTTGAATTTAAATGCGGAATAGCATCTGTAAGCTCTTTTTCGACAAAATCATACACTTGTTTTCTTGTTGAATTTGATGGTAAAGAAGTGTCTTCGAAATTGGTTACGATTGGCACGTTTCCAAATAAATCCAAAAGATTATAATAATAGTAAGCTCTCAAAGCTTTTAATTCAGCATAAATTGGCGCTTTTGCAGTATCAGTCAAAGATGATTTATCAATTTGATAAATAATTGAGTTGATCTTCGCAATTCCAGTATAATTATAACGCCAAGCCGAAAGAATCATTCGGTTGTCTGCTTTCCAAGTATGTTTCTGTGCATCTTGATATTGCCCTCCATCGTACCAGTTTGAACCTCTGGTAGGAATTGTCGCTTCATCAGAAACTGTTTCAGTTAAAAAGAATACATACTCACAAGTTGGATAATTGTTTGATATTCCGTCAGCGAATCCTCTTAGAGAAGAATACGCCCCTCCAACTAATGCATCAACTTCTTTGGAAGTATTTCCAAAATTTCCATCCTCTACTTTATCATATAAGTCTTCACTTAAATCTGTACATGATATCGTAAAAAGCATGCTCATCAATATTGCTGCTGTTATTTTGATTTTCATTTGTTCTATTTTTGAGTTAATTCGCTTAGTTATTCAGCGAGAAATTTAATCCAACAGAAATCGTTGTTGGTCTAGGATAGTTATTGTATCTGTCAATTCCTGGAGATGCTAAACCTGTTTGATCAATAACACCATTTACTCCATTTTGCGCATTTAAGCCAATCTCTGGATCAACACCTTTATAACTTGTAAAGACAGCAAGATTTTCTCCCATTAAATAAATTCTAAGTTTTGATTTTTTTTGCAAGCCAAGAGGCATTGTATAACCAAAAGAAACCGTTTGAAGTCTAAAGAAAGAAGCATCCTCGATCCAGTAATCAGAATATTTAGGTGCCGATGTAATGCCGCTTCCTAAGAAATCATCTGGAACATTGTAAGCCGGTAATCTGTTAGGATCATTAAGCATCATGTTTGTTGCGTTCAAAGCTTTTTGACCAAACATTCCGTAACCGCTGATTCCTAAATCAAAAGCTCCATAAGTAAAGTTCATTCCAATACCCAAAGTCAAATCTGGTTGGATATTTCCTAAATCTGTTTTATCAGCATCAACCAAAGCGCTTTCTGGAACAATAGCTCCTGCTGCATTGTAATATTGGATTTTTCCATTTGCATCAAGTCCAGCATTTTTGAATCCCCAGAAAGTTCCAACAGGATAACCCTCAGCAATAATTTGAGAATATTGTCCAGACATACCCGCTAAACCGTGTAAAGAACCGCTGTAGATAACATCCGTTTTATACGTTGGATTTGAAAGTTTTTCGATTTTTTGAACGTTGTGACCAAGCGTTAAATTAGCATTCCAATTGAATTTTGGTCCTTTGATGATATCAGCATTCAAAGTAAGCTCAACTCCTTTGTTAGACATTTCACCAACGTTTGCCAACATTGTTCCAACTAAATAAGGTGGCTGAGGCACTTCATAAGTGTATAACAAATCACTTGTGTTTTTAGAATACCATTCAAATGAACCCGTAATTCTGTTGAAAAGCGTAAAATCAAAACCAATATTCAATTGTTTAGTAGATTCCCATTTCAAATCTGGATTTGGATTTTGTTGTGGCGAATAAGCCAAACTCCAAGTTCCTGTAACTGGATCGTAGTAACTGTCGTTTCCAACTCCTAAAATAGAAAGTGATTTGTACTCTCCAATTCCGTCTTGATTACCCGTTACACCATAACCAACTCTCAATTTCAAATTATCAAGCCAGCCTTTTGTAGAGTCCATAAATCCTTCATTAGAAATTTTCCAAGCCACAGAAGCAGATGGGAAAGTTCCCCATTTATTGTTTTCTCCAAAACGGCTAGAACCGTCTCTTCTTACTGTTGCAGTCAGCAAATATTTTCCGTCATAAGAATAATTTGCACGAGCATAAAAAGAAACCAAATTTGATTTTCCTTTATATGAATACACATCACCTAAACGATATTTGTAACCTGCACCCAAATTATTGTAGCTAAAAGCGTCTGTTACGAAACCGCTTCTTTGCGCTCCAAAACCTTGATAAATATTTTCTAAGTAAGAATATCCTCCAAGTGCACTAATGTTATGTTTATCAATTACTTTAGTATAATTCACATAAAGTTCGCCTTGCGCATTTGTATATTCTGCGTATGTTTTTTGCGCATAACCATCTTCTGTACTTCCTTCTAAAACAGCGTAGCTTGGTTTGTACGTGCTTGCCTGAACTGCATTGTGCTCTAACGAAATATTAGCAACAGCCAAGAAATCGTTCAAAAATTTAACTTCTGTTTTAAAGTATCCTAAAAGTCTGTGTCTTTCATTATCAACCGTTCTGTTTGTCAAAAGTTCAACCGGATTGTAGTATTGATTACCCGCTACAGATGAAAATTCTCCAGTTGGCGTATAAACCGGAATTGTTGGATTCAAGTTATAAGCATATTCAAAAATTCTGTAATCAACAGGATGCCATTTGTCGATGTTAGCAAATAATCCCATATCGAATTTCACATCTTTGTTTTCTCCAAGATATTGATAAGCACTCACGTTTCCGCTAAGTCTTTCTAATCCAGAATTTTTAATAACTCCTTCGTTGTTTAAATAAGAAAGTGAAGTTCTAAAACCGCTGTCTGCTTTACCAGAATTGATTGTTAATGTATGCGATTGCGAAATTGCCGTTTGCTCGATTGCTTTTTGCCAATTTGTACTTGCACCATAATCAACAGCATCTTTATTTCCTGTTTGGCGAACATAATTTCTCCATTGATTTGCTGATAATAAATCTAAATTATCAGTTACATAACCAATACTTGATAATCCGCTATAGGTAACAGAAACACCTTTTGTACCTGATTTTGTAGTAATCATGATAACTCCGTTTGCTCCTCTTGAACCATAAATTGCTGTTGCCGAAGCATCTTTTAAAACGTCAACCGATTTAATATCTGAAGGTTGCACTACGTTGATATCAACACCTGCAATTCCGTCAACTACAATTAATGGGTTGTTGCTTGCAGTCAAAGAAGTTCCACCACGAAGACGCAAAGTAGAACCCGCTGCAGGATCACCAGAAGGACGAATAACATTTAAACCTGCAACTTTTCCTTGTAAAACCTGCTCTGTTGATGAAATTGTTCCTTTTACTAAATCATCTGCTTTTACAGTTGAAATGGCTCCAGTCAAATCTGATTTCTTTTGCGTTCCATAACCTACAGATACAACTTGAACTTCGGCCAATTGATAACCATCATTTTGCAAACGAACTTCAATATTTTTTGATGCCGAAGTGATTTGCACTTTTTGAGTTGCCGATCCAATAAATGAAACTTCGATCGAACCTCCTACGGCTACCGTCAAAGCAAATTTTCCGTCAAAATCTGTTGTGGTGGCATTTTTTGTGCCCACCTCAATTACCGATGCTCCCGGCAATACAGTACCTGTATTGTCATATACAGTACCAGTGATCTGCTTTTTTTCTTGAGCAAACATTCCTGCCGAAAGAAAAAGCATGAAAATCATGAATACTGCAGTTTTAGTAGTCCACATTTGATGCAGGACTATTTTTTTATTTTTACTATTCATTAGAATTGATGTTTTAATTTGATAGTGAATTATTTGTCTAGAGTTTTAAGCGGAATGCTGGTATCTGAGATTGTTTTGTCTTTGTTGTCTTTTACCAAAACATGAATTTCAGTTAAACCTTGAATACCATTTAGCTCCGAAACTAAATTGACAAATCCTTTTATCTCGGCTGTTCCTCCAGAAAACTCGCCCGAAAATGTTTTGCTGCCCGCAGTTACCGTATAAAGCAGTTTGTTTACACCTGGCTCGTTGTTTTTTCTAGACATTCCAAGGAAATCTTTTTGGCTGATAACCGTTGGAAAAAAGCTGAAACTTGGCGGTGGTGGCGGAATAAATTCTCCAGCATAAATAATTTGGTCTCCAGAATTAGCCGTCCAATCTTGTGCTACCATCAAGAATGTAATGTTTTCCATAACAAAACCTGCTGGCGGATTGTAATATTCCTGCGGAATCAAATCCATTCTGTAAAAACCATTTCCAAGATCTTTCAATTTTGTTTTTTCAGATACGTCTGGAAGCCATGCTTGATACTCCTGCAAAACCGCCCAATTGTTTAATCCACTATGAAAATGAACACTAGGAACACCCGCAAAACCATCTTTCAAATTAGAATTGAATAAGATACTAACCGGTTTATCTATCAAAGGTTTTGTTGGATATGATCTGATTAATTCATTTGAAGTATAAAAAGAAGAAAAATCAGTGTAAGGCATATTGGCAACATCGGTTTGTTTAGAACCTGTTTTGTCTTTTAAACGGAACCAAAATCCTGCACTTGCTGCGATTTCATCTGCAGTTTTAGAAAAATAAACTGTTGGCGTCAAAGTAAAACTCCAAACTTTATTTCCTTCATATTTAAGTTTTGCAAAATCAGATGAGTTTTCCCAATGTCCTGCATCTGGCTCAGATGGCGACCAAATCCAGATATAAACATCCTCGTTTTCAGCAAATGTAGTTGCCGAAAGATCAAAGTACCACGTTACTTTTTCATCATATTTGTACACTACAGGATACGATGACATACTGCCTACGGCTCCGGCTGCAGCTTGCGCCTGAATAAAATTAGGAGCCATCAAAAGGGCAAGTAAAATTGTATATATAAATTTTTTCATATTACTTTTTATTTAATAGCAGTTAATTTAAACACGTAAGACACAAACGCAGACCCTCCAGAAGAATGGATCAATTGGAATTCTAATTCTTCATTGCTTCCTGGCACTCCTGATAATTTCAGTTCGTCTGTTTTTTGAGTTTTTTGTGCATCACTGAACAAATAGATTTTTGTTTCGCCTAGATTAGTTGGCTGAAAATCTGAGCTTAATCCCCAGTAGCCTTTTGGCGCAAATAAAGGAGGTACATTTCCTGTTACTTCATAACTTGTTGGATTGTGCTTTTCATCTACATTGAATTTAATTTTAAAATCCTCGTAATTAAAGTACGTGCTCAAGTTTTCTTCGTTTGGTTCGATCTTGTTTGCTTTCGCAACTTCATCAACCATTTTCAAGTTTGTCAATCCCCAATTTCCATTTAGTTTTTCATAAAGGGTAATCGGATCAACGTAGCTTCCGTCGTCGGTATTATCACAGCCAGTGGCCATTAATCCTATAACAATAGCTAACCAATAAATACTTTTACATCTCATAAATTTGTGGTTTGTTTGTTAGTTTTTTTGCCTTCTAAAAGACAGAACGAAACTAGATGTTAAATAAATCTAAAAAAAAATATCTGAGAAAAATCAAGATGAAATTGAAAGATTTTAAACATTAATTAGCTGAAAATCAATATTTTATATTATTTTTATAAATCAAAAAATCAAGACGCTGTTTAGATGAAAATACATCAAAAAATTATGGTAAATATGACAATATGAAAATTAAAGTGGATATTTTTTTCACTATGCATATATATAAGCTCTTTTTATTGTATAATTGCAAATAATTAGACCGCTTTTAACATTTATATCTTATTTTTGAATTCAAAACCGGCTTTTAAAGCTTTTATTTAAAGCCAGTTCCAAAATTCTGAAAGCGCTTTAATCGACAGCACTCAAGCTTATCCCAAATTGAAAACGAATTAACTCTATAAACCAAAAAAAGATTTTTTTTACCCTAAACCAAAACAAAACCATGCAAAGAATTTTCATTCTATGTTTTTTTATTGCGGGTTTTTCTCTAACTGCGAAAGAGACGAATCCTGTTTTAGAGGAATTAGATAAAGTGCTTCTTAAAAAAGATATTTACCTGAAACAGAAATATCGAAAAATTGAGGCTTTAAAAAGAAATGTGTCGAAATTTACTGTGAGTCAAAACAATGAACAGCTATATAATACCTATATGTCATTGTTTGATGAATATAAATCGTTCAAATATGATTCTGCTTACTATTATTTAGAAGAAGCCAAAATCAAAGCGATCGTTTTAAAAGATCCAAAATATTTGGCTAAAAGCCGAATTAAAGAAGGTTTTGTACTTCTTTCGTCTGGTTTGTTCAAAGAAGCAATTGATACTTTAGATGTAATTGATGACCAAAAACTGGATATTAAAAACAAATTTGAATATTACAATATCAAAGCCCGTGCGTATTACGATTTAGCCGATTATAATAGAGATCAGCGTTTTAACATTCATTATGTGCAGCAGGGAAATCATTTCTTAAAAAAGGCTTTGGAATTGATTGGAACCAATACGAATGAATATTGGGCCGCCGAAAGCTTGAAAAGATTAAAACAGCAGGATTGGCGTGGCGCCGAATTTGCGTTCAGCTATTGGATCAACAATTACAATCTTCCGCCCGATTATTATGGTATTGCAACTTCAAGCCTTGGCTATATTTATTCGGAAAGAGGTTATACCAAAAAAGCCATTCAGTATCTCGCTCTTGCTGCTATTGCCGATGTAAAAAATGCCACTAAAGAAACGGTCGCACTTCGAAATTTAGCCAACGAACTCTTCAAAATGGGTTATTTGGACAAGGCTAATGAATACATCAATATCGCCATGGACGATGCGACATTTTACAACGCAAGACATCGAAAAATTGAGATTTCGTCTATTTTGCCAATTATCGAAAAAGCGCAGTTAAACAACGTAAAAGAAAAAAATGACAAGCTTGAAAATATCATCATTCTGCTGACTATATTGACTTTTATTATTGTTTTGTTTTCGATTATTATCTTCAAACAATTGAAAGAAAGAAACAAAGCTCGTAAAATAATGGCTTCATCTTATGCGCAACTTCAGGAAATGAATATCAGTTTGAGCGAGGCAAATGCTATTAAGGAAGAATATATTACGTATTTTATCAAAGCGACTTCGGCATTCATCAACAAAATTGATCATATTCAAAAAAGCACACTTCATAAAATTATTACCAAAAAAACTGACGAAGTTATTGCGAGCTTAAAGCGTTATAATGTCAAAGAAGAACGCGAGAATCTGTTTCACCAATTTGATGAAATTTTCCTTAAACTGTTCCCGACTTTCGTAACCGATTTTAATAATTTGTTTCCGAATGACCATAAATGCATCGTCAAAAAAGGCGAACTTTTAAATACCGAATTAAGGATTTTTGCCCTCTACCGATTAGGGATTCAAGACAGCAATCAAATGGCCGAATTCCTGGAACTTTCTGTAGCTACCATTTACACGTACAAAACCAGAATTAAAAGCAAATCAGACTTTAAAGATACTTTTGAAGAGAAGATTATGGCCATTAAAACGATATAAGGTCCTGAGATGCTAAGGTTCTAAGATACTAAGGGACTAAGATTCTAAGTTTTTTTCGCAATCTTGTCATTCCGAGGAACGAGGAATCTCCGCGACAAGCTCTACAAAGATTGGATTTTCTTTGAGGAGTTACTTGGGGAGATTCCTCGTTCCTCGGAATGACAAACTAAATCTAAATAAATCGTTTTCTACTCAACAGTCTCCAACTGCAAAATCATATTCTGATAATACTTACTCAGCGAAAACAATTGCTCAACAAAAATCATTACCGCAAGCGGAATAAAGAAAAATACCGTCAGATTTTCTTCGTATAAAAAGAAAGTTGTAACCATGAAAATGCGTGCATATTCAAGATAATAAATCCATTTTCTTTGTTCTAACAAAGCGCCGCAATTAATAAGCGTGATGATTATAAAAGACAAAACAAAAACTTTGTCGAGCGTATTCAACAAATCGAAATAATACGTAAAAGCTGTTAAAAGCAAAGTACAGATTCCGAGTTGAATGTAAAGATAATTTCGAAATCGAAGTCGCTGATTTGGGTTGCTTTTATCCTGCAGAAAACGCTTTTCTAATATTGGGCGAATATCTTGATCCATATTTGCTGGACTTCCAAAAATAGCTTTCCAACGTGCTTTAAAACCTTTTGAGCGTTTCCATAATTCATAAATTTCGAAATAATAATGAAAATGCTGCCAAAGAAAACTGTAGCTTTTTAAAGGATGCGTCAAACCGTATTTTGGCTTTTCTTCTTCTTCCTGAAAAGTTCCGAAAATACGATCCCAAAAGGTAAACATATCGCCATAGTTTTTATCCAAATATTTTTCGTCAGAAGCGTGGTGAACACCATGAACCGAAGGTGTTACAAAAACATATTCCAGCCATTTTATTCGGCCAATAATTTGTGTATGTGTAAAAAAGGAATAGGCTCCATGAACAATCAGCATCGTAATAACCATTGCAGGATGAAAACCAATAAAAGGAAGCACGCACCAAAATCCCGTTCTGATTATGGCCTGAAAAGTAGTAATTCTCGCTGCAGCCGTAAAATTAAATTCCTCGCTATGATGATGCACAATATGAGCTGCCCAGAAAAAATTGACTTCATGTCCTAATCGGTGATACCAATACCAGACAAAATCGGTAGCAAGAATAAGTCCGAACCAGACAAATACATTACTCGGAATATCGAAAAGCCTATAATTATTGTAAATAAAATAATAAAGCTGGTAAAAACTCGCTGCAATAAATAAATTAATTAAACGCTCCGCAATACCAATACTAATATTTGAAACCGAACTTTCATAGTTAAAAATTTCTGGTCCTTTTTTGTGCTGCGCCAATTTATATTCTAAAAACAAAAACAGAAAAAAAGCAGGCATTGCAAAAGCAAGAAAATTAATGTGTTCCATTTTTTAAATTTCTTTTATTCTTAAAAAACTAAAATACAATTCGTTATAAACTAAAGACAAAGACATTTTCAAAAGTCGGCTCATTTTTTTTAATGATATTGACTATTGAAAATGCTCTTTATCTTTTAGAACCCATTTCTAATTTTGTTTGAATTTTGGCGCTTCAAGAGCCACTTCTTTCACAGATTGCGTATCAGCAACTTTTTGTAGCGCAAGAATATAAGCCGCAATTCTTGGTGTAACATCATGTTTTAAAGCCGTTCTAAAAACAGTTTCAAACCCTTTTTCTAAAATATCTTCCAAACGTTTATTGATTTGGTGAATTCTCCACGATTCTAAAAGCGAATTTTGAAGCCATTCAAAATACGAAACCGTAACACCGCCGGCATTTGCCAAAATATCAGGAACTACCAAAACGTTGTTTTCATGCAAAATTTTATCCGCATCAGATGAAACAGGTCCGTTTGCGCCTTCTACAATAATTTTGGCACGAATATCACTGGCATTATTTTGCGTAATTACATCTTCTTTTGCTGCCGGAATCAAAACATCGACATCTAAAAGCAATAATTCTTCGTGCTTAATTGCAACCGAATTTGGATACCCTTTTATGCTTTTATTGTTTAAATTATAATACAAAATCAACTCCGGAATATTAATCCCTTCCGGATTATAAAACGCTTCTGAAACGTCGCTTACGGCAACTATTTTCAGCCCCTTTTCGAATAAAAACAAAGCCGAATGAAGACCAACATTTCCAAAACCTTGAATCGCAACCGTTGATCTAGCTGGTCTTAATTTTAGTTTTTGAAGTGCCAATAAAGTAATGATGCTCACGCCTCTTCCAGTTGCTTCTACCCTTCCCAACGATCCGCCAGAATGCAGATGTTTTCCCGTAACAACGGCATGAATTGTTTTTCCGTGCACGATTGAAAATTCATCCATCAGCCAGCCCATTTCGTCAGGGCCAGTTCCCATGTCAGGCGCTGGAACATCTTTTTCTGGGCCAAAAATATCGGCTAAAGCTTTTGTGTAGGCTCTGGTTATTCTTTCTAATTCTGTTTTAGAAAGCGTTCTCGGATCGCAAATAATTCCGCCTTTTGCACCTCCAAAAGGAATTCCGGTAACCGCAGATTTCCAAGTCATCCAAGCTGCCAACGCTTTAACTTCATCAAGATTTACAGCAGTATCATATCTGATGCCGCCTTTTGATGGACCTAAAGCTGTATTATGAATGACGCGGTATCCTTCAAAATTCTGCTCTTTTCCATTGTCTAGCGTAATCGAAAAGTTGACCACAATTTGCTTTTCAGGGCGCTGTAGTTTCAGCCTTATTGACTCATCTAAATTAAGAATGTCGGCTGCTATATTAAAACGATCAATCATCGATTGAAACGGATTCTGTTTTATAATTTCTGAACTCATAGTTTTATACTTTAAATATTTAGTTTATTTGATTTGGACATCGCATTATTGTATCGTGAAATAAAATCGGCAGTAACTGCAGGTACAACACGGAATTTTCGTCAGACAACAATGCATCATAATATTTGTATTTCTATTTGATCTCATATCTTGATTATTACAACGTTTTCAAAAAAAAGCCTTTCATTGGTGCATGAAAGGCTAAAAAAAAAAATAACTAACAAGTACTTTCTCTATTAACGCCATTTCATCGCACGGTTTGACATGCAGCACATCGTCAAGCTGCATACAAACGGGATGATATTTAGACTAAAGTTTTTCATTGTTGAAGCAAATTTATAAATATATTTTATAAATTCTATAGAATTAATAGAGTTTATTTTTAAAACTTTTAAAGATAATTCAGAAACCATTGTAAATTAAGGTTTTGTACTACTAAAAAATTTTAATTTAATTGAGAAAAAACGATAAAAACAATAGCAATTAAGGCTAAAAAGACACCAATGAAGTTAATTTTGGATAATTTTTCTTTGAAAAAAAGAAGACCAACAAGGCTTCCTAAAACAATAACACCAATATTCATTCCTGCAAAAACAGTTGAAGGATTTTCAGAAAATGCTTTATGCGCTTTTAAATAAAATAATATGTTTCCGAAGTTAAAAATTCCGACCAAAGCTCCAAATAACATGTTTTTTGGTTGCAGTTTCTCTTTCTTCGACATTAGATTGTAAAGTACAATTAATACCGAAATCCCTAGCGAAATACCGAAAACTACAAACAAAGAAGTTGTATAAGGCAAAAGCACGTAAAGTGCAATTTGCTTGAAAAGAATATCAATAATTCCGAAACCTAGAAAGACTACGGCTGGATAAATCCATTTGTTTTGATCGTTTTCTGTTTGTTTTTTTAAGATGAATAAAAGCGCTATAAATCCGATTATCAAACCAATAACTTTATACGAATTAAAATCTTCTTTAAAAATAAGCCAGGCCGCAATTATCGGAATAAAAAGAGATAATCGTTGTGCTGCGTCTGTTTTTACGATTCCCATATGTTTTATTGAAGAAAATAAAAACAGAAAAACTATGGGCAACAAAATACCGACTGCAATATAAATATTCCAAGGCGCATCAGCATGAACTTCGGCAATATCTGGGCTAAAGGTAAAATAGCAAAGAATTAATGCCATTACATAATTGAAAGTAATAATCTGGACAGGATCAGGATTGTATTTTCGGGTTAATTTAAAAATTACACCAACCGTAACGCTGCAGAGAATGCTTAAAATAAGAAATAACATAAATTGAATTTTGAATTGCAAAAATAGGGTTTAAAATAATAGTAAAAAAACCCGAAAAGTTTTAAAAACCTATCGGGTTTGCCCAATCTTGTCATTTCGACGAAGGAGAAATCTTCGCTAGTAACTCCATTCCAATAAGCCAATCTTTGTAGAGCTTCTTGTGGAGATTTCTCCTTCGTCGAAATGACAAACAGAACTAAAATATACTTGATTTATAATTTACTAATATAACTTCCGTACATATCTTTAAATTGATGTCCTGTTGCAAAACGGTCTTTGCTTAGTTTTTTATATTCAACCAATGCCCATAAAACAAACTCTTTCACGAAATATTGATCTTTTTTATCTATCGAAGGCTGGTATTTTTTTAGCAGAATATCTAACGGCGTAACTTCGTCTAGTATTTCTTTGTATTCTTTGTCTGAAGCATCATCTAATAACTCGAAACCGCTTTCAGCAAAAAACCATTCTATTAAATCAGAATAAGGTGTTTTTTCTCCTGGTTTTTCAAGTTTTTCGATTTTAGGGAAATAAGTCGGAAACAAAGTTCTAATCGCTGATCCAATTAAATATTGCGCCACAACTGCTGCTCCCTCCTGCTCTCCTTCATAAACTAATTCGACTTTTCCTGTAATCGCCGGAATAATTCCCATAAAATCTGAAAGTCTCAAAATCGTTTTGTCAGCTCCTGCTCTTAAAGCGCGTCGTTCTGCCGTACTAATTAAATTTTCAAAAGCCGTAATACTCATTCTAGCACTTACGCCACTTTTGTTATCGATATATTCACTTTCGCGCGCTTCAAAACTAATTTGCTCTAAAATATCTCTAGCCAAATTTGGTACATAAACAATATCGCTTTGATTGGCATCCAGTTTTGCTTCTTGTTCTGTAATCGTTCTTGCAATTCCAACTGTTTCAGGATAATGCGTTAAAATCTGTGAACCAATTCTATCTTTTAGAGGCGTTACAATACTTCCTCTATTGGTGTAATCTTCTGGATTTGCCGTAAAAATAAACTGCATATCAAGGGGCATTCTCAATTTAAATCCGCGAATTTGAATATCGCCTTCCTGTAAAATATTAAAAAGTGCCACTTGAATTCTCGCTTGTAAATCTGGTAATTCATTGATGACAAAAATGCTTCGATTTGCTCTTGGAATCATTCCGAAATGAATCACGCGATCATCCGCATAGGATAATTTTAAATTAGCCGCTTTTATCGGGTCCACATCACCAATTAAATCGGCTACTGTAACATCTGGTGTTGCTAATTTTTCGAAAAAGCGGTCATTTCTATGCAACCATGAAATTGGCGTTTCATTACCTTTTTCATCAATTAAATCTTTGGCAAAACGCGAAATCGGATTCAACGGATCATCATTAATTTCTGAACCCGTTACAAACGGAATATATTCATCCAATAATTCGACCATTTTGCGCGCCAGACGCGTTTTTGCTTGTCCGCGAAGACCTAATAAATTGATATTATGACGTGAAAGAATCGCACGTTCTAATTCGGGAATTACAGTGTTTTCAAAACCGTGAACGCCTTCAAAAACAGGTTTCCCTGATTTTATTTTTTCACGAAGATTATTTCGCAATTCATCTTTTATACTGATGCTTTTATATCCTGCAGCCTTTAATTGACCTAATGTTTTTATAGTAGTAATTTCCATATTGATGATTTAAAAATTGAAAGATTAAATGATTTAAAAATTCAATTTGTTTTTATTTTTATTTTTTTTTTTGCAGATGGAATTTATTATGGAATTCCTTTGCGGGAGACGCACTGCTGTGCGTCTCTACGATATACGTTGTGTATACAATTTATTTTGTAAAAAACCTTAGCCTCTTAGAATCTTAGCAACTTAGAACCTTTATTTAATTCTCTTTTTCCTATTCGTTTCATAATCTTCGAAAATCATTTCGCCGAGACCTTTTATCCCTGTATAAAATGCTTTTCCTTGATTTGCTTCTGTAAAATGATTCACAAATCGTTGTAGATAAGGATCGTTGGCAATCATGAAAGTCGTAATCGGAATGTGTAATTTTCTTGCTTGTTGTGCTTGTGTATAGCATTTATCGACAATATACTCATCTAAACCATTGCTATTCATATAATAAGAACCATCGCGCTCACGCACGCAGCTTGGCTTTCCGTCAGTAATCATGAAAATTTGCTTGTTGGTATTCCGTTTTCTTCTTAAAATATCCATAGCTAACTGAAGTCCGGCAACCGTATTGGTATGATATGGACCAACTTGCAGATAAGGCAAATCCTTAATTGTGATGGTCCAAGCGTCATTTCCGAAAACCAGAATATCGAGTGTGTCTTTTGGATAGCGCGTCGTGATTAATTCGGCCAAAGCCATTGCTACTTTTTTAGCTGGAGTAATTCGGTCTTCGCCATACAAAATCATACTATGGCTGATGTCGATCATCAAAACGGTACTCATTTGTGCTTTGTATTGCGTTTCTTCGACAACCAAATCATTTTCCGTCAGCATAAAACTATCTACTCCATTGTTGATTTGTGCGTTTCGAAGACTTTCTGTCAATGAAATTCGTTCTAAACCATCTCCAAAATTAAATTCACGGAATTCGCCTGTATGCTCATCGCCATTTCCGGCATGTTTGGTTTTGTGATTCCCGTTTCCGGAACGTTTTAGATTTCCAAAAATCTGATCTAAAGCCTGTTGACGAATCGCGCGTTCGGTTTTGGCAGTAATTCCAAAACCATTTGAACCATCTTCTTTGACTTCGTCTTTTATGTAGCCTTTCTTTTTTAAATCTTCAATAAAATCATCAATTGTGTAGTTCTCATCGGTAAGTTTATATTCCTTATCCAATTCGCGAAGCCAGCTAATTGCTTCGTCAAAATCACCCGAAGTATGGGTGATAAGCTCTTTAAAAATACTAAAAAGCTTTTCAAACGGAGACTGAAATGGGGCTTCGTACGACTTAAAATAAAAACCTTTTTTAAATTCGTTTTTCATAATTTTAAAATTAAGCTTTTTTAGAATTAGGGAAAAAGAAACCTTTATTAATTTTTAGTTAAAGTATTTCAAGAAAACAAGCCAAAAGCAAGGGATTTCTTGTCAATTATTCAAACTTTCCGTCAACATAATACCAGGCACCATTTTCCAATTTAAAAGTCGAAAATTCGTAGTGTGTTTGCGGTTTTTGATTTGCATCTAAAAAATAAGCTTTAAACTCAACTGTATTTTCTGTAAAACTCAAAATTTCTAATTTTTGCCATTTATTGGCTGTTGCCCACTTTAAAATTTCGGTTTTAGAATAATATTTTCTTTCCGAAATATAAGTTGTTTCCAAAAGATAATCAGCATTATGCGTTGCATAAGCCGAATATCTTGAGCGCATCAACGCCAAAGCTGTCGGTGCTTTTTGACTCTTCTGAAGATATAATCCGCAGCAATCTTCGAACAGCAAATCGGTGTCGCAATAACATTTATGCGTCGCCATCAACTTGTTCTTCTCCATTAATTCTTACATGCAACTGATTAAGCAAAACCTGATACCTGCTGATTTCTCTTAACTCTTCATCTTCTTCGGCATGATCTAACATTTCGTCTAATTCATCGCTTACTTCAAGTAGTTTATTATTGGCTTCTCTATCATTTTTTGCAGCAATCAAATCAATAATTTCCTGAACGTTTGCTTTTAAAGTTTCAAATTTACTATTCATTGTTTTTTTGTTTTTTTGTTTCAGGTTTCAGGTTTCAAGTTGCTATAGAACGTGAAACCTGAAACCTGAAACTTTAAACTACATTTATTACTCTTCCTTTTTATTTTCGTTGAATTTTTTCACAATTTCTTTGAGCTTTTCTTTACGGGCAATTTCAGCTTGTTTTGCTTTTGCCTGGGCTTTGTGCAATTTGTCATTGTGTTTTTTGATATTCCTTTCGTTATTGCGTCCCATTATATTTCTCTTTTAATTTCTTCTAACGTTTTTTCGGTAAAAATCAATTCGGTTATGATCTGTTTTCTTAAATTGTCAATATCATCATAATCAAAATATTTTGCCCATGAAGTCAATTGCTGTAAATTCCGAACTTGTTTTAATCTTTTAGTTGTTTCAAAACTAGTTCTCAAAACTGCTTTTCCGTCAAACTCCGGATTGTTTTTATGCTGATAAGTAGCGAGATTTTTTTCGAAATCGGCTTCTATATAATATAGTTTTTCTTCGGCATTATCAGGATAAAACTCATTCCATTTTGCGAAACCAATTTTTGTTTTTGATTCGGTTTCAGGTTCTCGGGCAATCAACCTCCATTTGCTGTTGGCCAATCTGCCCCAGTGATTCGAAACTCGGTACATGCCTTCTTCAGTATAATAATAAGTACTTCCGGCTTTGCTTTCAAATTGTTTTTTTAAACCTTTAATTTTCTCTGGAAGCACTTCATGGAAAACACAAAATGTATTTTTAAAAGAATTTGGATGTGGCTTAAAATTTTTCTGCATATGCAAATATACTCAGATTGTCGCGAACTCCCTAAAACAAACCTATAATTGATTAACTTTGCATCTTCAATTTAAACAAAAATAGTATGTCTAAAGATTCACATGAAAAAATGCCACAAAAAGGAGTTTACACTGGCATTATCGAAAAAGATGAAAACAATAATTATTTCTGCGGTGAATACCTTTTAGATTATAAAACCGTACAATCTAATTTTAAAGTTGGAGATTGGATCACGATTAAATCTATAATAGAAAATCCAAGCGATATCAGCTACGATAAATACCCAAAAAAATCGAGAAACTTCGATAAGGCAAATCATAAGCCGGAATAGTTTTTTTGTTTCAGGTTTACCTTGTTTCAAGTTTCAGGTTTTGTTGAAACGTGTTTTTTTTTTTTTAACGCAAAGAACGCTAAGGTTATTTTTACTGAATGTTATACATTGAGAATATTAAGTTCGCAAAGCTTTGTCAATACAAAGCTTTGCGAACTTTTCATTTTAATGAATCTCAAAAAAAAGAAAACAGAAACTTAGCGCTCTTTGCATAAACCTTAGCGTCTTTGCGGTTAAAATTTTTAGTATTTTCGGTAAAATCCCCCATGTATTCAGAATATTTTTTAGAGGAAAACTGAAAAGTTAAAAAAAAGTGTACCTTTGCAAAAAATTTGTCGATTTGAACTAATTAATATCGATTTCAAACTAATAGACAAGTAGTTACCTTTTATTTATGAAAAAAATAGTTGAATACCGCAAGTTACTGAACGTAGAAAAAACTGCAGAGTTAAAAGATTTAAAAACAATTTATCGCAATGCGATGAAAGAATCTCATCCTGATAAGTTTGTAGGAGATGAAGCTGGTTTAAAAGAGGCAGAAGAAAAAAGCAAAACGATTATTGAGGCTTACCACTTTTTAGTAAGTATTCATCCTGATACTATTAAACTTAATTTACCTGAATATACAGAAACAATCACAACTTGTACTATTACAGATTATAAATTTGTAGAAGGACGTTTGATTATTGATTTCTCTAACGGAAGTGTTTACGAATACATCAGTGTTCCTAAAGCAACTTACGTAAAAATGGTAAACGCTGATTCACCAGGAAGATTTGCAAAAAGACATATCTTGAACTCTTTTACTTGGAGAAAGAAAACAAATCAAGAATAGTTTTTACATCAAAAATACACTTACAAGCACTCTCATTACAGAGTGCTTTTTTTGTGCCCTAAAAATGCTAAAATGTTTGTTTTCATTAAAAATAAAAATACATTTAATAGTTTTAAATCAGATAAAACAGTCGAACCCCTTGATATTACAGACTTTAGCTCAAAAAAAACTATAACAAAATTTTAGGTTACAAAATTCTTGATGTTCTATATTTTTAAATACTTTTGTTGCACAAATCAATTAACTAATTAATATTTATAATGAAAAAAATATTTTTTTTACTTACAGCTTCTGTAGCTATTATTTCATGCAGCAAAGTTAAAGACGGAGAGTATCTAATTACAGGAACTGCAACTGGAATTGCTAACGGAAAAACTATCATTCTTCAAGGTCAAGATCCAACTACACACATGACTGTTGCTCTTGATACCGTAAAAGTTGAAAACGGAAAATTCGAAATAAAAGGAAAAGTAACTGAACCAGCTTTTCATACTTTAATTCTTCAAGATGCAAATGCTCCAATTCCATTTATCTTAGAAAGCGGAGAAATTGCAATCGCAATCGACAAAGACAGTATTCACAAATCAAAAATATCTGGGACTTACAACAACGAAGAGTTTGTAAAATTCCAAGAAGATCTTACCAAAACTCAAAAGAAGTTAATGGATTTTCAAAAAAACAATACTGCTAAAATGCAACAAGCTCAACAAGCTCAAGATACAGCAACTATCAATGGCTTGATGAAACAATACATGGAAATTCAAACAGAAGTTCAAGCTGATACTAAAAAGAAATATGTAACTTATGCTGAATCTCACCCAAAATCATTCATTTCTGCTTTAATCGTTAAAGGAATGTCTGAGGATCCAACTGCAGATGCTAAAAAAGTTGAAAGCATTTACAACTCTTTAGATGAGTCTGTAAAAAACACAACTCCTGGAAAAGAAGCTAAAACAAAAATTGGTCAAGCAAAATTGCCTGCTGTAGGTGCGTCAGCTCCTCCTGTTGGCAGCGCTAAATGAAGAGCAGATTTTTCGGCTCCAAATCCAGAAGGAAAAGTAGTTTCGCTTAAAGAAAGCTTAGGCAAAGTAACTATCGTAGATTTTTGGGCTTCATGGTGCGGACCATGCCGAAAAGAAAACCCAAATGTAGTTGCAATATATAAAGAACTACATTCAAAAGGATTAAACATTGTTGGTGTATCTTTAGACAAAGACGCTAGCAAGTGGAAAGAAGCTATCGCAAAAGATGGCTTGACTTGGACACATGTTTCAAACCTTAAATTCTGGGAAGAACCAATTGCTGCGCAATACCATGTTGAATCAATTCCAGCAACTTTTATTCTTGATGCTTCAGGAAAAGTAGTTGCTCAAGATTTAAGAGGTCCAGAATTGAAAGCAAAAATTATCGAGCTATTAGCTAAATAATATTACTTTATATTAAGTAGAAAAAAAAATCTCCCTAGTGGAGATTTTTTTTTGCTTTGACAAATCGCAATTCAGTAAATATTCTACCAATATTTAGTCTACTATATCAATAATAACAAAGGCTAACGACTTAAAAAGGTTTTGAATTGAATATAAAAAACCCTAAAACATCAACAGAATAATCTTACTTTTTAAAATAAGTAAAAAAAATATCACCAACAGAAGTTTTTTATTTTATTCAATTCCAATGATTTAAAAAATAACTTTAAAATAACTTAAAATTAAGTCATTTTTTTGTTTGGAAATGTAGAAAGAGTTCCTATCTTTGCCACCGCTTAGAACAACAAAGCACAACAAGCTGAGATCGGGGAGATACTCAAGCGGCCAACGAGGGCAGACTGTAAATCTGCTGTGTGAACTTCGCAGGTTCGAATCCTGCTCTCCCCACGGAAAGGCCGAAAAGCCTGAAAATTTAAAGTTTTCAATCTTTTCAAAAAGCCGCAAAAAATGTCTGAAGACCTGCAAATTCAAGGATTTGCAGGTTTTTTTCGTTTTAAGCCTATTTTCAATATTTATAAATCCCCACAAAATTAAAGGTGCAAAATCGGTGCACTTTCCGGCGCACATAAAAGTGCACCAGAAATAGCAAAAATCCCTTATATTACAGGGGTTAACGAGATTAACGACTTGATTTGGAAGTGATATTATTCTACATTTATTAATTTAAAAAGTAGGATTATGTTGGAAAGCAGTTTTGGTTTGGGATTCTTTTTAAAAAGGCCCAGAATAGAAAGTAAAGAATGGATCGTATATTTCAGAGTAACTGTTGACGGTATCCGCAGGGAAAGCTCAACTAAGAGAAGATGGGATAATACACGATGGGATCAAAGGTTCGAAAGAGCGGTCGGCTCAAAGGAAGATGCAAAATCACTCAACTTCTTTTTGGATTCGCTCACTTTAAAAATCAATGAAATCAAAACCGAAATGATGTACAGCGGCAAAACCATAACCGCTGAGAAAATTATGGACGAGATTCTGGGAAGGACAGCCCCAAAGATTAAGGTGCTGGAAGAATTCCAGAAACATAATGATGAAATGGAAGCGCTTCTTGGAAAAGGCTATGCGAAAGGCACCCTTGACCGGTTTACCATTACCAAAAACCATTTGACTGCATTTATAAAGTTCAAGCTTAAAAAGGATGATCTTGAATTTGCGGATTTGAACCTTGAGTTTGTAAAGGACTTTGAGTTTTATCTTAGAACTGTACGCGACTGCAGCAACAACACAACTCTCAAGTATATTGCAAATTTCAAAAAGATTGTAATCCGCGCCATCGATAGGGAAATAATTTCCAAGGATCCATTCAGGAACTTTAAGGGACGTAAAACAAAACTGGTGAAAAAACCGCTCACCGCACAGGAATTGCACGAACTTGAGAGCCATTATTTCACAACTGACAGGCTGAATGTCGTAAGGGATGTATTTGTCTTCCAATGCTACACCGGACTTGCTTACATAGACGCTTATCAATTAAAGAAAACGGATATCAAGGAAGGCATTGACGGCAATCTATGGATTATGTCCGAAAGACAGAAAACAAACTCATCATTTAATGTCCCTCTTCTTCCCCACGCACTGAAAATAGTTGAAAAATATAAAGAGCATCCCCTATGTATGCAGCGTGGAACCGTGCTTCCTGTTTCATCCAACCAGAAAATGAATGAGTACCTGAAAGAAATTGCTGTATTGTGCGGTTTTCCTTTTACGCTCAACACACATATGGCCCGCCGGACTTTCGGAAGCACAGTAACCCTCAATAACAATGTTCCCATAAACGTAGTTAAAGAACTGCTCGGCCATGCATCAGTAAAGCAGACCGAAGCATACGCTATCACAGAGCAGGCGACTATTGGACGTGAAATGTCTATTCTGAATAAAAAGCTAAACAAGAATGAGTCCAAAATATCTAAACCAGACCTTGCGGTTCTCACAAGACTGGAAAAAGAAATACAAGCTATAAAACAGAAATATAACATTTCTTCTTGATCAATAATTTAAATATATTCAACCGAAAAGAGGCTATCTCAACAATTTTGAGATAGCCTCTTTCTATATAGTTTAACTTCGCTCTTATAACCCGGATGATACGATGGGGTGTACTTTATGTATCCTAAATCCTGGAGCTGTTTAAAATATTTATGATAAGTGGGCAGCGTATTCACATGTGAAAGTTCCATAATCTTGCTGCGGCTGACTTTAATCCTTCTTCTCTGCCCCTGCCTGTACCCTAATCCCAATATTGCTATTAAAATCGACAGATGCCAGACATTCAGTTTAGGATCATCAATATACAATGAGATGTAATCCATAATATTTCTTTCTTTTAATCTATTGTTTTGTTTCATCGTCAAATAGTTTTTGAAGATCTTCCTTATTGTAGTAATACGAGCCAAACACTTTTTTGAAACGGACTTTTTGGCTTATTCTAAGATTCTGTACAGAGCCCGCTGAAATATCAAGCAGTTTTCTCACAGACTTGCTTCTAATCCACTCTGGCTCCAAATTTTTTTTCAGCCCAGAATCCTTATCTTTAAATATGGCCTGTATTTTATCAAGCAGAAGAATACCAAACTCTTTTAAGTCTTCCTTTGTCACAAATTCATTCATCCTTTAATTATATAAAAGTTATTAATTGCAGAACCTTTAGATGTCCGCATCGGCTGAAAACAAAAAATATATTTCACTCCCTCGTGTTTTCTTAAAAGATGGTTTATATTTTAAGTATCCATATTGGTGAAGCTCTTGGACACATTTATGATATGTATTTGCAGATGAAACTTTAGCAATAACTATTATATCCGAGCTGAATACAAAAATTGGATTAATAAAGCCCTTAACGGATCTGAACTGCAGTAAAGCCGCATAAATGGCAATATGCATTGGACTGATCCTATAATCATTCTTTATTGCGGTGAAAAAATCCGATAAAGGCTTTAAAGTTTCCATAATTTTAAAGTGAAGGAGATTTTCTTTTCTTTACTTTATTATCCTTCTTCCCTGAATCCCCTTCATCTGAATCTGGACTCTGTTTGTTATCTTTAGAAACTGATTCTTTTTGAGATTCGGCCTTTTTTTCTTCCTTGCTCTCTCGATGGTTGATTCGCTGGAAATTTGCATCATAGACATTGACCGTCTTAAACTGGGGATTTGCCTCCACATACATTTTGCTTTCAACACCGCCGACAACAAAAGTCGCCGACTGAAGATTTCCTTTCTTAAGCGAATTCAAAAGATCCTCTTTATACTGCGGAGTATTCAGTTCCTTGATTGAATGTTTTGCCAGACTTGCTTCCAGATCATAGCCGTAGTTCTGATGGTATTGGTTCAGCTTAAAATTACCATTTTCCGATTGTTTAAAGTCAATTTTAAGCCAGCAATTATAGCTCTCCCCTTCTTTGTTTTTAAGATCTTTATTGACAGATCTGCCTTCCATCAAATTATAAGCCTCCTTCATTGTTATGCTGGCGCTGTCTTT
This sequence comes from Flavobacterium daemonense, assembly GCF_007341385.1. Classification (GTDB taxonomy): domain Bacteria; phylum Bacteroidota; class Bacteroidia; order Flavobacteriales; family Flavobacteriaceae; genus Flavobacterium; species Flavobacterium daemonense. Next base: position 135,179 of record NZ_VJYD01000013.1, read on the forward strand.
GTTGATGTAGAAGGTCTGTTCCAGACCAGGTTTGTTTTCTTCTTTCTGAAGATTGACGTGATAGGAATTAAAAAAGTACATATCTGTCTGCTCAGACCTTTTGAAGTTTAACTCTACAGTTAAGGTATCCTTATTTGGCAGACCATTGTTCATAATGCCGGTGTGCATGATTTTAAAATCCTTATCTCCCTTCATTATGTTCTCTCGCAGTTCAGCATCGAACGTTTCTCCAAATCCAGTATATTTTAACTGGTCTTTCAGGTATTCTAAATTTTTCTCATTCATTGTGTTTGCTGCAAATTCCAGTGATATTGACCACCCAATTCCAATTTAAAGTGACCACCTGATTCCAATTCAAAATGACCACCTAA
>NZ_VJYD01000014.1 GCF_007341385.1 Flavobacterium daemonense
GAGCGAAAGACGAGGCTCGAACTCGCGACAACCAGCTTGGAAGGCTGGAGCTCTACCAACTGAGCTACTTTCGCATTAACAGGGTGCAAATATAAATAATTTTAAACTTCTAAAAAAATAAAAATTAAAAAATATTTATTTTAGAGCGAAAGACGAGGCTCGAACTCGCGACAACCAGCTTGGAAGGCTGGAGCTCTACCAACTGAGCTACTTTCGCATTGGTGGTGCAAATATAAAAAGAAAGTTAAGTTCAAAACAAGCTTTTGGGCAAAAAAAATCAATAAAAATCAACAAAAATTTATAACCCATTTAAAATTAAAAAGTTATAAAATCAATTATTTTTCAAAAATTATGAATACCATTAAAGAAATCCCGTCAAAAGAAACTTATAGTGTTCGTCAGCCAGTACTAAGAGAAGGAAAACCTATAGAAAGCTGCATCTTTGAAGGAGATGATCTAGAAACAACACATCATTTTGGTTTATTTGAAAACGATAATTTAACAGGAATTATTTCATTATTTTCTCAAATCAATCCTATATTTGCCGAAAATAATCAGGCACAGATTCGCGGAATGGCAGTTTTGCAAAACCATCAGAAAAAAGGAATTGGCGAGGCTTTAGTAAAACATTGCGAAACTTTTTGCAATGAAAACAAAGTCGAATTGATTTGGTTTAATGCAAGAACAGCTGCTGTTGGATTTTATCAAAAGATGAATTATCAGGTTTTAGGAGAAGCTTTTGATATTAAAGATGTGGGCGAACATTATTTGATGTATAAAAAATTATAAAATGAAAAAACTTTACTTTTTTTTGGCAATATGCATATTTATCGGCTGTAAAAAAGACGAGCCGAAAATTGTTGTGCCTGTTGTCAAAAAAAAGACACCAGCAATAATTATTACAGACGCCAGATCGGTTGAAATTGACACTGCTATAATAGGAGCATATAAAAGCGAGACGCTTAAACAATTCTACAATTCATCAGAAAACAAAACGGTCTGGGGAAATCTAAAAAAAAGAACTTATGTATTGTCTCAATTGCAAAATGCAGACAAATTAGGCTTAGATCCTGAAGATTACAAAGCTTCTCAGCTTCAAAAATTCGAAAAAAGAATCGGTTCGCTTAGTGATACAGAACTGGTGACTTATGATATTTTACTGACTTATAATTTTGAAAAATATCTAGATCATCTTTTCAAAGGAAAACTAGACCCTAAGAAAATCTATACGGATTGGGATTTAGAAGAAAAGGTTTTAGATGTAAACAATGTTCTTATAAAAGCTTTCAACAAAAACAAATTAGACAGTATCGTTGACAATATTCAACCAAAATCTGAGATTTACAAAGAACTTTTAAAAGCACTTGAAATCATCAACGAATTTCCTGATGAAAATATCGAAAAGATAACAACGGATTCTTTGACAAAAAAAATAAGTTTAAACGAAAGCAATGTTGCATTAATCAACATCAAAAAAAGACTGCTGTTTTGGGGAGACATGACCGGAAAAGACAGCACAAAACTTTCTCAGACTTACGACAATAAAACATTTGAATCTGTCAAAAGATTTCAAGAAAGGCACGGCTTAGCTGCCGACGGCGTTATTGGACAAGGAACAATCAATGCGCTCAATTATTCGAAAGAAAAAAGAAAACAGCAAATTATTGCCAATCTAGAACGCTGGAGATGGTTTACAACTGATTTTGCCGAAAATTATTTCATTATAAACATTCCTGATTACAGTTTGAATGTTGTTGAAGGTCAAGATACAGTTTTATCCCGCAATGTTGTCGTTGGCACAAGCAAAAGAAAAACGCCAATTATAACATCAACATTAAGGACAGTTGTTTTTAACCCGACTTGGACCGTGCCGCCAACGATTTTAAAGGAAGATGTGGTTCCTGCGATGAAAAAAAACAGGAACTATTTAGCGAATAAAAACATTACAATTTATGATACCGCAGGACATGTCGTTGAACCAAATGCATGGAACGAGAACAAACCCAACAATTATCGATACGTACAAAGTCCTGGCTATACAAATTCGCTGGGCGTTATGAAGATTTTATTTCCGAATCATCATAGCGTATACCTACACGACACAAATCATAGAAATTATTTTGGAAGAAATAATCGATCTTTGAGTTCGGGCTGTGTTCGAGTTGAGAATCCGCTTGAAATTGCCGAACATATTTTAGCCGATTCTACTCGATTTTCTAAAGAAAAAATTGATACGATAATTGCTTCTAAAAAAACAATGAGCTTCAAAATCACAAAAAAATACGCTTTGTATCAATGGTATTGGACGGCTTGGAGCAAAAAAAATCAGCTCATTTTTAGAGCTGATATATATGATCTGGATTCGGATTTGTATGCTAAATTAAGAAATTAGCTTTTCTTCCATCGAAAAATCTCTTGATGGATGATAAATATACAAACACGATTTGCCTTTTATTGTTTCAATTATTTCGTCTCTTAATTCAAAAGGAATCGCAGGACAACCTTGGCTTCTGCCTAATCTTTTGTGATCTCTGATAAAAGATTCTGATACATAATCAGCTCCATGCATTACCACGCCTCTTTCACGAGCATTACTGTTGAAACCTCTTTCTAATCCGTCTAAACGTAATGAAGCGCCGTGTTTTCCTTGATAAATTTCGCCTGTAGCATAAAAACCTAAACTGCTTTTATACGACGAGTTACTATTTGAAAAAGAAGAAGCAAACTCTTCACCGGTATTTCTTCCGTGAGCCACTAATGATTGATACAAAATGGTATTTGTAGCCAAATCAATCACCCATAAACGTTTGCTGTTTGAAGACAAACTAAAATCAATAAGCGTTAAAATGTCTTTTTGAACAATTCCCTTTTCTTTAAGGATATAAAAACCCTTTAAAGCTTCAGAAAAAGTTTTAAGTTCTGGCAATTGAAAGTGATTTGAATTTAAAGAACTATAAACACTTTCAATCTTTGCATCAACGGTAAGTTTTTCAACTTTAGCAATGTTTTTTGTTGCCGCAATTTTAGTCTCGGGGGTGTTTTTTGAATCTTTACCAAAAGATAATAAGAAAAACACCAGCAGGGGAAAAGTTTTGTAAATCATTGAATTTCTTTAGGTTAAAAATAAAATTTGGGTAGGGCAAAAATAAAAAAAAATCATAGCGATTGAAACCCAACACACTGAATCAGTGCATTTTTGCTTAAACTTTAACACTATAATAGTAAAAAATTTGCATTTTCGAATAAAAACTGATTATTTTGTAAGAATTTTACTTATTCTAAAAATCTAAACGTTTTTTCCTATTTTCTTAAAGAAAATACAATTAAACATTATTTTTGCCCTTCAAAACTGTAACAATAGAACCAAATTGTAGTCTATTAATGCAGTAATATCATTTTGACCACCCATTTCTTTTAAAATTTCATGAAAAAATTAGTTTTCTTAAGTCTTATTTTATCCACTTTTTGGAGTTACAGCCAGAAGAAAGTCCTTCAGGCTCAATCTACTGTGGAATCCATTACCATTGATGGAAAACTAGATGAAGCGGCTTGGGAAAAGGCACCAATTGCGACTAATTTTATCATATTTGATCCTGATAACGGCAAACCAATTCCTGATGGAAAAAAGACAGAAATCAGGGTTCTTTATAATAATGACGCTATTTATATTGGCGCGATGATGTATGATGATGAACCAAACAAGATTTTAAAAGAAATATCACAGCGCGATAATTTTGGTACAGCTGATATTTTTGGTGTCTTTGTCAATGGTTTTAATGACGGACAGCAAAATTTTGAGTTTTTTGTTTCTGCAGCTGATGTTCAGGGAGATTGTATTATGACAGACGCCATTGGCGAAGATTACTCATGGGACGCTGTATGGATCAGCAAAGCAAGAATTACGGATAAAGGATGGGTTGTGGAAATAAAACTTCCGTATGCTGCACTTCGTTTTTCAGCAGAAAATAAACAAACTTGGGGAATTAACTTTTTTAGAGAAATTAAACGCGAACGCAAAAAATACACTTGGAACTTAATTGATACTAAAATTGGAACTTTTACGCAACAAAATGGCGAATTAGCAGGAATTGAAAACATCAAACCTCCTACTCGACTTTTCTTTTTGCCTTATGCTTCCTATTATTTAAATGCTGCCGACGGCCAAAAAACATATGGCCAAATAAAAGGCGGTATGGATATTAAGTACGGAATTAATGATGCTTTTACTCTGGATGCTATTTTGATTCCGGATTTTGGTCAGACAAAATATGACGATAGAATCCTGAATCTTAGTCCGTTTGAACAACAGTTTAACGAGAATCGTGCATTTTTTACTGAAGGAACTGATTTATTTAAAAAAGGAAACATCTTTTATTCAAGACGAATTGGAGGAAAGCCGTCAATTGATCCCGATTTAAATGATAATGAAAAAATCATTGAGAATGTTCAAAATGTTAGTCTTATAAATGCTCTAAAAGTTTCTGGGCGAACAAAAAACGGATTAGGGATTGGGGTTTTAAATGCCGTTACCGAAAAAACCTATGCAACAATAAAAGATACCATTTCAAACACAACAAGAACTGCAATTGTTGAACCTTTGACTAATTATAATGTTTTGGTTTTGGATCAGCGTTTTCGCAAAAATTCTTCCGTTACATTTATTAATACTAATGTTACCCGAAATGGTCATTACAGAGACGCGAACGTCACAGGACTTGCTTGGGATTTAAACACAAAAGCTAACACATACAGCCTATATGGAAACGCGAAATACAGCCATATCAATATGGAAGAAGATAAAAACGGTGTTTTTACAACCATTGGTTTTGCTGAAACAAGCGGAAAATATCGTTACAGCGTTGGTTCTGATTTTGTGACCAAAGGTTATGATCCAAATGATCTTGGAATCAACTTTTACACTAATTATTACAACTTTTATGGGAATGCCAATTATAGAATTCTAAACCCAACGAAGCTTTTCAACAGCTTTAGAATCAACTATAATATGTATGCCGAATTCAACAAACAATCAGGGCTAATTCAAGACAACAGCATTAATGCGAATGTAAACCTGACGACAGTAAAAAACAATTATTTCGGCATGGGATTTACTGTTTATCCTCTCGAATCTCATGATTATTACGAGCCTCGAGCAGATAACAGATATGTAATTATTCCGAGAAAATTCGAATCTTGGGCAAGTCTTTCTACCAATTACAATCATAAATTTGCATTAGACTTAAATCCGTCGATTTCAATTGCTGATGAACCTGGTAGAATGGCTTATGGCGTTGATGTTGGTCCGAGATATCGTTTTAATGACAAATTATTGTTGACCTATTATTTTAGTTTTTTCAGAAAAAACAACAACAAAGGTTATATTGACAATGTAGATGGCGACGATAATGAAAGTACGCCAGATAATATTGTTTTTGCTAATCGAAATGTAGTTACGTACTCAAACACACTTGGCGGAAAATATGCTTTAAACAGCACGATGACTTTTAATTTGTCAGTTAGACAATATTGGTCGTATGCTGAAAATTTAGATATTTTACAGTTGGAACAAGACGGTACATTAACTCCTTATCCAGAATATACCGATAACAAAAATTCAAGCTTTTATTCTTGGAACGCCGATTTATCGTATTCTTGGTGGTTTGCTCCCGGAAGTCAGGTTTCTGTATTATATCGTAATAACGCTGATAATTTTGAGCGCGTTATCGACAAGCAATTTAAAGACAACGTAACGGCTTTGCTGAATAACGATGCATTAAAACACGTTTTTTCGGTTAGTGTTAAATATTTTATTGACTATAATGCTGTCAAAAATAAGATCAGAAAGCGAGCTTAGCGTGAATTAATTTTAAAAAATAAGTACTTCTTCAATTAAATTATTATTTTTTAATACGCTTCATTTTATTAAATATAAATGTAGCGCGCACTTCTTGCAAAGTATAGAAATGACTTATCTTTGTAGAAAACAAAAAGTAATGAACAAGAAAGTTATCCTTATGATTTTAGATGGTTGGGGAAAATCTCCTGACCCTAAAGTATCTGCAATAGACAATGCAAATGTTCCTTTTATAAACAGTCTTTACAAAAATTACCCAAATGCGCAACTTAGAACTGACGGATTAAATGTTGGTTTGCCTGAAGGTCAAATGGGAAATAGCGAAGTTGGCCACATGAATCTTGGTGCCGGACGAATTGTATATCAGGATTTAGCTAAAATAAATTTGGCTGTAGCAAACAAAACACTTGCTAAAGAACAAGTTTTGATTGATGCTTTTACTTACGCAAAAGAAAACAATAAAAAAGTACACTTTTTAGGATTAGTTTCTGATGGAGGTGTTCACTCTCATACTTCTCACCTTCGCGGATTAATTGATGCTTCGCAAGAATACGGCTTAAATCAAGTTTACGTTCATGCTTTCACAGATGGACGTGACGTTGATCCAAAATCTGGTGCAAAATACATTCACGATTTAGAAGATTACATTAAAGATACTCCGGTAAAAATTGCTTCAATCATTGGGCGCTATTACGCAATGGATCGTGACAAACGTTGGGAACGTGTAAAACAAGCTTACGATTTAGTGGTAAACGGCGTTGGAACGCCATCAAAAAATGCTGTTGCAAGCATTCTTGCTAGTTATGAAAAAGACGTTACTGACGAATTTATCGAGCCTGTTGTTATTGTTGATGAAAGTGAAAAACCATTGGCAACTATAGTTGAAGACGATGTTGTAATTTTCTTCAATTTTAGAACAGATAGAGGTCGTGAACTTACTGAGGCACTTTCGCAGCAAGATTTCCACGAGCAAAATATGCACAAATTAAATTTGTATTATGTAACATTGACAAACTACGACGAAACGTATCAAAACGTAAAAGTGGTTTACAATAAAGATAATATCACTGAAACGCTTGGCGAGGTTTTAGAAAAAGCAGGAAAAAAACAAATCAGAATTGCTGAGACGGAGAAATATCCGCACGTAACTTTCTTCTTCTCAGGTGGAAGAGAAACTCCTTTTGAAGGTGAATCAAGAATTTTAAGAAATTCCCCAAAAGTAGCAACGTACGATTTACAGCCAGAAATGAGTGCTTACGAACTTGCTGATGCTCTTGTTCCTGAATTAAACAAAGGCGAAGTTGATTTCGTGTGTTTAAACTTTGCAAATGGCGACATGGTTGGCCACACCGGAATTATGGAAGCTGCAATTAAAGCTTGTGAAGCTGTTGACGCTTGCGCGAAAAAAGTAATTGACGCCGCTCTTGCAAATGATTATACTACAATCGTAATTGCCGATCACGGAAACTGCGAAACAATGATTAACCCTGATGGATCTCCAAATACAGCACACACAACAAACCCAGTGCCGATTATTTTAGTTGACAAAGAATTGAAAAATATCCAAAATGGAGTTTTAGGCGACATCGCTCCTACTATTTTAGAATTAATGGGAGTGCCTCAGCCAAATGCAATGACCTGTCATTCATTATTATAGAAATCATTTTATTTATAAAAAAAGAGGCTAATTTAAAATTAGACTCTTTTTTGTTTTTACGCTTTTTTTGTCATTTCGACTGAAAGGAGAAATCACACTAGAAATTCTGCAAAGTATGTCGCCAATCTTTGTCGAGTTCCTTGTGTGATTTCTCCTTTCAGTCGAAATGACAAATATTGTGGTTTACATTATAAAATAATGATACAATTGCTCAACTCCATAAATCACAAGCCCAATAATTCCTCCTACCAAAGTTCCGTTGATTCTGATATATTGAAGATCTTTACCTATTTCTAATTCTAATTTTTCAGAAACTTCTTTTCCGTCCCAACTTTTTACGGTTGACGAAATCAAGTCTCCTATTACTTTTTTATTGTTCAAAAGAACAGAAAGCATATCCGTTTTGATGAAATTGTTGATTTTGTCAATCATAATGGAATCCACTTTGATTCCGTTTCCGAATGTCTGAATCAGGCCTGAAATACTGTTTTTAATTGACGAATCATCGCCTTTTTCCAAATCATTTGAAATTGATAATTTTATCTCGTCCCAAATTCCGTTGATATAATCCTGCACTTCTTTTTTTCCTGCAAAACTCAAAATCATATCGTTGATTTTAACTCTCATTTCTTCTGAGTTTTTGACTTTTTCCAAGAAATCAAAAATATATTCGTCAATCTTTAATCGGACTGCGCTTTCTGGTTTCTTAGCTTCATTCAAAAAATCCTGCAATCCATTAAAAACACCTTCTGTAATGCTTTTATCGGCAAGACCAAAACTTAAAAATGGCGTAGAAGCTTTTACTTTTTGTCTGATTAAATCTTTGTTGTTGGTTAATTCACTGCTCATTACTTCGAGTAGATTGGTCAACATTTGATTTTTCAGATTTCCCTTTTGCAAAGGCTCTAAAGCAACAGCAACCCAGTTTCCAAAATTTATTCCTTCCAATTTTTCCTTAAATTGAACTTGAATAAACCTTTTAACATCTTCATCTTTTATTGTTCTTAAAACACCCGGAATAATATTTACAGAAACAACATTTGCAATTTTATTGGCATTTTCCTCATGTGAAAGCCAATCAGAAGCTTTTGTCGCAAAATTGAATTCATCCAATTTTACTTCTAATTTTTCCTTGTCCAGAAATTCCTCAGAAACAAAATTCCCAAGATTTTCTCCAATTTCATTTTTCTTGGTCGGAATAATTGCGGTATGCCAAATTGGGATCCCGAGTGGATGACGAAATAAAGCTACGACCGCAAACCAATCGGCAATTCCGCCCACCATCGCGGCTTCGCTGAAAGCCTGCAACATCGGAATTTTAAAATAAATTGCAATTATAAAAAGAAGCACCGCAAAACCTAAAAGCGACAAAGCTGTGGCTTTCATTTTCTTCAATGCTTTGATTTTGGCTATATCTTGATCAGTTGAAATTTCCATGATTTTGACATTTTACTACTAATTTATGGCTTTTTTCTGAGATATTAAATTAAAAAAGCTTGCCTCGAATTTTACGAATTTACACGAATTACAATTTGATGGAATTATTCACATAATTCAATTAGTATAAATTCGTGAATTCGCGGCGAAAAATTTTAATTAAAAATTGTACTTTTGCAAACTGAAAATCTGAAAAATATGATTATCCAAAAAACTAGGGAAGAAATTGAATTAATGCGCGAAAGTGCTTTGATCGTATCAAAAACATTAGGAATGATTGCTTCTGAAATTAAAGAAGGAGTTACTACATTATATCTTGACAAATTAGCTGAAGAATTTATCCGTGATCATGGTGCGGTTCCAAGCTTTTTAGGATTGTATGATTTTCCGAATTCGCTTTGTATGAGTCCAAATTCTCAGGTTGTTCACGGTATTCCGAATAACGTACCATTAAAAAGTGGTGATGTTATTTCTGTAGATTGTGGCGCTTTTAAAAATGGATATCACGGAGATCATGCTTACAGTTTTGAAATTGGGGAAGTTGCTCCAGAGGTTAAAAAACTTTTGCAAGTAACGAAGGAATCTCTTTATGTAGGAATCAGAGAATTTAAAGCAGGAAATCGTGTGGAAGATGTTGGAAATGCGATTCAAAAATATACTGAAGCTCACGGTTACGGAGTAGTTCGTGAATTAGTTGGACACGGAGTTGGACAAAAAATGCATGAAGAACCTGAAATGCCAAACTATGGAAAACGCGGACGCGGAAAACTTTTTGTGGAAGGAATGGTCGTTGCAATTGAACCTATGATCAATATGGGAACACGCAATATCAAACAACACAAAGACGGCTGGACAATTACCACTGCAGACGGAAAACCAAGTGCGCATTTTGAACATGACGTTGCTTTAATTGATGGAAAACCAGAATTATTGTCGACTTTTCAATACATCTATAAAGCTTTAGGAATTGAAAGCAACGAAGAAGATGAATTCAGAAAAGTGCCACTTATTTTATAACACTAATTTCACGAATTATCACGGATTAGTGTTGTGGTAAAAATTACACTAAAACGAAATAAAAAATAATGAGTGAATTGTATTTAAGAGAAGAATCCTATAAAGTTATTGGAATTTGTATGGAAGTCCATAAAATATTAGGAAAAGGACATAGTGAAAAGGTTTATGGCGATGCTTTAGAGTATGAATTTCAACGAAATGAGATTCCTTACAATCGAGAATTAAGATATAATATCGCTTATAAAGAGACTATATTACCGAGTTACTATTTTGCAGATTTTGTTGTTTTCGATGAAATCATTTTAGAGCTCAAAGCAATTGCAACATTAACAACAAGTGAAATCAAGCAGACATTAAATTATTTAGCTGCCTAAAAAAATAAACTTGGTTTATTAGTCAATTTTGGAGAAGACAGCCTTAAATACAAAAGAATAATACTTTAACCCAAATCAAAAGTTCGTGAAATTTCAGCACAATATTAATCCGTGTCAATTTGTGAAATTCGTGTTCAAATTTATTTAACTGTGAAAAAACTTTTTAAATTAGTACTTAATACCATTCCGCGTCCATTATTAATTCGTTTGAGTTATGTGGCACGACCAATATTAGCTTTGTCTTTAAGAGGAAGCAAATTTACTGATCCTATTGACGGAAAAAGTTTTCGCTCTTTTCTTCCTTATGGATATGGAAAACAACGTAATAATGTGCTTTCTCCAAGTACACTTTCGTTAGAAAGACACCGTTTGCTTTGGTTGTATTTAAACGATCAGACTGATTTTTTTACGGCGCCAAAAAAGGTACTTCATTTTGCTCCAGAACAAGCTTTTTACAAACTTTTCCGCAAGCAGAAAAACCTTGATTACACGACAACCGATTTGTTTTCGCCTTTGGCAGATGTAAAAGCTGATATCTGTAATTTGCCCTTTAAAGACAACGAATACGACGTAATTTTATGTAATCACGTTTTAGAACATATTCCAGACGACACAAAAGCAATGCAGGAATTATTCAGAGTTTTGAAACCGGGCGGAATGGCGATTTTACAAATTCCGCAGGATTTAAACCGCGATGTTACTTTTGCCGATGATTCTATTACAGATCAAAAAGAGCGTGCAAGAATATTTGGCCAATATGATCACGTTCGAATTTACGGACGCGATTATTTCGACAAATTAAGAAGCATCGGTTTTATTGTAATTGAAGAAGACTATACTAATAAAATTGCAACAGAATTGGTTGAAAAATATTGTTTGGCAAAAGGTGAAATTATTCCCCTTTGCTTTAAGCCGCAAAATTAATTTTTCTATCATATAAGTAATATAAGTTCATTTAAAAAGTTTTCAGAATAGCCCAATTTTGAAGACTTTTTAATTTTATAAGCCTAACCAAAATCATACAAACCAAACCTCAAATCTTGGAACCTACAAAACCATTTCAATTTTGTTTTGACATTAGTTTTGACAAAAATCTAAATACTTTTATTCCAACTGCTTATATTGTTGAGAATACTCCCGAAATCAAATATTTAGACAAAAAAGCAACGACCGGCGTACTGGAAAGTTTCGGTCTTGTTTTTGAAAATTTAGATTCGAACGATAAAAGAATTCTGACAGCTTGCGAATCTTTGAAACCTGAATTTATCTTTAAAAAGTTCAGTGCCAAAATCAAATCGGCAAAAACGATTATGGATCTGCAAAAAGATTCTAAGATTGAGTTTGCCATTCGTCAGCATTTAAAATTTCATTTGAGTTCTTTTTACAGCCTGATTGTACAAGAACAATTTCCGCTTTCAATTAACATTGGACCAGAAAAAGATTTTTATCGTTCGAGAGTTGATGTTAGTCCGCTTGACTTTGAACCTCAAATTCAGTTTGACAAACATGCTGAAGGAATCACTTATACCCTTTCATTAAAAGAAAACGAAACTACATTTTCGCCAATGAACAATAAGGTTGATATTCTTTTAGATGAACCAGGCTGGCTGATTATCGATAAAAAATTAGGCCAGCTAACAGCGCTCAATGCTAAAAAACTGATGCCTTTTTTAAAGAAAAAATCAATTGAAATCCCGTCAAAATTAGTTGATGATTATTTCAAAAGTTTTATTCCTGAAATTGCAAAGAAAATCGATATTGAAGCAAATGGTTTTGAAATCGAACTTCGTGATAAAATCATTTCGTGTACGATTCAACCTGTTCATGACTTTTTCAAAAACTGTTATTATCTCAATCTTTATTTTGATTATGACGGATATTCGTTTGATGCTTCTAAAACAAAAAAAACACATTCTTTTGTAGATTTTAGCGTAGCCAATGAGCCTAAAATAATTCAATTTAAGCGAAATGCGGACGAAAATTTATATGTAGATAAATTAAAGGAAATTGGTTTAACAAAAATCAAAAATGAATTATTTGGATTACATTCTGATGCAGAAACTATTGATCCATACATCAACATTCAATTGATTATTGACAATAAAGAAAAACTGCAAAATCTGGGTTTTGATATTCAAAATTTAAAACTCGAAAGCAAAGAAATCATTACAGAAAACCATATTGTTTCAGCATCAAAAGACACAAGTGGAGATTGGTTTGATATTAAAATCATTATTACAATTGGCAATTATAAAATCAATTTCAGCGAAATAATTCCGAATATAAAAAGTAAAGAAAGGCTCTTTCCATTACCTGACGGAAACTACTTTCTAATTCCTTTGGAATGGTTCAGCAAATATGGATCATTGGCAAAATTAACCAAAACAGAAAATGGGAATATGCTTTTGAGAAAAAGCAATTTTACCGCTCTCGATGCCATTCCAGAAATCAAAGACGATGTAACTTATAAAGCCGAATATATTGCTTCTGACTTACTGAAAGCGACTCTAAGACCGTATCAAATTGATGGCGTAAAATGGCTTTTAGGACATTTCAATTCCAACTTAGGAGCTTGTCTTGCTGACGATATGGGACTTGGAAAAACCTTGCAAACTTTAGCTGTTCTAGTTGCCGTTCAGGAACAATTGGGATTTACGACCAAAACCACCAATTTTGATTTGTTTGCCAATGAAACCACTATAGAACGAGAACCATTAAAAGCGTTGATAGTTTTGCCTTCTTCATTGGTTTTTAACTGGTTTAATGAATCTGGGGAATTCACGCCACACTTTTCAAAAATGCAATATGTGGGCAATGACAGAAAACAATTGGCGAGCAGATTAGCAACAACTGATTTGATTTTTACAAGTTACAGCATCGTTCATCGTGATATTTCAATTTTAGAAAAATATGATTTCCGTTATTTGATTTTGGACGAAAGCCAATACATCAAAAACAAAAATTCAAAGATTTTTAAAGCCATTAATAAAATTAGTACCGGTCATAAAATTGCCCTGAGCGGAACGCCAATCGAAAATTCACTTGACGATTTATGGTCGCAAATGCAATTTATTAATCCGGATATTTTAGGAACTTATAATTTTTTCGCAGAAAATTTTAAAATCCCGATTGAGAAAAAACAGAATGAAGAAGTTTTATCTGAATTAAAAAATCTGGTTCAGCCTTATATTTTGAGACGAACAAAAGAACAGGTTTTAAAAGATTTGCCAGAATTGACAGAACAGATCTACTATTGCGATATGGATCCTGAACAGGAAAAATTATACGAAAAAGAGAAATCGAAAGCGCGCAACTTTTTATTAAAAACAGACGGTTCTAGTCCAGAAAAAATCAATATTATCAATACTTTGATGAAATTGAGACAATTGAGCAATCACCCGAAAATGGTTGATGAGGAATCTGAAATTGATTCGGGAAAATATATTGCTGTCACCAATTATCTGGAAAATTTAGTCAAAGCGAAGCAAAAAGTGATTGTTTTCAGTTCATTCGTTACCAACTTGAATTTCTACACCGATTGGTGCAAAGAAAACAAAATACAATACTGCGAAATTACAGGCGAAACGCCTGCCAGCAAGAGAGAACAACAAGTAAAAGTATTTCAGGAAAAAGAAGAACCTTTGTTGTTTTTCATTTCACTTAAAGCGGGAGGTGTTGGACTGAATATCACAAAAGCTTCTTATGTTTTGTTCTTAGATCCGTGGTGGAATCCTTTTGCGGAAAAGCAAGGAGTTGGACGAGCGCATCGAATTGGACAATTGAACAAAGTAAACGTTATCCGATTTATTTCAAAAAATACGGTAGAAGAAAAAATCATAAAACTACAGGAAAATAAAAAACTATTATCTGATTCTCTTTTGGAAGAAAGTTTTATTAATGACGAAATAGAAACCAATTTGGAATACATTTTAGGTTCATAATAAATTATGATTGTCCGCTAAGCGGACTACTAAAAAAAGCACACAGATAACACGGATTAAACGGATTTTCATTGATTTAATTTAAAAATCCGTTTTTATCGGTTTAAATCTGTGTCATCTGCGTGCTATTTTCAAAATTATTACAAGTAACAGATCGTCATATACTAAATTATTTTAATCCAATAAAACAGTGTATTTTTCGTTGTATAAAATTGTTATATTTACAATCTTACAAAGTATCAAATGCCGAAATTTTTATATCTAAGCTTTATTTTTCTTTTTGTTTTCACTTCGGCGAAAGCCCAAGAAGTTCAAACCGAAATTGCTCCTCCATACAATATCAAAACAGTTTCATTTGTTCAAAATGACAACAATGTGGTTCCGATATTTGAATTAGGATCTGTATTTTCATTTCAATTTGATGATTTGTTTGGCAATGAAGCCAATTATTATTTTGAAATTGTTCATTGTGACTACAATTGGGTTGCGACCGATATTCCTAAAACAGAATACCTTCGTGGTTTTGACAATCAAAGAATTACAGATTATACCAATTCCTTTAATACACTTCAAGGTTACTCACATTACAAACTTACTTTTCCAAATCAATTTACCACGCAACTCCGAATTTCAGGAAATTACATGCTGAAAATCCTGAATGAAGATAAAGAGGTTATTTTTTCTCGAAAATTTGTTCTTTATGAAAACCATTCGACTGTTGCTTGTTTAGTAAAACGAAGCAGAAACCTCAGCAATATTGATTTTAAACAGAATCTGGAATTCACAGTACTCTCAAACGACATTGTTTTTCAGACACCGCTGCAAAACGTAAAAGTCCTATTGATGCAAAACGGCGACTTTAATACGTGCATCAAAAATGTTCCTCCGCAATATACTATTGGAAACCAAATGGTTTACAAATATGATAAAGAAACACAATTTTGGGGCGGCAACGAATTTTTGTATTTTGAAAACAAAGACATTCGGGCAGCCAGCAATAATGTTGCAAGAATTGGCAATAATAATGATGTTTACAGCTCTTATTTATATACCAATCATGCGAGAGCCAATCAAATTTATACTTTGTATGAAGATGTGAATGGTAATTTTGTAGTTAAAAACATCAATGGCTCCAACCAAGATATTGAGGCCGATTATGCTTGGGTTTATTTTAGTCTTTCGGCACCTGCTTTTCAGTTGAATAAAGATATTTATGTTGTTGGAATGTTTAATAATTATAGTCTTACACCAGAATATAAATTGGATTATAATGCCGAAAAAGGTTTGTTTGAAAAAGCCATCATGATCAAGCAAGGCTTTACTAATTATCAGTACCGAGTTGCTGATAAAAAAGGTGTAATTGATTATGAAAATACAGTGGATGGAAATTTCTATCAAACTGAAAATGAATATACCATCTTGGTTTATTATAAAGAAAGTTCTGACCGTTACACAAGAGTCATTGGAAAAGGAAACGGAAACTCAATAAACATCGTGAATTAAAACAATGTTAACGTTTTCACTTCAATCATTTTTTTTCGTAGATTTGCAACTATAACGCACACGTATATACTACTTTAGTATGGTTTCTCAGATTACACGAGGCATAAAAATATCGGTTTTAACTAGTTTTGAAGGTACCTACTTCAAGAACTACAAGATCCATTTTGCTTTTAGTTACGTAGTTACGATTGAAAACCACAGTAAAGATTCGGTTCAGTTAACTTCTCGCCACTGGGAAATTTTCGATTCGCTTAACGATTTAGATATTGTTGACGGCGAAGGTGTAATTGGTAAAAAACCAGTTTTAAAACCAGGCGAAAACCACACTTACAGCTCTGGCTGTTTATTATCATCTCCATATGGCGCTATGAAAGGTCATTTCAATATGATCAATTTTACTACAACAAAAACATTCAAAGTAATTGTTCCTACTTTTAGAATGTGCGCTCCTTTTGCTTTAAATTAAGACATCTTTTAGAGTAGTCTTTTTTATAGTTATCTAAATCATAAAATTGTCAATTTTTTAATTTATCCTTTGTACTTTTGTGCCACGTTAGATTATTCGTAACAAAACAAATTATCTAACTTTAAATTATCTAATAATCTAATTTTAAATAACATGCTTAAAGGATTCTTTCATGTACCAAAAGCGGTAAACGAGCCTGTAAAAAGCTACGCACCAAACTCACCAGAAAAAGCAGCTGTTCAAGCAGCTTACACTACAATGTGGAATGCTCAAATTGACGTTCCTTTATATATTGGAAGTGAAGAAATCAGAACAGAAAACACAAGAAACATTACAGCTCCACATGACCACAAACACGTTGTTGGAAAATATCATTTAGCTGAAAAACAACATATTGAAAAAGCAATTGCCAATGCACTTGAAGCAAGAAAAGCATGGGCAAACATGGCATGGGAACAGCGTGCTGCTATTTTCTTAAAAGCTGCCGAACTTATTGCTGGACCATACAGAGCGCGCATCAACGCAGCTACAATGATTGGTCAATCTAAAAATATTCACCAAGCAGAAATCGATTCTTCTTGCGAATTAATCGACTTTTTACGTTACAATGTTGAGTTTATGACTCAAATCTACAACGATCAGCCAAAATCAGATTCTTCTGTTTGGAACCGTGTAGAATACAGACCGCTTGAAGGTTTTGTTTACGCTATTACTCCATTCAACTTTACTGCAATCGCTGCAAACCTTCCTGCAAGTGCTGCAATGATGGGTAACGTTGTGGTTTGGAAACCAAGTGACAGCCAAGTATTTTCTGCAAAAATTATCATTGATGTTTTCAAAGAAGCTGGAGTTCCAGACGGCGTTATCAACGTAGTTTTTGGAGATGCTTTAATGATTACAGATACAGTTTTAGCAAGCAGAGATTTTGCTGGAATTCACTTTACAGGTTCAACTCATGTATTTAAAGATATCTGGGCTAAAATTGGTGCAAACATTCACAATTACAAAACATACCCAAGAATCGTTGGTGAAACAGGTGGTAAAGATTTTATCATTGCTCATCCAAGTGCTAATGTAAAACAAGTTACTACAGGAATCACACGTGGAGCATTTGAATTCCAAGGACAAAAATGTTCTGCAGCATCAAGAGCTTATATCCCTCAAAGTTTATGGCCAGCTGTAAAAGAACAATTAATTGCTGATGTAAAATCGATGAAAATGGGCTCTCCAGAAGATTTTGGAAACTTTATTACAGCAGTAATCCACGAAGGTTCTTTTGACAAATTAGCTAGTTATATCGACCAAGCTAAAAAAGATGCTGATGCTGAAATCATCGTTGGAGGGAACTACGATAAATCGGTTGGATATTTTATTGAGCCAACGGTTATTGTAACTACGAATCCAAAATACACTACAATGGAAACTGAGTTATTTGGACCAGTTATTACAATTTACGTTTACGAAGATGCGAAATGGGAAGAAACTTTAGAATTAGTTGATACTACTTCTGAATACGCTTTGACTGGAGCAGTTTTCAGCCAAGATCGTTATGCTATCGAAGTAGCTACAACTAAATTGCAAAATGCTGCTGGTAACTTCTACATCAATGACAAACCAACTGGAGCAGTTGTTGGAATGCAACCTTTTGGTGGAGCAAGAGCTTCTGGAACTAACGATAAAGCAGGTTCTGCATTGAACTTATTGCGTTGGGCTTCTCCAAGAACTATCAAAGAAACTTTTGTAACTCCAGAAGATTACAGATATCCTTTCTTAGGTTAATTTTTAGTTTCAAATTTCAGGTTTCAAGTTTGGAATCTGTCCATATAAAAAAGCCGAATCTTTATTGAAGATTCGGCTTTTGTTTTTTGATTTTTTCTCCGATTTACAGAAAAATTACTTCTCCAGAATGCAAATCATAATAAACACCAATTATTTTAATTTCACCTTTATCTGCCATTTCTTTCAAAATTGAGCTTTTGGCTTTAATGTTTTCAATAGTTAACAGTACATTATTACAAACAATACAATCTAAAAACATTTGTAATACTTTTCCTTCAATACTGTTTTTCAATAAGATAGACAAACAGAAAGCCTTATTTTATCATTTTTAAAACTTATTTCAGCAATGCAATAGGAGGCATCAATATATTTTTGCCCTGTAGTAAACATCACTGAAAAGAAATTTAAAAAACATAAAAAAAGAGTATGAAAAATTTAAATATACCAGCCGTTATTTTGAAATCAAAATGCATTGGCCACTACATCGACTTTAAATGGAGCCAAAAAAAAAGAAATTACTTTCTAGATTGTTTGGGAAACAACGAAGAGCTTGAAAATAAACTATCTCAAATTAATCACAAAGCCTCAGTGGCATTAACTGCCGCATTATTAGAATGGGTTCTATGTCGTTTTTCAGGATATGGAAAAGCTGCAAATGATATTGAAGAACGCATAGAATCTTTATGGTTCTCTTGTTCAAATTTTGAAAATACAAAACCACAAGATTTCGACCTTGATCTAGACTTTCCTTCTTCAGGAAGCATAAATGGCCCAATATGGATTGCTCTTATGACGGCTAGAATGGTTGATATGCACTATAGAAAAGGTACTTACTTCATTCAAAACGAGCTTTCGGGATTGGTTCTTTTAGTTCGACATATTACTCCAAAAAAGAAAGTTTTTGACAAATGGTTTGACAAAATCATTTTGGAGTTGAGCCAAAATTATCCTTCTGAATACAAATATGATGTAAACAGACCTGAAGAAGATTTTTATGATTCATCAAGCGAACCTGCAATATGCAGAGAATTTTTCTTTGATCCAAAATTTGAATACACTGCATCAGCATCAGAAAAAGCAATAAACAAATTCATTAAAAATTTGGATTACAACTCAAATCCATTTATTTACATTCCAGAAAAAGCATCTTAATTATAATTCATTTTGAAATGCAAAACCCGATAATAAAGCTTTAATTGGCAATTATTATCGGGTTACTTTTTTTTAAAACTTATGGTTTAAATTTCAAAGGGAGATGCACAACTTTCTTTGTTTCAAAAAACTCATCGTCAAAATGATCTGCTAAGTCATACAAAGTGGCATTCGGGAAATCTTTAAGTTCTTCGCTCAAATCACCACCTTTTAAATACAGAATTCCATTTTTTAATTTATGTTTGTGCTGCTTCTTTATTTTATCATGTATCCATGAAACAAAATCTGGCATATTTGTTACGGCACGACTCACAATAAAATCAAAATCTCCTTTGACCAATTCGGCACGTTTTTGCTCTGCTTTCACATTTTTTAATTCCAATGCCTCAGCAACACCTTGTACTACTTTTATTTTTTTGGCAATAACATCAATTAAATAAAAACGCGTTTCAGGAAAAAGAATCGCCAACGGAATTCCAGGAAAACCACCTCCAGTTCCAACATCTAAAACAGTTGTTCCAGGCTCAAACTTCATGATTTTGGCAATCCCCAGCGAATGCAAAATATGTTTTGTATATAAGGAATCAATGTCTTTACGCGAAATAACATTGATTTTTTCATTCCAATCGTGGTACAAAAAGTCTAATTTTTGAAATTGTTTGATTTGAAGTTCGGTCAAATCCGGAAAATATTTCAATATCTCATCCATTGCTCAAATTTTTTAACAAAAGTACTACTTTACGATTGAAATATTTAACTCAATTTTGCAAATTGAGAATTTATAATAATTACCTTTGAAAACTATTTAAAATAATTATGAATAACCCTGCGCCTACATTTGCAAGACAAGACAATCTGAAGTTTTTCAGAACGCTTAACTCTCGAGTAAACAATTACTTCAAAGAAAATAATATCCAAAAAACTGGAAATTGGAAACTGCATTTAAAAGCTGTTATTCTTTTCGCAGTCTTTTTGACTCCTTATTTTTTGATCCTTACTCTTGAGATGCCTTTTTGGGTAATGTTATTATTATCAATCGTTATGGGTATCGGAATGGCCGGCGTTGGTATGAATGTAATGCACGATGGGAACCACGGTTCTTATTCAAACAAAAGTTGGATAAACAAATTAATGGGCGGTACTATTTATGTTCTAGCAGGTAACGTTTACAACTGGCAGGTTCAACATAATGTACTGCATCATACTTATACAAATATTCCTGGGCACGACGAAGATTTAGATGCAGGAAGAATTATCCGTTTTACTAAACATGCTGAATGGCATAGTTTTCACCGTTTTCAGCATTATTACTCTGTTTTTCTTTACGGATTATTGACTTTTAATTGGGCCATTACAACCGATTTCAAGCAAATGCGTAATTACCTAAAAAGAAAATTATCTTACGGAGAACCAAAAAGTCCTAAAATTCTTTGGACAACTTTGATCATCACAAAAATCATTTACGCTTCAATCTGGATTGTTCTGCCAATTGTAATTGGAATCACTTGGTGGAAAGTACTTTTAGGCTTTTTTGTAATGCACTACACTACAGGATTAATCTTGAGTATTGTTTTTCAATTAGCACACGTTGTTGATCATACAACAAATCCAGAACCAAATGAATTAGGCGAAATGGACAACACTTGGGCAATTCATCAATTGTTTACAACGACAAATTTTGCGCCAAAAAATCCAATCGTAAATTGGTACACAGGAGGATTAAATCATCAGATCGAACATCATATTTTTCCAAATATAAGTCACATCCATTATGGCAAAATTGCTAAAATCGTAAAAGAAACAGCAAAGGAATGCAACTTGCCATATTATGAGTACAAAACAATGCGAAGTGCTATCGTAGCGCACTTCAAACATTTGCGTGAACTTGGAATGAAACCAGAATTATCTGTTTAAACTAAAAAAATCTATTAATAATTAACCTTCCTTAATAAGCGCATCAAATTAAGGACATCAAAATTTTTATAATGAATCATATTCTTTCGGACAGAATCAACAATCTTGCTACATCACAGACACTAGCAATGGCTGCTTTAGCACGCGAATTAAAAGCACAAGGAAAAGACATTATCAGTTTAAGTTTAGGCGAGCCAGATTTCAATACGCCAGACTTCATTAAAGAAGCAGTAATAAAAGCAGTAAACGAAAATTATAGCACTTATTCTCCAGTAGAAGGTTACCTTGAATTGAGAGAAGCAATCTGCAGAAAATTCAAAAGAGACAATGATTTAGAGTACAAACCAACTCAAATTGTAGTTTCTACAGGAGCAAAACAATCTTTATACAACATTGCGCAAGTAATGTTAAACGATGGTGACGAGGTAATTTTGCCAGCACCATACTGGGTTTCTTATTTCGAAATCGTAAAACTTTCTGGCGGCGTTCCTGTTGAAGTTCCAACTTCTGTTGAAACTGATTTCAAAATGACTCCAGAGCAATTAGAAGCCGCAATCACACCAAAAACAAAAATGATGTGGTTCTCTTCTCCATGCAATCCATCAGGATCTGTTTACAGCAGAGAAGAATTAACAGCACTTGCAAAAGTTCTAGAAAAACACCCAAATATCTACGTAGTTTCAGATGAAATTTATGAGCACATCAATTTCTCAGGAACTTTCTGCAGTATCGGTTCAATTCCGGGAATGTTAGAAAAAACAATTACTGTAAACGGAGTTGCAAAAGCATTTGCAATGACAGGATACAGAATTGGTTATATTGGAGCGCCAGAATTCATTGCAAAAGCGTGTACAAAAATCCAAGGACAAGTAACATCTGGAGCAAATTCTGTAGCGCAACGTGCTACAATTACAGCTGTAGATGCTGATCCAAGCGTATTAAACGAAATGGTGCAAGCTTTCCACGGACGTAGAGATTTAGTAGTTGGATTATTAAAAGAAATCCCAGGAATCAAAATCAACGTTCCAGAAGGAGCTTTCTACGTATTCCCAGACGTTTCTTCTTTCTTCGGAAAAACATTAAAAGGCCACGAAATCAAAGATGCAAACGATGTTTCAATGTATCTTTTAGCTGAGGCAAACGTTGCAACGGTAACTGGAGACGCATTCGGAAATCCAAATTGTATTCGTTTCTCTTATGCAACAAGCAACGACATTTTAACAGAAGCATTACGCAGAATCAAAGAAGCTTTGACTGCATAACAATATTCTAAGTTTTATTAAAACGGCTTAAGGTTCAAAAGTTTCATCACTTTTATACTTTAAGCTGTTTTTTTTATGAGATTGTTTTGGGCGTGTCCCTCCGGGTCGGGCTATCCGTTACAAGTCCTCGCACTTCCTTCGTCAGGCTCCGGGCTTTCCACTGCTATCCCTCACGCAAACGGTACACGGGATATATCATTTTCAAAAAAACTAAAACAACATTTATTTTGATTGCCTCCTGCTTTAGCTGGAGATTAAAATAAGATTCTATACTGGCTTTAGCCAAATTACGCATTTGGCTAAAGCCCAATCCTGATCCATTTAACATCGTCCAGCTAAAGCTGGAGGTAATTAAATAGGAATAAAACAAATCAACACTTTCAAAATTCCCATTCCACAATATTGTAAAACAGCAACTATAATCCTGTAAAACAGAACGTTTTATAAATCACCAACTTTGTAATGTATTAATTAAAAAACTATTAGTCATGACAAATACAGATGTAAACACAGAAGAAACCGTAAAAACACTAAACGGATTAATTTCAATTCTTGAAGACGGAAAACTAGGATATACAAACGCAGCCGAGCATGTAGAAAATCTAGCCATGAAAGCTGATTTTCTTGATTACGCCCGCGAACGTGCCCTTTTTATTGTAGAACTACAAGACGAAATCAACAAACTAGGAAAATCAACAGACACTTCAGGTGGCGGACCATTAGGAGCTCTACACCGCACTTGGATCGACATTAAATCATCATTTACAGGAGGCGACACGAAAGCCATTATTAACGCTTGTGTTACAGGTGAAGAAGCTGCAATTGAAAAATACAAAGCTGCACTCAATGAAAATCATCTTGAGCACAGTCAAGTTTACATTGTTTCAAAACAATTAAACAGTATTCAAAACACTTTATCACAAATTAAAATGAGAACACTTTAATTTCATTAAAGTTTTTTATTTTAGAAAAACTGCCCAGTTTAAATAATTGGGCAGTTTTTTTGTTTATTTTTAAGACCATTCTCAAAACTGAAACTACAAATATTTTTAATACTGTTAAGCTCAAACCAACCTCGACAATACATGAAACATATTTTTTTTAATTTAATAATTCTTCTTTTATTGACCAGCTGTGAAAAAAAAGAGCACAAAAACATTAATATTAAATTCTCATCTGAAGAAGCTTTTGATTCTGACTATTTAAAAAGAAACGAAAGTCAAACTGCAGAATTAATTACTCATAAAAAAACAGAAAAAGGTATTGAAATCATAGTTGAAAAATATGAAACGGGAGGCCTTATATATTACGGAGATTCAAAAATAATGAATGACACTTTATTTCTTTACTATTGGATAAATACAAATCCAATGGATATATCAGCAGTTTTAATCCCAAAAAGATTTAAATACGAAATTAAAAATGTATCGTACAAACAAATAAAATTTGAATACTTAGGAAATAAATTCAAAAACAACACAGAATAAACTATAAATTCATTCCATATTAAGTTAACAAATTCAAAAAAATCGCTTCATCACTAGCAAACTCGAATAATTTATTAGACCTTTGCACACTTTTTTTCGGGAATACCACAAAAGTCTAAAGTTTTAGAAATGAAGAAGAAAATCGAAATATTAGCTCCTGCTAGAGATTTAATTGGAGGAATCGCAGCCATAAATAGTGGTGCCGATGCAGTATATATTGGTGCGCCACAGTTTGGTGCACGTTCTAACGCCAACAACTCAATCGAAGATGTTGCTGAACTAGTTAAATACGCACACTTATTTAACGCACAGGTTTTTGTGGTTATGAATACCATTTTATACGACAACGAATTAGAAACGTGCCGCGCAATGATCTGGGAGTTATACGATATTGGTGTCGATGCCTTGATTATTCAGGATATGGCGATTATGGAAATGGACTTGCCTCCTATCGTACTTCACGCCAGCACACAAGCCAATAATCGTGATGCCGATAAAATTAAATTCCTTAAAGATGCTGGAATCAAACGTGTGGTTTTGGCACGTGAATTAAACCTGCATCAAATCAAAACAATATACGATCACGCCGATGTTGAATTAGAGTTTTTCGTAACCGGAGCTTTATGTGTTTCTTTCAGCGGAAACTGTTATATGAGTGTGGCAAACGGAGAACGAAGCGCGAACCGTGGTTCTTGCGCACAAAACTGTCGTTTACCTTATAACTTAATCGACGGAAACGGAGATACTTTAATCAGAAACAGTCACTTGCTTTCTATAAAAGATTTAGATGTTTCAGATCAAATTCCGAATTTGATCGAAGCCGGAATCGTTTCTTTTAAAATCGAAGGACGTTTAAAAGATGTCGCTTATGTTAAAAACAACGTATCTTATTTACGTCAAAAATTAGACAGCTATTTAGAAGGAAGCGATAAATACATCAAAGCTTCTTCTGGAAAATGTACTTATACTTTTGATTCTGCATTAAACAGAACTTTCAATCGTGGTTATACGGATTATTTCGTAAACGAAAGACACAGCTCTATTGGTTCTTGGGAAAGCCCAAAATCAAAAGGGCAATACATTGGAAAATTAATTAGAACTGTTGGAAATGCTTACGAAATCGAAAACGGCGAATTATTAAACAACGGTGACGGGCTTTGCTTCATCAACGAAAACAATGAAGCTGACGGAATTTACGTAAACAAAGCCGAGAACGGAAAAGTATATCCAAACGTTCTAAAAGAAATCAAAGACGGAACTTTCATCTATAGAAACAACGACGCTGCTTTCATTAAAATTGTTGAAAGAGAAGACAGTGCAATCCGTAAAATCGGAACTACTTTATTGCTTACAGAAAATGAAAATGGTTTTGAGTTAATCGCAACTGATGAAGATGGAAACGTAAGTACAGTTGTTTTAGAACACGCAAAAGAACAGACAAAAACAGGTGAATCAATTGAAGAAAACATCAAAGTTCAATTAGCTAAAACAGGTTTTACACCTTACAGCGCCGACGAAATCAACATTATGTTTTCTCAAAACTGGTTCCTTCCTATTTCAAAAATCAACGAAATGAGAAGAACCGTTTACGATCAATTGACTGAAATTCGTTTGGCAAATTATGTTCGTGAAGAGCACCAATTGGTAAAAACGTCACACCCGTATCCAGAAACCAAACTGGATTTTATGTACAACGTTTCGAACAAAACAGCTCGTAAATTCTACGAACGCCATGGTGTTACCGAAATCGAAAAAGCATTCGAATTACAATGGGATCCAGGAAAATCTCGTGTAATGACAACCAAATATTGCATCAAATACGAATTAAAAAAATGCCCAATACACCAAAAAGATATAGTTGGTGTAAAGGTAAAAGAGCCATTAGTATTAAAACAAGGCGAGCTTGAATATAAACTAAAATTCAACTGCAAACCTTGCGAAATGGAAATCTGGGAAAAAGATGCCGAATTTGAGATTGAAGAAGATCATTTTCATTAATACTATTTAACCGCAAAGAACGCGAAGAAATACGCAAGGTTCGCAAAGATTTTAAAACAATCTTTGCGAACCTTTTTTTTATATAAAAATACAACCTTGCGTTCTTCGCGTAATTCTTTGCGGGCTTTGCGGTTAAATATCCTGCTATTTCCTCAATCTTGTCATTTCGACGTAAGGAGAAATCTTCGTAAGCAACTCCGTTCCAATAAGCCAATCTTTGCAGAGCTTCTCGTGGAGATTTCTCCTTACGTCGAAATGACAAACTGTGTGGTTACTTAATGTAATAATTATTAAAATCCCGCGAATCTGCAAATCTCCGTGAGAAATTCAAAGCTTATTCTTTAACTTAAAAACAAAAATTTAGCGCTCTTTGCGTAAATCTTTGCGAACTTTGCGGTTAAAAAAAGCTTTTTCCCTACTTTTACTACTCAAACATTACAACACTCCAAAATGAAAATACTACTCCTAGGTTCGGGCGAATTAGGCAAAGAATTTGTCATTGCCGCACAACGAATCGGACAAACCATAATTGCAGTTGACAGTTACGAAAACGCACCAGCCATGCAAGTCGCACACGGTTTTGAAGTCATTAACATGCTCGACGGCGAAGCGCTTGACCGAATCGTAGCCAAGCACCAACCCGATTTTATAGTTCCCGAAATAGAAGCCATCCGTACTGAACGTTTTTACGATTACGAAAAACAAGGAATTACCGTTGTTCCTTCAGCGAAAGCGGCAAACTTCACCATGAATCGTAAAGCCATTCGTGATTTAGCAGCAAAAGAACTCGGATTAAGAACAGCCAAATATCAATATGCAACTTCAGCAGAAGAACTACAAAAAGCCGTTCAGGAAGTTGGACTTCCTTGTGTTGTAAAACCTTTAATGTCTTCGTCAGGAAAAGGACAATCAACTATAAAAACAGAAAGTGATATTGAAAAAGCGTGGCAATATGCCGTTGCTGGTTCGCGTGGTGATGTTATCGAAGTTATTGTAGAAGCTTTCGTCAATTTTGATTCTGAAATTACACTTTTGACGATTACTCAAAATAATAATCCAACTTTGTTTTGCGCTCCAATTGGCCACAGACAAGAAAGAGGCGATTATCAAGAAAGCTGGCAACCTGCTTTGGTTTCAGAAAAAGATTTATACGAAGCGCAAGATATGGCCGAAAAAATTACTGAAGCACTTGGAGGCGCAGGACTTTTTGGTGTTGAATTTTTCTTAACAAAAGAAGGCGTTTATTTCTCTGAACTTTCTCCGCGTCCGCATGATACCGGAATGGTAACTTTAGCAGGAACTCAGAATTTCAACGAATTCGAATTGCATTTACGAGCGATCTTAAGCCTTCCAATTTTTGAAATTACTTTAGAAAAAGCCGGAGCAAGCGCTGTAATTTTAGCATCTGAAGATTCGACAAATCCGACTTTTACTGGAATCGAAAAAGTTGCTGCTTTGCCAAAAACTGATTTTAGAATATTCGGAAAACCAACTTCAAGACCTTACCGAAGAATGGGCGTTGTTTTAACTCATGATTCACTTTCAACTCCGATCAACGAAGTAACCGAACGCTCCAAAGAAACGGCAAAATTAATAACTGTAAATTCGTAGAATTAAATTAAAAATTTTCTTTAACACATAGAAACATAGATTTTAATTCTAATAAAAAAGAGAAAAGAAAAAACAAGTTTTCACACATAGCTATGTGCATTGAAACAAGTGAAACGCCTTTATATACGAAGCAGAACTATGATTCTATGTGTTTACATACACACAACAAATTAACTATAAATTCATAACCATGAAAAATATACTTTTAGCGACTTTCCTTTTTATTGGAATCGCGGTACAAGCGCAAGACAAAAAGAAATTTGATAAACCAACAATTGTTGAAGCTTCTTGCGGAGAATGCCAATTTGGAATGAAAGGAAAAAGCTGTGATTTAGCCGTTCGCATTGACGGAAAATCATATTTTGTTGACGGAACAAAAATTGATCAGCATGGCGACGCACACGCAAAAGATGGATTTTGCAACACGGTTAGAAAAGCTTCTGTTACAGGTTCAATTGTAAAAGATCGTTTTGTGGCAACTTCATTTACTTTAATAGACGATAAAAAATAATGGCATTAATTCTAGAAAATATTGCCAAACACGTTTCTTTGACACAAGAGGAACAAGCTCTTTTTTTATCTAAACTTGAAACGAATACTTATAAAGCCAAAACAGTTTTACTGAATGCCGGTGAAGTTTGCAAGCATTCTTATTTTGTTAATTCAGGGATTTTAAGAAGCTTCAATATCAACGATAATATTGTCGAACACGTTTTATCCTTTGCCTGCGAAGGCTGGTGGATAAGCGACATGTACAGTTATTTTTCCGAAAAACCGGGACAGCTTTTTATCGAAGTTTTGGAAGAAGCCGAAGTGGTTTCTTTATCTAAAGAAAATCAAGAACAATTGTATCTTGAAATTCCAAAATTAGAACGTTTCTTCAGAATTTTGATCGAAAATTCATTAGTAGCGAATCAGCAAAGATTAATGGATAATTTGAGCTTACCCGCCGAAGAACGATTTGAAAAATTCACAAAAAAATACGGAACATTGGTGCACAAAGTTCCTCAAAAACAAATCGCTTCTTTCATTGGCGTAACACCAGAATTTTTCAGCAAAATGAAAGCTCGTCTTTTGAAGAAATAGTTTTTACCACAGATTTCACAGATTAAATTGATTTTTTTTTAGCCACGAATTACACGAATTTCCTCGAATTAAATTGAATAAAAAATTTGTGGAAATTCGTGTAATTCGTGGCAACATTTTTTAATCCTTTTAATCTGTGAAATCTGTGGCAAAAAAAATACGGCTCGTAATCGAACCGTATTTTCTTTTGAATTAAAATTGCTCAACCTCAGTAGAATGTTTCATTGCTGTTATTGAAGACCTTCCTATCATAACTGTATTTTGAACCGCATCAAAATAAGAAGTCCCCACAAATGCCTGATGTTTTACTGCTCTGAATCCGTTTTTCTGTAAAGCAAATTCTCGCTCCTGTAATTCAGAATATCCAGCCATTCCTCGTTCTTTATAAGCTTTAGACAATTCGAACATACTCGTATTCAAAGCATGGAATCCTGCCAAAGTAATGAACTGGAATTTATATCCCATTGCTGCCAAATCTTCTCTAAACGTTTCCATTTCTGCAACTGTTAATTTCGCAGCCCAATTGAAAGAAGGAGAACAATTGTAAGCCAGCATTTTATCTGGAAATTCTTTTTTCATTGCTTTTGCAAATTTTCTCGCATATTCTAAATCTGGATTACTGGTTTCCATCCAAATCAAATCGGCATAAGGCGCGTAGCTTAAACCTCTTGCAATTCCCTGATCGATTCCGTTTTTTACGTAAAAGAAACCTTCAGCAGTTTTTTCTCCAGTTAAGAACTTTCTATCTCTTGGATCGGCATCACTCGTTAATAAATTTGCAGCATCGGCATCAGTTCTGGCAACAATTAAAGTTGGAACACCCATAACATCTGAAGCCAAACGCGCTGCAATTAATTTATTGATCGCTTCTTGTGTCGGAACCAAAACTTTTCCGCCCAAGTGTCCGCACTTTTTAGCCGAACTCAATTGATCTTCAAAATGAACTCCAGATGCTCCGGCCTCAATCATTGATTTCATTAGTTCGAAAGCATTTAGATTTCCCCCGAAACCTGCTTCGGCATCAGCCACAATCGGAACCAAATAATCTTTTTTATCTTCAATTTCATTTACCGTCTGAATCTGGTCGGCACGCAACAAAGCGTTATTGATCTTTTTTACCACCATCGGAACGCTGTTTACAGGATAAAGTGATTGGTCTGGATACATTTCGCCAGCCAAATTCGCATCGGCAGCAACCTGCCATCCGCTTAAATAAATCGCTTCCAATCCCGCATCGACTTCCTGAATTGCCTGATTTCCGGTCAACGCTCCTAAACCAGCCACAAAATCCTGATTTTTTAACTTTCTCCATAATTTTTGCGCTCCCATTTTGGCAATAGAATGCTCAATTTGGTACGATCCCTGAAGTGAAACTACTTCACTCGCAGTATAAGGACGCTCAACCCCCTTCCATCTAGGGTTCGTGATCCAATCGTTAATCAATTCCTGAATTCTGTCTTCTGTTGTTTTCATAAATAGTTTAAGTTAAAGTGGTTAGTAAGTAATAGTGTTCAGTTCACAGTTAAAAGTGTTCAGTTAACTTGACTTATTTTTTTGACGCTTAGAAACATAGCTTTTCTTTGTGGTTAATGGCATTTCATTTGTTTAAACAAATCCCGACGCTTCGGGACTATGTGTGAAAATCTAGATTTTTTAAAAATTCTTTTTATCACATTTAAAATCTATGTTTCTATGTGTTTAAAAAACGCAACGTTATAAATATTTGTAACACGGAATCGTCAAGAAGTCAACAAACTCAGTATTTACAACTAATCTTTCCAACACTTTTTCAGCCAATGGAAATTGTTGTTTTTCGTGATTTTCTTCGCCTAATTGTTCCTTGATTTTTCTAAATTCATCTAAAGCCAATTTATGATAATAAGCCAAATCTAATTTTCGCCCATTATTCAAAATCACTTTATTCTGAAGCCATTGCCACAATTGCGATCTCGAAATTTCGGCCGTTGCAGCATCTTCCATCAAATTATGCAATGCCGCAGCGCCTTGCCCGTTTAGCCATGAAGCCAAATACAAAACCCCAACATTGATATTTTTTCGAACACCATTTTCAGTAATGATTCCAATTGGTGGTTCAATTAAATCAGCTTCTGTAATTTTTCGATGTTCTCTTCTAATATGAATTTGATTCGGAGTCGGCATTCCTTTATCAAAAATTTCTTTAGCCAATGAAACCAAATCAGGATGCGCCACCCAAGTTCCGTCATGACCGTTTCGAACTTCGCGTTCTTTATCGGTTTTCACTTTCGCGAAAGCCACTGCATTTGCTTCTTCATTATTTTTAATCGGAATTTGCGCGGCCATTCCGCCAATCGCATGAATTCCTCTTTTATGACATCTCTGAATTACTAGATTTGAATAAGCATTCATAAAAGGCGAAGTCATCGTTACTTGGTCACGGTCTGGAACAATGAATTTCGGATTCTTTCTGAACTTTTTGATATAGGAGAAAATATAATCCCAACGTCCGCAATTCAAGCCAACAATATGTTCTTTTAATTCGTAAATAATTTCGTCAAGCTGAAAACTTGCTGTTATCGTCTCAATCAAAACCGTTACTTTTATCGTTCCGCGTTTCAGTTTCAAATAATCTTCGGTAAAATCAATTACATTATTCCACCAGCGCGCTTCCAGATAATGTTCTAATTTTGGAATGTAGAAATACGGTCCAGAATTGTTTTCTAAAAGTCGTTTATGATTGTGAAAAACATATAGACCAAAATCTACCAATGAACCTGAAACTTCGTTACCATCAATTAAAACATGCTTTTCTGGCAAATGCAAACCTCTCGGACGTACAATCAGCGTTGCTATTTTTTCATTTAAATGATAGGATTTCTGTTTAACCAAATCAGTAAACGTAATCGTTTTGTTCACTGCATCAATCAAATTCACTTGTCCGTCCATCAGGTTTTGCCAAGTTGGTGACGTACTATCTTCAAAATCGGCCATAAAAGTTTTTGCTCCCGAATTCAAAGCGTTGATAATCATTTTGCGATCAACTGGTCCGGTAATCTCCACTCTTCTATCCAATAAATCTTTCGGAATTTCGCCTGCTGTCCAATTGCCTTCTCTAACACTTTTGGTTTCTGGAATAAAAACTGGCATGATTCCTTGATCAAAATTGACTTGTTTTTGCTCGCGCTGCAAAAGCAATAGTTTTCGCTGTGATTCGAATTTTCTATGCAATTCGGTTATAAAAACAATTGCTTCTTCTGTCCAGATCTTTGGATAACGAAGCTTCTTTTCGGCTAAAAATTCCATTGCCGTTTCGGTAATTTCATTTTGATTATTCATAGCTAATAGATTTTATACTACAATGTTACAAAAAGTTTTTTACAAAAACAGCGAACGTTCGCTAAAATTTAAAAATATTTTTTTGGCGATTATTTTTAAATCAGCTACATTTGATATTATGGATATCGAAAAAGACTATATAAAGCTGATATTTGGGCTGAAACTGAAACAAATTCGGGTTCAAAAAAACTTGTCTCTTTTTGGCTTGGCCAAATTGACAAATCTTTCAAAATCGTATTTAAACGAAATTGAAAAGGGAAAAAAATATCCAAAAACAGATAAAATTTTACTTTTATGCGAACATTTGGACGTTACTTACGACCAAATCGTATCCTTAAAGCTCGATAACAACCTCGCTCCGATTGGCGAAATCTTGAAATCTGGAATTCTAAAAGAGATTCCGTTGGAACTTTTCGGAATTCAGGAAGCCGATTTAATTGATATAATCGCCAATGCTCCCGCAAAAGTCAATGCGTTTATTAGTACGATTATCGAAATTGCACAGCATTACAATTTAAGCCGAGAAAGCTTCTTTTTAGCAGCTTTGCGTTCGTATCAGGAAGCGCACAGCAATTATTTTGAAGATTTAGAAGAGAAAGTAATTGCGTTTTCGAAGTCGTTCCAAATTAATCTGGATTCTAAAATAAGCATTGAAGAACTGGAAGCGATTTTAAAAGAAGAATACGAATACAACATAAAAGAAATTGTATTTACAGAACAAGAAGCACTAGGTGATTTGCGTTCGATTTATGTTCCGAAAAGCAAAACTTTATTACTTTCTACAGAACTTGACGCTCCGCAAAAAGCATTTATTCTAGCCAAAGAAATTGCTTATAATTACTTAAAAATATCAGACAGATTACTGACTTTCAGCTGGATTAAGTTTGAAAATTTTGATCAGGTTCTAAATAATTTTTATGCTTCTTATTTTGCCGGAGCTTTATTGTTGCCTCGAAAATTAGTTGTGGATAAAATCAATTCTTTTTTAGAAAATGAAAAACCAAATCCGGAAGAATTTGTTGCTTTGATTGAAAGTTTTGAAGTTTCTCCAGAATCTTTTTATCAGCGATTAACAAATTTATTGCCTAAGGATTTTCAACTGAAAAATTTATTCTTTTTGAGAATGTCCCACAAAATAGGCTCTGATGTTTATCAAATCAAAAAAGAATTACATATTACGAATCAGCAGGAACCGCACGCCAACGAAACCAACGAACATTATTGCAGAAGATGGGTTTCGGTAAAAACCATAGATGAGGCCATCAAACAAAATAAACCACATTTTTTTGATGCACAAATTTCGAGCTACGTTCATAGTGGCAATGAATACCTAGTTTTTTCGTCAGCCACAAAGGATCCTTTTTTGCATGATACCATTCGAAGTATTTCGGTTGGAATTCTAATTAATCCGACGATGAAAAAGAAATTCAAATTCATTGAAGGAAAACCTTTGGTCAAAAGAATTGTTGGTGTAACTTGCGAAACCTGCGATGTAAAAGATTGCCTGGAACGTGTTTCTCCTCCAATTGTTTTGGAAAAAAAGGAACGCCATGAAAACACAGATGCTGTTGTACAGCAATTTATAAGTCAATATAGCTAAATGTCATGAAATATTTTACTTTAATAACACTATTGCTTTCTATCCACTTAATCCAGAAAACCGATAAGCTTTCGGGACGTTATAATTATTTGGTAGAAGATGATAATGTATATGTCCAAAAAGATAAAATCACTTTTAATGATAGTGTTTTTGCTTTTGATAATAAGTATGTCCCAAAAGGAAAAGTTTCTTATGGCAATGTAATATTGCTCGAAAAATTCATCAATACTGATTTAGTTATTAGTATTCCTAAAGATCAAATCACAAAAGATACGATTCCGTTTTACATGCATGACAAGAAAAGTGCTGCAGCAAATTATCTTGATGAAGTAGTTGGGAAAGGGAAATTGATTAAGATTAAATAATTATTTCTATCTTTTTATCACGTGTTATTTGTCATTCCGAGAAACGAGGAATCTCCACGAGAAACTCAACAAAGATTGGCGATATGCTATGCGGAGTTACTTGCGGAGATCCTTCGTTCCTCAGGATGACAAACTGCGCGGTTAATTTGAAGCTAAAAAAACTTTATATAATTTCCAATCTTTGTAGAGCTTCTCGTGGAGATTTCTCCTTCGTCGAAATGACAAACCATGTGGTTACTTTGAGGTAAAACCTTGGAACCTCTGCAACTTTGTGCCTTTGTGCCTCCTTATAAAAATGAATCCTCTAGCATAGCCCCGATAGAAGTGGAAATCCTTTTGTGTCTCGTTTCTTTAACGAGACACAAAAGATTGTAACGGATAGCGGGACGTCACGTCTTTTGAAAACTAATTTTCTGCTTCCAAAAAAAACTTAGAATCTTAGAACCTCAGAACCTTTTCTTAATCTACATTAAGTGCTTTTCCTTCACATCGAGCGTATCTTTGTACTATCAAAATCAATAAAAGACAAAATCATGGAAAATATAGTATTGCACAAAGCAGAATCAAGAGGAAATGCAAACCACGGATGGCTAAACGCTTATCACAGTTTTAGTTTTGCGAGCTGGTACAATCCAGATAGAATTCAGTTTGGAGCGCTTCGTGTTTTGAACGATGATACGATTGCGGGCGGAATGGGTTTTGGAACACATCCTCACGATAATATGGAAATCATTACGATTCCGCTAGAAGGTGATTTAGCTCATAAAGACAGCATGGGAAATACTGAAATCATTAAAAACGGAGATATTCAGGTGATGAGTGCCGGAACTGGAGTTCAGCACAGCGAGTTCAACCCAAACGCAGATCAGCAGACTAAATTGTTGCAAATCTGGTTGTTTCCTAACAAAAGAAACGTTGCGCCACGTTACCAACAAATTACTTTAAATGTTGCCGACAGACATAATAAATTAGCTCAAATTTTATCTCCAAATGCTGATGATGATGGAGTTTGGATTCACCAAGACGCTTGGTTCAACATGGGGAATTTTGATGCTGGAACTGCAACTGAATATAAAATCAAAAAAGAAGGAAACGGAGTTTATGCTTTCGTTTTGAAAGGAAATGTTACCATCAACGGTCAGGAATTAAATACTCGCGACGCGGTTGGAATTTCAGGAACTGATACTTTAAACATTAAAGCAAACACAGATGCTGAATTTTTATTGATGGACATTCCGATGAATTACTAATTCAAAGATTACAATTAATATTTTTTTCAGAAACGATATTTAAGTTGATTTTCAACTTATTATCGTTTCTTTTTTTGTTCAAATTTTATTAAAACCCAAAAAGAAAACGTAATTTTATAAGTAAAACCGACTTATACCCCACTCAAAATTAACCAGTTAAAAATTTTCAGTCATGAATCCTGACAACCTTAAAAAAGAATATACGAACGGCGAAGTAACGATTGTTTGGCAATCCGGAAAATGTATTCATTCTGCCAATTGCGTAAAAAACAATCCGGACGTTTTTCGCCCAAAAGAAAAACCTTGGATTACTCCGGAACAATCTACAACTGAGAAAATAATTTCAACAGTTAATAAATGTCCTTCGGGCGCTTTGAGTTTTTATATGAATAAGAAAAGCTAAGCTTTACGCATTAGTTTTTTTGCCCACAGATTACACAGATTAAAGTGATTTTTATTCGCCACAAATTGCACAAATTTTCACAAATTTTGATTCAATTTATTTCGTGTTAATTCGTGCAATTCGTGGCAATATCTTTTTTTAATCGTTTTAATCTGTGTAATCTGCGGCAAAGAACATCCCATTTTTCATTTCTTAATCTAGGTTAAGTGCAATACGCTTACTACCACCGTAACTTTGTCCTATCAAAATGAAATTAATTATTTAAAATATTTAAAAAAATAAAATTATGGCAACTACAAAATGGTCAATTGACCCAACACATTCAGAAATTGGTTTTAAAGTTAAACACATGATGTTTACAAATGTTTCAGGGAAATTTGGAACTTATGAAGCTTCTGCAATCACAGAAGGAGATAGTTTTGATAATGCAGATTTCAGTTTTTCTGCTGATATCGCTTCAATCGACACTGCAAATGCAGATCGTGACGGACATTTAAGAAGCGGTGATTTCTTTGATGCTGAAAATCATCCAAAATTAACTTTCAAATCTTCTGCTTTCAAAAAAATCAATGATGGCGAGTATGAATTAACTGGAGATTTAGATATTAAAGGTGTTTCTAAAACTGTAAAATTCCCAGTTGAATTTAGCGGAATCATGACTGATCCTTGGGGAAATACAAAAGTAGGTTTAAGCATAGAAGGAAAAATTAATCGTAAAGATTGGGGTTTAAACTGGAACTCAGCTCTTGAAACTGGTGGTGTTTTAGTAGGTGAAGAAGTTCGTTTAAACATTGAATTACAATTTGTAAAACAAGCTTAATACTTTACAATTAGGTTTTAATTTGGTTAAGAAGCCTGTACTTTCTCGGAGTGCAGGCTTTTTTTATTTTTGCCACGAATTACACGAATTTTCACTAATTTTTTTTCTCAAAACTGGATTTTTTTTTTTTGCCACAGATTAAAAAGATTAAAAAGGATTTTTTCTGCTTTCTGAGAATAAATAATCTGTAAAAATCTTTTTAATCTGTGGCAAAAAATAATTCGTGGAAATTCGTGTAATTCGTGGCAAACTCAAAAAAAATCAGCGCGCAGTATTTCTAAATTCTGTTGGCGATAGTCCGGTTTGTTTTTTGAAGAATCGAGAGAAATACGAGTAATCTTCATAACCTACTTTAAAGGCAACTTCGTTTATGGCTAATTGTTTGTCGATCAACATTCTTTTTATCTCCAGAATTACACGATCTGTAATTACTTCCGTCGCTGTCTTTTGCAGAATTTCATTGCAGATTCTATTTAAATGTTTCAGCGTTATATTCAATTTTTCTGCGTAGAACGACGGCAGTTTTTCAGTTCTGAAATATTTTTCTAACAACGATTCAAACTTGTTGATTTTAATATTGTAGGAATGCGTTTGATGGGAATAGGTTTCACCGTATTTTCTCGAAATTTCAATATGAATACAATCTAATAAATTCAGCATTTTATCTAATTGCATTTTATTGCTCATATTGTTTTCCTGAATCAGCAAATTAAAATAAGGCAGGATTTTAGATATTTCATTTTCTTCAAAAACCAATTCTGGCCGGTTATGAATTGAATGATAAAAATTGTAATCGTTGATTTTTTTTTGTCCGAAATATAAATTGTACAATTCCTGTGAAAAGATAATTACGAAGCCTTCAACATCTTCAGACAAATTCCAATGATGCATTTGTCCTGGCTGAAGCACAAACAAACTTCCTCTTTTTATCTCAAATTGATCAAAATCAACTTCGTGTTTCCCAGAACCTTTAGTAAAAAACACCATTAAATAGGAATCATGTCGGTGCGCTTCCTCAACAAAACTGTGGCTTTTCAAGTGCTCCTTAAATGCATTCACGTAAAAATCGCGATGAATATCGTTACAGCTAAAATTTTGAACACTATAAACTGGATATCTTTTCATAAGCTTTTAAATGAGAATTGCACGCAGATGAAACAGATTTATACTAATTTACACTGGTTTTTTTATCTAATCCGTAAAACCTGCGTCATCTGTGTGCCATTTACAACAAGTTTTACACAAAGCCAAAAACAAAACAGAACAAAATGTCTTTATTGTGCTATAATTAGCGAAGATATAAAAAAGAGTTCTATAACAAGCTAGTTTATCTTTGTACAAACAAAAAACAACAAAGTCATGTCAAATGCACTAACTCATATTTTAAGCAACGAATGTCCTATTTGTCACAAAGGAAAAGTATTTACAGACAAGAATATTTTTCTGAATTTCAGCTTACCAAAAATGAATGAACACTGCAGTCATTGCAATTATAAATTTCAAAAAGAGCCTGGCTATTTCTTTGGAGCTATGTATGTAAACTACGGATTAACAGTTGCTCAGGGAATTGCAACGTATTGCATTGCGCAGTTTTTCTTCGAAAAAAACTTCGATTTAAGAATTCTTCCCATCATTGCTGTGGCAATTACTGTGCTTACGCCTTTTAATCTGAGATTTTCAAGGTTAGCGTGGATTTATATTTTTAAGGATTATACGAAATAAAAAAGTGTTATTTTTGCCTTTCAATTGAAACTAATTTTCAATTCCAAAAAAAAATAAAAAACAAATTAGACAAATGAAAGCATACGTATTTCCAGGTCAGGGCGCACAGTTTACAGGAATGGGCAAAGACTTATATGAAAACTCGGCTTTAGCCAAAGAATTATTCGAAAAAGCTAATGAAATTTTAGGTTTTAGAATCACAGATATTATGTTTGAAGGCACTGCCGAAGAACTAAAAGAAACTAAAGTTACACAACCAGCTGTATTTTTGCACTCTGTTATTTTAGCTAAAACTTTAGAAGATTTCAAACCAGAAATGGTTGCAGGGCACTCATTAGGAGAATTTTCAGCTTTGGTTGCTAACGGAACTTTATCTTTTGAGGACGGATTAAAATTAGTTTCTCAGCGTGCTCTTGCAATGCAAAAAGCTTGCGAAATTACACCATCAACTATGGCTGCGGTTTTAGGTTTAGCTGATAATGTTGTTGAAGAAGTTTGCGCTTCTATCGATGGAGTTGTGGTTGCTGCAAATTACAACTGTCCTGGACAATTAGTTATTTCTGGCGAAACTACTGCTGTTGAAAAAGCTTGTGAAGCAATGAAAGCGGCTGGCGCAAAACGTGCTTTAATATTACCTGTTGGTGGAGCTTTCCACTCTCCAATGATGGAACCAGCAAGAGAAGAATTAGCGGCTGCAATTGAAGCAACTACTTTCTCGACTCCTATTTGCCCAGTGTACCAAAATGTAACTGCAAATGCAGTTTCTGATGCAAATGAAATTAAAAAGAACTTAATCATTCAATTGACTGCTCCGGTAAAATGGACACAATCTGTGCAACAAATGATCGCTGACGGCGCTACTTTGTTTACTGAAGTTGGCCCAGGAAAAGTTTTGGCTGGCTTGATTAATAAAATTGATAAAGAAGCGGTTACTGCTAATGCGTAATTTGTGTTCAGTATTCAGTTTTTAGTGATCAGTTGAAAACCATACATATAAAAAGCTCTGAAAAATAAATTTTTCAGAGCTTTTTGTCATTTCGACGAAGGAGAAATCTTCGCAAGAAACTCTACATAGAAAATCCGCAACTTTGTCGAGCTACTAGCGAAGATTTCTCCTTCGTCGAAATGACATACTAAAATGAAAAATTAAAAAACACATATTTTTAAATTCATTTTATGAAACTTTCTTTTCCTTCTTCTTATAATTCACAATAAAAACGCCAAGAATAATAAGCACAGTAGCAATAATAAAATCGATTGTGATTACTTCATCTAAAAGCAACCAACCCAGAAAAACTGCAATTATAGTATTGATATAAGCCAAAATAGAAACCTGAACTGCAGTAACATGTTTCAAAGCATAACTATAAGAGAAAAAAGCAATTACAGATCCAAAAATCGATAAATACAAAGCTGCAAAAATACTTCTTGAACTCCATGAACTCAAATCTGGATTTGGCGAAAAAATAGAAGCTAAAACCAATTGAATGCAAGAGGCAGAAGTAAATTGATAAAACAAGTTAAGCACAATATTGTTTGATTTATTGGCGTGTGTTTTGGTATAAATTGTTCCAATAGCCCAAGCTAAAATTGCAAATCCCATGAACATCATTCCGGTTCTGTAATCAGCATCTAAAAATGATCCAAGTCCGTCTTTGAAAATAAAGACAACTCCTGAAAACCCAATTAATACTCCAATAAAACCTTTGAAGCTCATTTTTTGCAATCCAACTAAAATGCTTCCAAGAAATATTAATATTGGAGATAAAGCACTTATTACAGAAGCTAATCCGCTTGGAAGAGTCTTTTCAGCAATTGTTGTAAATCCATTTGCAATTACAATCATTAAAATCGAAGGAATGAGCTGTTGTTTGAAATTCTTCCAGCCAATCCACTTCAGTTCTTTTTTAAACAATAAAATCGTCATCATGATCAATCCTGCCAATCCTTGACGAATAGAGGTTACAAACCATGGCGGAATCGTTTCAACCGCAACACGAATACCTAAAAAGGTAGTTCCCCATACGATTCCAACAGCTGCAAGAGCAAAAATTAATTTATAATCTAAACTTTGTTTCATAAAAGTTAAATGCCATTAAAAAAAGATCCCAAATTATAGTATTATAATTTGGGATCTTAAAATTTATAATTTTAATCAAAGGAATTAGATATTCCTCACTTTCTGTTCCCATTTCCAGGCGCTTGCCATTGCTTCGTCTAAACTTAGTTCAGCCTTCCAGCCCAAGACATTATTTGCCTTATCGGTATTTGCATAAGCTTCTGTAATATCACCTTCACGACGTGGTTTAATTGCGTATGGCAGTTTTTTATCGCTTACTTTCTCAAAACTATGAATGACTTCAAGTACAGAACTTCCTTTTCCAGTTCCTAAATTGAATGTTTCTACTTTTGCTAAATTCTTTTTGTTCAATAAACGCTTTAAGGCAATAACGTGCGCTTTTGCTAAATCGACAACGTGAATATAATCACGAATTGCAGTTCCGTCTGGCGTTGGATAATCATTTCCAAAAACAGACAATTCCTGACGCAATCCTGCTCCAGTTTGTGTAATAAAAGGCACTAAATTTTGAGGAACTCCAAGTGGCAACTCTCCAATTTCAGTTGAAGAATGCGCGCCTACCGGATTAAAATAACGCAATAAAATCGCGCTGATATTAGTTACTTTAGTTGTATCTGTAATAATTTCTTCACCAATTTGCTTTGTGTTTCCGTAAGGAGACATTGCAGTTTGAACCGGAGCATCTTCTGTAATTGGCATTTTTTCGGCTTGACCGTAAACCGTACAAGACGAACTAAAAATAAAACTTGCCTCAGGTTTTTGCTGCAATTCCTGTAAAAGATAAACTAAACTGCTAATGTTATTTTCGTAATATAATAATGGCTGTTCAACACTTTCACCAACTGCTTTTGAAGCCGCAAAATGAATAACCCCAGTAACATCATCATGTTTTTTAAAGAAATCCCGAACGGCACTTTTCTCTCTTAAATCAATTTTTTCGAATAAAGGCGTTTTTCCTGTTATTGCTGTAATTCCTTTTAAAACATCTTCTGAAGAATTCGAAAGATTATCAATGATCACAACTTCGAAGCCTTCATTTTGCAATTCGACTACCGTGTGAGATCCAATAAATCCGAGTCCTCCCGTTACTAATACTTTCATTTTGTGGTTGTTTTTTTATGTAGTTAATTTATAAGCTTGTCTTGCGATAAGAATCCATTTGCTTTTTTGTTTTTGCCAAACAAGCATTATTCCTATTTTAATGTCTTTATCGACGCCACCATCTTTAGTATGAGCTGCAAGTACATGTCTGACAATCGCAACATCATTTTGAATTGTGATGGTTTGGTCTTGAAAATCTATTGTTACGAAATCAGATTTTCCGCTAACGATTCCCTCGATAAATTCTGCCTGATTTTGGAAATTTCCGTTTGAGTGTACGTAATTTAACTTATCCGAAGTCAATGCTTTCAATTTCGTTCCATCAGCATCAATCATCGCTTGGCGCAAAATCTCAACTTGGCTGTTTACCTCATTCTCTTCTTTAGAATTTGTTTTTTGGGCAAAAACCGAAAACTGCACCAAAATCATCAAAATTAAAAGACCGCTTCTTCTCATATTTATTTGTTTAGAAATTCTAAAACCGAATCAGTAATAAATTTAATTTGCTCGTCATCAAGTTCTGTGTGCATTGGCAACGCAATAACTTCTTGAACTAATTGATTTGTTACCGGAAACTGCTCTTCTTTGTAACGAGAATCAACATAAGCTTTTTGAGAGTGCAACGGAATTGGATAATAAATCGCACATGGAATTCCTTTATCCAACAAATGTTGCATTAAAGCATTTCTGTCTGCATCAATGATTCTCAATACATATTGATGAAAAACGTGATCATTTTCATTTGCATCAAAATCTGGCGTAATGATATGTGCATTTCCTGCAAAAGCTGCATTGTATTTTGTTGCCGCTAAACGACGTGCTTTGTTATATTCATCAAGCAAAGGCAGTTTTGCATTCAAAACTCCAGCCTGAATACTGTCTAAACGTGAATTCACTCCCACAACATCATGGTGGTAACGCTCATACATTCCGTGATTTACAATTCCGCGGATAATGTGTGCCAATTTATCATCATTTGTGAAAATTGCTCCACCATCGCCATAACATCCTAAATTTTTTGAAGGAAAAAATGAAGTTGCCGCAACGTGTCCAATAGTTCCAACTTTAGTTTTTGAACCAGATTTAGAAATATAATCAGCACCAATTGCTTGAGCATTATCTTCAATTACATATAAATTATGAGCTGCAGCAATTTCCATTATCGCGTCCATATTTGCAGCGCGGCCAAATAAATGTACTGGAACAATTGCTTTAGTTTTTGGCGTAATTGCTTTTTTAATTGCCTCGATATCAATGTTCATATTTGTCATATCAACATCAACCAAAACTGGAGTTAATTGCAATAAAGCGATAACCTCAACAGTAGCTGCAAAAGTAAAATCGGCAGTAATTACTTCATCGCCAGGTTTTAAATCCAATCCCATCATTGCAATCTGCAAAGCATCAGTTCCATTCGCGCACGGAATTACGTGTTTGGCTCCTAAATAATCTTCAAGATTCTTTTGAAACTGATGAACCAATGGTCCGTTTATATAAGTATTTGTATCTAAAACTTCCTGAATTGAAGCATCAACGGTAGATTTTATTTTTTCATATTGACTCTTTAAGTCAACCATTTGTATTTTTTTCATTTTGAATAACATTTAAAATAAAGATCCTGATTTGTAAACCAAATCTTTAAAAGGAGCAACAAAAATAGTTATTTAATACCTGCAAACCAATGAAAATAATCGAAAGAAATGTAATTTAGCCACAAAAATAAACAGATGCTTTTTTTATACAATTTAGTTATTTCTATTGCGGGGTTTTTTCTGAAAATAGTGGCGCTCTTTAGTCCGAAAATTAAGCTTTTTGTAGAAGGCCGAAAAAATGTATTTTCAATTTTAGAAGAAAAAATAAAACCTGAAGATCGCACAATCTGGTTTCACTCAGCCTCACTCGGCGAATATGAACAAGGTCTTCCGGTTATTGAAAAAATCAAAGGGAAGTATCCAACGCACAAAATCATTGTAACCTTTTTTTCACCATCTGGATACGAAGTGCGTAAAAATAATACAGTCGCAGATATCACTATTTACCTGCCTTTAGACAGCAAAAGCAATGCAAAAAAGTTTCTAAAATTAGCACATCCCGAATTAGCGTTTTTTATTAAATATGAATTTTGGCTGAACTATTTAAAAGAATTAGAAAAAAGCAAAACTCCAACCTATTTGATTTCTGGAATCTTTAGAGACAATCAAATGTTTTTTAAATGGTATGGCGGTTTTTACAGAAAAGCGCTAAAAGCTT
The DNA here is from genome assembly GCF_007341385.1 of Flavobacterium daemonense. GTDB lineage: Bacteria > Bacteroidota > Bacteroidia > Flavobacteriales > Flavobacteriaceae > Flavobacterium > Flavobacterium daemonense. Next base: position 43,445 of record NZ_VJYD01000014.1, read on the forward strand.
TTACTTACTTTTTTGTTCAGAATGAAAGTTCAAAAGAAAAAATTGAAGCAATCGGATTTAAAAATGTTTCTGTTTCTGGAGATACACGTTTTGATCGTGTTGCTGCCATTTTAGAGAGAGACAATACCGTAGATTTTATTGAAAAATTCAAAAACAACACGCCAACAATAGTTATAGGAAGCTCATGGCCAAAAGACGAAGTTTTATTAGCCGAATACATTAATCAGGCACCAGAAACCGTTAAATTCATCATTGCGCCGCACAATATTAAAGAAGATCAAATTTCGAGTTTAAAATCTCAAATTTCAAAATCAACTGTATTATTTTCCGAAAAAGACAACGCAACAGATCTTTCAAATTACAATGTCTTTATTATTGATACCGTTGGATTGTTGACCAAAATATACAGTTACGGAACAATAGCGTATGTTGGCGGCGGTTTTGGAAATCCTGGAATTCATAACATTTTAGAACCAGCGACTTTCGGAATCCCAATCTTAATTGGCCCAAATTACGCTAATTTTGCCGAAGCAATTTCTCTAGTAGAATTAGGCGGATGCATTTCTATTACGAATGAAAATGAACTAAAAAGCTATTTTGACCGCTTGCTTGGAGACCAAAATTATTTTGAAGAAAAAAGCAAAATATGCAAAGACTTTATTCAAAATAATAAAGGAGCCACAAATTCTATTATGAAAATTGTTTCAGAAACTATTTAAGAAAGAACTTATACCTTATTTAAAGCTTGCATAAGATTATTACAATTCAAAAAAAGCACTTTTACGAATGAATTTCAACTAAAAGAATTGAAGAATATTTGCTAAAAAACAAAATAAACCGCAAGCAAGAGAAGAGAAAACATTGTTTTTCATGATGAATATGCAATGAAAAATAATTTCTACAATAAATACAATAATATAATATTTTTTTACTATTTTGGCATGTTTTTTGATAACTAAGATAATCGTGAGCGACGAAAATATTTTAAAAAAAAAGTGAAAAAATATTTTACATATTAAAAAATTTATATCTTTGCCACGAATTAATAATTAACCTTTTATAATAAAGTAAGATGAAAAAAGTATTTTTAAGTTTAGCTGTTGTTGCTGTATTAACTGTTGTATCTTGTAAAAAAGCTGACGCTGCTGCTGAAGCTGCTCCTGTAGATTCTGCTGCTGTTGCTGTTGATTCAGCTGCTGCTGTTGTTGATTCTGCTGCTGCAACTGTTGATTCTGCTGCTGCTAAAGTTGATTCTGCTGCTGCTAAAGTAGAAGAAGTAAAAAAATAATTAGAACCTAAGTTCTAAAAATTTTAAAACCATCATTGCGATGGTTTTTTTTATGCCCAACTTAAAAATTTAAGTTTAAAGCAAAAAAAGTGCTCACCATGGTGAGCACTTTTTTTTATATCATCATCAATCCAATTCCTCCTCCTCAACAACTTCATCTTCAAAAATTGAATCATTTGATGAGAAGTCCAAAATTTCCGACTTCACTGCATAAGTAATAATCTCCTTTATTCCTTTCTGCAAAAGCAATTCTGTACTGTATTTTCGGCTTGTAGCAAAATGAACCTCCCCAAGCATCAATTTAAAAAAATACTTCCCCCCAGAGCCTTTAAATTTCAAAAACTTTGCAAGCTCAATATTTGCTTTAAACTTCTCAATATCCTCTTCACACTCAAATCGCAATTCATAACTCAAACTCGTAAAAATAACCTTTCCCTTTCGAGAAGTAAACGTAAATTTATATTCATCATTAAATCGCCTGCTGATTACAAATGCACCCATTTAGAAATTTTAGATTTTAGATTATTAATTTCGGATTGTTGATTTTGGATTTTTGGATTTCAAACCCTTAAAACCTTAGCACCTTAGAACCTCAGCGCCTTTTTTTAAGTTTACACAATAAAAAAAGCCTCTTCAAAAGAAGAGGCTTTAGTACTCAGAGCGGGACTTGAACCCGCACGAACATTGCTGTTCACTGGATTTTAAGTCCAGCGTGTCTACCAATTTCACCATCCGAGCATTGTATGGTTTTTGAGCGAAAAACGGGGCTCGAACCCGCGACCTCGACCTTGGCAAGGTCGCGCTCTACCAACTGAGCTATTTTCGCATTTCAAATTCTGTTTAAGAACTCGCAACACTTGATTTGTTTCGTATTGCGAGTGCAAATTTAGGACATTTATTCAATTACACAAGCGTTTTCTGAAAAAATATTTTGCTTATTTTATAACTTTCTGATAACCTAAACTTTAAACTTGAAAATTTTTTATTTTATTTTTTGACCAACATTCGTTTAATCTCATTCAGCTTCATCAAAGCTTCAACCGGTGTTATAGCATTTATATCAAGCCCTAAAATCTCTTCTTTTATTTCTTCCAATAAAGGATCATCCAAATTAAAGAAACTCATTTGCATTTCATCGTTGGCGGCTTTTATTCCGTTTAAAGCATCACTCGAATGATTTTTTTCTAATTTCTTTAAAAGCTTTTGCGCTTTTGAAATCACAAGCTGAGGCATTCCGGCCATTTTAGCCACATGGATCCCGAAACTATGTGCGCTTCCCCCTTTAACCAATTTACGAACAAACAGAACAGTGTCTTTTAATTCTTTTACCACCACATTGAAATTCTGGATTCTAGGAAGCGATTCGGTCATTTCATTTAATTCATGATAATGCGTTGCAAACAAAGTCTTCGCTTTTGAAGGATGCTCATGTAAAAACTCGGCAATAGCCCAAGCAATCGAGATTCCATCATATGTACTGGTTCCTCTTCCAATTTCATCCAACAAAACCAAACTTCTGTCTGAAATATTATTCAAAATAGAAGCAGTTTCATTCATTTCGACCATAAACGTAGATTCTCCCATCGAGATATTATCAGAAGCACCTACTCTCGTAAAAATCTTATCTACAATTCCCATTCTAACGCTGTCAGCAGGAACAAAACTTCCCATTTGCGCTAATAACACAATTAAAGCGGTCTGTCTCAGAATCGCCGACTTACCCGACATATTCGGTCCGGTAATCATGATAATCTGCTGTGCTTCTCTATCCAAATAAACATCATTCGAAATATATGGCGTACCAACCGGCAATTGCTTTTCAATTACTGGGTGCCTTCCTTCTTTGATTTCTAATTCAAATGTGTCATCAATTTCTGGGCAAACATATTTGTTTTCGATAGCCAATTGCGTGAAAGAACACAAACAATCTAACTGCGCAACCAAATTAGCATTCATTTGGACTGGCTTAATATAAGTCGAAATCCAAGCTACTAATTGCTCAAAAAGATCCGTTTCGATTTTATAAATTCGTTCTTCTGCTCCTAAAATCTTCGTTTCATATTCTTTTAATTCTTCGGTAATATAACGTTCTGCATTTACTAAAGTTTGTTTACGAATCCATTCTTCAGGAACTTTGTCTTTATGCGTATTTCGAACTTCGATATAATATCCAAAAACATTATTGAAAGATATTTTCAAGGAAGAAATCCCAGTACGCTCTGACTCTCTTCTTTCAATTCCTTCTAAATATTCTTTTCCAGAAGTTGAAATTGCACGCAGCTCATCCAATTCTTCACTTATACCGCTTGCAATCGCATTTCCTTTTGCAATAGCAACCGGAGCATCCTGATTTAATGTTAATTTTATCTTTTCTCTTAACAAATCACAGGCATGAAGACTGTCTCCAATAATTTTTACTGCTTCTTGCGGACTTTGAAGCGCTAGTGTTTTGATTGGAATAATCGCATCTAGAGATTCTTTCAAATAAACAATTTCACGAGGCGAAACTTTTCCGGCAGCAATCTTAGAAATCAAACGCTCTAAATCAGAAATTTGCTTAATTTGATACTGAATATTGTGCAATACTTCAGGATTTGATTTCAAATATGAAACTACATCGTGGCGTCCTTTTATTTTATTGCTGTCTTTTAGCGGCAACGCCAACCATCGTTTCAATAATCGCCCGCCCATTGGCGAAAGCGTTCTGTCGATTACATCTAAAAGCGTAACAGCATTTGGATTATAGCTGTGATATAATTCTAAATTTCTGATTGTAAAACGATCCATCCAAACATAGGCATCCTCTGCAATACGCTGAATTGCCGTAATATGCTGTACACGATTATGCTGCGTTTCAGACAAGTAATACAAAATTGCTCCAGAAGCAATAATTCCCTCTTTTAATTCTTCAACTCCAAAACCTTTTAAAGAAACCGTCTGAAAATGTTTTGTAAGTGTTTCTAATGCATAATCTTCTTTGTAAATCCAATCTTCTAGATAAAAGTTATGAAAATCATCTCCAAAAGCAGTTTTAAAATCACCTTTATTTGCTTTTGGAACCAAAACCTCACTCGGGTTAAAATTCTGCAAAAGCTTATCGATATATTCGGCATTCCCTTGAGCCGTTAAAAACTCACCTGTCGAAACATCTAAAAAAGAAATTCCGATATTTTTATTAGCAAAATAAACTGATGCTAAAAAGTTGTTTGATTTAGATTGTAAAACCTCGTCATTTAAAGAAACTCCCGGAGTTACTAGTTCCGTAACACCACGCTTTACTATAGTTTTAGTCATTTTAGGATCTTCAAGCTGATCGCAAATTGCAACACGAAGCCCGGCTTTAACCAATTTTGGCAAATACGTATTAATAGAGTGATGTGGAAAACCAGCCAAAGCGGTCTCGGTATCTGAACCGGCACCTCTTTTAGTCAATGTTATTCCAAGAATTTTAGAAGCTCTGATGGCGTCTTCTCCAAATGTTTCATAAAAATCCCCTACTCTGAAAAGCAGACATGCATCAGGATATTTTCTCTTGATTTCGTTGTACTGTTTCATTAAAGGTGTTTCTTTCACCACTTTTTCTTTAGCTGCCAAATCGATATGTTTTAAATGAAAATTAAGACAGCGAATTTATAATTTTTTAGCGGCATATTGAAGTCTTCAAAAATTAAAATATTTTAAGAAATTTTTAAGTGGACATTTAAGAATTTTACATAGATTTGTTTCATCATTTAAAACAAAGACTATAAAAATGAAAAAAATAATTTTATTTGTTATGCTTGCTGTAGCTGGAGTTACAGCTGCTAACGCGCAATCTGCTAAAAAAGGAGCTGCTAAAGTTGCTAAAGTAGAAGGAGCAGGAATGCTTTTTGAAACAGAAACTATTGATTACGGAACAATTGCTCACAATGCTGATGGAAAACGTGAATTCGTTTTTGTTAACAACGGAACAAAACCATTAATCATTACAAACACGCAAGGTTCTTGCGGATGTACAGTTCCAACTACACCAAAAGAGCCAATCGCTCCAGGTGCTAAAGGAATTATTGGAGTAAAATATGCTACTGACAGAGTTGGTGCATTTACAAAAACTGTAACGGTAACTTCTAATGCTGAAGGACAACCAACAAAAGTACTTACTATTAAAGGTACAGTTTTACCAGATCCAGTAAAAAGCTAATCTGAAAATAAAACAAAATAAAATAATTGAAAAAGCTTCCTTATCTTTGGAAGCTTTTTTTATGACCTGAATACAACACAAATGAGAAAACTTGAAAATAGCGAATTAGACCGCAAATCGATTGAAGATTTTAAAAAATCAGACAAAACTCCTTTAATTTTAGTTTTGGATGATATTCGTAGTTTGCACAACATTGGTTCTGTTTTTAGAACCGCCGACGCTTTTTTGATCGAAAAAATCATTTTATGTGGTATTACTGCTACGCCACCAAACAAAGAAATTCATAAAACCGCTCTTGGCGCTACCGAAACTGTTGCGTGGGAACATCATGAAAATGTTTTGGAAGTTATTGAAAATCTAAAAAAAGAAAATGTTCTCACTCTTGCTATAGAACAAGTTGAAAGCGCTATTTTTCTACAGGATTTTAAAGTTGAGAAAAATCAGAAATATGCTTTAGTTTTTGGAAACGAAGTTTATGGCGTTGCTCAGGAAGCTGTAGCTATTTGCGACGGCTGTATCGAAATTCCGCAATTAGGAACCAAGCACTCGCTAAACATTGCTGTAAGTGCAGGAATTGTGGTTTGGGATTTGTTTCAGAAATTGAACTGGCCAACAAAATAATAAATACTATTTTTCTCTAAAAAATTGTGATTTTATAACAGCTTTAAGGCTTTAGTTGTTAGAAATTGAAAATTCTTTTTTTATTATTATAAAAGTGATATTTTTATAAAATGAAAAATGCCAATTTCCTTATAACTCTTATCTTTCTTTTTGTTTTATGTTTTAGTCAATCTCATGCAAATGAAAAGATTACACTTTTTAATTATTCATTTGTCGAAAAAGCAAATGACACTGTAAAATCAGTTAAAACAAAAAAAACAGTTGCAATTGCGCCACCAGTAATTAAAGCAACAGGAGATCAGTTATATTGCCCTCAAAACACTATAAACATTGTAACCGATTTCAGCATTACGCATGACCCAGCTGAAACAGGAACTAAGGGTGTTTATATTCAAATTTCGTCAGGTTATTCAAGCGGCTTGGATCAGCTTGCACTTTCAAATCCAGCGGCACATCTTAATTTAACTACAAGCTGGGATTCAACAGCAGGGAAATTAAGCATAACAAGTTCAACTGGAACCGATGTTTTATATTCTGATTTAGTTGATGCTGTAAAAGATGTAGTTTTCACAAATTCTTTTGCTTCTGCAAGCGGGACAAGAACCTTTTCAATAACGATTGGTAATGCCAATTATCTGCCTTCAACACAGCATTTTTACCTATTTGTTCCAAGTATCGGAATTACATGGACTTCGGCACGAGATGCTGCAGCAGCTAGTACTTATTATGGATTAAAAGGATATTTGGCCACCATTTTATCTGCAGATGAAGCAAAATTAATTGGTGAGCAAGCATCAGGAACAGGATGGATTGGCGGAAGCGACGCAGAAACCGAAGGTGTTTGGAAATGGGTTACAGGTCCTGAAACTGGTACTATTTTTTGGAATGGAGCAGCAAATGGCTCAACGCCTAATTATGCCTTTTGGAATACAGGTGAACCAAATCAGCAGGGAGATGAAGATTATGCACATATTACGCAGCCAGGAGTAGGAATTAGAGGTTCGTGGAATGATTTATCAAATACTGGATCTTTAATTCCGGGAGACAATTATCAACCAAAAGGCTATGTTGTTGAATATGGTGGATCAGCTGGAGAATCGCCATTAGAAATCGCCGCCAGTACTAAAATTACAATTCCAGAAGCAACGGTATTAACTCCAAATCCAATTTGTGATTCGGGAAGCTTTACCTTGACCGCAACAGCAACGAATGGAGCAACAATAAGCTGGTATACGCAGGCGAATGGAGGAACAGCAGTTGCCACAGGAAACTCATATGCTACACCAATAATAAGTACGACGACAACATATTACGTAGATACTGGTTGCAATGCCAACAGAAAATCGGTTACAGCAGTTGTCAATAAAACTCCAAATACGCCAACTGTCGCTTCTGCAAATGTTTCGCGATGCGGACCAGGAAGTGTAACACTGCAAGCTTCTAGTGATGTTGGACTTATTAATTGGTACACAACTTCATCTGGAGGAACTAGTGTTTTTACCGGAAATACTTTTGACACACCTGCAATCACATCTTCTACTGTTTATTATGCTGAAGCTTCAAACAATGGATGCTTAAACTCAACACGTACTCCTGTAAATATTAAAATATACACACCTCCTGTAGTTACAGATGAAACTGTTGTTTTATGTCAATTTAAAACAGCAACCCTAGATGCAGGAATAGCTGGAATGACTTATTTATGGTCAAACGGAGCCACATCTCAAACTATTGAAGTGAATACCGCAGGAACTTATACAGTCGATGTAACAAGTCCAGCACCAGAAAGTTGTACTAGCAGAAAGACAGTCATCGTTGAAGAGCATGAAATTCCGCAAATCGATCGAATTGATGTTGAAGGAACAAGAGCTATAATTTATCTTAAAAAAGAACAATCATACTTTGAATATTCTGTTGACGGTTCAAACTTCCAAGATTCAAATATTTTTTATGATGTCCCAGGTGGCTTGCAAACTGCTTATGTCAGAGAAAAAGGAGGCTGTGGAGGCACCGCCAAAAACTTCGTTGTATTGGTTTTTCCTACTTTTTTCACTCCAAACAACGACACTTATAATGATGTTTGGGAAGTAACTGGAATGGAAAATTATCCGCAAGCACAAGTCACCATTTTTGATCGCTACGGAAAATTAATAGCACAATTATCTGCTTCAAGAATGAGCTGGGACGGAACTTTTAATCAATCTCCACTGCCTGCTTCAGACTATTGGTATGCTTTAAAAATTGACAATAATCATCCTATTTTGAGAGGACATTTTTCACTAAAAAGATAAAAACTTATTCTAGCTGAAATCTCATTTTCAATGTTTTCCAAGGCAGTTTTCAATTAAAAAATGTATTTTTAAATATGAAAACTAAATTCTCTTGCATTTACACTTTGGCAATTGTATTACTGTGTTGTAATATATTCTTTGCGTTTAAAAGTGCGCCTTTACCTAAACGAGAATTTAAAAAGACAAAAAAACTCCTAACTGCTTCTTCAGTGATTACTGCTGTTGGCAATCAAGTTTACTGTCCGCAAAGCAGCATAAAAATTGTAACCGATGCAACAATTAATTCCACAGAAGAAATTACCGCCGTTTACATTCAGATTTCTTCTGGATATGTAAATGGCGAAGATGCCTTAACTTTTCCAAATACAAATCCTAATTTAACCTCAAGCTGGAATCCAGATTCAGGAACACTTACTATTTCGCGTACTAATAACAGCACAACAGTTTTTGAATTTATAGCAGCGATAAAAACAGTTGAATTTAGAAATAGTAATCCTGTTCCAACTGGAATCAGAAATTTCTCTATAAGTTTAGGACAGGCCAATTATCTGCCTTCTTCAAAACATTATTATCAGTTTGTTTCCAGTCCCGGAATTTCTTGGGGCCAAGCAAAAAGAGCTGCTGCGGCAAGCAATTATTTTGGTTTACAAGGTTACCTAGTAACTATTACAACTCTAGACGAAGCAATATTTGTTGGAGAACAACTTTCAGGTACCGGTTGGATTGGCGGCAGTGACGCCAGAAAAGAACCCTATTGGATATGGGAAACAGGTCCAGAAGAAGGAACTCAATTTTGGTACGGACGTCAAAGTGGCTCCACCACGACTTTTGCTTATTGGAACAATTTTAAGGAACCTGATAACGGCGGCGAAATTAGGCTGATTGGTGTTGAAGATTATGCCTACATCGCACCTCCCGGAGATGGACAAAAAGGAAGATGGAATGATACCTCGCTTTATGGAAGCAGTGATCCTACAAATGTAAATTATCCTAGAGGATATATTGTAGAATATGGAGGAATGCCTGGCGATGTTTATCCACAAATAAGTGCGAGCACTTCATTGACGATGCTGTCAATTACCGAAACAAAAGCTCCAGATATCTGCGGATCTGGAACAACTGTTTTGGAAGCTAAAAGTTCAGCGGGAACCATAAATTGGTATGCTGATGAAACGACAACTACTGCAATAGCAACTGGCTCCAATTACACAACTCCGATTTTAAATGCTAATAAAACATACTTCGTTGCTGCAGAATATCAGGGCTGTTCCACAAAACGAACTGCAGTAGAAGTACGAGTAAATATTGTCCCTGAAGTAACTTCGGTTTCAGCTCCCGATCCGGTTTGCGGTTCTGGAATCTTTTTTTTAGAAGCGACTGTTTCTGCGGGCGAGGCAAATTGGTATGATTCCAAAACAGGTGGTTCGGTTTTAGGAACTGGAGCTTTATTTGTTACGCCAAACATTTCTGCAAATACCATTTATTATGCCGAAGCCAATAATAATGAATGCCGTTCATTGGCACGAACTCCTGTAGAAATCAAAATCTATCCTCTTCCAGAAGTTCAAAATCAAGAAGTGGTTTTGTGTGCGCCAAATTCGGTTACACTTGATGCGGGAATCAATAATATGAGTTATTTATGGTCAACTGGAGAAACAACCCAGAAAATTACAGTTTCGCAATTAGGAACCTATTTTGTCGATGTTACTGCTCCAACTGCAGGAAACTGCTCCAACAGAAAAACAATAAAAGTAATAGAACTTCCTGCGCCTGAAATTCAAAAAATTGATGTAGATAATAGAACCGTAACTATTGTTTTAAATAATCCAGAAAGCTATTTTGAATATTCAATTGACGGAATAAATTTTCAGAATACTAATGTTTTTCATGATGCTCCTGGCGGATCGCAAACGGCATATGCTCGAGAAAAAAGTGGCTGTAAAACGGCTTCAAAAAGTTTTGTTGTGCTCCTTTTCCCTGCATTTTTCACTCCCAATAATGATTCTTATAATGACGTCTGGGAAGTAACCGGAATAGAAAATTATCCAGAAGCACAAATTACAATTTTTGACCGCTACGGAAAATTTATTGCACAATTAGACGCATCAAAAAAATATTGGGACGGCACCATCAATAAAGTACCTTTACCCGCATCTGATTATTGGTATGCTTTAAAAATCGACAATGAGCAGCCAGTTATAAGAGGGCATTTTACATTAAAAAGATAAAAATGGATATTGAAATAATTCGCGAAATCTGTCACAAATTAACGGGAACAACTGAAGATATAAAATGGGGTCATGATCTCGTATTTTCTGTTGGTTCAAAAATGTATTGTGTTGTTGGTCTTGACCAAAATCCAACTTCAGCTTCTTTTAAAGTTTTAGATGAAGAATTTGAAGAAATAAGCAACAAACCAGGATTTAAACCAGCTCCTTATGTCGCAAAATACAAATGGGTTTTGATCGATGATATTACACGAATGAAAAAATCGGAATGGGAAAAATACATTCAGCAGTCGTATAATCTTGTTCAGGAAAAATTATCAGCCAAACTGAGAAAACAACTCGGAATACTATAATTAGATTAATGTGTCAATTAGAGAATTAGGAAATGCTCTCGAAACCGCATAAAAAATTATCTAATTTTCTAATTGGCATATTCCATAATTGAGATATTACCCTATTTTTTTCTTGATTTCATTCAAAATAAAAAGATAATCTTCGTGTCTTTTTACAAAATCGCGATCTGAAACATCAATAACCAAAACATTCAAATCGGTTTGTGATTTTATGTAATCCAAATAACCATTATTGATTTTTTCCAGATAAGATGCTTCTATATTTTGTTCGTAACTACGGCCGCGCTTTTTGATATTTTGAAGAAGGCGTTCGGTATTTTGATACAAGTAAATGTACAAATCCGGTTTTGGCATTTCTTTATAAATAATATCAAATAAGTTTCGGTACAAGCGATATTCATCTTCTCCAAGTGTTATTTTAGAGAAAATTAAAGATTTAAAAATATGATAATCAGCGACAATAAAATCTTTAAACAAATCAAATTGTTTTAAATCATCTGATAATTGTTGATAGCGATCTGCCAAAAAAGACATTTCCAGCGGAAAAGCATATCGGTTTTGATCTTTATAAAACTTTGGCAAAAACGGATTATCTGCAAATCCTTCTAAAACAGTTTTGGCATTAAAATCTTCTGCAATTTTATGAACTAATGTGGTTTTTCCGGCTCCAATATTTCCTTCAAAAGCAATATAATTGAAGTTTTCAAGGGCAATTTCCTGCAACGGACTTTTTAATTTTTTGACAGCCGTGCAAACACTATCGTCCGGAGAAATTGCAATTAATTCGGGAATCGTTTTTTGAAGAACTGGATGTTTCCAATCTAATTTTAAATCTTGAAACGGCAACAACACAAATTTTCGGTTTTGCATGTGCGGATGCGGAATCTGAAGTTTTTCAGTTTCTATAATTTCATCATCAAAAGCAATTAAATCGACATCAATAATTCGTGATTGATAGCCTTCTTGATTGGATCGGATTCGTCCTAATTTTTTTTCGACTTTTAAAACCTGATTCAATATTTTTTGTGCCGATGAAGTGCTGTGCAGAAGAAGCGCACAATTATAAAATGCATCACTTTCAAATCCCCAAGCGGGAGTTTCATATAGTTTTGAAACCCTGATAACAGTTCCCACTTCCTGATGTATTAAAGCAATACAACTTTCAATATTTGCTAACCTGTTTCCTTGATTACTTCCTAAAGATAAAACGACTTGATGCTGTGACTTCATAATTAATGCAAAGTAACTAAAACTATTTTAGAATTGAATAGATTATTTGGCGAGTTTAAAAATGTAAAATCTACAAATATTTCATAAATCGTATAATAGAATTAAACCGTATTTAGATATATTTGTAACAAAGGATTCCTTGTTGCTACTTATTAAAAAAATATACATTATGAAGTTTTTAGGAAATGTAATTGCCACAGTGATTGGTATTTTTGTATTTATCATGTTATTCTTTTTCGGAGTAATCCTTATTGGAGCTATTTTTGGAGGAGATGATGCGGTTTCCGTAAAAAAAGATTCGGTTATCGAACTGAATTTAAAAGACATTAAAAATGACTATGCCGGAAAATATAAAGATCCTTGGGTAACTGTTTTTTCAGAACAAAAAGGAATTGGTTTGACAGATGTCATCAACGCAATTGAAGCGGCAAAAACAGACGATAAAATCAAAGGAATTTCGATTTTAAATGATGAATCCTCTTTAGGACTTGCTCAATATAAAGATTTAAGAAACGCTCTTGAAAGCTTTAAAAAATCAGGAAAATTTGTTTGGGCTTACGCCAATACTTATTCGCAAAAAGAATATTATTTAAATTCTGTTGCAAACACCGTTTACTTGAATCCGGCGGGCGATTTAGATTTTAAAGGTCTATCATCTGAAGTAATGTTTTTTAAAGATTTCCAAGACAAATCAGGTATTCATATGGAAGTAATTCGTCATGGAAAATACAAAAGTGCGGTCGAGCCATTTTTAGAAAATAAAATGAGCGATGCCAACAGGGAGCAAATTACTGCTTTATTAAATTCTCTTTGGGCAACTGTTTCTGCTGATATTTCAAAAAGCCGAAATATTCCGCTTCCTAGATTGAATGAAATAGCAAATGGCTTACTGGCAAGAACGCCAGAAATGGCAAAAGCCAATGGTTTAGTTGATATTATTGCTTATGAAGATGTGTATCACGATGCAATCAAAAAAGCATTAAAAGTAACTGGAGATGACGATTACAATAAAATTTCGATTGAAGATTATACACAAAATAATGTAACTACTGCGCTGACCAATACAGCAACAGATCAAATCGCGATTATTTACGCTCAAGGCGAAATTGAAAGCGGTGAAGGAGACGTAAATGTTATTGGCGAAGGTTCCATGCGACGCGCGTTGCAAGAAGCTCGTAAAGATGATGATGTAAAAGCAATTGTTTTAAGAATTGACAGCCCAGGTGGAAGTGCTTTGACTTCAGATTTGATTTGGAGAGAAATCGAAATAACTAAAAAAGTAAAACCAGTAGTGGTTTCAATGGGTAATTATGCAGCGTCTGGAGGTTATTATATTGCTTGCAACGCCAATAAAATTTTTGCTGAAAACAATACGATTACAGGTTCTATAGGCGTTTTTGGAGTATTGCCAAATTTTAGCCCATTAGCTAATAAATTAGGAATCAATACAGAACAAGTTAAAACACACGAAAACTCTGCAAATTATAGTCCGTTTGTTCCTGTTGACGAAAAGTTCAAAGCTTTTACTTTAGAAGGCGTTGAACATATTTACAACACTTTTGTAACACACGTTGCTCAAGGACGAAAAATGACATTTGCTCAAGTTGATTCCATTGCCCAAGGAAGAGTTTGGTCTGGAACTGAAGCTCTTAAAATTGGTTTAGTTGACAAAATTGGAGGTTTGAATGATGCTATTGCTGAAGCTGCTAAAATGGCTAAAGTAACAACTTATAGCACTCAGAATTATCCTGAATACGAAAAAACATTAGGAGATATTTTTTCAAAAATGCCTTTCGCTCAATCTAAAGAAGCTTTCATAAAAGAAGAAATTGGCGAAGAAAACTATTTGCTGATCGAACAGGTTAAAAAGCTTCAAAAACAAAAAGGAGTTCAAGCGATTATGCCTTTTGGAATCAACATTAAATAACAATCTGAAAATGAAAAAGCTATTTTTGTTTTTGACTGTTTTATTCGTTTCGGCTGTAAATGCTCAAAACACGAAACAGGATACTTTTAAAGAAACAAATGTTACTTTAAAAATCAATATTGATGCACTTTACGGCACGCTAACCGTTCCTGATGTTACGAAAAGATGTCCGGTAGCTTTAATTATTGCAGGTTCAGGACCAACAGACAGAAACGGAAATAATTCGATGATGAAAAACAATTCGCTGAAATTACTTGCAGAAGCGCTGGCAAAAAACGGAATTGCTTCATTGCGCTATGACAAAAGAGGAATTGGCGAAAGCAAAAAAGCGATGTCAGATGAATCTACTTTAGTTTTTGAAAATTATACCGAAGATGCCAAAAGCTGGATTAATTTTTTGAAACAAGACAAACGCTTTTCTCAATTAATCGTTATTGGTCACAGTGAAGGTTCATTAATTGGAATGGTTGCCGGCGCAAAAGCTAACAAATTTATTTCGATTGCAGGTGCGGGTGAATCGGCTGATAAACTTTTGAAAGAGCAGATTTCCTCGAAATCAAACAAACAAATTGAAGAAATGACTTTCCCAATTATTGACAGTTTGAAAAGCGGCAATAAAGTAAAAAAAGTTGATCCAATTTTAAATTCGCTTTTCAGGCCAAGCGTCCAGCCGTATTTGATTTCTTGGTTTAAATACGATCCGCAAAACGAAATAAAAAAATTAACGGTTCCTATTTTAATCCTTCAAGGCAATAAGGATTTACAAGTAAGCGTTTCAGATGCTGAAAATTTATCGAAAGCCAGCAAGAATTCGCAATTGGCAATTGTGGACAAAATGAATCATGTTCTAAAAATTATTGACGGCGATAACAAAGCAAATTTTGAAAGCTACAACAATGAAACGCTTCCTATTTCTGAGGAGTTGATAAACAAAATTGTTGCTTTCATCAAAAAATAATAACATTAAAAAGTAAATCCGTTTGAAAAATTTCAAACGGATTTTTTTTGTTTTAAAATTAATACAATTCTTACATTTTTAAGAAAACTTTATCGCCAAACTGTGGCAAAAAAAGTTATTTTTGCAATACCTGATTTTAAGTAAACCCTCAAATCTATAAATATGTTAAAGAAAATTTTAAAAGTAACCGCCATTGTTATTGTGGTTTTTGTGGCCGCATTATTTGCCATTCCCTACTTCTTTAAGGACCAAATCAAAGCAAAAATAGCAGACGCAATCAATGAAAGTGTTGATGCCAAAGTGAGTTTTGCTGACGCCGATTTAAGCTTATTCAGAAACTTTCCGAATGCTGCGGTTGGAATCGAAAAATTGGTCATTATCAACAAAGCACCATTTGAAGGCGATACTTTAGTTTCATTGGGACAATTGAACCTGAAAATGAGCATTAAAGAGCTTTTTAAAGGAAAAGACGAACCTTTAAGCATTGAAGGAATTACTTCTGAAAATGGTTTGATCAATATTATTTTCAACAAAGACGGCGTTGGAAACTTTGATATTGCTTTAAAAGACAAAAAAGAAGAAAAGAAAGACGACAACAGCAAACCACTGTCGTTAAAAATTCAAAATTATAAAATAGAAAATTTCACCTTCAGATATATTGACCAAGGATCTAAAATCAAAATGGTAATTGACAGCTTGAATCACGAAGGAACTGGAGATTTCACCAATTCAAAATTAGATTTAACTACAAAATCTACTGCAAAAGTATCCTTGGATATGGATAAAATCAATTACATGAAAAATGTAAAACTGACTTTAGACGCTGTTTTAGGAATTGATCTTGAAAAGAGCAAATATACTTTTAAAGAAAATAAAGCTTTAATCAACCAATTGCCTTTAGAGTTTGACGGATTCATTCAGATGGCGGACAAAGCTCAGATTTATGATTTAAAATTCAAAACGCCAACATCTTCGTTTACAAACTTCTTAGGTTTAATTCCTTCAGCTTATGCAGCAGGTTTAGAAGGTGTAAAAACAACTGGAGATTTTACCGTTTCCGGTTTTGCAAAAGGAGAATTGACAGATACAACGGTTCCAAAATTTAATATTGCTATTGCATCAAACAACGGTTCATTTCAATATCCGAACTTGCCTAAATCGGTTCAGAATATCGTAATCGATACAAAAATCATCAACGAAACAGGAATTCTAAATGATACCTACGTAAATTTAGACAAACTTACTTTCAGAATTGATCAAGATGTTTTTAGCGCTAAAGCGAATATTAAAAATATTACTGTCAATCCTATTATTGACGCGGCTTTAAAAGGAACGATCAATTTGGCTAATCTTTCAAAAGCCTATCCTATTAAAATGGACAAACCGCTTGCTGGTATTTTAAAAGCGGATGTTACTACGAATTTTGATATGGCTTCTGTTGAAAAAAGTCAGTATCAAAACATAAAAAATGCGGGTACAATGAGTTTGTCAGGATTTAAATATACTGATGAAAACAATAAATCGATGAACATCAGCATTGCGCAAGTTGAATTTAATCCGAGTAAAATTAACTTGAAACAATTTAATGCTACTACAGGAAAAAGTGATATTGCCATCAACGGAATTTTAGAAAACTTCTATGGTTTCATGTTCAAAAAACAGGAATTAAGAGGAAACTTCAATATGAGCTCAAATCAATTAGCGGTTGATGATTTTATGACGACCGGCGAACCTGCAAAAGAAGAAACAAAAACAGCAGCGAAACCAGCTGAGGCAATGAAAATTCCAGCTTTCTTAAATTGTACTTTAAATGCAAAAGCAACAACTGTTTTATACGACAATTTAAAACTAAAAGATGTTTCTGGAAAATTGATTATTAAAGATGAAAAAGCGATTTTAGAAAACTTCAAAACATCTATTTTTGGAGGAACAATCGGTTTGACGGGAGCTGTTTCGACTAAAGAAAAAGTTCCGACTTTTGATATGAATTTAGGTTTCAATCAAGTTGATATTGCGCAGACTTTTACGCAACTTGAAATGATGAAAAAAATTGCTCCAATTGCAGGAATCATCAATGGAAAATTAAATTCGACTATAAAATTAAATGGAAATTTGGATGCAAATGAATTGACGCCAGATCTAAAATCTATTTCTGGAGATTTGCTTGGCCAATTGCTTTCAAGTACTATTAATGCCAAAAACTCGACGTTATTAAATGCACTTGGTTCAAACATTAAATTTATTGATATGAACAAGGTGAATTTAAATGATATTAAAGCGGCTTTGACTTTTGAAAACGGAAAAGTGAACGTAAAACCATTTGACATTAAATACCAAGATATTAAAGTAACTGTTGGCGGAACTCACGGTTTTGATCAAACAATGAATTATAATTTAAAATTTGACGTTCCGGCTAAATATTTAGGTAGCGAAGCAAATGCTTTTATTGCTAAGATGTCTCCTGCCGATGCTGCAAAACTGGAAAACATTCCGATCAACGCTATGATTACGGGTAATTTTTCTAATCCAAAAATCAGCACGGATATGAAAGCAGCTGTTAGCAATTTGGCATCTCAAGTGGCAAGTCAGCAAAAAGAAAAATTAACACAGAAAGGTACTGCTGCTTTAACTGATTTAATCAACAAAAACACAAAAGCAAAAGATACAACGCAAGCGGCAAAAACCGAAAAAGAGCAAAAAACTCAAGAAGTAACTAAAAAAGCAAGCGACTTGCTGAATGGGTTGTTTAAGAAGAAAAACTAATGAAAATAATTCTTAGAAAAAAAGCTGTCCTTTTGGGATAGCTTTTTTTTTGTCATTTCGACCGAAGGGAGAAATCACACTAGAATCTCGACAAAGATTGGCGATAAGCCTTGAGGAATTTCTAGTGTGATTTCTCCCTTCGGTCGAAATGACATTACTTTGTAAATATTAGATATCTTATTTCTTTAAAATCGAATTTATGATTTGTATATAATCAGGAATTCCATTTGTGTTGGTATCAACACCAATACTGTTATTTCCGTATGGTTCGTATTTTTTCATATTTGCTCCTGAAAACAAACCAACGGTTGGTACTTTTGAAGCGCTAGCCAAATGCATAATACCGCTGTCCGCACCAATAAAAACAGCAGAATTTGCCATTACTGAACCTATTTCGCGTACATCTTTGCTGTAAAATGAAGGTGCTTGAAAATTTATTTGAGAAACATTTTCAACAGGCAAAATTTCAAAAACATTATATTCAGGTTCGTATTCCTTTTTCAAAGCGGCGTAAAATGCTTCCCACCATTCTACCTGATAACATTTTTCTCCGGTTGCAAAAGTAAATATGGCAATCGATTTTTTATTTTCATCGACAATTCCGTTCAAAATTGTTTTTCCCTTTGCAATTTCATCAGCAGATAATTTTAGATCAATAAGTGCAACTGGCTCTTTTTTATCTTCAACACCAAATTGGCTCAAAGCATATCTAAAATTATAAACGGGGTATTTTGCAATATGATCGTAATCATCAGGAACTTTTACATTTTCTGGAAGGTCTCCAAAAATTTTGAATTTTGCACTTGAAAACTTTACCGCCAAACGTCCCGATGACGAATTCTGATCGACATTGATTACAACATCATAGTTTTGTTTTTTAATCAATGTCCACACTTTCAAATATTTGATTAATTCGTTGAAAGGCTTTTTAGGCAAGCTTATTATTTTATCGATGCTTTTGTAGTTTTCAAAAACAATTGGAGCTAGTCCGCCTTTAACAAATAAATCAATTTTACAATTAGGAAATGTTTCTGTGACTTCCTGAATGAGTGGCGAAATTAAAAGCAAGTTTCCAAGTCTTTTATTGGGTCTGGAAATAAGCACTTTTTTGATTTCGTTTTTGTCAATTTGCCCGCTCTTCTGCATATCAGAACGGCCAATATTTTTGGTTAAACTACGCATTATATTGCGCCTGAATCCGTTAACCTTTTTTAAGTTACTCATTCATTTTTGTTTTTAGAATTAAAAAAGTTTTTACTTTATTTAATTTGAAAGTGGTATTAAACAAATCAAATATAAGTTAAATATTCCTTAAATATAAATTCTTTGAATAAGTAAATATTACAATATTGTAAATAAATTTAACAAAATTCACACCCTTTATCTTAAAAAACGCCGAAAATACAATGATTCTATCGCTTTTTTTTGAATTATATACGGGTGCTTAAAATGAATAGACGAAACGCTATTTATGCTAGACGTTTATGGTAACAACATAACCTTCGGAACCGCGAACGTTAAAAACAGTTCCGTTTTCGAACAAGAGATATTGTCCTTTGATTCCAACAAGTTTACCTTGAAATGAAGGTGTTTTATCTAAATTCAAACTGTTGATTTTTGCAGGATAACTTAAAACCGGATAATTTAATTCGTAAACATCGTTTTTCTGACTATAAAAATAGTCTTTGACCTCAGCAGGAATTAAGCTTTCAACTTTTGATTTTTCAAATATCAAATCACAAGATTCTGTTGTGCACTGAAGCATTTTTCTCCAGTTGGTTTTATCTGTATAATGATCTTTTAGTGCAACCTCGGTAATTCCGGCTAAATATCGGTTTGGAACCTCAACGATAGAAATTGCCTGAGTTGCGCCCTGGTCAATCCATCTTGTTGGAACTTGAGTTTTTCTTGTCACTCCTACTTTTACTTCCGTCGAAAAAGCCAAATAAACAATATGTGGTTGTAATTGCACTTGAGACTCGTATTCTAAATCGCGGTCTGCAATTCCTAAATGCGCCGTACTCAATTCTGGCCGCATAATCCAATCGCCAACTGCAGCGCTTGAATAAAAACAATCGTAACAAAAACCTTGTCGGTATATTTTTTTCTTTTTGCCACAATTCAAGCATTGAAAACCAGCAAAATTTATCTCAATCTCTTTATTCAATAATTGGTTCATACTTAAGAAACTATCTTCGAAAACCAAATAATATTGAATTGGATTTCCCATTTCTGTCTGCATTTTTGTTAGTACGCCTTGATAAGTCATTGTATTTTTGATTGAAGATTTCTTGATTTCGTTTTGCTTCTCTGAGTTTTAAATTTGTGCTAAAATTCAATTTAATTAGAATCTTTACGCAAAATAGAGTGGTTTTTTTTACAAAAAAATACTATTTTTGATAAGATGACAAAGTTAATGTTTGTCTGTTGATATTCAAATTTTAAATTTCTTGATTTTGCGGAAAAGGCAAGATCGAAAATCTAAAATAAGCAATCTAAAAAATCTAAAATTCACTCATGCCTGTATCTATCATCAACTCTTTCGCATCTTGGGTCCTTAAACAGAGGATACACCAAATAGAACTTTTTCTAAAATATCCGAGTGAAGTCCAAGAAGAACTGTTGCATAATTTATTGGCTGCATCAGAAAATACGATAGTGGGTAAAAAGTATGATTTCGAATCGATAAATTCATACAAGACGTTTACAGAAAGAGTTCCGATTTCAACGTACGAAGAGTTACAGCCCTTAATTGAACGCACGCGACAAGGCGAACAAAACGTTTTTTGGGAAACTCCTATAAAATGGTTTGCCAAATCGAGCGGTACTACCAATGCTAAAAGCAAATTTATTCCGGTAAGCAACGAAGCGCTAGAAGATTGCCATTATAAGGGAAGCAAGGATTTATTATGTCTTTACTTGAACAACAATGAAGATTCAGAATTGTTTTTAGGAAAAAGTCTTCGCTTAGGCGGAAGTTCTCAAATTTATGAAAACAACAATACTTTCTTTGGTGATTTATCGGCAATTTTAATTGAAAACATGCCAATTTGGGCAGAATTCAGCAGTACGCCGAGTAGCAAAACGTCGCTTATGAGTGAATGGGAAAGTAAAATTGCTGCAATTATAAATGAAACTAAAAACGAAAATGTGACTAGTTTTGCTGGTGTTCCGTCGTGGATGCTGGTTTTAATGAATAAGGTTTTAGAGAATACTGGCAATCAACATTTATTGGAACTTTGGCCAAATCTTGAAGTCTATTTTCACGGAGGCGTAAGTTTCTCTCCTTATAAAGAGCAATACAAGAAAATTTTGCCAAGTTCAGATTTTAAATACTACGAAATTTACAATGCTTCTGAAGGATTTTTTGCCATTCAGGATTTGAATTATTCCAGCGATTTATTGCTGATGCTGGATTATGGAATTTTCTACGAATTTATTCCGATGGATACTTTTGGAACTCCAAATCAAAAAGCAATTCGTTTGGCTGATGTTGAACTGAATAAAAACTACGCAATTGTTATTACGACAAATTCTGGTTTGTGGCGTTATTTGATTGGCGACACCGTTCGTTTTACCTCTTTAAATCCGTACAGAATTAGAGTTACAGGAAGAACAAAACATCATATTAATGTTTTTGGCGAAGAATTAATGGTCGAAAACACTGATCAGGCAATTGCAAAAGCGTGTCAGGTTACCCAAACCGAAGTAATCGATTATACTGTTGCCCCTATTTTTATGCATGACAAAGAAAAAGGCGCCCATGAATGGATGATCGAATTCAAGAAAAAACCGGCTGATGTTGGTCTTTTCCAAAAAGTATTGGACGAAACTCTACAAACTTTAAACTCTGATTACGAAGCGAAACGTTACAATAATATGACTTTAAATCCGCTAGTGATTAATGTCGCTCGCGAGAATTTATTTTATGATTGGTTGAAGGAAAGAGATAAACTTGGTGGTCAGCATAAGATTCCGAGACTTTCTAACCAGAGGGATTATTTGGAACAGTTGAAGGAGATGTAGGATTTTTGTTTGCCACGAATTTCACGAATTAGCACGAATTAAGTTTTAAACTTTTAGTTTGTCATTTCGACCGAAGGGAGAAATCGCACAAGAAATTCCATGTAGAATGTTGCCAATCTTTGTCGAGTTTCTTGTGTGATTTCTCTCCCGAAGCCTCGGGATCGAAATGACAAAAATGCGTTGTCATGAGCGAAGTCGAAGCCCTTTTCGTTGTGAAAGCCCTTCGACTTCGCTCAGGGTGACAATAGTTTTACATCATATCAATATATCGATCGTGATATCCTAAAAGATATAAAACGCCATCAAGACCTAAACTTGAAATTGACGTTGAAGCGCTTTCTTTTACTTTTGGTTTTGCATGGAAAGCGATTCCTAAGCCGGCTAAATTTAGCATTGGCAAATCGTTTGCACCGTCACCAACTGCAATGGTTTGGTTGATGTGAATCCCTTCTTTTTCTGCAATTGCTTTTAGGTATTCGGCTTTCTTTTGTCCATCTACGATATCGCCTAAATATTTACCCGTTAGTTTTCCATCTTTGATTTCTAGCTGATTAGCATGGACATAATCGATTCCGAGTTCTTTTTGAAGATAATCTCCGAAATAAGTGAAACCTCCAGAAAGAATTGCTGTTTTGTATCCGTAATATTTCAACGCTTTCATTAAACGGTGGGCACCTTGTGTAATTGGCAAATTGATGGCAACTTTTTGAAGTACCTCTTCGCTTAAACCTTCAAGCAAAGCCATACGTTTTTTGAAACTTTCATTGAAATCAATTTCGCCGTTCATAGCCGATTCTGTGATGGCTCTAACCTGCGGGCCTACTCCATTAAGTTCCGCTAACTCGTCGATAACTTCTGTTTGGATCAAAGTCGAATCCATATCGAAGCAAACCAAACGGCGGTTTCTTCTGTAGATATTATCTTCTTGGAATGAAATATCGACATTTAAAGTTCGTGAAATTTCCATAAAACTTGCCGTCATGACAATTTTATTTACAATTTCGCCCGTTACAGATAATTGAATACAAGAACGTGGATATTCTTCTTTTTCAACAATAGAAGTTCTGCCTGTTAATCGTATAATGGAATCAATATTCAGGTTTTGATCTGACATTATTTTTGTGACGGCTGCCAATTGAGAAGCTGCCAGTTTTTCGCCTAAAATATTGATAATGTAGCGTTGTTTTGATTGTGATTTTACCCATGTTTCGTAATCTTCTATAGAAATTGGAATAAATTTTACTTTAATTTCCAGTTCGTAAGCTTTGAACAACAAGTCTTTTAAAACGGGTGCCGAAGAAGAACCGGCAGCAATTTCGAACAAAATCCCCAAAGAAAGTGTATCGTGAATATCGGCTTGGCCAATATCTAAAATATTAGCATCATAAGCCGCCAATACGGCGGTCAAACCTGCCGTAACCCCTATTTTATCGTGTCCTGAAACTTTTAATAAAATAATTTCTTTATCCTCTATCGCCATTTTTTCTTTATTGATTTTGAAGCGACAAAAATCGGCAATCTCTCGTTGATAAAAAAGAATAATCTTTGTTTTTTTTGCAAACAAAAAGCGCATATTCATGCGCTTTTTTAAGTAATTTAACAAATATGTTCCGCTATTACAATAACTTAACTTTTGTATTCTTACGCTGGAGGATTTTCATCAAAGTTTACCATCCAGTTTACCCCGAATTTGTCTTTAAACATTCCGAAATAAGCACCCCAAAAAGTTTTGTTCATAGGCATTTCGACTTTTCCGCCAGCCGAAAGTCCGTTGAAAATTCTATCTGCTTCTTCAGTGCTTTCTGTGTTGATTGAAATAGAGAAATTATCTCCAAACCCTACATCTCCGAATTTTGGGTGTGTATCGCTTCCCATCAAAACTGTATTTCCAATTGGAAGTGAAACGTGCATAATTCTATTTGCGTCTGCTTCAGAAAGCGGCGCGCTGCCTTCTTCTGCAGGAGCATCTTTAAATTTTCCGATATATGGAAATTCTCCACCAAAAACTGATTTGTAAAACTGGAATGCTTCTTCGCAAGTTCCGTTAAACAGTAAATAAGGATTAATTGCTGCCATGATTTTATTTTATTAATTGTTAATTATAAATTTCTTGTATTTGTTTTAATTTTCTTCTGATAATTGTTTTACTACTTCGAGCCCTTTAGGAAAAACACCTTTGAAATAATCAACATATTTCTCAACTGAATCAGTATGAGCGATCAAATCTGTAAATTCATCATCTTGAATTAATCGATACGTTTCCATTGCACCGCTCCATTTTTTTATCTCTTCTGTAAGAGGCTGTTCCTTAAAATCTTTTATTTCACCTAAATGCTTAAAGGCCATATATTCGTTCGGAATTTTCGTTTCAATTACACTATACATTCCTTCTCCGTTTGGTGACATAAAATGCACTTTATCACCTTCATTCCAGTCGGTTATGGTATAAGATCCTTCACAAAAAACACTTGTCCATTTTCTATACGTTTCATCTTCCCATAAAACATCCCAAACCTTTTGCGCTGGGGCTTTAATTCTGATTTTAAATTCTAATGTTTCCATGATTACGACAATTTACTAAAATCCATGAACAAAACGTTCCAGCGGTGTCCATCTAAATCTGCAAATCCGCAGCCGTACATCCAGCCTTGGCTTTCTGCAGGTGGCGCAAAAACAGTTCCGCCGGCTTCTTTGACTTTTTCTGCCAATTCGTTTACTTCTTCTCTGCTTTCTGCATCGATCGAAATCAAAACTTCTGAACCAGAGTTGGTGTCAATAATAGCATTTTGAGAAAAACTAGAAAACAGCGATTCTTCAAAAAGCATTACAACAAAGTGTCCTTCACCCACAACCATGCACGTCGAACTTGGCGTATCATGCTGTTCATTAAACGAAAAACCAATTTTCCAGAAAAAATCTTTCGCTTTTGCTACATCCTTTACAGGAAGATTCAACCATATTTGTTTTGTCATTTTTAGTTTTTTTTTGTTTTTTGTTAGATAATTATTCTTTTTTTAAACCATATAAGTGATATAAGTTATTTAAGTTAATTGACTTTGAACCTCTGCGATTTTGCAACTTTGAACCTCAACAAAAAGCAATTAATTGTTTTCGGCGTAATTTTTAAAATTATCCAAAATTGCCTGCCATCCTCCACGTTGCATTTCTTCCGGATTTACTGTTTCTGGATCAAAACTTTCTATAATCTGAACGCCTTCAGGAACTTCTTTAAAGATAATTTCAGCTTTTCTTCCATCACCCATTGTATAGTTGATCGCTTCATTTTGTTTCACCAAAGTATATTCGCCCCAAAAATCAAAACTCATACTGCCATCTTTCGCCGCCATAGTGGTCGAAAATTTCCCGCCTTCTTTTAAATCATTTTCTGCTCGTGGTGCATGCCATTCTGGAGATGCAAAAGCCCATTTTGTAATGTGTTCAGGTTTGTTCCAAAATTCCCAAACTTTGTTTATTGTATTCTTGATTGTTGTTTGTACTGTGATCATTATTTATAAGATTATTTTTTATGAATTTACCTTTTCAACTTGAAATAAGGTTTAATTATTTTCGACGTACGCTTTAAAATTATCAATAACAGTTTGACACCATTCTTTCTGCATACTTTCTGAGTCTTCTTTTGTCGGTTCAAAAACTTCGATGATTTTTACTTTATTATCTGTTTTTTCAAAATGAACACTTCCTATTCTGTTATCATTAAGTTTGTATTCAATTAAGGAAAGACTTTCGATTTTTGTATAAATCCCGTCAAAATCGAAACTTGCATTTCCATCTTTTTGAGCCATTTTGTACTTAAATTTCCCCCCAACTCTCAAATCATTCTCGGCATTTTGCGTGTACCAATTATCTATAGCGGTATTCCAGTTTTGAATATGTTCTGGCAAAGTCCAAAATTCCCAGACTTTATCAATTGATGCTTCTATTGTATTTTGGACAGTAATCATATTTTAGATATTTAATTAAAAAATTATCCCATTTGCGGAATCTGAGCTTCATCCATATAAAATATCTCCCAATGATGTCCGTCTAAATCCAAAAAAGTTCTTTGATACATCCAACCATAATCTTTTGCCGGAACATAATCCACTCCACCTACTTTAATAGCTTTTTCTATCATTTCATCTACTTGTTTACGAGAGTCCAGAGAAATTGAAATAAGCACTTCGCTAGTGGTAGTCGCATCACAAATTTGCTTCTTGGTAAATGTTTGATAAAACTCTTCTACCAAAAGCATCACAAATATATTTTCGTCAATTACTATACAAGCTGCCTTATCATTTGTAAATTTTGGATTGGTCGAAAAACCTAAACCATTATAAAAAGACACCGCTTTATTTAAATCTTTTACAGGAAGATTTAAGAAGATTTTTGTTTTCATCTTGATAAAATTACGAATTAATTAAAACAAATTTAATTTTTTAAGATTACTTAAAAATGCTAATAAAAGTCATTTTTAGGGTCATTTGAGACATTTTACTTACTTTTGTAAGATTGCAAATCTTTCAAATACAACAAGTCATGAGCAAGAAAACAGGTTTAATCGTACCACACGACTATAAATTATTAAGTATAGCCGCGATTTTAGAAGTTTTTGAAACAGCCAACAAGCTTAGTCCACAATCTGAAAAACCTTTTGAAATCATGCTTTTTCAATTGGCAGGACAAATCACTAATGAACAAGTATTTGGATACAATGTTCAACCTATCGAAACTTCAAATATTGATCTGGATCTCATTTTGATTCCGGCTTTTACCACCGATAATATGAGCGAAATGATCGCAAAGAACAAAGATTTTATTCCGTGGTTAAAAAAACAGCATCAATCTGGAGCCGAATTAGCCAGTTTTTGCACGGGCGCCTTTTTGTTTGCCGCTTCGGGATTGCTGAACGAAAAACTCGCCACCACGCATGTCGATGCTTGCAGCGCTTTTACAAAAGCATTTCCGTTAGTGAAATTAAAACCCGAAGAAACCTTAACTGCCGATGGAAGCCTTTACACAAGCGGCGGTTCTACCTCATCATTTCATTTGTTGGTGTTGCTCGTTCAAAAATATTGCGGAAACGAAATTGCCGTTCAAATTGCAAAAATCTTCTCAATTGACTTAAACCGATATAAACAAAGCTATTTCAGCACGTTTAGACCCAATCATTTGCACAACGACGCTCTGGTTGCTATGTTGCAGCAAAAAATCGAAAGTCAGTATCATACAATTGAAAAACTGGAAGAAATTATCAAAGATATTCCAACAAGTGCCAGAAATATGACGCGCCGATTTAAGCAAGTAACCGGAATTCCGCCAATTGAATACCTGCAAAATATAAGAGTTGAAAGCTCCAAAAAATATTTGGAACAAACCCAACTTTCGATTTCAGAAATTATCGAAAAAACAGGCTACAACGACCCAAAAGCATTCCGAAAAGTATTTTATAAAATGGTTGGGATGAAGCCAGTTGAATATAGAGAGAAATTTAGGGTTCAGTAATTTTTCTCAGGAGCAGATCGATTCATTTTCAAAATTACCTTTAGTCCTGCTCTCCACTATATCTTTTGTTGTGAACCCCACAACAAAAGGATGCCGTTTCGATCAGGGCTATCAAGGACTTTTTATTTTCATAATTCCAAAAAACAAAAAAACCTGTTCAAATAAATAAACAGGTTTCTATAATTGAACTTTGTCAAAGTTTAAAACTTTGACAAAGTTATTTCGCATTTTTTACGAAGCAATTTCCATTCGCTTCAATAAGTTTTTACTCAAAGTATGTTCTGCATAATCTTTATCGATAGATAAAACTTTATCATCTGAACTTGGAAGTTCGTACATCGCATCTGTCAAGATTGCCTCGCAAAGCGAACGCAATCCACGTGCACCTAGTTTGTACTCTAACGCTTTATCTACAATAAAATCCAACGCTTCATCCGTAATACTGAATTCAACATCATCCATTAAAAATAATTTTTGATATTGTTTTACCAATGCATTTTTAGGCTGTGTTAAAATGGCACGCAATGTTTCTCTATCTAAAGGATCCATGTGTGTCAAAACCGGCAAACGACCAATGATTTCTGGAATCAATCCAAAATCTTTAATATCTTTTGGAATAATATATTGCAGTAAATTGTCTTTGTCGATATTATCAACATTTTTAGAAGTCGAATATCCAACAGCCTGACGATTCAAACGTTTCGAAATAATACGTTCAACTCCGTCAAAAGCACCACCAGCAATAAACAAGATATTTTGAGTATTTACCTCAACAAATTTTTGGTCTGGATGTTTACGTCCTCCTTTTGGCGGTACGTTTACAATTGTTCCTTCCAATAATTTCAATAGAGCTTGTTGAACACCTTCACCAGAAACATCACGCGTTATTGACGGATTATCGCTCTTACGGGCAATTTTATCAATTTCGTCAATAAATACGATTCCTCTTTCTGCTTTGGTTACATCATAATCTGCAGCTTGAAGCAAACGAGTTAAAATGCTTTCAACATCTTCTCCTACGTAACCAGCTTCTGTCAATACAGTTGCATCAACAATTGCCAACGGAACGTCTAACATTTTTGCAATTGTTTTTGCTACCAATGTTTTTCCTGTTCCAGTTTGACCTACCATAATGATGTTGCTTTTTTCAATCTCAACTTCATCGTCTAATTGCTGTTGCATTAAACGTTTGTAGTGATTGTAAACCGCAACCGACATTACTTTTTTTGTCTGGTCTTGCCCAATTACATATTGATCAAGAAAAGCTCTGATTTCTTTTGGTTTCTTTAAAATTAAATCACCAACCAATTTCGCGCTTCCGCTTGATTTTAATTCTTCTAATACAATTCCGTGCGCTTGTTCAATACATTTGTCACAAATGTGTGCATTGATACCAGCAATCAATAAATTAGTTTCTGGCTTTTTTCTTCCACAAAACGAACATTCTAATACTACTTTAGCCATTCTTTTTTCGTTATAAGCTGCAAAGTTACTAAGTTTTAGAGACTTTTTACTAAAACCTCAAAAACTTAGTAACTTCTTAACTCTTTTTGTTTTTGTTTCAAGTCTAAAAAAATGGTTTCAAGTTTCAGGTTTCAAGTTAACAATAGCAAACCTGAAACCTGAAACTTGAAACAAATAAAACTTTTTTAGCTTCTTCTCAAAACTTCATCAATCATTCCGTATTCTTTTGCTTCATCAGCTTTCATCCAGTAATCGCGCTCACTGTCTTTGTGAACTTTGTCGAAAGTCTGACCAGAATGGTGAGAAATGATGTTGTATAATTCATCTTTTAATTTCAGCATTTCACGTAAGTTGATTTCCATATCTGTTGCAACACCTTGTGCTCCTCCAGATGGCTGGTGAATCATTACGCGAGAATGTGGCAAAGCCGAACGTTTTCCTGCTGCTCCTGCACATAATAAAACTGCTCCCATAGAAGCCGCCATTCCTGTACAAATTGTAGCAACATCTGGCTTGATGTATTGCATAGTGTCATAAATTCCTAAACCTGCATAAACACTTCCTCCAGGAGAGTTTAAGTAAATCTGAATATCTTTTGTTGCATCAGCACTTTCTAAAAATAATAACTGAGCCTGAACGATATTAGCGATTTGATCGTCGATACCTGTTCCTAAAAAGATAATTCTGTCCATCATTAATCTTGAGAACACATCCAATTGAGAAATATTCAACTGACGCTCTTCGATAATATATGGAGTCATGTTTGTTGGGTTCATCGCTGCTACGATTTTGTCATAGTACATTGCGTTTACTCCTTGGTGCTTTGTAGCAAATTTTTTGAATTCTTTACCGTAGTTCATATTTTTAGTTTAAAGTTGAAAAGTCTAAAGTCAGAAATTGACCTAAACGAATTTAACAAAGTTCATACCTTTTTATAAAGGATGTCAATTTGTCTTCTTTTTTTAAGATGCTAAGATTCTAAGGCACTAAGATTCTAAGTTTTTTTTACAAAAAACTTTTACCAACGAAACCTGAAACAAAAAAAGAACGTCAACAGAAGAAAAACTTCCATTGACGTTCAAATATAATTATTTTTATCTTTCAGTTTCTGTAATAAAATCTTAATTTTTAAAAAGTATACTTCTTAACTTTCGACTATATGACTTTTGACTTTCAGACTTAAATTTATTCTCCGTAAGAAGCAGCAATAAATTCTTCGTAAGTAACTTCTTTAGTTGTTGGATTTGCTTTTTCTTTGAATAAATCTAACAATTTAGCCGCTACAACTTGCTCAGAAAGTCTTTTCACTTCTTCTTGGTTAGATAAAACTCTAGCCACGATTCCTTGAACTTCTTCTTCAGTTGGGTTTGTTTGTCCAAATTGAGCCATTTGTTGTCTGATAGCACCAGAAGTAAACTCTTTCAAATCTTCAAATGTAATTTGAATATTACTTTGAGCCATTGCTTTTCCTTCGATTAATTGGAAACGTAAACCTTTTTCAGATCTTGCGTATTCAACTTCAGCTTCTTCAGCAGTTAATTTTTTCTCTCCAACAGTTTGCAACCATTTTTTAAGGAACTCAGCTGGCAAATCAAATTTTGTGTTTTCGATCAAGAAATCTTGAACATCTAATAATAATTTTTGGTCAGCTTGCTGCGCGAATTGTGCTTCAGCATCTTCTTTAATTTTAGATTTTAAATCTTCTAAAGAAGCTACTTTACCTTCACCAAAAAGTTTGTCGAATAATTCTTGGTTTAATTCTGCCAATTCAGCACCGTTGATTGCTTCAATTGTAAAGTTTACTTCGATATCTAAACCGTGAACATCATCATGAGATACTTTTAAGTAATCCATTAATTGGTGATCATCTTCAAATAAACCTTTTGTGCTTACTGTTACAACATCTCCAACTTTTTTACCGATGAATTTATCTCCAGCTTTTTTGTTGAATGTAGATACAGAAATTGTAGTTGTATTGTTGATTCCTTTTTCTTCGTTTGTGAAAGTTCCAGTTAAATCTGAATCAGCTTCAACTTTATCTTGAGGAATTGCTTTACCGAATTGTTTTTGGATACGCTCAACTTGTCCGTCGATTAATTTATCATCAGCAGTAACGATATATTTTACGATATTGTTTTTAGCCTCAAGATCAATTTCGAAGTTTGGCACTAAACCAATTTCGTATTCGAAAGTCAATTCTTCAGCATCCCAGTTAAAATTTTCGTTTACTTTAGCAAGAGGAGTTCCTAAAAGATTTAATCTTTCAGATTGAATAAAACGCTCTAAAGCTAAATCAACTACTTTTTTGATCTCTTCTTGCTTAATAGCTTTTCCGTATTGTTTTTCAACAAGATCTTTAGGCACAGCGCCTTTTCTAAATCCTTTTACTTGCGCTAAAGGCATTTTTTCGTTAATTCTTTTTGCTACTTGACCTTTATAATCCATGTGAACAACGTTCATCACAATTGTCTCGTTTACAGCGTCTATTGCTACTCTTTTAATATCCATCTTCTTCTTTAATTTACATAATAAAATTGGGTTGCAAAATTATAAAATTTTTGCAACCCAACCAAGTTTTTAATCTATTGTATTTGAAGCAGTTTTAATCTGCTCATTTGTTTTTTATTTATCGTCTCCTAGTATTTTATAAGTAATAGACTGAAGAAGAGACAAAATAATACTGAAAATTAATGCTGTCCAGAACGAATCGACTTTAAAACCGCCTACAATATTTGTACAAAGCAAAATTATTATGGCATTTATAACAAGCAAAAATAAACCAAGCGTAATAAATGTTACCGGCAATGTCAAAATAACCAAAATAGGTTTTATAAAAATATTAAGCAATCCTAAAACTACCGCAACAATTATAGCCGTTCCAAAACTGGTAACAACTACACCAGGTAGAAATTTAGCAATTAGTAAAACCAAGGCCGCAGTAACTAAAAGTCTAAGTATTAATTTCATAGTTTTTCAGATTTAAAATTTATTTAAAAGTAATAAAATTTTTATCAAAAATAATTACTCTTTCAAAAATGCAGTTGTCAGCTCAAAAAACATTTTAGGATTTTCGGCATGAAGCCAATGTCCTGCATTCGGAATAGTTTCTAATTTTAAATTAGGGAAATGCTCTTTTATGGCATCAATATCTGAATCTAAAATGTATCCAGATTCCCCTCCTCTTATAAATAATGTTGGATTATTAAAGACTAAACCTTCTGCCAGAGGTTTTCCGATAGCGTCAAGATTATTATTGAAAACTTCTAAATTAAATCTAAAAGCCAATTGCCCTGGCTCCTTCCAATATAAATTTTTCAACAGAAACTGTCTTGTTCCAAAATCAGGAACATATTGCGCTACAATTGACTCAACATCAGCTCTACTTGGTTTTACCGAAAAATCAACCGCATTTAATCCGTCCAAAATATCTTGATGATGCTGTTTGTAAAATTTCGGACCAATATCAGCCACAATCAGTTTGTCTACAATTTCCGAATGTGTTGTTGCAAAAAGCATTGCTACTTTTCCGCCCATTGAATGTCCAAGAATGTCTATTCTTGTCAAATTATTTGCCTGGCAATATTCAAAAACATCCTGAACCATTGCTTCATAACTCCATTCATCAGAATGAAAGCTTCGTCCGTGATTTCTTAAATCTAAAATATGAACTTGAAATCCGGCTTCGACATATTGTCCGGCAAGTGTTTTCCAATTATCAGACATCCCAAGAAAACCGTGCATGATAACGAAAGGTTTCCCTTCGCCTTCTATTTTTGAGTACAACATAAATTATTTTTTATCCTGAAGATTTACTTCAATTTATTCAAATACATATTAACTACATTATCCAAACCAAGGTAAAGCGCTTCCGAAATCAATGCGTGTCCGATAGAAACTTCTAATAATCCAGGAATATTTTGTTTGAAAAACTGAATATTATCCAAACTCAAATCATGTCCAG
Source organism: Flavobacterium daemonense (assembly GCF_007341385.1). Taxonomy (GTDB): domain Bacteria; phylum Bacteroidota; class Bacteroidia; order Flavobacteriales; family Flavobacteriaceae; genus Flavobacterium; species Flavobacterium daemonense. The sequence continues at coordinate 76,237 of NZ_VJYD01000014.1, forward strand.
CGTTAATTCCTAAACCTAATTCGTTAGCCAATTCTGCAGCTTTAGTGTAAGGCTCAATTCCGTTTTTATTTCCTAATTCGTACTGATGTGCAAAAGCTTCTGTGTACAATTCAATTCTGTCGGTTCCAGTTTTTTTGGCACCTTCGATAATTTCTAAAACTGGATCAACAAAAATCGAAGTTCTGATTCCGTTTCTTTGAAATTCCTGAATAACCTCCGTCAAATATGCTTGGTTTTTTATCGTATCCCAGCCTGCAGAAGATGTAATTGCGCCAATAGCATCTGGAACTAATGTCACCTGATCCGGCTTGCATTCTAAAACCAAATCAATAAAATTATGTTGCGGATTTCCTTCGATATTATATTCGGTAGTAACAATTGCTTTTAAATCACGTGCATCCTGATAACGAATGTGGCGCTCATCTGGACGCGGGTGAATGGTGATTCCTTGTGCGCCAAATTTTTGAATATCGGTCGCTACTTTTAATAAATCAGGTACATTTCCGCCTCGAGCATTTCTTAAGGTTGCAATTTTATTGATATTTACACTTAACTTTGTCATATAAATAGATAATTAATTCTAGTAACACTATATTTGTTACGACAAAAATACAAAGTAAAACGTAGCAGTTTTTGGTATTTTTTGATTATTTTGCAAGGAAATATCTTCAATTGATTTATGACAGAAATTACAAACTATATCACCAATGATTTCAGAGCGATTGACAGTCAGGAAACGATAGCATCTGTTCAGGACTTTTTTGCTGATGTTGACTTTTCGCATTTCCCTGTTCTGGAAGACGGAATTTTCATTGGAAGTATTGCTTCTGATGATATTGAAACTTTTGATACAGACAAAAAAGCAATTGATTACAAATATACTTTGGAGCGTTTTTTTGCTCGAAAATCAATGATCTGGCTTGATGTTCTAGAAGTTTTTGCAAAAAACCACACTAATACTATTCCGGTATTAGATGAAAACAATAGCTATATCGGTTATTATGAAATGGAAGACATCATGCGATTCTTTCAGGAAACTCCATTTTTAAAAGAACAAGGCGGTATTATTATCGTTCAAAAAGGGCTTTTGGATTATTCTATGGGGCAGGTAACTCAAATTGTAGAAAGCAATAACGGAAAAATTCTTGGCTGTTTTATATCTGAAACTGATTTAGAAAATGTACAAATTACCGTAAAAATTGGTGTTGGGCCAATGAATGAAATCATCCAGACTTTTAGACGTTACAATTACGAAATCATTTCTGAGCATCAAGAAGATGCATACATCAATAGTTTAAAAGAACGTTCTGATTATTTAGACAAATACCTTAATATTTAGCATTATTTGTTGAATCGGTTAATCGTTTAATCGTTTTGACAAAAAAAATTAACGATTAAACAATTAAACAAAAAATCGATTAAACAGCAGATGAAAATAGCCATTTACGGACAATATTATCAAAACAGCACCGAGCCTATTATAAAAGACATTTTCTTGTTTTTTACTTCAAACAATGTTGAAATCGTTATTGAAGAAAACTTTTTGCAGATGCTTTATGAAAAACAGCTCGTAAAAAAAGATTACAAAACATTTTCGTCAAATACAATCCTAGACAATAGTTTTGAAATGCTGATAAGTATTGGCGGTGATGGAACGGTTTTAAGATCTGCTGCTTTTGTTCGAAATTCAGGCGTGCCATTATTAGGAATAAATGCGGGAAGATTAGGTTTTTTGGCCAAAGTCCAAAAAGAAAATATTGATAGTTTATTGCAGTTTGTTATTGATCAAAATTACACAACATCGGAACGTACTTTATTAGGACTGACTTCTGAACCTAAAAACGAAGCATTTGAAGAACTAAATTTTGCAATGAACGAAGTTACTGTCAGCCGTAAAGACACTACTTCGATGATTACAGTTGAAACCTACCTGAACAACGAATATTTAAATTCATACTGGGCAGACGGCTTGATCATCTCTACGCCGACCGGCTCAACTGGTTATTCATTAAGTTGTGGCGGACCCATTTTAACGCCAGATGTAAAAAGCTTAGTAATTACCCCTATTGCGCCGCACAATTTAACAGCAAGGCCGCTTGTTATTCCAGATGATACCGAAATAACATTGCGAGTTTCAGGAAGAGAAGACCAATATTTGGTTTCTTTGGACTCGAGAATTTCTTCTGTCAAAAATGAATCGGTCCTTAAAATCAAAAAAACAGATTACAAAATCAAAATGGTAGAGATTCCGGGAGAAACTTTCCTCAAAACTTTAAGAAATAAATTGCTTTGGGGAGAAGACAAAAGAAATTAAGTCTTTTTCTGACGGCCAGCTATACGATAATGCTACTTTTTCTCGTTCTGCATGTATCGAATCCGCATTAAATGTCTCAAAATCATATTGTAAATTGAAAAAAAAGCACATTTAATCAAAGCAACGTTGATTCGTATTGATAATTATTATATTTGCACGCAATTTTGAATTAAATGAAGAAAATTTTTAATTTATTGTTATGTTTTTTCCCCTTTATTACACTAAATGCTCAAATCAATGAGATTGGTGTTTTTCTTGGTGGAAGCAACTTTGTTGGAGACGTAGGAAGTACTACTTATATCAATCCAGAAAAACTGGCTTTTGGTGTATTGTATAAATGGAATAAGAGCCCGAGACATGCTTATCGCTTCTCTTACACACAATCAAACGTTTCTGGAAATGATAAAGACTCTGATGAATCTGGAAGAAACAAAAGAGGCTACAGTTTTGAAAACAAAGTTAAAGAGTTTTCAGCTGGTATAGAATTTAATTTTTTCGATTTCAATTTGCATGATTATCATACAAAAGTTACACCTTATATATATACAGGTTTAAGTGCGTTTTTTTATGATGAGTTATACATTAGCGGAGGAGTTACAAGAAAGGACAGAGATGCAGGTTCTTTTGCCATTCCAATGACATTGGGAATAAAATCAAACGTAACGCCGCATTTTGTGATAGGTGCAGAAGTTGGCGCTCGCTATACTTTTACAGATAACATTGACGGAAGCAATCCGTCTAACAGCAATTTTTCGAATTTGCGGTTTGGAAATTTAAATAACAACGATTGGTATGTCTTCTCCGGAATTACTTTAACGTATACCTTTGGGAAAAAACCTTGCTATTGCGCAGAATAATACAATGAATTTACTAGACTCTATAGACCGCTCAAACTTACCCAAACATCTGGCCATTATTATGGACGGAAATGGTCGCTGGGCGAAACAACAAGGATTTTTACGTGCTTTTGGTCATGAAAATGGAACAAAATCAGTTAAAAAAACCATTACTACTTGTGCCAAATTAGGCATTGAATACTTAACCTTATACGCTTTTTCGACAGAAAATTGGAATCGTCCAAAATTAGAAGTCGAAGCATTAATGAAGATATTAATCAATTCCTTAAAAAAGGAACTTGTTACATTACAAGAAAATAATATCAGACTTAATGCAATTGGCAATCTTGATAAATTACCAAAAACAGCCCAAAAAGAACTTTTAGACGTTATCGATAAGACGAAAAACAACACGCGCCTTACGCTGACACTGGCTTTAAGCTACGGATCACGAGAAGAATTGGTAAATGCCGTGAGAATCATCAGCGATAAAGTTAAAAATAATATAATTTCATTAGACACTATTGACGATTCAATTATAAATGAGCATCTTTACACGCAAAATTTACCAGACGTAGATTTATTAATACGAACAAGTGGAGAACATAGAATAAGTAATTTTTTGCTATGGCAGATAGCCTATGCAGAATTGTATTTTACGAATGTCTTGTGGCCAGACTTTAAAGATCAAGATTTATATGAGGCTATCATTAGTTATCAAAAAAGAGAACGTAGATTTGGAAAAACCAGTGAACAAATTAAATAATTTTTTAGTGTTACAAAAAAGAGTACAAATAGTCCTTACCCTACTACTTTTGGGTAGTTTTTCACAAATTAAAGCACAAGATCGAGTTCCTTTTGATCAAGGAAAAAAATATATTCTTGCTAAAGTTTCTGTTGTTGGTAAAATAAGCTTCAATGAACAAACCGTAGTTACGTTTTCTGGCCTTCAAAAAGGACAGGAAATAACCGTTCCTGGTGAAGAAATTAGTAGTGCTATCAAAAAATTAGGCAAACTTGGCCTTTTTGACGAAATCGCTTTTTATATCAATAAAGTTGATAACGACAGTATTTATCTAGATTTGAACATTGTTGAGCTTCCTAAGTTAAATGAAGTCAAGATTGTGGGTGTCAAGAAAAGCAAGATCGAAGCACTTATCAAGGATAATAATTTGACAAAAAGCAAAATTGTCAATGAAAACTTGATTACAACTACAAAAAATTATATTGAAAATAAATATAAAAAAGAAGGCTACTATAATACAAAAGTTACTATTACAAATACACCTGACACAACTGCAGGAAATCAGGTAAATATGCTTGTCCGAATAGACAAGGGCGACAAGGTCAAGATCAGCAGTATTGACTTCATTGGCAATACAAAACTTACTGATACTCAATTGCGAGCAGCAATGAAAGACACGAAACAAAAAAATGTGTTCCGCGTTTTAAAAGCATCAAAATTTATTCCTGAAAAATATAAAACCGACTTAGAAAAAGTCATAGCTGCTTATAAAGAAAAAGGGTATCGCGATGCTCGTATTATTTACGATTCTGTCACCTACAATAAGCAAAAAAACATGCTTGCTATTAAAATTAATGTTGAAGAAGGAAACAAATATTACTTTGGAAATATTAAATTCTTAGGAAACACCGTTTATTCTGATCAGCTTTTACACCGTTATTTAGGAATCAAAAAAGGAGAAACTTATAATGGTGTTCTTCTTGAAAAACGTATCGCAGACAAAACAAAACCAGACGCAGAAGATATTACGAACTTATACCAAAACAATGGTTATTTGTTCTCTAATATTAATGCAGTAGAGGTAAAAACAGCAAACGATACAATTGATTTTGAAATTAGAGTAACTGAAGGTCCAATTGCTTATTTCAACAAAATATATGTTACAGGTAACGACAAAACAAATGACCATGTAATTTACCGTGAGTTAAGAACTAAACCTGGAAACAAATACAGTAAAGACGAATTGGTAAGAACAATTCGTGAGATTGGTCAATTAGGTTTCTTTGATCCAGAATCTATCAAACCTGAATTTAGAAATGTTGATGCCGGAGCGGGAACTGTTGACATCGAGTATCAGCTTGTTGAAAAAGGATCTAGCCAGGTTGAGCTTCAAGGAGGTTACGGCGGTGGAGGTTTCATTGGAACTTTAGGTCTCTCATTCAATAACTTCTCAGCACGAAATATATTTAATAAGGAGTCATACAAACCACTTCCAATGGGAGATGGTCAAAAAGTAGCACTTCGTTTGCAAGGAAGTACTTATTTCCAGACTTATAGTTTGTCATTCTCTGAGCCTTGGTTTGGAGGAAAGAAACCAGTACAATTTAATTCGGCGATCTCTTACAGCAAACAATTTAACAATAATTACGTTACAAGAACGGTTGACAAAAGCAAAAGTTTTAATATTTTTACAGTTCAAGTTGGTTTAGCAAAACGTTTAACCGTACCTGATGACTTCTTTGTATTATCACAATCTGTAAGTTATCAGCACTATGATTTGAACAATTATTATACTGGATTATTTACATTTGGTAATGGAGCATCTCGAAACCTTGCTTATACAATTGGACTTTCAAGAAGCAACAAAGGTGTAAACCCTATCTTCCCTACATATGGTTCGGAATTTAGTATTTCAGCAAAAGTAACGCCTCCATATTCATTATTTAATGGAATTAATTACTCTGATTTAGGAAACCAAAAAGAATACAAAGTACAATATACTGGAGCACCAACATCTGGAGCAGATGGCCAGCCATTAAACACAGGTGACTATGTAAAAGCAGCTACTAGTGTGAATGGTTCACCACCATATGTAAGTGTTGGATCTGATTATGCAAGTGCTGACACAGATGTAGCAAAAGTCGATCAAAAGAAATACAACTGGTTGGAATATTACAAAATTAAATTCAAAGCAGACTGGTATACAAAAATTTATGGTAAATTAGTTTTAAGAACTCTGACAGAATTTGGTTTCTTAGGAGCTTATGATCAAGCAAGAGGTGTAGTACCATTTGAGCGTTTCTATTTAGGTGGTGACGGTATGGCACAATACTCAATGGACGGTAGAGAAACTATTGGTTTAAGAGGTTATCCTAACGGATCGTTGACTCCTACCAATACTGCTGGTCAGCAAATTGGAGCAACAATTTACAACAAGTTCTCAATGGAGCTTCGTTATCCTATTACACTAAAATCATCAGCGTCAATTTATGCGTTGACATTCTTAGAAGCAGGTGCGTCTTATCCAACATTTAAGGATTACAATCCGTTTGATTTGAGCCGTTCTGCAGGTGTAGGTTTACGTGTATTCATGCCAGCATTTGGATTATTAGGAATTGATTTTGGTTACGGTTTCGACGCGCTTCCTGGATCTGTTACCAATAAAGCAAATGGTTGGGAAACCCATTTCATCATTGGACAACAATTTTAGTCAATTATTGGCGTTTGGTTAAAAATCACAAATAAAGTTATGTTATGATAAAACAGTTTTTATTTATATTTTTAGCCTTGATTGTAGCAAATACAAGTCAGGCACAGACAAGAACAACAAGAATTGGCTACATCGATATGGAGTACATACTTGAAAATGTTTCTGACTATAAAGAGGCTACAGCACAATTAGAGTTAAAAGCTCAAAAATGGAAACAAGAAATTGAAGCCAAAAAAATAGAAATAAATAAACTGAAAGAAAGTCTTAAAGCCGAAAAAGCGCTTCTAACAAAAGAGCTTATTGACGAAAGAGAAACTGAAATAAAATTTCTGGAAACTGAAATGATGGATTATCAGCAGAAACAATTTGGATCTGATGGAAATCTAATGCATCAAAAGGCCTCACTAGCCAAACCAATCCAGGATCAAGTTTTTACTGCTGTGCAGGATATTGCTGAAGCAAAAAACTATGATTTTATTTTTGATAAATCTTCCGACCTTACAATGCTTTTCAGCAATAAAAAGTATGATATCAGCGACCAGGTTATTCGAATTTTAAACAGAACTGACAAAAGAGAGCAATTGACTAAAAAACAATTGAAAGATCAGGAAATTAAAGAAAGTAAAGAAAATGCAATTGATGAAAACCCAGCAATGGCTGATCGACAAAAAGCATTAGATGAAAAGAAAGCTGCTAGAGAAAAACTGATCGAAGACAGAAGATTAGAACAGGAAGCTAAGAAAAAAGAATACGACGACAGACGTAAAGCCATACAAGCCGAAAGGGAAGCTAAAAAAAATGGCACGGTTTCTGAACCAGCGAAAACAACGGAAGCCGCGAAAACAATGGAAGCTGCAAAAACTGACGGGACAACGGCAAAACCTGCAGCAACTACTGAAACTGCACCTGCAACAACAGAGCCAGCAGTAGATAAAGCAGCAGAAAGACAAAAACTGTACGAACAACGTAAAAAAGAATTAGAAGAAAGAAGAAAGAAAATACTTGAGGAAAGAGAAGCGGCTAAAAAAGCAAAAGAAGCCGAAGCACAAAAATCAAATACGACCAATAATTAATTAATATTTTAAAAATGATGAAACAAATCAAAACTTTACTAATTGCTGCCGTTCTAATTTTAGGCGCAAGTAACACAATGAATGCACAGGCTAAGGTTGCCCATGTTGATGTTAGCGAGATTATGTCGAAAATGCCTGCTATGCTAGATGCTCAAAATCAACTACAAAAATTAAGTGGCACATACGACGCAGAATACAAAAAAATGGTTGACGAATACCAAACTAAAATCAAAAAGTACGAAACTGAATCAACTACAGCAACTGAGGCAGTTAATACAGAGCGTGCTAAAGAGGTTCAAGACATGCAAAAAAGAATTGTTGATTACAGAGACAATGCACAAAAAGAACTTCAGCAAAAAGATTCTGATATCATGAAACCAATTATGGAAAAAGTGAAAGCTTCTATCCAAAAAGTTGGAAAAGCTAAAGGTTACCAATACGTTTTAGATGGTTCTACACTTATCTTGGCTGATGGTCCAAACATCACTGCTGATGTGAAAAAAGATTTAGGATTCTAAGAAACTGATTTCTTATTATCAAAAAAATTGCTCGGTACTTTAAAAGTCCGAGCATTTTTTTTACAATAAATTAAAATTAAAAAAGAAAAGTTTTTACAGATTTCAATTAAATTGAAACGTCAATTTATTTCAAAAAATATTAAATTTGTATTTATGACGAATAACAATCCTATAGGCGTTTTTGATTCTGGAATTGGAGGAACTTCCATCTGGAAAGCCATTCATGATCTTCTTCCGAACGAAAAAACCATTTATTTAGCCGACAGCAAAAATGCTCCTTATGGTCAAAAAACCAAAGAAGAAATTGTTGCTCTGAGTAAAAAAAATGTTGATTTTTTAATTGAAAAGGGCTGTAAAATAATTGTTGTAGCATGCAATACTGCCACAACAAATGCCATTCGTGAACTTCGTGCCGATTATGATATTCCGTTTATAGGTATTGAGCCGGCTATTAAACCCGCTGCTAATAATTCGAAAACTCAAGTTATAGGTATTTTGGCTACCAAAGGAACGCTAAACAGCGAACTATTTAATAAAACGGCCGAAATGTTCCAAAACACCACTATAATAGAGCAAGTTGGCCATGGACTAGTACAGCTTATTGAAGATGGAAATCTCAATTCGCCAGAAATGACCAAGCTTTTAGAATCGTATTTACAACCAATGATTGATGCCAATATTGATTATTTGGTTTTAGGTTGCAGCCATTACCCCTATTTGATTCCTCAGATAAAAAAAATTCTGCCGGACCACATCCAGATTATTGATTCTGGTGAAGCAGTGGCCCGTCAGACACAAAATGTTTTGCGTGAAAAAGTTGGTTTATCTGATCTTGCTGGAAGCGAGCCTGAGTTTTATGTCAATTCAAATCCGGCGGTTTTAGAATCAATTTTAGAGTATAAATATCCGGTTGTACATAAAGATTTTTAAAAATTATTCAAACTTTCGCTTGACGAACCAAATTCCGTCTAAAGATAAATTCAAAGACAATTTGTGATAATTTTCTTTTATTAAATCATTGGCAATTCGTCCTTTTTGTCCGTACGAATAAGAAATATTCAGGGTTGTCAACGTGTTTTCTATTGGTAATGAAAGACCAATTGAAACTGAGGCATTGTTTACTCTTTTTCCGTCAACTTCGAGATATCCGTTATCAAAATTGGCTCCCATCGCATATTGAACATGATCCCAATATCTTCGAATATCTTTTTTGGCGCTGTAAGTAAAACCGAGAGCAAATCTATCCTGATTTACAAAATTTCCGTATAACTCAGATTGATTCGTATTATTCCAAAAACTTTTTTCATAATCAAAAGTCATATTCAGATTATTTTTGAAACGTTTGCTAAATCCTGCACCAATTTCTAGAGGCATATAATAATCATCTACATCAGAAGCTACATTCGATTGAATTGTCGTTGTTATTTCGTCTGCAATAACTTGTACATTTTGCACTTTTGATGCCTTGATTTGAGCAGGCAATTTAATTACGGGAGCAATTGTAAAGGTAGAATCTATTTTATACTGCGCTCCTAATGTTGCTCGGAAACCTTTATAGTCTGTTTTTTTTGCGACTGTTGTAAGCGTGTTTTGAATGAGGAAATTTCGCTCATCGGAAACATTTCCAAATAATACAGAACCTGTAAAACCAAGTGACAGCTTTTTCCCAAATCGATATCCGTATGAAAAATCAAAATTATTTAATCCGCCAGATCCAACGGCTGTCAAATAATAATATTCCTGACTGTTTTCCATAGGCAACGCAAGATTTGAAATTTTGAAAGCACCGCTCGAATAAGGACGAAGCGCCAAACTAAATCCCGAGTTTTTGGTCACTGGAAAAGCAAAAGCCATGTGAGAAAACTGAAAATTATTTCGTTTTTCAGAGCGTAAGCTGCTTTGATAGGTTGTAGCAATTGCTTTTCCGCCAATATCAAACATAAAATGATTCAGAGAAACAAAACCAAGCGACGCAGGATTTAAATTATTGATAAAAGTATCTGAAGGCAAAGCCATACCTGATGAACCAATTGCTGGAAGAATTCCAAAATCAGAATCGTAGACGCTTCCAACGCCATAAAGCGAATAGGGCGAACTTGAAATACTTTGGGAAAATGAAGTCAGCGACATTAAAATGAAGCAGCTTAAATAAATTATATTATTTTTCATTTAATAAGAGATGTAATAAATTTTCAATTGAATTTTATTATTCAAATGTTTTTGATCGCCCAAAACAATTCGGTTTACTGTTTTATAAATTCCAGGCAATGTCAAAATCAGAGAAGATTTCGAATCCGATTTTTTCAGCATTTCTCTTTGCAAAAAATTACCAACCGGAATAGAATATCCCACATCTTCATTGAACTCATCACTTTTTTTATTTAAAATGCCATAAACAGTTGTTCCGGCTGAATTCACTAAAGACGTGCTGATTCTATTAAGTTTATCAGCTACAAAAACAGACAAGGAATCGGCTAAAGGATATTTTGAAGAATAGGAATTATTGACCGGTTTTACAATGAGTTCTGCACTTACAATTGCCCCATTATCGGCAATATATTTCAGCTGTTTTATGTTAGGAAAATCAATACGACAGGCCAATCCTGTCCCTGATTGTATAAATCCTTGCTGATTTGTTGCCGAACTTGGCAATTTACTACTGGAAATGGGCAAATCCTGAATCAAAGTTCCTGTTTTATCAAGTGAAATCGAGTTAAATTGTTTTGTTACATCCGTAATTTTAAAATCTAACACATAAGGCGTCTCTTCAGTATCTGCCTGGTATTTGGAATAATACAACCTGACTTTGCTTGTTGAAACATGAAACCCAATAACGCTTGACGAATTTGAAGTAGAAGGCACCAAAACGAGTCCTTTCAAATATTCTGAAAAACTGTCAAAATCAGTAATTTCTCTTTTCTTGAGTTTCTGAAAAAGAGCTGAACCAAAAGCATCGCTCATTTTAATTACAAGAGAATCTTTTTCAATTGGTCTTGGCTTGTATGAAATAGATCCAATACTTTCATCACTATACGTGAAAGATGAATTATTATATAAGTTACTGTCGCCGGTATTTGGTTTTATTTTTTGTGTCAACCTATGAATATCAAAAGTCTGCACTTTTGTAGTATCGCCATAATAATAATTATCGTACTTTAAAATCATGGAAATGGAATCAAAAACAAAATTGACCGCTTCGGTATCTGAACCTCCAGTTATATTTAAAGTATATGAATCGCTTCCCAACTGAAAATAACTGTTTGATTTAACTTTCCCTAAAATGGGATCGTCATAATTTCCAATTAAAATTCGGCTTTTATTTGACGTCGTCAAAGAATCAAAATTTATTGTCGACATATCAACCGTTACGGTATCAATCAAAATTGCTTTATTGCTCACCGCTAGATAATCTGAACCAACAACAAATTCACCAGCATCAGTATCTGTGCCGCATGAAAGTATCGTCACTGCAAAAAAGAACATCAATATAAACTTGTGCATAATAGAATTTTTCAGCAAATATAAATTGGCACAATCTGCACTACACTATAACATATACAGCCACGGATTTTTAGACTACAGACAGCAAAAAATCATCTATAATAGTCTTGCATGACCAAAACTTTGCTTCAGCCTTGAAAAACGCAGTTTAGTCTATCAAAAAGAGCCATACATATATATTCTTTTTTTTAAAACCACTAGCCACCTACTTTTGAACCAATAAATAAGTAATGAGAATAAGGCTTTTAATATGTTCCGTTTTTACCATTTCATTTTATAGTATGAAGGCTCAAGAAACTTTTTTGGCAAGTGTGAATTTAAAAACTGAACCAACTGATAAAATTGATTTTAATGAAAGCAGCGTTTTGGTGTCATTCAACAAAAAAATAAATGCAAAAAACCAGCTGATAAATACAACGGGATATTCAAAATTGAATGTGAATTATGAATTGTATCCATTTTCAGGATATGAAGATTTAGATCATTTCAGTCAGTTTCAAAATAGAGTAGATTATCTATTTCAAGCTTCAGATAAGACAAAACTGAAATTTTCGGCAACGCCAATGTTCAGCTTTCAAGAGAATTTGGATCTTTCTGATTTTACACTTTTGGGAAGTTTTGAAATTATCCGTCAATTAAATGCAAATGCAAATATTACTATGGGCGCCGCGAGATCAACTGTTTTTGGAACGCCAAAATTTATTCCTCTTTTGGCGATAAATTATATTCTGAATGAAAAAATCAGAGTATCTGCAGGATTCCCAGATTCAAATATTTCATACTCAAATAATCTCCGGAACAAATTCAGTTTAACAAACAGTTTTAACGGAAGTTTTTATTATTTGGATAAAAAGTCGGACGAAAATTATAATGCTTCAAAAATGAGTTTATCGCAAATGACAACAGCTTTTGAATATGAACGAAATGTCGATACAAATTGGTTTTTGAATTTTAGAGTCGGTTATGATTTTAATAAAAAATACAAATTGACAGATTCACAAGATCATACGGCTTACAATTTTAATACCGGAAACGGTGGCATTTTTAGCATTGGCATCAAATACAAACAATAAATAAATTTAATACACTATGAATAATTTGAAAAAAGGAATATTATTCGCGACACTGTTTACAGCCCTTATTTTTGTTGGCTGCAGCAATGACAATACTGATGATGATTTGGTAGGAAACTGGATAAAAAAGTCGGCGTTTGATGGTCCGGCAAGATCAAGCGCCACTAGTTTTGTAATTGGTGATTACGCTTACATTGCAACCGGCTACACTGGCGATGTATATTTAAAAGATTTATGGGCTTATAATTCAAATGGCGATTATTGGGAGCAAAAAGCTGACTTTACTGGTGTAGGCAGAAGTTCTGCATCGAGTTTTGCTTTAAATGAAAAAGGCTATGTTGGTCTTGGTTATGATGGAACGAATAAACTAAAAGACTTTTTTCAATATGACCCAGTAAGCAACAGCTGGACCCAAAAAGCAGATTTTGCAGGAACCGGACGCTACGGCGCATTAGGATTTCAAGTTGGCGGAAAGGCTTATTTTGGAACCGGATACGACGGAAATTATTTAAAAGATTTCTACCAATACAATGATCAGACAAATGCCTGGACATTAGTAAATGGCTTTAGTGGCAACAAAAGAAGAAATGCAACTGTTTTTATAATTGGCGACAAAGCATATTTAGGAACCGGAATCAATAATGGTGTTTATCAGGAAGATTTTTGGGAATTTGATCCTGCAACCGATGTCTGGACTAGAAAACGCGATATCGACAAAGACACAAATGACGATTATACTTATAATGATGAATATGCTGTAACACGTTCTAATGCGTCAAGTTTTTCTATGAACGGTCTTGGATATGTAGTGGGAGGTGATGGAATTAAAACAGTTTGGGAATACAATCCATCTACAGATCTTTGGGTAGAACGAACTTCGATGGAAGGTGCAACACGAACAGATGCTGTTGGTTTTGCAATCAACAATCGTGGTTTTTATATGCTGGGAAGAATAGGCTCAACGTATTTTGATGATGCGTGGGAATTTAAACCTCTTGATGCTCAAAGCGATGACGATAATTAATACCAAAAAACAATTCTTCTGGAGTAAAATCCAGAAGAATTTATTGTTTATTCTGATTGTTTTACAATTTGTTGCCTGCTCAAAAACTGAAAAATTTAAAATCGATTCCTTTAAAACCAAAACCGGCTGGGGATATACCGTTTCAAGCAAAAATAAAATTCTGATAAAGCAATCTATCATTCCTGTAATAAGCGATACGAAAAGTTTTTCGACAGAAAATGAAGCTTTAAAAACAGCCGAATTGGTCGCAAGCAGATTAGAAAACGATATGCCTCCTACTTTAACGAAAAATGATTTAATTTTATTAAAAATAAAATTCTAAATGAAAATCGACGCCATTAAAAATACAAGTTCCAACAAAATTTTATTTCATTGTATTATATGGGTTTTCTTTATATTGACTTCATTAATTCAATTTTACGAAAGTCCGTTTAAAATCAATACTGATTTTTATGCTCAATGGACTACAGGAATTATTTTGTTTTATTTGAACTATTTTTACTTGGTTCCGGTTCTGCTTTTAGAAAAAAGATATTGGCTTTATTCTGTTTTTGTTCTTGTTCTTATTGTCTTTTTTATGGTCATAAGAACGCATTATTTTATCCCGGAATTCAGACATTTACGTCCCGAAAATATGCGTCCGCCAAGAATGATGCCCGATACTAAATTTTTAGCAAAAGGCGTTCATTTTAGAACCGAAATAAGACAACCCTTCTTTTTCAAAATTGCACCTTCATTTTTCTATATTTTAATATTGACAATAAGCGCAATTATCAGAACATTGACTGAATTTTACAACAATCAGCAAAATAAATTAATTGCCGAAACTCATAGAACAAATACTGAATTGATTTATTTGCGAAAACAGACCAATCCGCATTTTTTATTCAATTCCTTGAACAGTATTTATTCATTGGCACACAAGAAATCTGATTTGGTCCCTGATGCCATCGTCACATTATCTGAACTCATGCGCTACATGCTGTATGAAACCGATAATAAAACGGTGGCTTTAGAAAAAGAAATCAATTATATTCAGAATTACATTGAACTGCAAAAACTGCGACTCAACAACATTGAAGACATTATAATTAATGTACATGGTGACACAAAAAATAAATTTATAGAGCCTTTGCTTTTGATTTCATTTGTTGAAAATGCATTTAAATACGGAACCGATTATAAAGGCGCTGCACATGTTAAAATCAAAATTTTTATTCATGAAAATAGGCTTGATTTTTGGATAGAAAATACAATCGAAAATTATACAAAAGATCCAGAAAATTCAGGAATTGGCTTGGTTAATATTCAAAACCGACTGGATTTGCTGTATCCAAATGCCCATCAGTTGACAATCACGCAAGACAATCAATTTTATAGAGTGCATCTGAATTTAAATTTAGATGAAATCAAGACCGCTATAAATTAAATAACAGCACTTAAAACGTTAAGAGATAATTATAAAATAAGCGCTTATTTTATGAAAACTTTAAAACTTAATTATTTGATTTCAAAGTATTTTTGAACACCAAAACAAAATTTCAAAACCAAATTTCCAACAGATGAAATGTGTAATTATTGACGACGAACCTTTAGCAGTTGAATTATTAGAAGATTTTGTCAAAAAAGTAGATTCGCTTGAATTAGTAAATACTTTCAATAATGCAATTGATGCCGTTTCTTACATCAACCAAAATAATGTCGATTTGATTTTTTTGGATATCCAAATGCCGCATTTCTCTGGAATTGACTTTATAAATACTATTGAAAAAAAACCTTTGGTAATTTTTACGACAGCGTATTCTGATTATGCTGTTGAAGGATTTAATCTTGGCGCGGTTGATTATTTGGTAAAACCAATTCCGTTTCATCGCTTTTTAAAATCGGTTGTAAGAGCACAGCAAATTGTAAATCCCGCAACTGCAGTTCAAGCAATTTCTGAAAACACATCAGCGCCAGAACTAGAGCAGGATTTTATGTTTGTAAGAGCCGAATATGAAAATGTAAAAATGAATTTTTCGGATATATTGTTTATCGAAGGCCTGAAAGATTATGTAAAAATATATACTACAGACAATAAATTTACGCTAACCTTAATCAGTTTGATAAAATTGGAAAACTTGCTTTCCAGCAAAGGATTTTCACGAATTCACAGATCATATATCATCAATATAAAACATGTCAAATCGATTCAGAAAAATAAAGTTTTGATTAGCGACAAACGAATTCCTATCAGCGAAAGCTATAAAAATGCTTTTTTTGAAAAAATCAACCTATAATTAAAATCCAAAAAAAAAACAAATTCCAAATTCTAATGATTTTGACGTTTCATTAAAATTTGGAATTTTTTATTTGAATATTCTGCTTGAAATTATTCCTTCAACCAACTAGAATACATTACGTAGTTGTTTGAAATTCGTTCGATTTCACCAGCAAAATCAGATTGATTAATATCCTTCACTTTTTTGGCCGGTACGCCCGCGTAAATACTTCCAGATTCAACAACCGTATTTTGTGTTATAACGGCTCCGGCAGCAATAATTGAGTTGCTTTCAATTACGCAATTATCCATAACGATTGCTCCCATGCCTATTAAGACATTGTCATGAACTGTACAGCCATGCACAATCGCATTATGTCCTATTGAAACATTATTACCAATAATAGTAGGATGTTTTTGATACGTGCAATGAATAACGGCTCCATCCTGAATGTTTACTTTATTGCCAATTTTAATAAAATGAACATCACCGCGAATAACGGCGTTGAACCATACACTGCAAGAATCCCCAAATGTAACATCACCAATTATGGTCGCATTTTCAGCGACGTAACAATCCTCTGGAATCAAAGGCGATTTTCCTTTTACTGACTTGATTAACATAATAACTTAATTAATAGCAGGACAATTACAATCGTAACGTTCTTTTTTACAAAATAAATTGATCCCTAAAGTAATTTGATGATAAGCTCCTGTATCAAATTTTACATCACCCATAACTTGCGAGTAGGTATAAGCAAACATAAAATTGTTATAATTAATTCCAATTATTGGCGTAAAATATTGCAGTTTTTGAGATTGTATCCCGCTTCCTGTTGTGTATTGTGCACCATCAAAACTTCTTCTATAGGAAAGCGCTGCCCATATACTTCCAAAATCCACATTTCTGTAGACTTTCATATTCAAATCGATAGTTTTTTCTTTAGTCTTGTCAAAAGCTTGAAATAATACAGATGGTTCCCATGTGAAATTTCCATTTTTACCAAAAACATATCCAGCGCTAAGCAATAACTTTCTTAAATTATCACTTTCATAATCTGTGTAAAGTTCTCTTCTGGTTTCAAGAAGTCCTTGAATAGTAGCATGTGCATAAAAATCCAAAAAATTATAAGAAGCACCAATATCGACATTGAAATAAGAATCTTTTTGAATAGAACCGAAAACAATCGGGTCAAAACTTCCTCCAAATTTAGTTTCATCCAACTGACTCTGGATCACTCCGCCACTAATACCAAATGAAAGCTGATTCAAATCAAGTTCATCTCTAGAAAACATGATATGATGCGCATACGTAAGTTTTAGTCCTTTTTGAGAATGGTAGCCGTTTTTATCGTTAAAAACAATAATACCAGCTCCTGAGCGCTCCCCTATTCTTCCGTTAAAACTTAAAGTTCCAAGTGAAGGCGCATCATCTTGCCCAAACCATTGTTTTCTTGCAGTTAATCTCACTTTTGCACAATTCGCTGCACCAGCCATTGATGGATGAATCAAATAAAGGTTATCCGACAAATAATCTGAGTAAACAGGAATTCCTTCCTGCGAATAAGAATAAAATGACGTAACTAAAAAAATGAATAAAACCCTGATTCTAAATTCCATAAAGGCAAAATTGTTTAGAGAAATTTTTGACTCTCATAATTTAATACGATTTATTTGAAAAGAGTCTTAATTATTTTATTAAAAAATCAAATATAAGTATTAGTAGAAAATAACTTTACTAAATTTGCAAAAAATATATGACCATGACAAAAATCACTATAAAAGAAACTCAAAACCCTACTATTTTAAAGTTTGAATTTGAAGATTTCATTACTAAAAATCAAAATTTTGAATTCAAAAATATTGATGAGGCACAAGCTTCGCCACTTGCACAACAACTATTTTATCTTCCGTTTGTAAAAACAGTATATATTTCGGGAAATTTTATTGCAATTGAAAGATTCAGCATTGTTGATTGGGATGATGTAAAAGACGCAGTTGCAGAACAAATTGAAGCTTTTGTTGACAAAGGGGGTGTTATCGTGAATATTGACGAAAACAAGCCAAAAAAACAACCTATTACGGTTTATGGAGAAACAACTCCAAATCCGGCAGCTTTAAAATTTGTTGTTAGCAGAATGTTGACTCGTAATGCGGTTGAATACAAAAATATCGATCAAACGGCTTCTTCTCCTCTTGCACAGGAATTGTTTAAATTTCCTTATGTAAAAGAAGTTTTTATTGATGAAAATTATATTTCGGTAACAAAATATGAAATCAATAACTGGGACGAAATTACTTTAGAATTAAGAACTTTCATTAAACAGTTTATCGAAAACGGTGGAACTGTTCTAGATGAAACACTAATTGAAACTAAAGCGAAAAATGATGTTGCTAAAGATGAAGCATTTGACAAATTAGATGTTACTTCACAGCAAATCATCAACATTTTGGAAGAATATGTAAAACCAGCAGTTGCCGCTGACGGCGGAAATATTGCATTTGATTCTTATAACGAAGACAACAAAACTGTAAAAGTTATTCTGCAAGGTGCTTGCAGCGGTTGTCCATCATCGACTTTTACTTTAAAAAGTGGTATCGAGAACATGCTGAAAAGTATGTTAAATGATGAAGCAATTACAGTTGAAGCTTTGAATGCTTAATAGAAATAATTATTTTTCAAATAAAACGTCCGCACTAAGCGGACATTTTTATTTGAATTTATACCTGTCTTATTTTCAATAAATTATCAACACAAAACCACTAATATTCTGCAAAAAAGTTTAATATTGTATTCTTAACCAATCAATATAAAACTATGGGAGTATCCTCTTTTTTCAAGAATTTATTTGGCTCGACCAAAGAATCTGTAAACGAACTGGCAAATAACGCCGAAAGTACTTTTGAGCAAGCTAAAGAAGCTGCAGCTCCGTACATTGAAAAAGCAGAGACTTTTGCTGAAGAAACAATTGCGAAAGCAAAGGAAGCATCAGAACCAATTATTGAATCTGCAGCTGAATATGCACATCAAGCAAAAGAAGTTGTGAGTGAATATGTTGAAAAAGCTTCTGACAAAATCAGTGATGTTATTGAAACTGTAAAAGAGAAAACTGCACAAACAGCTGATGAAACAAAATCAATAGTTTCAGAAACGGTTGCTGATGTAAGCGAGCCAGCAATTGAAGATGATGATAAGGAATAAAACTGCATTCCTTTTCTTATAAAAATAAAAATTTTTATATTTGCAAAATATCACGCCTTCTCCTTTTGAGAAGGTTTTTTTATTCTTAAAATACAATTATGAGTCCAGAACAATTAAGCAGTTACGCCAATTCATTTGTACAAGTTTTAGTAGATTATGCACCAAAGTTAGTCTCTGCACTACTTGTTTTATTTATTGGTTTATATGCCATCAGATTAATAAACAGATCAATCAGAAGAATAATGGTGAAACGAAATTTAGATCCAACGCTGACTAAATTTCTCGCCGATATTTTATTATGGGCACTCCGAATTTTATTATTTGTAACCTTTATTTCAAATCTCGGAATTCCGACTACTTCATTTGTCACAATTTTAGGTGCGATGGGACTTGCGATTGGTTTATCGTTGCAAGGTTCTCTTTCTAATTTTGCAGGTGGTATGCTTATTATTGTTTTCAAACCCTTTAAAGTTGGGGATACAATCGAAGCGCAAGGCGTTGTTGCTACTGTCTTAGAAATTCAGATTTTTGTTACCAAAATGCTTACCGGAAACAATCAAACCGTTTTTGTCCCAAATGGTGCTTTATCAAACGGAACAATCATCAATTATTCGATGCAGGGAGAAAGAAGAGCAGATTTGACCTTTTCAGTATCATATGATTCAGACATTAAAAAAGCAAAAGAAGTTCTTCTTGATGTTTTAAATAAGAACCCAAAAGTTCTTAAAACTCCTGCACCAGAGGTTTTTGTAAAAAATTTATCAGCAAGTTCTGTTGATTTTGCGGTACGTCCTTGGGCAAAAAATGCTAACTATGGAGCTGTATTTTCTGAAACTTTAGAGAATTGCAAAACAGCTTTAGACCAAGCAGGAATTTCTGTTCAGCCGTTTACAATTCAAAAATAAATAGATTGTTATTTTTTAGATGGCAATGTCATCATAAAATCTTTTAAATAATAAGGCTCAAAATAAGCGACATCTACCGTGTCGCTTTTTTGATATTTATCATAACTGATTTTACTCATTTCACGTGCCGAAGGATATTTGATTTCTTCTAAAAAAACAAAATTTTCGTTTTTTAAAACTGGCTTGCATTTTTCGGCGCAATCACCAACAAAATAAAGCACTTCTTTATATTCAGCGAAAGATTCCTCAGAAATAATTTCTGCCTGAATAGCTCTTTCTCTTTTAAGATCAAAGGTAAAAATTTCACTATAGACTTCCATTCTTCGAGCATCAAGCATCGGGATAATTTTCCCTTCTGAAACAGAAACTCGCGAAGCTAACGTCTCTAATGTGTCAACAGCGATCAACGGAATATTCAAAGCATAACATAATCCTTTTGCTGCCGAAACACCTATACGCAAACCTGTATAAGAACCAGGCCCTTGACTTACGGCCACAGCTACTAAATCCTGAACCGAAATTCCAGATTCTGCAATTACTTCTTCAATAAAAACATGAAGTTTTTCGGCATGCGAATATCCTTCTTCAGCAATTTCCCTGCAAATAATAGTTTCCCCATTTTTTGCAATTGATACTGAACAATTTTTAGTTGCTGTTTCGATGTTAAGAATAAAAGACAATGTGTGTAATTTTATAATGTTATCAAAAATTTCTAATAAAATAGCTTGAAATCCCGCCAATTAAAAGCATGAAGACAAAAAACAAAAAATAGGCTACAATAAGATTGATAGTAATAAATCCCAAATAAAGAGCGATTTTTTTAATCGATGAAAAATACACGTATTCTTCATTATAGTATTCACTATGGTAAATTCTGTAGTGTATAACTATAAGAAACAAAACTGCTGCAACAAATCCTCCTCCTAATCCATAAAGCATTTCTGCAGAGAAACCACCATGCAACGCAATTATCATCGAATCAATTTTTATTTCTTAGGAACATCCGCTTTTTTAAGCTTCACTTTATCACCAGAATTCAAATCTTTAGAAACAGTTGTGTAAGGTCCTGTAATAACGACATCACCCGGTTTCAATCCAGACATTACTTCAATATTAGTATCATCCTGAATTCCTGTTTTAATAATTCGGATTTTAGCTTTATCTCCAACTTTTACAAAAACACATTCGAATTTTTTATCGCTTTTCGGCGCTACTTTTTTATCTTCATTCGGATCTTCAACTTTAAAATCCTTAACAGCAGCCGTGTCCGATTTCACTACTACAGAACTGATTGGCACTGCCAAAACATTGTTTTTTGTAGTCGTCATAATATCAACAGTAGCTGTCATTCCTGGTCGGAAAGGCGAATAAGCACTTGGTTTTCCTTCTAATAAATCTTGGTACGATTCTTTTAAAATTCGCACTTTAACCTTGAAATTAGTAACCTGATCTGAAGTCAAAGTTGTACTTGCAGAATTTGAAATACTGGTTACAATTCCTTTGAATTTCTTTTTCAAATAAGCATCAACTTCAACATTTGCTTCGTCACCAATTTTCACTTTTACGATGTCATTTTCGTTAACATCGACTTCAACTTCCATGTTGTTTAAATTGGCAACTCTTAAAAGCTCAGTTCCCGCCATTTGTTGTGTTCCTAAAACACGCTCACCTAATTCAACATTTAAAACTGAAATGGTTCCATCGGCTGGTGCATAAATCAAAGTACGTCCTAAGTTGTCTTTCGCCTCTGTAACAGATGCAGATGCACTCTGAACATTATAGTACGAACTTTGTTTTGTAGCTTTTGCAACCTCAAAAGTCGCAATAGATTTATCCCAGTCAGATTTTGATATTACTCCTTTTTCATACAAGGTCTTATTACGCTCATAACTAGCTTTTGCTTCCTTATAATTAGCTTCAGATTGTGTTAAACTAGCTTTTACCCCTGAAAGATTTGCAACAGATCTGTCTAGTCCAGATGTGTATAAATCAGGATTTATTTTCACTAATAAATCGCCCTTTTTTACCACTTGCCCTTCTTTCACGTTTAACGCAATGATTTCACCAGAAACCATCGACGCTAGTTTTACCTCAATTTCGGGCTGAATTTTTCCAGTAGCCGAAACGGTTTCAACAATCGTCGACGATACAACTTTTGAGATTTCTACTTCTTTTCCTTCATCCTTATTTCCTATTACTCCAGCTTTCGACAAACCTATTAAAGCAGCAATAATTACGATTGCGCCCCCAACTAAGAAATAAATTGTTTTTTTTGACATAATAAATTATTTTGCAGGAATTGGAACAATTGGAATTCCAAAATAGAATTCAAGAATTTTTATTTTAAATATATAATCGTATTTCGTTCTAATAACTTCAGACTGCGCATTAGTTAATAATGTTTGAGCTTGCGTAAAATCAAATGAATTCATCAATCCTACATCATACTTTTCTTTAGCATAATTGTAAGCCTGCTGTCTTGCTTCTAACGTTACCGTTGCTGCTTCGTACGTATTTAATGCGCCTTTTGCATTTGTAAAAGCGGTATAAACGTTACGTTGCAAATCTAAACTTTTTTGTTCTAAATCTATTTTAGATTTCTCTAAACTTACTTTATTTCGTTCAACATTATTTCTAACAGAGAATCCGTTGAAAACTGGAACATTTAATTGAAAACCAAAGTTATGTCCTTTATTATCACTAAACTGCTGGAATATCGGATCTGGACCTGTAGTATATGGCTGATTATTTGCATCCAATTTTACTTGATCGCTATAACTTGCTCTCGTATTAAAACCATAAAAACCAGTAAGAGTAGGCTGGAAAGCACCTTTAGCGATTGCAACATTTTTTTCTGCAATTTCAAGATTGGTTTGCGCCAGTTTCAACTCAGTTCTTGTTTCTTTTGCTTTGTTATAAATATCAGTTGGGCTTTGTGCCATGATATTATTTTCATCTTTTGCATTTGTATCATCAACAACATCAAAGTCAGCAAATTCTTTAAGCTGTAGAAGCTGAGCAAGACTCAATTTTGAGATCAATAAATTGTTCTCAGAAACTGCAATATTTTGTTTATCTGTTGCAATAGTAGCTTTCAAATCATATAAATCGCCACGTGGAATTGTTCCAGCATTTACCATTTCTTCTGAACGTTTTAAACGTTTTTCGTCAATAGCAAGTTGTTCTGTTTTGATTTTTAAATCTTCTTTATAACCTAAAATCTGAAGAAAAGCATTCGCCACATTCAACGAAATATCTTCCTGCATTTTCAATAATTGATATTGTGATGCAATAATAGCAAGTTTTGTTCGTCTGTATGTATTTTGGTTTTGCAGACCTCTGTAAATATCAACTCCAGCATTTAAACCCACAGATGAATATTGCGTAGTCTGATTACGCAAAACCCCTGTAGTTACATCCTGGTTCAAACCAATATTCCAAGAATGTGATGCATTTCCGTTTACTGATGGAAGATATCTTCCAAATGCATCCTTTTTATTTATTTCAGCATTTTGAACATCTAATTCCGATACTTTTATCGTAATATTATTATCCAATGCATATCGTACGCATTCCTCCAGTGTCCATTGTTTTGTCTGCGCTTGTCCTGATAATCCAAACCCGAAAAGCATGGCAAAAACTAGACTATTTATTTTATTTATTTTCATATATTTTGAATGAAGCACAGCAGGCAAGCCATGCAAATTTAACATTTTAAAAACCCAAAAACTCTTTAAATAATCAGATTATTTTTTACCCTTATCTCCTTCGTTGATCAAACCTTGGTTCCAGATTTTAATTTTATCAGAATCTTTAATTCCGCTTTTAACTTGAACATAAATTCCGTCGCTAACTCCTAATACTAAATCTCTTCTTTGAAATTTTTGAGGAGCTGTTTCAACTTCCACATAAGGTTTTTGAGTTTTTTTGTCAAACTGCACAAGCGATTCTTTAATAGCCAAAACTTTGTCTGCTTTTTCTAATATGATCGATGCATTGGCACTTAAACCAGCTCTAATAAAAGTATCTCCTTTATTTTCTAATTTGGCTTTAATTTCAAACTGAATAGCACCATTTTCTACAACACCTTTTGGAGCAATATCTGTTAAATAGGCATCGAATTTTTTATTTTCGATAGCTCCAACAGTAATTTCGATTGGCATTTTTTCTTTGATTTTACCTACTTCTGATTCGTCAATTTTTCCAATGAAAATCATTCTTCCAACATCGGCAACACTAGCAATTGTAGTTCCTTCATTAAAATTATTACTTTCAATAACTTGATTTCCAACTTTTACAGGCACCTGCAACACCATTCCGTTAACTGTTGAACGAATTAATGTATTTGCATAATTCCCTAAAGATGTTGTTGTTCCTGTTTTTACGATATCCAAGCTTTGCGTTGCAGCCAAATAATTTTGTTTCGCTTGTTTGTAAGCCAATTGCGCTGCATCAAAATCATTTGCAGAAATTACTTCTTTTTCAAAAAGTGTTTTTTGTCTCTTATAGATTTTTTCCTGATTGTCTAATGCGATTTTAGCTGTCTGCACTTGATTTTGTGTACTGCTTACATTCGATACATTGGCAACAACTCTAATTTTGGCAATCATATCGCCGGCTTTGATTTTTTCTCCAGCTTTAATATAAACTTCTTCAATAATTCCTGAGATGTTTGGTTTGATTAAGACCTCTTCATCAGGCTGAATGTTACCTGTTGCGATCGTGTTTTTTACTATCGTTTTAATCTCTGCCTTTTCAGTTTGATAAACTATTGGCGACTCTTGGTTTTTAGCGTACAAATAATAAAGTGCACCAAAGAAAACTATTGCAATAAAGATTAAAATGGTTACGGTTACTCCTTTTTTCATTTTGTTTTTGGTTTAATCGATTATATTTTGATTGATAATTTATTCTGTTCGTAAAGCGTCAACTGGCTTTACATTAATTGCGATTTGTGCAGGAATAAATCCGGCAAGCAAACCTGAACCCACTAATATTAATAAGGCAACAAATACAACTCCTAAATCTACACTTGGATTTGCAAACATAGTATTGCTGTCTGGCGGCATGGAGGCTAAAGCCATATTTAAGATGGCAATAATTCCGGTGGCGACGGCAATTCCAAACATTCCTGAAATAATAGTCAAAAAGATAGATTCTGATAAAATTTGTCCTCGAATAGCCGATGGAGTTGCTCCTAATGCTCTTCTAATTCCAATTTCCTTTGTACGTTCTTTAACTACAATAAGCATAATATTTGAAATTCCGATTACTCCAGAAATCAGAACTAGAGTTCCAACAAAATAAGCAATGATTTTCAAGATATTAAACAAACTCTGAACTTTATTGAACTGCTCATACAAATCAAAATTTCCAACCGCTCTGTCATCTGCAGGATTTATAGAATGCAGGGCTTTAATAATTTCCAGAATTTTTGGTTTTAAATCAGTGATTGACGTTTCGTCTTTTGCTGTAAGCGCCATCCATCCTACTTTATCTCCATAATTAAAAGCTTGCTGAAAAGTTGTAAACGGAATAAAAATATTTTTTTGCTCCTGTTCAGCATTTCCACCTTGTTGTTTAGATTTATAAACTCCAACAACCATAAAATTTATGCCGTTAATTTTAATGTAGGTCCCAATGTATTCTTCTTCTTTTCCATAAAGTTCGCTGATAACACCTTGACCAATTACGCAAACCTTTCTTCTTTCCTGAATATCCTGTTGGTTTACAAATCGCCCTTTTATGATATCCATTGGTTGTTGCTTAATCAGTTCAGGATAATCTCCATAAATAGTAAATGCAGAAGTTTTTGTTCCTCGCACGACATTATTTGTTCCATTAAAATCTCCTAACTGATTTCTTGGCGAAACATATAATAAATCTGGCAAAGCAGCTTTTAATGCGGTAACATCGCTATTTCTAAAATCATAACGACGCGTTTTTGGCAATCCTTTATAGGCTTTTGAAGTTGTCTGACTCCACATGAACATGGTATTTGTCGCAATTCCGTCAAAACCTTTTTTAATTCCATTTTCCAATCCATTTCCTGCTGCTAGCAGAATCACCAAAATGAAGATTCCCCAAAAAACCCCAAAAGCCGTCAAGATCGTCCTGAAAGGATTTGCAGTCAATGCCTGTAAAATTTCGTCCCAATTATCTTTCTTAAACATAATTATTCGTCTCTAAGTGCTACAATAGGTTTAATTTTGGCTGCTCTGTATGCCGGAAAAAAACCAGCCAATGCGCCCGCGAATACAAGTAATACAAGTGTTGTCAATGCGACACTGAAATCGACTTCAGGATTTCTGAAATATTCGCTCTGCACCATTGGACCAACAAATTCCAGTAATAATAAACTAGCCAGCAATCCGGTAAAACCTGCAATTGTAGTAATAAAAATTGACTCATGAAGTATCATGGTAATAATAGAAAATGGAGATGCTCCCAAGGCTTTTCTAATTCCAATTTCTTTTGTTCTTTCTTTCACTATAATCAACATGATATTACTTACACCAACTACTCCTGCAATGATTGTACAAATACCAACCCACCAAAAGAATAATCTTATATATAAGTTTAAATCATAAAATTGCTTCGCATCTTTTACTGAATTATAAGCACCAATTCCGCTATCATCATCTGGCGCGACCATATTTTTACTTTTAAGAAGCGTCTTTACATCTTGAGTAAATTTTTCTGATTCTGCCAAAGCTGCATCATAATCATTTGTTTTCTTTAGGTTAAAAGACATATAACTGATTTTATCTCCTCCACCAAAAGCTCTTTGCGCCGTAGTTCTAGGTAAATACGCTCTGGATTCTTCTCTTTCTCCTCCAGGATCTGTAAAAATCCCCACTACTTTAAAATTGACATTATTGATTGCGACTTCCTTACCTAAAGCATCTTTATCTTTAAACAAATCTGTTTTTACTTTCATCCCAATCACTGCAACTTTTTCATTGTTAGCCAAATCGTTGCTATTTATAAATCGGCCTTGAACAACTGTAAGGTTTTCTACTGAACCGTGATCAGGATCTACTCCTCTGAATTGATAACTTGCAGATTCTTTCCCATAACTAATCGTACCGCCCCAAAAATTATATGAAGCAGAACGCAAATCTAATTTATCATCAAATTTTTGAACCGATTGGTTATAATCACTGTTTCTAAGCTGAATTTGTCTTCCCGGATTTAATCCTTTGTATTCTTTTGTTGTCGTTCCAGACCAAACCTCGATAAGTCCGGCGGCATCGCGCTCAAACTGTTTTTCGATTCCATTCTGAAGCCCTTTTCCCGCTCCAAGCAAAATCACTAAAATAAAAATCCCCGAAGCTACAGAAACCCCAGTAAGAAAAGTTCTTAATCGGTTTTTAGAAATTGCTTCGAATATTTCCTGCCAACGCTCAATATTAAACATAAGATGAAGCTCTAACTTGTTCTACCATTTTATCATCGATAATTAATCCATCTTTCAGGACTACGTTTCTCTTGCACATCGCGGCAATATCTGGTTCGTGTGTAACGATCAAAATAGTTTTACCTTCATCGTTAATTCCTTGAATAAGTTCCATTACTTCATAAGAAGTTTTAGTATCCAAAGCTCCTGTAGGTTCATCGGCAAGCAATACTTTCGGATTTGAGGCTAATGCTCTTGCAATTGCAACACGTTGTTTTTGTCCACCAGAAAGCTCATTTGGCAAGTGATGTGAATGCGAACCTAAACCAACTTTCTCCAAATATTTCATTGCAATTTCGTAGCGTTCTTTTCTTTTTATGCCTTGATAATATAATGGCATGGCAACATTATCAAGTGCGCTTTTGTAATTGATCAAATTAAAAGACTGAAAAACAAATCCTAAAAACTTATTGCGATATTTTGAAGCAATAGTTTCGTTCAACTTTTTAATTGGTGTTTTATCTAAAGTGTAACTTCCAGAATCTGCCTCATCTAAAATTCCTAAAATATTAAGAAGCGTCGATTTTCCTGACCCTGAAGATCCCATGATAGCTACAAGCTCACCTTCTTCAATATTAAAATTTATGCCTTTTAACACATGCAGTTCTGAACTTCCCATTTTATAGGATTTATGCAAATCTTTTATTTCAATCATGGTATTGTTAATTTTTTAAACAATAATAATATTTTTTATAAGTAAATTATGATAACAAAACGTTAATAATTGTATTTTAATATTTAGATAAGACGGTATAATTTTGTAATTGTTACACATTTTTAAGATTATTTAATTGTTTTCTTAATTTTGTATCACTTTAAAAAATTGTACCAATGAGGTTCACTTCAATCTTCGCTTTATTTACAACGGCTGCCATACTTTTTAGTTGTTCGACATCACAAAAATTAGAGACATTAAAACCAGAGCCAGACGATGCTAGTCCACTAGTTTATGATGCAAATCCTTCATTTATCAACTTGCCGATAACGGTAAAATTGTCTGATATTGAAAACCAGACAAACTCAATTTTAAACGGATTGATTTACGAAGACAACAATATTGAAGATGACGATATTGAAATGAAAATCTGGAAACAAGCACCAATAAAAATTCAGAATGATCCTGCTGCATTAGACAAAAAGATCAAAACAGTTCTTCCTCTAAAAGCAACTATCAAATACCGAATTGGGACAAAAAAACTCGGCGTAGAACTTTATGATACGCGTGAATTTAATTTGAATGGAGTTATCACTTTGTCGAGTGATGTTGCGTTGACTAATTGGAAATTAAATACAAAAACCGAGTTTAAATCGTTAGACTGGAACGAAAGTCCAACGATGACGGTTTTTGGAAAAAACGTCCCGATTACCTATTTGGTAAACCCAGCAATTTCCATTTTTAAATCTAAAATTGAGAAGAAGATAGATGAAGCTATTGAAAAATCAATGGATTTTAAACCGAATATTTTATCGGCTTTAGAAAAAATCTGTACGCCGTTTCAAATGAGCGATACTTATGAAAGCTGGTTACGAATTGTTCCAATTGAAGTTTATTCGACAAATGCAAGACTAAAAAACGATTCCTTTTTATTAGATATGGGAATGAAATGCAATATGGAAACCATTGTTGGAAAACAGCCTGAATCAAAATTCAATGCTAATAAAATTGTTTTAAAACCTGTTACTAAAATCCCGAATCAAATTTCCGCCAATATTGCAGCCATTTCGACCTATACGGATGCTTCTAAAATCATGACTAAAAATTTTGCTGATCAAGAATTTGGCTCTGGAAGCAAAAAAATAACCGTAAAAAATGTTGCGATCTGGCACAAAGACGGGAAAATGGTCATTGCGCTTGATGTCCTAGGATCTATAAACGGAACTTTATATTTAAACGGGTTTCCGCAATATAATCCGCAGACAAAAGAGATTTATTTTGATAAACTCGATTATGTTTTAGACACCAAAAGCAAATTAATGAGAACTGCAAGTTGGCTTGGACAAGGCTATATTTTAAGAAAAATGGAATCGAGTTGTCGTTATTCAATACAACCAAATTTAGAAGAAGGCAAAAAGAGTATGGCTTCTTACTTAAAAAATTATTCCCCAATGCCAGGAGTTTTTGTAAATGGAAAAATGGAAGATATTCAGTTTGATAAAATTCAACTGACCAACCAAGCGATTATTGCATTTATAAAAATAAACGGAACCGTGAATGTTTCTGTTGATGGATTGAAATAAAAAAAAGCAGTCTAAATTTAGACTGCTTTTTTCTTTTTAGATTGATACATTCTGTAAATCAGAAAACCAATTATTCCTACCAGCAAATACGGAATCACCATTAAGTAAACAATTCCGTCATTTACCGCCTCCGCTTTTTTAACGTTTGAATCTCCAGCAAGTGCCGCACGACACATTGCACATTGAGCATTTGCTGAAATTCCAATTAAGAAGATGCAAATTCCAAAAAAAAAAGTTTGAAATTTTGATTTTAAATCTTGAACATTATTTTTTTTACTAATTCGCATAATACGGAGAAATCATTAAAAATACTACAACACCAGTCACAGCAACATATAGCCAGATTGGGAAAGTGATTTTAGCTATTTTTTTATGTCTGTCAAATTGCTGCCCAAGTGCTCTCACATATGAAATAAGAACAAGCGGAATAATCGCGATTGAAAGCAATATATGAGTTATTAAGATGACAAAATAAACCAATCGAAGTGAGCCAACTTTTGCACTTTCTACTGCATCAAGAATACCATCGTGATTTAAATCTCCAAATTTAGTAGAATCCGCCGTCATATGATAAGCCACATACATCACTAAAAAAGCAACTGACAAGGCAATAGCAAAAGTCATTAAACGTTCGTGCAATACACGTTTTCCGTTTTTAATAGCTATTACGGCTGCAACAAGCACAACGGCAGTTACACCGTTTATCGTTGCATAAACTGGAGGCAACATTGATAAAGGCTCAACATTATATCCAAAATCTTTTAGTTTTACACCAAATAAAATCGCTACTACAAGCGGTATTACAATTGATACTGCAACAATAAATTTATTATATTTTTTTTCGATTGAATTATCTTCCATTTTTATTCTGCTAATAATACTTTAATATCTTCCTGAATTTCTCTAACTCCTTTTTTATCTAATCCATCGTAGTATAAAATTGGATTTCCGAAGTCATCTTTTCTGCAACGAATTTTTCCGTCTTTATCAATTAAGGCAAACAAACCAGAATGTTCAAAACCACCGTTTACTTTGTCATTTTCGCCAGCATATAAATTGAATCCTTTATTAGACAAATCCATTATTGTTGCTCTATCTCCTGTTAGAAAGTTCCAATTTGACGATTTTACTCCCAATAATTTTGCGTGCTCTTTTAGAACCGCAGGAGTATCGTGTTTAGGATCTATTGTTATGGATACAATTCCGAAATTTGGATTTCCAAAAAAAGTTTTCTCAATTTCCAACATACTCAAATTCATTTTTGGACAAATTGAAGGACAAGTTGTGAAGAAAAACTCCAAAACATAAACTTTTCCTTTGTAAGTGTCATTTGAAACTTTAGCACCATCTTGGTTTGTCAATTCAAATTTAGGAGCTGGACCTATGGTCAATAGTTTTCCATCCTCTTTTGAATTTTTCAAACTAACATTATCCAGACGATTTCCTTTTACAACTTCACCATTTTGAATTCGGTCAACAATTTTTGGCACTGCATAAATTCCAAAAATCAAAACGATAAACGAAATTCCGATATATGATTTATTTTTAAACATGTAGATAAAAATTAAAGTTCTTTAGTAGCATTGTGATTCTTTTTAAGAGCGGCACGATATTCATATAAAATGATTTTGAAATCATCCAGCATTTCGTTGCTCAAATCAGATGGATGGAAAGTATCATAACCTTCTTTATAATCGTCTTTATCTTTCCTTCCTCGAAGATTTCTTTCTTTATCTACAATATAAACATTTGATGTTCCTAGATTCTCATCAAGTTTACCTTTTAGCTTCAGCTGATCATAATATGTTTTGATTTCATTTGGCGAAGCAAAAACAAAATGCCATCCAGAAACATCAGTAAAAGCACCCAACGACTCCACAAGTTTTTTAGCTTGTTCTTCTGTGCCTAAAGGACACACGACAACAAACT
This sequence comes from Flavobacterium daemonense, assembly GCF_007341385.1. Classification (GTDB taxonomy): domain Bacteria; phylum Bacteroidota; class Bacteroidia; order Flavobacteriales; family Flavobacteriaceae; genus Flavobacterium; species Flavobacterium daemonense. The sequence goes on from NZ_VJYD01000014.1 coordinate 108,024, forward strand.
GCAAATCTTTGAAACCATTATAACGTTGGTAGATTTTTTCATTCAAATTAAAAAAATTACCTCTGTTTTTCACAATTTCAGATCCAGAAAAACCAAGAATGGTGATTTTATTATTTAAAGTTACTTTTTCTCCTTTTAAGGATTTCCAATTGCCAAGATCAGCAATTTTAGGAGTTATGGTAGGAAGTTTAGTAAAGCTGTTTACTCCAGATGCAAAAAACAAATAAGCTACAATAGGCAGAACAAAAAGTACAAAGAGAACTATATTTTTTTTCATTGTTTATGCGGACAAATATTGAGGTACAAAAATAAAAAAAGCTCCGTAAATCGGAGCTTCTTTTCGAATTAATATCATGTTAAAAATTCCATTTAATAGTAGAATCTTTAAAAACCCCATAAATATAATGTCCTTCTGTCAAAAGAATAAACAATAAATATAAAACTAGGAAAATAACTGGTGATACAACAGACCATCTAAGGCTGCTTTTTTCACCTTCCATGTGCATAAATGCCCATACAATATAATATGCTTTGAATACTGTAAGGATATAAAATATCCAATTCAATAAATTCAAACCTACGAAATGATTACCCTCTAAAACTGCAGGTTTGTAAATACCAAGAATAACCTCTACTGTAGTTACTACTGATAGTAATGCAAAAACAAACCAGATTCTTTTTGTATTTGATACGTGCTCGTGTGACATAATAATTAAAATCTAAAATTAAACTAAGTAGAAAACTGTAAATACAAATACCCAAACTAAATCGACAAAGTGCCAGTATAAACCAACTTTCTCTACCATTTCGTAGCTTCTTCTTTTCTCGTAAGTTCCTAACAATACATTAAAGAAGATAATGATATTGATGATAACTCCAGAAAATACGTGGAAACCGTGGAATCCAGTAATAAAGAAGAAGAAATCAGCAAATAATTTACTTCCGTATTCATTTCTAGTTAGGTTTGCTCCTTCTACTACATATTTTGCAGAACTCAAACGAGATTCAGACTCTGCTCTACTTAGAACTTTTTTGCTCTTTTTACCGTTTGTTTCAATGATTTGCTCTGTTCTGATCAACAACTCAGGATGTACTTTAAAACCTGCTTGAACTTCAGCAACAGTATAAGTTGGTTGCGTTTCAGCATCTTCCATGAACCATTTAGCTTTAGCTCTTGTAAGCGCTTCTCTTTGTTCTGGCAATTTTACAGCAAACTCTTCAAGAGCTACTCTTTTACCGTCTTTATCAACAAACTGCAATAAACTTCCACCTACTGTTTCAACTGCACCGTATTCTCCTTTAATGAAGTTTTTCCACTCCCAAGCTTGAGAACCAACGAAAATTAAACCTCCAATAATAGTCAAGAACATATAAATTGCAACCTTTGTCTTTTTCAAATGATGACCTGCATCAACAGCCAAAACCATTGTTACAGATGAGAAAATCAAAATAAAAGTCATTAAGGCTACATAATACATAGGAGCCGCAACACCATGTAAAAATGGGAAGTGAGTAAACACTTCGTCAGCCAAAGGCCATGTTTCAATAAATTTAAATCTAGAAAAACCATAAGCAGCAAGGAATCCAGAGAATGTTAAGGCATCTGATACGATAAAAAACCACATCATCATTTTACCATAGCTTGCTCCTAATGGCTGGATATCATCTCCGCCTCCCCAAGTTTTTTCGTTGTTATTTGCAGTAGTAACTGTCGCTTCCATAAAAGATATTCGTTAAAAAGTTCCCAAATTTACGTTTTTTTCTTATTTAAAGAAATATAAAAATAAAAATAATAAAACCCACAATAAGTCTAGAAAGTGCCAATACATTGCACCTAGTTCTATACCAAGAGTTTGAGTCGAATTGTATTTTTGTTTAAAATGATTATAAATTACGATTAAAAGCGAAATTAACCCGCCAAGCAAGTGCAATAGGTGCACAAAAGTAATCACATAAAGGAAAGTTGCAGTAATCGAACTGCCTTGACCGGTCATATAATAACCACTTTCCATAATCTGACCGAATCCTATAAACTGCAAAACAACAAATAAAATCCCCAAAGCTAATGTCGCTAGCAATAAAGTTGTCGTTAAGCTTCTGTTGTCTTTCTGAATTGCTTTTTTAGCCAGATAAAAAGTAACACTACAACCAATAATAACAGCTGTACTAAAATAGAATGCAGTTGGCAATTCAAAATTCTTCAACCAGTCAGCTCTTGACTTACTTACTACAAAAGCACTTGTAAGTCCAGCAAACATCATGGTCATACTTACCATTGCGAATAACAAAATCAGTTTAGCCGACTTTGATTTGCTTTCCTGTTCTTCACTTGTTCTCATTGTCATTTCCATAACTTATCTTAAAAATTTATCAACTATAAATACGATTTGTAGAAGCGAAATATACGAAACGCTTACCAACATTAGAGTTCTTGCAGCTTTTGCAGTACGCAATTGATATAATTTCACAGCATAAAACAACATCCACAATCCTAATAAAAACACTAAAACTACCGCAATTGGAGAGATAAACAGCTGTCCTGTATAGCCCAAAGCCGGCAATAAAGAAGCTATAATCAACCAAACTGTATATAAAATAACCTGCAAAGCTGTTCCTTTATCTTTTTTTCCTGTCGGAAGCATAAAGATTCCTGCTTTTTCGTAATCCTCATATAAAAACCAGCCGATTGCCCAAAAATGAGGAAACTGCCAGAAAAACTGAATCAAAAATAAAGTTCCTGCTTCAATCCCAAATTCCCCTGTCGCCGCAACCCAGCCCAACATAAACGGGATTGCACCAGGAAAAGCACCAACAAAAACAGATAGTGATGTTACCGTTTTTAATGGCGTATAAACACTTGTGTATAAAAATATTGAGATTGCAGCAAACATTGCTGACTTCGCATTGATTGTATAAAGCAAACTGATTCCAATGATGGTAAGCAAGCTTGCTACAAACAAAGCCATTTTTGGAGACATACGCCCTGAAGGAACTGGACGATTTTTTGTTCGATCCATTAATGCATCGATCTCTTTTTCAATTACCTGATTATATGCATTTGAAGCACCAACCATGCAGTAACCGCCAATTGACAAAACCAGCAAAACACTCCATTTAAAAGGGTGTTCGTTGTTTACACCTAACAAATATCCTGCAATGGAAGAAAACAAAACACTGATTGCCAAACCAGCCTTTGTAATCTCTTTGAAATCCAGAAATATTGATTTTAGTGAAATTGTATTTTTAGTAGCGTTCAAACCTCTCTTGTTTGTATATTTTTTTTGAGTGGTGCAAATGTACAAATTAGATTGTAGAATAAAGAACTATAAAATTAGATTTTTTTCAATAAAACCTTTATTAAATAAGGACTTGCATATCTTTAACACAATTATTTCGAAAAATCTTATAAAAATTCTAGTAATCAAAATACCAATTAAAAATATCTGAGCGCAATCCTATAGTAAACCAAGTTGTACTTTGTTTAAAAGTTGTGGCTGTTTCTTGAGTTGGATCAAAGTTTCTATAAATGAAATTTCCGAAAAACTTTAGGTTTGTCATTGGATTAATCAAATAACCACCCTGAATATCGGCAATAAAAATACTGGTTTTATTTCCTTGACCAACTGTTACTCCCTTATCATATGGACGCTTTTCATCGTAACTTCTATAAATATTGCCACCGTAATTATAACTATCTTCCGGAGTATTAAAATCTAAACCTCTTTTGCCAATTGTAAATTTAGCATCAGCAAAATAACGACCTTTATGGTAACGCCCAATTGCAAGCAATTCATCAAAATTCCCTCCCCATTGATGACCAATGCTCTGATTATTGTGTCCATAATTAGTAATAACGGCACTATGTGAATAAACGTAAGGACGAACACGGTTGTATTCTAGCTGCAAAAGCAAATCTTTTACTTCAAAAGCATTAAAATATTTAGCTCCTAATTGATAACCATATTTATTCTTCCAGCTTTTTTCTCCAGCGGTCATATCACCTACTGAAAATTCATCTAATAAAAACTGAGCATATAAATTAACCGAATTATTCCATTTATATTTGGCTGTCATTCCCAAAAGTGCATTTCCGCTTTTAGAAGAAGAAGCAAACTCAACAGCGCGGTAAAAAATTATTGGATTAACAAAATTTACATCAAACCCTCTATTATTGGTATCGGTCCAAACAACTGATTCAAAGAAACCAAGATTCAATCTATTCGAAACATTCCAGCTCAAATAATGATTTGCCATAAATTTCGAGGCATAGGTTTTATCAACAGTAACTTCAGGACGAACATCTTTCAGCCACATATAAGTGTTTGTATATTTAATTTTCCAGAAAGTGGTGTTGATTTTAAAATAAGGATAAGGACTAGCTCCATCGCTTTCTAGCAACGAACGATATCCATCTCCAATAAAATTCCTGCCATAACCCAGTTGAAAATCAAAAATCTTACTTGGCGTGTACGTAATATTTGCCTCAGCTAAAGGAAAATCATACGCATCGGTTTTAAACTGTTTTGCAATTCCAATTCCGGGAATGATTGCTGGATTTCCTCCTGATGGTTTCAGCGATTCGGCATAATCATTAAAATATCCAGCAAAACGGCCTTGGCTTTCAAAAATCGTTGTTGTAAAGTTTATTTGTTTCCCTAAACCTCCTCTAAAATTTAATGCGCGAGTATTTACATAGGTATAGGATGCATCAAGATCTGACGCTTTTCCCAATTGAAGATCTACAATTGGATTCAAAGCCAGCCAATAGTCTTCACCCTGAATCTGAACCAAGTTTTCATTCCACCATTTTCTTCCCAACCAAGTTGAAACATCTTTTTTAAGTGACTCGTTTACTGCTTTCAAATTATAATATTTTGAAACCTCAGCATATGTATATGGTTTTGAAGCCGTGTGATTGTTGCTCCCAACTTGATTCATTGCGCCATCAAACTGCGCATAATAACTGTGAGAAAAAGGAATGTTCAAATGACTCTCAAATTCTGGATTATTGTATTTTTTATAGACAATACTATCCAATTCTGTCATTGGTTTTTCAGCCGGCTTTAAAATTTGAGAAGCCGCCAAAGCTTCTGCCGCAAGCTGATCACTGCTTTTCAACGGAATGTCAATTGATATTGTATATTTTGAATATGTTGGTTTTCCGTTATATGTTGATGGTTTTATTTTCGGAAATTTACCAAAAACACGTTTTGCCTCTGCAATCAAATCTTCATTTGAGGTATTTACATAGATCACTTTAAATACACCCTCGGCATCAACTTCAAAAAGCACTTTTACATCTCCCTTATAATTTGATTGTTTTAAATTTTCAGGAACTGTAAAATTTTGGAAAACAAAATCCTGAACTTCTTTATAAAAACAGTTCTCTAATTTTTTATCGGCTAAATTTTGACAATTATCAAAAACAGGAAATTGTTCGCTTGTAAATCCCGATTGAACAGAAGAAGCATTATTATCTTGCGCAAAAGCAAATAAAGATGTTATAAAAAAAACAAAAGCTAAAACACTTTTATTGATTACGTTAATTTTGAGTTTCATTTAATATTGATTTGGGGTATTTCCTCCTTCAGCAATTGCTTTCGCAGCTGAAGTTCCGATGCGTTTAACACCTAAACGAATCATTTCTATTGCATCTTCATATGATCTGACACCTCCCGCTGCCTTAACAGGCAATGGCGAAGCATTTTCTAACATTATAATAATTACGGGAATTGTAGCGCCATTTGGCAAATCATTTTCTGTTTGAAAAAAACCAGTAGATGATTTTACAAAAACAGAAGCATAATCGTCTTCTTTAAAATTAGAAACCACAACATTTTTAATCAAGGCAGAAAGCTGAATAATTTCTTTATCGGTTAAAGCAGCTGTTTCAATAATCCATTTTACTGTCTTATTATGAGCTAAACCTATTTGTGTTCCAATCAAAATTTCATTTTTGACTAGGGCAATTTCTCCATTTTTGAAAGCTTGGTAGTTACAGACAAAGTCTAAATCGTCTGCACCATTTTCAATAGCTTCATTTGCTTCTTTGATTTTGGTTTCCAAATCTGATTTGCCTTCTGGAAAGTCAATAACAGTACCAACAAGAACAGGAGAATTAGCCTTCAAAATCATTTTTTTAGCCAAACTGACATATTCTGGCCGAATCATAATCAATTTAAAACCTTCCTTGATCGCTTCTTTAATAGCTTTTTTTACAACAACATCATTTTTCGCTTCCGAAAGCCCAGCTTGCGAAGCAGTTTTTAGATACGTTGAATCAAGGAATTGCTTAATGTTCATGATTTTATATTCTACCAGATCGGCACAAAAATACATTTTAAATTCAAAAAACAGTACTATTTACAAAGCTTCATTTTAGGATAATAAAAAACCCACCGAAGTGGGTAATTATATTCCTATTATTTTATCGATTTGCTTCCTTAAACCTATTGCCGAAAATACTCCGGCGGTTGCACCAATCGTATTTGCTAAAATATCTGTTACATCAGGAGTTCTTGTAGTTGTCAACACTCCCTGAAGGATTTCGATTGTAATTCCAAAAAACATGGAAAAAATAAACGAAATCAGATATGCTTTATAATCATTCGCATGCTGCCCTTTAAGTTCTTTTTTGAAAAATAGAATCCACGAAATTGTAAATCCGAAGTGAAAACAAAAATGAACAATTTTATCTATGCTTGGAAAATTTACTACCGGAATATTACTCGAATTTGTCAAACAAAAATAAGTAATGATACCTGAACAGATAATCGCCCAAATTAAAAGAAGTTGTTTAGGCACCGATAAGTTGTTTGTAAGCTGCGTCAGACAATAATGAATCGATTTCCGATTTATCAGCAATTTTAATTTTAATCATCCAACCTGCTCCATAAGGATCAGAATTTACAGTTTCTGGTGCACTTTCTAAACTATCATTGAAAGCAATAATTTCTCCTGTTAAAGGCAAAAATAAATCTGAAACCGTTTTTACAGCTTCAACTGTTCCAAAAACCTCATCTTTATCTAATGTCTGATCTAAAGTTTCTACCTCAACATACACGATATCTCCTAACTCTTTTTGTGCAAAATGAGTAATTCCTACAGTCGCAACATCTCCTTCGATGCTAACCCATTCGTGATCTTTTGTGTACTTTAAATTTGCTGGTATGCTCATAATAGTATGTTTGAAAATTGATAATTTAATAATTAAGTCACAAATGTAATAATCTTCTAATAAAATTTAGTTCAGAATTCTAAATTTAATTTCCGAAATTATATCTGAGCGTAAATCCCGATCTAATATTTGTAAGCGGGAAAGAAGTCGAAATAACTGCTTTTGAAAATGAATGATCATAATAAAATATGGCTGTCAAATTTTTGCTGAAAGCATAATCTGCCGTTAATTTTAATGCCCAAATATTTTGTCCTGCTGCAAGTTGGTTATTATCATAATCTAAATAACGAACTAATGTTTGGTTATTTCTATATGAAAAATCTGCTTTTATATTGATGTCACTTTTAATAATTCCTGTTGGATTATCTGCTAATCGAGATGAAAAAATTACATCTTTAAAGCGGTAACCCGTTCCTATAACATACTCAACACCTTTTACCTCTGTCAGCAAATTATTGTCAAAACTCATTGACAATGCTCTGTCCCTCTTAATTTCAGTTAATAAGCGGAAAGAATTTTTCAGCTCAAAATCGACACGAATCAGCGGACTGAACTGCTCCACTAAATTGACATTTGACATAACTGTCTTGTTAAAGAAGTTTGTATTTACGTCTTGCCCGCTTGGATTCTCTAAATAATCAAAATTTGATCTGTATTGATTTACCGTGTAAGATGCTCTGTAATTATGCAATAATGAAAAACGCTTAAATCTGTCTTTGAAATATTTATAACGCATCAACCCATTGTATTTTATACTCCAGTTTGGAATTGGGAAACTTCTAAAAATATCTGTTGAACTGCTTGACGCATTTCCTCCTGTATAAGCAGCTAAAAATGATGGCAGCAAAACAGCTTGGTTGCTTTTTGTGAAACCAATCGGATATCCTACATTGGCAGTGTAAACTGCGTAATTCGGATCTCCAGGTGCTGGGATTGGATTGTTGGCATCGCCATATCGTGGAATTGCAGCTCCTGCTCCATAATGTTCCTCCGCCAAGCGATTTGCAATCACTAAACGATTATTTCTAAAATCATCAAAAGCCGCCGACACTGTCTCATTGCTTGTTGCAAAAGATGTTTTTATCAGTACAGTCGAGATTGAAAACATTCCGTAAGTGTAAGGAGACAATGGCATATAGTCACCATTCACAACGCTATATTGCTCTGATGAATTTCGAGAATAAGCACGATCCATATTCAAATCAATTGTCAAATCAGGAAACGGATTAACATTTGCAGTTACTTTTAAAATCTTGTTTGTAACCTGTGTAAAGTTTTGATTGAAATTTTCATAATTGGTTAACCATCCATTTTTTGCAGCTTCATAACGCACATCATCCTGACTTCCGAAAATAAATCCTAAAGTTGGTTTTGAAGTACCAAAGAAACCAACACTTGGCGTATAACCTGGTAATACGGTTCCGCTGTTTTTAGTAAAATTAACTTTAACATCTTTCAAACTTGTCAAAACTCCCATTAAACCATCATAAAACGGACTATTATTTACAACTGGTTTTGCCGTTGTATTTACGATTTTCTCGCCTGGTTTTGGAGGTGCAGCTGGTTTAGGTTTGGCCGCTGTTTTTCCTCCAGGCATCAAACCTAAATATTTATACAACTTATTCATCTCAAACGTTGACGACAATATGTTTGAATTTGCATTTTGAATCGTATTTCCTAAATTATAAGTAATTCCGTCATCAGCAGTAAATTGAGATAAAGCTGTAGAGGAACGTTGCCAGCTATAATCTGCTGTATAAGTATATGCCGCTTTTACAAAACTTAAAACTGGAATTTTATTTAACGGAATCTCGTAGTTCACTATGAATTGCTGCAAATGCTGATTTGGAATTCCTAAATCAAAATAATCGTCCCAAATATTAAAATCTTCTTTTGGTGTATTATCTGCATTCAGATAATTTTTTACAATATTATTTGATGCTGCTGTGTAAGTCAGCTTTAAAGATTTGGTTACATTAAATCCAAAACCATATTGATAATTAAAAGCAAAATTTCGTCTGTATAGCGGGTCAAGACCAATTCCTTCAACTTCAACCAGTCTGTATTGCTGACGATTGCTTTGTCTTAAAATATTCGTATTGAAATTAATATTTGAAGGCAGATAATTAAAGTTAAAATCACTTAGCATTTTCCAATAATCACTTTTCTTCATGAATTTGTTTTGCTTGAAAGGAACAACTTCTTTCGGCTGAAAAGTATAGGCATAATTTACAGCAGAATTTGACTGTTCATCCTTATAATCCTCTACTTCATAATCGTGGCGCGCTACTTGATTGTATGATTGTGAAAATGTAAAATTTTCAATATCATAAACATGTGGTTTCTGCTCCGGAGCTCTATCTTTTCTAACACCAATAAAGTTAATGCTCTTGCGTTTTGTATAATCTACAGCACGAGTTCTAATATTATCTTTTTCAGCTGGATCTGTTGTTTCTCTTATCAGCTGATCTAATTTAATATCCTGATTAAATGGATCATATTCTGGTGTAATCACTTCCTCGCCAATAGCATAATTGAAAGGCAAATTAATTCCCCATTTGTGAGGCATTAATTTTCCTAAGTTCATGTTTGTTACAATGTTGTACTGTTGAATATCCTCACGATCTCTTTCATTGGCACCTTGCTCAATTGATCCAAAACCAATTGTACTTTTCTTTCCAGTAGCTGATACCGTTGCAAAATCAGCCATATTGGTATCAACATTCAACAATGCCGCCATACCGCCTTTATTATCTAAATCAGACATACGAAGTTCGTTGAACCAAACTTCTCCCTTGATGTCTTTGTGGTCTGCTTTGCTTTTTACTCCGACCATTAAATTTCGAACCAAACCAAAGTTAGGATTTCCTTTAATACCCAGTTTTAATTTACTGTCACCATCACCTCCACTCGAAATCAAATCTGGATCATCATCAGGATAATATACTCCGTTGATATCTCTTTTTGGCGAATTAATATCTAAAGGCATTGCCTTGATTTTCATTCGAGTCAATAATTCAAGCGCTAAATCAATATTATTCTGTTCCATCCAAACCAAATCTGGACTTATAGTACAAGATCCTCCTGTTTGTGTAACTTTTAAAGGAATTTCGACTTGATAATAGTTCTGTGTAAAGTCATTACCAAAACGAATAAAACCAACCATTTCATCATCCAATAAATTTGTTTCATTTGGAAGTGATTCAGCATGCAAAAACATTTTCAGTTTTTTGTACTGACGCATATCGACACTTACGTTTTTGAAAACCGCTCTTGAATCTTGGTATTGTAATCCTGTTCCTCCAACACGAACTGCCAATGCCTGCTCGTTTTGATTGATTATTGTATTGTTGTTATAAAGTTGTTCTCGTTGAACACCTGGAGGAATAACATAGTTTACTGGACATTTAGTTCCGTTTTCTTGAATATTAACGGCCGCAACATCAAACTGCGTTCCATCATCATCAGGATTTGTATCGTTCGCGTCAAGCGTACCGGTGTATCTTCTCCATTCACCTCTAACCAAATCCAGGGCCCCAAAACGAACCGTCATTTGATCATTAAAACCAGTCATAAACATACGCAAGAAACGAATAGATCTAAAATCACTTATGTTTCCAATAGTATTTTGAGGCTTAGCAACAGGAATTTTAAACTGAATCCACCTTGCAGTTGTAGTTCCGCCGTTTGGCAATTCGACATTAGTCACTTCACGAATATCTGTAATATAATTTGAACCAACCTGCATTCCCGGTTTTATATCGACACTATACTCGTAGTACGCATTAATCGTACTCATGGTGTTATCACGATTAATATCTTCTACATCTGGAAGTGTTGTTGAACCACGATTAGGATCATCAATACTAACTGCTGAGTTTCCTTCAACACCATTATATTTTTTATAACGATCCAGAACCCCTCCAGTAGTATTTAAATAATATTTGTAGTTGTCTGCAGCAGGATCTTCTTCGCCAGCATAATTTGTATAAATCGAACCTTCTTTAAAATCGGGAAGACCGTCTAAACCGACATCCTGATTTTTTCTGTTGTCAGGATTTGTGTCAAATGCATAAATTAAAGATTGAGAAGCTGGCACATCTCCCCAAATAGGTTGCGGATTTACCATTACTTGATCTGGCCCTAAACCATTTTCATATTGCTTTCTTCCGTCTTTTAAAACATCTTCTGAGATTTCACCTAAATTGAAATAAATTTTTCCTGTATTACCTCCAGGTGCTTCTCCATTTCCAACATATGGATCCAGAACCCAAAACTGAATGTATTCAACATTTCCTTGCTCGAAGTTCGTCGAGTTCAAAGAGCGCATAATTCCTCCAAAATTTGAAGATGGCGCAGTTGAACCAAAATTTGGGTTGTTGTTATAAGGCCCTCTATCTGATGGAAAATAAGTTAAATCTAAAGTATTAATTACTTGAATCTGACCTTGAGCAATATCTGTATTTGGATATAACTCTTTACTGTAAATTCGTCTAGTTGTGTTTAATGATAAATCATCATTTGAAATACCGTCAGGTTTTGAGGTGTAAAAAATTGGATCAATACTGTACCATGCTAATTTTGCACGTTTGTATCCGTAATCTAATGTGTTTGAATTTGCATTAAACGTGTTGTCGTTTAGCGAATTTATAAATGGAGTTGAAGCCAAGCTCCACGCATATGCAGATCGCATATCAATTGTGGTCTGCGAACCTTCAAAATCATCGACATAAATAGTCGCTTCACCTTCAAAATCACTTGCTTTTGGCGCATCTGGCTTTAAAAAAGCTACTTCACCTCGAACAGAAAGGTTAGATGGAACATCGGTATCGATATTTGGAAGTTTGTTTACTAACCTCGTAAAAAATGGAACTTCGGTCGCATAATTTCCATTAAATCCAAATATTGTATTATTAACAGATTCCTGACCATAACTTGATTTTTGAGTAAATGGCTTTTCAGTCATTTTCAAATAGGTACCTCCAACAACAAATTTATCTGAAATTTTATGTTCGACATTGAATCCCATAAACCTTCGAGTCTGTTGGCCAAAGATTGAGTTGTTTTCTAACGAAACTTCAATAGGAGTATTTGACGCTTGCAGAGAAGGGTCTAAAATTTGGACTCTTCCTAATTGATAATCGACACTATAATCAATACCTTCAACTAATCTTCGTCCGGCCGCCATTACTACAACTGAACCTTGAGGAACATTGAAAGCTCCAATCGGAATTCCATTGCTTCCTGAAGATTTGTATTTTCCTCTCAATAAAAATTTATTCTTGTCACTATCCTGTAAAGCTCCAGATTGTGTATTACGATACATGCTTCTAAATACATATTTCTGCTGGTTTGCGTTATACGTACTTGGATCATTATAGGTTTCTCCAGAACCTGCATTCTGTAATTTTTTGAATATTAATTCTCCAAAAGGTTCTTTAGTAGTAAAAATAATTCGTCCGTTTGAAACATCAACAGTGATTCCTGGAAGATAATCGAAGAAACCGTCACCACCCGTCTGCGGATCATTATTGTAATTCAACCTATCTAAGTTAAAGACATTTAATAATGGCGTTTGATCAACTGTATTATCAGCTGTGGGATTTGCCGGAAAAGAAGTTCCAGTAACTGGAGTAATATAATTTATAGGAGATGGATCTGTGTATAAGATGTTCATTCTAAAATCATCCTGTTTGATCTGGTAAGCCTGTGGAATTTGATAAACGTTTTTCATCATCAAGTTCCAAACTGGATTCTGAACATTTGTCAAATTGCTTTTAAGCATTTTCAAAATCAAACTTTGTGTGATAATGGCTTGATTAGAATTGTTGCTTCCGGTAACAACTGTTGCATCAACTCCATCACTTCCAAATTCTCCAACTTGATAAATCTTCCCTCCTTCTGTATATTCATATGCAACAGCCAAAATCTCATCATTTGCAAGACGTTGCTGCAAGGAAATATATCCTAATTGCGGATTGAACGTAAATTCGTTTGCTGTTAATTTGCGGGCATTCTCTAATATAGAATAATCTGTTCCTTCACTAACGTTTGTATTATTAAATCCAGATTTGGCCGTAACGATTTCTCTAATATTCGAGTTTAAAAATGATCCGGGTTGGCCAATCGCTGCGGGATCATAGGCGTTATTTGAATTTTCAGAAGGTGAATCAACAGGTTTAGAAGGATTGAAGAATCCTGTAGTAGAACCAATAACCACTACTTCATTATCAGGAACATCACTCAAACGTCCTTCACCTAAATCCTGAAGCGCAATAATATTTCTAAGATTGTTGTTGGTTGTGCTAACTCGGTTTTGTTTATTAGTTACCCAGACTTCAATTCGTGTAATCTGAATTCGGCTGTTGATTACAGGGTAGCTTTTTAAAGAAGCATCATATTTATCTCTAAAATACTGCGACAAGAAAAAGTGCCTGTCATTGTCATAATCCAATGCGTACAAATCAAAATTTTGAACTGTCCCACCTCCTTCGGCTACAACACTCTTAGTTTGTGATTTTTGTTCTGAAAAAACTCCTGTAACTGTAGTTCGTCCAAACTGAAGTTGTGTTTTTACACCAAACAAACTTTGCGCACCACGTATTAATGTACTATTTAACGGCATGCTGACGTTACCAACTTCAACTTTCTGAATAATATCATCTTCTGAAGGTGTGTAAGCAAGTTTAAATAAGTTCTGGAAAGCAAATGTTGATTGCGTATCGTAATTAGCATTTACTTCCAACCTTGTCCCTACTTTCCCCATTAAACTCATGCTGATTCGCTGATCAAAATCGAATGTTAGACTCGATCTGTTTCTAGGTGAAAATGAAGGATTGTCTTGTTTTGTATAGCGTATACCAAGATCCATTTCAACCGAACCTGTAGGTTTTACGTCAATTGTGTTGCTTCCAAAAATGCTTTCAAAAAAACTTGAATTAACATAATATCTTGGCAATAAATTCTTTTTAGCTGCTTCGCTTCCTGCTTTTTTACCGTCAATTGCATCGGCTTTTTTTCTGAAATAATCTCTTCGGGATTCTTTCAAAACTAATTCTTCGTACTCTTTTGGAGTCAAAATAATTGGGTAATTGACAGGGAAACCATCAACTGTGTTAGAATAAATATAGCGATCTGAAATTGGATCGTATTTGTATGCCGAAAGTATGCTTGGTGGATCTTTCAACTCCATTTTCCCTACAGAAAACTGAGTTTTGGTTGTATCTTGTGTTGCCGGATTTACTTGCGATTGCAAAACATTACCGCAAAATAAAACCAGTAAAAGAATACAAATTTTACGCATACAATTCGTTTATGTTAATTGAGTTACAAGCTTTTTAAAGCTCTTTTTATGATGGTTTCTGCTGTAGCTTCTGGATCTTCTTTTACAATTTTCTCCACTACTTTTTCAGAAGCTTTTCGAACAAATCCTAAAACTTCCAAAGCAGATAACGCTTCATCTCTATTTGTATTGTTTTGTACTGCTGAAACTTCATCTAAATCGTACAACTTTAACACTTTTTCCTTTAAATCAAGTATAACGCGTTGAGCAGTTTTGCTTCCAATTCCCTTTATTGACTGGATAACTCCTACATCTCCAGATGCAATTGCATTTATAATCTGTTTTGGTTCTATCGAAGAAAGCATTGTTCTTGCGATATTAGCACCAATACCAGAAACAGACAATAACATTCTGAATATTTCACGTTCTGATTTTTCGGCAAAGCCATATAAAGTATGCGCATCTTCTTTAATTTGAAGATGCGTATACAATTTTATAAAATCAGCATTAGGAATTAGCGAGAAAGTATGCAAAGAAATATTTACATGATATCCTACTCCGCCACAATCAATTACAACGTCTGTGGGATTTTTTTCAACTAGTTTTCCTTGCAAATGTGCTATCATATATATTATTTATAGTACCAAATATAAGTAAAAATAAGACACTATTAATCTCATTTTACAATAGGAATTATTGGACTAATTTATTTTTTTTAATTTCTTTTTCTTGGGCATCAATAACCGCAATTGCAGCCATATTTACCATTTCTTCAACACTTGCACCTAATTGGAAAATATGAACAGGTTTACCAAGTCCCATCATAATTGGACCAATTGAACCTGCTTTATTCAATTCCTTCAATAATTTATAAGTAATATTTGCCGACTCTAAGTTAGGGAATACCAGCGTATTTACTTTTTTTCCTGCCAATTTAGAGAAAGGGAATTTTTCTTTTAGCATTTCAGAATTTAAAGCAAAATCTGCTTGAATCTCTCCATCAATAATCAATTCTGGATGGTTTTTATGCAGATAAGCAACCGCTTCTCTTACTTTTGATGCATTTTGATGTGTTGATGATCCAAAGTTTGAATACGAAACCATTGCAATAACTGGCTCAATACCAAACATTTTTGCTGTTTTAGCAGTCATCAAGGCGATATTAATCAAGTCTTGAGCAGACGGATTAATATTGATTGCAGTATCTGATAAAAACATTGGCCCACGTGCTGTAAGCATCATATTTGCAGTTGCAACAAGTGAAGCTCCCGGTGCTTTTTCAATTAACTGAAGCATTGGTTTTACAACACTTGGATAACTTCTTGAATGACCCGTAACAACAGCATCTGCCTCTCCTGCATTAACCATCATGGCTGCAAAATAGTTTCTTTCGCGCATGAATTTTTGAGCATCAAGCAGTGAAACACCTCTTCGTTCTCTAGCTTCCCAATATGAATTTGCAAATCTGTTGCGTCTTTCTTCTTCTTCGTTTGTTTTAGGATCAATGATTTCAAGATCAGCATCAAAACCTAATTCAGCTTTTAATTCTAATATAATTTCTCTGTTTCCTAATAAAATTGGGAAACCAATACCATCTTCATATACAATTTGTGCCGCTTTCAATACGTTCAAATGATCAGCCTCAGCAAATACAATTCGTTTAGGGTTTAATTTAGCGCGATTTGTAATCAAACGCACCATTTTATTATCATTCCCCATACGTTCACGAAGCACATCTTCATAAGCGGCCCAGTCTGTAATAGGATTTTTTGCCACTCCAGATTCCATTGCTGCTTTTGCAACTGCAGGTGCAACAACGGTAATCAATCTAGGATCAAATGGTTTTGGGATAATATATTCTTGACCAAAACCTAATTTTGTAGCACCATAAGCTACGTTAACCTGTTCTGGAACTGGTTCTTTTGCTAAAATAGCCAAAGCTTTTACAGCCGCCATTTTCATAGCTTCGTTAATTTTTGTAGCTCTTACGTCAAGCGCTCCTCTAAAAATATATGGGAAACCAAGAACGTTGTTAACCTGATTAGGAAAATCAGAACGTCCCGTAGCCATAATAATATCTTTTCTAGTATCAACTGCCAAGTTATAGTCGATTTCCGGATTTGGATTTGCCATTGCAAAAACAATCGGGTTATCTTTCATTGTCAATAACATTTCAGGTGAAAGAATACCCCCTGAAGACAATCCGATAAAAACATCAGCACCTTTTACCGCTTCGGCCAATTCAATTTTAGGACCATCAACAGCATATTTTAATTGCAAATCTGAAAGCGCAGGATTATCTTTTGTTAAAAGCCCTTTACTGTTATACATTAAAACATTTTCAACTTTTACGCCTAGCAAAACATATAAATCTGTACAAGCAATTGCAGCCGAACCCGCTCCTGAAACTACAACTTTAACGTCTTCTGCTTTTTTTCCTGCCAATTCTAATGCATTGATCAAAGCTGCTGCAGAAATAATCGCAGTTCCATGCTGATCGTCATGCATTACAGGAATATCCAATTCTTCTACCAGTCTTCTTTCAATTTCAAAAGATTCTGGAGCCTTAATATCTTCAAGATTAATACCTCCAAAAGTTGGCGCGATATTTTTTACAGTTTGGATAAACTCTTCTACATTTTTTGTATCGACTTCGATATCAAAAACATCAATATCAGAAAATATTTTAAATAATAAACCTTTTCCTTCCATTACAGGTTTTGAGGCTTCAGGACCAATATCTCCAAGTCCTAAAACTGCAGTTCCGTTTGAAATTACGGCTACTAAATTCCCTTTTGCTGTATATTTATAAACGTCATCAACGTTTGCTGCAATATCTAAACATGGCTCTGCAACTCCCGGCGAATAAGCCAGCGATAAGTCTCTCTGGGTTGCATATTTTTTTGTTGGAACTACCTGAATTTTTCCTGGAGTCGGCTCTGAGTGATACAGCAGCGCTTCTCTTCTTTTACTCTCTTTGTTCATTATTTTTAGCTTTTATTCTAGCTTACAAAGATATAAGTCTTAGTTTAAAAAGGGGCGTTTTTAGTGCTTTCTTTTGTTAAAATAACAATTTTCGGCATCAAAAAAAAATAGTCCATCAAAATCAGGACTATCTTTAAAACTATATTTTTTACGTTTTTTTTATTGGGAAATATAAGAATTTAAATGATTTATTGTGTCTTTCTGAATTTCAATAATTGCCTTTACAACATCACTGATTGAAATAATTCCGACAACAATTCCGTCTTCTAAAACTGGTAAATGTCTGATTCTTTTTGTGCTCATCAGCTCCATGCAATCTTCGATATTGTTTGAAAGATTTACGGAGAAAACATTGCTTTCCATAATTTCATGCACGAAAGTTTCTTTTGACGATTTGTCTTTTAAAACAATTTTTCGAGCATAATCTCTTTCAGACAAGATTCCTTTTAGGTCGGTTCCCTCAATTACAAGAATTGCCCCTATGTTTTTTTCACCCATTACTTTCAATGCTTCATATACAGTTGTAGTTGAAAGTACTGAAAAAACATTTCTCCCTTTTGCGTTTAATATTTGATTTACAGTCATATCTGAAAAATTTTAGAATTATAAAGTTATAAAAAAATTGATATAATTTAATATTCAACCTTACATTTTAAAAAGCTAATCCATTCATTTTAAACAAAATACACTGCATTTCGGTTTTTCAAAACTATCCCGCAAAGAATGAAATCATTTCGAGAAGTTTTTTGTGAAAAATTTGTTTTTTTAACGCTTTCCTACTTTGCATAAAAAAAGCTCTTTTCATATAGAAAAGAGCTTTTATTATATTAATTCTTTTTTACAGCCCTACAATGATAAATTCACTTCGTCTGTTTTGCTGATGTTCTTTCTCGGTACATTTTACTCCGTCAGCACATTTGTTGATTAATTTGGTTTCACCATATCCTTTTGCTGTCAGTCGGCTTGCATCAATTCCTTTGCTAATAAGCCAATCCTTTGTTGATTGCGCTCTTTTGTCTGATAAAATCTGGTTGCTTTCAGCAGATGAGCGGCTGTCTGTGTGCGAACGAATATCTAATTTTATATTTGGATATTGATTCAAAATATCAACCACTTTTAGCAAATCTGGTTCAGATGTTTTTTTGATCGTCGCTTTTCCTAAATCAAAAAAGTTCATTGGAATATGCAGTAATTTAGCCAAATCTGTCCCCACTTTTATTGGCCCAAGTTTTACTGGATTTACTTTCGTTTTTTTAATTTCGATTGATTTCGCAGCTAAAGGTTTAAACATTTTTTGCATTGTGAAATCCAAAGTTGTTTTGCCGTTTGCTTTTTTAACTGCTGTCGAAATTTCTTTTATTCCGTAATCACTTTTTGAAGCACGAATGGAATATTTTTTACCGCATTTTATTTTGGGAAAAATATAATTCCCTTTATCGTCTGTCACAATTGAGGAAACCGGATTAAAATTTTCATCAAACAAAGACAAATTTACATTTGATAAAACTTCATTTGATTCAGCATCTGAAACTGTTCCCATTAAATCCTGCTCACAAACCAACCTTCTAGTTTCTGTAAAACGATAAACGTCATCTAAACCGTGACCATTTTCTCTATTTGAAGAAAAAAATCCGTTTCGGTTTTTGCCGTCAATTGTAAAAGCAAAATCGTCTTGTTTACTGTTTACAGGTTCTCCCACATTTTGCACATCATCTTCGATTGTTCCGTCTGGACTAATCTTTGTAACAAAAATATCAAGTCCTCCCAAACCCGGACGTCCGTCTGAAGCAAAATAAAGCTCGTTTTCTCCAGAGATAAAAGGAAAAGTTTCTCTTCCTTCTGTATTAATTACAGGTCCTAAATTTTGTGGCTGACCAAAAGTTCCGTCTTCATTTATTGCGACTTTAAACAAATCTGACTGCCCTAAAGTTCCCGGCATATCTGACGCAAAATACAATGTTTTTTCATCCATACTCAATGCAGGATGTGCCGTACTATATTGGTCACTATTAAATGGCAGTTCTCTTGCTTCGGTCCAAACATCATTTACAAAATCTGATCTATAAAGTTTTAAAAGTGTTACTTCTTTGTCGTTTTTTCCTCTTTTCCCATCTGTAAAATTATTTCTTGTAAAATACATCGTTCGGCCATCTTTTGTGAAAATCGGAGTTGATTCGTTGAATCTTGATTTTTGATTTTTACGAAACAATACCGGCTTGCCAACACTTCCATCAGGCATTAAATCGGCGATATATAATTTAGAAAAAGATTTATTTGTCCATTTAAAACTCGTTTTTGCAATCCCGCCTGTATCTCTAGCCGAAGTAAAAACGATTCTTTTATCATAAATAACACTTCCATAATCCGAATAAGATGAATTTATTCCTGCATCGGCAATTTCATATCTTCCAGAATTTGCTTTAATTTCGTCCAAATAATTTTTCTCATTTCTGATCAAAGAAGCTCTTTTTTCTGCGCCCGCTTTTTGATTGAATTTCTCTAAAATTTCATCAGCCTTACGATAATTTCCAGATGCTTTTAAACATTGTGCATATCGGTACAAATATTCTGGCTCCTGGTCTTCATTCATCATAAACAACTCATTATACCATTGCAGCGCCGAAGGCAATTCGCCAATAAAATAATATGAATTACCAAGTCTTTGTACTATTTTTTCATCTTTAGTACCTTTTTCTACAAGATCTTCATATGCTTTTATGGCATCTGCGTAAGCATAATCATTGTACTTTTTGTCTGCGGAGCTAGTGTTGTTTACAGTCTGTGCGCTCATTTTAAAAACAAGGCACATGCATAAAACAGAAAAGCTTAATATTTTAATTCTCATAGCAGATATTAAATTAGAAGAATCTTGGAGAGATCATTTTGTTATAACTATTAAAAAATTCGAAACGAAGGAATACCTCGTGAGATCCCGAATTATATCGTCTTAAGCTTGTTGTTTCATGATCATATCCATAACCAATATACATTCCCTTTGATACTTGAAAACCTGCCATTGCACTAACTGATGCACTCCAGCGATAGGCAAGACCAACAACGAATTTGTCATAAAACATAAAATTACCAGAAACATCAACCTGTAATGGTGCGCCTTGAACCATTTTTGTCAAAATAGCCGGCTTAAATCGGATGTATTCTAGCTTATCCAAATTAAAGACATATCCTCCCATGAAATAATAATTTATTTTTTCTTTAAAAATGGCAGTATTATTATCGTCATAACGATTTGTTTCTATAAAATTAGGAACTGAAAATCCTAAATAAGCTCTGTCTGAATGCCAATAAACCCCAGCACCAACATTTGGCGTGAATTTATTTTTCAAGTCTTGAAATTGTTCATCACCTTGATCTTCAAAACTTAATTTACTTGCATCTAAATTAAATAAATTGGCCGTAGCTTTTATTCCGAAAGAAAGTTTAAACGATTCAGAGGTTGGGATGCTATAAGATAAATCAGCCGACAACGTATTTTCGACAGTTGGCCCAATTTTGTCATTTACCAATGAAACACCTAATCCTAATTTACTGTTATCTAAAGGCGTGTTTACCGAAAAAGTGCTTGTTTTTGGAGCTCCGTCAAGTCCGATCCATTGTGTACGATATAATCCAAATACACTCAGTACACCGCGAGATCCTGCATATGCTGGATTGACCGAGATTGTATTGTACATGTATTGTGTAAACTGCGCGTCTTGCTGCGCGGAACACACAACTGAAAAAAACATAAAAATTAAAACTAATTTTTTCATTTATTAAGCTTTTAAAACGGCTTGCCTAAAAGTCAAACCGTTTATCATTTTTTATTTATTAAGATACAAGTAACCCGACTGCTCGTGCTGATTTGAATCGTTATCTTTATATTTCAGTATATAAAAATAAGTTCCTACCGGCAATCCATCTGACTCTTTAATGGTAGCTCGTCCTGCTGAAACTCCTACAAAAACTCGGTCTTCATTATTGTAATGATCAATATCAAAAACCAATACTCCCCAACGGTTGTAAATTTCAACTGTATTATCAGGGTAACATTCTATTCCTTGAATATAGAATCTTGTATTTTTTGAGTCTCCATTTGGAGAGAAAGCATTTAAAACCTTGATCTGACAACCATTTAAATTGATCACAGTTGGATTATTACCTGCGTTGCTTGCATCATCAGATTTATCATCTACATCAACTCCTCTTGAACTAAATCCTTGCGCAGTTGCCTGATTTGTTACTATACCACGAATAATATCGTTTTGCGTAATTTTATACTGTGCTGTAAAAGTATGGTCATCAACTTCACCTACTTCTAAATCAATTGCTTGTCCAGAAACTACAGCTCCCGGCAAAGGATCTGCAACTGTCACACGTGTTAAAGGAACATTTCCTGTATTTGTAATTTTAAATTTATAAGTGATCGTCTCACCTGCATTAGCAAATCCATTACTGTTTTCATCATTAAAAACTGCGGTTTTGACAATGGCAATATTTGGCACTTCAACAAAAACATTTAATGTAGCCGAACTGCAATTAGATGTATTAGCTTTTTCACAAACTTGATACACTAAAGCATAATTTCCAGCTGGAGTATTAGGTTTTACATTTACCGTTCCGTCAGCGTTAAATTCAAAATAAGGGTTCTTTGGTGTGTTAGAAATTACAATATCAGCCGGATCAATTGGCAATCCATTTAATAAATCATTACTTAAAACATTTATAAACTCAAGCTGTCCATTAATTCCATCCACATTTACTTGCAGATCATCTTTTGTAACAAGCTGTAACGGTGCTGGTGGTGCAGGATCAACTGAATTTATTACAGTTACGTTTACAACTGCCTGACTGCAATTTGACGAATTCGACGCCTCGCAAATTTGGTAAGTCAATTGATACGTTCCTGATGGAGTTCCTGTTTTAACATCAACAGAACCATCTGCATTTAAAACCAAATTGGGATTTGCAACAACAGTACTCAAAACAACAGCAGTCTCGTTTACAGCGATGCCATTTAAGCGGTCATTACTGAAAATATTCAACGCAGTGCTGATACTTTTCTTAGCATCAATTGGTCCTGCTGTATCGTTATTTGCTTTGATAACAAATGTTGGCCTTGCATTACATTGCGGTGTAGCTGGAGGATAACTCAGCGATATACTCACTGTAGGATTTAACGAAAACTGTACGGTAACACCTGTTCTGGTTTTTTCAAATCCGTCGGCACCTTCAATCCATTGACCATTTATCAATAACCATCCAGGCCAGTCAATTCCAATTCCGTTATTATCCACCACTGCACCTGGCCATAAAATACTACCGCTTAATGGTAGATTAGTTTGTGTTGCCACAACATTATTGTCGCTATCGATCCATTTTACTGTCAATAAATTATTTGGCGTAAAATTATCTGCTTTTACATCATAGGACACATACGGAACATCATTTGAACAATAGCTGTTTGCTGTTACAGTCATTGTTGGAAGAACAACTGTTACTTTAACTGTCGCTGTTGCACAATTTGTTGTGTTTAATTCACAAACTTGATAAGTAAGTCCGTACGTTCCTGCTGGTGCGTTTTCTTTTAATACTATTGTTCCGTCCGGATTTAATGTTAAATATCCTGATGGATCTGCAATAGTTTCTGAAAGATTTACATCAGAAGCTACAATTGGCAATCCATTTTTAGTATCATTCCCTAAAACATTTATAACTGTAACTGCATGATTTACTCCCGCAATTGGGCCTGCCGTATCATTTTTTAATACCAATAAATCGCCCACAACCTGAATATAGCTTTTCACAGTATCACAGTTCATTGCATGATCATTGTCGCAGATCGTGTATTCCACTTCATAATTTCCTGAAGCTGTTCCAAAAGCTACGGTGATCGTTTTGTCTGCATTCAGCGTCAGTCCCGCAGGAAGTGTGCTGATAAGCGTAAAATCAACCTGAGCTGCGCCTGTGCCAACTGTAACCGGAATTCCGTTCAGCGTGTCATTTGCTGTCAGAGAAATTGTCGTTCCACCAGTGTTGCTGTTGATTGCGGCTGTTGTTTCGGTTACTGCGTCGATTACCGGAATCACAATCGGAGCATTTACTGTCAAGCTAACCGAAGCAGTCGAGC
>NZ_VJYD01000033.1 GCF_007341385.1 Flavobacterium daemonense
GGATCAGCGACAGTTGGCGTTACGGGAGGAACAGGAGCATATTCTTATTCTTGGTCTCCGTCAGGCGGAACTTCGGCAACAGCTATAGGACTTGCCGCAGGAAAATACACCGTAACTATTACAGATGCAAATTTGTGTACTACAACACAAAGTTTTACCATTACAGAACCAGATGCTTTAGTGGCAACTGCAGATTCTCAAACAAATATTGCTTGTCATGGTGACAAAACAGGATCAGCGACAGTTGGCGTTACAGGCGGAACTGGAGCATATTCGTATTCTTGGTCTCCGTCAGGCGGAATTTCGGCGACAGCCACAGGACTTGGCGCAGGAAAATACACCGTAACTGTAACCGATGCAAATTTGTGTACAACAACACAAAGTTTTACAATCACTGAACCAGATGCATTAGTAGCATCAGCAGATGCTCAAACAAATATTGCTTGTCATGGTGACAAAACTGGATCAGCGACAGTTGGCGTTACAGGTGGAACAGGAGCATATTCTTATTCTTGGTCTCCGTCAGGCGG
>NZ_VJYD01000015.1 GCF_007341385.1 Flavobacterium daemonense
CAGTTTGCTCCGGAACTGGTGATCAATTTACACTGGAAAGTGGTGGTCAATTTGACCGGTTTTTCCAGCTAGGCAATGCCTATTATTTTCAGGCTGATTATGCAGATGCAGTAAAATGGTATGGAGAGCTTTTTTTAATGCCCGATGCCAAGGAAAGAGAATATTACTATCGCTATGCACAATCGTTGAAAGCTGTTCAAAATTATGATAAAGCAGATGAGATGCTGAAAGAGTTTTATAAAAATAACGGCGGAGATAAAAGAGCGCTCTTGGCTTCAGAGGAAAAGAATTACTTAGAAGTGATTAAGAAAAATTCTGGCCGATATACGATCGCTGATGCGGGAATCAATAGCAGTAGATCTGATTATGGAAGCGCCTTTTACGGTCAGAATATTGTTTTCGCTTCGGCACGCGATAAAGGGCAATTAAATCCATGGAGTGGAGAATACTGTACTGATTTGTATATTTCAAATCTGAATAATGACGGTTCTGCCAGTAAGCCGGTTAAATTTGGAGGGAAGATTAATACAAAATTCAATGAATCTACTCCTGTTTTTACAAAAGACGGAAAGACTGTATATTTTACTAGAAATAATTATATTGATGGTAAAACAGCAGTCGATAAAAATAAAATTACTTTACTGAAGCTTTATAAGGCGACTAAAGATGGTAAAAAATGGAAAGATATAAAAGAACTGCCTTTTAATAGCAATGAATACAGTGTCGCACATCCCGCTTTGAGTCAAGATGAAAAAACATTGTATTTTGTGTCTAATATGCCAGGAACGCTGGGAGGTTCTGATATATACAAAGCTAGTATCAACGGTGATGGCAGTTTTGGCACTCCTGTAAATTTAGGCCCAGAAATCAATACAGAGGGACGAGAGAGTTTTCCGTTTATAAGTGCAAAGAATGAATTATATTTTGCTTCTGATGGATACCCAGGTCTAGGAGGTCTAGATATTTTTGTTGCAAAACCGGACTCGAAAGGCGGTTTTGAAAAACCAATAAATGTAGGTGAACCTGTAAATAGTCCAGGTGACGACTTTGCTTTTTTAATTGATACAAGTACAAAAAATGGTTTTTTTAGTTCAAATAGAGATAATGGTGTGGGCAGCGATGATATTTATAAGCTTAAAGAAAACAAGGAAATTGCTGAGGAATGTATACAAAATATATATGGAAGAATTACCGATGAACTTACTGGCAAACCAATAAGTGCTACAGTTGCTTTATACGATAGCAAAGGTGTGTTTGTACGGGATTTTCAGACAAAAAATGATGGTATGTATGATTTTGGAAAAGTGGATTGTAGTACATCATATAAGGTAAAAACTGAAAAAGAGGGATTTGATTCAACAGAAAAAACAGTTACCACAGGAAGTGAAACAGGGAAAAGTCTGATCGATTTGACAATAAAAGAGCAAAGACTAAATTTAGGTGGTGACCTCGCTAAAAATCTTGATATAAAAAATATCTATTTTGATTTGGACAAGTCTAATATAAGACCAGATGCGGAAATTGAATTGGCAAAAATCGCTGAAGCAATGAGGGAAAACCCAGGTATAAAAATTGATATTCGCTCTCATACGGACTGTAGAAATAGTGCCGCATATAATATGGCGCTATCAGATAGAAGAGCGAAATCTACAATTGAATGGCTGGTAAAACAGGGAATTAGTAGGTCGCGTTTGACTGGAAGAGGTTATGGCGAATCACAATTATTAAATCATTGTGAGTGTGAGGGAAATGTTAAGTCTACTTGTACGGAAGTTGAACATCAAATGAATAGACGTTCAGAATTTATCATAACAAAACTTTAAATGCTTGAGCACATTATTGTTTAGAAAGTTTTTTTGGTAGAAAATTGCAATTATTAAAATTATTTTGAAATAGTAATTACTCAAATGTTTTGATTACTCTTAATTCTGAGAGTTTTGTTTTAAAAAAATGTAATTGTTAAATTTATAATTTGGGTTATTTCTTTTTATTGTTTTTTATCCCGATTTTGTATTTTGCGATTTCTACCTAGTGACATTCTATACATAATGTGCTTTTTATTTAGTTTTATGCAATGAAACTGAATTCAATCGACGATTGAAAAGAAGTTAATTTTGGTATTTCATTTTGTCTAATAATTTTAATATGATTGTTTGTAATACGTTGGAAAGATTTTTGGTAAGCGATTACACGAAATCAATTTGTAGACTAAATTAGAAGATTCGTAAAATTCATCATTTAGCTAATTGCTATATAGTTAATAGTTATATTTTTTTGAAAAAAAATACGACAAAAAAATAAAAAAGAAAAGCGTTTAGAAATATCTAGACGCTTTTCTTTTTTATTTTTTAAGTAGGATTATTTAAAAAGCTAATTGTATTTTATTAATACATGGAAGGAAGGTTTTTAAATGAACTAGCTATCAATTTATCCTCTCAGTTTACCATAGAATTAATCATTTTAGGAATTTTTTCAATATCACGTTTCAAATCAAAACATCTCTTTTTATTGTTAGATAGTAGAATTTGTACTACATCTACTAAGGAAATATGGCTACATGTATTTGATTGATAGCGTTTTATATTTGCAAAAAAAAATATTTGATTAATATTTCGATTGAACGGAATAGCTTGTGAGATATTTATCTTATTAGAAAACTAATTTTTATTATAAAGATTCAGTACAAGATTCTTGTTTTCAGAAAAATAATCATAAAGATTCAAAGAATTTTATAAAACAATAAAAACAAATGATTTCAATGAAAGGTTTTAGGATTTTTAAATGCATTTGGCTATTGAGTTTGTTTTTTTCTATGACAGTCCAGTCACAAATAAAAATAGGCAACAACCCGACAAAAATTAGTACTAATGCTAATTTAGAAATAGAAGCGGTGAGTGGTGGTAAAATATCTGTTAGCAAGGATTTGGGCAAAATAACGATAAAGGATGGATCAGAGGGGTTGGGTAAAGTTCTAACTTCAGATTCCAACGGAGAAGCTACTTGGATTGTACCAGCTGCCATAGTACAAAGCATGCCAGGGACCTCAGGGGTCCCAAAAATACCAGGTTCAGATACGCAGGGAGCGCCATCCGCTGGTACAATTATCGTAACTAACGATTCAGGTGCATGGATTTATGATCCAACCGCACTTTCATGGACAAATATAAATAGTAAGGGTGACGGTATAAGTATTAATGCTTCCAATGGAGTGAAGCTTGCTGCGCAGACCGTTAAATTGGGAGGCGATCTTACCGAACCCACATCTATTAATTCTTCTGCAAATAATACTTTGGCAATTAGTGGCTTGCAAACAGGAAAAGTAACAGATGATCTGCTTGTTATTGATTCCGCTAGTGGAGTAATAAGAAAAATAAATTCAGCTGAATTTAACATAGGGACTAATATGGCAAAGCAAAATTTGATTGCAATCGCTGGGGAAAAAGTATTTTCTACGATATGGCCTATTGATTCATTAGATAAAATACAAGTTTATCGAAATGGAGCCGAGATTAATTTTACTGCAACAGAGGGAACTTCAAAAATAACATTGCAATTGCTTGCTGATACTAATGGAGGCTGTTTGGATGGTGATGAAATAAAAATTTATCAGTGGAAGTAAATTTCACCGAAAATCATTAATAATTAAATAAAATAATTTTAAATCAAAAACAATGAAAAAAAATGTTACGTTCAAAAAAAGAGGTTTTAATGCAGTTTTAATGTTGTCGTTAGTTTTGGCAGGGTTTAGTGCGCATGCACAACAGACTACAGGTGATGTAGCCAAGCAAGCAGGAGCGAAAATGGGAGATATCGGAGATGGTTCAACTACTAAACAAGGAGGTGCTATCCGAGTTATAGATAATAAAGGAACCATTAAATATTTACAAGTACAAAATGGTATTACACAGATCACAAATACTGCTCCCAATGGAGGAATTGTTACTACTTGGCAATTAGGAGGTAAATTAACTGATAATACTTATATTGATGCTACTAATAAAGTGTTTGCATTGGATGGTATTAAACTGATCACTGCTGCAGATTTGGCTTCTACTGATGCTACGACTGGAACTGCACATGGAACTGGAACTGGTTTTACACTTTTAGTTCGTGATGAAGCTACAGGAGAGACAAAGAAAATGTTGGCAACTGATTTGATGACATCTGGTCAAACAGTATTTACGGCAACTACAGGACAAACAGCATTTGACGTAACTTCAGGGACACCTGCAATATCAGGTGTTCAAATACCTTTACCAACTTTCAGTAAAGTATGGGTATATAGAAATGGAGCAAAATTACTTGCTGGTGTAGATTATAATATATCAGGAAGTACTGTTACAATTGTGCCAAATTCAACAGAACCAGAAGATTTTCAAATTTTTGCTGGTGACAAGATTGAGGTTCAGTACGTGAAATAATGCTGAAATTAATTTAGACCCAAAATCACCTTGCGATATGAATTTAGGTTTGTTAGGTGGTTTTGGTTCTTCTAGGTTATAAAATTTGTGGCTTTTTTTCAAAGACAGGAAATATTAAAACTAAATGCCATAACAATATAACATCGTAGATATGAAACCAAAAAATCAATATGTTAAGTACAGAAAAAATGATTAAACGTTTAATTTTATTGTTGTTATTCTCACTTTCTTTTGTCTCTTTTGCACAAAAGGGAGTGAGGGTAATTGATAATAAGGGGACTGTAATGTATGTTGACCCTAGTAAATGGTTTCAGGCTGCAGGAAATTTATATAATAAAAATAAAAATGGAAATGTAGTAATAGGGTCAGACACGACGGCGCTTGCAGGGGCTCGACTGGTTGTTAATGGAGATGGGATATTACCACCATTGATGATGCAAAACGTACTTGTGGGATCTTCAAATGATCGATTGCTTACTTGGGACAGTTCTACTGGTGCAGTACGCAATGTGTCTGCAGGTAGCTTTGCTTGGTTAACTACCGGTAATAAAGGAATTAATGAAACAACAAATTTTTTAGGTACTACTGATGCTAATGATTTGTTGGTAAAAACCAATAGTACAGAGAGAATGCGCTTTACTTCAGGTGGCCAGTTGTTGGTAAATACATCAACATCTTTAACCGGCGGAGCTACTGCAAAACTACAAATCAATAATGGTACTACAGCGGGAGCCATTCAGATTGCTGATGGGACACAAGGTTTAGGGAAAGTACTTACTTCTGATGCAAATGGACTCGCTACTTGGGCTGTTGACACTAATTGGAAAACAATAGGCAATAAAGGTACTGATCCAGCAAATAATTTTTTAGGCACAACTGATGCTCAGGATTTGGCAATAAGAACCAATAATACTGAAAAAATACGTGTAACATCAAATGGCAATGTAGGCATAGGGACAACTTCACCTACAGCTCCATTAGCATTTTCTAATACAGTGGGGCGAAAAATCTCATTGTGGAGTACTGGTGGCCCATCAGGTAATGATCATCAGTATTACGGATTGGGGATACTTTCAGGTTCACCTAATGCATTAGTCAATCAGATTGATGCGACAACTGCTAATTTTATATGGAGAGCTGCTACAAGCTCAACGACATCAAACGAATTGATGCGTCTTACAGGTACTGGTAATATAGGTATTGGTACGACTGTGCCAGCAGAAAAACTTGATGTTAATGGTACTGTAAATGCTAATAATTATATTTCTCCTGTCCAAACTGTAGTAGGTGGAACATGGGATTTAAGCAAAGGAGCAAATGCTAAATGGTCACTAGCAGCAGGTGCAAATACACTTAGCCTGACAAATATGAAAGCAGGTATGTATGGTACTATTATAGTTACAAATACAGGAACAAGTACTATAACTTTTGGTGGAGGAGTCAATAAAGTGATTAACGGTGGCGGAGGTGTGGTTTCGCTTACTCCTATTGCTAATGCAGTTGATGTTCTTTCCTTTATGTATGATGGTTCCACTTTTTGGTGGACAGTAGGCAATAATTATAATTAATTTATTTAAAAATGAAAAGGTTATTCCAGAACTACAAGAAGTTTTTACTCTTTGTCCTACTGCTAATATCTAGAAATTACACTTATTCTCAAGCTGCCATACAACAATTTTGGATATTGAATCAATCACCCGAAACATTGATATGGGACAATAACGGATGGAATGGTCAAATTGATAACGGAAGTGGCAATTGGAATACCACAGAAACCAACTGGACGGGAAACGGTGGAAAAATCAATACTAAATGGGTTTCTTGCAAAAATGCAGTTTTTGGGGGCAATCCAGGTGTTGCCGTTGCTGGTATCGTTACACTTTTAAATGTTGTTTCAGTCAAAGGTTTGTATTTCAAGTCTGTATCTAATGGTAATTTTATATTAACAGGTTCTTCAATTAATTCCTGTTTCTCACCAATGATTATCAGCACTGAAATAAATGCAACAATTGCTTCTCAGTTAACAGGTATTAATCCTATTTTAAAAACTGACGCTGGAACACTTACATTAACAGGGAACAATACATATACAGGAAGTACAGTGGTCAATGGAGGTATTCTGCAATGTGGAGACGGCACCACAAATAATGGCTTAAGCGTCAATACAAGCAATATTAACATTAATTCAGGAAGTACATTATATCTTAATTATGCTACTGCTGTTAATTTAAGTTCAAGCAACTATGGACCTAAAATAACAGGAAATGGAATTTTAAGGCTTAATTCGGCACAGGCTGTCAACGGCACTGCCGATTGGGGAGGTGGCAGTACGGTTTTTGGATCGGGATTTACAGGTACCTTGCAGATAGATAACGGACGTATTGATGGTCAGGTTCCTGGATTGTCTGGAATAAAAAATATTGTCATCAATGAGAATGGTCAATTCATGGCCAGAACAGGTATATTTAGCCAAAATTTTAGCATAAATGGAAATGGTTGGGGAGAAACCAATTATACCGGAGCATTGAGAGCGGCTGGAAGTGCTTCGCCTATTTTTACTGGGACAATTACCTTGACTGGAGATGCTAATCTATTCATACAGAATTCGAATTCTAGTATGGAACTGCAGGGAAATATAATTACAAATGGCTACTCACTCGGAGGAATGATTGGCGGAATCGGGGGTAATGGCGGAAAACTTATTTTAAATACTAAAAATAATGTAACTTTTGCAGGTATTTTGAGTAGCCAAGGCTCATTAACTTTAAATGGCTCTTCAATAATAACTTTAACAGGCAATAATACATATTCGGGTGGTACAATAATTAATGCTGGTACCGCAGTTGCTGGGAATGTTAACGCTTTCGGAACTGGAACTATTACCGTCAATTCTGGCGCTACAATAAGCAAAAATGGTTTTGCAATTGCTAATACTATAATAAATAATGGAGGAAGTGTCTTACCTTAGACGTTTATAAATAACTTCTAAGAATTAATATTGATATTTTATAAAACATTAAAACGATGATATAAAACAAAAATCAGAATGTTATCATACTTTTAAATTCAGATTGAAATGAAAAGTTATGAGATCAATATGGACAGGTTCGGTGAGTTTTGGATTGATAAACATTCCGATAAAAATATTTTCGGCAGTGCAGGAAAGCAGTTTAGATATGGATATGCTCGACAAAAAAGATCATGCAAATATTAAGTTTAAACGTGTAAATGAGAATACAGGCAAAGAAGTCGATTTTGAAAATATCGTAAAAGGTTATAAAATAGATGATAAATATGTCGTTTTAGACGATTCAGATTTTGAAGCCGCCGATGCCATTAAAACTAAAACAATTGATATTGAGAGTTTTGTTCTTGAAAATGAAATTCAAAGTATTTATTATGAGCAGCCTTATTATTTGGAACCCGATAAAGGAGCAATGAATGCGTATGGTTTGCTTCGTGATGCGCTTGAAGCATCGGGAAAAGTGGGTGTAACGCGTTTTGTTTTGCGAAATAAAGAAAGTCTAGCCATTTTAAAGCCATACAAAAATGTGATTGTTTTAAACAGAATCAGATTTGAACAGGAAATAAGAGCTACAGACGATTTAAAATTGCCACCAATTTCTAAAAAAGCAACCAAAGAAATGGACATGGCCGAAAAACTCATCGATCAGCTTACTGAAAAATTTGACATTGCAGGTTTTAAAGACGAATATACAGCGAAACTTCTCGAGATCATTAAAAAGAAAGCAAAAGGAAAAGTCCAAAAAGCGGCTCCTAAAATGAAAGTGGTTCACAAGCAAAACGAAGATTTGATGGAGATGTTGAAAGCAAGTTTAGAGTCTAAGAAGAAATCTTCTTAGTCTTTTTTTAATGTTGATTTTCTTCCAGTTTCTTAATGATTCTTTTTATATCAGCTCCTTTTGAAAGTACAGGTTTCCACAAATCTCCTTTTTTCTCAAAACGCTTCAAAACATTTTTGATTGTAAACTGCGAGGGATGTAATTTTTCACTCACTTCATTCCATTCTAAAGGTGTTGAAACTGTTGCGCCTGTTTTTGGACGAACAGAATAAGGTGCCGCCAAAGTTTGCCCGCGCCGATTTTGAAGATAGTCGATATAAAGCCTACTATTTCTTTTTTTAATGCTTCTTTCTGTTGTGGTAATCTGAGGAATCCTGTTTTCTACTTCTTTAGCGATTAGTTCACCTAAAATTTTAATCGAATTGTAGTCGTATTTTGCGCCAAGCGGAATATAAATATGGAGTCCCGTTGCGCCTGAAGTCTTGCATAAACATTCGGTTTCTAATTCATCCATAACGTGTTTAACCGTGATGGCAGTTTCAACAGCAATAGCAAAATCTTCTTCTTTTGCAGGATCTAAATCCATTACCAGCCAGTCAGGATTGTCGATATTTTTTATGGTCGAATTCCACGGATTCATTTCGATACAACCTAAATTTGCCATATATAATAGTGTTTCTTTGTCATTGCAAATAAGATAATCGATGTTTTCATTGTTTGATTCAGAGAATATTTTTTCGGTTTTCAGCCACGAAGGCGTTTTGTCGAGATCAATATCTTTTTGATAAAAACTTGGCGACTCAATTCCGTTAGGGAAACGATTCATCGATTCTGGACGATTTTTCAAATAAGACAAAATCAACGGTGCAACTTCGTTGTAATACCGAACGATTTCTCCTTTCGTAATTCCATCAGCAGGATAATATATTTTGTTTTGATTGGTTAAATGAAGCACTCTTTTCCCAACTTTTAAATCATAATCATTTTCTGTTTTATGTCCTTTTAATGCTTCCATTTCATTTTCTTTTTGGTTTTTCTTACTATTTGAAATCGAATTTCCTCCAAAAATTACTTCTTTCGGTTTTTTATCTATTCGTAGTCCCAAATAAACAGGATGCCTCAAATGATTATCTTCCGTCCATTCTGAATATTTGAGCTGGCATACTATATTAGGTTTGACCCACTGAATTTTGTCTCGCAATGACACTTTTTCTTTAAATGGTGATTTATCAATAAAATAAGGTTTAAGTTTGGAATAAAGTTCTTTTAAAATAGCTTCTGTAAATCCCGTGCCGCATTTTCCAATATATTGTAATGTGGCGCCATTGTACTGACCAAGCAGTATGGCACCAAAATATTTTCTCGAATTTTTTGGTTCTGTTATTCCAATGATGATAGCTTCTTCTTGGTTCGATAGTTTGATTTTCAGCCAATTTTTGCTTCGGTTGCCAATTGTGTACAAACTATCGGCTTTTTTGGCTATAATTCCTTCGCTTTTTTGCTTTCCTGCTTTTTCAAATTGCTTTATTCCGTCACCAATGGTATGTTCGGAATAAAAAATATTTTTGAAAGAATATTTGTTGAATAAAAGTTTTAAAAGTTCTTTTCGGTCAAGTAGAGATAATTCCGTCAACAGATTTCCATCTAAATTCAATAAGTCAAAAACATAGTATTTTAGATTCCCAATTCCTGTTTTTAAATAGTTTTGAAGCAGTTGAAAATCGGCGCGTCCTTCTTCATTTTCTACCACAATTTCACCATCCAAAACTGCGATATGATCCATTTTCTTCAATTCATCAGCAATTGGTTTGAAATTGGAAGTAAACGAAATTTGATTCCGACTTAATAATTCTACTTTATTACTGTTGATTATCGCAAGTGTACGATAACCATCATATTTGTTTTCAAAAATCCATTCGTCATTATCAAAAGGTTTTTCGGTGCTATTGGCAAGCATTGGTTTTATAAATTCAGCTGATGCTGTTTTTGGCTCAGTCTTTTTTTTTACAGATTTTTTCTCAGTTTCCTTTTCTGCTTGTGGCGTTATTTTTTTTGATTTGGATGCTAATTCTTCTAATGTTCTTTTAGAAATAACCGATTTGTTTTTATCCAAAATATCTGCTTCGTTAGCATATTTATCGTGCTTTTTAATTAGAAGCCAAGCATTTTCTTGTTTTCCATGAAGTTTTACAAGAGAAAATTCGCCTTTGAGTTTTTTACCTTTTAAGATAAAACTCAAACGTCCCTTTTTTAAATCGGCAAGCAATTGTTTTTCATCAGAATCTGTTTTTTCGTTGGAAGTATAAGTTCCATTGTCCCATACAATTACATTTCCCGCACCATAATTTCCTTCTGGAATTGTTCCTTCAAAATCTTTATAACTATAAGGATGATCCTCAACCATCATGGCAAGACGCTTGATTTCAGGATTTAAAGACGGTCCTTTTGGAACTGCCCAACTCTTAAGGACGCCATTCATTTCTAATCTAAAATCATAATGAAGATGCGATGCGGCATGTTTTTGAACTACAAAAATTAGTTCATTGACCGATTTTTGAATAGCTCCTTTTGGCTCGCGCGTCTGCTTGAAATCTCTCTTTTGATTGTATTTGGAAAGTGACATACTATTTTATTTTTTTGAAGAAACACAATTCTTAGTATCCAAATTTACTTTTGACATTCCGTTTTTAAATTATAAGATTAAAATCACAAATTATATAATTGTCAGTAAAACAAATAGTTGAGAACAATTGCATTTGATATTTAAATTGAAATGACATTCTGTAATAGATTTTGTTTATTACGTTACATAAATTTAATATTTAAACTTGGATCATCGTCTTTTTATTATTACTATTTTTATAGTAATGAATTGATATTTAATAATATAGCTAATTTTAAAAATTGTAATAATTATGGATGAGAAAAAAGACGACATCAGCAAATGCCCTTTTCACAATGGAGTTAATGGAAACAGCACTGCAGGCGGAGGTACAAAAAACCGTGACTGGTGGCCGAATCAATTAAAAATTAATATTCTGCGACAGCATTCGCCATTGTCTGATCCTATGGGAAAAGATTTTAATTATGCCGAAGCTTTCAACAGTCTTGATCTTGAAGGTGTCAAAAAGGATCTTCATGATTTGATGACGGATTCGCAAGAATGGTGGCCAGCAGATTTTGGTCATTATGGAGGACTTTTTATTAGAATGGCTTGGCACAGTGCGGGAACGTACCGTGTGGGTGATGGTAGAGGAGGTGCTGGAGCGGGACAGCAGCGATTTGCTCCGTTAAACAGTTGGCCAGATAATGTGAGTTTAGATAAAGCCCGCAGACTTTTGTGGCCTATTAAGCAAAAATATGGGCGAAAAATTTCATGGGCTGATTTGATGATCTTGACTGGGAATATCGCTTTGGAATCGATGGGATTTAAAACATTTGGTTTTGCAGGTGGTCGTGAAGATGTTTGGGAGCCAGATGAAAATGTATATTGGGGATCTGAAAAAGAATGGCTTGGAGGAGATATCCGATATGCGCATGGTTCAGATGGTGTGCCTAAAGAGCATGGCGTAGTCGTTTCTGATGATAATGCTGATGGCAACATTCATTCAAGAAATTTGGAAAAACCACTTGCTGCCGTACAAATGGGATTGATTTATGTTAATCCTGAAGGGCCTGATGGAAATCCTGATCCTATTGCTGCCGCAAAAGATATTAGGGATACTTTTGGCAGAATGGCAATGAACGATGAAGAAACTGTAGCGCTTATTGCAGGAGGCCACACTTTTGGAAAAACTCATGGTGCAGCATCTTCTGATAATGTGGGCAAGGAACCGGAAGCAGCAGGTTTAGAAATGCAAGGTTTTGGCTGGAAAAATAGTTTTGGAACAGGAAAAGGACCAGATGCAATTACCAGTGGTTTAGAAGTTATTTGGACAACAACGCCTACGAAATGGAGCAACAACTTTTTTGAAAATCTTTTTGGTTTTGAATGGGAACTGTCCAAAAGCCCTGCAGGTGCACATCAATGGGTGGCAAAAAATGCTGAACCGATAATTCCAGATGCATTTGATAGCAACAAGAAACATTTGCCTACAATGCTGACTACTGATTTGTCGTTACGACTTGATCCAGAATATGAAAAAATATCTCGAAGATTTTTAAATAATCCAGATGAATTTGCTGATGCTTTTGCTCGTGCTTGGTTTAAATTGACACATCGTGATATGGGACCGCGCGCCCGCTATTTAGGATCTGATATACCTGCGGAAGAATTATTATGGCAAGATCCAATACCAAAAGTTGATCATGAACTTATAAATGACAACGACATAACCAATTTGAAAAAAACAATAATAGAATCTGG
Source organism: Flavobacterium daemonense (assembly GCF_007341385.1). GTDB lineage: Bacteria > Bacteroidota > Bacteroidia > Flavobacteriales > Flavobacteriaceae > Flavobacterium > Flavobacterium daemonense. Next base: position 12,591 of record NZ_VJYD01000015.1, read on the forward strand.
ATTGAGTATATCAAAACTGGTTGGTACAGCATGGGCATCAGCTGCTACTTTTAGAGGTTCTGATAAACGTGGTGGTGCAAATGGAGCCAGAATAAGACTTGCTCCACAAAAAGACTGGCCAGTAAATAATCCTGCTCAACTTAGAGAAGTACTGAGTAAACTTGAAAGTATTCAGAAAGATTTTGAGTCTAAAAGCGGTAAAAAAGTTTCATTAGCAGATTTGATTGTTTTGGCAGGAAATGCAGGTATTGAAGAAGCTGCGAAGAATGCTGGAAGCCAAATTACGGTACCTTTTACGGCTGGTCGTATGGACGCTTCTCAGGAACAAACGGATATCGAATCGGTTGGATTTTTAGAACCATTGTCTGATGGTTTTAGAAATTTTAGAAAAAATAAATCTCAAGTTTTGACTGAAGAATTATTGATTGACAAAGCAAATTTACTGACCTTGACAGCACCGGAATTAGCAGTGCTTCTAGGAGGTTTACGCGTACTAGAAATTAATACTGATGGCTCAAAAAATGGTGTGTTCACCACTCGTTCAGGACAACTTACAAATGATTTTTTTGTAAATCTTTTGGATATGAATACGCAATGGCAAGCACTTTCTGATGACAAAGAAGTTTACTCAGGCGTTGACCGTAAATCAGGTCAGTTAAAGTGGGTGGGAACTCGCGCCGATCTTGTTTTTGGATCTAATTCAGAATTAAGAGCTGTTGCTGAGGTTTACGCTTCTGCAGATGCTCACGATAAATTTTTGAATGATTTCATCAAAGTTTGGAATAAAGTGATGAACTTGGATAGATTTGATTTAAAGTAATTTTCTTTAAATAAAGCAAAAAAGCATCTGTAAAAAGATGCTTTTTTGTTGAATTTATTTCTGTTATTCTCGGATAGAGGTTTTGTCCTCCAAGGTCATTTTTGCAATTTCATCTTTTCTTTTAAAAGAAACTCCTTTATGCGTTTTGATATAATTTAATAAGTCAGAAGTTGTTTTGACTAATTGCGGCGTACCTCCAATTCTATCATGAAAACTTATAGACATTTGCCTGCGCTTAAATTCACTTTCTGCATAAAGCTGGTCAAATTCGGCTTTCGCCTGATTGAAAAATTGGTCAGATGAAAAGTTTTTGCCTTCAATCAAAACAATATCATTGCATCGAATAGTGTAGGGAACAACGACAAAATCTTTTTTATTGGCTTGAATTATAAAAGGTTCGTCTCTGCTTAAATCATCAATATGATAAGTAAAACCTAATTCTTGCAGGATTTTAATCGTATTCTCACCCCGTCTAAGCCAATTAGCATTATAACCAACAGGAGTAAAACCGGTTACATTTTTTATCGCATCAGCACCATCTTTAATAAACTTTTTTTCGTCTTCATAAGACATTGCGTACTCCGAACTCCAGTTCATTCCGTGCGCCGCCGCTTCGTGTCCGCGTTGCACAATTTCTTTTGCAAGAGCAGGATTTTTTAAAACCGCAGAGCCCACCATGTGCGATGTGATTTTAATTCCGTGTTTGTCCCAGTTGTCGAGCATTCTCGGGATCCCCTCTTTATAGCCATATTGATACCAAGTTTCGGCAGGCAAATCACGATATCCTTTTGGCATGTTTTGAGGAAACGGACTTTCTGCATTTTCAGGTTGCCCGCCCGCTTCAAATTGCATCGAAACAGAAACGACTAATCTTGAGCCGTCTGACCATTTATTTTGTGGTTCTAATTCCATTTTCTCTTTTTTAATAGGATTTGAAAATGCATCAACAGGATTTGCCATTACTGCTGCGCTCGTTAAGCCGGCCATTTTTATGAAATTTCTTCTTGTTGTCATTGTGTGAATGTTTTAATTATTTACTAAAACAATAGATTTGATTGGAAATAGTTTTAAACACATAGAAACATAGATTTTATTTTTCTTGCGAAAGAATATTGAAAGAAACTAGTTTACAACACATAGCTATGTTTGTTTAAACAAGTGAAACGCCTTTATAGACAAAGCAAAACTATGTTTCTATGTGTTAGAAGAAAAAATACCTAACTGGTTATTTTTTTCAATTTAATGCTTCACCATTCCACGCGCATATTGAATTCCAATTCCGTAAGAACCGCCATATTGCTGCATTAAATCAGTCACTGCTTTGTACGTTTCTTGTCGTGCCCAATCGCGTTGAAGCTCTAATAAATATTGTACCGAAGTCATTGGTTTTGCACCTGCCTGAATCATTCTCGCAATTGCCATATCATGAGCTTCTTTCGAGACATCACCACAAGCATCCGTAATAACATAAACTTCATAACCTTCTGAAAGTGCAGAAAGTGCAGGGCCAACAATGCAAACACTCGTCCATAAACCTGCAAGAACAATTCTCTTTTTTCCTTTTCCAGTAATTGCTTTATAGGCATTTACATCTTCCCAAGTATTCATTGAGGTTCGATCTATGTAAGTATTTAAATCAGGATAAAATTGCATTACTTCTGGAAAAACCGGGCCACTGAATGATTTTTCAGCAACTGTTGTAACCACTGTAGGCACATTGAAAATCTTTGAGGCTCCGCTGATAACAGCAACATTAGTTCGCAAATGATCCATCGGAATGCTGTTAGTAGCAAAAGCCATTTGTCCTTCAAAATCAATTAGTACCAAAGTATGATTGGTTGGATTAATCAATCCAGGCGAAGGTTTTTGTCCTGACGCCAAAAGCGATCCATAAAAACAGACAAGTAATAAAATAGAATTTTTCATAATTTCTTTGTATTTATAATTATTTTAAAATTTCAGTTGCATGGTAACGCCCGTAAAAAACATATTTTTACCCGTTCCAGCAGCTTTTAGAAAATCTCCTGCTTTGAACCAAGTGGCCTCAACTCTAAAATACAGATATTGATTTGGCGTATAAATAATTTCGCTTTCGAGTTGTTTACCAATTTCTTTTGCAGTGGTCGAATCGCCGGGATAGATCATAATAGTGTTTGGACCATAAATTCCATCTTCGCTGCTGTATCTCCAAAACATATCATAATCAATAACCCAGTCTATATTTTTTGCCAAGTCAAGGCTGATGGACGGATGAAAATCAACTAAATTCGAAGGTCCGATAACAGAAGCTAATCCAAAATAAGCGCCTCTGGGAAACAGTGGATTAAAGGTGTTCAAATTAGTATCGCCTTTGGTTTTGTCACCGCTGATCAATTCCACTTTAAACCCAAATTCTGGATGTAAAACAACAGAAGTAAATCGATAGCCCGTATTCAAAGAAACCGTCCAAGCTTTTATGTCTTTTGAATCAATATCTCCAAACTGATAAACGGCTTCCGCATCATAGCGCCATTCATCATATTTTCCCCAAATTCGTGTTCCAACAGAATGGCGAAGCTCTTTACCAGTTGCATCGTCAAATTTGGCGTTTGCTCTTTCATATCCTAAATAATAAAGATCGATATTCTTGAGTGCTGGAATTTTATTGATGACAAAATAGCTTCCCCAAAACTGTCTTTTTTTATTCGAATAATCATCAAAAATCCCATCTTGAGCAACTACATAATGGCTGTAGAATAAGTCGGTTCTGTAATTTTTGAAAGCAAAAATGGCTTTGGCCGCATCAAATGATTGGCGATTGTTTGGTCCATCGCGCACGGCAACCAAACGTTGTGATCCATAACTTAATTCTTGTCTTCCGACTCTAAAAAGCAACTGCTTGTTTTTTTCTGAAAACAGATTAACATCAATAAATCCCTGATGCACTTCAAGCGGATTATTATCTACTGGACTCGGGTCAATTCTACCGTTGGCATTACTGCTTTGAAGCTGTACAAAAGCTCGAAAGTATTTGCTGTAATGAAAATCGGCATGAAGCAGCAAACGGCTTAAGATGTAGCCATCAGGATCTTGAGGATCGTCTCCCCACTTTTCATTTTTGGCATAGAAATATTGATACCTGACTTCTCCTCCAAAACTCAAATACGTTTTCCCCGAGGAGGAGAGCGGCAGATATTTCATGGTTTTATACCAATTTTTTTTGACAGTATCTTTTTGCAGAACCTCATAATTTTCATCAAATCGCAATGGTTTAAAATCGGGATACGACTGCGCTTGAAGATTCATACAAATAAGAAACAATAGAATTATTTTTTTCATGGCTTATTGGCCTAAACTGTTTTTCTTAATATCGTTGTAAGCGTTCGGAATATTGAAATTGTAATGCAGCCAGTTAAAAAGCACATAGCCTTTATCAAATTCTTTCATCGTTACAGTAGCTTTTACTTGTTCTAATGTTTGACCTTTTTTAACGGCATCTTCCACATTTTTCTTCAAAGCATTTACATAATCAATGGTGTATTTGATGCCTTTTTTGTTAGTAATTCTACCATGGCCGGGAACTACGACATCATTGTCGCCGATCATGTCATAAATTTTTTGAAGATTACGAACAGGCTCCAAAAAATAACCATCAAATAGCCAAGGAATCGCTGGACTTTCGGCAATAAAGGGGTTTCCCGCCCACAGTACATTTTTGTCTGAATCTTTAAGAAAGACAAACAAATCTGCTGGTGACTGCGCTGTCCCAACATTTATTATTTCGACAATTTTGCCACTGCCCAAATCCAATTTTAAACTTTGATTTACTGCAATGGTAATATCAGCAGGACGATTTACACTTTGTTCGATGCCGCGGTCTTTGCCAAAAAGCATAATCATGAATTGCTTGATTCCTTCATAATTTTTAGCGAGATTCTCTTTGCAGAATTCATTTTGGATTAAAATGGTTTCTTTTGGAAGCAAATAATTTCCAAAACAATGATCGCCGTGATCGCTCGTGTTTACAGCGTAAATAATTGGTTTTGGCGTAACAGAACGAATTAATTTATACAACTGATCATACAATCTTTTGCTCAACATGGTTTCGATCAATAAAACACCTTTTTCACCCACGATAAATCCCGCAGAAGTGGCTTGCGGAATTCCTTTTGTGGTTTCGGTTTCGGTGGTTGAAGGCGAAACGGCATAAACATTATCTGAAATTTTATGCAATTGCAAAGTCACTTTATTGGCATCCCAAATTGGAACTTCGGGTGGCATAGGAAATTGTGCATAAGTACTTTGTGTCGAAAAAAAAGCGATCAAAAAAAGTACTGGAATTAAAATTGATTTATGATTTTTCATGGTTAATGTTTTTTATGAATGTTCAATTTTTTATTAGAAGCAAGAGCATTTGGCATTTTTGGATTCATGGTTCCTGCTCTCCGCTATATCTTTGCTTTTATAAAGAATAAAAGCAAAGGATACCGCTTCGATCAGGGCTAGAGGGAGATAAACCACTTTTATGTAATCATCTCAATGAAGCATAAAAAAATCCGTTCAAACCCGCGTCTTCGCGAAAGTGAATCCGTGTCATCTGTGTGCCATTCTCACAGCTATTACCATTTATTTCTGATAGCCACCAAAATGTTTTACAGGAGACCAATCCGGAATCACCTCAGGAATTTCTGGGCTCAACGCTTTATATTCCGCGGAAGCGTAAACAATTTTGCCATTCACAATCGTCAAAACCGACTCGATTTTTCGAATGTCATCTGGTTTTAGCGTAAAATAATCATCAGATAAAATTGCCATATCGGCATACATTCCTTTGATTAATTTTCCTTTGTCTTTCTCTTCGCCCGAAAACCAAGCGCTTCCAGAAGTGTACAATTGCAAAGCCGTGAACTTATCCAAAACCTGATCTTTTGGCCAAAACTGCATACCGCCAATTGTTTTTCCAGTCAATAACCAATGCAATGACATCCAAGGGTTAAAGGTCGAAATTCGTGTCGCATCAGTTCCAGCTCCAACCGGAATTCCGAGTTCGAGCATTTTTTTAATTGGAGGCAATTGTGTTTTTGGCGCGCCATATAATTTGTTGTACAATTCGCCTTGATAATACATTCGGAATTGCACCGCAATACCGCCACCTAATTTTTTAACTCGTTGAAGTTCAGAAGGTGTAATGGTCTCGGCATGATCAAAAAACCAACGCAATCCGTTAAACGGAATTTCTTTGTTTACTTTTTCAAAAACATTCAACATTCTGTCAATAGATTCGCCGTAAGTAGCATGAAGTCTAAAAGGCCATCTGTTTTTTACTAAAAGCCGAATTATAGGTTCTAAATCAGTTTCCATTTCATCTGATAAAACAATTCTCGGTTCCAAGAAATTTTCAAAATCAGCCGCTGAAGCTACGATGTTTTCTCCCGCACCTTCTTCAACATAACCATTTGCAACAATCAGATTGTCATTTTTATTGACTTGTGTTGTGGCAACCCATTTCTCATAATCTTGAAGTTCTTTGCCTTTTTGCTGTGCAAATAAATAATATGAAATACGAAGACTCAATTTATTTTGCTTCGCCAATTCCAATGAGGTCACATAATCAGCAGGGAAGTTCTGGCTTCCGCCAGCGGCATCAATAATGCTGGTAAGTCCAAAACGATTAAGCTCATGATTGTACTGTATAGAGCTATTGACGCGTTCTTCAGGACTTAATTTTGTGGTAAGTCCCATTGTCATGTAAATCGCTTTTGGGGTTTCTTTGGCGTACATCAAACCTGTCAAATTTCCGTTGGCATCTTGTTCCAAGACACTTCCTTCGTATTTGGTATCTTTTGTATAACCCAAAACTTCAATTCCTTTTTTGTTTAAAAAAGCTTTTCCGTACAAATAGGTTATAAATACAGGTTTGTCAGGAACTGCAGCATTGATTTCGTCAATTGTGGGTTGTCTTTTTTCTTCAAATTGAAATTCATTCCAGCCGCCAATCACTTTAATCCAAACACCATCTGGCGTTCTTGCGGCTTGCTCTTTTAGCATTTCCATGGCGCGTTTCAAGGTTTTTACACCGTCCCAGCGGAGTTCAGCATTATAATTCAAACCTTCGCGAATGACATGCATATGGCTGTCGTTTAGCCCCGGAATTACCGTTTTTCCTTTGGCATCTATTAATTTTGTCGCTGAAGATTTATAAGCAGAAAGAATGTTTTTTTCGGTTCCAATGTCCAGAATAATTCCGTCTTTCATTGCAATTGCTTGAACAAATTCGCCTTGTTTTTGCATGGTTGCAATTTTTCCGTTGTAGATAATTAAATCTGCTTTTTGCTGGGCTTGAGATAACAAGCCCGCAGAAAGCAATAGAATTAATAATAATTTTTTCATGATTTTAGTTATTTAATTCGTTGAGGTAATTATTTTTCAACACAGAGAAATATAGTTTTGTAAAAACTTAAAAAAGCATTTTACTATGTGTTAGAAACTAGTTTCTTATTAAGCACTTTTCCATGAATAAAATCTATGTTTCTATGTGTTGAATAATACACCAACGAGTTATTTATTTAGCCAAGAAAAAGGCTAGTAAATCTTTTTGAACTTGTGCTGTATTTTCTTGAACCAACCAGTGTCCTGATCCTGCAATTTTAGATTCAGATACATTTTCGGCTACTAATTTGGAATGATCTTTTAAGAATGCAGCCGCAAAATATTCGCCACCCATTGCTAATAATGGCATTTTTAGTTTTTTCTTCGCAAAAATTACATTGTCTTTTCCGTCTTGCTCAAATGCGCCAAACCATTTAAAAGCTGCTGTTGTACCGCCTTCAACCGCATACGCTCTAATAAATTCTGCTGATTCTTCGGCCGTAAAAGGATCTTTTACATGTCCTACAACTGGCCAGAAATTAGTCAAGAATTCTTTTTCTTTTCCTTTTACAATATCTCCGGAAGCTGGCCAAGCAAAAAATCCAAACCACCACGCAGATCCTTTTACATTAGACCAAACAGGCTCGATTCCAGGCAAAAGCGCATCCATCAAGGCAACTTTTTTAACTTCGTTTCCGTATTGAGCGGCATACGCGTAAGCAACCATAAGTCCGATGTCGTGTCCTGCCAAATTGATATTCGAATAACCTAGTTTTTTTACCAGTTCGTGAATATCTGATGCCATTGTTTTTTTGTCGTAGCCGCCTTCTGGTTTGTCTGATTCGCCAACGCCTCTTAAATCAGGAGCGATTACGGTGAAATGTTTAGAAAGTTCTGGCAATAAGCGATTCCACATATACCAGTTTTGGCCAAAACCGTGAACTAAAACCAATGGATCTCCTTTGCCGCCAATAACGTAGTGAATTTTGATTCCGTTGACTTCGGCCGTGGCATGTTTAAAATTTGCTGGCGGATTTGCTGGAGCAACCTGTACCGTTTCTGCCGATTCGGCTGGTTGAGCTTCTGTAGCGGGCATTTCTTCTGCTTTTTTATTGCAGGAAATTAAAGTCAATATTAAAATTGCGGCAGTAAAAAATTGTACTGATTTTGTTTTAAAATTGAATAAGAAGGTGTTTACTGAATTCGTTTTCATGATTAAAATTTTTTAGAAGTGGTTAATAAATAATTGGTTATTATGAATTTTCTGGAGGCAGTGCGGCAATCCATTCTTGTATGTAAACTGCGATTTCCTGCCATCCGGGTTGATTCAATACAAAGTGATTTCGATCTGGAAAAACCTTAAAAGTGGTGATCGAATTTTTGTCTGAATATTTTTTATAGTTCGAGTAATTGAGAGATTCGGGAATCGTATGATCGATCGATCCGGCAATGAACAATAAAGGTTTATGAGGTGCCTTAAAATCTACTTTTGCGACTGAAGTGATGGTGTCGCGAACAATCAATTTAGATTCTGGAATTGCCGATTCACAATAGGCTTTTTCCTGCCATTCTTCGGGCATTCCGTTTGTAAAAGCATATTGCCATTGACTAAAACTCATCAAAAATGTTTTTTTAGTCGAAGTGAAAAATCCAAGCGGACCCCAGCCTGCTTTTAAGAAAGAAAATTTAAAAGTCATTATTCCTTGAGGAGGAACTGAATGTATCGCAATTGCTGCCGACGCCAGATTGCGCTGTAAAAGTATTTGTGCCGTAAGACCGCCAATTGAATGCCCGATAATGATAGGTTTTTGAGGCAGATTCTTAGCGATATTTTCAAAATATTCGATTAATTGCGATAATCGAAAACTGGCAACTTGAGGATCAGGATGACGCTCACGTAAAAGTTCAACTGGAGCATCTTTGTAAGGCCACGCTGGTGCAAGGGTTTTGAATCCTTTGTTTTCAAAAAATAGTTTCCATTCGTCCCAGCATTTATTACTCACAAAAGCGCCTGTAATAAAAAGAATCGTAGTAGGGGTTTCGGTTAGCATAATACACGTTTTAATGTTATGCCAAACTGTAAACTAAAACCGAACCTAATATGTAACTAATTGATTTTTAAATGATTAAATGTTTTATACTGATTTTCAGCAGACTATATTTCGTCGTAAAACGAAAATGAAGCAACTGAATGTCGTTTTTTTATGGTTTATGGTTGATGGTTGGTGGTTGATGGTTGATGGTTGATGGTTGATGGTTGGTGGTTGGTGGTTGGTGGTTAGTGGTTTATGGTTTATGGTTTATGGTTTATGGTTTATGGTTGGTAGTTGATAGTTGATAGTTGATAGTTGATAGTTGATAGTTGATAGGTGGTAGTTGATAGGTGGAAGTTGATAGGTGGTAGTTGATGGTTGATTGCGAAACGTTAATTATTAAAAATTTTTAAAGCGATTTTAAAGCGCTTTTCATCACGCCTTTTATGCAATTCACCATTAACCACCAACCACCAACTATCAACCATCAACCATCAACCATTATCAAAAATGACTTCTCTTGATGCCGAGTTTTTGCATTCTTGATGCCAATGTAGTAGGAGGCAGACCGAGTATTTCGGAAGCACCGCCGGCACCTCTGATTCTGCCGTTGCATTTTTCTAGAACATTGATAATGTGTTCTCGCTCGTTTTCCTGAATGGTTTTAAAATACCATTCGTTTGAAGTATTGATAATTTTTATTTCATCAAAAGTAGGAAGCGGAATATGCTCGATCGTTGCTGTTTTGGCTAAAAGAATACTTCTTTCAATAAGATTTTCAAGTTCGCGAATATTTCCCGGCCATTGATAAGCCAAAAGACTTTTTAAGGCAGTTTCGGATATTTCGGTTACATGTTTTCCCGTTTTAGCACTATAGACAGCAATAAAATGACGAGCAAGAAGTCCAATATCTTCTTTGCGCTCTCGCAATGGAGGCAATTGGATCGGAAAAACATTTAAACGATAATATAAATCAAGCCTAAAACGGCCATCGGCAACTTCTTTTTCTAGATTGCAGTTCGTTGCGGCAATGATTCTGACATTTACTTTTATGGGAAGATTTCCGCCAACTCTTTCAATTTCTTTTTCCTGAATGGCACGAAGCAGTTTTGCCTGCATTTCGAGAGGCATATCGCCAATTTCATCTAAAAATAAAGTACCGTTATTGGCTTGTTCAAATTTGCCTATTCGCTTTTCTATTGCGCCAGTAAAAGCTCCTTTTTCGTGTCCAAATAATTCCGATTCGATAAGGCTTGGTGGCAACGCCGAACAATTGATTTTTACGAAAGGGCCATTTTTTCTGCCCGATAGTTGCTGAATACTGTTGGCAATACTTTCTTTTCCTGTACCGCTTTCACCCGTAATCAAAACAGTGGTATCAGCCGGAGCGACTTGTACAATGTGATCGAACAATTTTAAAAGTATCGGACTTTTGCCTACAATAGATTCAAATCCTGATGTTTTTGCATTTTTTCCCGCACTATGATTTGTTGCAGCAGTATTTTTTTGATCTAAATTTTTATCCGCACGAATTAAATTTTCAATAGCATAAATTAAAGGTTCTTGAAGTCTTTCGCATAGCTTCAAATGATTTTTGTCGTAATTGATTGATTGTCTGCTGAAAAAAGACAAATAAAGTCCGCCGTTTTCATGTATTGACAACGGAACAGGAAGCATTAAATTTGACTTCATATTCATCGAATTGGCAATCATTTTTTTGATTGGCGTTTTGTCGCAAATTTTCACAAAGTCGTTATCGTTATAAAAAGTAGCTTCAGTTTCTACTTTGCTTTTATTTCGCAATTCATTGATTTCCGATTCTTTTAAAGCCGTAATATTCTGCAATTCTTCAATTCCTATTTTTTGATATTCCTGCAAACCTGTTCTAGCGTATCCTAAAACTCTATTAGACAATTTATTATCAATGTAAAAAACCGCCATTACAAGATCAAAAGAAATAAGAGATTGCAAAGAGGTAATAATGTTAAGAACACGATCATCCCAAGTGCCGCTTTTTTTGACGATGGATTTTAATTGTTTTTGAAACAAAAGTTCTTTCCTGATCGATGATTCGATTCCGTGTTGTTGATGATATTCGGCAATTTCAATCGTAACTAATAGATCTTTTTCGCGAAAAGGCTTTACCAAAAATCCATACGGATGCGTTAATTTAGCCTTATTAAGAACCTCTTCATTTGAATTTGCCGAAAGATAAATAAAAGGAATATTGTCTTCTTTAAGTATTTCTGCCAAGTCAATTCCGGTTTCTTTTCCTAAAAGAAAAATATCAACAAGAACCAGTTCGGGTTTTTCCTGAGCAATGTAATATTTAGCGTCTGAAACAGATCGGGCCATTCCAGTTATAGAATGCCCTGCTTTTTTTAGCATTAATCGTAAATGATTTGCTTCTACAAACTGATCTTCAACAATGAGGATTTTTAGTGGTTTTGCCATTTTATAGAATTAAATTAATCAAGATTATTTTCGTTAATAGTAAATTCCAAAGTTATTTTGGTACCGTTTGAATTCGTTATCAAAAACTTTCCTTCAATATCGGCCGCGAGGCCATGCATTAGTTTTACGCCCAATGACGGATTGTTGTAGGGATCAAAATCGGGTGGAAGCCCAATGCCGTTGTCCCGAATTATTAAAATATATTTGTTGCCGTCATTTTTTTTAAGCGAAATATTGATGATGCCTTTCTCCTGATTTTCAAAAGCATATTTGATTGAATTGGTGACCGCTTCATTAAAAATTAGTCCAATGGGAACCGAATGCGATAAAGGAAGATTAAAACTGTCAATGTCCAGAACAAACCGAATATTGCTTCGTATTTCATAAAAATCCTTTAAATATTCGGTTAATTCGAAAATGTACGAAGGCATATCGATTATCGACAAATTCTCAGATTGATATAATTTTTGATGAATTAGTGACATCGCCTGAATTCTGTTCTGACTGTTGTTGATTGCCAAAACTGCTTCTTCGGTTTTTAAAAATTCAACTTGGCTCGCCAATAAACCAACAACCATATGAAGATTGTTTTTTACTCTGTGGTGAATTTCCCGCAAGAGCCATTCTTTTTCAACCACAAGATTTTGAAGGGTAGTATTCTTTTTATTGATTTCGTTTTGTTGGGTTTCGAGTACCTTGTTTGTTTTCTTTTTGAACATGAAACTTTTGTAAAGCAAGCCCAAAATAATAAGCAAAAGCACTACAAACGTGATCATGGAATTGCGCAAAAACACTTCATTTTTAAGTTTGCTTTGCTGTAAAAGCGTTTTGTTTTTCAATCGGATTATATCTCGATTTCTTTTTTCTGCTTCATAAATAATATTCAGCCTTGAGGAAATTGGGTAAATGGCGCTTTCTTTAAGATTTGCTGCTTTATAAAAAAATATGGCTTTTTTGAGGTAATGCAAAGAGCGGTTAAAATCGGAGTACGAAAAATACAATTCACTGATTTCTCGATAGCAGTCACCAATTCTTTTATTATTTCCTGATTTTTCGAAAAAAGTTGCTGCTTGAAAAATAGGAACCAATCGTTCGGGTATTGGTGCAAGAGTCCTCATTTTTTCAGACCAAATCATAACCCAAGATTCTCCCAAATCATCAAGTTCATCAGTATTTGTCAATAATCCAATCGCTTTTTTTGCACAAATGCTAATCATCGGATTATTATTTTTTAGCTGATAAAGCATGGAAAGCTGCAGGTAACATTTTCCGGCGTAAATATTAGAATGAAGAAATTGGCTTAACCGAAGTGCTTCGTTCGCATAATAAAATGCTTTTTCTAGTGTTTCGGGATTGTTGAAAGAAGCTTCATACCAGTCGCTTAATTTCAAAAGTGTTTTTATTTTGTCAATATTTTCATCTAATCCTTTTAGCATTTTTTCAGCAATCAGTACTTGCTGATCGCTGTAGGGCATTTCTTGTTCGCCTTTATTTTCAAGGCTGAGCAGATTTTCTTCCGCCATTTCAGATTGGTTTTCTTTTCTGAAAGGCGTCAAGGCGTTTAAATCTCCAAGCGTGAATAAAACAAGGAGCAGCAAAAGTACTTTTGATTGAGTAGAGAACATTTTTCGTCGAATTAAACTGGCTCTACGAAGGTATTGATAATTATGTACTTAACTTTGAAATATTGCAAATTTGATTACCGACGATATATCGTCGAAATAGCAGATAAAAATCAAAATTAATGCAAGTTTATCCTATACAATATAAGACGATTTTGATTGCGGTGAAAATCGATACTGCAATGGCGATATTTTCATGTGTTTTTTAAAAAGACGCGAAAAATAGTAAGGATCATCATATCCTAATTCGGCAGCAATGACTTTTACTTTGACTTCTGAAGTAATTAGAAGCAAACAAGCCTGCTGTAATTTTAAATGAATGAAATAATCTAAAGGCGCCATTCCGGTGCTTTTTTTGAAAACGAGCGAAAAATGAGATGGCGATAAATTATTAATAAGCGCCAAATCTTCTAAAGTGATTTTTCCGCCAATGTTTTTTCTCATATATGAAATCGTATTGCTGATGGAGTCAATTTCCTCTTGTTTTTTTTCGTTGATGTTTACGTCGGGATACAAAAAAGAAGAAACGAAATCGTACAAAGATAAATTTGCCTTTGTGATGTTTTCTTTTCCATAACCCATTTCAAGATTATGGTACATGTCGTTCCAAAGCTTTAGTCCTTTTTCGTTGTAGTCTATTTGGCGCGGACCATCAAACAAACCAATATTGAAACTTTTGTTGAAAAGGTCTATATCGCGACTGCCAAAATGCACCCAATATATTGTCCAAGGATCATTTTCGTCTGCTCCGTAAAGTATATGTTCATTGGTTGCAGGAATTATAAAAAATTGATTTGGCCTAACCTCAAAGCGAGTGCCGTTTACACAATGCCAGCCTTTTCCGCGCACGCAGTAAATTAAAATATTGTCGGCGCATCCTTTTTTGCGTTCTCTGTAATGATAGGTGGCCTTAGGGAAATATCCCATATGGGTAATATACAAATAACTTAATACAGGATTTTCTTCAATTGCTTTTTTCCAAATATTATTGGGTAATGAAATTAGTTTTTCACCCCGAAAACCTTCTCGCTGTTTAAAAGCCTCCATGATAATTTAGTGTAAACAAAAAAACATATTAACTTCATTTTTATTTTGTCTCAATAATGAGATAATCCATTTTAATAATTTGACAAGCCATCTCTACTAATTTTATAGGCTTATAAAAGTATTTTATCTGCAAGTTTGTAATGCAATAATAAGAAGATTGTCCATCATAATAATAAAATTGTCCATTTATTTTAAGTTACGAATAAAATAGATTTGCTTTTAACAAATGTTTAAGTTTTGTTGATTTACCAAAATTTAACCATTTAATTAAGATTAATTCTATTTTAGAAAATAGCTTAAACTTAAAGTGTTGATTTTTAGTTTTTTATAAGATAACAAAAGTAGTAAATAAAAAAAACAAGAAGAACTATGGAGAGAAAAAAATATTTTTAAAGGTTAATCAAAAAACATCCAAAATTTTAGTATTAATAATAAAAATTAAAAAATGTAAGAAGATATTGCTGCCAAATCTACAATAAACTAACAACCAACTTAACTAACCCCTATGGCAAAAAGACTACCTAAACTACCCCCTTTACTGCAAAGTAAAATTTACAAAACGGGACAAACTAGAAGCGCGAATGATGATGTGATTTTTCAAAACAGAGCCAACAGAAATGGTACGGTTTTGATTCCTTTCGATTCCATTGACTTATTTGATGTTTCGGTTTTAACTTCTCAAAAATTTGAAAGCGGTTTTATCGTTGTCATCAGTCCTGAGGATTATTACTCAAATCCTGATGTACAAATTATTATGAAAACCAAGAAACTTAAACTTGGTGTCAATGCCATTTTGCATTATGAA
The DNA here is from genome assembly GCF_007341385.1 of Flavobacterium daemonense. Classification (GTDB taxonomy): domain Bacteria; phylum Bacteroidota; class Bacteroidia; order Flavobacteriales; family Flavobacteriaceae; genus Flavobacterium; species Flavobacterium daemonense. The sequence goes on from NZ_VJYD01000015.1 coordinate 27,720, forward strand.
AATAGAGCGCAATGGAATGAATTTAATCCTTATAAAAACAAGCTATCTGTAGCCGAAAAAAGAACAACTCCCATTGATGGACATTTTGTGGCCAGAATATTGCCAACGGCAAAAGATGAAGAAAAAATTATTCTTGGTTTTAATACCAGCAGCTGCAAAGGCGCTGGAATTAGAGTTGCAGAATATGCTTCGCTTCATACCATAAAATCTTGCCACTTGCAATTAGAATATTTGTTCTGGCTTTGTCATGATTCTAAGGAAGTTGCACTTAACGCCGGTATGACAGAAAGTGAGATCGAAAACCGTATGACGGCTATTACTGCGTCCTGCAATAATCAAAAATTATCCAACAATGACCGGCTTTACAAAACACGCATTATCGACAATGCTAAAAACACAATTTGCCCGCTTTGTTTAAAAAAGTTAAGTGCTGAGGCTTTTCTCATCAACTTTTTTGAATCTTCTGAAAAATCAGATTCTGAGAAAGACATCAGCCAGATAAACCTTTTTTACATTAATCAGCTAAAAACCGGAGAGTTCAATCATTCTCCTTACAATTTGGCTTGGGGACATCAAAACTGTAACATGATTTGTAAAGAAACGGGGGTAATCGAAACTATTAAATGGATGAAAGAAGTGGTCGTAAATACCATTATTTTCAATAAGGATTCATCTAATTAATCATGTTTAAAGGATTTTTCTTGAGGACTATTTTGAATAAAAATATTGTTCTCTGAAAAAACATATTAAATCCGTAAAACAACAAAATCTACTTAATTCAAAAAAAGCTGTTTGCATCAAAAAGCAAGTGTAATCATTTGCTTGAATTATTGATAGCAGGCTTTTTTGCACACTCTCTTTTTGACTTGTTTTAAAAAGAGGCACCAAAAAAATAAAAAAAATTCACCAAAAAAACAGAAAAAATGATAAGCGACATAAGAAAAAAATACATCGAAAATTATAGCGGTTTTCCAAAAGAAATTTGGATTTTGACATTGATCACCTTCATAAACAGAACCGGAACAATGGTAATTCCGTTTCTTTCAAAATATATGAGAGAGAACCTGCATTTTGAATACAATCAAATTGGCTGGGTAATGGTTTGTTTTGGAGTTGGTTCGTTTATAGGAACGTGGCTGAGCGGGGTTTTGTCTGACCGAATCGGGTTTTATAAAGTAATGATTGGAAGCCTTTTTGGCAGCGGAATCGTCTTTTTTATGCTGCAGTATATAACATCATTTGAAGGCTTTTGTTTTTCAATTTTGCTATTAACAACCATTGCCGATATGTTTAGGCCAGCAATGTTAGTTTCTTTAAATACTTATACACGTAAAGAGAACAAAACAAGAGCACTGGCTTTAGTAAGAGCAGCAACGAGCCTTGGGTTTTTATTTGGTCCACCTTTAGGAGGTCTAATAATTGTTCTGGTAGGTTATAAATATCTTTTTTATGTAGATGCGGCTACGTGTATTTTGGCAGTTATCGTTTTTGTCATTTTGGTTAAAGAAAGAAAATTGCCATTTAAACTGAAAAAAAACAATATCGGCGTAGACAAATATGCCATATTAAAAGACAAAGCTTTTTTAACTCACATGTTTATTTCGCTGATAACAGGAATCATGTATTTTCAAGTTTTTACAACTTTGACGCTGTACCACAGAGAACAATTTAATTTATCTGAAGTAAACAGTGGTTTGATTTTGAGTTTCAGCGGTATTTTGACATTGTTGTTTGAATTGCCAATTGTGAATTATGTAGAAAAAAACCGAATCAATAAGCTGAATGTCATAATGGTTGGTTTAGGATTTATGGTGCTTAGCTACATTCTTTTGTTGACAAATGATAAATGGTACGGAATATTGTACATAATGATGTTTTTCATGACGCTTGGCGTAATGCTGACTTTTCCTTTTGCGAATTCATTTGCCATGACCAGATCACACAATAATCAAGAGGGAAGATACATGTCTGTATTTACAATGAGTTTTAGTCTTGCGCATATATTAAGCGCAAAAACAGGTTTAGAGATTGTGACTTATGCGAGTTACAGAGCCGATTTTATTTTTATGAGTATGATTGGCGTATTGGCCATCACATTATGTTATTGGCTAGTTAAAACCGTTGAGAAAGAATCAATTGAGACAAAAATAAAAATAGTGCAATCTATATTTGTCGATAAAAAGAAAAAATAAGTCTGCTTTGCGCGAAAATGAGTTTTCCAACTCCTTTTCAATGTTTGAATAAAATGAGCTGTTCCTATTACTAATAAAAACACCATTTACTATGAAAAAAAATAATGCGTTAAAAGCCATAATTATTTTTGTTTTTTTAATTCCTTCAGCCTTGTTTTCGCAAGAAATTTTTGGCGGAATTGAAATAGGGAGCAAGGGGGTAAAAATGTCGGTAATAAATGTCCAGAATATTAAAAGAGGAAAATACGATGTAGTTGATTTTTGGACAGAAAATGTCGCTGTCGCAAAAGGAATAGCTATAAACGGAAAATTAGCGGATGCTGATATTGAAAATGCCTTTAATGTTGCTGCAAAAAATTACACCAAGCTGGTCAAAGAATATAAAGTCGAAGAAAAAAACATATTTATTGTCGTTTCTTCTGGAGTTGGAATGGCCGAAAATGTTGATGTTCTGCTTCAAAAATTGCGTGTCTTTACAAACATTGATATCGCAATTATTTCTTCTGAAATTGAAGCGAAATTATTGCTCAAAGGCTGTATTCCGCCAAAAGAATATGCAGATTCTGTAATTCTTGATATTGGCGGCGGAAACACAAAAGGCGGTTATGTTGAAGAATTCAATAACGATGATATTTTAATATTTTATCCTTTGACATTAGATTTGGGCACAGTAACTTTTACCGAGAAAATAAACAAAAAAGCCAAAACCAATACGATTAATGAATATAATGAATTGCTCTTTAACGCTTTGCCCGAATTAAGAGAACAAACAGATCGTTTGTACAAGCAAAGTCCAAAAGTTTTTAGCAAAGATAAAATCTACATGTCGGGAGGCGCTGTTTGGGCATTTTATACTTTATATAAAGGAAAAAGCGCAACAGAAAACTTTAGTCCATTTGAAGTCAAGGAAGTGGCAGAATATAATAATATGATCAAAACTGATTATGCAAAATTTGAAGCCATGGCAGCACAAGACAAAGATGTTGAAAAGGTTTTAAAAACATATTCGCAAAAACATTTAATTACTGCAAATTCAATTTTACTGACTTTGTTGGAGAAAATCCCAAACGTAAGATCCAAAAAGATCTATTTTACAAAACAAGGTCAAATGGCTTGGCTGCTGTCCTATATTGCAGATTCTGCGAAAAGAGTGAGGAATATAAAATAAGATAAGGCTGTCGTAAATGACAGCCTTTTTTTTGTGCTTAAATTAATCACAAAGTATTTTCAAAATTTAAAACTTTGACAATGAAGTAATCGCGAAGTATTGTCATTTCGACCGGAGGGAGACTCGAGCGATAGCGACTGGCGAAGCAAATCTTCGCGAGAAACTCTACAAAGATTGGCGACAATCTATTGAGAACTGTTTTTTTGTCATTTCGACCGGAGGGAGAAATCTTAACGAGAAACTCTACAAAGATTGGCGACAATTTATTGAGAACTGTTTTTTTGTCATTTCGACCGGAGGGAGAAATCACACTAGAATTTCCGCAAAGAAAATCGCCAATCTTTGTAGAGTTTCGAGTGTGATTTGCTTCGCCAGTCGCTATCGCTCGAGTCTCCCTCCGGTCGAAATGACAAAAAGAAGTCAACTCATTAGTTTTTAGTCTTAATGAAAAAAAAACCAGCTCTAAAAGAGCTGGTTTTGTAAAACAGTATCAATCAAACTTTTTAATTCTAAAATCTGGTTTTCTTCTCAGTGATGAACTGGCAAATAATTCATCGTTTTTAAGTTTTACAAACTCGATTCCGAATTGTTTTCCCTGATACCAATTACTTATAAAAGAATTGGTGTCGGTATTTTGAGTTGTTCCAATAATTTTGGTATCGTTAATAAGCAAATCTTTTAGCATTATTTTCTCTAAGTATTCATCAGAAATCGTCACAGTGTCCGAAAATATGATGAGGTGGCTAAATCCAGATATTACTGAATTAGTCAATGTCAGAAAAGTGTTTTCACGAATTAATATTGCTTCGTGTTTAAGACCTTCAGTTTCTGTTCCAATATCCTCCGTATGCATCATTGTGATATTTGTAGCATTTACTCGGGTCATTTCTTTTTTACTGTCTAAAACTTCACCTTTTCTAGTATCGACCGTTTCCATTTCAAAACATCTCGATCCGTAACTATCTGATAGAAACGGACTTCTTATGGCAATACTATTAGATAAATTGCATTGAACACCTTGCGTAAAATCAAAATCATCATCGGCAGATCGCATTGATACTAAATTAGCTGCGTTTACATAACCTCCATAAAACTGAAAAGAATCATCATCGCAAGATGTGACCTGAATATATTCTAGTTTTGTTTTGCTCCCAACTCCCGCCAGAGATAGTCCATTAAGAGGCTTATTAGCAGTTGTTTTTTTTCCAGAAAACTCAATTCTTACATATTTTAAAATTCCAGAATCGCTCTCTTTGTTATCGCCGCCATACATTGCTTTTTGCGGGTCAAGATCGAACTCTAAAGTACCAATGCCGCCGGTTTTATTTATTGGCGCATCTCCTAAAAGAATAATACCGCCCCAGTCACCAGCATTTCTATCTCCCGTAGCTTTATTGGAAGTAAAAACGATTGGATCAGTTTCGGTACCTTCAGCATTGATTTTTGCCCCTTTTGTAATGACCAATGTCGTCAGCGTGTCAGTATCGCATCGTATCAATGTGCCTGGCTGAATGGTTAAGGTTGCATTTGGAGCAACATAAACGGTACCGACTAATACATAAACATTTTCTTTTTTTAAGGTCATGTTTGCGGTAATCGTACCGGTTATTATTATAGAAGCTTCATTGTAGCTGGTCGTTTTTGGATTAAAATTTGTCCACATGTTCAACCAGTTAGTGTCACCATTAATACCTTTAATGTTTTGTCCTTCAGTCACTATTGTGAAAGTAAAAAATACAAGTAACAGTAAATTCTTTCTCATAACTTCTTATTTTAATGTTAGTATTAAAAGAAAAAAGGCCAACCAGTAAATAGTCAGCCATTTTTCAATTTTCAATCAATTATAATTTAGAAGCGATTTCTTTTTTATACTTGTTAAGAATTGCTTTGGTCATTCCTAAATTTGCTTTAGTAGAATCTACTGCGAGATAAATCATGTATAGGTTATTCTCTGAGATATCAATAATGTGAATTTGAGACGTCAAGGTGATCATAATGTCTGAAACAACTTGATTTTTAAGTCCTAATGCGCTTACCGCATTCATTTTTGCTTTTACAACTTCAAGGTTAAAAGCTGATGCTAATTCTGGATCAAAATCTGCAAGTGCTGAAAGTGAAAAGTAAGACATTCCACTTTGAATTTCTGCAATTGAAACTGCGATGAATCCTGGTACATTTTTTTCTAAATCGTCTCCGAATTGTTTTAAAAAATCTGACATAATTTGGGTATATTAAATTGGTTATTAATTTGTTTTTGTTCAACATCATTGTTGACATTGCAAATATATTTTGAAAAAGATTTTGAGCTCTTTTCTCTTGAAATTGATTTTCTTTTTTTTTCTCATTTTTTTTTGAGTTTTCTTTTTTTTTGAAATCTACTTTTACGAAAATACTGACAATGAGATTGTTATGATTTTTATTTTTGTAACCATTTAGTGGTAGTTTTTCAGAATATTTTAAAAAACGAGGTTTTTGGGTTAATTATCAGATAATGAGGTGTTTATATTTTATTTTTTTTACCATCAAATGGTGGCGAAATTCTGATTTTTGTCTTTTGATTTTCTATAAGTGCTTATTTTATTGTGTATTGGAAATTGTGTTTTGTTTTTTTAACCTCCTAATGGTTTTATTTTATCTAAAAAAGTGGCCAAAATATGCGATATGTTGAAAATAGTGCGCTAAGCAAGTATTTTTACGTGAGAAATCACTTCATAACAGAGATCGTTTTTATAAAAACGAGATGGAAAAAGTGCAAAATTGAAGTGTCGAAAAAAAAGAATAGTTTTTAAAACAAAAAAGGAACGGTTTTTTTAAACCATTCCTTTTCTATTTTTACATTAAATTTTGAAAAATATCGCTTAATTTTTTTCGAAATAAAGATAATTGGTATTGCTATTTACATCACGCAATCTTATTAAGGAATTGTTGAATTCAAACAATTTCCAGTTATCGTTCAATTTTTTTAGTAAATCTGAATTGAAGTTCAGCTGAACTTCCCTAACGCCGTTTTGTAATTTCGTATCCCATTGGCCAGTTTCAGAAGAAGCGCCTTTAGAAGCAATTACCGTTTTATCACTTTTAAATGTAAACGAATAACCGGCATAAGAAGCCGTTTTATCTGAGTCAGCGTAATAATAAGGTATTTGCCAAGAACCGTTTGTAATTGTATTTGTAAAATCAAGCGTTACAATATTATTTTCGGGACAATAATCAATGGCATATTTTATGGCATTTTCAAAATCTAAATTGCTGGTAATCGATTTTGTCTGATTATTATAATCCACGATAGAAATTGGATATTGCAGCGAAATATATTGACTGCCGGTCAAATCTTTTATAAAATTAAAAAATGCCTTGTCACTCGTGATTGATGTAGAACTTGCAGCTTGACTGGCGCTGTTGTAAATATTTATAGTAATAGGATAATTGATATTTAATCCGTTGATTTTAGATAAAAGATCAGGATACTGATTCCAATAATTGATTAAAGAATTAAAATCGGATTCATTTGGGATTACTTTTTCAATATAATTATAGTAAACCATTGTTACCGGAAAATTTATTTTCACAACATCGTCGTCGCTATTGCTGGCATTGATATTATCGATTACTTTTTGATAATCGGCTGGCGAATTAACCGCAATTTGCGTATTGTTGACCGTAACCGTATATGGAGGTTTTATAGTACAATAAGTAGATCCGTCGATTACATTGTCTTCGACTGTTTGAACCATTGCAACCCTTTGAAGATAAGAGGTTAGCGGAGAAGCATTTGTAACTGTTCCTTGTGTAGTATTGACTTGCTCATCCATTTCATTTTGACAAGACAACAAGAAAAACAAAACTGCAATTGATAAATATTTTTTTAAAGGGAACATATTTATATTTTTACAAAGATAATAAAATTTAAGAAGCTGTTTTTTAATAAATTGTCATCCATTATTTCGGTTTTATTTTTTCAATCTCAAATGATTGCGTGAAATAGACCTTTCTGTTTTTATAAAACAATCAGCTTTGATTTTACCCTACTTAAAATAAAAACAAATACATTTACATTGTAAATTGAAAATCGAATGCCAGCCAAAAACGAATCAAATACTTGCGACGAAATCATTTTTTCGTCTTTCTTCAAAAGTCAGATAAAAGCACTTCGGAATTTTCTTTTTTACAAATATGGCAATATGGAGCAAGCCGAAGATTTAGCCCAGGAAGCTTTTGTAAAACTTTGGAAAAACTGCGCGTCAGTTCCATTAGAAAAAGCAAAATCATTTATTTATACCGTTGCAAATAACAGCAGCCTCAATGAAATTGCGCATCAAAAAGTGGTTTTGAGATATGAGAAAAACTTCACGGGCCTTGATAAAACAAATGAAAGTCCTGAATATATCTTAGAAGAAAAACAATTTCAGGCGAAACTTTTGAAAGCCATTGAAAATTTGAACGAAAAACAGCGCATTGCATTCTTGATGCATCGAATTGACGGAAAAAAATACAGCGAAATAGCATTAGATTTAAATATTAGCGTAAAGGCAGTTGAAAAACGCATTCATTTGGCTTTATTGAGTTTACGCAAAGAAATTGATTTGTAAAAGTAGGGTAAACCCTGTTCCAGTTGTTTTAATAAAATAATAGCAGTACAATGAAAAAAAATCACTTATTAGCCAAATGGCTCAGCAACGATTTATCTGAAGATGAATTAGCTGCATTTGAGGCAAGCCCCGATTTTGAAAAATACCAGAAAATAAAAGAGTATACTGCTCATTTAGAAGTAGATGATTTTGAAGAAAATAATATGCTGGCGAACATTCTTAAACAGGAAAAAGAAGCGCCAAAAGTGATTCCGTTATACAAAAAATGGATGTTTCGAGCTGCAGCAATATTTGTTTTGGCTTTGGGAATTACCTTTGCCATGAAATTTTTCATGCCACAAACACAAACGGCAAATTTTGGCGAAAAAACCTCTTTTTCATTACCTGATAATTCTGAAGTTGTACTGAATTCAGGTTCTGAGATAAATTATAAAAAATGGAATTGGGATCACAACAGACATTTGGAATTAAAAGGAGAAGCTTACTTTAGAGTTGCCAAAGGTCGAAAATTTGAGGTTCAGACCAATCTCGGGAAAGTGACGGTTCTAGGTACGCAATTTAATGTCAAAGCCAGAAAAAATAGATTTGATGTCGTTTGTTACGAAGGACGTGTGAAAGTAAATTATGATAATTTCCAAATTTTATTGACGCACGGACAAAGTGTAACTTTCGAAAACGGAAAACAAGCCAGAACGACTACAAATTCGGTTAAACCAGAATGGATTGACAATCAGATATGTTTTTCTAAAGAAAATATCAGAAGTATTCTAGATGAAGTTGAAAGGCAATATAATATCAAAATCGAATTAAATACAAAAGATACAACTTCCTTGTTTACAGGAAAATTACCCGCTAATGACTTAAATATTGCTTTGCAGATTATTAGTACGACCTATCATTTGGAGGCTAAAAAAGTTTCCGGAAATAAAGTAATTTTTGACGAAAAATAAATGTTGCTCCCCAAACAATTTCATTTTTTGTTTTGTGTATTTTTCTTCGTTCTCGGCATTTCTGCTCAGGACAAGGAAGAGGCTGTGCCATTGAAAAACATCTTAATTGAAATTGAAAAGCAGCATCAAGTAAGCTTTAATTACATTGAAGAAAATGTTGCCGGAATTAAAATAATACCTCCAAAACAATCAATTTCACTTGAACAAAAACTGGAATATCTTTCTAAAAAAACGAATTTGTCATTTGAAAATATCGGAAACAAATTCAATATTTATAAAAAAGATAAGGAATCACCAATAGTTTGCGGCTACGTTTTTTCGAGCGCTGATAATAATCCAATTAATGGAGCAAATATCAGTTTGAACAGCAAACAGCAAATTGCAACAAATTCGAATGGTTACTTTGAATTTAAAAAAGAAGAGGCAAATGCGTTTGTGATTACGCATATCGGATTCATAAGCAAGAAAATCACAGTTAGCAATTCGGACTCAAAAAATTGTCTCAAAATCTTGTTGGAACCTGAAATTACGGAACTAGCAGAAATTAAAACCAATGCGATTTTAGCTTCGGGAATTTCAAAAAACAAAGACGGATCATTTGAAATTAAGCCTAAGAAATTCGGAATTCTGCCAGGCCTTATCGAACCAGATGCGTTGCAAGCCATGCAGCAAATTCCTGGAGTTAATAGTATTGACGAAAGTGTTTCGAGCATCAACGTGCGCGGCGGTACGCATGATCAGAATTTATTTTTGTGGAACGGAATTCGAATGTACCAAACGGGACATTTTTTTGGTTTAATATCGGTTTTCAATCCGAATTTGGCACATACTATTTCTATTTATAAAAACGGAAGTTCTGCGTTTTATGGCGAAAGTGTTTCAAGCGTAGTTTCGATTTCTTCAACTCCAGAAACGGCTGAGAAAAATACATTCAGCGCCGGAATAAACATGATTAATGCCGATGTTTATGGGAAATACAATCTTTCGAAAAAAAGCTATATCGAAATTTCTGCACGAAAATCAATTACTGATTTCGTAGAAACGCCAACGTACAAAGAATATTTCGACAAAATTTTCCAGAACACAACAATCACCGATTTTTCGCAAAGCCAAAACGTAGATTATCGAAGCGATAAAAAATTCGGTTTTTATGATGCGACGCTAAAATTTGGTCAAAAAATAGGGGAGAAAGATGTTCTGGTTTTAGATTTAATTACGATAAAAGATAATTTGGAAGTCTTTCAAAGTGCCGCTGGAAACAACATCTATAGGTCAGAAAACAATGTTTTGCGCCAACAAAATTATGGCGGAAATTTATCGTGGAAACGAAATTGGAACAGTTTTAATACTACGAAAATTAATGTTTACACATCGGCTTATGAACTTTTGGCAAACCAGAAAACAACTAATGATAATCAAATCGTCATTCAGGAAAATACGGTCAATAATAACGGAATCAATTTAGAGAACGATCATATTATAAGCCCAAAATTTAGTTTTAATGATGGTTATCAGTTCAATGAAATTGGTATTACGAATCTGGAAGACGTAACAAATCCTGATTTTTATCGCAAAGTAAAAGATGTACTTAGAACGCACGCTTTAATTTTGGAAGGAAAATACAATGACACGATTTCTCGAGTATATTTCAAGGCCGGAACACGAGTGAATTACATTGAAAAATTCAAGAAATTTATTGTCGAACCCCGAATTCAGTTGAGTTACGGCTTTAATAAAAATCTGAATTTAGAATTGCTTGGCGAATTAAAAAGCCAAAACTCACAACAAATTATTGATTTGCAGAAAGATTATTTCGGGATCGAAAAAAGACGTTGGATTGTTGCCAATAATACCACAATTCCGATTCAGAAGAGCAAGCAATTATCTTTGAATTTGTTCTATAGAAAGAATGACTGGCTGTTGGATGTAGAGAATTTTTATAAAAAAGTAACCGGAATTACGACTTCCAGCCAAGGTTTTCAGAACCAATTAGAGTTTGTCAAAACAACAGGCGATTATGAAATTTGGGGAACAGAGATTTTGGTTCAAAAAAGAATGAATCATTTTTTGACATGGTTGAGCTATACCTACAACCATAATAATTATCATTTTCCAAATTACGAATACCCAATTTTTCCCAACAACTTTGAGTTGATGCATACGGTTTCGTGGGCGGGAATGTTTGAAAAAAATAATTTCAAAATTGCCTTGGGAACAAAATTGTCTTCTGGACGACCTAATACATCACCCAATACTTCTCAAATTGATGCTTCAAACCCTGTTTTGGTGTATAACAGACCAAACAGCACCAACTTGGATATTTTTTCGCAAGTCAATCTTTCTTCCACTTATAAATGGGAAACTTCAAAAGGAATTCAATATAAATTAGGAATTTCGATCCTGAATATTTTAAACAGGAGAAATGAAATTGGCGAATATTATAGAATAAGTTCGTTGACGAACTCTATTGAAGAAGTTGAAACTTCTGCCCTGCAACGCACTCCAAACTTGAGTTTTAGAGTTTCATTTTAATTCTTTCCGCACAGGATTCCCATAAATTCTGTCTTTCATTTATTTTTTTTTCAAAAAATAAAATTCTTAGGTAGGGTAATCTGCAATAAGGCTGTTTTACTATTGAATCCTATCAAAAGAATAAAAATGATACGCTTAAAAAACTCGTATGACAGTTCATAACAATAGCTGAAAAGTTATTGAACGAAATGCTCATAAAAAAATCAAGTTGACTTCTTGATTGCAAAATGCTTTACAATTTCTGTACAGCAATCTCCATCTTTTTAAATTATTAATCTAATTAAAAAACTATGAAATTAAAACAATTTACATTCGCTTTAGCTGCGTTTTCGGCAGCGTTATTTTTCTCTGGTTGCAGTAGTGATAATGGTGACAGCACAACGACACCACCTCCAGTTCAAGAAAATAAAATAGAAGTTTCTCTTTCTACAAGCGCGACATTGGGTTCTTATCTTTCTGATAAATCTGGGCGATCTTTGTATTTTTTCGCAACCGATTCAAAAGGACAATCATCTTGTACTGGTGGCTGTGAAGCGTTATGGCCTGTTTTTTTTGTAGATAATTTGACTGCAGATAAATTAGGCGCAGGATTGACATTGTCTGATTTTGCATCAATCACTACTCCGTCAGGTAAAAAACAATTGACTTATAAAGGTTGGCCGTTGTACTACTATGCGCCAGTATCTGCAGGTGACGGATATGGCGGTGGAGGTGTCAACACACCAGAAGCTGCGGGTCAAACAGCGGGCGACGGAATTGACGGCACTTGGTTTATTGCAAAACCAGATTATTCTATTATGATTGTAAGAAGCCAGCTTGTGGGTCATGACGGCAAAAACTACAAATCAGATTATACCGTTGGCGATGGTGTAACTACTTATTTTACTGATGGCAAAGGACTGACTTTGTACACATTTAAAAATGATAATTTCAAGAAAAACAATTTTACATTGGCCGATTTTTCTAACAATGGCGTATGGCCAATTTATGAAACAGATAAAATTGTGGTTCCCTCAATTCTTGACAAATCGAAATTTAGTTCGATTACTGTATTTGGAAAAGTGCAGCTGACTTATAATGGCTGGCCGTTGTATTATTTCGGTCAAGATGCTGGTGTTCGCGGTGCTAATAAAGGAATCAGTTTCCCGAGTCCTGGAGTTTGGCCGGTACCTGTAAAAGATATTCCGCTAGCAATTTAAGCTGAATTTTAAGTATAAAAATTGATAAATCCTGATTTTAAAAAAGCACAGAAAAATGAGTAAAAAAATCAAACTAATTATTTTGATAGTGGCTGTATTTGCCTTAGCGGGAGTCATCTCCTATAATTATATAATGCATGGCGGCGAACGGGATTTGGCAGCAGAAAAAACAGATTTCTCGGTTACTTCTGCATTTATAACATCTGAATTTCTGGGAGATATTGACGCTGCAAACAAAAAATATCTTGAAAATGCCGTCGCCATAAAAGGAAAAATTACTGCCCTGAACGGGAAAGAAGTAATTCTGGACGAAGCCATTATCTGCAGTTTTAAGAATCAGGATTTATCAATAAAAAAAGGACAAACAGTTACTGTAAAAGGCCGAATTGTGGGTTATGATGATTTGATGGGAGAGTTGAAATTAGACCAATGTTTTATAATCAAAAATTAATTAAATGAACGTAAAATTATTTTTATCCTCACTATTTTTTCTTTTGGCTTTGAGTCAGGCTTCGGCGCAGGATGATTTACTGAAGCAATTGGATTCGATTAAACCAAAAGAAAAACAGGCAGAAACATTAGGTTTCAAAGGACTCCAGATTTGCAACATGCAATCGACAAAAGTAACTGCCAAAGGCGAATGGTATGTTTTGATTTCGCATCGTTTTGGTGATTTGACACAAGGTTTTAATAATTTTTTCGGATTGGATGATGCTTACACCAAATTAGGCGCCATTTACGGAGCAACAGATTGGCTGTCAATTGGAGCATCAAGACAAACCAATAATAAAATTTATGAACTGACGGCAAAATACAGATTGAAAAATCAGGAAGCTGATGGTTTTCCGGTTTCGATTGTGGGATATAATACAATGGATATCAATACTAATTTGAGTACAGACCAATATCCATATTTAGAATTCAATAATCGTTTGGCTTATACAACACAATTGCTAATTTCAAGAAAGTTTTCGGATAAGATTACGCTTGAATTTGCGCCTATTTACATTCATAAAAATTTGTATGATGAAACAACTGAAAGGAAAGATCAATTTGTTGTAGGACTTGGAGGAAGATACAAATTGACAAAAAGGATGAGTATGAACCTTGAATACGCACCTCGAATTGATGCACCCGAAAATGATGTGTACCATAATTTGCTTTCGCTAGGATTGGATATTGATACCGGCGGCCATATTTTCCAGATGGTATTCTCAAATTGTCAAACGATGAACGATGTTTATGTATTCTCTAATGCCACCGGAAAATGGAATGGAGGAAGCCTTTATTTCGGATTTAATTTATATAGGGTTTTTTAAAATTAATACCATATTCGATGAAAAAAATAAAAATATTTTTAATCGCAGTGTTCAGTGTATTTATAGTTTCTTGTGAATCAAATACCTATAGCGAAATAAGTGCGCCAGCTGTAAATCCAACTTATGTGGCAAATGTAGAACCCATTATAAGACATAATTGTTTGAGTTGCCATTTTGGAACCAATCAGTCCCCAAATTTAGAAACCTACGATGGCGTTAAAAATGCCTGCCTTAATACCAATTTAATTTGCCGAATTGAGTCGGAATCCTGCGGTGAAAGAATGCCTTTGGGCGGACGTCTCGCGCAAAGCGATATTGATTTGATAAAGCTTTGGACAACGGAAGGATTTGTAAAAGAATAAACCAAAAATCATGAAAAAGATAATAGTTTTACTAGTATTTATTTTTTTGGGAAATACCATTTTTGCCCAAAAAATGATGACCCGAACCGGACAAATAAAATTTGAAGCTTCTGTACCTTCTTTTGATCCTGTTGCGGCTGTAAATAATTCGGTTTCGGCAATTCTTGATGAATCGAATGGCGAATTTGCGGTTTTGGCTTTAGTGAAAGCATTCAAATTTAAAATTCCTTTGATGGAAGAACATTTCAATGAAAATTATATGGAATCTTCGGTTTATCCAAAGGCAACTTTCAAGGGGAAAATTTTAAATTTTGATGCTTCGAAAACAAGTGCTTCTAAAAAATACGATTTAGAAGGAGATTTGACAATTCACGGTGTCACCAAAAAAATTAAAACCAAAATAGATGTAGCACCTAAGGATGGGAAATTATATGTTTCAGGCGATTTTGTGGTTAAAAATCAGGATTTTAATATCAAAATACCAAGTCTTGTAAAAAGCAAAGTCTCTGAAGATGTTGCAATTAGTTTTGATTTGGTTCTTGATGAAAAATAAAAAAGAAAACATTTAAAATATTTGCCCCCAAAAAGAAAGCTTTTCTAATACAGTAGAAAAGCTTTCTTTTTTTTACGGAAAATATAAAGGCGTCGTTTTTAATTGAAACATGATTTCAGCGCATTTTAATACATTTCTTCGTATTTTAGTGTTGAAAAGATAAAATGCGACTCCTATGATTTTACATGCTAAGCGTTTGTTTCCGTATTTATTGCTGATGATGTTATTGTTGCTAAAGCCAGATGTTGTCGCCGCACAACTATTAGGCGGTGATAAAAAGACAACTGAGGAACCCGTAAAAATTCCGGATGATTCTTTAGGAAGAAGAACACCGCAAGGAACAGTCAACGGATTTATAAAAGCCATAGGTGAGCAGAATTATTTGCGTGCCAGCCAGTATTTTGTGCTCAGCAAGCGCTCGTATCGCAAAAAAGCCGAAAGAATTCGTATTGCCAAGATTTTTCAGCAATTATTGGACCAAGGAGGAACTTTTTCGCCATCATCAATTATAAGCAGCAAAGAAATAGGGCGTACAGATGATGATCTTTCGACAGGTGTTGATCTCGTTGGAAGCATATCTACAAACAAAACAGCCATTCAACTTTATTTAGAAAATCAGTCAGATGACAGCCAACCAGCATTATGGCTTTTTTCTTCCGAAACGATTGATGCGATTGTTTCAGCCGATCTTACAGGAGAAAAAACTTTTTTAGACAAAGTATTGCCAACGGTTTTAAAAGAAAGGAAATTTGGAAACGTTCCAATAGGACATTGGGCAGTGGTTGTAGTCATGACCGTAATATCTTATTTGCTTTCTCGATTACTGATTTTTCTATTGGCCTTTGCCATACAAAAAATTTGGAAAAAAGCGAATAGCGAAAATGGAGAGGCAATTATGAACGCGCTTGCGTTGCCGGTTCATATGTATCTTACTGTCGTTTTATTTGTTGCTTTTACACAGCGCATGGGGATTTCGATAGTGGTTCGCCAGCGCTTCAGCATCATTATCATTACAATCGGAATTATAGCGTTTTTGATTTTGCTGTGGAGAATGACCGATTTTGTAAGCGTCTTTGTAAGCAGACGAATGAGTAGTAACGGTCGAGTTTCGGCGGTTTCGGCAATATTATTTTTAAGCCGAACCACAAAAGCAGCAATTGTTGTTATCGGAATTATTGCCATACTTGGCATCATAGGCGTAGATGTTACTGCCGGACTCGCTGCATTGGGAATTGGAGGTATTGCGCTTGCTTTAGGAGCACAAAAAACCATTGAAAATTTTGTAGGAAGTGTCAGTCTAATCGCCGATCAGCCGTTGCGAGTGGGCGATTATTGCCGAGTTGATGATATTAAAGGAACGGTAGAATCTATAGGAATGCGTTCTACGACGTTGCGTACGTCTGCCCGAACAATCGTGACGATTCCGAATGGACAATTGTCAGCTAGTAAAATTGAAAATTTTGCACACCGTGACCGATTTTTATTTAATCCGATTTTTACTTTTAGAAGAGAAACCACTTCGGCTCAAATGCGTTTTCTATTGAAGGAATTCCGAGCTTTATTGAATTCGTATTCGTCAGTTAAAAATTCTCCTATTATAGTAAGATTTACAGCCATTACAGCAGATGTTTTAAAAATTGAAATTACCGCCTATATTGAAGCAGAAAATGTCGAAAAATCACAAGAAGTACAAGAAGATATATTGTTGAAAATGATGGATTTAATTGAGAGTAGTGGCACATTTTTAGCGCCATCACAAACGGTTTATGTGACCAGTGAAGCTCCATCTGCATCAAATCAAAAAACAGCAAAAGAACCAAAAAAAGTCATTAAAAAACAGAATGATGAGAATGAAAATTAATCATTCAAAATTTAAAATATAATATTTACTTTTATTTGCTGATTTGAATAGACTATTAATACCATAAAATACCATGAATTCTGAAAACCAAAAAATTGAAATAAACCGACGCAGATTTTTACAAACCACCGCAGCAGCAGGAATTTATTTAGGCGTGTTTGGCATGCCTAATTTATTCGGAAATGTTTTGTCTGATAAAAATGCTACAGGAATTCCAGATGTTAAACTGAACAACGGACTAAAAATGCCGATGCTCGGTTTTGGAACTTACGGACTTAGAGGCGATGTTTGCCAGGAATCTGTAGCGACTGCGTTAACAGAAGGCTATCGTCTTGTTGATACTGCAAAAATATACGGAAATGAAGAAGCTGTAGGCAAGGGGATAAAGCAGAGCGGCGTTAACAGAAAAGAACTTTTTGTTACCTCAAAACTTTGGGTTGATGACGCAGGTTATGAAAACACTAAAAAAGGTTTTGAAGAAACATTGACAAAATTAGGACTTGATTATCTGGATTTATACCTTATTCACCGCCCGAGAGGGGATGTAAAAGGATCTTGGAAAGCAATGGAAGAACTTTACAAAGCCGGAAAGATTAAAGCAATTGGAATAAGCAATTTCGATTCAAAACAAATGGCTGATCTTTTGTCTTATGCTGAGGTAAAACCTGCTGTTAATCAGATTGAGACACATGCTTTTTATCAAGAAATACAAGCCTATAATGAGCTAAAACAACATCATATACAGATGGAAGCGTGGGCGCCATTTGCAGAAGGTCGCAACGGACTTTTTACAAACGAAGTTCTTGCCAAAATTGCCAAAAAGCATAATAAAACAGTTGCTCAAGTAAATTTAAGATGGCATTTTCAGCGTGGCATTGTTGCTATTCCGAGATCTTCGCAAAAAGCACACATTGTTGAAAATCTAAATATCTTCGATTTCAAATTGGATCATGACGAAATGAGCGCAATTGAAAAACTCGACTTGAATAAAACTCAGTTTCCAGAATGGAGTTAAGAGTTTTCGCTTCTTAAAAAGTTGCGCAAAAGTCTCTGACTTTGCGCAATTTTTTTGTTTTAAATTGGAGATTTGTAGAATGACGCAAAGTCGGAGACATTTGCGTAGCGCATTTGCGGAACACTATAAGGAGAGGGGAAGCATAAACTGAAACAACAAGATATAGACCGGCATAAACATGAAAAATATAGTTCTATTGGCAGGATTTCTGATTATATTCACTTCTTGTAGTAAAAATATTTATGGAAAATACAATACGAGTTATTCAAAAGATAAAAGTGCTTTTTTTCAAATAATTTTAAATTCTGACGCTACTTTTGAAAAGACAGAAATTCATACAATAAGTATTTTTTCTAAAGGGAATTATGTAAAAAAAGGTAATCAAATTATTTGTTTTTTAGATTCCACAGAAAATGGTTTTCCTGCAGACACACTTACATTTAAAATAAAAAGAAATAAACTTTATTTTACCAAAGATGGAATTGTAAAGACAAATTTTTATTTAAAGAAAGAATAAATATATCTCCGCACTAGAAAGAGTTACAAAAAAAAACTGCGCAATTCTGAAAGCTTTCGGAATTGTGCAGCACATTTAGATATTTATTTTTTTACTTCTCTGATTTAAACAAAACTTTTCCATAAAATAGTACGCCAAAATAAATCAAGATACAGGAAAAAATCCATGTTGTAAATCCTGTAGCGCAGGCACCGCGAAAACCTTGAGCATATAATATTGTAACAAGATAAATTACCCAACCAACTCCGAATTTAAAAATTCGTTCGGTTGCTTTCATTTTTTGAGTATAATAAAAGATCGAAAACGGAATAAAAAAGCTCAATAAAACTGCTCCAAATTTGCTGTTGATTGTAGCTTCAAGTGGCGCGGTCAAAAAAACGATGCTTAGCGTTATTGCAAAATTTAAAATAATTAAAAAGATTCCGTTGATCAGTAAAGCGCCGATTCTATTATTTTGTGCCGATTTGTCTACATTTTGTAAATCTGTTTTATCAAGTTGAAGCACATCACAAATAAGATCTAAAGTTTTTCCTCTAGGAACATTATTGCTGTTTTCAATTCGCTGAATTGTTCTCAAATTGACTTTGGATAATTCTGCAAGTTCTTCTTGAGTGTAGCCTTTTAATTTTCTTGTCTCGCAAATTTTTTTACCTAGATTCATAGTTTCTATTTTTTTATTGGCTTCAAAATTATTTTAAAAAGCAGCTTTTGGTAGCGGTTTTCTTGTGACATTTCTACGACATTTGATAAAGTCGCTAATATAAAATTAATTTTCAGCTTCAAGAAGCGTATTAAAGTAAAGCTGTTTTGAAATGACCTACTATTTAAATTTAATTTTAAAGTTAGTTCCTTTTGGCACAAATAAAAAACTCCAATGCGTTATTAGCGTTTAATAACCGCATCGGAGTTTTGATTTTTAGTATTCTGATTTACATCAATTTATTTGGCATCCCATGAAGCACTAGGGTAGTAAATAGAACTTGTGACCGGCGCAGTCCAGTAATCTTGGCTTCCGCCTCGGAAAGTATGTAAGCAAACAGCATTTACATTTCGTTTAGAATCGTTGGTTACCCAGCGAATTTTTTCATTCAATATTTCCGTGCCATTTACATAATATTTGACATAACCGTCTGTATTTGAACCCGTATTTAGCTTAACGGATATTTGGCAGTTATAAGTTACGCCTTCCTGAATATAATATTTTTTTCCGAAATCATTTCCATATTGACCCGGCTGATCTCTGTAATAAACATAAGGTTGCAAGTAAGCGCCACTGCCTTTTGCTGTATTGGAGCCATTTGGGCAATACCACATAAATCTGGCGCTACCACCGTTGCCGTCCCATCCTGGGTCGCCGCCAGTGTTTTGATCGCCAATTAATATTCCGTAACCGCATTTACCGCCTCGGCTCCAATAAAATCCAGAATTAAATTTCATTTGAAACCAAACCGTATAAACGCCGGTTGACCAAACTCCGAAAGAGGTACACAAACCACCCGGACATGATAAAGTGTTGGTTTGCAAGGTAATCGTTCTTGCTCCGGCGCTTCCTGCGGCGGCGGCGGCGGCAGCAAGAGCTTCTTTTTTAGTGTTTTGTTGCGTCTCTTTGTTAACGCTTGCTGTAACGTCTTCTTTGTTAGTGCTTTGCGCTATATTCAAATCTTGTTCCTTTTCGCAGGAGTTAAATACTAAAGCTGCAATAAACAGCAAACTGGTAACTTTTAATGATTTTCTCATTTTTTAAAGATTTAGGTTAGAAAATAATAGATAGTAATTACAATGTTGATAATGAGATAGAAAGCTGTTTTCTAATTCTCAAAAGTGGTTTCCATTGTAACTGGTAATTGTGTTACAAAGTTGATTAATAAGAAGTTACAAATGGAGTAAAAAAGTACGATTTTAGGTACATAAAAATATTGATTAAGTATTTTTCTGTCTTTTTTTAAGGTTTTAAAAGGAATATTTCTAAAACAATTGCAAATAATTGATTTTCAATTAAATATTGTATTTGGTTTTCTGTTTCCAAAAAATTCAGGACGAAAAGTCATCGAATAAAAAATTGATTTATGAAATTACAGTTTGTATTTTTGCCGCTATGAATGATAATTTTATAAATGAATATTTCGGCATCGGAATCCAGAATGGTAAAACTCCTGAAAACTTAGGTGTTTTGTGGCGTTCGGCTCAAAACTTAGGTGCTACTTTTATATTTACGATTGGAAACCGATATGCTAAACAAGCGTGTGATACGCATGACGCCGTAAAGGCAATTCCGTATTTTCATTACGATACTTTTGAGGCTTTTTTTGAAAATTTACCGAAAGGTGCGCGATTAGTCGGAGTTGAATTATCTGATAATGCAACCGACCTCGAAACTTTTGAACACCCAAGACGTTGCGTTTATGTACTGGGAGCAGAAGATCATGGCTTGTCAAAAAAGGTTATGGAAAAATGCCATCATTTAGTGAAATTTAAATCTGAAAAAAGTTTGAATGTCGCTGTGGCTGGAACTATTGTTATGTACGATAGAAATTTAGCTAAACCTAGATCTTAAAATAAAACCATTTTTTGCTTGATTACAATTGACTGCTATTCCTGTGCAGTAAAGAAAATTGGCAAGTTTAATGCTTGTTTTTTAGTTAGAATTTATCTTCTGTAAGATTTTGGTGAAAAAAAATCAAAAAACTCGATTTGGTGTTATTTATGTTAAAGTGCGAAAAAAATAACACTAAAGTATTGATTATCAATATAATTTGTTTTAGTTTTGTAAGAGGTTTAATACTATTATTAATGTTTGCAAGGTTTCATTTTCAGAAACATTACTTAATAGTATGATTGAGCGAGTAGGTTGACTACTCAAATTTTAAATCTTAAGAGATTTTAAAATTATCTTCTTTGAATCTTTAATGCAGACTGTTAATTGGTTCTCATTGTAAAAGAAATGATATGAGAACTATTGTTGCTTGTTTTATCTGATCAATGATAAACTCAATCGGTTTGTCATCAATTTTTGGCCCCACCTTTTTTAAGTCATTAAGTACTTAATAGAGTTTAAAATTCTTTATTAGCCAAACCAATTGAAGCCTTTTGATAAAGTGTTGATTCACTTTATATTTTCCAAACCGGATAGTACACTCCTAAAATTTTATTATTTCTCTTTGTTCTAGTCTATAAGATTCCAATAAAGCTATTGGAACTGATTTGACTTATCAAACATGTATTCTATTGATTTTGTTGAAGAGCGTTAGTTCTTATGACTAATTCGTCATGCCTTAATGTTAAATTTAAAAATTTGAAAGATGAGGAAAAAACTACTTTTTTACATATTTCTATTTGGTTTTTGCGGTAGTTATGCACAGCAAGATGCGCAGTATACGCAATATATGTATAATACCATAAACATAAATCCGGCTTATGCTGGATCCCGTGGCGTGCTGAGTGTTTTTGCATTGCATCGTGATCAATGGGTAGGATTAGATGGTGCACCAAAAACCAACACAATTTCTGTAAACACTCCGATAAACAATAGCAATATTGGACTTGGCGCGTCTTTGGTCAACGACAAAATCGGACCAACAAACGAAAATGAGTTTTCTGTCGATTTGTCCTATACTATTCCCACTTCAGAAACATGGAAACTTTCTTTTGGAATAAAAGGTTCAGTTGACATTTTTAATCTTGATGCCAGCAAACTGAATCCCGAAAGCCAAAGCGATCCTCAATTTCAAAATCTAAACAGTGATGTTTCTCCAAATGTTGGAGCAGGTATTTATTGGCACTCAGACCGCGCCTATATTGGATTCTCCGTACCTAATTTCATTCAGACCAACAGATATGACGACAATGATGTAGCAATTTATAAAGACAAAATAAACTACTACTTGATGGGCGGTTATGTTTTTAATTTTTCCCAAGAAATTAAATTTAAACCTGCACTCTTGACAAAAATGGTTGAAGGAGCACCGCTTCAGGTCGATGTATCGGCTAATTTTTTATTCTTCGAAAAATTAACACTCGGAGTTGCCTATCGTTGGGACGCTGCCGTGAGTGCGATGGCTGGATTTCAAATCACAGATGGATTATATGTTGGCTATGGATACGATCAAGAAACCACCCAATTAAGGAACTATAATTCTGGTTCGCATGAAATATTTCTGCGATATGAATTCTTCATAAACAATGGCAAAATCACAACTCCTCGTTTCTTCTAAAAAAAAGTATCATGAAAAACTATACACTACTTTTCCTTACAGTTGTAAGTACTTTTTCTTTTGGCAGTTATGCGCAGCAAGCCAAAGTAAATTCCGGAGATAAAAAATATGATAATTACGCCTACGTCGATGCGATAAAAACATATGAAAAGGTAGCCAATAAAGGTTACAAATCTGAGGATATGTTTAAAAAACTAGGAAACTCCTATTATTTTAATTCCGATTTCGCAGGTGCCGCAAAATGGTACGGCGAGTTGTTTGCAATGAATACCGCTGTTGAACCCGAATATTATTACAGATATGCACAATCACTAAAATCAATAGGCGAGGCTGACAAAGCAAATAAGCTTATGGATGATTTTTATCTTAAATCAAAAAATGACAACAGAGGCAAACTTTATAAAGACGATGTCAATTATTTAGATGTAATAAAATCAAATTCGGGAAGATATAAAATTGAAGATGCTGGGGTAAACAGCAAATATTCAGACTATGGATCATTTGTTTACAACAACAAGCTTTATTTTGCTTCTGCCAGAGATACCGGAAATTTTACACAACGAAAACATAAATGGACTGGTGAATATTTTACGAATATTTACAATGCAGATCTTGACCCTGAAACCGGAAAATCAACAAAAGTAAATAAGTTTAAATCTGCGATTAATACAAAATTTCACGAAGCTTCTCCCGTTTTTACGCGTGATGGAAAAACAGTTTATTTCACTAGAAATAATTACCTCAACGGAAAAAAAGGAAAAGACGAGAACAAAACTACTTTCATAAAAATCTATAAAGCCACGTTAGATAAAGATAATAAATGGTCAAATATTACTGAACTTCCTTTTAACAGCAATACATACAGTGTAGCTCATCCTGCCTTAAGTCCAGATGAAAAAACACTTTATTTTGCTTCTGATATGCCGGGCACAATCGGGCAATCTGATTTGTATAAAGTAAGCATAAATTCTAATGGTGGCTACGGAACGCCAGAAAATCTTGGCAATATAATCAATACAGAAGGAAAAGAAACATTCCCGTATGTAACAAGTGAAAATGAAATTTATTTTTCATCAGACGGTCATCCCGGCCTGGGAGGTTTGGATGTTTTTGTTGCCAATATTGATTCAGATGGTAAAATAAGCAATATCCAAAATTTAGGATCCGATGTTAATTCTCCCAAAGATGATTTTGCCTACATCATTAATCCTGCGACCCGAAAAGGATATTTTAGTTCGAATAAAGACGGCGGTCATGGTTCTGATGACATCTACAGTTTCTTAGAAACCAGAAGACTCAATTGTATTCAAGAACTTGATGGGGTTATTACCGATGTGCAAACGGGAGCTGTTCTGCAGGGAGCTAAAGTTACTTTGTTTGATGATAAAATGGCGGTTAAAAATACTGTGCTTTCAGACAATTCAGGAAATTATTCTTTTTCTGTTGAATGCGGGAAATCGTATCAAGTTAGAGCTGAAAAAGAGGATTATGAAACGAAAGAAGTTTCTGTAACCATTCCAAAAATTACCGGAAAAACCAGCTTGCCAATTGCTTTAGATAGAGGTGTTTGCCGAGTAACTGTTGGTGATGATCTAGGAGTTTGTTTTGGTATAAAAATGATCTACTTTGATTTGGATAAATCCAATATCAGAACCGAAGCGGCTATCGATTTAGAAAAAATATTGGCGGTATTAAATGAGTATCCTAATATGAAACTTGATATTCGTTCACATACCGATAGTAGAGCATCACATCAATACAACGAAGCTTTATCTGACCGAAGAGCAAAATCAACAATTAATTGGCTGATTAAAAATGGCGTAAAAGCCGACCGCTTGACTGGAAAAGGATACGGAGAGACACAACTTGTCAATAAATGTTCAGATGGGGTTCAATGTACCGAAGAAGAACATCAAGCCAATAGACGAAGTGAGTTTATAATTACTGCTTTGTAATTCTGGCTTCAACTTATCTGAAAGAAAAAATATAGCACACTAAAATTTATCGATAATGAAAAATACAGTTAAAATCTTATTAGTATTTATTACAGTGTTTTTAATAACAAGTGTATCTGCTCAAACGAATTACAGTTTTTCAATTGCTGATATTTTAAGTTCAATGCCAAATGGAAAAAGAATGCCTGATGGAACAATTGTAAAAGCGCAGCTTATCACGACAGGAAGTGCAACACATTCTACAGGCGCTGCCGGTTCAGGAACTCCTGGGCCAGATATTGGAGGACTGTTCACAGGAATTACGCTTCCGGCTTATGTTGGAGACAAAACTCCGACAAATTTCACCAAAATTCAAATGGCAAATACCCAAAATGCCGATAATGGAGTGGGAAATAATTGCACAAATAGTATTGGTTTTAGAATTTATTTCAGCCGACCAATTTCCAGCATCAATTTTCTTGCTTTGGACATTGATGGGGTGCATGGAACACCAAATGGAAATGCTGAATGGGTTGCTTTTTTTGGTTATGATGGCAATACGTATGTTCCGTATATCATTAGCGGCCCCACAACACAGCTTACAAACCAATCAATCAATACTTCTGCGGCAGGTCATAGTTGGAGAACTTTAGTAAGCAATTCAATTGGAGCAACAGCGGCGGCGGCTTTGCCTAATGCGATGACAATTAGAAGACAAACAACTAGTGGAGGATCTGGTACTCCTGATGATCTAAACCATCAGGTTTTGTTTACGCCACCATCATCAACTACCAAAGTAACTGATTTCTTTTTGATGACAGGAATTTGGAGTGTTACCGGTCAAGCCAATGTCCAAGCATCAGGCTTAAGTCCGATAGTAATTACGATTAGTTCAGATTTTGGAGATGCACCAGACAGTTATAAAACATTGCTAGCTTCTGGCGGACCATCTCACGGCGTTGTTGGAACACTTATTTTAGGAGATACTAATTACACAGAGCCCGATGGTTCACCATCTGTATTAGCAGACGCTTCTGTTGATGATGATGGAATACAGACCATTCCGCCTTTGACAAACAACGGACAATTAATCAGTAGTTATACAGTTGCTACAACTTTTCATAATAATACAGGACTGCCAGCAAATTATGTGGCTTGGATTGACTGGAATAATGACGGCGTATTTCAGGCTTCAGAAGGTACTACAGCAACAACGCCGGCAGGAACATTGTCAGGAAGCGTTAATCTTACTTGGAACAATGTTACTTTGACCAATACAGCAGGTCATGCAAGAACTTATTTAAGAGTAAGAACAACCACAGAAGCCATTACCACTTCGGATACTGGCGGCGCATTCATGGATGGTGAAGTTGAAGATTATGCAATTGGACTTCCAGCTGCTACGCCAGATGTGGCTTGTTTCAATGTAGGAAGTCCTTCGGGGGCAATAAATATTTTGTCCAATGACACTACTGGAAATACGATTGTTCCTTCAACGTTAAGTTTGGTAAATCCGGGAACGGGAACAAATATTATTACTGACGGACAAGGGGATATTGTTTCAATAACTATTCCGGGAGAAGGAGTTTGGGAAGTGAACTCTGCTGGTCAAGTTACCTTTGAACCACAATCCAGCAGTGTAATAGCACCAACTCCAATGGCATATAACGGCAGAGATGCTGATGGGAATATTTCAAATAATGCATTAATTACATTGACTGCTGCAAGCATACCAGTCGATACAACAATTGCGTCTCAAGGATGTTCTCCAACCACGCTGACAGCAACTGCGAGCGTTCCTAGTGGTCAGTCTGTAGTTTGGTATGATGCCGCGACTGCTGGAAATATTGTAGCATCTCCAACACTAAGCACAGTAGGAACCGTAACGTATTATGCACAGGGAAATAATGGTAGTTGCACAACTTCTGTGCGAACTCCGGTAACATTGACCATAACAGCGCCTCCAAATGCTGGAAATTTATCGGGAACGCAAAATATTTGCCAAGGAACAACAACAACTTTTAGTTCCGATGGCGCTGCAGGAGGTACTTGGTCAAGCCTTGATACTACCATAGCATCTGTTGACAGTGGTGGCGTCATTACAGGATTATTGCCGGGTACAACATTTATAACGTATACCGTTAGTGGAACAGGAGGTTGTGCCGATGCATCGGCTACAAGATCAATTACGATTGAAGATGCGGCTGAATCGGGTACGATATCAGGAAATCAAGATATTTGTGTTAGCGGTACTTCTGCATTAACTTCGAGCGGAACTCCTGGCGGATTATGGGAAAGTGAAGATCCAACTATTGCGACTGTTGATGTGAATGGTGTGGTGACTGGTGTTGCACGTGGTACAACAAATATAAAATACACCATAATACAAACGGGAAGTTGTCCAGTCATACCTTCTGTTTATTCTGTAAATATTATTCAAGCTAATCCGGGGACTTTATCAGGAAAACAGAATTTATGTATTGGAGATACAACCCTTTTTACTACTGATGGCGACCCGGGCGGACTTTGGAGTTCAGATTTTCCTGGTATTGCCACTGTAGATGCAAATGGGGTAATTACTGGTAATGGACCGGGAAATGCAACAATTACCTATACTATAACTGGCTTGAGTGGCTGTCCATCAGCTGCAACAACAAGATTAATTACTGTAAATGTTAATGCCTCTGCGACCGCATCTGATATTACAGGTGCAGACAGTGAAGTCTGTCCCGGCGATAGTACTACGCTAACGGTAAGTACATTAACTATCGGTATTCCTACCTTTACATGGTATGCTGATCAAAACAGTACGACAGCAATTAATACTGGTACAACGTATACTGTTTCCCCAGTCTCAACTACAACGTATTATGTCAGTGTAAAAGGTAATAATGTCTGTGAGAATGAGCCGAATTTTAGAAAACCCATTACAGTAACAATAAATTCTTTAGGACTTGATTCTGATATACTAAGTACAGACGCAACAATATGCGCTGGTTCTTCCGCAGCACTAGCAGTTTCATCAACTACTGTGACCACGCCCGTTTTTAGATGGTATGCTGATCAAACAAGTGCTACACTTCTCTTCACTGGAGATACTTATACTGTTTCTCCCGCCGTAACAACAACCTATTACGTAAGTGTAAGCGGGGACGGAGTCTGTGAAAATGCTATAAATACTAGAAAAGCAGTAACTGTGACTGTAAATACGCTGGCTTTGGACTCGGATATCGCTGTTGCGGATGATGAAATTTGCGCAGGATCTTCGGTAGTTCTTTCTGCTTCAACAACTACAGTTACAACACCAATATTTAAATGGTACGCCGATCAAACAACTACTACAGCGCTCAGCACAGGAGATACTTTTACTGTTTCCCCAACCTCAACGACCACGTATTATGTAAGCGTAAGCGGTGACGGTGTTTGTGAGAATGCCGTCAATACAAGAAAAGCAGTGACTGTAAATGTTGATCCTCTAGCAGTTGTTTCAGATATCACGGCAACAGATACTACAACTTGTCCAGGCGAGGCATCAGTTCTTTCTGCTTCATCAGCAACCGTCACTTCGCCAATTTTCAGATGGTATGCAGATCAAACGACGACAGCAATATTAAACATCGGAGACACTTACACGGTATCTCCAACAGTAACTACAATTTATTATTTAAGTGTGAGCGGAGACAATGCTTGTGAAAATGCGCCAAATACAAGAAAGCCGGTAACCGTTTCGATGAATCCTTTGGCAACGGCCGCAGATATAGATGCTGCTGATCAGACCATTTGTTCAGGAGACGTCGCAGTCTTGACCGCTTCATCAACAATCAGTAATCCTGAATTTTTTTGGTATGCAGATCAAGTTTCTGCCGATCCGCTATCCATTGGAGCTGTATTTGATCCTTCGCCACAAACTACAACGACGTATTATGTTAGTGTGAGAGGAACTAATATTTGTGATAATGCCATCAATACCAGAAAAGCGGTTGTAGTAAATGTCAACAGATTAGGTTTAGATTCTGATATTACTGCTTCAGATGCTGTAATTTGCGAGGGGTCATCGACTACGCTTACAGCTTCAGCTACTGGAATAACAAATCCAGTTTTCAGATGGTATGCAGATCAGACAAGTACCACGATATTAAATACAGCAGATACTTATACTGTAACACCTGCAACAACGACAACGTATTACGTCAGCGTAAGCGGTGATGGTGTCTGCGAGAATGCCATCAACACCAGAAAACCTGTCGTGGTTACTGTAAATAGATTAGGTTTGGATGCTGATATTACGGCTTCAGATGCTGTAATCTGTGCGGGTTCATCGACTTCGCTTACAGCTTCAACAACTATTACAACACCAATTTTCAGATGGTATGCAGATCAGACAACGACTACAGCGTTATTTACAGGAGATACTTATACTGTAACACCTGCAACAACGACAACATATTATATTAGCGTAAGCGGCGATAGCGTCTGTGAAAACGCGATCAACACTAGAAAAGCGGTCGTGGTGACTGTCAATAGATTAGGTTTGGATGCTGATATTACGGCTTCAGATGCTGTAATTTGCGCGGGTTCATCGACTTCGCTTACAGCTTCAACAACTATTACAACACCAATTTTCAGATGGTATGCAGATCAGACAACGACTACAGCGTTATTTACAGGAGATACTTATACTGTAACACCTGCAGCAACGACAACGTATTATGTCAGCGTAAGCGGCGATGGTGTCTGTGAAAATGCCATTAATACCAGAAAAGCGGTTGCAGTTACTGTGAATAGACTAGGTTTGGATGCTGATATCACGGCTTCAGATGCATTAATTTGTGCGGGTTCATCAGCTTCGCTTACAGCTTCAACAACTATTACAACACCAGTTTTCAGATGGTATGCTGATCAGACAACGACTACAGCACTCTTTACAGGAGATACTTATAACGTAACTCCTGCAGCAACGACAACGTATTATGTCAGCGTAAGCGGTGACGGAGTCTGCGAGAATGCCATCAACACCAGAAAACCTGTCGTGGTTACTGTAAATAGATTAGGATTGGATGCTGATATCACGGCTTCAGATGCTGTAATCTGTGCGGGTTCATCGACTTCGCTTACAGCTTCAACAACTATTACAACACCAATTTTCAGATGGTATGCAGATCAGACAACGACTACAGCGTTATTTACAGGAGATACTTACACTGTAACTCCGGCAACAACAACAACGTATTACGTCAGCGTAAGCGGCGATGGAGTTTGTGAAAACGCCATCAATACTAGAAAAGCGGTTGTGGTTACTGTGAATAGATTAGGTTTGGATGCTGATATCACGGCTTCAGATGCTGTAATTTGTGCGGGTTCATCGACTGCTCTTACAGCTTCAACAACTGGAATAACAAATCCAGTTTTCAGATGGTATGCTGATCAGGCAACAACTACGGCGCTCTTTACAGGAGATACTTTTAGCGTAACTCCGGCAACAACGACAACGTATTATGTCAGCGTAAGCGGTGATGGAGTTTGTGAAAATGCTATCAATACCAGAAAACCTGTCGTGGTTACTGTAAATAGATTAGGTTTGGATGCTGATATCACAGCTTCAGATGCTGTAATTTGTGCGGGTTCATCAGCTTCGCTTACAGCTTCAACAACTATTACAACACCAGTTTTCAGATGGTATGCTGATCAGGCAACGACTACAGCACTCTTTACAGGAGATACTTATAACGTAACTCCTGCAACAACGACAACGTATTATGTCAGCGTAAGCGGTGATGGCGTCTGCGAGAATGCCATCAACACCAGAAAATCTGTCGTGGTTACTGTAAATAGATTAGGCTTGGATGCTGATATCACGGCTTCAGATGCTGTAATCTGTGCAGGTTCATCGACTACGCTTACAGCTTCAACTACTGGAATAACAACACCAGTTTTCCGATGGTACGCGGATCAGACAACAACTACAGCACTCTTTACTGGAGATACTTACACTGTAACTCCGGCAACAACGACAACGTATTACGTCAGCGTAAGCGGTGATGGAGTTTGCGAAAATGCGATCAACACTAGAAAACCTGTCGTGGTTACTGTAAATAGATTAGGTTTGGATGCTGATATTACGGCTTCAGATGCTGTAATTTGCGCGGGTTCATCGACTTCGCTTACAGCTTCAACAACTATTACAACACCAATTTTCAGATGGTATGCAGATCAGACAACGACTACAGCGTTATTTACAGGAGATACTTATACTGTAACACCTGCAACAACGACAACCTATTATGTCAGCGTAAGCGGCGACGGAGTCTGCGAAAACGCGATCAACACCAGAAAAGCGGTTGTGGCAACAGTCAATCCATTGGCTTTGGCTTCTGATATTTCAGTAACTACTTCAAATGCTTCGTTATGTACTGGAGGTAGTGCATCAATAACAGCTACAAGTGCTATTAGTAATCCTATTTTTAAATGGTACCAAGATGCTAATTTATCTGTTTTGCTTTACACGGGTTCTACCTTTGTAACGCCTGCTATAACTGCAAATACATCTTATTATGTTACAGTGCAAAATAATGCTGTCTGTGAAAATAGTATTGGAAATGCGTTAAAAGTTGATCTAACCGTTATTTTATGTTCTGATATTGCTTTGAAAAAATCGGTGAGCAATATGTCGCCTTTTGTTGGTGATCAGGTTGATTTTACAATAACCGTAAGTAATCTTGGTCCAAATAATGCTACCGGTGTGCGTGCAAATGATGTATTGCCATCGGGTTATACTTTTATCAGTGCAAACAATGGCGGAGTATTGTCTGGAAACACAATTACTTGGCCAGTGTTTATTGTTTCGGTTAATAATCCTGTTTCGTTGACTTACAAGGTCAGAGTGAACACATCGACCGGAACTGCGAACGAATACAAAAATATTGCGCAAATAATAGCTTCGGATAATTTTGATCCAAATTCAACTCCAAATAACAATGATCCGACAGAAAATGATCAAGACAGCATTATTTTGACTCCGATTGTACCGCAACCTTCCATTTTGTTATATAAAGATGCTTCATTTTCAGGTACTAATGACAGCAACGGAAATGGTCTTACTGATGTAAATGAAACAATTACATACACATTTACAGTACAAAATACTGGAAATATTAGATTAGAAAATGTAACGATTAATGATCAGTTTTTAGGCATTACCAATTTATCCGTTACGCCGAATGCATTAGATCCTGGGCAGACAGGCAAAGCTCAGTTAACTTATACAATAAAGGAATCAGATTTTGAGAAAGGTGTGATTTACAATAGCGCGATTGCTCAAGGAAACACGCCACCAACTCCAGATAATCCGGGAGGTACTACTGTTACCGATACTTCTGAAGACCCAACAAATCCTGTTAAGCCGGGTGATGAGTATTATGATCCAAATTGCCCGACTTGCACCGTAGTTCCATTGCCAAATATTCCAAAAATTGCGATTGTCAAGGAAATCTTTTCATTTAGCGGAGACTTTAATAATGCAAAAGTGGGCGATGTAGTAAATTATCTTTTTACGGTCAGTAATATCGGAAATACTCGTTTAAGTAATGTAAAAGTAACTGATCCACTTCCTGGATTGTCAACGCCTGCTCTTGATCCCGTAGATTCGGGCAATAAAACAGGAGATCTTAATTCAAATGGATATTTAGACACAAATGAGAAATGGCTATACAGAGCTCAGTACATTATCACTTCAGATGATTTAGCAAAAGGTCAAGTTGTCAATCAGGCTTTAGCCGAAGCGAAAGGACCTCCAACACCAGTAAATCCTAATGGGGAAGATGTGAGTGACTTGTCAGACAAATCGTCTCCTACAAATCAGGACAACGATCCAACAGTACTTGATATAGTGGGTTGCCAAGTAGTTGTTCATAATGCATTTTCGCCAAATGGAGACAGCATAAATGATAGGTTTAAAATTGATGGTATTGAATGTTATCCAAAAAATACGGTTGAAATTTATAATCGATGGGGTGTAATTGTTTTTCATACCGATGGATACAATAATGAAAGCAATGCTTTTGAAGGCTACTCAAATGGAAGGGCAGTAGTTAATCAAAGCAAAGGACTTCCAACGGGTACTTACTATTATATTCTCAGATATCAAAATTCAGATCAAAAAGAAGTAACAACGGCTGGCTATCTTTATTTAAGCATGAATCAGTAATTTTTGCGATGAGGTGGTGTGTCCCGCTCCACAAAGAGTTCCCATAAAAAGCTGCGCAAATGTCTCTGACTTTGCGCAATTTTTTTTGTCTTTCAGAAACTGAAAAAGCCTCAAAAGTCTCTGGCTTTTTATTGTTTCTTATTCTTAAGTTCGACTTTAAAGTTACCCCAGTAAGGATTATCTGCCATTTGTGAATGACCGATTACTATGACGTGATTTCCTTTTTGGGTAAGCTGCATTTTCAAGTCCTTCCCAAAAGGGCCATCTGAGGAATTATCTGGAAAAATAATTTGATTGAAACGGATATTTCCATTGTTCGTAGCTAGTATTATCTTAGCTTCTAATGTTCCTAAACTTTCATTTTTAAATTTGACAAACACTCGCGGATGAACAGAATCTAATAGACCTTCGGCTGTATTTAGATTATTATCATCTTTGAAATTCATAAAGATAGTGTCGTCTATTTGCTTGTTTTCCGCTCGTTCTTTTTTGACTACAATTGTGTCTGGAATAACCGAATTGGTTTTATTTTCTTTTTGCTTTTCTTTTTGTTGGCAGGAAAAAAAGAAAGTAAATAGTATTAGGAACATGGCATTTTTCATAATCTAGATTTTTAGTTGAGTATCTCAAATTTAGGTTTTTATCAAAGCATTTTTTATTAAAATAAGCCTTAGATTTTACATAATTCAGGTATTGATTAAATTACGAATTCCAAAGTAATGTTTTTATATTGAATGAATTAGAAATTATGAGGTCGATTATTAATGAACATAAAACAGCAAAAGACACTAATTATGAATTAATGCCTTTTGCTGTTTTTAAGCGTTCCCTTCGTCTAAACTCAGAATTTAATAATCTGAAATCTACTGTTTTTTTAGTTTATTTTCACCAAATGCGCTTCAATTGCTGCTCTATCAGCTTCATATTGTGCAGGAAGTTTCAAGTTTTTACCTAATTCTTCTAAGCTTTCATCTACTGTAAAACCTGGGTTGTCGGTTGCAATTTCAAACAATACGCCTCCTGGTTCTCTAAAATAAAGAGAATGGAAATAATTTCTGTCGATTTGCGGTGTAATAGACAATCCGTAATCTTCGATTTTTTCTCTGAATTTCATCAAAATTTCATCATTTGGAACACGGAAAGCTACGTGATGAACAGTTCCGTTTGCATTTAAACCGCGTTTTTCCTCTGGTAATTCTACCAAGTCAACGATGGCAGCATTTTCGACAGCATCTGTTGCATAACGGTAACGATTTACTTCTTGATCGATTAATTTATAGCCAAATATTTCTGTTAAGATTGCAGCAGTTGGTTTGATATTGTTTAAAGTCAAAGTGATATTATGAAAACCTTTTGTAGCCACATCTGCTTTTACTTCGTCGGTTTCCCAAGCTTTTCTGTTATCGCCTGTTTTAGATTCGATCAACTCTAATTTTAGTCCGTCTGGATCTAAGAAAGTCAAGTATTTTTCTCCAAACTTTTCAGCAGGTTTATTATAAATTATATTGTACTGCTCAAAACGTTTTTGCCAAAAGTCAAGGCTGCCTTTCGGAACAGAATAACCAATTTCAGTTGCCATTCCAGCACCTTTTCTTCCTTGTTGAATTCCAGCTCCCCAAGGGAAAAATGTCAAAATTGTTCCAGCGCTTCCTACTTCGTCGCCAAAGTAAAAATGATAGGTTCCGGGATCATCAAAATTTACCGTTTTTTTGATAAATCTTAATCCTAAAACTTTTGAATAAAAGTCAAAATTACGTTTAGCGTCGCCTGCGATTGCAGTAATATGATGTAAGCCTAATATTTTATTTTCCATGGTTGTTTTTATATTAAATTGTTATTGATTTTCTTATACAAATTTACGTCCGTTATGCTTCTGCATCGATTAACCTAGATTAAGAAATAAAACAAGGTGCGTTTTGGAACTTTTACGCTATAACCAAAGAATGTTCCGTTTTAGTTAAAGGCTTTGTTTTAAGAAAGTCAATTTGGTTTTTACATGATTTATCGTGATTTATTGATATGAAAATGGCATAATTAGAAAGTCCACAAAGAACTAAAAAAGTTTTTCACGCAGATTTAAAAAGATTTGAGCAGATTTGAATCTATATTATAAAAGAAAACTTAGCGTCTTCATGGAAAATACTTCGTGAAATTATATTTTCAGCATTTTCATAATCAAAAAAAATTAGTGGAAATTAGTGGCAAAAAAATTATAGTTTTATGAATATCGATTTTCGAAGTTTTGGCTCGATATTTTTGGTTTTATGGCCTTTTCCGATAGTGTCTTCAACCAACAGAATAGAACCAGTTGGGAATGTTCTTTTTTCTCCCATTGAAGTTTCGATTTCTACGCCACCATCAAGTAAAACAATATACTGACGGTTTGGCGCATTATGATAATCGTAATCGTAAGACGGACTAACTTCTCTGAAAACAATAGATTTCACCGGTTCATCATCAGATAAAAATCCGATATCGCCATTGTTTTTCAACGGAACTTGAAAATCTTCAAAATGACTTTCACCGTTTGAATCGCTGTAAACGCGAGTTATGGTAATCATTATCTTTTATTGAAAATTAAGGCATTTGCACAATCGACTTCATCCTGACTAATAGTATGTCCCATGTTTGGATAGATTTTTTTAGTAACATCAGCACCCATTTTTGTCATAAGTGTTTCAGTATCATTTACTCTTTCTACAGGAACGTGAAAATCAGGATCGCTTGTTCCAATAAAGACTGGCGTATTTTCAAAGTTTCCTGAATAGTGATTTTCATATACCTTGTCGCCAATTAATCCACCTGTGAATGCTACGATTCCGCCGTATTTTGCAGCATTTCGGGTCGTAAATTCCAAAGCGAGACAAGCACCTTGAGAAAATCCCAAGAAATAAATATTTTCTTTTTCAATTCCATTTTGCTGAACAGCCACCACCACTTGATGAATTGCCTCTAATGACTTTGAGAATGAAGGCTCGTTTTCGTTCAGCGGAACTAAAAACGAATACGGATACCAAGTTCTGTTTTCCGCTTCAGGCGCAACCAAAGCAAAATCGTCAACCCTAAGATGTTTTGCAATTGAGAGGATATCATGAGCACTTGCACCGCGACCATGAATCATAATTAAGGCTTTTTTTGCTTCGTTTAATGGTATTCCGTCTGTCAATATTTTTGTATTCATACAATTGTGTTTTTAATTATTAGTTAGAGGAAGTGATTTTTCACGTAGATTTTAAGACATCTTTGCAGATTAAATTTTTTATATTTCAAGTAATAAACCACAATCTTGTCATTTCGACGGAGGAGAAATCTTCGCAAGGAGCTCGACAAAGATTGTTTTATCGTTACGGAGTTACTCTTGAAGATTTACTTCGCCTGTTCGCTATCGCTCGAGTCTCCTCCGTCGAAATGACAAACTTTGGGAATATACTTTATCAGACTTGATTACTTCTTCCAAATATCTTCATATTCATCTGGATGTCTTTTGAATTGTGCGTGAACATACGGACAAAGCGGTAGAACTTTCAAATTATTGGCGCGAACATAAGATACCATTTCTTCCAAAAGTTTCTTTGCATAGCCTTTTCCTTCACCTTCTGGTTCAACTCCTGTGTGGTAAACCGTTAGCAAATCGGGTTGGATGCTTACTGTCATTTCTCCTAATTTTTTATCATCGACATAAAGATTAAATGCGCCGTGTTTTTTTTCGTCTAATTCTAATTTTATTATTTCCATATTGTTTAGTAGTATTCTTGTTTAATGCTTTTTCTCCCTTTTTTCTAAAAGGGAAAAAAAAATATCTTTCTTTAAAGATACTTTATTATTGGCAAACTGCAATTCAAAAAGTTTGTTTTTGCTAGCTGTTATAGTGGTTTAAACTGCCTGCAAAGAATTTTTGCAGGCAGTTGTAGTTTATGAGTTATTTTATAAAAGCCAGAATATCATTGTTGATGGTTTCTGCTTCTGTAGTTGGCATTCCGTGAGGAAATCCTGGATATGAAATCAGTTTTCCGTTTTTAAGCAATGCTGCTGATTTTGGTGCTTGATGATACGGAACGATCTGGTCATCTTCGCCATGCAATACAAGAACCGGAATGTCCAAACTTTTAAGATCTTCTCTAAAATCGGATTCAGAGAACGCTTTGATTCCGTCATGATGTGCTAAAACAGATCCCATCATTCCTTGTCGCCACCAATTTTGCTTAATTCCTTCTTGAACAGTTTTGCCTTCACGATTCCATCCATAAAAAGGAATTGGAAAATCATAAAAATATTGTGATCGAGTAAAGGCAGTTCCTTTTCTGATTTCGTCAAAAACAGACAAAGGCACGCCCTCTGGATTTGACTCGCTTTGAATCATAATTGGCGTTACAGCGCTAATGATTACTGCTTTTGAAATACGTCCTTTTCCGTATTTTGCGGCATAACGAATTACTTCACCGCCTCCTGTTGAGTGGCCAACATGAATTGCGTCTTTTAAGTCTAAAGCCTCAACTAATTGTGCAATATCTGAAGCATAAGTTTCCATGTTGTTCCCTTCAGAAGTCTGACTTGAACGGCCATGTCCGCGACGATCGTGTGCAATAACGCGATAGCCTTTTTGAAGAAAAAACATCATTTGTGCGTCCCAATCATCACTTGATAAAGGCCATCCGTGATGAAAAACAATTGGTTGTCCTGTTCCCCAATCTTTGTAATAAATTTCTGCTCCGTCTTTTACTGTAAATGTGCTCATTTTTTAAAGGTTTTTTGATTATTAAATAGTATGAATTGTTGTTATTTTTTTTGCAATATTTCTATTGAAAATTATTTTAATAGATATTGTTGCATTTCTTTTACAAACTTAGAAAGGATTACAAAAGGTATCAGTTAACCTAGATTAAGAAAGAAACAGGCTCTCGATTTCTTTTTTAAATATGATTTTATTTTAGTCCATCTTTTAATTTATAGCCGAATACCAAAAATATATCAAATAGTGTACTTTAATGGTAAATTATTGGTTATCAGTATTTTAAATTTACAATTATTTTTTGCTGTAACGATATTTCGTTGATTTTTACATTTTTTTTATTAAAAATCGTTTTTCTTACTCACTCTTAGGAGTGTTCATTTGCGCAGCGGTTTAAAAAGTTTCGGTACAAAATTTAAAATTCAAATTTTGAAGAAAATCCAAAAAAAATCCAAATCCCAATTTGAATATTGGGATTTGGATTTTTTCTGTTTTAGATAAATTTATGTGATAGCCTAAGTTTTCCCTGATTTAATTAAGATTCTTGGGTTTAATTACATCAAAAAAACGATATACCTTCATTACTGTCGTATTCTCCTTGTATTGTTTTAGAATCTTCTTCTTCCCAGTCATTTTCATCATATTCTGTTAAGAAATCATCTTCGAGATCTTCTTCCAATTCTCCGAGTTCTAGATTATAATGGTTGGTTGCAGCCAGTCTTGCTTCAAAATCGACATCAAGATAACGGTCATGATCCAACAAAAGATCTTCCTGATAGTAATTCATATCATCTGAAGCCTTTTCATACATATAGTAATAATTTTCGAATTCCATATAGCGTAATTTTTAAGTAATAGTTTAACGACCAACTGTTTATATTATTTAAAGTTACACTTTTTACTACAATAATTTTTGTATAATATCCGAAGAAGATTGTTAAATTTTCATCTTCCTTAAAAAAGTATCAGTTTTTTGATTCTTCAACAGATTAGGAATTTACTAAACTAGGAATGTCATCTAAGGAACTATTTCCGTTGCCGGTTGATTTCCTCACTATACTGATTTGGCCATTGAGTTCCATAACTACGGCTTTGACTTCTTCAATTTGGTCGATTCCAGAATTTCTTATTGTTGAAAATATTTCAGCTTTGGTTATAGCTTCTCTTGCCATAGTTTTCTCAATAAATTTGCCATCGTAAAATATCAGGCTTGGCACTGCATTTACAAGCCTTTCCATTTTTTTTGAAGAACGGGCAGTCCAAGCAAAAACATATTGCATAATGATAATCAAAAACAACACAATTGCACCTTCCAGAAGGGGAACTATTGCCAGCATCATATAGGATAAAGTTGATCCCAAAGCTACGGTTACCACAAAATCAAACGCATTAAGTTTTGACAACGTACGCTTTCCTGAAATCCTGACGAAAAAAAACAATGTGATAAATGCTATTATTGTTGCCAGAGCAACATGTTCAATGCTTATCCAATCTTTAAAAAATATTTTTCCCATGATATTTCTAAGTTAAATGACTGCTTTAGTAAAGATTTCTGCCACCACTAAAATCGAATAACAATCAAAAATAGGGCTTAACTGATATAAAGATTTCACGTTTAAAATTTGATTTTCGATTCAAATTATTCTGCAGCAACAATATTGATTGCATTAAGCGCAACATCATTTAAAAGACAGTCTGCCTCTTTTTCCTCGGCAAGTGTCTGGGTCAATAACTTGGCTGCATCATTTTCTCCGAGTGTTTTGGCAAAAGCAGCCAAGGTGCCATATGTCGCAATTTCATAATGTTCAATTTTTTGAGAGGCTGCTATAATGCCCGCGTCGCGCACTGCTCCTGGTTGTGTTTCTTCCAATATACTGTCTCCCTCTTTGAGCAGACCGGCCATTGCTTCGCATTTTTTTCCTTCTGCTTTTTCGCCCAATAGTTTGAAGACTTTTTCGAGTCTTGATACCTGATTTTGTGTTACAGCATGATGCTCTTTTATAGCCGAAATCAGACTCGCATCGGTTGCATTAGCCTGCATTTTTGGCAGCGCATTTACTAGTGCCTTTTCCGCCCAGTAAATATCTTTCAAGCTGTCAATAAAGAGTTCTCTCAGTTCTGATGCCGCGCCATTAACAGGTTCTACGATTGCCTTATTATTGTTTTTGTCGGCTGTTTTTGTATTACTTGGTTTATCTGTATTTTTCATGATTTTAACTTTTATAGTTTAATTGTAGAGGTTTTTTTCACGTTCCCAAAATCGGTGTTTCTTCATTGCTGTAGTGAAGTCATTGGCGAATTTTTCTGTTCCTGTATCTTTATTTATGATGATACCTTTATCTTCATTTGTAATTTTTGAAGCAAAAGCGGCAGCATTTATTATTGCTTCAGCTTTGCCGTCGGCACCAATTACTTTGCAATGTTTGTAAGCGTCATTTAAAAATTCGTTTACTTCGTCGCTGTCAGCAAGTACGCTCAATCCCAATCCATCCGGAATATAAACGGCGTCAAAAAGTACTGATGACGCAGTAAGAAAACTGAAATCGGCATGAATTTCACCATCGTTATCTAAAATTACGGCGCCAAGTTGTGGTGCTATGATGTAGCCTTTTGCATCTTCTTTCAACAATGCTTTCTTCATATTTGAAACTCCAGCATCAGAAACACCATCAGCACATATAATAGCAACTTTTCGTGATGCAATAGTAGGAGAGTTGGTTGGGTTTTTAAGCATGCTGAGTGCATCAGATATTTTCACCGACTGCTCGACAGTTTTGGGTTCTTGTTTTCCGTTTTCATCTTCGGGTGCAACGCCTTGATTCAATGGAGTTTCTAAAATAGTAGGAACTGTAGCGCCCAATCCCACAGCTACTTTCTCGGCAAGCTGTTTATCAACTTGCGACAAAAGGCCAAGCATTCTGAGTCTTATTGCGGTTGTTTCGACTTTTCCAAGTTCAAAACGCAACGCTTTTACAATGTGGCTTTTTTCTGCTGGCGTCTGGCTATTGAAGAATAATTTTGCTTGCCCAAAATGATCGCTAAAACTTTCGCTTCTTTCTCTGATCTTGTGCGCATCAACACGTTCATCGAAGCTTGAAAAACCACCTTCAGCAATTTTTGCTTGATAAGGGCAACCGCCACCTAGAGAGTTGGGATGATAACTAACTCGTCCAGTATTGATTTCTTGGCGCATATGTCCATCACGCTGATTGTTATGTACAGGAGCTACACTGCGGTTGATTGGAATTTCGTGAAAGTTTGGGCTTCCGAGTCTTGAGAGCTGCGTGTCTGTATAAGAAAATAATCTTCCTTGTAATAAAGGATCGTTCGTGAAGTCAATTCCAGGTACCACGTGTCCGGGATGAAAGGCGATTTGTTCCGTTTCTGCAAAAAAATTGTCGGGATTTCTGTTCAGCACCATTCTTCCAATTATTGTAACAGGAACTAATTCCTCAGGAACTAATTTTGTGGGATCTAAGATGTCAAATTCGTATTTGTTTTCGTCTTTCTGCGGAATGATCTGTATTCCAAGTTCCCATTCTGGAAAATTGCCTGCTTCTATTGCTTCCCAAAGATCCTGTCTGTGGAAATCTGCGTTTTTTCCCGAGATTTTCTGTGCTTCATCCCATGCCACAGCGTGGGTTCCTAGTTTTGGTTTCCAATGGAATTTAATAAAATTAGATTCTCCTTCTTCATTAATCAATCTGAAAGTATGAACTCCAAAACCTTCCATCATGCGGTAGCTTCTTGGCAGCGCACGATCAGACATCGCCCACATTATCATGTGCATGGATTCAGGCATTAATGAAATAAAATCCCAAAAGGTATCATGTGCAGAAGCTGCCTGTGGCATCTCATTATGTGGCTCAGGTTTTACGGCATGAATCAAATCTGGAAATTTAGAAGCATCCTGAATGAAAAAGACAGGCACATTATTTCCTACCAAATCATAAACTCCTTGCTGCGTATAAAACTTGACAGCAAAACCTCTTACATCACGAGCAAGATCGGTCGAACCGCGTGATCCTGCCACGGTAGAGAATCTGACAAAAACAGGAGTCTTAAGACCTTTTTCCTGCAAGAAACCCGCTTTGGTCAATGTTGGTATAGGATTGGTGACTTCAAAAAAACCATGTGCTCCTGAACCGCGCGCATGCACAATTCTTTCAGGTATTCTTTCATGGTCAAAATGAGTGATTTTTTCTCTTAGTATAAAA
Source organism: Flavobacterium daemonense (assembly GCF_007341385.1). Taxonomy (GTDB): domain Bacteria; phylum Bacteroidota; class Bacteroidia; order Flavobacteriales; family Flavobacteriaceae; genus Flavobacterium; species Flavobacterium daemonense. The sequence continues at coordinate 69,271 of NZ_VJYD01000015.1, forward strand.
TCTTCCAGCAAAGACGGTCCGCGGTCTCCGGCTTTTAAGGAATTGTTATCATCATTTATCCTTACACCATGATCAGTGGTGAGGAATTTATTTGTATTGTCTGATTTGTTGCGAAGCAAATCACGCTGCTTCATATCCTGTGAATTTTTCATGCTGCATAGTGTTAGTGAATAAAATAAGCCTTAACAATCAGTGTTTTGAGTACTTTTTTCAGGCATATAAATTTACTCCTAACAAGTGCAAACCAGTTATACGATTATCATTCTGCTTTACAGAATTCCTAGTTTTAAGGTTCTAAATAATTGATAATTAGTTAATAAGTTAATAGTGGCGCAAAGTCGGAGACATTTGCGCAGCGGTTGCAGGATCAATTGAAAAAATTGGGGAAGTTGAAGTGTATTGCGTTTTTAATCTCGTAAAGTCGCGAAGTCGCAAAGGTTTATTTAAAAAGTTTTTAAAAAAAGAAAAACTTTGCGGCTTTGCGACTTTGCAAGCAATTTTCGTCAGTAAGTTGCAGAAATGTCTCTGACTTTGCTTTTTTTATTAACTATATATAGTAAGTATAGTGCCTCCAACAATCATGACAACTCCAATAATGCCAAGAGGACTGATTTTCTCGTTTAAAAATAAGACAGAAAGCACAATCGCAATGGCAACGCTTAATTTGTCAATTGGTGCTACTTGCGAAACTTTTCCCATTTGCAAAGCTTTAAAATAGAATATCCACGAAAGACCTGTAGCGATTCCGGAGAGGCATAGAAAAATCAGGTTTTGCTTCGTCAATAGATTAATTGTACTGGTTCCTCCTCTAAAAAAAGCAATTCCCCAAGCCAAAATTAGTATAATAACAGTTCTAATAGCAGTTGCCAAATCAGTGTCAACTCCTTTAATTCCCATTTTAGCAAAAATTGCCGTCAGAGCAGCAAAGAATGCAGAAAGCAATGCAAAAATCCACCACATAATTCTTAATTTTTAAGTTGATTAAAAGCAAAGTAAATTTACGATTTAGTTTTAATTTAGAATTTGGCTTCGTAAAACAATAAAGTGTTGTATTTTTTTGGGATTCAGAATAAATTCAGAATTTGGGTATTATTTTAGCGCCATAAATTTTTGATATGCGCTATATAATACTAAGCTTGATTTTTATGTTCTCGATTGCAGTTGCTGCACAATCGCCAAATTCAAAAGGCAAAATTACAGGAAAAGTGATTGACGCTGAAACCAAAATTCCTATCGAAATGGCGATAGTAAGTGTTTATCGTTCAGGCGAAACTAAAGTATTAAATGGACAAACGACAGATCAGAATGGAGCGTTTTCTATAGAAAACCTTCCTGCTGGAGAATATAAAATTACGGTTGATTTTATAAGTTATAAAACGGCTTCGTACAATTCGGTTAAGTTGAATTCGGGTGCAGTAAATCTTGGAAATATTCAATTAGCTCCTTCGTCAAATCAATTAGATGAAGTAAAAATTGTTTCAAAAACACAAACTGTTCAAAATAAAATTGACAAAATGGTTTATAACACGGCTAATGATCTTACAAGTCAGGGCGGTGTTGCGACAGATATTCTGAAAAATGTTCCGATGGTAAGTGTTGATATTGATGGAAATGTAGAATTGCAAGGAAATCCAAACATCCGATTTTTAATAAATGGAAAACCGTCAAGCATATTTGGAGCCAGTATTACAGATGCGTTGCAGTCGATTCCGGCAAGCCAAATCAAAAGCATCGAGGTTATTACAAGTCCGGGCGCTAAATATGATGCTGCCGGAACGGGTGGAATTATTAATATTGTTTTAAAAGAAAGCAAAGTCCAGGGAATCAACAGCAGTATAAACTTATCAGCAGGAACGAGATTAGAGAATGGTTCTTTTAACTTGAATGCACGAAAAGGAAATTTTGGCGTTGGCGTTTATTTCAGCGGCAACAAACAATTGAATACCGAAACCAAAAGCTCAAGCGATCGTATATCGTACAATCAAACCAGAGACAGCATAAACAGATTGTATCAAAATGGTACAAGCCCTTTTACCAGAAGCGGTTATCAAACAGGCATAAATGCAAACTGGAGCATCACACCAAAAGATGAATTGACAGCGACTTTGGGTTATAATCATTTTGAGAACAACTCATCTGGAATGACGTTGCAAAATCAGACTTCTTCGTTATCTGACGGAACTGTTTTGTCTGAAGTGATTAGTGAAAGAAATTCATTGAGCAATTTTAAAAATAACGCAACCGACTGGAGTTTAGGCTATAAAAAGACTTTTGAAAGAGAAGATCAGGAATTGAATTTTCTGGTAACCTCAAGTCATGGCAAAAGCACAAATGATGCATCACAACAAACTGCTTATCGTGATGATGTATTTCCGGTTTCAGGACTTAGAAGTTATAATCCTGGAAATGATCATCAAACCGATTTTTCTTTGGATTTTGTACGACCACTTTCTAAAGGATTTGTTCTTGAAATGGGGTCAAAAGTATCTTTGGAAAGTATAAACAGTAATGTTGTCACAGATACTTTGGCATTAGATGGTTCGTATATAAATAATCAAGGACAAACTTACAGTTTTCAATACAAACGAAATATTTATGCGGTTTATGCATCTACATCTTTTGCGCTGTTCAAAAACTTTTTAGAGGGAAGGGCAGGACTTCGATATGAGCGTACCAATACGACGGCTGATTTCGTTGGAGTTTCTATTCCTGATTACAATACTTTTGCGCCCTCTTTTACGGTTCAGCATAAATTCGGTGAAAATCAATCGGTGAAATTCGCTTATAGCTACCGTATCGAAAGGCCAGATTATGAGGAGTTGAATCCGTTTTTTAATATCAGCGATCCGCACAATATCAGTACCGGAAATCCATTTTTGAAACCAGAAATTGGAAATCGTTTTGAATTAGGATACAGTAAAACTTTTGAAAATAATGCCAATATTTATTTCTCAGGTTATTATCGCCGAAATACAGATGACATTCAGAGTTTTTCTACCTATCATCCAGTCCTTGATGTCAACGGAACAGAATATACTGATGTTACGCTGACACAACGTTACAATATCGGAACGCAAACCGATATTGGCGCAAGCATATTTGGATCTATTAAATTTGCCGAAAAACTGAATGTAAGAACTACTCTTGAATTTGGTGATCGCACCACTACAAATCCTTCTTTGCCTACAGTGAGTGGCTTTAATTACAGAGCAAATTTGAATTTAAGTTATCAATTTGCACCAACTATGATGGGAGAGATTTTTGGAAATTACCGTTCTTCTCAAAAGAATATTCAAGGAGATCGACCAGCGTCATTTTTTTATAATCTGGCGCTTAGAAAACAATTTTTGCATAAAAATGCAAGTCTTGGATTGACAATGGCGAATCCTTTTAATAAATATATGAACCAAAGATCTACGAAATACGGAGCAAGTTTTAATCAGGTAAATGTGAGAGAAATACCGGTTCAATCATTCGGAATTTCATTCAGTTATAAATTTGGAAAACTGGAATTCAAAAAAGGAGAATCAGACAATAATAATGATCCGCAACAGCCAACAATTTAATTCAAAACATAGCAATACTTAATTCAATATTAAGAATCGCAACGACTTAATTCAGAATTAATTCAGGATTTAAATTCAAATTTGTATTGAATTTAAATTTCTTATTATGAAATATTTGTCAGTGCTTTTGTTCTTCGTTTTTGTTCCATTTCTAAAGGCTCAAAATATAAAATTATCGAAAGAAATTAAAGTTGAGGGAAACATGGGATGGGATTATTTGTCTGTTGATGAAGCTTCTCAGCGACTATTTGTCTCCCATGGAAATGTTGTAAATGTTATTGATCTAAAAACAGAAAAAGTAATAGCTACAATACCTGATACTAAAGGAGTTCATGGTATTGCCATAGCCAATGATCTGAATAAAGCATTTATAACCGATGGAGCTGATAATGCCGTAACGGTAATCAATCTAAACACATTTGAACTTATTGAAAAAGTGGCTATTCAGGGTATAAAGCCTGATGCTGTGCTTTATGATAAGTTTTCAAACAAAGTATTTGTCTTTAATGCCAAGACTAACGATGCCACAGTTCTGGACGCAGTTACTAATAAAGTTATCAAAACAATTCCACTAGAAGGCAAGCCTGAATTTTCTGCTACTAATGCTAAAGGATTGGTGTATGTAAATATTGAGGATAAAAATCAAATAAAAGTGATCAATACAGATAAGCTTGAAGTAATACATTCCTGGGATATTTCGCCAGGCGATGAACCTTCGGGGCTGGCTTTTGATTCGGTTAATAAAAGACTTTTTAGTGTTTGTGGAAATTCAATTTTGGTGGTTACTAATGCTGAAACCGGAAAAGTGGTAACAACATTACCAATTGGAGAAGGATCTGATGGTGTTTTTTTTGATGACAAAAGAAAACTGGTTTTCAGTTCGAACGGATCAGGAAATCTGACTGTTATAAAACAAAAAGATAAAGATCAATATGCTGTTGTACAAACCGTACAAACGGCTAAAGGTGCTAGAACTCTTACGATGAGCAAAGCTACAGGTACATTATATCTTCCAACAGCCAGTTTTGGAAAAGCTCCAGCTGCAACAAATGATAATCCAAATCCACGCGCTTCCATTACGCCAGACTCCTTTAAGATTTTAGTATTAAACTAATTTCATATAATCTTTGAATTGCACACGATGAAATGGTATTTCTTTTTCGTACTTGTTTTTATTGGTACTGCGACTTTTTCTCAGGAAAAAGAGCTGTCCTACTTTATAGACAAAGGAAGAAACAATTCTCCGTTACTTGTAGATTATCAAAATCAGATTAAGATTTCTACTTTGGATAGTCTCTTGAACAGGGCGTCTTATAAAACTCAGGTTGCAGGAAATTTAAATGCTAATTATGCTCCTGTTATTAATGGTTATGGTTACGACACAGCATTAAGCAACGGACAAATGGTTTCGGCTCTTGTTGGTTTTAATCAGCGAATATTAGGCAAAGGGCAAATCAATTCCCAAGCAGAATCTTTTAAATTGATCAAAGATGCTCTCATAGTCAATAAAAAAATAGCCGTCAAAGATTTGGATAAAAGTATTATCTCGCAGTATATCACGGCATATGGTACTGAGAAACAGATGGCTTTTAATAATAAAGTGACAACGCTTTTAAAAGAAGAAGAAGCCATTTTAAAAAAACTGACCAAAAATTCCATCTACAGACAAACAGATTATCTGATTTTTAATGCCACAATAAAACAGCAAGAACTTACGGCGTTGCGATTGAGACAGCAATATCAAAATGATCTCGCGCTTTTAAATTATCTGGCAGGAGAAAAAGATACCACTTTTGTAAAACTTAAAAATCCGGATCTAACCATAAAATCGGATGAGCAGCAAAACAATTTATTTTTAAAGCAATTTGAGATTGACAGTTTAAAAATAAAAAATTCAGACAAGCTTATTGACAACAATTACAAACCATCTATTTCTTTATTAGGAGATGCAGGGTATAATTCGAGCTTTATTTCTCAGGCGTATAAAAATGTCGGTTTTAGTGTAGGCGCTGGTTTGAGCATTCCAATTTACGATGGAAAGCAACGAAATCTTCAACATCAAAAAAACAGCATGGCGCTGGCAACCAATGAAAGCTACATCCGAAATTTTAAAAGGCAGTACGAACAGCAATTGCTTTTGCTCCATCAAAAAATTAATCAGAATACAGAAACTAGTAAAATGCTGCAATCTCAGCTTTTAGTAGCAGAAGCACTCATTGAAGCCAATAAAAAATTGCTGTTGACCGGCGATGCCCAAATTACTGAATACATTATTGCGCTGAGTAATCTTATTTCGATTCAGGATGCTATCACACAAAATAGCGTAAATAATCTTCAAACTATTAATGAAATCAATTACTGGAAATCTAATGAATAAGTACAAGTATAAAGCGGCAGGAATTTTATTTCTAATGGCATTGTTTTTAGCTTCCTGCAACAAAACAGCTCCAACAGAAGCACCCGTGGTTGTAAGCGTTCCGGTAACTGTAACCCACATCGATACAACAGCAATTGAAAGCTATGTTGATTTGAATGCTACAACAACTTATTTAATAAAAAACACCGTAAAAGCCAATACTACAGGCTATTTGGAACTTGTAAAAGTAGCGTCAAATGATTTTGTTTCGAATCATCAATTATTGTTTTCATTAAAAACACGCGAAGCAAAAGTTTTAGGAAACACGATTAATAAAATTGATCCGAGTCTGAATTTTGGAAATGCTATTCAAGTGAGAGCAACCTGCGACGGATTTGTAAATGCTGTAAATGTTCAAAAAGGAGATTATGTACAAGATGGTGATGTATTGGCAATTATTAATGATGCCAAAAGTTTTTCGATTGTTTTAAGTCTTCCGTACGAACTCAGAAAATTTGTACCACTCAATAAAATATTAAATGTCTATTTGCCAGATGGTACTGTAATTCAAACAAAAGTAGAGAAATACATGCCAACTGTTGATCCGGCATCGCAAACTCAAAATGTGATTTTAAAAAGCATAAAAGCAGTCAATATTCCAGAAAATTTGATTGTAAAAGTTAGGATTGATAAAACTGCTGATAATAAAACAATTAGTCTTCCTAAACAAGCCGTTCTTAGTGATGAAACCCAAACTGATTTTTGGATTATGAAAGTAATGGACAAAAATCTAGCGGTAAAAGTTCCGATAAAGAAAGGAATCGAATCTGCTGATAAAATAGAGATACTTTCTCCAAAATTAAAAACGAGTGATCAAATTTTGCTTACAGGAAATTACGGAGTAGGAGACAGCATCAAAATAAAAATCATCAACAAATAAGCTCATGATACCTTTTTTTGCCCGACATAAAAATGGACTTAGCACTATAATCTTTCTGATTTTATTGGGAGGAATATTTTCGTATTCTAAAATGCAGACGGGATTATTTCCTGAGATTACATTTCCGAAAATAAAAATTATTGCCGATGCTGGACAACAGCCTGTAGATAAAATGATGATTACGGTGACCAAACCTCTTGAAACGGCTATAAAAAAAGTGCAGGGACTTCAAACCGTTCGAAGTACAACAAGCAGAGGAAGTTGTGAGATTTCGGCTTTTATGGATTGGAATGCCGATATTGATTTGAGCAAAACCAGAATTGAGGCGCAGATTAATCAGATAAAAAATGATCTTCCGCCGGATTTGCAGGTTACGGTTGAAAAAATGAATCCGTCTATTTTGCCCGTGATCGGATATGCAATTGACAGTAAAGATCGCTCTGCGGTCGATTTAAAAAAGATCGCGAATTATACCATCAAACCTTTCTTGTCGCAAATTCAGGGAACGAGTGAAATCAGAATTGTTGGTGGAAAAGAAAAAGAATACTGGTTGTCGCTTGATTTTCAAAAAATGAGTGCTTATGGCATTACGCCAGCAATGGTAACACAGGTTTTTACAGAAACCAATTTTATAAAATCTAACGGTTATCTCGCAGATTACCATCATTTGTATTTAACAATTACCGATGCACAACTGGATAAAAAAGATGAGCTTGAAAATCTGGTTATTCGCAATAATAGCAAAGGAATTGTTCGGCTAAGCGATATCTGTTTGGTTGAAATTAGAGAAGCGAAAGAATACATTAAAGTCAATGCCAATGGCAAAGAAAGTATTCTGATTGCAGTCATCAAACAGCCCGATGCCAATTTGATCGAAATGTCGGATGCCATGAACAAAAAGATGAGCGATCTTAAAGCAATTCTGCCAAAAGATATTACCATCAAACCTTTCTATGAGCAGGCAAATTTTGTAAATGCTGCAGTAAAAAGTGTTACAGATAGTTTGCTTATAGGCTTGTTTCTGGCGATCATTATTGCAGTATTATTTTTAAAATCGGCGAGAGCCAGTGCTACAATTTTAATTACGATTCCGGTTACGCTTTCGTTGACGCTTGTTGTGCTGTATTTTACAGGACAGACTTTCAATATTATGACAATCGGCGCCATTGCTGCTGCCTTAGGGTTAATTATAGATGATGCTATTGTAGTGGTAGAACAGATTCATCGCACACACGAAGAACATCCAGATGAACCGGCGGTGACATTGCTTCAAAAAGCGATGAAATATTTATTGCCAGCCATGACAGGTTCATCAATCAGCACCATTGTAATTTTTATTCCGTTTGTTTTAATGAGCGGCGTTGCAGGATCGTATTTTAAAGTTCTTACGGATACAATGATTATTACATTGATTTGTTCTTTTTTGGTGACATGGCTTTTGCTACCTGTAATTTATTTATGGCTGTCTCCAAAGAAATCATTTATAAATAAAAAAGAAGACGCTCATCATGAAGTAAAAAAACAAAAATGGGTTTCGTATTTTATTGAAAAACCTGTTTTAAGCATCGTTTTTTGTTTGATTTTACTGCTTTCTATATTTTTAATTCTTCCGAATCTTGAAACCGGATTTTTACCCGAAATGGATGAAGGTAGCATTGTTTTGGATTATGAATCGCCACCCGGAACATCTCTTGAAGAAACAGACCGAATGCTTCGCGAAGTGGAGAAAATCATCATTAAAAATCCTGATGTAGAAGCCTATAGCCGAAGAACAGGAACGCAAATGGGTTTTTTTATTACAGAACCCAACACGGGAGATTATCTGATACAATTAAAAAAAGACAGATCAAAAACAACCAATGATGTAATTGATGATATTAGATTGAAAGTTGAAAATAGTCAGCCGGCACTTCGTATTGATTTTGGGCAGGTAATTGGAGATATGCTCGGCGATCTTATGAGTTCGGTTTCGCCTATTGAAGTCAAGATTTATGGAAACGATCAAACTAAACTGCATCAAATAGCCAGAAATGTTGCGACTATTATTGAAAATACCAAAGGAACGGCAGATGTTTTTGATGGTACAGTATTGGCCGGACCAAGTGTAAATATTGAACCTAATTATTCTTTATTATCTCAATATGGCATAACGCCAGCTGATTTGCAATTTCAAATGCAGAGTCAGTTGGAAGGAAATATTATTGGTACTTTGCTGGAACAAGAACAGTCAACTCCAATTCGTCTTATTTATAAAAATTCGGAAAAACGTAGTTTGGATCAGATGAAGCAATTGCAGGTTTTTCTGCCTGGAGGACAAGCGATTCCGCTTTCTAATTTAGTGAAAATAACACCCGAAAAAGGAAGTGCCGAGATACAGCGTGAGAACCTTCAAATGATGAGCGTTGTAACAGGAAGACTAGACAACAGAGGCTTAGGAACGGTTATGGCTGAAATTCAGAAAAATATAAAACAACAAATTGTTTTGCCTCAAGGCTATTATATTGAATACGGTGGGGCTTATAAAGATCAGCAACAAGCTTTTAGTGAATTATTACTGATATTGGTTACATCATCACTTTTGGTTTTTGGCGTAATTCTGTTTTTATTCAGAGATTTTAGAGCGGCGTTGGTTATTCTTCTTATTTCTGTATTGGGAATTTCAGGAAGTTATTTATTGCTTTTCCTAACCAATGTGCCACTGAATGTGGGAAGTTATACCGGAATTATTATGATTGTGGGGATTATCAGCGAAAATGCCATTTTTACTTTTCTTCAATTTAAAGAAACGTACAAACAGACTTTAGATATTAATCAGTCCCTTATTTATTCGATTTCAACAAGACTCCGACCAAAATTAATGACAGCTTTAGGAGCAATTATTGCGCTGATGCCTTTGGCTATTGGAGTAGGAACGGGATCAGAACTTCACCAGCCTTTAGCGATTGCTGTTATTGGCGGTTTTATTGTCGCGATGCCTTTATTGCTCATTGTATTGCCAAGTTTATTGGCTTTTATCTATAAAAACCCTAAACACCTTACTTATTTATTATGAAGCAAAACTACGTTAGTGGGAGTGTCAACGTAATATTCATTTTTTAAATTTCCTTAAAATGTTAAAGACTTTTTTATTATTTCTCGTAAGCACAATAGCTATTAATGCACAAAATACTGTGTCAGATTCTATTGTAATTAAAGATACCGTACAGAATTTAAAATTCAATTATAAACAATTGATTATACCTGGAATTCTTATTGGATATGGTTTTATCGGACTTGAAAACGATCAGCTCAAAAGTTTCAATAATCAAATTAGAGAAGAAGTAACAGAGGATATCGACAATAAAATCACTATTGATGATTTTTCTCAATTTGTTCCTGCTGCTTCTGTGTATGCCTTGAATGCTGTAGGTATTGAAGGTAAAAACAATCTAAAGGATAGATCGATCATTCTAGCGACTTCTTATCTTATGATGACTACGACGGTATTTGCATTAAAAAATATTACTCATGTAGAAAGACCAGATGGAACATCCAACAATTCGTTCCCTTCGGGGCATACTGCGAATGCTTTTGCGGGTGCCGAATTTCTTTGGCAGGAATACAAAGACAAATCGGTCTGGTATGGGATAAGCGGCTACCTTGTGGCAACAGGAACAGGATTGTTCAGAATGTACAACAACAGACACTGGCTTACCGATGTAGTTGCTGGAGCGGGTATAGGTATTTTGAGTACCAAAGCGGCTTACTGGCTGTTTCCGTATGTGAAAAACACTATTTTTCCTTCCAAAGAAAAGAAAGTTACTTCGATGATTGTTCCTTTTTATAATGGACAACAAATGGGAGCCGGAATGGTCGTCCAGTTTTGATTTTTCGAAATTACCAATAGAATTTACAAGAAACAATTTTTAAATACCACAAGACTTTTTCAAGTCTTAAAAATTTACTTCAAATGAAAATTTCAAAAAAGATCAATAATGTTCGACGAGAAGCGATGCGATTTATAACCAAAAATATTGGTTCTTCTCAAAAAGCTTCAAATAAAATGATGGATGATCCAACTCAAATTAAGCTAATTTTGATTTGCAGGCCAAATGCACGGCTAGGAAATCTGCTCCTTATTACTCCTTTGATTAAAGAGGTCAGTGCTGTTTTTCCCGAGGCTCAAATTGACCTTTTTGTTAAGGGCGGTTTAATGCCTATTATTCTGAAAAACTATAATCAGATTGGTGAGATTATTGTTCTTCCTAAAAAACCGTTCAGCGATCTAGTAGCTTATTTAAAAGTGTGGCTCAAAATAGAACGAAAAAAATATGATTTGGCAATAAATGTCGATAAAGATTCTTCGTCAGGAAGACTCGCTGTTGAACGATCTCACGCTGCTTTTAAATTTTATGGAGATGATTTAAATGAGATTGAAAGCAAAGCAAATGATTACTTGCATATCGCTAAATATCCGGTTTATAATTTCAGAAATTTTTTAAAAAGTGTTTCTGTTGAAACCCGTAATTTGCCAATCTCAGAAATGGATCTGAAATTAGATGCGACAGAGTTGGCTCATGGCAAGGAAATCTTAAAAGATAAATTTGACAATCAAAAACCCACGATTGCCATTTTTACTTTCGCAACTGGTGATAAATGTTTTTCTGAATCTTGGTGGAAGGACTTTTATGAGCTTTTAAAGATAAAATACGAGCGAGATTATAATATTCTTGAAGTGTTGCCGGTTGAAAATGTCTCACAAATTCAATTTAAAGCCACAAGTTTTTATAGTAAAGACGTACGCGAAATCGCTTCTGTTTTAGCAAATACGGTGCTTTTTATTGGCGCTGACAGTGGCATCATGCATTTGGCTAATGCATCGCATATTCCTACCGTTGGATTATTTTCCGGCCTTAATATTCAAAAATACCAGCCTTACGGATTTGGATCTGTAGCCATCGATACCAATACGATTGTAAGCAAAAATCAATATATCGTAATCATCGACGAAATTTTGCTTAAGAACAGTCAGTAAGATTTATTAAAACGATTCCTGCAATCCCGAAGCTTCGGGATTGCAGGAATATCTAATACGAACAATCTAAAACTTGTAACTGTATCCAAAACGTATTACTTGCGTTTCATAATAATCCTTGCTGCTGTAGCCAAAATTTTCTCCCGTTATTTCTTTCTGAATTACTAAAGTGTTGAATATGTCTGTAGCATTCAAAAACACTTCGCCTTTTCCTTTTTGAACCGTTTTTTTAATTCCTAAATCAACAGAAAATCTCGAACCAATTTTCCCTTGCGGAATAACATCAGGCGCAAGATAAATTGCAGAAACTTGTCCTTTTAATGTTTTATTTAGCTGAAACGTATTGTTCCATTTTAAATTTCCGGAAACCATCTGCTGGCGCTCGCCGTTATAAACGCTTGGAACAGGGTATAAATTTGTAACCGTAAAAGCATCGATGGTATTTTGATACAGATTTCCATTGAAATTAAGAGAATACCACGAATTTACGTCTTGAGAATATACGGCTTCAATTCCAATCGAGTTGCTGTTGCCAGCGTTTTGAAATACATTATAAATTAAAGTGCTTTCTGGAACCGTGGTCGCAATACGCGCGATGGTTCCGTTTATAATTTTATAATAAACCGCTGAGGTAAAATATCCTTTTGGCATTGTTTTTTTATAGCCAATTTCAAAAGCGCTAGTAAATTGAGGACGAAGCCCCGGATTTCCAACTTTTATAATTTCGGCATCATCGTATTTCGGAAAAATACGAATATCAACTTCAGCCGGTCTGTCAACTCTACGGTTGTAAAAAGCCGTTATTTTGTTTTTATCATCGATTTTATATCCAAAACGTACATTCGGAAAAGGTTCTGTATAATGATAGCCGTCGCTTTTGTAAGTTGGATGATCCGGATTCACATCATATTGAAGTTTTACGTATTCCAATCGAATCCCGATTTCTGCTTCAATTTTACTAGTTTCATAAATATAATTGGAATATAGTGCCGGAATTATTTCCTTGTAATTTGCCCATCCTCCAGCATTAGCATCAATTGGAGAATTCTGTCCCGGAAAGAATTGCATATTCGTGGGAATCTCTCGGTTTCTGAATTTAAAACCGGTTTCAAATCGGCCATATTTTAAAGGTCTGATATAATCCAGATTAATATCGACTACTTTTTCATCTGATAAAAGTTTAAAAGAATCCTGTCCAACAGAAGTTGGAAGTGTATTGGTGAAGAAGTATTTTTCATCTTCTCTATGATAGGTGTAGTTGATTCCTGCGTTTAATTTGTGGCCTGGCTGACTAAATTTATGTTCATACGAAGCACTTGTCATTACCGTCGTTTTAAGTTCGTCTTCTAAAAATGACCAAAGGCGAAGCCTCTGAGAATAATCTTCATTAAAAAAAGGTTCATCGCCATTATCAATGATTTTTTCACTTCCAAAAAGTCCGGAAAATGAAAAACTGTTCTGCTCATTGTAATTCCAGTCTATTCCAGATTTTAGCGTTGTAAAATGTGTATCACGATTTCTGACAGTTTGTTGATTGATGATGGTGCCGTCGTCATAAGTTCGCGTTACAAATTCGTTTTTGTTAAGTGTTTCCGTATATAAATAATCGGCTTGAAGATAGGCGTTTATTTTGCTTTTGCGATAATTTAAGGATAGCGACGGATTTATTTTTGGTGTCACTTGATATTGCGGACGAATTGTCGGCAAATTGGCTTTGCGTTCCCAAAGTGCGCCATATCCAGAACCTATTCCGATTTTCCCGTTAAAGCCTTCTTGTTTGTTTTTTTTGTAAATGATATTGATGATTCCTGCATTTCCGTTGGCATCAAATTTTGCAGAAGGATTGTTTATAATCTCAATTTTTTCAATGGCTGAAGCTGGTATATTATCAAGACCCGATTGGTTTCCAAAGCCGGTTAGCGCAGTTTGTTTTCCATCAATCAGCACCATAACTTTATCATTGCCACGCAGTTGGACTTTTCCATCATGAAGCGTAACACCAGGAAGACTTTGCATGGATTGAAGGACAGATCCTCCGCTTTGTGTAATATTATCAGCTACCGAAAAGACTTTTTTATCCATTTTAGAGCTAGCTTCTGAAGTTTTTGAAGTGATGACAACTTCAGATAAAGTATTGATATCTTCTTCAATATCAATAGTATTTAGATCTAGAAAATCGGAGAGTGTTCCAATAAAAATTTTCTGTGATTTGGTTTTATATCCTGTAGAAGAGATTTCAAGAATATAATTTCCAGATGATACGGATGTTAGGCTAAAACGACCTTCTTCATTGGTGACCGTACCAGCAATTATTTTTTGTTCTGTTGGAGTTTTTAAAACTACATTGACATAAGGAAGTGCAGTTTTTGAGGTCTTATCTTTTATTAATCCTGAGATTGTGGCGGGGTTGTTTTGTGCCGTCATATTGTAAATTTTCATTAACAGAAATGACAGCACAAAAAATATTTTTAATTTCATTTTTACAGTTTTAGTCGGCTATGCTTTTGATATAAGTGCCTTGTTTGTCAAAAATTAGATCAATAGAAGTTACCTGAGCTTCAAACGTAACCGTTCCATGTGCATCGGTTATTTTTGCAGCTTCTTTGATCTTTTTGCTTTTATAGTTTTTTTGGATATAAGCCAGAGCATTGGCCGGAAGTTTCTTCACGCTAATTTCCTCTTCAGTTTCTAATATATTTCCATTAGAATCTAAAAGCACGGAGCGTTCTGTTTTGCCAACCGTAAAATTGGCTTCATAATTTCCTTTTTCCTTTTCCCATTTTACATTTGTTTGATCGGGATAGGAGATCAAAAAGGTCGATTTTACAATTTTAGGAATGTCTTTTTCACTTACTTTTTGACCAATGGCAAAAGAAGAAAAAAGCAGCGCTAAGAATGTTAGGATTGAATTTTTCATAAGTACTAATTTTTTTAATTAATAAAAAACCTAGTACAAAGTTTGAAAACGAATCTGTAGGAAGTTTGAATTTTTTAGAATTTGACGCTGAAACTGTGCAAATTATTGTAAAAAGTATAGCTTATTTTCCAATTGTTGAGTTCCGTAATTTTTTTAATAATGGCTAAACCAAGTCCGTTTCCTTGCGAAGCCGAATTGGTTTTAGAAAAACGGTTGAAAAGCTTTTCAATTTGTAAAGGTGTGTCTTGTCCCGTGTTTGAAAACAGCAATTCATTATCCAATGTTGTAATAATAATTTTGCCATTTTTTTCGTTGTGCCGAATCGCATTTAAAAATAAATTATTGATCAAGACCTCGGTAAGTGCAGGATTTCCGTTTATTGTTAAGGTTGAGGTAAATTCTGTATTGATGGTCAGATTTTTAGCATCGGCCTGTTCGCTAAAAAAATCTAAATGTTTTTTGATATAATCATTAACCACAATAGTACTTTTTTCAAGAAAACTCTCATTTTCAATTTTAGAAAGCAACAATAGGTTTTTATTAAGTCTGTTGAGTCTTGAAACATCGGTGTTTAAAGAAGCAACAACCTCAGACTGATCTTTATTTAAATCAAGCTGTGCAAGAGTGTCAATTTTAGTTTGAAATAATGCCAAAGGTGTCTGCAGTTCGTGAGCGGCATTTTCGACAAACTCTCTTTGATTTTGATAAATAGCAGTATTTTTTTCAATCAATTTTTCCAAACTTTTATTCAAACGATCAAATTCATCAATATCTGTCGGAATAAAATGCGGCGCTTTGTTTTTATCGATTTCAAAATCATGAATCTGATTCAGCGTGTCATAAAAAGGCTTCCATATTTTGACAGCGGTAATTTTAGAAATCAAGATGATTCCGATTAAAAGAATAATAATGATGAAGAGAAACATACCGGCAATACTAAAAACCATTCCTTCCATTTCCAGCAGATTTATTCTTTCGGTATACGTATATCTTTTCCCGTTAATGTCAACCGGAGCGTAGAGTACACGAAACGGCTCTTTTTCTCTAGCAATAGAATCATAAATCATTTTGCCAACGATCGAGTCTTTTCTAACACCCATGTCAGGTATGATCATTACTTCATGATTATACTTGTTCCATAAATCAATATCGTTTTGGGTAAAATTTCTATGGCTTTCCTGTATAAAAGCGCCTTTATGAAAATGAAGTACTTCATCGGTTTCATAAATATAAAGCTGCTGGCAAATGAAATAAAACAATGGTGCGGCAATCAATAAAATGATAATCGCATAAGCAAGAAAGCTGTTTGTTGTTTTAGTAAGCAATTTCATTTTCATTCGTTTTCCCATTTATATCCGAGTCCGTAAACTGTTTTAATATAGTCTTCGCTTCCTGCCTGATGCAGTTTCTTTTTCAGATTTTTGATGTGCGCATAAATAAAATCATGATTGTCCAGCATATCAGCCATATCTCCAGAAAGATGTTCTGCAATAGCGGCTTTTGATAATACCTTTTTTTCATTGCCAATTAAAAAAAGTAGCAGATCAAGTTCTTTTTTAGTAAGGTCTAATTTTATATTATTTACCGTTACCGACTTTGAAAAAATATCAATTGTAATTTCATTGAAAATTATATTGTTGTTTCCCTTGAAATTTTTGCGACGTATAAGTGCCTGCATGCGAACCAAAAGTTCAGATAAATGGAAAGGCTTGGTCAAATAATCATCTGCACCAAGATTGAATCCTTCAAGTCGGGTTTCAAGTGTTTCTTTGGCAGAAACAACAATAACTCCCTCTGTTTTGTTTTTTCTTTTAAGTTCTCTTAATATATCAAATCCGTCACCATCAGGAAGCATCAGATCCAGCAAGATGCAGTCATAATCATAAGATTCAATTTTATTTAAGGCCAAATTATAATTTTCAGCGGTTTCGCACTGAATGCCATTCGTCTTAAAATAATTTTTGATGCTCTGAGCAATTTCTAGCTCATCTTCTATAATTAAAATTTTCATACTGCAAGGTTATACTTGAATTTTGAAGAAAAGCTGAATCGGAGACAATTCATACTCATTTCCTAAAAAGCATAAAGTTATAATTTAAGGTTGGTTGTTTCGCCTAATTTGAAATAAATCATCATTTGATGAAAGATATTTTTTTAATGCAATTAAAAATATAAAAAAATCTCATACATCTTATGTCTTATTTCTATGTAAATAAGACTTCGTGCACTCTTTGCATAACTTGAAGTTTGATAATTTGCTCCAAAATAAAATCGGCGAATTGCAACATAACTTTCATCTGAATATTAAGCTAATGTTACCGTCGAATAGTTTTTTTCGGGAGAATTTAAACTATGTGTTATAAATTTTTCTAAAACATTGAAAATTCTAAATTTCTTCAGAATTGACAAATTCCTTTACCTTTTATTAAAGTGTAGAACATGAACAGAACAATGCTATTAGCTAATCTTGCACTCGGAAAATATAATGAATTTTTAGCAGTTTTTGCAAAAGATGGATTGGTTCATAGGCAAGAAAAAACATCGATTTTAGTGCTTGTAGATTATTCTTCAACACTTTCTTCTTAGGCGTAAGAGGAACGATATTTTAAAATGGAAATTATTTGAGAACCCAAGAAAGTTATAAAAATATTAATACAAAAAAATAGAATGAACACGTATATCATTAACAATTATTCAAGACTTAAACCTTTATTGTTTTTTCTTCCAGTATTTTTTCTGGTGGCTATTATGCTGTTTTTATACAGCGAAAATGCATTAGATGCTACCCAATATATACAAATTCAAAAGGATAGTTTCTATTTTATTAATTATCAATTAGGCCATTACCCGAGTTTTGAATACAATATTACTCAGATTGGTGATGCTCTTGTTTTTTTATCATTCTTGAGTATTTTCATTATTTATGCGCCTAAACTCTGGGAAGCTTTAGCATCTGGCTTGTTGGTTTCTCTTTTGTTTTCTTGTCCGCTAAAAAAAATATTTTCTGTTCCAAGACCCGCAGCAGCATTTAATAATGACAGTTTTTTTATTGTAGGCAAAGCATTGTCAGGACATAATAGTTTGCCGTCTGGTCATTCTATCGTGATTTTTACAGTACTTACAGTTTTGCTTTTTGCTTTTATGCCTCAAGTGTTTAAAATGAAAATTTTATGGTTTTTTGCAATACTATTTTTAGGATTATTTCTCGCTTTTAGTAGAGTAGCTGTGGGAGCGCATTATCCGCTTGATGTTATTACGGGAGGAATTATTGGATATATTTCGGGATTACTAGGAATTTTTATAAGCCGAAAATTTAAAATTTTCGCATGGATTAACAATAAAAAATGCTATCCAATATTTGTAGTATTGTTTATTATTTGCGGTGTTTGTTTAATCCAAAAAATAATTAAGGAAGATTTGATCATCTTTTATTTAGCATTTATTAGTTTAGCTGTTTCTTTGTATAAAATTACTGCCGTTTCACTATATGAAATTACCACTGTTTATGCCAAAAAATAATTTACGATTAACTCATTTTGTTTTATTGATGAGTTTTCTAAATTTTGTTTTCTTTCATTTGCCTTTTTATACTTACGTCTTTAATAATTTTGATTATAAAAGCTTTAATGGTGTTGTTTTGATTACAAGTCTGGTAATTTTAATGCTGATTTTAAATGCATTTGTTTTTTACCTGATCTTTTCGCTTTCACGCTATCTTGGGAAATTTTTACTGGTTTTATTCTTTCTAATTAATTCGGTCGCCGTTTATTTTGTCAATACCTATAGCGTAATAATTGATGAATCGATGATAGGGAATGTGCTTAATACAAATTATGAAGAGTCGAGCAGTTTTTTCTCTTTTAAATTGATTTTGTATCTCATCTTTCTGGGTATTCTTCCAAGTATTTATATTATTAAAGTCAATACAATAAAGGATGAATTGAAGCGATTTTTCACTCTTTCTTCTCTGACTTTATTATTTATTGGCGTTTTGGTATTTGCCAATGCTAGCAACTGGCTTTGGATTGATAAGAACTCAAAACAATTGGGAGGTCTTGCAATGCCATGGTCATATTCTGTAAATACTTCACTTTTTTATATTCATCAATACAAGAAGAATCAAAAAGAAATTTTACTGCCAAATGCGGTTATCAAAGACAACCAAAAATCCGTTGTGGTTTTAGTAATTGGAGAATCGGCTAGAAGCCAGAATTTTTCTTTGTACGGTTATAAGAAGAATACCAATCCGCTGCTTTCTAAAATACCTAACGTATTTCATTTTAATGCCAATTCCTGCGCTACTTATACAACAGCCGGCGTAAAATGTATTTTAGAACATACTAATTCAGATGATTTATATGAAATCTTGCCTAATTATCTCAATCGAAATAATGTAGAGGTTGTCTGGAGAACTACAAATTGGGGAGAGCCTCCTGTTCATATCGAGAAATATCAAAGCAGAGATGTTTTAAAGAAATTCATTAAAGATGAAGAAAGCGAATATGATGAGGTGCTTTTAGCGGGTTTGAAAGAGCAGATTTTAGCCAGTAAAAAGAATAAAGTACTTATTATATTGCATACAAGTACAAGCCATGGGCCTACGTACAGCAAGAAATATCCGCAGTCGTTTGAAACTTTTAAACCGGTGTGCAATAGTGTTGAATTAGGAAAATGCTCTCAAGATGAACTTTTGAATGCTTATGATAATACGATTGTTTACACAGATTATATTTTATCAAAAGTAATTGAAGATCTAAAAGAGTTGAAAGAATATAAAAGTGCCATGATTTTTGTTTCTGATCATGGAGAATCCTTAGGCGAAAAGAATCTATACATGCATGGCGTACCAATGAGTTTTGCTCCTAAAGAACAATATGAAATACCTTTTATAGTTTGGACATCTGATAATTCAAAACAGCTTAAACCAAATAAAATGGTAACTCAAAATCATGTTTTTCATAGTGTTTTGAATTTTTTGAATATAGGAAGCCCTGTATATAATGAAGAGCTGAATATTTTTAAATAACTACATATACAAGCAAAGCTTTTTAAAGTTACTGATTTTCAGTAATAATTTTGGTTGCCATTGGGCTGATAAAGACAATTTTCTGCAATGTGTAAAATAAATTTTTCTAAATAGAATTTTAGTGTATCTTGAATAAAATTAGATTAGGTACAAACACATCACATGAAAAGATTAATTACGATAACATCATTATTTTGTCTGTTTTTTTTATTTGAACAAAATCTGACAGCTCAAAACACTTTTATTGCGGGCAAAAATCAATTTGAATTAAATGGGAAACCATTTTTGATTCGCGCAGCAGAACTTCACTATCCAAGGATTCCTAAAGAATATTGGGAACATAGAATTCAGATGTGCAAAGCAATGGGAATGAATACAATCTGTATTTATACATTTTGGAATCTGCATGAGCAGAAAGAAGGCGTTTATGATTTTTCAGGCCAAAATGATGTTGCTGAATTTGTTCGATTAATCAAGAAAAATGGAATGTACTGTATTGTGCGTCCCGGACCATATGTATGCGCAGAGTGGGATATGGGAGGACTTCCTTGGTGGCTTCTAAAAAAAGAGGATATTGAAGTACGGACTTTAAAAGATCCTTTTTTTATGAAAAGCGCCACTGCATATTTAAACCGAGTAGGGAAAGAGCTTTCGTCATTGCAGATCCAAAACGGTGGCAATATCATTATGGTCCAAGTGGAAAATGAGTACGGAGTATGGGGGAATGACGGCGATTACATGACCAAAATCAGAGATATTATTAGAGCGTCGGGTTTTGACAAAGTACAGCTTTTTCGATGTGACTGGTCTTCTAATTTTGACCGCTATAAAGTTCCGGGGGTTGCCGAAACACTTAATTTTGGAGCCGGATCTAATATCGAGAATCAATTCAAAAAGTTTAAGACTTTAAATCCAGATGCGCCTCTGATGTGCAGCGAATATTGGACAGGTTGGTTTGACCAATGGGGAAGACCTCACGAAACAAGGGGTGTCGAGACTTTTTTAGGCAGTTTGAAAGATATGATGGACAATAAAATTTCTTTCAGCTTGTACATGGCGCATGGCGGCACATCTTTCGGACAATGGTCTGGTGCCAATGCACCGCCATATGCACCTACAGTTTCCTCGTATGATTATGATGCGCCAATTAATGAGGCTGGACAGCCTACTGAGAAATTCTATGCGATCAGATCGCTTCTTCAAAATTATTTGAATGAAGGCGAAACGATACCGCCACTTCCTTCTGAACCTTCGAAATTTATCAGTCTACCTGAAATTGCATTTACAAAAAAGGCTCTTTTGAGAGACAATCTTAAAAATCCGAAGACTACTGATGTTCCAAAAACCATGGAATATTTTGATCAGGGTTGGGGGCGAATTCTTTATAGAAACAAAATTTCTGCAGACGATTCAGAACGTATTTTAAAGATAGATGATGTTCATGACTATGCAGTAGTTTATCTCAATGATAAATATTTGGGGAAATTAGACAGACGTTTTAATGAAACTTCTTTAAAAATACCTGCAACAAAAAAAGATGCTCAGCTGGATATTCTTGTCGAAACAACGGGAAGGGTAAATTATGGCAAGGCGATAATTGACCGCAAGGGAATCAATGGAAAAGTTTATTTGTCCAAAGGAGCAGAAACTAAAGAGCTTCATAACTGGCAAATCTATAATTTTCCGGTAGATGCTGCTTTTCAGAAAGATTTGAAGTATGGAAATCTAACAGGAGATGGACCTGCATGGTATAAATCAAGTTTTAAGCTTTCAGAAACTGGAGATGTCTATTTAGATATGCGTGGTTGGGGTAAAGGTATGGTTTGGGTAAACGGGCATAATCTTGGCAGATTTTGGAAAATAGGGCCAACGCAGTCCATGTATCTTCCGGGGAAATGGCTCAATGTTGGAGAAAATGAAATAATTGTATTTGATGTTGAAAACCATGATAAACCTGTAATTAAAAGTGTTGGCACGCCAGTTTTCGAAATAATTGCCGACGCTTCAATGTTGCATCGCAAGGAAGGAGAAATGTTGGATCTTAGTGACGCTGTGCCAGTAACATCAGGTAGTTTTACTAGTGAGACCGGTTGGAAAGAGGTCAAATTTAAAGCTGTAGTCAAAGGACGTTATTTCTGTCTTGAAGCATTGAGTTCTCAATTGACGTCTGATAATTCTACTTCAATTGCAGAATTGGAAATCCTCGGAGAAGATGGAAAAGCTATATCCGCTCTAAAATGGAAAGTTGTATTTGCAGATAGCGAAGAAGTAACTGCTTCAGGCAGTTCGGCTGATAAAATATTTGATCTTCAAGAATCTGTTATTTGGCAGACAAGAATAGGCGATAAAAAAGCAGCTTTTCCTCACACTGTAGTTATTGACATGGGAGAAAATAATACTGTATCAGGTTTCAGAATCCTGCCTCGTACTGATAAAAGCAAAAATGGCATCATTAAAGATTATCGCTTTTATCTGCAGGAGAAAAAATTTAATATCAAATTATAGGCATAAAAAAAACAACCTTCGGGTTGTTTTTTTTATGCATTTTAAGTTCTATTAATGGCACCATTGACATATTCTCGAAATATCAGGAGCCATTTTTGATTAGTTTTTAGAAAAAATAAGTTTCAATAATTTTTTACAAGGAATAGGCTAGAAGTGTTTTTTTTGCCCATTTTCCCCAGTCTTTCAAAGCCTCCAAAAGTGTTTTATTCAGTCCTTTATTATCAGTCGGTTTGCCTTTAATTGGTGGAGCTAAATCTTTGTCAGAAACTGGAATTTCAGTAACCTTTGTGGCAAACCATGTCATATTTTCATGGGGCATGGCCAAGCCTAAAATTGTCCCAGGTAAGCCTGTAAAAGATTCAGGACCGCCTGAGAACGGAATTTGAATGGTATAATAGGCAACAACATAAACAGAATCGAGAACTATCGCATTTGCTCTGCGACATTCATAACCTGCAATTTCTCTTGTTTCATCGGTAATTTTCCAGTTAATTTTGCGTAAACTATCTTTAACTAAATATAAATCATCGTAAACATTTTTTTGGGTAATGCTGGTTTGCGTATCCAGATCTGTGGCGATAATATTTTTTAAATTAGCCAATGCATCATCTGCAATCCAACTGTTGTTGCTTGGTGTTTCATTGGTTTCATCCCATTTATATAAACTTTTGTTTTTTGAAAAAGTGAGCGTACTTTTTACAGTTTTAAATTGTGGATTGGTTTTTTTATAACTTTCAAAAGCTAGTTTATAATAGCTCTCAGTTTCTCCTTTTATTTTCTTCGAAATCAAAGCGTACGTATTTGATTTTTTTTCAAATTCGATTACACCGTTTTGTATAAAGTGGTCATTTTGTGCAAAAGTATTGCAGCTTGTCAATACAATTATTAAAATTAGGATGTGATTTATTATTGCTTTCATAGTTTTAGTTTTGTTTAGTATCTCCTCCGCCCATTTTGCTGAAATCCCAGCTTACAGAGAACATAAAGTATCTTTGGATAGTCGTATAAGTACTTTGGTTGATGTTTCCATTGAATGCAGAACGATTAAATCCTACATTCTGGTTCAAAAGATCTCGTCCCGTTATAGAAACTCTTAAATTATCTGATTTTAAGAATTTTTTGGTGATAGAGGCATTCCAAATAAAACGCTCAAAACTTTCCTGAATCACTTGCGTTTTTCCATTATATTGGTAATTACCATCTGTGCTAATTTCTAGTTTGAAAGGTAATTGAACACTGCTCCAGAAATTCCCATTAAAGCCCCAACCATTACTATCGCTATTTTCATTGATGCTTGCATCAGCAACGTTGTAAGTAGGTCCGAAGCTAGCATTAAAATTATATTTCTTTTCTTTATTCTTTGATAAGTTTAAATTAAAGGAATAAGTTGAATTTTTAGTTTGATTCAGCTTTGTGTTGATATAATTATAGTTTAAACTTTTGTTGGCGCTTAAACCAATTCCTGCGTTCATATCTATGGCTTTGATTGTTCTTCCAAAATTAGTATTCAAATAATAACTTGTTGTAGCTTTGTTTTTTAGGTTTTCAAATTGAGAAATGCTTTGTCCTCTATCATTTGTAATTACATTACTTATTATTGGATTTAGCGTTAAATTATACGATCCATTAATCGAAAAATATTGATTGCTAAGCACTTTATAGGAATAATAACTTCCTCTAAAACTATTTTTAAAAGAAGGATCTAAATTTGGATTACCCACAATCGTATTTAATGGGTTCTGATTATTTGGTATTGGTTGTATTTGTTCTAATGTTGGTTGATCGTTGTTTCCATTATAAGACAAACGCAGTGATTCTCTTTGTTTAAAATTATATTGATAGGTTATTTGCGGCATGTAGTTGACAAATTTTCGCTTAAGTGAAGTATCTCTATACACATCATATTGTTTAAAGTTTACATCGCTAAATTTAGAACCAAAATTAAAAACGGTTTTGTTTTTTTTGTAATTAAAAATCGCTCCAACTTGGTTTATCGTTTGGTCTAATTCATAATTATTACTAAAGATGGAATCCAAAACAGTATAATCGCCATTTGGAGATAGATTAAAAGATTTACGATCAGATTTCCCGTTACTAATGTTGAATCCATAATTAAGAATTACAGAGAGACTCTTGGATAACGGTTCGGTATAAATTAAATTGGATTTAAAAGCGGTATTGCCAATATTATTGACTTTGTATTGATCGACTACTTTTGTACTATCTGGACTAATTACGGATGGTGTAAAAAATTCAGCTCTAGAATTTAAATAACCATCACCTTTACTATCTGTAGTTGACTGGCTTAAATTAAGAGATAGTGTTCGTCCCGTTTTTTTAAGTCTTTTGGTTAATAAAATATTCGTATTAAATGTTTTATCATCAACATCGTTTGTAGTTGTTTGTTTCAAATTATTCAATTGGTTGCCTTGTTCGTCGGTACCTTTTCGCATTTCTTCTTCACTTGAGTTGCTCTTTTTAAATAATCCATCTACATTTAATTTTAAAGTTAAAGTAGAATCAATTTTAATTTCATAAGCTAAATCAAGTTTGTTTTTGGTCATGTTTTTCTCAAAATTCTTGTCTGAAGTATTATAAATACTGCTAGAACTTAAATTTTGCTGGTTAATATCATTGCGATTTCCCGAAAGTTTGATATCGCCAATTTTATAATTTACGTTGATAGATTCTTTATCGTTGTTCCATTTATTGTCGAAATGTATTCCTCCAGTTTGAGCTACTGGAATTCCTTCACCATTAAATTGGCCATCCCAACTTTCAAATTCATCATTCCCACTATTTGTAAAATAAATACCGCCGTCATCAGTTACTTGATAACCGCTTTGTCCATATTTATCTTTATCTCCCCATCCTAATCCTACTTGTCCTGTGTTGCCAAAAATGCCGTAAGCCGCTAGTTTTTTCTTATCCCAAAACTTATTAAACATGGCTTGACCTTTGTATAATTTATCAGTTCCTATTCCGAGTTCTGCTTTTCCGAAGTAACCATTTTTTTTGTCTTCTTTAAGTTTAACATTCAGCGTTTTGGTTTTCTGGCCATCATCAATTCCTGTAAAAGCGGCTTGATCACTTTTTTTGTCGTACAATTGTACTTTATCGACCATGTCCGCACGTAGGTTTTTTGTAACTAAAGTGGGATCATCACCAAAAAATTCTTCACCATCAACCAAAACTTTTGTTACAGTTTCACCTTGAGCGGTAATTTTTCCGTCCTTATCAATTTGTATTCCAGGGAATTGTTTTATCAGATCTTCCACTTTTGCATTCGGTTCTATTTTAAATGCTTTTGGATCAAATTCTAACGTATCACCTTTAATTTTCATTGCAGCTCTATTGCCTTTGATAATTATTTCGGATAGTATTCTTCCTTTATCTTCCAAATTAATTTTCCCATAATCTTTGATTAATTTTGTGGAATCAACAGAAAATTGATCTACAAAATCAGCATATTTAGGATAAGAAACCAGTAAAATAAATTTACCAGCTTTAATATTATTCAACTCAAAAGAACCATTTTCTTTGGCTCGGGTAAATTTTACTAAAATGGAATCTTGTGCTCTTAACAAAGAGACTGATGCTTTTGTTAAAGTAGAATGGTTTATGGTGTCGGTTACATATCCTTTAACTGTGCCTGATGTTTGTGCTTGTAAAATATTTGATAAAAAAAGAAAGCAACATAATACTAGAATTGTTTGTCTCATTAATTGTTTGTGGTTTTTTTAAAACAAGGCATAATAGTTCTATTCCATTTTTGAGAAATAGAGATAAAGTGCAGTTGTCGTGTGATTTGTTTTTTGATTGATTAAAACTGTAGATTCTAAAATAGAAATTGAAACAGCGTTTTTTTAGATAGGGTTGTGGAAGTAGAGTGGTTTGATTTTATGAAATTCATAATTTTTTTACGAGGTTTTGGTTATTGGTGGTTTGAATTTTAACGATTTTGATTAGTAATCGTTAGTCTAATAGTTAATTTTAACATGTTTCAAATCTAAGTAAAAATACTACAATATAAGAAAGTACTTTACTTTTTTTTAACATAATTTATTAATAACAATCTTGTTTTTTAGCCAATAGTGCTTGAATTCCAATGTGTACTTCTGTTTTGGTATAACCAAAGGTCTTGTACTCTTGCGTCCATTTTTAGGTATGAACCGCAGTGTCTCTATATGTCATAATATGGCAAAGAAAATATTTTTCACTTCGTTTTTTGAGGTACAAAATCACTACATTTTTTTTAAAATGTTACTCAAAATCAAAAAGAAAAGGCAAATAAAAAAACAAACGAGTTAAAATATTGTTTGTTAATATTTTAACTCGTTTGTTTGTACTCGTCTTATTTTGTCTTACTATTTTCCGATGCAGAAATTAGCAACTCAATGTTTTCAATGACTATAATATAGCGAGGTACATTTGAGGTACAACTTTTTTAACAAAAAACGCATAATAAAACAAACAAAACCTTAATTTTGGTAAGGATATTAGTTGACGATAAAATTTCAGCACTATTTTCTAAGAACACATTAATCTAGTGGTTAGTACAAAAGTATAAAAGATAATTGAAGTTTGGTCGCAGAGAAGTCATACTTTAAGATTGGAGGGGAGCAGGATTCGAATTTTAAGCTTGAAATCGCTGTATATCTCACTTTTATCTATGTCTTGAACCTCTGTGCACCGATCCTGCACCAAATTCAAATTATTATTATTTTGTGGATTTGAAAAATCCGGCACATCTTCTCAACGGGAAATATTTCTACATTTTCTTTGATGAATTCATATTTCACCCGCCGCTCTTGGAGAAGATAATTTGAGCCTTTTTTAGAATATCTCTTTCAATTTCCAGCTCTTTGATTTGTTTCCGAAGCTTTAACAGTTCATTATTATGGGATATTTTTAGCTGAAGTTTTCTTTATGGTAAATCTGCCTTCCTGATAAATCTTCTTCCAGTACTGCAGGGCACTTTTGCTGATATTGAGCTCTCTTGCTACGTCACGGACCCTTCCGCAGTGGATGCTCATGGTGGCGGCCAGAATCTTAAAGTCTAAAGTAAAGTTTCTTCTTGTATTTTTCATGCCTGAAAATTAGCACTCATAAAGTTAGCTTTAAATAAGAAATTCTAAGTACTATATCAGTCTTTTTTACACTTTCTGATCGATACTGCCTAAGCTTTTAGTTGCGAAAAAGGTAGCAACTCCAAGTAAATAAAGGAATATAAATTGCTATGAATTTGTTAGGTAAAAATCGCGTTACAATGAGTTGAAGAGATTTCTAACTGTTACTGTTTTAATTGGGGGACTAATGAAAAATGTTCATCTTCAGATAGTTCATTGATAAAGTGAATTAACATCTTTCGATCGTATTGTTTTGGAAAAAGATACTTATCAATGATGATTTGAGGAGTAAATATAAGGTTATTTTCTAAATTCGAATTGAACTGAGCTTTTAAAATTTCATCTGCTTTAAGTTCATTTGTTACTGATATTTGTGCTTCATACAGTTTATTTTCATTTTTATCTTTAAACCAATTGTGCAATTCTGTTGTAAAAACTTCTTGTCCCTTATCAAGATAAAGAGCCACTAATTGCTGGTGTATTTTTCTTGATTTTTTACTGCTATAATGATCTTTATTAAAATTAAAACGGATATCAAAGCATATTAAATCAAAATACTTATCTAGTATTTCTTCCATTATTGAATGTACTTCTTTACAAGAGACACTAAATGGATTAATAACCATTATAATCTTCAAAGATGCATTTTTATTGCCTAGTTGTATAGATTCTGATTTTCTTAAATTATCTTGTATTGTATTAGAAGCTAGTAAGTTATTTTTGAAAATCTGGTAATTTTGCATAAATTGATTACCTTTTATCTGGATTTTTTTTAGCTCTTTTCGCTCCATAAGCAGTTTTTGTAAAACAGCAATGGAAAATATAAAACTAATGGTTGGTAAAAGGAAAAATAACTTTGCTGTTATATTCAGTTTAGATAGACTTGTAATCGCTATAATTAATATAGAAATTGATATGGGTAAACCCCAAAACCACTTATTCATTTTTGATATTACTGCCTTTTCTATTTGTGAATTTTCTATCAAAATAATAATGCCGTTCCATCGAGATTCTAACTCTGTTTTTGAAATTTTAATTACATTATTGTCTTTGTAATAGAGGTAAGCATCTTCTTTTTTTTCGATAAGGTAGAATTCAGCTTCTAACATTCCAGCAAAACGATTGGGCAATATTTCTATTTCTGAGAACTCTATTTGAAAGGCACCATTTTCAATATTAAAAAATTTCAAAGTATCTGTAATAGATAATACTGAAGGATACTCAGGATGTGCTTCAATTTGCAATTCAAGTTCAGGTATGTTAAAAGACACCTTTTCTTTCTTTAAATATTGGTATAAAAAATTAAATTTTTTGCTCATTTCTACTAAAGTTCTGCAGTGTTTGTAATTTAAATAATTGTGGAATTATTTTGTTTTGTTTACTCTTAAAAAGAAATTATTAAAAAAGTTACTTTTCTCCTTTTTTTGCACTTCTTTTTGTTTAAAATAATTTTTTATAAAAGGATCATCGGACCTATTTGTTATATATAGACCATTTTCATCACGATTTATTATTTCTTTTGCTTTTGAGTTGTATTGGTATCGCTGTATGTATTGCCTTTTTCCAAGATCTCCATGCCAAATATGGTATAGATCACCCTCAACATATCCAATTTTTCCCTCTGTAGCTTTATGGAAATTTTTACTCCATAAGTTTATTTGGTCAATATCCTCAATAAAGGTTTTAGCTATACTTGAATGCGGTATTTGCCCAGCTGCAGCATGGGCAATAATATTATCTGCGCCGCCAATTAGGGCCTTGTCAAATAATGGGACAGCATCTAGAATATCCCTTCTTGCTCCCCATGCAAATCCTACATGACCGTGTATGTTAAGTTTTTCATTTTTCCATAGTTCTGTGTCTGTATAATTTGCGCCAAAACTTCGCCAGACTTTTGTATTAATTGCATTTGGCAAGTAAGAATCTCTTATTTTTTCCATGTCAAATGATGGTTTTACTTCATCTTTTTCAAGAAACACACAATATTCAAAAGGTTGTATTATTGTTTTACTTTCTAATTGTTTTACTCCATCAATTATCCAATTTGTATTCGTAAATACCACATCAGCATCAAGCCAAAAAACATATTTATACTTTTTTGGTAATTCACTTATAATTTTATTTAATAATGATTCTTTATGCCAAAGTAAATTTTCAGTATATACTCTTTTTATGTTATCGTTTTGATCAAGCTGCGGATGCGTATCGCCAATTATACATTCAATAATTGTGTGGTCTAAGTGTTTTATGCTTTCATAAAATATATTAAAAGCCTTAATTCTGTAAGGAGAGTTCTGAGGATTGAAAAAACAAGAGATTATAATTGCCTCAGGATGCATATTGTACTTGCTTTTATAAATGTTTTTTTTAATTAAATTGAACATACTTTTAATTTTAATTATTTCTTGAATATTTTAGCCATAGAAAAACAGTATGAAAGACCACAAATTAGTCAAGTTTTGCTTTATTGAAGATTATAATTTTCGAAAGAATTAATCATTAAAGAATAAAAGCTGATTTTATCTTTAAAGTTAAATGCTGACATTATTTTTTCTAATGCAGTTTTAATATCATAACCATCCAGTTCAATTGTTTTCTGAAAAAATGAGCAAACATGATTGTGCCATTCTATTTCCCATTTTTCTTCATAATCCTCTGCATTAATATTTCTATATTCCTTTAAATAGGGGAGTAAGGTATCTTTGTTATCTGCGAAATATTGTTGGCATAAATCTGCAATTTCCTGTGGTGTATTGGGATCGTATAGATAATGCTCGACTTCTATAAGCTCTTTAAGCAATTTTAATATCTCATTGTCAGTAACTTTTATTGCATTTAAAAAAATTATTATTATTTGAAACATAATTCCATTTATTGATAAATGAAATTCATCCTTATATTCGCTAAAAGCAAAAAAAAGTAAGTGTGTTATACCTATATTAAAATCTTGCCAGAAATCTGAATTATCTTCAAATATGCCATAATGAATCGAATTATTTTTGAAGTTTATAAAATAACCTGAAACTTCTTCATTTACAATTAATTCTGAAGGTTTTTTAGAAAGAAAATCTTTAAAATATAAATCTATAGATGTTGCAATTTCGACAGCATTTTCTTCTTGTACTGTAAATACCAATCTTATATTTTCTCCTCTTCGGTCATTTAAATAAAAATAAAATTGCAAGTTTTTATGTTGTGAAATAAAAGGCAGTATGGCGTCTAAAACTAAAAGATCCCACTTTGACTTATCATAAAAAATAGAAATGCATAAATTGATTGTATTTTCATTCAAAATTACATTTGAGTTATTATCTGATTTTAATACTGTTTTTTTACTCGAGGTGTGCATCTCCATAAGATTCTTCGTTTACAGTTATTCTTTTATTTGTTAAATTTTTTTCCATTTTTATGCGGTTGCTTATTTGTGAAAAAAACATGATTAAAGATGAGCAAAATACCTTATCTGATATTTCAATATAGTCTGGATTATTTGATATGGAAAGATTTCCTTCTTTAAAAATAATTTTATCTAAAGAAATAAATTCCCCATATTCCCATTTATCATTTAGTAAACTATGTCTGAATTTAAATGTTTTATTGATAGGAAATAAATTTTCGATAGATTCTGATTTTAAAACGAAGTTGTCAATTATGTTTCCAGTATATACTTCGTTATTATCAAAGCAATAAACCAATTCAGAAATTGCCGGCGTTTTATACTTAATGTATACATGTTTAATTCCAATGTTATTGTATTCATTTTGAAGACGCTCAGTATCACTATGAGTTATAGCATTTAAAAAAGTTTCCTTTGGAATTAGCACCACTTTCCTGCCTAATAATTCAAGACGATTCCTTAAGTCAAAATCTTCAAATCCATAGCCTTTCATTTCTTCATCATATCCTCTTAATGTTATAAAATCCTCTTTGGTTAAGCATATTCTCCCACAGCAATCTTTCTCTGTATTTTTATCTACAAATAAATATGAGTTTTGATCTTTACAAAAAGACTCATTAATAAATTCAGCAAATCCTTTCCCTATAAAATTGTCAGCATCTACATTGCATATAATATTACCACTAGCTTGCTTAGAAACAACATTCTTTGAATGGCTTCTTAAAAAATATTTTGGTTCAGTCGTCTTAATATATTTTAAAACGCCTAGCTCAATATATTGTGACATTTCTGTATTTATCCATTCATCTATCTCATCTGCGGAATTATAATTAAGCACTATAAATTCTAAGTTCCCATAATCTAAGTTATCTTCAATATTTTTAGGTAAAGTTTCTTTTAAAAAACTTAGACGATTCATACACACAGTGCAAAAAGATATCTTTTGTTTTATTTTTGTGACCATAATTTATTATTAGAATTTTCAAATAAGAATCAATTGTAGACAAGTACCTCTCTGAATTTGTAAAATATTCGTTCTGCAACACTTAAGTTTTCAGTAACAATTTCGGCATTTCCTAATAGTTCCTGAGTAAATTTTAAAGTTTTATTGTAGGATGTTTTTGTTCCCCTTGGAAGGGTAATAAAAACAGTATAATTACCTTCGCTATCAGGAGATATAGAGAAATTGGTAACTTTACCAATAAGCATTCCATATTGTTGATATGGGTAGTTGTCTAATTTGACAAATACTTTTTGTCCTATGCTTACTTTTCCGGCGTTTTGAGCAGGTATTACAAGTTTGCCAACTAAATTGAAGGTATTTGTTGGCAGAATTGTAAAAACTACATTCCCAACATTTACAAATTGGTTTGTACCCCAAAAATCCTGAAAGCTGATAACACCATTTATTGAAGATTTTAAGGTATAATTATACTCCCAATTTCTAATAGCTTCTTTAAGTAGATCATACGATTGTTTCAAATTTTTTAATAATCTGCTGTTATCTTCTTGTTCACTGATTTTGGTGCTTATTATGGTATGGCTAGCAGAAGAAATGGCTTCTCTAATCTGTGAAATAGAAATTGCCATTGCGCTTATGTTTTTTTGAATTTGCAGAAATTCCAATTTCTTCAATTCATAGTCTCTTTGCGAAATAATTCCCTTTTCAAAAAGATATTTGTTTCTTTGAAAGTCGGTCTGCTGTAATTTAAACTCTTGTTCTTGTAATTTTTTTTGAATTATTTGATTTTTTAATCTGGTTTTTAATTCTTGAAGCGATACGTTATTATCTCCCAGCTGATTTGTATATGGATCTAAATCTTTTAATAAAAAATAATCAGCATAACTTTTCTCAAAATTTATATAAGCATTATTAATATCTCCTAATGCAAGATGAGATGTTTTGTTAAAAGGAAACCTAAAATTGCTTGCCTTAAATGGAAGTGTATCAATAATATTTTTGAGTAAGTAAACATCTCTGAAATTCCCCGTATTTTTTATAATTGCCAGTTTTTGACCTTTTTGTACAGTATCTCTATTTTTAATAAAAATTTTTTCTAGCTGCCCAGAATATCTGGAGGTTACTTTTTCAGCGGGTTGTCTTGTCGTTACTAATATTTTAGCAGTTATCAAATCCGGATATTTAATAATAAAAGACAAGCATAGTATGATGCAAACAAACATGAAAATTAGTGTAATGCCCCATCTTACAATCCAGATAGGAGGATTTGATAAAATCTCCTGAACTTCTTCAGATCTTAAATTTAAGTTATCTCTTTTTGGTTTTTCAGACATGGTTATTGTTGCTTAATTTTTCTAATTCCAGTTGGTTTTTTACTAAATTATAGTATGCTCCTTGCTTATCTAGTAATTCATAATGAGTTCCTAATTCTTTTATAATTCCGTCATCCATAACCACAATTTGATCTGCGTTTCTAACTGTACTTAAACGATGTGCAATAATGACGACAGTTTTATCTTTGAAAAAAACATTTAAATTTTCCATTATAATTCGTTCATTCTTAGAATCTAAAGCAGATGTTGCTTCATCAAAAAATAATATATCAGGGTTTTTATAAACTGCTCTGGCAATGAATAACCGCTGTTTTTGTCCCGTGCTTACCCCAATTCCTTCGTTTCCTATTTTTGTATTAAAACCCAGTGGTAAGGATTGAATAAAATCATAAATATTGGCGACTTTTGCAGCTTGTATCAGGCGTTCTTGATCTATTGTATCTTCTCCTATCGCAATATTGTAAGCAATGGTATCATTAAAAATATAACCTTCCTGCATTACTACGCCGCAATTGTTTCTCCAGATTTTATGAGAAATAGCATTTAAAGGGTTTTCGCCATACAAAATCGATCCTTTTTCAGGATCATAGAATTTTAATAGAATTTTCATTAAAGTAGTTTTTCCGCTTCCGCTTGCACCTACAATAGCAGTTATTTTGTTAGCCGGTATATTCATGGTTACACCTTTTATTGTGTTTTCCGCACTTCCTAAATAATGAAATGTAATGTCTTTTATATCAATGTTCTGACCATTCTT
This sequence comes from Flavobacterium daemonense, assembly GCF_007341385.1. GTDB lineage: Bacteria > Bacteroidota > Bacteroidia > Flavobacteriales > Flavobacteriaceae > Flavobacterium > Flavobacterium daemonense. Next base: position 103,173 of record NZ_VJYD01000015.1, read on the forward strand.
AATGTTATTGATTAAATGTTTTTCAAGGTCTTCTTCATCTTCTTTATCATGAATTTCACCTAAACGTTCTAAACTTATTTTTGCATCCTGTGTAGCTTGAATAAAGCCAACCAATTGCTCAATAGGACTATTTAATTGTCCGATAATATATTGAACAGAAAGCATCATCCCCAATGTAATAGATCCATCAATTACTAAAAGGGCAGAAGTAAACGTTATAAGGATGTTTTTGGTCTGGTTAATAAATGAAGCTCCAACTCCCTGAGTTTGCTGCAAGGACAAGCTCTTCATAGATACTTTAAATAGTCGTGCTTGTACATATTCCCATTTCCATCTGTTTTGCTTTTCAGCATTATGCAATTTTATTTGCTGCATTCCATTAATAAGTTCGATAATAGTACTCTGTTCCCGACTTAATTGAGAAAATCGTTTGTAATCCAATTCTTTACGTCGTTTTAAGAAAAATAAAATCCAGAGCATATAAATAATACTGCCAATTGCAAATATGGAAAAGATAGATAAACTATAATAAATTAGTACTGTGCCAAAAACAAATAAATTTACCATAGAAAACAGCGTATTTAATGTTGATCCTGTAAGCAAAGTTTCTATACGACTATGATCATTAATCCGTTGCATAATATCACCAGTCATTCTGGTGTCAAAGTAGGAGATAGGTAAATTCATTAATTTTATAAAAAAATCAGAAACTAATGAAATATTGATACGTGTACTTAAGTGCAATAAAATCCAGCTCCTAAAAATACCAACGCTGGTCTGTCCAAGAAATAACATAACTTGGGCAAATAAAATGATATAAATAAAATGAATATCTTGATTTTGTATACCTATATCAACAATGCTTTGAGTTAAAAAAGGAAAAATTAGCTGCAACATACTGCCAACAATCAATCCAATAATGAGCTGTATAAGTAGATTTTTGTATTTAAATAAATACTGAAACAGGAAACGAAATGATTTTTTGTCGGTTTCTTCCCAATCGATTTGTTTAAACTTGGGCGTAATTTCTAATAATAATGCAATTCCTTCTTCAGTGTCCTCAGTAGCATTATTACCTATCCAGCCAGTGATAAAATCATTTTTTGAATAAGAAATAAGCCCATATGACGGATCAGAAACATAAACTACGTCTTTTTTTATATTATAAACTACAACAAAATGAGTTTTGTTCCAATGTGCAATAAAAGGAAAAGAAGCATCTCTAAGTGTGTCAAAATCTAATTTAACCCCTAAGGATTTAAAACCAATAGCTTCAGCAGCATCACTTAATTTCAATAAATTACTTCCCTCTCTGGTAGTTTCTGATAAATCACGAATCTCTTGCAAAGAGATAAGTTTACCATAATGTTTAGCAATAATTCGTAAACAGGTTGGTCCACAATCTTTAGAATCAGGTTGTATATAAATGGGAAAAGCTTTTTTCATTATATAAATTACATTTAAGATTTAAAATAAAAACTGTATGAGTTTTTTAGTTTGTCAGTTTCGAACTAAAAAAGAAATTAATTATGGAGGTAATTCATAATTTTCTTTTTTATATCTCCTGATATTTCAATTGAGCCATTTTAGATTCATAATAATAGAGCAGTAAATGATAGCTTACAAATTCATTTTCTCGACCTCTAGTTCTATATAATCTATTGAAACTCATATGTGAAATGCTAAATACGAGCTCATCAATATTTTCAATATTTGATACTTGACTTATTATTTTAGCTACTGATGGTTCTATTTTTTGGTCTCTCTGGGTCACGAAAGAGATCAATTCATTATGAACTGATTTTTCTGATAAAAAATGGTTTATATCATTTTTGTTTTTCCGATATTTTAAACTTAATTGTCGTTTTAAATTAGTATCGTAATTCATTTCACTACTAAACCCTAACACATATTTTTCCATTAGGGATTTCTTTTTTTCTAAAGGAATCTTAAATAGATTAAGCAGATTATCTAAAACATAAAGACCTGCTAACCATTGGAAATTTTTAACTGCAGTATTTTCAGTGTATCTCAATATTTTTGCAATCATTTCACTGTCATGATAAAAAATATTTTCAATATCCTCCATGCAATTTTGGCCATATCTTTCTAATTCCCTGTTATATGTATCTGTTTGTAATTTCCAAATCAGGTTTTGTTCCAATAATGTTTTCGATAGCGAGTTTAAATCCTGGATAATAGGAAGGATGTTTTTTTGATCACTCAGATAAACTCTAATTCGTAAATGAAATTCAGGATCAGTGTATCTTATAAAAAACCATTTGCTTATATAATTATTTTCTTTCCAAATATTAATCATTGGCACAAAATAATCAACCAATAAACTATCTGCAGTTTTGACACCAGTATAAATTTTAAAATAGAACCATTCATCTCCTATAATAAAATCTCTTTTACTATTTCCGTTCATTATTTGATATTTAATTGTATTAATTTTTGTAAAATGAAAAAATAAACTCATTTACAAAGCCTTTTTGTTTAGAATCTACGCAGATTGTATTGTCCGAGAAAATGAATTCCTCCAAAATGAAAAGGCTTTTATTTTTGATCAAGCTCAACAGCATTTTAATGCTGGAAAGATTACTTGTATTAATTAATAGTTTGTTATCTCCTTCAATAAGATATACTAGTTTGGGTATGTTATATTTTGTGACAAATTCTTTAAATTTTGCCTCAAGCAATACATCATCATCAGTAATAACTAGTATGTTTTTTACTTTGTCAGTAGTAATTTTCCATTTTGAAGTAAACAAAATAATATTTTTGTAAATCACTCGAGGAAAAAAAGTTAAGTAGTTTGAAATCATTGTATTCCATTGAAAATGCAACGTTTTTCTTTTCTCCATTAACTGCATGTCGCATAAAAAACGATAGATAGGAAGATTGCTGTGACTATAGTTATGAGCTGTAGTAAGTCTTGGACATATTTCTTTGTTTAATTTTTTAGATCTTAAAAAAAGACGATTGTTCTTGATGGAAATAAATATGTCATTAATTGGAATTTGTTTTTCACTTGGCTTAGTAGATCTTGACAAAAAAGGTATTTCATAATTTCTAAAAGAAGGGCGCATCAAAACATTTCCTATCCGATCTTCGGGCAAATGAACAATTTCTGCCAAAATTATATTTGGATTCAAATTATTCTCTATGGCCATTATTTTCTCTACGAATTTATTTATTTGTGAGTCGCCATGACAAAATCTGCCAAATAAATTTCCAGCACTAGCACCGAAAAAAGAATTTAAATGAATCATGTTTTGATTTTCTATAACTGCAATTTGTGCAATGGTAGAAAAAGTATCAGGTAAGTTTAGCCAATTACAGTCGGGTGTTTTAATTTCATCTTCTCTGATTTCAATAATCTTAGAACCCTTTTTTTCTGCTTCGACAATTTTGTCAAATAAAAGAATGTCAATTTGTGACAATTTAGGATTTGCTTCAACGCTGCCATAATTGTTGAATGTTATATCGTCAATCAATGGATTAGGATCTCCGCTGCCCGAATTAATTGGATAGCCTAGACCGATCTCTTTATCAAGTGCTAAGGCTAATGAAATTTCTTTTGTTTCATACCTGTCATAAAATGCTTTTTTAAAGTCGTATAAGTCTTTATTGCTGTTTGTATCTGAAATTGTATTGATCAATGCTAAACCTTCTTGTATGTTTTCGGCTATATCTTCATCTAATGTATTATGATTATGTCCTATAATCAGATCCGTTTGAAAAACATATTTTTCATTAAACGTAATATTGAATTCTTTAAGTAAATCTAATATTTGTATATAAGCATCTATGCCGTTTGAATTACCTTTATCTAATTCTGCTAATTTTAATTTTATTGATTTTAGATTATCAGTTAAGGGGCTTTTATATTCAATCCTATTTAAAACGGATAATATATTATCAAAATTTTCTACACCTGAAACTGTCTGTTCTAATTCACTTACTAAGATTTGACTATCAATCAATTCCATTATAAATTCTCTAGCATTATCAAATTCAATGTCATTATCAACAAGCAGATTAGAAATTTGAGATATGCTCTTACCTTCCCCACAAAATTGAATTATTTCTTTGATATAATCTGACGATTCAACTTCAATCATTTTTTGAACCAAAACTGAGTTGTCATTGTATTTTGATTCAATAAAGCGTAATAAATCACCTAATTCAAAAAGACTATTATTTGGGAAGAAATTTAATTGTTCCTTAATTGAAGGAATTTCTTTTAAAGACTTTATCAATGCTCCCGTTAGATTCATATCAAGTCTTGTATGCCTTTTATTTAGTGAGTTTTCTCTTTTAATTTTATTTTCTTTCATGAATTGTCCAGTTGAACAGCCCGAAAACAAACCAAATGGAGTAGGCCTGGAGCTTATTCTAGACAAATACTTTAAAAGTGAATTTTGAATTTCTCCTTTTTCATCTATTTTTTTACCTGTTGACCATTTTTCAACTTCCTTGTAAAAAGCCGGAGATGCCAAGAAAATAGCTTCTTTGATTGTTGGATCTGAAAAAATATCTTTTAATTGCTCATCAGTAACTTTATCCTCTTTTGTAAGGTTTAAGAAAAAATCTATTGTTAAAAGAGGAGTGCGTAGCACGTATGTGTCAAAAATATTGTACATAGCTTAGTTTTCTTTGTTTTTTGTAGATTTTATTAATTCAATCCCTTTGATGATATATTGATCCTTGGTAAAATTTGATGTATTTTCGTTAACATAGTAATCTATTTTTAAACCCTTTCTTTGTACACCAGTTCCATCTGGATAGAATGCTCCCATAGAGGTAAATTGTGCTTCTGTCCCGTCTGGCATTATAAAAGTAGCAATATTCATAACAGAGCCGGCTGTTGTTTCTCCTACGGTTATGCAAGTAGGAGATGCTTGAATACCCATTCCAGTAAACTCTGCCATACTTTGTGTGGTATGATCAACTAATAGGATTATTTTTCCCTTATAATAATTTGAATTTTCACTTCCACTTTTAAAAGGATCAATCAAAGCACTAATTATTGGCTTCTCAAATTTGCCAATTGATGGCCTATTTGGCATCGCAAAAAGCACTTTAATAAATTCTTTTTTATCAGGATAAGTGTGTTTAGTAACATCATTTAGGGAAACATTTTTTGGATAATTTCTTAAGTCTATTATGATGCCATCTGTATTAGAAAATTCTTCAAATGCTTTTTGAATTTCCTCTTTGGAAATAGTTTTTAAATTTATATAGCCAATATTATCATCAATAAGCTGCCATTTTTTCTCGATAATAAAAAATGGTAATGAAGCATAATCTTTCACCTCATAAGTATTATAAAGATGTAAATATTTGGTAATGATAATATCTTTTCTTTTTACATTAACTTTAATACTGTCTTCCTTACTAAAGAATAGCCATCTGGCCCATTTTTTTAAAAAAGAACCGTTTGAGCAAGAAATCATAGTTCCAACCTTTTCATTTAGAACTGTCTTAATATCAGTATCATTGATTTTAACAATCAAATCTCCTGGTTTTAAATCATCCTTTTCGCCTAATTTTTTATTGTGAATATTTGTTACAACCAGAGTGTCATTAACAAGTCTTACTCCAAATGGAGGTTTGTATGTAAATAAGGAATCATTAGCTAGCTTTGAAATATAATAAGAATGTGAATCATTAAGTGAGACAATTAATTTCGTTTTTGCAAGTTCGAATTCGAGTTGAGAACTGCATTTTGAAAAGTCGTCAATAAAATATTCCAATTGGCTTAGCCAATTTTTATCCATCAAATACTTATTTACATAGTGATATTGGATTGCATTCCAGAAGCTTAATAATTCAAGCAGTCTATGGCTCTTATTTCTGTAATCAAATGATTTAAATCCTTTTTCATTTTTGAATATCGGGATTTTACTAAGTGATTGGTTTGATACATAGTAGTCGCTAATACTGGTATTGTCTTTTAATTGCTTTAAATATAAATATAACTCGTTGTTAGCAGAATACATTTCTATCCAGTCATAATCAACATTCTTTTTGAAAAAATCTTCCGTGTCACTAGCAATTTTTATTTTACTGACTTTTATTGAAAGAACAAAATTTAATAAAAATTCATTGAGTTTTTCTTGAGTATCAATACCTTCAAGTTTATCCACATTTTCAACAAATGTTTGATCCCAATTGTATGTTCCTTTGCTTACTTCAGAATGATGATATTTCATTAATCCCCAAACAAGGCCAAATTGCTTGTATTTTTCTATACAGCTAATTGTTGATTTTTCTTGAGATATCATTTGTATAATAGAACAAAGGGACAATATAATTGCAAAACCAAATTTGGTATTCATAGGTTTTTAATATTTGATCATTAGCAATTCTTCAGAAATAGGCATTTCTGAATGTAAAAACTTAAGATAACAAGCAAGTACTCCTGCAAGTCCCTCAAGTATAGAAATATTTTTTTCTGCAGAATTCTCAATTATAAATCCATAATCGATATGTCCGTTTGGCTGATTCTTGTCTTTTTTATTAAAAGTTTCTTTTAGCCAATGATTTGCGGATTCCCAAAATACTTCGTTTTTAGTGATATAATATATATTTAAGAATAAAACAGCTATACCACTAGTACCATGACAAAAAGCAGCATCTATAGGGTATCTTTCTTCTGAATATTTTCGGCCTGCAACAAAAAGTAATTTTTCTAATATTATTTTTTCATATGATTTTTGTTTTATTTGAATTGATGCCATTAATAGAGTATATAAAATTGCTAAATCACCATAGCACCAGCCTAATCTTGAATTTTCTGGTATCAAATTATTTTGCTCAAAAGCAGATGCTTTTATTTTTAAAGGATAAAAGCAGTAAATATCTTTTGAAATGTTTTGCGCATTATTGAGATAAAATTGTATAGAATTGTCTATTAATTCAGTAACAATAATTTTTGAATCTTCTGTTAAGATATTTTTTTTTGATAGAAGCTTGGTTAAAAAGTAAATATTCGCACCCATACCATGTGCATTTCCCATATCTAGAATAGTTGTAAAAGTGGCATATGAGTCATATTTTTTCCAATAGACATAACCTTCTTTTGTTCTGAACTTTTTGTTATCTAAAATTTTGACAATTTCACTAATTCCCACTTGGTTTTCTCTTTCAATGAAATAGAGACCAAAACCAAGCAAGCCATGCAAAATATCCAAATTGTCACTTTTATAATATATTTTTAACTGCTCTTCCAGTATCTCATCAATCTCCTCTAAAATTGCGTCAATTTGATTATTTAATTCTTTGTCATTAGCATCAGTTAAATTGTTAGTTTTTAATTTTAGCAAAAAAACGCCATAGCCAGCCAAGCCATCACAATAAGTGGGTGTTAGCGATTCACTATTTTCAATAATTTCAAATGTTTTGTTGATATATTCTTTTAAGATAGCGCTGTGAATATCAGTTGGATTAATTTTGTAATTTTCAACTAAAACCAAAATAATTCCGGGTAATCCTGCAAGAAGGCCAATATGATTGGAGCTTCTGTAATCTTTGATGTTATTCCAATTCAAAAGAAACTTTGTTATATCAAAGATTTCATTAGTGATTAATTCTGCAGTATGGCTATCAATTTTTTTCAATTTTTTCAATTTTTAATAATTTAAAAATGGTAGAATTTTCTACCATTTTTGTTTGAATAAATTTTAAGTAAGTTTAATAACCGCCATAACCATATGTAGTTGTTGAACAATCCGGATTCATAGTGCAAGTGATACCTGCTCCTTCTGATGCTGGGACACAAGGTTTCTGCTCACAACAAAGAATAGCAGTACATTTAGAATAGGATGTAGTAAATTCACCTCCTTTAATTGATAATTTTTGCTCATCAGTTAACTCAGAAATTACTTTCTTTTTAAGATTTAGTTTTTTCATTTTTATTAAAATTTTGTTGCCTTGAAAAAATAAAGACACTCAAGGTTTGTGTCTGCCTAATTGCGCAAAAAAGGTATTTTTATATCTGAAAAATCTTTAGTTATCTAAAAGAGGGGCTTCTTACGTTATAATTATTGTTTGTGTTTTTATATAGTTAAATAATTAATTAATTTTTAAAATTTTAACCATATTTAAATGCATGGTTTATTTTTATCCGAAATTATTGCTAAAGAAAAATATTTTCTATGCTATTTGCAGCATATTTTATGCTGATTAAAGCATTGATTTGTGGTCTAGGTTTTTGGAAAAATGTAATGCTAAGAAAAACAAGTGTTTATGTTTTTTTGTGGAATTTTTATTCTGTTTGTTTGCCACGTCTTTGCTTCAGGGTTTTAAAAAAGACATAAACTAGCGATATATCCATCTTGAAAAATGAAATGAAGCAGTTTTTTGATATGTCTTCTTGTGTTTAAATAATTATTAAGATGAACTATCAATAAGATTTATTTGAGAAATGTATATTGAATTGAAAACGCTACAAAAAAATAATCTTAAAAATTTCAAATCAAAGCCAAATATCTTCTGAAATTAATTTAAAAATAACTTGATTATTTTTATATTCTCAAACAACGAAAATTGTAGGATTTAAACTAGTATTTTGTTTAAAAAAGAATAGTGCTGGTTAGTATTCACTCGATTTAAAAATCATGTTTGATGGGTTAATTATTCTTAAATATAACTTCTATTGTGGCTAAAAATGTACAAACGGGATTTTTTTGTACCTAAAAACGTACTATATTACTCCTTGATTTAATTGCTCTTAATCAAATTTGCAATGTAGATTTCTAAGTTGGGCAATGGATATAGATTTGGTTTGTAATAAACGGAAAAATATAATCACAAAGCCTAAGTTCAGGACAAGCTGTATTAAATAAAAAGTGGTGCTTGTCTTCATTATTAACTTTAAAAGTTTTTTGCCTTGAATAATACTAAGAAGACTCATTAAAAAATGATAAAACAAAAACTCATCAATAAACGAATCGAAAAAAATAAAACGCAAGAAGAAATAGCGCACTTTTTAGGAATTACTCAATCCCAATATAGCCGTAGAGAGTCCGGAGTAACTAAAATTGCCAAAAGCGAATGGAATGCGCTGATAAAAGTTTTAGACACTACTCTTGAAACCATATACGAGCCTGAGGATGGGGTATATGTTTTAATCAATGAAAAAAAAGCTGAAAGTTTTGAAAAACAAAATGTTGAGAATTACGAATTTACATTTGCTATCATGAAAAAATACATTGAAAAACTAGAGAATGAAAATAAATCTCTTAGATTGGAGCTTGATAGCAAAAAATAATTAGCTTGTTTTTTCCTGGCAGGCTGATGGCTAAAATAGGTAAGTGCTATGTATTATCCAGAAAAGCATAAAATTTTAGCTATACGCTTTTAAAAAATATCTGAACGGACGTCTACAAACACCAAACAGCTTATCATATTAACAAAGAAATATTCATTTCTATTACTCAAAGAGTAAGAAATGTATTTGTATTAACTTTTAAAAAAGCCTTATAAAAGATTTTATAAAATGCTTTTTGAAAAAAATCTTTTTCACTGCAAAGTACTCTGGTGCACAAGAGCTGTTTCGTAAGTTTAAAAGAGGTTTACTTTAATTTTATTTAACTAAAAAAAAACTGATTATGAAAAAATTAAGTTTGAAAAATGCAACAAACTTTCTTTCAAGAAAAGAAATGAAATCTATAACTGGTGGTTATGGTGACGAAGGTGGTTATGGTCCAGAGACCTGTTTTTCTTATGATGCTTGTCCTTCGGGATGCATAGAGAGAACAGCAACCACATCAGGATGGAGTTACAGATGTAATACCTGCTGTATTGCTTAACAAGTAAAACTAAAATCTAGAGTTGGATACAACTCTAGATTTTATAAATCCCATCCAAATGATAAATGCTAGGCTTAGTATTTGTATTAACTTTTAAAAAAGCCTTATAAAAGATTTTATAAAATGCTTTTTGAAAAAAATCTTTTTCACTGCAAAGTACTCTGGTGCACAAGAGCTGTTTCGTAAGTTTAAAAGAGGTTTACTTTAATTTTATTTAACTAAAAAAAAACTGATTATGAAAAAATTAAGTTTGAAAAATGCAACAAACTTTCTTTCAAGAAAAGAAATGAAATCTATAACTGGTGGTTATGGTGACGAAGGTGGTTATGGTCCAGAGACCTGTTTTTCTTATGATGCTTGTCCTTCGGGATGCATAGAGAGAACAGCAACCACATCAGGATGGAGTTACAGATGTAATACCTGCTGTATTGCTTAACAAGTAAAACTAAAATCTAGAGTTGGATACAACTCTAGATTTTATAAATCCCATCCAAATGATAAATGCTAGACTTAATTTAAAATTCATATCGTTATTAACAATTTTAATCTATTCAAATAATATTTTATCTCAAAATAAAGTAATAGATGGAGAAACTGTAAATCAAAAAAAAAGTGACACTATTTCGTTCGTCAATGGCATTATGAATAAAAAATATTATGAGCATGCCATAATTACATCCGAAGTCATAGACAATAGATTTAAAATTGACGTTTTCTTGTCATATCCGCAAATGTATTTTTTGTCATGGAAAAGCGAAAAAAATAATGTATTGTTCTATGGAGATCCCTTTTTTATAGATAGTTCTACTAAAAAGATATTTGCCCGGGAAACTAATTGCGAAGTAGACGGTGATTCCTTTTTGGAATTCAAGAACGAATTTCTCCCTTTTATTCTTAAGGAGAGCAATTTAGCTAATATCAATGATTATTTATTTGAGAATGGGAATAAATTTGATTCAAGGCTTGCAAGCTATGTTTCTAATAAAAATGACTCATATGTTGCATTATGGTTTCTAGTTAAAAGATTTAATGAAAATGGATACTCGAGTCTTTATGAAGAAATTCTAAATTCATTTTCAAAAAAAATAAAATCTGGAAAACTATGGATGATTTTGAATCAAGAATTTAAAAACATTACAATCAAGGAAAACAAAAAATTTCCAGATCTGCACCTGAAAAATACAGATTTAAAAGAAGATGTTTTGAAGATTCCGAATGCAGAATTTACTTTGATAGATTTTTGGTTTAGTAGATGCCGTCCTTGTCTCGAACAGATGCCACTGCTGAAAGAAATTTATAGCAACTACAATTCCAAAGGCTTTAACATTCTCGGCATTTCTACTGACAAAACTGTTAATTTGGAAATTTGGAAAAAACGAATTATTGAAAAAGAAATTCCATGGCAAAATTATCTTGACGAGAATGCGGTCTTGGCTACTAATGAAAAAATATTTTCGTATCCCACCAACTTTCTATTGGATAAAAATGGGAAAGTTTTAAAAAAAAACATTAATCCGGTAGATCTGCAAAAATTCTTAAAAGAAAACTTAAACAAATAAAACTGCTTTCTTGTTGATGCACTGCAATCTGCTTAAAATAAAGTGCTTTGATGAATCACTGAAGAATTTAGCTTCTTTTGGTTTATCTTAATTCCTATTAGCAACTAAATTGGTTTAAAATGCACGATAAATATTATAAAAAATAAGCATTCTATTTTATTCAATTCAAACTTAAAAATAAATGTCAGAAACTTTTACTTACCTTTTCCAATATTTGGATAGAGAGCAAATTAACATTGACAAAGATGAATTTCAATTTCAGATTCAGTCACATCCAGATTATCCCAGCTTGGTGTCTATTATAGATACGTTGAATTTCTTTGATATCGACAATGGTGTAATTTCTGTCGGAGCAGCTGAAATAGAGTTATTACCCGATTATTTTGTAGCAATGCTGGGAAAAGAAAATGAGCAACCTGAACTTTATTTCGTTGAAAAAAAAGGTGATCTTTATAATTTCACTCAAAACAGAAAAAAAACAGTCGTATCTAGATTAGAGTTGGAATTAAGATGGAAAGATATTGTACTGTTGGTGGAAAAATCAGAGATAGAGAATCCAAAGCAGATCGATAAAAGAAAAAGATTGTTGGGATTATCTTTTTTTTGTGCAATACTATTTTTTCTTATCCTTGCTCATTTTCAAATTTCCATGCAAGCAAAATTATTTTTTATCTTTCCAGTTATAGGAATTTTGTTTTCGATAGCTGCATTGAAAGATTTATTTGGTGCCAAAAGCGAACTATTAGACCGTTTTTGCAATATGACTACTTCAGTCAGTTGTACATCCGTAATGCAGTCTAATAAGTGGAGAATTTTTGAAATTATTAATTTTAGTGATCTAAGCATTATATTCTTTTGCTTTCAATTTTTAGGTCTGTTGACATCTTTTTTTATAAATGATTCAAATTCATATTTTAGTATCCAAAAAATAATACTTGTATGTACTATGCCATTAATAATGGCTTCTCTTTATTATCAAAAATTCGTTGAGAGAAAATGGTGTCCGATATGTCTGATTATAATTGGAATTATTATTTTGGAATCGCAATACATTTTCTTTTTATTGCAACCACCTTTTGATTTGCAAATATATCCAATCCTTGTTTTTGGCTTTATATTGGCAACGATTGCCTTATTGTGGTTTTCAGCAAAAAAGGTACTCATAGAGCAAAGAGAATTGAAAGAATTTCGTATCAAGGGAAATCGTTTTATGCGTAACTATAAAATTTTTAAAAATAACTTGTTAGCTTCAAATAAAGTTGAAAATAACGATTTACAATTCGAAGAAAGCCTAATTTTAGGAAATCCTGAAGCTTCATTGAAAATAATACTGATAACGAGTCCCTTTTGTTCTTTTTGTTCTGAAGCTCATTCTATGATAGAAAAAATATTAGAAAAACACTCTCAAAAAGTTTGTTTTGATATTCGCTTCAATTTTAATGAAAAAGCCAGTACCCAAAAATCAAAAAAAATACACCAACAGTTAGTATCGATTTTTTTGAAGCAAGGACAAGAGATATTCATGAATTCGCTTCATGATTGGTTTAAAACCAAAGATGAAACCAAATTGAATATATTGGAAAGCTCAATTCTTGATGACTCAAAGCTCAATTCAATTTTGGAGAAGCATTTCAGCTGGAACCAGCTCAATAACATTAATTATACCCCTGCAATAATTGTAAATAACCATTTTTTCCCCACACAATATAATAGGAATGATTTAATGTATTTTGTGAGTGATTTATTTGAAGATGAGGAGTTTATTTGTGATGTGAAAACAATAAATTTGATTGGGGCCCGTACTTAAAAGTGAACACAAAAAGACAATACATTTAATTTATTTTAAATAATTTCTCTAAAAAATGACATACTTAGAAAATTAAGCGGTACTATGGTTATTATTTTCTTATGAGAATTACTCTTATTTGAGAATAAAATCAAATTTTAAATAAAGCTTTTAAACAAATTTTAAGGGCTTTATTTACTGATAACTTTTGAAACATTTTCTTTTTAGAAACAATTTTGTCGGAGTCACAACATTAAGAGTAATAAAAAAATTATTCATTAAAATTGATTATTTTCTCAGTTCCGTCTTTAAATTGAATTCTAATAATGTTATTTGCTTCTTTTAAAGCTTTGATTGGAATCAATTCCTCTTCCTGCCATATTTCATTAGATTTTTTCCAAAGCATAAAGGTTATATAAATATTTGTTTTTTTTAATGTGGAATTGGATATAATATTAATTACACTGCTTTCATTGCTCTGCGGATGCATTTTTTTTGCTTTAATAATTTCCGTTTTTTCCCACCCTAAAATAGGAATCATAGCTAGTTGATATTTTCCATTGTCGATAATAGTTATAGCATATCCCTCAATATTTCTTTTGGTTGCAACAATTTTCTTATTTAATTTTGGCAAAGCATAATGGCCTAAACGTATTGAAATAGGTTTGTTGCTATTATTTTTATCTACCCTTAAAATACCATTGGGCAACGGTATATCGGCTAAATTAAATTGGATATCTTCATCCGTTTCTAAAATTACATCTCTGTAGTAAATACCGTTTACAAACTTTTTAAAGGTGTACAACCTAAAGGCTTCCCAGATTCCCTTTTTATTTTTAATTACATAGTTCATAGCAACTTCCCCATTTTTGCCATCAGCTTGCCAAGGGAAAGCACTATTGTAAGACAGTCTATTATAGTTTTCTGTTGATCTATATTTTAACCAATCGGTGCTCTCCTTTTCATAGCACCATGCTCTCACCTCTGAAGCCCCAATACCCGGATAATTTGTAATCAAAATTTGTGAATCTCCTTGGTACTTATTATGAACTTCATTCTTAATAACTGTTGATTCCCAATAACCATTATTTTCTATGGAGTTCCAAAAAGGACTAGTGTCAGAAACCAGTAAACCTAGAAATATTTTTCCAATCCAATACACGCTCCCTCGACAACTGTAAACCTGAATTGCTGGCTCAAAAGCACCATAAAAACCAAGAGTAGGCAAATGATCTTTCATAAAATCGGGATGCATTAAAAATTGCTTAATTACGCCAGATGAAATTCTTCGCATCCACCCATAATTAGTATTTGGATTATTTTGAAATCCCATTAAAGGAAAAGGAGCAACAGCGGCAGTACGATAACTTATGCTTCTTCCCCACATAATCATTTCGCCATTTTTACTGAATAAGTAGGGATAATTATCTTTTAGGTCGTTAAAATTAGCGATAAAGCTATCTGCAATCTCAGGATAATGTTTCTTGCCAAAAAACTCTGACCAGATAATTCCATACATCTGAAAAGCCCACATACTATAATAATCTAAGGCAGGACGATCATGATACCATCCATTGCTTTTATAATTCTTAAGCGATTCTTCTAAATAATGAACAAGCAGCTCTTCATTAACAGAATAACCCTGTTCTTTAAAAAAACTCAGAATAAAAATATTGAAAAATTTCCAGTTACAATCTATTGTAGGACCGTTTCCATAACTAAGCATTGTACTAGCTAAATCATCTTTTTGCAATTGTGACAATGGATCCCATAAAATTTTAGGATTTGTAAGCATTGAGAGTGCTAAACCGCCAAATTCAACTAATATTTGACTTGGTCTATCATGATTAGCGCGAGGTTTAATAAAGGTTTCACTTTTCGAATCAATTAATTTACTTATTTGATGCCTGTAATAATCTGCTACTATAATATCATTAATAACTAATGATGGATTCTCTTTTAATAATGGGGATGCTATAAATAAGGTTCTGCAAAGCCCTTCCAATTTTTCGGTGGAAATCTGATTTTCATTTACAGGATAGCTTTTTCCTTTCTGTTTAGGAAATTTCATAGGATCATCGAAATTGCTCACATAATTAAAGGAGCCTGTCAATAAATAAAGTCCTGCATCTTTCCAATGCTCCCTTGTCATTCCTGTATATGGGCTGATCTCATAATCAGGATTTCTCACTTCAAAAATATTAGAAACATTTTCTTTTTGTTTTGAAAACAAGAATCTGTTAATTTTTTTTAAGCCTTTCATTTTTCGTTTTTGTATTGGCATATAATGTTAATTAATTTTTAGGCTAAAAATATTAGATATAAAAAAAGAAATGATGATAAGAACAACAAATACATCTTATATAATCTATAATTTAGAAGGCGGAAACACCGTATCCTTATTTATGGGTTTATGATTTGAACACTGCTCTTTCGATTTATAAACCATTTCAAAATAAAAATACAAAATAATTATTTCATAAAATTAACCTAGTCTGAGTACAGCCTAATCAATTTTAGCTCTTAAATTAATCAACTTAATGCTTATCGAAGATTTTGGGTTATAATAAATTAAAGATATGCAGACACTAGGAGCTTTGAATGATTTTAATTATATTTGATTTAATAGTAGGGGCTTTTCAGTTTAAAGTGGCTTCAATTGACTTTTATGTATGTTTCAACTACAAAATTTGCAGGAATTGAATTTACTATCGAATTTTTGATATAGTATGATTAGTAACCAAAAGTGATTTATTATAATTTCATTTTGTTGCTTAAAAAAACAAAGTTATGTTCAGGATATTTTTTTCAGTGTTGATATTTATTTATTCAACGACTTTTTCTCAAAATAATTCAACTATTGAAGGGAAAATTTTGAGTAAAATAATAATTGATGATACTATTCATTTTAGTGCTGGAATATACCATAGGGGCTATTATGAAAATTATGATTTAAGTTCAGAATTAAAAAAAAATAATTTCATTCTTAAATCAGACTTTACTTACCCGCATATGTATGTATTAAATCTAAATAGTGAAAAAAATAAAATATTATTCAGAGCAGGAGTGTACTTTATAGATAGTTATACAAAAAATATTCAATTAGATTCCTTATATGGCGTTAAACTATTAGATGGTCCAACAAATTTAGAATACAAAAACAAATTTTTACCATATATTTTAAAGGGTATAAAAAGTAATTTTTATATTTTTCGTTCGAAAGAAGGAGACAAATTTGATAACAGATTATTCAATTATACAAAAAACAACCCAAGTTCGTATGTTGCGCTATGGTTTCTAATAGACAGAATAAGTAGTGAAGGCTATAAAGAGGTGTATGAAAAAATATTGAGTCAATTTTCTTTCGATGTTAGAAATGGCCAGCTTTGGAAAACTGCAAATGCTGAATTTTTGGATTTAAGAAACAAAAGCAAAGCATATCTAGATTTTGATCCTAAAAGCATTGATTTAAAAAGCACAGATTTCAAATTACAAAATTCTCAAGTTTACTAGTGAATTCTGAAAGCCAATAGCTTTGGAATTTACAAGATAATACCTAAGCTTTTAGTCACAAAAAGATATCAACTCTCTACATTAATCTGCTCCTCTATCTATACCGTCAAAGGTGAGGATATACAAACAAAAACTGGAAAAAAAAATAAGATTTAGTTTTTAATTTGAACTCTGCGTTAAGTCAGCACATCGACACATTTTTAAAACTTTTACATACTATGATTCATTTGTACTGATTGACTAATTAATCTTATTTATTGATTATAAATCTAAGGTTTCTAAGCGGTTTGGATGTCCTGTTGAGTGACCTCTACGTTACAAAATCCAAATCATTTTATGCAAGATTTAAAGAAATTGGCTTATTTTCAAGTAGATTTGTAAGATAATTATTGTAGTATTTATATAGGAAGCGGTTTGTATGTATCGTAGGGGTTAAATGTTAAAAAATGTTAATTCGACTAGCTATAATTTCGATATTAAAGTTTTGGTATTAAATTTTAGCTACATTTTTTGAACATAAAAATCAAAGGTATTACCAGTAAATTTAGATAATAATTCTTAATACTTCTCCATCAAAATCTGTTTATGATGTGTAAAAAAATCTCTTCTTTTTGTGTACTGTGGTATTACAGTGCAAATTCCAGTGATATTGACCACCCAATTCCAATTTAAAGTGACCACCTGATTCCAATTCAAAATGACCACCTAA
>NZ_VJYD01000016.1 GCF_007341385.1 Flavobacterium daemonense
GTGACTGCTGGAACGGTAAGCAACGCAATTGGAACTGTAAAATATTCTTGGAAAAATTCATCTAATGTTGAAGTTGGAACATCAGCTACAGTATCAAATCTTCCTACTGGAACTTATACTTTGACTGTAACTGACAATTGTTCAAGCCAATCTAATTCAGTTACTATCGGTCAGCCAACTGCGGCTTTAGCACTTGGCGCTTCATCTAAAACTGATGCTGCTTGTTATGGCGCAAGTTCAGGAAGCGTGACTGCTGGAACGGTAAGCAACGCAATTGGAACTGTAAAATATTCTTGGAAAAATTCATCTAATGTTGAAGTTGGGACAACAGCTACAGTATCGAATCTTCCTACTGGAACTTATACTTTGACTGTAACTGACAATTGTTCAAGCCAATCTAATTCAGTTACAATTGGACAGCCGACTGCAGCTTTAGCACTTGGTGCTTCATCAAAAACTGATGTAGCATGTTATGGAGCAAGCACAGGAAGCGTAACTGCTGGAACGGTAAGCAATGCAATTGGAACGGTAAAATACTTTTGGAAAAATTCTTCTAATGTTGAAGTTGGAACATCAGCAACAGTATCAAATCTTCCTTCTGGAACTTATACTTTGACTGTAACTGACAATTGTTCAAGCCAAACTAATTCGGTTACTATCAATCAGCCAAATGCGGCTTTAGTAGCTTCAATCAATACAAAAACTGATGTAGATTGTAAAGGAAATGCAACTGGTTCTGCCACAGCTTCGGCAACTGGAGGAACAGGAACTTATTCTTATTCTTGGAATACCGTTCCGGTACAAACTGCAGCAACAGCAATAAATTTAACTGCTGGAACTTATATGGTTACGGTTACAGATCAAAATAGCTGTTCAGATACAGAACAAATTACAATTATTGAACCTACATTAGTTTTAAGCTGTTCAGTAGTTCAAAATAAACCTGTAACATCAAACGGGTTGAGCAACGGAGAAGCAACTGTAACTCCAACTGGAGGAAACGGCGGTTTTACTTATTCTTGGGATAGTGGCGAAACAACTCAAAAAGCGACCAAATTAAATGCTGGTGTGCATACTGTAACAGTTACCGATTCTAAAGGTTGTAAAACAACTTGTACAGTTACCATCACACAGCCAGATCCATTGTCTTGCAGTGTTGTACAAAATGAGCCTGCTAAATGCTACGGCGACAACAACGGTAAAGCAACCGTAACTGCTGTGGGCGGAAACATTGGCTACACTTATCTTTGGGATAATGGCGAAACAACTGCTCAAGCAACAAGTCTTACTGCAGGAAACCATACTGTTACTGTTACTGATAATTTAGGTTATAAAACGACTTGCAACGTAACTATTGATCAGCCACAATCTGCATTGAGCTGTTCAGTGGTACAAAACAAACCTGTTTCATCAAACGGACTAAGCGACGGTGAAGCAACCGTAACAGCACTTGGCGGAAACGGCGGATTCATTTACGCTTGGGATAGCGGCGAAACTACTCAAAAAGCTGTAAAATTAAATGCTGGTGTGCATACTGTAACTGTAACCGATTCAAAAGGTTGCAAAACAACTTGTACTGTTACGATTACTGAACCAAATGTGTTATCATGCAGCATCACTCAGGATGCACCTGCTAAATGTTTTGGCGATAGCAACGGTAAAGCAACTGTGGTAGCTGTTGGCGGAAATGGCAACTATACTTACTTATGGGATAACGGAGAAACAACTGCACAGGCAACTGGTCTAAATGCAGGAAATCACACCGTAACTGTAACTGATAAACTAGGTTATAAAACAACTTGTAATGTAACAATCGGTCAGCCACAATTAGCGTTAAGCTGTTCAGTGGTTCAAGATAAACCTGTAACTTCAAACGGATTGAGCAACGGAGAAGCAACTGTAACTCCAGCTGGAGGAAACGGAGGTTATACTTATGCTTGGGATAGCGGAGAAACAACTCAAAAAGCGATCAAATTAAATGCTGGTCTGCATACTGTGACAGTTACTGATTCTAAAGGATGTACATCAACTTGTACTGTAACCATCACACAACCAGATGTTTTATCTTGTAGCGTAGTTCAGAATGAGCCTGCTAAATGTTTTGGAGACAGCAACGGTAAAGCAACTGTAACACCTGTTGGCGGAAACGGAAGTTATACCTACGCTTGGGACAACGGAGAATCAACTGCACAAGCAATCGCTTTGAACGCAGGAAATCATACTGTAACAGTTACAGATAAATTAGGTTACAAAACTACTTGTAGTGTAACTATCGGCCAGCCAGACGCTGCTTTAACTGCGACAAAATCACAAATTAATCCGGGTTGTGGAGGCGCTGCTACAGGATCAGCTACTGTTGTTGCTTCTGGCGGAACTTCACCATACACTTATTCTTGGAATACAAGTCCGGTTCAGACTTCAGCAACAGCAACTAATCTTGGTGCCGGAAATTATACTGTAATAATTACAGATGCTAAAGGATGTACACATAGTGAATCGTTCCAAATTATTGATGGAGATTCTGTACCGCCAGTAATTGATCCTTTACCTGTAACCTCAACAATCAATTGCCCAGCAGAACCTGTATTTGCACAAGCAACTGCAAGCGACTTAAACGGTACTATTTCTTCATTAACTTATGAAGATACAGTTACACCAGGCAATTGTGCGGGATCATACACTAAAACAAGAACTTGGACAGCCAAAGATGCTTGCGGAAATATTTCACTTCCAGTAAGCCAGACAATTATTGTACAGGATGTTACTGCTCCAACTTGGACTACACAAACTGCTTCTTTAAATAAAACTGTAGAATGTAGCGATCAGCAAGCTTTGGCATCGGCGCAAGCCTTATTCCCAGTGGCTACTGATGCTTGTGATACTGATGTTAAAGATATTGTAAAAGTTAGCGGACAGTTTGTAGCTTCTGAAGGATGTGCGAATGCTGGAACATATACTAATACTTGGACAGTAAAAGATGCTTGCGGAAATACTTCTCAACCTTTCACTCAAATAATTACAATTCAAGATACAACAGCTCCAACTTGGACTACACAAACTGCTTCTTTAAACAAAACTATCGAATGCAGCAACCAAGAAGCTTTGACATCTGCGCAAGCCTTATTCCCTGTAGCTTCAGATTTATG
The DNA here is from genome assembly GCF_007341385.1 of Flavobacterium daemonense. Lineage (GTDB taxonomy): Bacteria > Bacteroidota > Bacteroidia > Flavobacteriales > Flavobacteriaceae > Flavobacterium > Flavobacterium daemonense. The sequence continues at coordinate 3,147 of NZ_VJYD01000016.1, forward strand.
CGACAGCGATGTAAAAGATATTGTAAAAGTGAGCGGACAGTTTGTAGCTTCTGAAGGATGCTCAAATGCTGGAACATATACCAATACTTGGACAGTGAAAGATGCTTGCGGAAACACTTCTGAGCCTTTTACTCAAGTAATTACAATTCAAGATACTAAAGCTCCAACTTGGACTACTCTAGCTGCTTCTTTAAACAAAACTATCGAATGCAGTGACCAAGAAGCGTTAACATCGGCGCAAGCGTTATTCCCTGTAGCATCAGATTTATGCGATACTGATCTTAAAAACATCGAAAAAGTAAGCGGAAAATTTGTAGCTTCTGAAGGATGTTCAAACGCTGGAACGTATACCAATACTTGGACAGTAAAAGATAATTGTGGTAATACTTCTGATACATTCACTCAGGTGATTACTATTCAGGATACTACTGCTCCTGTCTTTAGCGGTGAACTTCCAAGCGACATTACAGTTTCATGCGACGCGGTTCCAGAACCAGCAAATGTTCAAGCGACTGATAATTGTGGTGGTGATTTGCCAATTGTTTTAGCAGAAACTAAAACCGATAGCAAAAACGAATGTGGAACTGAATATACTTTGACTCGTAAATGGACAACTAGCGATTGCTCAGGAAATACAGCTTCATTTACTCAAGTTATAACAGTTCGCGATACTACGCCACCAACAGGAACTGCTCCTGCAGATGTAGCTGGCTTACAAAATGCAGCGGATATTCCTGCCGGAAGCCCAGCTGATATTACAGATGCAAAAGACAACTGCGGTGGCAATGTAAAAATTACCGTTAGTGATGCAAATAACGGAGCAAATGGTTGCGATGGAAATGCCTACATCTTGACAAGAACGTATACATTAACAGACTGTGCAGGAAACAAAACAGAATTGGTACAAACCTTTACTGTTGACAATAAAGTTTCTGTATCTGGAGTTGCGACAAATGTAAGCTGTCTTGATGGAACTGATGGTTCGATTGCCGTGACAAGCAGTCCAGGCGCAACTGTTGTGATTACAAACGCAAATAACGAAGTGGTTGGAAATACTAATCTTCCTGCCGGAACTTATACGCTTACAGCTACTGCTCCAGTAAATGGCGAGGGTCAAACATGTACTGCGACAGCAACTGTAACAATTACACAGCCTACTTATAAAGTTAAAGTATCTGGACAAGTTATTAATTCTGACACAAATACTCCAATTGCAAATGTGCCAGTGACTTTAATACCTCAAGGTTCAACTCCGGGTTCTACTTTAATAAGAATTACGAATGCGAATGGTGAATACAGCTTTGCAGGCATACCAGCCGGAAGCTATTTAGTTCAGGTTCAAGATGCTAATTTGAATAGCGCTTATCAACTATATCCTTTAAATTCAAGTTTGTTCTTTACTACACTTGAAGATTGTAAATTCCAAGTTCATAATTTCTTGTACGGAAAATCAAACCTTCCTGTTTTAGGAGATTATGTTTGGTATGATGTCAACAGCAACGGAATTCAAGATGAATGGTATGATGCTAATAATGATGGCGTTGTAACTCAAAATATTCCAGACAGCAATGGCGCTATCGACTACAGCATGTGGGAATGGATTGACTTTAACGGAGACGGTAGCTATGTTGGACCTCAAAATGCTGGTGAGTTAAATGCTGGCGGATTTGGAAATGATAAAAGCTCAAATATTTTCGTTGATGGTCCGAATGGCTATCATGATGATGTTATTATCGGAATCCAAGGATACTGGAGAAACAGACCAGATATCGCAAATCCGTATGGCGAATATAAAGTGAAATTGGTTAGAGATGCTAATTTAGATGCAGTTGGTGCTGCTTTAGGAGCTACAGGATTAGTAAAAGTACTTCCATCTGCAACAGCTAAAACAGCTAAAAAAATAACATCTAAAACCGGAAAAATACAAATGCACACCGTTTGTACTACTACCAGCGCTGATGGTTATATCGTAAATGTTACACCAGAAGATTTGGTTCACTTAGATGTTGACTTTGGTGTAAATTGTAAAGATTACCAAGATATTGTTGCAAATGATGACAACGGAGGACCATTCCCAGGGGTTAATCATACTACAACAAATGTATTGAATGTATTGACAAATGATACAATTGAAGGTGTTCCTGTAACAGCTTCGGGTGTAGTGATAACAACGGTAACACCAAATGAATTCTTGCAATTGAATCCTGATGGAACATTAGACATTTTGCCAAATGCTCCGGTAGGCACATTGACAATGGTATATCAAATTTGTGAAGCCGATCAAACTTCAAATTGTGACACAGCTACTGTAACAATTACAATTGAAGCTCCAGTTATGAAAGTTACTGCAACATCAATTTGTGTGAACGATGTTCCGTATCTTGATTATTCAGCAACTCCTGAAAACTTTACTCCTGTAAATGGTGTAACGATTACATGGGCTGACAGCAACAATAATGTAATTACTACAATGACCAACTTACCGCTTAGCGGAAGAGTATTATGGCCAGGAGCTGTAGTAGATCAAGCTGGAAACGGTATTGACTGGCCAGGTTGGGTTTTCAAAGACAACAAATGGATTCAGGCTCCAGACGGATTTGAAAATCTTCGTCCAACAGCTACTGTTACAATCTCTGTTAATCCAAGTGAAACGATTGTTGTAAATTATCCGCCGGCTGATCCTTATTGCATCGCAAGACCAACATTTGCAATTGTTGCTAATGATGATGTTGCTGGGCCAATAAACGGCACAACTGGAGGAACAAACGTAATCAATGTTTATACTAATGATACTTTAAATGGTTCACCGGTTAACCCAAGCGATGTTACTTTGACTACAGTAACGCCTGATCCAAAAGGAGTCTTGACATTAAATCCTGACGGAACAATTACTGTAGCGCCAAATACTCCCGCTGGTACATACACTTTGACGTATCAAATTTGTGAAATAGCTGATTTTGGCAACTGTGATACAGCGATTGTTACAGTGACAGTTTCATCTTCTCCTATAATTGCAAATGATGACAGCTACACTAACATAGGTTGTAATCGATTTGGAGTGGTTGGAAATTTACTAAGTAATGATCTATTAAATGGTCTTCCAGTGACATTGCAGCTAGTAAACTTCAGTTTAGTACCGCAGAATACTGGTGTAAAATCAGATCCAAATATAACAGTAGATACTGCTGGTAATTTAACCGTAGGAAGCGCAACAGTTCCTGGCACTTATACTTTTACGTATCAAATTTGTGAAAAACTAAATCCAAATAACTGTGATACCGGAACTATAACTATAACTGTCATTCCAAATGGAGTTACAAATCTGTCAAGTAGTGCTTGTAATGATGATTCAACTTTAATTGACTTGCTTTCACTGCTTCCTGCAGAAACTCCAAGAAACGGTACTTGGGTTGATACAAACAACACGAGAGCATTGCAGGGAAGTGTTTTAAATGCATTTGGACTAGCACTTGGCACTTATGTATTTGAATACAAAATTGCCGATCAGGTTTGCCCTCGAAGTATAGTACTTAGCATGGAAATCAATGACGACTGTAAAGTGTTGCCATGCCAAAACATAGTGGTGCACAATGCTTTCTCTCCGAACGGAGACGGTATAAATGATTTATTTGTTATTGATGGTATAGACGACTTGACCTGTTATCCAGGCAATACAGTCGAGATCTATAATCGTTGGGGAATATTAGTCTTTGAAACCACAGACTATAACAATACAACGAATGCATTTGATGGAACTTCGAGAGGAAGAACTACTGTTAATAAATCTGAAGGATTGCCGACAGGAACTTATTTCTACATAGTTACTTACAAATCTTTAGACGGAAATAATGTAATTCAGTATAACAAAAAAGACGGATACCTATATCTTTCAAAATAAACCCAGACTGCAAAGGGCTGCTATAAATACTATAGCAGCCTGATACAGCAGAGCATATTAAAAATCCGGGAATAGAAAGAATAATATCGTGGATTTTTTTAGGGGATTTCATTAATAATTCAATAGGAAAATTGAAATAATAAATATCTACTATGAGAACAAAATTATTTTACTTCGTCATTCTGTTTGTAACTATTGCAGGTCACGCGCAGCAAGATGCTCAATATACGCAATACATGTACAACACTATAAACATAAATCCTGCCTATGCAGGTTCTCGTGGAGCCTTGAGTATTTTCGGTTTGTACCGTACACAATGGGTTGGTATGGATGGTGCGCCTGAAACAAGCAGTTTCTCAATAAATACACCAATCAACAACAGCAATCTCGGAATTGGAGGTTCTCTTGTAAATGATAAAATTGGCCCAACAAATGAAAACAATATTTCTGTTGATGTTTCGTACACTGTACAGACTTCGGCAAATTTCAAACTTTCATTTGGTATCAAAGGAACAGCCAATATCTTCAATTTGGATGTAAACAAACTGAATCCCGAAACAGCAGGTGACCCGCAATTTCAGGACTTGAACAATAAATTTTCGCCAAATGTAGGAGCCGGAGTTTATTGGCACTCAGATAAAGCATATGTTGGTTTTTCAATTCCAAATTTCATTGAAACAAATCGATATGATGCCAACGATATCGCCATTTTCAAAGACAAAATCAATTATTATTTAATGGCTGGTTATGTATTTGATCTTGACAAATACCAATACATTAAATTCAAACCAGCAGTACTTACAAAAATGGTCACAGGTGCGCCGTTGCAAGTAGATCTTTCTGCAAACTTCATGTTCTTTGACAAATTTGTTGCTGGTGTTGCTTATAGATGGAGTGCTTCATTGAGTGCTATGGTTGGTTTTCAAATCACAGATGGTCTTTATTTAGGTTATGGTTATGATCATGAAACCACACAACTGAACAATTATAATTCAGGATCACATGAGATCTTCCTGCGTTATGAATTCTTTACTAAAAATGGTAAAATAACAACTCCTCGTTTCTTCTAAAAATAAGTACTATGAAAAATTATATTTTCCTTTGCCTAACATTTGTAAGCGTTTTTTCATTGGACAGTTATTCACAGCAGTCAAAAGTAACTTCTGGGGACAAAAAATACAATAATTACGCTTATGTTGATGCAATAAAAACGTATGAAAAGGTAGCAGATAAAGGATATAAGTCTGAAGAAATGTTCAAGAAGCTTGGTAATTCCTATTACTTTAATTCAGATTTTGACGGAGCTGCTAAATGGTATGGCGAGCTATTTGCAATGAATTCAAGCATAGAACCTGAATATTATTACAGATACGCTCAGTCGCTAAAATCGATTGGAGAAACTGCCAAAGCAAATAAAATTCTAGATGAATTTGATGCAAAAAACAAAAACGACAACAGAGCAAAACTTTATAAAGAAGACGTAAACTATCTCGATCAGATCAAAGCAAATTCAGGCCGATACAAAATCGAAAATGCGGGAATCAACAGTAAATATTCTGATTATGGATCTTTTGTCTACAACAACAAATTATATTTTGCTTCGGCGAGAGATACAGGGAATTTTTCTCAGAGAAAACACAAATGGACTGGAGAGTATTTTACTAATATTTATAATGCCGATATTGATCCTGCAACCTACAGCCCAGGCAAAGTCAATAAATTTAAAAATGCTTTAAACAGCAAATTCAACGAAGCGACACCTGTTTTTACAAAAGATGGAAAAACGGCTTATTTTACCAGAAATAATTTTGTTGACGGAAAAAAAGGAAAAGATGCCGAAAAAGTTACTTTGGTAAAATTATACAAAGCCGCACTTGACAGCAAAGGGCAATGGACAAATATTACGGCGCTTCCTTTTACAAGTGATAATTACAGTACCGCGCATCCAGCATTAAGTCCCGATGGAAAAACGTTGTATTTCGCATCCGATATGCCGGGAACAGTAGGACAATCAGACATTTATAAAGTCAGCATCAATAGCGACGGAAGTTATGGAACTCCTGTAAATCTCGGAAAAAGCATTAATACAGAAGGAAAAGAAACTTTCCCGTTTGTAACCGATGACAATGAAATTTATTTTGCCTCTGATGGTCATCCCGGACTCGGCGGATTAGATGTCTTTGTTGGAGATCTTGACGACGACGGCACTGTAAGCAATATTCAGAATTTGGGCGCCGATGTGAATTCACCAAAAGATGACTTTGCCTACTTCATCGATCCGGTCAGTCGATTGGGGTATTTTAGTTCCAATAAAGACGGCGGTGAAGGCTCAGACGATATTTATAAATTCTTAGAAACAAGGCGATTAAAATGCATCCAAGAGTTGAGTGGTATTGTAACAGATGCCGAAACAAACGAAATCCTGCCGGGAGCAAAAGTCACATTGTACGAAGGTCAAGTTGCTAAAAGTACCACAACTGCAGATGACAAAGGATTCTATAAATTGCCAGTTGAGTGTAAAAAAACATACAATGTTCGTGCTGAAAAATTGGATTATGAAACCAAAGAAGTCAGCGTAACAATTGACAAAGTAAGCGGCAAAACCGACTTGCCGATTGCTTTAAACAAACGTATGTGTCGTGTAACTGTTGGCGATGATTTAGGAAAATGCTTTGGCATCAAAATGATTTATTTCGATTTGGATAAATCAAACATCAGACCTGAAGCTGCATTGGATTTAGAAAAAATACTTGCCGTATTAAACGATTATCCAGCAATGAAACTCGATATACGTTCGCACACAGACAGTCGTGCAACGCATCAATATAATGAAGCCTTGTCTGACCGTAGAGCAAAATCGACTATTCAGTGGTTGATTAAAAATGGCATCAAAGCCGATCGTTTAACCGGAAAAGGATATGGCGAAACACAGCTTGTCAACAAATGTTCAGACGGAGTTCCGTGTACTGAAGCAGAACATCAAATGAACAGACGAAGCGAATTTATTATTACAGCACTTTAGTTATTTTAGTTTATGTTTTTGGATAAAAAGCTGCCTAACTCAGGCAGCTTTTTTATATAAAAAAAAAATCGCTACAGCTAAAAAACTGCAACGATCGCTAAAAAACCAACCAGATTTTTTTTTAGTTAATTTATATTTTGACAAATATATTAGTGTAATATTTTTTACCTGTAGCGGCGTCAACAGTTACCGAAATTCCGAAATGAGTAAAATTTCCTTCAATGTTTTCTTTATGTCCCGGGCTGTCAAGCCATGCTTTAACAACGGCTTCAGAAGTTTTATAATTGTATGCGACATTCTCGCCTACTTTTTTTGCACCAAGGACTTTTTCAAGATTTTCAGAACGGGCTACAAAATCATTATGATCAACAACATTATTTTCGATCATATATTTGTTGTGTTCTTCACATTTGGCTGAAATATGATTAATTGGCTCTAAAGTATTTAGACCAATACTAACGCGGTAATCGTTAATCAATTTCATGGTTCCTAATTCTGAATCATTATACGTGTAGTTCGTAATCAGAATCTCATTTGAAGCACTGTTTGTTTCAGTTCCCTCTGCAGTGTCAGCAGAACATGCGTTCATTGCAAAAAGTATTGCAATGAACGTCATGATGCGCATTATCTTCTTCATAATCATACAGTAGTTTAATGCTTAAAGTAAATGTTGGGGCAAATCCTTTAAATCTTTATATTTGAATAAATTTGTTTTTGTTTTCTTAAGCCAAACCTATTCAAATTATCGTTAAACTACAAAATTAATCGACGAACTACATATAATTTTATTTTGAAATGTATTTTTCTTACAACTACGAAGATAATCGCTCAATCTTCCATGAAAAATCAGATTGACTTGTATATCGAATTCTGTCATGCAGGCGGTTAGGTCTTCCTTGCCAAAATTCTACTTGTAAAGGAGTCACTAAATAACCACCCCAATTTTCCGGTCTTGGAATCGCTTTTCCTTCAAATTCGGCTTCTAGTTTTTTTAAATTTTCTTCCAAAAAAGTTCTTGACGGAATCACCTCGCTTTGGTGCGAAACAATTGCGCCTAGCTTGCTTCCGTCTGGTCTTGAATCAAAATAGTTATCTGAGATAATTTCAGATGTTTTTTGTGCAATTCCTTTTATAATTACTTGGCGTTCCATTTCCTCCCAAAAAAACGACAAACAAATATTTGGATTCGCTTCAATTGCTTTTCCTTTTTCAGACTGGTAATTGGTGTAAAATATAAAACCTTCTTCAGAGAATTTCTTCAGCAAAACCACTCTGGATTTTGGAAAACCGTCTAAACCAATGGTCGAAACGGTCATCGCATTTACTTCACCGCTTCCACCAAAATCCTCTACTTCATGAAACCATCTATTAAAAAGATTAATCGGATCTTCCGGAATATTAGTTTCCAGTAATTCACTTTTTTCGTAGGATTTTCTATAATTGCTTAAATCGTTCATGATTTATTATTTTAGATTGTTGATTTTAGATTTTAGATTTTTTGTTTCAGGTTTCATGTTCTAGGTTTGTCAGGCTGAGCGAAGTCGAAGCCCCCTCGTACTACAAAAGCCCTTCTCCCGAGGCTTGGGGATCGCTCAGGGTGATAAACCTTAGCATCTCAGAACCTTAGCCTCTTAGCCCCTTTAAAAACTAAAAGAAACCCCATCATCGCCTAAAAGTACATTCGGGAACACTTCTTGAGCTTCTTCTTTAAAACGTTCAATCCCGTCATATCTTGTTGAATAATGCCCCAAAATCAATTGTTTTACATTTGCTTTTAATGCAATTCGTGCTGCTTCTTTTGCCGTTGAATGCAATGTTTTTTGCGCCAAAGGAGCTTCCGATTCTAAAAAAGTAGATTCGTGGTACAAAACATCAAGATCTTTTATTATCGGAATAATAGCTTCGTGATAAACCGTGTCTGAACAAAAAGCATATTTCATTGTTGGCGCCGGATCAAAAGATAGTTTTTCGTTCTCAATTACGGTTCCGTTATCAAGGGTAATATCACTTCCGTTTTTTATTTTCTGATAATAAGCAACGTGAATATCGTATTTCTGAACCGCTTCAACATTCAATTTTCGTTCATCTGGTTTTTCTTCAAAAAGATAACCATTTGTGTAAACGCGATGTTTCAGCGGAATCGTTTTTACAATAACCCGTTTATCTTCAAAAATAACTTCACTTTCCTTCGACTCCAGTTCATGGAAAAACAAATTATAAGTTGTCCAAGATTCTGTCAGTTTTAATTGAAGCAGAATAAGTTCTTTGATTCCTTTTGGCCCGTAAATATGTAAATCGGTAGTTCTTCCTAAAAGCGAAAAAGTCGAAATTGTTCCAATCAATCCAAACAAATGATCGCCATGAAGATGCGAAATAAAAATGTGGTTGATTTTAGAAAATTTTATTTTATTCTTCCGAAGCTGTACCTGAGTTCCTTCGCCGCAGTCAATTAAAAACAATCTGTTTTTGATTTCTAAAACCTGCGAAGTCGGATTAGTAATTGTTCTAGGAGTTGCGGCATAACAGCCAAGTATCGTTAGTTTCAATTTGTTTATTTGTTTAATCGGCAAATCGTTTAATCGGCTAAAATCAAATCAAAACGATTAAACAGTTAAACGAATAAACAATTAAACCTAATTTTTAAAAACCGAGGTCTCTTTCAATTTCTTCCATTTCGATAATATCGTGCGCTTCTAAAAGAGAAGGAACCACAACCAATTTATCTGAAATCGCATTAAAATCAAGATCTGAAGCCACAATTACAAATGATTTTTTGGCTTTTTTCTGTTGTTTTGAAAGCGGTAAAAAAAGCTTCAAATCATCTTCAGTCAGAGCTGTATCAGATGAAAGATCGATTATAATATTATGTTTTTCAAAAGTCTTAATTTGTTGCGTCACTTTTTCCAAGAACGAATTAACATCTCCTTGAGTATCCTTAATGGTAACGGTATGTCCTTTTTGATCTACTTTCATTATATAATTTATGCGCTAATATTTTTCTATGAGCTAAGTTACGAAGTTTTTTTTTAGTGTTGTTTCAGGTTTTACGTTTCATGTTTGTCAGGCTGAGCGATCCCGAAGCATCGGGAGAAGCCCACGTTTGCAAAGTACATTTTGTTTTAAAAAGCACTTCGACTTCGCTCAGTGTGACAACTCGATATTCACGTTCCAAAACTTGAAACTTGAAACTACTGTATCTTAGAAGCCAGCAAATAAATAACTGCCATTCTAATCGCAACACCATTCTCCACCTGATTCAAAATCACTGAATGATCCGAATCAGCCACTTCAGAAGTTATCTCTACTCCTCTATTGATTGGTCCTGGGTGCATGATTATGATTTCTTTTCCTAGCGAATCCAAAAGCAGTTTGTCCACTCCATATTGTTGTGCGTACTCACGCGTTGATGGGAAAAAGTTCACATCCATACGTTCGTTTTGTACCCGAAGCATATTGGCAACGTCGCACCATTCTAAAGCTTTTCTTAAATTCGGCTCAACCGTAACTCCAAGCGATTCAATATATCTCGGAATCAATGTTTTTGGTCCGCACACTTTAACTTCTGCGCCTTGCATCTGCAAAGCATATATATTTGAAAGCGCTACACGTGAGTGCAAAATATCGCCTACAATAACTACTTTTTTTCCAGCTACATCACCCAATTTTTCTCTGATCGAATAACTGTCCAATAGAGCTTGAGTTGGATGTTCGTGCGCTCCATCTCCGGCGTTTACGATGCTGGCTTTGACGTTTTTAGATAAAAAATAAGCCGCTCCGGGATTAGAGTGGCGCATTACAACCATATCCACTTTCATCGAAAGGATATTGTTTACAGTATCAATCAGCGTTTCTCCTTTTTTAACCGATGATTGCGCTGCAGAAAAACTGATCACATCAGCAGATAAACGTTTCTGCGCTAATTCAAAAGAGAGTTTGGTTCTGGTACTGTTTTCGAAGAAAATATTGGCAATGGTAATATCTCGTAATGAAGGAACTTTTTTAATTGGTCGATTAATGACTTCTTTAAAATGATCTGCCGTTTCAAAAATCAGGTTAATATCATTCTCGTTGATATATTTTATTCCTAATAAATGATTTACGCTTAATTCTTTCATTTTTTATTGTTTAATTGTTTTTTTACTGTTTAATCGTTTATTTGTTTAATCGTTTAATCGTTTTTCTTCCGATTAAACAATTAACCGGTTAACCGATTAAACTAATTCGTCACTAAGTGAACCACATCTTCACCATCATTTTCTTTCCAGCTTACAATCACTTTTTCGCCGTTGATTGCATCTACCTGACGGCCACGGTAATCGGGCTGAATTGGTAAATGTCGGCTGAAACGTCTGTCAATTAAAACCAATAATTCAATTTCTGAAGGTCTTCCAAAAGATTGAATGGCAGTTAGCGCCGAACGAATGCTTCTTCCGGTAAACAAAACGTCATCGATAAAAATGACTTTTTTATTTTCGACTATAAAATTGATTTGGGTTTTATTTGCTTCAAGCGGTTTATCGGTTCTTCGGAAATCATCTCTAAAAAAAGTAATATCCAAGCAACCCAAAGAGATTTCGGGCGTATTATACTCGCTTTCTAAAATTTGTTTTAAACGCTCTGCCAAAAAAACACCTCTCGGCTGAATTCCAATTAAAATTGTTTCTGAAAAATCAAGATGTTTTTCGATTAACTGACAAGCCAAACGATGGAGTATGATAGTAACTTCTTTTGAATTAAGTAATACTTTTTGGCTCATAAGTAATTGTAATGTTTGGTTGGGCAAATATACGAAATCAGAATTTATTTGTTGGGGTGTTGAGTAGGGAAATATTTTTATTGAAATAAATCCTATTTCACAAAATCATTCTTAACTAAATATCATATTTTAGCTAAAGAAAATTCTTAACCTTATTTACTCAAATAGTGCCTAAAAAGAAATCTATTCGCAGATCAATTCCATTAGATCAGCCAAACACCAAACAGAAACCAAAAATTATCAAATTTATCATCATATGTATTTTTATCTGTTTTGGTATATATTTTATTGTATGGAACTCTAAACAAATAAACTTAGAAGGCGTTTGGACTCCAACCAAAATTGTCATCGATGGCAAAAACTTCATGACAGATAATGTTTTAAATGATTTTGAAGGAGCAAATCAAATTATAATTAACAATTGGAGTAACTCTATAGACATTTCAACATTTGACATAGACACAAGTGCACAATTTAGTATAGAGAAAGACAACAAGGACAATACTGAAATTATATTAACTTCGAAAGAAAAAGCTTTAAACGGAGACTTTGAAATGAAAATAGACACTATCGATTTAGGACCTCAAGAATACCTTGTTAAAGTGGAGCTTCATTCAAAAAAAAACTATATAAATTTTCAAAAAAGAGTTATAGTACCGCCCTGGAAACCCGAACCTCCAAGAAGAGGTCAAGTTTAACCAAAAACATCAATAGAATTTATGGATAAATACCAAGAAACTTTTGAAACGTGGAATAAAATTGTAAATCTCTATGAATCCGGCCTTAAAATATAGATCGAGTTACTGACTCTTTTTTTAATTTCGTCGAAATTAGATTTATCTCAAAATCCTAAAACATTTCTCAAAAATTCTATAACACATTTCCCTGATTCTTAGAGTAATTTTATTTATGAAATTTAAAAACTCAGAATCATGCAAAATAAAATACTAAGATTGTTAATGGTATTTGTAATACTGTTTTCATTTACAAGCTGCGAAGTTATTGGAGACATTTTTAAAGCCGGAATGGGATTCGGGATATTTATTGTAATTTTTATAGTTGCGATAATAATATTCATTTTCGCTAAAATATTCGGCAGTAAATAGTAGTAAAATAAACAATAAAAAAAATCCCAAATTCCAATTTAAAACTTGGTGTTTGGGATTTTTTTTTATCAATATAGAATAAAGTCCAATCTTCATCGAGCTTCTTGCGAAGATTTGCTTCGCCTATTCGCTATCGCTCGAGTCTCCTTCGTCGAAATGACAAAAATGCACAAATCAACTTTATGATTTATCTTTTATCAAAGTTTCCTTGTTCAAAAATTGGAATTTGGAATTTTTAAAATTGGAATTTAAAAATTTAAAGATTGTACATCTTTTTTCTTTGTTCCTGAATTTTTTCATCATCAAGATATTCATCAAATGTCATGTAACGATCGATAACGCCGTTTGGTGTCAATTCTACAATTCGGTTACCAACAGTTTGCGCGAACTCGTGGTCATGCGTTGTGAAGATTACAGAACCTTTAAAGTTTTTCAATGAGTTGTTGAAAGCTGTAATCGACTCCAAATCTAAGTGGTTTGTTGGTTCGTCAAGCATCAAGATATTAGCGCGCTCCATCATCATTCTAGACAACATACAACGCACTTTTTCTCCTCCAGACAAAACTCTAGACGTTTTAAGAGCTTCTTCTCCTGAGAAAATCATTTTTCCAAGGAAACCTCTAATAAATACCTCGTCACGCTCTTCTTCAGTTTTTGCGTATTGACGAAGCCAATCTACTAAAGTCAAATCATTTTCGAAAAACGCATGATTTTCAGCAGGAAGATACGCTTGGTTTGTTGTAATTCCCCAATCAAAAGTTCCCGAATCCGCTTTTTGATTTCCGTTTAAGATTTCGTAGAAAGCTGTTGTTGCACGTGAATCTTTAGAGAAAAGAACGATTTTATCGCCTTTTGCCATATTCAAATCAACATCTTTAAATAAAACTTCACCCTCAACAGAAGCTGATAAGTTTTCAACGTTCAAAATCTGATCTCCAGCTTCACGATCCTGATCAAAAATAATCGCAGGATAACGACGGCTTGAAGGTTTGATTTCGGCAATATTCAATTTCGAAATCATTTTTTTACGAGAAGTTGCTTGTTTCGATTTCGCCACGTTTGCACTAAAACGACGAATAAATTCTTCAAGCTCTTGTTTCTTCTCTTCTGCTTTTTTGTTTTGCTGTGCACGTTGTTTTGCCGCTAATTGGCTAGACTCGTACCAGAAAGTATAGTTTCCTGAATAGTGATTGATTTTCCCGAAATCAATATCAGAAATATGTGTACAAACCGCATCTAAAAAGTGACGGTCGTGAGATACTACGATTACAGTATTTTCATAGTTTGCCAAGAAATTCTCTAACCAAGCGATTGTCTCGAAATCCAAATCGTTGGTAGGCTCATCCATAATAAGCAAATCAGGATTCCCGAAAAGCGCCTGCGCCAAAAGCACACGAACTTTCATTTTTCCTTCCATGTCGCCCATCAACGTATAATGGTCTGCTTCTGAGATTCCTAAGTTAGACAACATTGCTGCAGCATCAGAATCAGCGTTCCATCCGTTCATTTCTTCGAATTGAACTTGAAGCTCCCCTATTCTATCAGCGTTTTTATCGTTGTAGTCCAAATAAAGTTCATCCATTTCTTTTTTAACAGCGTACAAAACTTTATTTCCCATTAAAACCGTTTCCAAAACAGTATGCTCATCGAACATGTTGTGGTTCTGGTTCAAAACCGACATACGCTTTCCTGGTTCTAAATGGATATGTCCAGAAGTTGGGTCGATATCACCCGAAATAACTTTTAAGAAAGTTGATTTTCCAGCACCATTGGCCCCAATAACGCCGTAAATATTTCCGTGAGTGAAAGTTGTATTTACTTCGTCAAACAAAATTCGTTTGCCAAATTGAACTGATAAATTATTGACTGTTAACATGAATGTCTTTTTAATTAATTTGGTGCAAAAGTAGTGAAAAAGGTTCAGAGTTGCAAAGGTGCAAAGGGACTAAGGTTTTTTATTCGAACGAATATTTCTTGCGGAGTCGCAAAGGCGCTAAGTTTTGTTTTTACGTTGACAATCATACACAATCTTGTCATTTCGACGAAGGAGACCCGAGCGAAAGCGAATAGGCGAAGCAAATCTCCGCAAGAAACTCCGCTCCTATTGTCGCCAATCTTTGTCGAGCTACTTGCGAAGATTTCTCCTTCGTCGAAATGACAAAAATGAGATTACTTTGCGTGATTAATCAAAACCTACAACTTACTCTCCTTCTCCAAAGCAACCTCAAGGCTTTCATAATTAGAAACTACTTTTTTGATTATCCCTTCTTTATCTAGAATAAAATGAGTCGGAAAAGCATTCAAATCAAGCTTTTCGTTCATGTAAGTTTTCATATTCGGAATAACTGAATACGAAAGCGGTTTTCTTGCTAAAAAAACTTGCAACTGTTCTGGTGTGTCTTCGGCAAGGCTTACAAAAGCAATATCTTGTCGATCTTTGTATTTTAAAACCAATGCATTGACTAGCGGAAATTCTTTGATACACGCAGCACAATGAATGTACCAGCATTTTATCACGATGATTTTGCCTTTCATTGATTCATTCGAAATTATTCTTCCATCTAAATCTTTAAAGGAGAATTCCGGAAAAGGCTTCCCTTCCATTTCATAGTTTTTCAAGGCATCAAAACCAATTTGATTAATAGTTGCTTTGATACTTGTATCTGTTTTTGGCAGAATTTTGAATAGTTTATAAACATATTCATTAGTTTCCGATTTTAAACGAATTGGGATGAAATTGCCGTTCGCCAATTGATCAAAAAAAGTCTTTTTTGAAATTTCTTTAGAAGAACAATCTAGTGCCGTAAAATCTCTAGAAAGCATTATTTTTTTGCTTTGATAAACAGACCACTCAGTAAAGTTTTTTTGTATTTGAAGCGGATCAACTTCTGGGTTTCCAAATTTGTTTTGACTGAAGGAAGAAGCAAAAATTAAAAATGTGATTATAATAGTGAATAATTTTTTCATGGAGTTTTTAGGCAATAATTCTAAAAATCAAAAGTACTAATTTCTTTTTAACTGCAATGTCATTGCGAGGAACGAAGCAATCTCACTAACAATTGATTCAGCAAGTGCGATTGCTTCGTTCCTCGCAATGACATACTATGAGGCTACTTTACATTTCAGACATAAAAAAACCTGGTAATAGAGATTTACCAGGTTTTATGATGCGCTCCTTTGAGAGAAAACCAAATAACAAATCACTCAAATTTGATCATCATTTGAAATAAAATCTTAGATTAAAAAATAAATAACCAAACTCAATTTTAACCATCCCAATATTCTATTTCTATTTATTTTTGATGGAATCAGCGCTTTATTTTGTCATAATTATCTCTGCCGAAAATTTCCAGCAGAGATAAATTAAATTACTGCTAATAAGGGCAACAAAATAAACAATACTAATTCAAACCTAATTTTTATATTAATTTCTTCAAGCCTGCATAAACCGCCAGCTCGACATCTGCGTAATCTTTTGTATTGCAATCTTCAATCAATTTTTTCAACTCTTCCGATTTCAAAGTCGATTTGTTATCCAAAACCAACAAAACTTGTTCTGAAGCATCGCTTAATTTTTTTGCCAAAGGAAGAAATGGCTGCACTAATGGCGCATTTGCACTTAATTCATTTAATCCTTTATGAACTGTAATCCATTTTGTTAAAAACGACTGCACTTTTGCTTTGTTTTCAGGCGTTTTGTTTGCAACATATTGTGTCACTGCGTCGTTAAAAGTCAGCGCATCTTTTGCGTCTGCTGTACATGCGTCTGCAAAAAGCGTCAATGGCGAGTACATTTGATATTCCGTTCCGCCTTTGTTGCGCGTGTATCCTTTTAATGGTTCACAAACATTTGAAAATTCATTTAAAGCGCTGATATCTTGATTGTTTGAAATATTTCTTAAGATCACCGCTTTATTGCGAATATGCGTCAAACCAAGTTCTTCTAATCTAAACGAAACCACATCAAGACGTTTTCGCATATTTGCCACATCTTTAACATCTTCTGCCGACCAAAGCCTTTCTGCAATTGCCGCCGTTCTTGGCCAAACTCTTGAATCTATAGTTGTTGGAGATGCAAGCTCTGTCCACATGGTCGC
Source organism: Flavobacterium daemonense (assembly GCF_007341385.1). Classification (GTDB taxonomy): domain Bacteria; phylum Bacteroidota; class Bacteroidia; order Flavobacteriales; family Flavobacteriaceae; genus Flavobacterium; species Flavobacterium daemonense. The sequence continues at coordinate 20,026 of NZ_VJYD01000016.1, forward strand.
TTCGCCACCAAGAATTCTCGCTTTTTCTTCCGCGGTTAATTCAGCGCCTTTTGGCATTGGATCATTCAAATAATGCGTTTCAACCGGATACATCAAATCGATGTAAAAGCCGTTTGACAAAACAGTTTTATAACCTTTTTTTACTGCATCAACTAATGATTGTCCTGCCGCCATTCCTTCGTTTGCACCTCTCCAAGAATGCACAATGGCATCTTTTGAAAGATCTTTAGTCATAATTTCTTCCCACCCCATCAATTGTTTGCCATGTTTTTTAAGCATTGGAGCCAATTGCATGGTAAAATACGTTTGTAATTCGTGGTTTGTTTTTAAATTATGCTTCTTTTTAAACTCTTGAATCTTCGGATTTGCATCCCAGTCTTTCCCTTCGTTTTCATCTCCCCCGATATGAAAATACGCTCCCGGAAATAACGGGCAAACCTCATCAAAAAGTTCGCTTAAAATTTGGTACGTTTTAGGATTTGAAGGATCTAATGTTGGCGAAAAAATCCCAGCATTTCTTTCAATTCCATAGGTCGCAATTGCGGTTCCCTGAATATTTTTTTCAGAAGTTCCACCTGTCAGCGTAATCACTTTGCTTCCAATTTCTGGATAAGCCGTCAAAATCGCAGATCCGTGACCCGGAACATCTATTTCTGGAACGATCAAAATACCGCGCTCATCAGCATATTTTACGATATTTTTAATTTCCTCTTGTGTGTAATACAATCCATCTGAAGCTACTTCAATTAGTTTTGGATGTTTTTTCATTTCGATTCTCCAGCCTTGATCATCAACCAAATGCCAGTGAAAAACATTCATTTTCATTGCTGCCAGTCCGTCGATATTTCTTTTGATGACATCAATTGGCTGAAAATGTCTTGAAGCATCAATCATTAATCCTCTCCAAGTAAATCTTGGAAAATCTGAAATTTGCGAATTCGGAAAATAAAATGACGAATTATTGTTCTGCAATAACTGCAATAAAGTTTCAAGACCATGAAGCGCTCCTAAATCACTTGTTGCGTTTATTGTAATCTTATTTTGTTTTACATCTAAATGATAGCTTTCATCTTCATATAGACCAATTTTTCCGCTTTTAGTACAGTTTATCTGCAATTCTGCATTTGGAACTTCATTTAATTTTGTAATAAAACCTTGCTGAAAAAATAGACCAGTCCTGCCATCTAAGCGACGCAAAAAACGAGTTACTCCGCCAAAAATTCTTGGATTCGGATTTCCGGTAATGTTTACTTTAAAACTTTTAGTCAAAGCAAAATTCCCATCATTTAAAACAATACTCTGAGGCCAAGGCATAAGATTTAGCTGCTCCTTTTGAATTTGAGCATTAGATGTCAAACCTGCAAATAGTAGGACTAATAAATACTTCATTTTAATTTTTTTGAAATGATGTTTCCTTGCAGAAACATTAATAAATGATAAAAGAAACAAAACTCAGAATGGTTGCTTTTGAACCACACTAATCGCTATGAAACCAATCTGAATTTTGTAATTTGATTCGCTCTAGAGATGAATCTTAAATTTTATTTTAGTAATCAAAACGCTTAAAAGCTTCGATTGCTTCATACTCTGCCAAACCTAATTCATCGTAAAGAATTGCAGTGTTTTTGTTTCGGTCTTCGGCTCTAACCCAGAATTCTCTGGAGTCATTTCCTTGGAACATAACTCGGTCTTTTTGAGACTGGTGATACAAAATTGCGTGGCGTTTCAATAATACTTCTGAAGGAGAAAGCGGTACAGCCATGTCAATTTCATTAATATCCCATTCTTGCCATGCACCTCTGTACAACCATAACCAGCAGTCATCCATGTATTTTTCAGGCTTAAGTTCTTTCAAGGCTGCAAAAATCGCATTCAAACAAACCTCATGCGTTCCGTGCGGATCTGCAAGATCTCCGGCTGCAAAGACTTGATGTGGTTTTATTTTGGCAATAATATTTTTTACAATTTCGATATCTTCCTGGCCAAGCGGATTCTTTTTTACCTGTCCTGTTTCGTAAAACGGAAGATCTAAAAAGTGTGTATTTTCATCCTTAAGTCCGATGTATCTTGTTGCAGCATAAGACTCCCTTCTTCTAATTAATCCTTTTAGTTTTCGAACTTCCAAAGAATCAATCTGATTTTCAGATTTGTTGTTTAAAAACTTGATAACCGATTTGAAGTTTATGTCTTTTGGAAGATTTTCTCCCGCAAAATCGTTGCAGACTTCGGCAAATTTCAATGCTTCGTCATCTGTAACAGCAATATTTCCGGAGGTTTGATATACAACATGCACATCATGACCTTGTTTTATCAATTTTGAAAAAGTTCCCCCCATCGAAATCACGTCATCATCTGGATGCGGACTGAAAAGGATAACTCGTTTTTTTGCAGGATTGGCTCTTTCTGGACGATGTGAATCGTCTGTATTTGGCTTTCCGCCTGGCCATCCTGTAATTGTATGCTGTAAGATATTGAACATATTAATGTTCAAATCGTAAGCAGAACCTTCTTGTGCCAAAAGATCAGACATTCCGTTATTGTTGTAATCACGGTCAGTCAATTTTAAAATAGATTGTTTTGTTTTTTGGCATAACCAAACAATCGCTTTGCTTTTTAATTCTTGAGTCCAAATGCATTCTCCAACAAGCCAAGGCGTTTTGAATCTTGTCAATTCAGAAGCTGCTGACTGGTCTAAAACGAAAGTCGCATTAGGATGATTTTGTAAAAATGTTGCAGGAACCTCAGAACTGATATCGCCTTGAATGGTTCTTTTAATAATATCAGCTTTGTTTTGTCCCCAAGCCATCAAAACGATTCTTTTAGATCGCATAATGGTTGAAACTCCCATTGTAATAGCGCGTTTTGGAACATTATCAATACCATTAAAATCAGAAGAAGCATCGACTCTTGTGATATGGTCTAAGGTAATGATTCTAGTTCCAGAATTGATGTGAGAACCTGGTTCGTTGAAACCAACGTGACCTGTACGCCCAATTCCTAATAACTGAAAATCAAGTCCGCCGGCTTGCTTAATATTCATTTCGTAGTCGATGCAGTATTGATTCAATTCATCAATAGCAACGGTACCATCTGGAATATTAACATTTTCAGGTTTAATGTCAATATGATTAAAAAGATGCTGATGCATGAAATAGTGATAGCTCTGATTGTTTTCTTTCGACATAGGATAATATTCATCCAAATTGAAAGTGATTACATTGGTAAAACTTAGGCCTTCTTCCTTGTGCATTCTCACTAGTTCCTCGTATACTTTTATTGGAGAAGAACCTGTTGCCAAACCTAGTACGCAAGTTTTATTTTTTTCTTGTTTAGATCTGATTAACTGAGCAATTTCCTGTGCTACAATTACTGATGCTTCGGCTGAACTTTTGAAGATTTCATTATGAATTTTCTCAAATCTAGTTTCTTCAAATTTACCGGCGCTTTTATAGCTGATGTCAGGTTTAATTTCTAAAGCACTTTTCATTTTTTTTCTTTTTTTGGTATGTACAATTTTGGTTATTGAAATGGTATAAGTAACTCTCATTACTTATACCATTTGCAATTACTAACCAAACTTAAATTCTTTTAATCTTAAGGTCTTTTTTTTTTAGAAATTAGGACCTGTAGTATCCCACCAAAGTCTTGTTCCTCCATTGTCAGGTCCTCCTAATGCTGCTACTCCTGTTGCAACACCGCCAGGATTTCCAGCTTTTTCAGATTGAGGGAAATTTACTCTACGTACTCCTGAAGCTGTAGTAATTGCTCCACCACTTGTATTATAAACTATTCTGAATAATTTAGGATATCCAGTTCTTCTATACTCAGACCAAGCTTCCTGGCCTTCTGGGAAGTTAGCAATCCATTTTTGAGTAATAATTTTTTGTAATTTAACTTCATTACCTAAAGCTTCACTCCAAGCAACCGTTACATTATTTACTGCTGTTGCATTATTAGTTGCGTCTTTAACATCAACAAAGTCTTTAGCCATTTTTACGTTATCAGCTATGTAAGCAGCAGCTCCTGGAGAACCGTGTTGCGCAAATGAAGTTGTTATACCTGTTTCATATAAATTTTGAGCAGTACCACCCATATTCCAACCTCTTAATGCTCCTTCAGCTCTCAAGAAATAAACCTCAGCTGTAGTCATCAACACTTTTTCACTTGATCCAACAACAGCACCAATTTCAGACATACCAGTACGATCAGATTTAGCAACTATATTGATACCTGTACGTATACCTCTGTATTGCCCAGGGAAATCAGCTGATTCATTAAAATAGTTAGAAAGTCTTGGATCATTATATCCACCCATGATAGACTCCATATCTGCTGACATTCTAATATCACCCCATGCATTAGTAATAGTTAAAATTGGATCAATGTAATTAGGAATAATAACTTTAGCGATATCTGCATTTGTAGTCAAAACTCCAAAAGGATGATTAACTGCTTTTTCAGCTTGAGTTTTAGCTAATGTTGGATTAACTTTAACAATTCTCATTGCTAAACGCAAACGTAATGAATTAGCATATTTAACCCATTGTTTGTAATCACCGCCGTAAGCAGTCATATCTATAGGTGCAAAAAGCGATTTGTTACCAGCGTTTACACTTGAAGTTAATGCATCAACAGCAGAATCTAATTCAGCAAACATTTTAGTGTATACGTCTTGTTGTGAATCGTAAGGAACAGTAAGTTCTGTACTTCCAAATTTAGAATATACTACTGGTCCGAAAACATCAGTTAACCTATTTACTGTTTCAACTTTTAAGATTAAAGAAACAGCATAAAACTCAGGGAATTTCTGTAAATCTTTAGTTCTTTGCTCCACTTTAAGTGAATTTGCCATTACATCAACATAAGGTAAATCCCATATGTAAGTATTCCAACCATCCACAAGGTTATAATTAGAGTTATCTCCTGACAACCCTTTAAATGGAGTTGGTGTTGCCATATAACCTGACCAGATATCAGCACTTAAGTTTTGCTGCAACTGGTATTTCCAATGTAATGTATTAAAAATCCCTGTGAACATACTCGTAAAAGGAGATCTAATATCATTAAAATCTTGAGTAAGCTGCTGGTTAGTAAACCCCGTTGGATTTGTATTAATATCGTTGAAATCGCTTGTACAACTAACTGCTGCAAACAATGAAGCACAGATAGCAGTTGTTTTTATTTTATTTAGTATCATGATGATTATGATTAAAAAGTTAGATTTAAATTAAGACCGATACTTCTTGTAGATGGTGCTGCATAAACATCAATTCCTTGTAAACCGTTACCAGTACTTAAAGTAACATTTGGGTCAAATGGTGCGTCTTTATAGAAGAAGAATAAATTTCTTCCTACTACAGATAAATTAGCTGCTCTAAATACACTATTTTTAAGATTAAAAGTATAACCAAGAGCTAACTCTCTCATACTTACATTTGTAGCATTATAAACATATTCTCCACTTGCACCAGCTCTACCACCAACTTGGCTATAATAACTTTCTGTATCGTATTTACCTGCAAAAGCTTGACCCGCTTTTGTTGTTCCTGGAGCATAAACTGCATTAACATCTACACCACCAGCAGCTCTTGCGTCTCCAGTTACTTTAGAAACACCAAATTGATCATTTACAGCTTGAGTTAAACTCATTACATTTCCTCCAAAACGTCCATCGATAGTAAAGTTTAAGAAGTAGTTACCATATTTGAATGAATTACTAAAACCTAACATGAATTTTGGATTTGCATTTCCTACTTCTTGAAAACCAGTTTTTTGCATTGAACCATCCTCATTCAACAAGATTCTACCTTGATCATCTCTCTTAAGAGCAATCCCTTCAATAACTCCAAACGGACGACCGTTGATTAATGAATACTGATAACTATTTACACCTGGGTTAGTTAAAATAACTTTTCCTCCTAATTCATCTGGAATACCAGAAACTTTATTGATGTTTTTTGAATAGTTTACAGTAGCATCCCATTTAAATTTCTCACCATTAATAATTTTAGCATTAAGTAATACTTCAACTCCTTTGTTTGAGATCACACCGCCATTGAAAGCATAATTTTGATAACCTTCAGCATTTGTAGAAGGAGCAGGAATTGTAAGTAATTGATCTTTAGTTTTATTATTATAATAAGTCAACTCTATTCCAAATCTATTATTCACAAATCTCCACTCAGTACCCAACTCATAAGAACCTTGACTTTCAGGTTTCAAACTTACACCTGGCGCTGGACCAACGCTAGGAGAATTTGTTGTTGTATTTGCAGTAGTAAAATTATTAGTTGGAGAAGTATAAAATGCAGGTACATCATTACCCACTTCAGCATAAGAAGCACGAACTTTAGCAAATGAAATCGCTTCTGGCAATGTCAAAGATTCAGATAATATCCAAGTAGCACCTACAGACGGATAGAAGAAAGACATAGTTCCAGTATTCGCTAATGTAGAAGACCAATCATTACGTCCTGTAATATCAAGGAACAAGAAGTTTTTATAACCAAAAGTTACAGCAGCAAAAATAGATTGTTGTTCTCTACGGTATCCGTAATTTTGGTAATTTCCAGTATTTCCGTTAAAATTATGTAGTGTAAACCAGTTTGTAATATTTAAACCAAGTGGCTCAGAATCTAAAGCTGTCTCATCATTAAGAGAAGTTTTTGTGAAACTTGTTCCAACGTTAGCGAAAAATGTAAAATCATCATTGAATTTAGTGTTAATTGTAGCAATTAAATCACCATAACTTTGACTACTAATATCACTAATATTGATATATCTACCGTTTGCACTAGACAAAGTTCCTTGAGTAGTAGCATACACCTCTTTTTCATATTGAGACGTAATTCTATCATAATTATATCTAGATCCTATCGAAAGCCAATCATTAACTTTGTAGTTCAATCCAATAGATCCATTCATAAATTGATTTCCATCATGAGATTTATTACGATTCAAGATCCAATATGGATTTTGTTCAATATCTCTATCAGTCATCCAGTTTTGAGCCATTAAGTTTCTAGTAGGATCAAACACTTCATAATTGTTTTTATAAGTATTAAAATCATATCCTCTTGGCATTAAATAAAGACCAGTTAATGGATTAAAATATAAACCGCTTACAGGTCTGTTTGTTATATTTTGAGAGGTGTAATTTGCATTAGCATTTACAGTCAATCTATCACCAAAAAATTTACCCATTTGTCTAATACTAAAGTTGTTTTTGCTCAACTCATTTGTTGGTGTAACTCCAGAAGCAGTAGTATTAGCGTAAGATATGTTAGTAGATGCATGCTCAGAACCATTAGAAAAACCAAAAGAAGTAATTTGAGTTACACCTGTTTGAAAATAGTCTCTTGTATGATCTGGTGTACTTTGAGCAGCTCCCCATGATTCATCTGCACCAGGTTTTGCAATATAAGAAGTTTGAAATTTAGGCAAGTATGCAGCCGTTTCGATAGTCGTATTTGAAGACGCTCTGAAAGTAGCAACTCCTTCTTTTGCTTTCTTAGATGTCAATAAAATTACACCTCTTGCACCTTGGCTACCATATAAAGCAGTTGCTGATGCACCTTTAAGCACTGTCATTCCATCAAAATCATCTGGATTCAATAACCCGATAATATCTCCACCATCACGATTACCACCTTGAGTAGAACCAAAAGAATCATTTGGCTGAATAGATGATATATTCAATACTGGCACACCATCAAGAACATATAAAGGATTGTTATTAGTTGTAGATGAATTACCACGAATCGTTACTTTTGTAGATCCACCAGAACCACCAGCACTCTTAGTAACAGCAACACCGGCAATTTTACCAGCAATTGTATTCATAAGATTGGGATCTTTAGCTCTAACTAGTTCTTCCCCTTTTAATTCCTGCGCAGAATAAGTTAAAGATTTTTTAGTTTTCTTAATACCTAAAGAGGTTACAACAACCTCACTTAATGCATTTGAAGATGCAGCTATCATTTTCACATTTATTGTAGTGGCATCACCAACTACAATACTTTGCGTTTCAAGGCCCACATAGCTAAAAACTAATGTCTGTCCTTTTTGTGCTTCGATTGTATACAAACCATCAAAATCGGTAGTAGCACCTTTTTGACTTCCTTGTACTAAAACAGATGCCCCTGGCAACGGCATTCCATTAGAATCTGTAATCACACCTTTGACATTTTTTACTTGAGCAAGCGAAACTTGCGCAGTAAAAACAATCATAAAGATTAAGAAAATTTTTTTCATGTTTATTTATTTTGTTAGTTATGACGTAAAATTATCCTTAAGACATTGTTAAAAAAAATAAATTATACAAACAGCTATAAATTTTAAACAAACGACATAAAACATTCAACAATGCGTTTTCCGAAAACGTTTTCTGATCAAAATATTTAGGCGTTTTAAACATTATTCAAGATTATATTCAACAAATTAGGATATTTACTAAATAATATAAAAATATTTCAAATCCTTAAAAAACAACATTTTAACAGCAATACCGTGGTTTTGCAACCTTTTCGAACTGCTATTTTAACAAACCGTTAAGCATTGTTTTTTCTTTTTCGTTAACAGATTATGCTGAAAAACGCTGTTTGTAATAATTAGTTTTAATTTCTAGGAATCGAAATTGATATATAAACAACTTTCAAAAGCAAATATTCAGCAAAAGAATATTGTACAAGTTCACGATAATTAATTCTAATATTATTTAGATCAACAGATTAAGCAATTGCGAGGTAATCCGAAACAAATCATTCAATATTTTGCTTTACGAAAACGTTATCCTGTAGGAATAAAATATCATTTCACTTTTTTTTACTTTTTTTCTTCAAAAGAATTGCGTTTTAACTTCTAAATGTTTAAAGTTGCACAAGAATTATGTAATTGCGCAATAAAAGCTAAATCCCAAAAACCAACTTGAAAGAAATTCAAAAACTAAAGTTTGATATCAAACTTCAAAATCATATTTGGTTTTGGGGCATTTATTTTACTTTAAACTTTTTAAGATGGGGTGCTTATTTTAATGATTATCCATACGCCTTCAAATCAAACTCTATTGAATTTGCATTAGTTATTCCGTTAGTATATTTCAATCTGTTTGTTTTGGTGCCGCGATTTGTATTAAAACAAAAATATATCATCTATACACTTTGGCTTTTAGTAAGTCTGTTTGTAATGTATTTATGCAAGACAACCCTTACCTATTATATTATATCTGAAAATATCTGGCCAGAAGCCAATCGAGAATATCATCCGTTTGAACTTAACCATATTGTAGCAGTCTGCATTGGAGAATTATATGTTCTTGCCATGGCATCATCAGTATATCTAACTTTAACATGGCTTCGTGAACGTGAACGAAATAGATCATTAAGAGAAAACCAATTCAAAATCAAATTAAAATATCTTGAAAATCAAATACAGCCGCATTTTTTCTTTAATACCTTAAATAATTTATACGCTCTATCACTTGAATCTTCAAATAAAGTTCCAGACGTAATCATTAAATTATCAAATTTGATGGAATATGTTTTGTATGATGTAAAAGGAACCAAATTTGTTCCATTAATAAAAGAGATAGATTACATTCAAAACTACATTGAAATAGAGAAGCTTCGTTTTGAAAATGTGGAAGTTACTATAAATTTAGAATCAAATATTGAAGACGTTGTTGTCCCTCCATTAATATTTATTTCATTAGTTGAGAACGCCTTTAAACATGGAGGTTTAAACAATCGAAACTTAAAAATTAAAATCAACTGTAAAGTTATCGACAATAAATTGTTAGATTTTGAAATCCTAAATAATTTTGTAATTTCACAAAATCTTAATCAAAAAGGAGGAATTGGATTAATCAATACCAAGAAGAGATTAAAGTTAATTTACAAAAACAATTTCAGTTTAAAACAGTCAATAAAACTAAACTACTATATAATCCGTTTGCAAATACCTATTCATAATGAAGATTAAATGCGTTTTGATCGACGATGAACCATTAGCTATCAAAGTCCTGCAAAATTACTTTACGAATTTTCCAGATTTTGAAGTTGTTGCTACATTCAACAATTCTTTAGAAGCACTCGATTTTATAAACAGTACTCCTGTAGATGCTGTATTTTTAGACATCAACATGCCTATGATGACTGGGTTCGAATTAATCAGCCTTATCGAGAATAAAACCAAAGTAATTATTACAACAGCTTTTAGAGAATTTGCAGCCGAAAGTTATGATCTTGATGTTTTAGATTATTTAGTAAAACCTATTCCTCTTCCAAGATTTATAAAATGCATCAATAAAATCACCACTGAATTCAATCTTAAAAACAACATTAAGGTTGAAGCAATAAAAGGTGATTCTCATATTTTCATCAAAGTCGATAAAAAGATGATGAAAATTAATATTGAAGAAATATTATTTATCGAAGGAATGAAAGAATACATCAAAGTAGTAACTCCAGACAAGACCTATATTACGCATAAATCGTTAACTTCTTTATCTGAAGAGTTGCCAACTGACCGCTTTCTACGTATCCATAAATCGTATGTCATCGCCTTGAATAAGGTAAAATCGATTGAAGGAAACCGTATTCAGATACAATCATACACCATTCCTATAGGCAGAAACTACAGTAAAGACGTAAAAAACAAAATATTGGAATAAAATCTCCATTAAATTCGATTTTCTAACTAAGTTAAAACTAACACATTGTTGAAAAAATGATGTTGTTTGTTTAAATTTAACATTATTTGTGCCTTTTTATTTTTTTTTGCTATTCGTAACAAATATATTTACGGTCTTCAAAAAACAATAAAATTAAAAATTAACCTTATTACAAATTTATGAGTTCAGAAAATGTTCAAACCAAATGGGGACAATTTATCTCTTTGATAATTGTTTTCTTCTTTTGGGGTTTTGTTGGTTCTGCCAATGATATCCTGATCCCAGTATTCAAAAAAGTATTTACTTTATCGCAAGTACAGTCACAATTAGTTGCCTGGGCATTCTATGCTGCATACTTTGTAGGATCAATAATTTTCTTTTTAGTTTCTTTAAAGAGAGATGTATTACAGCAATTTGGATACAAAAAAACATTATCTGCGGGATTACTTCTTTCTGCAGTAGGTTCATTTTTATTCGTACCAGCTGCTACAATGGCAAGTTTCCCATTCTTCTTAACAGCACTTTTTACTGTAGGTTTAGGATTTTCGATTCAACAAATTGTTGCAAACCCGCTTGCTATTAAAATGGGAAGCCCTGAAACAGGTGCTCACCGTTTGACTTTAGCAGGAGGTATCAACTCTTTCGGAACTACAATTGGAGCAATTTTATTAGGAATTGCACTTTTCGGAATGGGTGATGACAAAAAGACAAGCCTTTCTTTAGAAGACATTAAATTACCATTCATAATTCTTGGCCTTGCTTTTATACTTGTTGCTGTTTTCATGTATTTTTCTAAAATTGAAGATCCTGCAAAAGTTGAAGAAGAAGCGCTAATCGAACACCAACATGTTAAATTCAGCATTCTTGACTACCCACAATTATACCTTGGAATGTTAGGAATCTTCATTTATGTAGGTACAGAGGTGACAATTATCAGTAATTTACCGGCTCTATTGCATACAAAAGAATTTGGAAATGTTCTTGAAGATGCAATCGCTCCATTTATCGCATTATACTGGGGAAGTTTAATGATCGGACGCTGGAATGGTGGTGCAAACGTTTTCAATACTTCTAATTTAGTAAATACAGCTTTAAAATTCATTGTTCCTGCAGTAGCATTTGGAGTAATCATAGGCGCAAACATCTTTGCCGCGCATGATGTATCTTCATTCTATATTTACCCAATCTGGATTTTATTATTCATTGCTGTAAGTTTTGTAGGAGGAAAAAATGCTGGAAAAACGTTAATGCTTTTCGGGCTTTCAGGAATCACAATGATGGTTGCGGGATTAGTTTGGCCAGATCCATCAATTGCTAAATTCTTCTTTATTTCTGGCGGATTATTTTTGTCTATCATGTGGCCTTCTATCTTCGATTTAGCTATTGCTGGTTTAGGAAAAAACACAGGAAAAGCGTCATCTTTCTTAATCATGATGATTCTTGGAGGAGGAGTTATTCCGTTGATTCAAGGAAGCATCTGTGATTTAGACGCTACAAACCCAAATGGAATTCTAGGTATTTCATTTACACATTTCTCATATGTAGTTCCACTTATTGGTTTTGCCTATTTAGCATTTTATGGTTTCTATTGCCCTAAAATATTAAAAAGACAAGGCATAAACCATGTTGAAGGTGGTGGCGGAGGTCACTAAAAAATATCAAACAAAAAAGCTCCCATTTTAATTTAAAAATGGGAGCTTTTTTTATAACGCAAGGTAGAAAACCTATGAATCTTTGCCACTATGAACCTTTGAGCCTTTATTTGGCATTCATAATATTGCTTAAGTTTTTCTTAAAAACAACGCGGCTCTGTTCAGAGATTTTATAAACAACATCTTTATCAGCATGAACAATGACTTTATCAATATTAGCTGCTAAAAGCGCTTTAGGGTCTTTTATTTTTAAAGTACAGGCTCCGTCAAAAAAACCATCATCTTCAATTATCTTTTTTGCTTCAATAACAGTTCCGTCAGTAAGTACTGCAGAAATTGTCATTTCTTTATTTGGCGTATTCGAATAAAAACCATCCATTACCAACATTAAGCGATACGAATTTTTCAGATCGGGACCTTTGAACTCATGGCGTGTAATATTATACCGCAACCCTTTTGCCAACGACTGGAATTTGACCGTGCAATCTAGCTCATATGTGGCTACATCGCCCGCATCATTTACGCTAGTTAAAACCTTAGCCTGTGCATTAATAGAAAAACTTGCAATAAAAAACGAAATTAAAACGAGAATTACTTTCATAGGGACTTTTTTTAAGTTCTTATAAAAGTAAAAAAAAATCGTCTCCCTTCAGCAGAAGAAAGACGATTTAATATTTATAAAAACCTGATTCTTACTTATTTCCTTTTTCAAAATCAGCAACAAACTGTGCTAATCCAATATCAGTCAAAGGATGTTTCAATAAACCAGTAATTGCAGACAATGGTCCAGTCATAACATCAGCACCAATTTTTGCACAGTTTACAATATGCATTGTGTGACGTACAGAAGCTGCCAAGATTTGAGTTTCATAACCATAGTTGTCATAAATCTCTCTAATTTCTTGGATCAAATTCAAACCATCAGTCGAAATATCATCTAAACGGCCAACAAACGGAGAAACATAAGTTGCTCCTGCTTTTGCAGCTAATAAAGCTTGTCCTGCAGAAAAAACAAGTGTTACGTTAGTTTTAATTCCTTTATCCGAAAAATATTTTGCCGCCATTACACCTTCTTTGGTCATTGGCAATTTTACAACGATTTGATCATGCAATTCAGCAAGCTCCTCGCCTTCTTTGACCATTCCGTCAAAATCAAGCGCATTTACTTCAGCACTTACATCACCTTCAACAAGGTTGCAAATGTCAACATAGTGCTTTAAAATGTTGTTTTTTCCTGTAATTCCTTCTTTAGCCATCAAAGACGGATTAGTAGTTACACCATCCAAAACACCTAAAGCTTGTGCTTCTTTAATTTGAGCTAAATTAGCAGTATCAATAAAAAATTTCATAATTTATTTAAATTTAAATTGTGTTGATTAATAATCTGGGCGTGACCACATTTGCAAAAGGCGCACTCCACAAGCCGCATATACGCGCCTTTTGCAAATATGGTCGGGCTATACGCACTACTTCGGTAGTCAGCTTCTATCCCTCACGCAAATTCCCGTGCAAAATTACAAAATCAATATCAATAACAATTTCAAAATCAAAACCATTTTGAAATTATATGTTACAAAACCGATTAATTAACTAATTTTTAAAGCTTATAATGATTCATCAGCATTTTTTCATAAACTTTATCTGGAAGCGCGCGTTTTAAAACGATCGAAAATTTCTGCATGAAAACGCCAACTTTATAATGCACTTTTGGTTTTCCTTTTTGAATAATTTTATAAATCGCCTCAGCCATTTCATTTGGATTGCTTCCTGCATCAACATGTTCATTCATCGTTGCAAGCGTATCTCCATACACTTTTTCATAAGCAGAACCTTTTACAACTGGCGCATGATAGCGTCCCGATGCAATATTCGTTGCAAAATCGCCAGGCGCAACATTTGTAATTTCGATTCCGAATTGCTTTACTTCCATTCTCAAAGCCTCCGTAATCAACTCCAAAGCTCCTTTTGAAGCCGAGTAAACACTTCTATAAGGTAATCCCATATAAGCGGCAATCGAAGTAATATTGATGATCAAACCTGAGTTTTGTTCACGCATTTTTGGCAAGACCGCTTTCATCACTTCAATTGGTCCGAAAAAATTGGTTTCAAAATTGTTTTTGATTTCCTCCATCGGAATTTCCTCCAAAGGCCCTGTAATTCCAACTCCCGCATTATTGATTACAATATCCAATCTTCCCGAAATTTCAATGATTTTTGATACGGCAGTTTTAATAGAATCGGCATTTCGAACATCTAAAGCTACTAGTGGAAAAATAGAATTCACGACTTTTTCAGGATTTCTGCTGGTTCCATAAACCACAAAACCTTTTTTATGCAAAAATTCTCCAATTGATTTTCCAATCCCTGAGGATCCTCCAGTAATTAAAACGACTTTGTTCATTTTTTTTAGTTATGGGTTATGAGTTTTTAGTTATGAGTTCGAATCATATTTAATGGTCAAGCCAATATTTAAATTCAAGTTTTGATTCCAATTCTTTTATTAACAGTGAATCTTTGACTTCATTTTCAAAATCCACCAGTATATTATCAGGATCAATTGTAGAATATTTTATTACAAAATATTTATTTATTTTTTCTTCCGAATTTTTAGGACAACCTCCCGCTCTAGTTCTATGCAATTTATTATCCACATAATATTTCACATAAGCATCACTAGATCTTCCAGATTGTCTGCAAAGAGTATATTTACAAATTGTCTGACCAGGATGTTCTTCAATTTCTTTTCTATCATTCGCACTTTTCACAAAAAGACAAATTACTCCAATTGCAAAACCTACTAAAATTATTTTTGAAAATTTTGGCATTTATTATTTATTTGAGATTATGCGTTTGAGACAAAATCTTTAATCTCACATACAACTTCTTACTTCTGAAAGGGGTAAAAATAAAAAAATCCTCCCGAAGGAAGACCGCTTTTGAATAAATTCTAAAAAATGGCAAGCGACCTACATCGCACCGCTCAACCACGTACCCTTGCTATGTTCCCATCCTGGGGGAGTCTGCAGGAGCTGGTCGTGTAGGACTTGCCGGTGCAAATATACAATCTTTTTATATTTTTGCAAGAGCTTTGTTGCTATAAAAATATCGTCGTATATTGGCTTATTCAAATTTTAAACTATGAAAAAATATAACTTCCTAACTGTCATTTTATTAGGAATCACATTAATTGGATGTGGAGATAAAAATAAAGGTGAAAATTCTTTATTTAATATTGATGATTCAGCTTTTCCGGCACATTTTACGCAAAAAGAAGCCGTTTCAATTGGAGTTTTAAACCCAAAATCGAAAGAAATCGACAGCATTACCTACTTTGTAAATGACAAAAGAGTGGGAAGTACAAAAGGTGCTGAAAAATTCAAATTTGAATTAAAAGATCAAAAATTAGGTTACCAATACTTAAAAGCGGTTGTACATTTTGGTTCTGATTCTTCAGATGCGACTAAACGAATTGAATTAGTTTCAGATGTTCAACCAAAATTATTGAAATACAAAATCATCAATAAATATCCTCACGACACAAAATCTTTCACAGAAGGATTAGAATTCTACAATGACACTTTATATGAAAATACAGGTCAAAAAGGAGCTTCGTACTTAAGAAAATACGATTATAAAACAGGGAAAATATTCAAGCAAATTGATATGGATTCCAAATATTTTGGCGAAGGAATTACTTTCGTAAACGGAAAATTATTCCAGTTGACATGGCAAGAAAAAACTGGTTTTATCTATGACGCCAAAACTTTGAAATTGGAAAAAACTTTTGCCTACGATAAAGATATTGAAGGTTGGGGAATGACGAATGACGGAAAATACATCTACCAAACAGATAAAACAGAGAAAATCTGGAAAATGGATCCTGCTACTCAAAAAATGATTGATTACATCAACGTTTATTCTGGTGAATCAAAAATAAAAGCCATCAACGAATTAGAATGGATCAACGGAAAAATCTATACAAATGTTTGGCAAAAAGATGCAATTGCAGTTGTAAATCCTACTTCTGGAGCTGTTGAAGGAATTTTGGACATGTCAGGATTAAAAAAATTCGTCAAAAATGCTGATGCAGATGTTTTAAACGGAATTGCCTACAATCCAAAAACCAAAACCATTTTTGTAACTGGAAAATATTGGGATACTTTATTTGAAATTACAGTTTCAGAATAAATAAGAAAACTAATTTGAAAACACAAATTTCACAGATTTCACGGATTAGTTCGTGATAATTTGTAAAATTTGTGAAATTTGTGTTTTATAACAATATCAATAATGACAACATTAATTACAAACATAAAAGAGTTGCTTCAAGTTCGCGAAACTTCAATTTCTAAAGTTTCTGGAACCGAAATGGCAATTCTTCCTACAATTAAAAATGCTTTTTTAGTTATAAAAGATAATCTTATTGAAGATTTTGGATCGATGGAAAATCTTCCTGAAATCAAAGCTAATAAAGTTATCGATGCAACCGGAAAAGTTGTACTGCCAACTTGGTGCGACAGTCATACACATATTGTTTATGCAGGAAATCGCGAACAAGAATTTGTGGACCGAATTAATGGATTATCATATGAAGAAATCGCCAATCGCGGTGGCGGTATTTTAAATTCGGCTAAAAAACTAAACGAAACTTCCGAGGAAGAAATTTATGAGCAATCTAAAATTCGATTGGAAGAAGTTATGCAACTAGGAACCGGCGCTGTCGAAATCAAATCTGGCTACGGTCTCACAATTGAAGGCGAATTAAAAATGCTTCGGGTGATTAAAAAATTAGCTAAAAATTACCCAATTGCGATAAAAGCTACTTTTTTAGGCGCGCATGCTTTTCCAAAGCATTACAAAGAAAACAAAGCAGGTTATATTGACGAAATCATCACCAAAATGCTTCCGGAAATTGCAAAAAACAAACTCGCAGATTATGTAGATGTTTTCTGTGAAACGGGTTATTTTTCTGTTGAAGAAACAGAAAAAATCATGGAAGCCGGAATTCAATTTGGCTTAAAGCCAAAAATTCACGTCAATCAATTTAATTCTATTGGCGGTATTCAAGCCGGAATCAAATTTAAAGCCCTTTCTGTCGATCATCTCGAAATTATGACCCCAGAAGACATTGAGGCGTTAAAAAACACTGAAACAATGCCTGTTGCATTGCCTTCATGTTCTTATTTTTTGAGTATCCCATATACGCCAGCGCGCGAAATGATCAAAGCTGGACTTCCATTAGCTTTAGCCACAGATTTCAACCCCGGTTCTACTCCATCTGGAAATATGAATTTTGTGGTGGCAACGGCTTGCATTAAAATGAAAATGACACCTGAAGAAGCCATAAACGCCGCAACAATAAACGGAGCATATGCAATGGGACTTTCTGAAACCCACGGAAGTATCACAAAAGGTAAAAAAGCAAATTTGATCCTGACAAAACCAGTTTCATCTTATTATCAAATTCCGTATGCTTTTGGAAGCAATTTAATCGAATATGTTTTTCTGGAAGGAAAAATTTTAGAATAAAATTCATCTATAAAAAAAGGTCTGTGAAAAATCACAGACCTTTAATATCAAAGTGGTATTATATCCTTTGGCACTAATTATCTTAAGCTGAAACTAGTTTTTGAAACTAATTCGTCATTATCAAAAATATTGATGAAGTAAGTTCCTTTAGCAAAATCTTTTCCTGGAAGATCTTCACTTACGTTTACAGTTTTGTTTTCATATTTTACAGTAGTTTTAAAACTGTATGTCAATGAATTATCTCCAAAACTTTCTGTTTTCTTTTCGCCTAAAACGTTGTTTTTAGCATCGATAACTTGTACATAATATGTTTTGTCACCAGATTTTGCAATTTGGTTTTCAGCAATTGTAAAACTAACTTTCAAGATATCAGCACGGCTTGCTTTATCAGTTTCAATCTGTTTTCCAGAGCTTTTCAATTTATAAGCTGAAGTTTTAGTATTCAAAACAGATAATTTTGCACCTTTTTCAACCGTTTTTGCCAACTCTTCGTTTTGACCAACTAATACTTCATTGTATTTTTTAGATTCTCCTAAAACTACAATAGTACTGTCTCTTTGCGTTGTTAAAACACCATTTTGTTTTTTAAGCTCGTCATTTTCAGCAACTAAAGTTTTCATTTTAGCCTGCATTGCCAGAACTTGAGATTTATATTTAGAAACATCTCCTTTTGATTTGTTCAAATCATCCATAAGAGCTACTACTTTATCTCTTTCCTGAATCAATTCATCAGACATTGATGTATTTTCAGCAATTGCAGCATCATAAGTTGCTTTCAATTCTTGCAAATCTTTCATAACAGATTCTTTTTCTGTCATTGTAGTGGTAAGTTCAGTTTTAACCACTTCTGTATCAGAAGATAATTTAAAAATATACACTAAACTACCAATCAGTAGGACTGCTAAAACAGCGATTACCGCCTTTAGACTTGAGTTGTTGTTCTTTGGGTTTTCCATATTTAATAATTTTCTTTATTAACAAATTTAAGAATTAATATATCGTAATAACGTAAGTTGTCACAATTATATTATTTTTGAGCAATATTTTTTTTATATGGAGAAGTTAATTCCTTTTACTGTTAATGATTTAGCAAAAATCACAAATCACCGAAGCGGCGAAATAAAATTTGGCGAAAAAATGATTGTCATTCCAAAAGAAGCTGACAAAGTAAAATTCTTGACCGAAAGTGAAGCTAAATATGTACTGCTGGGAATTCCTGAAGATATTGGTGTTCGAGCAAATTACGGCCGTCCTGGCGCTGCATCGGCGTGGGAATGTGCTATAAAAAGTATTGCCAATATTCAGCACAATCGTTTTTCAAAAGGAAGCCAAATAATAGTTTTAGGACAAATAAATGTTGCGCAGGAAATGCGAGATGTTGAAAATCTTGATTTTAATGACATTGACGATCGTTCAAAATTGAGTCAGCTGGTTGAAAAAATCGATAAAGAAGTTTCTCATATTATCTTCACAATTATAAAAGCCGGAAAAACTCCAATTATCATTGGCGGAGGCCATAATAATGCATACGGAAATATTAAAGGTTCGGCTCTTGCCAAAGGAAAACCAATAAATGCGATCAACTTTGATGCACATTCAGATTTCAGGATTTTAGAAGGACGCCATAGCGGAAACGGATTTTCATATGCTTATGAAGAAGGTTTCCTTAAAAAATATTTCATCTTTGGATTGCATGAAAATTATACTTCAAAAAGTGTTTTGGATATTATCAAAAAACTGGAAGACCGCGTGCGTTACAACACGTATGACAGCGTAAACATCCGAAAAGAAAAAGATTTCACTAGAGAAATGGCTCTTGCTTTGGAATTTATTCGAAGTGATGCATTCGGAATCGAAATTGATTTGGACGCAATCCCAAATATTGCGAGCAGCGCCATGACAATAAGCGGTTTTTCTGTAGAAGAGCTTCGACAATTCGTATCTTTTTTCGGTCAGCATAAAAATGCCGCTTATTTGCATATTTGCGAAGGAGCGCCAGATTTAGCCGATTCTCCAAATAATAATTTAATTGGAAAATTAATTGGTTATCTGGTTACTGATTTCATAAAAGCCAACAACGAAAAAGATAAATCAAACTGAAGGTCAACTACTTTAAAACCACACATTTTCCAAATAATACAAGAATCAAATAAACGATTGGCCGAATAAACCTATCTTTGCACAGAATTTTAGTACTTAAAACTAAATTCTTAATACCTAAGATATGTTATTCGAAGATTTATCACTTTCAAAAAGTATACAAAAAGCCGTATTTGAAGAAGGCTACCTAAACCCCACTCCAATTCAAGAACAATCAATCCCGATCGTTTTATCAGGACGCGATTTAATTGGGTGCGCGCAGACAGGAACAGGAAAAACAGCAGCATTTGCTATCCCAATCATACATCAATTACACCGAATTGTAGGTTCATCAAAAAAAGCCAAACAAATTCGTGCACTTATCGTTACACCAACACGTGAACTTGCCGTGCAAATTGGAGAAAGTTTTGACACGTATGCAAAATATACCAATTTAACACAGTTAACGATTTTTGGAGGCGTTTCGCAAAATCCGCAAGTTGATACCTTAAAAAAAGGAGTCGATATTCTTGTGGCAACTCCAGGAAGATTATTGGATTTACACAAACAAGGATTTCTTGATCTAGACCATTTACACACTTTGGTTTTAGACGAAGCCGACCAAATGTTGGATATGGGTTTTATCAACGATGTGAAAAAGATCGTAAAATTAACTCCTAAAAACCGCCAGACTTTATTGTTTTCTGCAACGATGCCAATCGCAATTAGAGAATTGGCAGAAATGTTTTTGAAAGATCCAGAAAAAGTAGAAGTTTCTCCAGTTTCTTCAACTGCCGAAAATGTTGAGCAGCGTATTTATTTTGTTGATAAAACAGAAAAAAGAAACTTGCTGTATCATTTAATCAAAGAAGAAAATTTATCAAACGTTCTTGTTTTTTCGAGAACCAAACACGGCGCTGATAATGTAGTAAAAGCACTTCGCAAAAAAGATATTCCGGCTGAAGCGATTCATGGCGACAAATCACAAAATGCAAGACAACGTGTTTTAGACGCGTTCAAAAATAAAGAAGTTGGTGTTCTGGTTGCTACAGATATTGCTGCAAGAGGAATTGATATTGAACAACTTCCATATGTTATCAATTTTGATTTGCCTAATATTCCCGAAACTTATGTACACCGAATTGGTCGTACGGGACGTGCAGGAAATGGCGGAATTGCAATTTCATTTTGCGGAAAAGACGAAGAACCATATTGGAAAGACATCAAAAAATTGATAAAAGTCGATGTAAAAGTAATCACCGAGCATCCTTACCAATGGCATTCTGGAAGTCCTGAAGCAGGCGAAAAACCTAAAAGCTCAAATCGAAGCGGAGGCGCTCACAAATCAAGAAAATCAAATACATCTAAGAAAAATAAAAAACGCTGGTATTAACCAGCGTTTTTTGCTTCTTCTATCAAATAACTTATAATTTTAAAGAGTTTTACAGGCTCAAACGGCTTTATAATAATATCATTTATTCCTGACGAAATTGCTTCATCTGTGATTTCATCTTTATCAAAAGCGGTCAAAGCAACAATTGGCGTTTTAATATCCTGTAATCTAATTCTTTTGCTAGTTTCGAATCCGTTCATCAATGGCATATTGATATCCATTAAAATAAGATCGAATTTTTCTTTTTCCAAAATATCCAAAGCGCCAAAACCATCATCAGCAACTATGCAGATGTAGTTATTCTTCTCAATAATTTTCTTTGTTACAAGCTGATTAATGCGATTATCCTCGACAATTAAAATTTTATGAACGTCATTTGATGTCAAATCAACTTCTATCTCATCAATGATTTTTTTAGTTTTTATTGGATCGTGTTCAAACGGAATAACAAATGAAAAAGAAGTTCCTTGTCCCAAATCACTTTCAAGCGTAATTGTACTGCCAAACAATCCTAATAAACGTTTTACAATACTCAAACCAAGTCCAGTTCCCTGATAATCTTCATCTTTTCGGCCAACTTGAACAAATTTTTCAAAAATCTTGCTCTGATCAACCGTCGCAATCCCAATACCATTATCCTTAATCAAGAAATCCAAAAAATAATTTTTCCCTTCCGTCTTCAAAAGATCTACTTTAACTTCGACCTCACCATTTTTAGTAAATTTCAGCGCGTTGCTCACTAAGTTCATCAAAATTTGAGCGAGTCTCAGTTTATCACCAATTAGATATTCAGGAATATCTGGATCGATGTAAATATTGATTTTGTTGTTATTTTTTTGAGATAAAAAAGAAAGTGAGTTTTTGATCATTGTGATTTCATCAGAAATATTGAATGTCAGGTTTTCTAAAACCACTTTGTTTTCTTCAATCTTATTAATCTGCAAAATATCATTTACCAAGGATAACAAATATCGAGCAGAGAATTTAAGCGAACTTAAATGTTGGCTTCTTGATAATTCTTTGTGCTCTTCTAAAAGCATGTTTGTAATTCCAACAACACCATAAAGCGGTGTGCGCAATTCGTGGCTTATAGTCGAAATAAATTGTGTTTTGAGCAATGAGGCTTCTTCTGCAATTTCTTTGGCTTTTAGAAGCTCTAAATTGTGTTTCTTTTTGAATCTGATGTTCTTAACTAACGTAATAATCAAAACAAGGAGAATAAGAGAAATCAGTACAAATAGAATTACAATAATTCGGGACTTTTTAAGACTTTGATATTGCGAAATTTTCTCGTTTTCAATTTTATCGATTTGTCTTTTATATTCATCCAACTCGAGATTAAAACCCGCAATAGTTGCCTTTTTGAGCTTTTCTTGATTGTAAAGCTCTTCTGAAATCTTATTATATGCAGTAAGATTTTCGTATGCTTCTTTATATTTTTTGATTTTCATCAAGAACTTTGAATATTCTTGGTGCGCATAGGACAAATCCGATCTTTCTTCGCTATTTTTTCCGGCCGCAATCGCACTTAAAAAATAGGCATTTGCCGTATCATTTTCATTCCTGAAGGAAGCATACATGCCGTTCAGCATATTAACCACAATTTCGGTGGATTCGTCACCATATTTTTCGATGTTATTGCCAACAAATTTCAAATACGGATAACCTTCTTTATACTTTCCAATATCAAAATAAGCCCATGCTATATTTACATTCGTAAAATAAACCTGATCTATCGCATTGATTTTTAAACTATATGCGATTGATTTTTTGTAATAAGTAATTCCTTTATCAAACTGTTTTTTTTCAAAACAGTAAATGTTTCCTAAATTATTATGAAGACTATATTTTATGGAATCATTATTAGTTTTATTGGCATAAAACAAACTTTTATTATAGAAAAAAATCGCTTTATCAAACTCTGATAATTCATTGTAATTACCAGCGATTATTTTATATGACTTTGCAATTAAAATATTATTTTTTGAAGTAGTTGCATAGTTCAAAGCAACACGTGAAGTTATTAGGGATTTTTCGAAGTTGGATTCCTTAAAATCATCCCAAGCCTGCTTGACAAGCTTGCTGATTTTAGCATCCGGGATCGTTTCAGACTGCACGAATGCTGAACTGATACCACAATTCAGAAAAACGACCAGAAAAAGAAAAATCCGCATTCGGGGCATAAATGGCTAATTTTACCAAATATACACTTAAAAATAAAAAAAAGCTGTATTTCAACTAAAAATACAACTTTCTTTAATAATTGTTTAGACTTTAACTTCGTAAAAGCTAGCCTAATATGAATCTTGTTTTCAGAATTTACTGCTCTAAACCTCCTTCTATTTCTTTATTATCTTCCCATTGACCAACAACAGAAGTAGCCAAAGCGTTTCCTAGAACATTTGTTGCGCTTCTGAACATATCACAAAAATGATCTATCGGCAAAATCAAAGCAATTCCTTCAACCGGAATATCAAACATACCACAAGTAGCCGCAACAACAACTAAACTCGCTCTTGGCACGCCCGCAATTCCTTTACTGGTCAGCATTAAAACCAAAAGCATTACCATTTGAGATCCAAGATCTAGATGAACTCCATAAAACTGCGCAATAAATATACTGGCAAATGTCATGTACATCATACTTCCGTCTAAGTTGAACGAATAACCAAGCGGCAACATGAAAGAAACAATTTTATCTTTTACACCAAATTCTTCT
The DNA here is from genome assembly GCF_007341385.1 of Flavobacterium daemonense. Lineage (GTDB taxonomy): Bacteria > Bacteroidota > Bacteroidia > Flavobacteriales > Flavobacteriaceae > Flavobacterium > Flavobacterium daemonense. The sequence goes on from NZ_VJYD01000016.1 coordinate 44,067, forward strand.
AGTTGCTCTGTTAATTTTGGAAAAACAGCCTCACTACTTGTTGTTCCAAAAGCAATTGCTAATGGTCCAACAATACGGCGTAATAATTCGGTCATTCTTCCTTTTAAGAAAATATATCCCACAGCAATTAAAACAACCCATAAAGTACTAATTCCGACTAAAAAGGAACCGAAAAATTTAAAATAAGTAATCACTAATTCTTCTGCATCTCTAATAGCAAATACTCCTGCAATGGCACCAAAAACTCCAATTGGAGCAAAGTTCATTACATAATTCACCATTTTCAAAACAATATGCGAAGCTTTGTCTAAAGCATTAATTACAGGTTTTACAGTACTTCCTAATGACGCAGCAGCTAACCCGAAAAAGATTGAGAAAATAACAATCTGAAGGATTTCATTAGTTGCCATTGCTTCAAAAATACTTTTAGGAACAATATGCTCAACAAAATTCTCAACCGAAAGTGTTTTCGTTTTTGCAGTTACTTCAGTCGCCGCAGCCATATCAACGTGGTCTAATTTCAAACCTACACCCGGCTCTAAAACATTTACGTAAAACAAACCAATTAATAACGAAATAAATGAAGCCGTAAAAAACCATCCAAGAGCTTTTCCTCCAATTCTACCAACCGTTTTTATATCTCCGAGTTTAGCGATTCCAACCACTAAAGTTGTAAATACCAAAGGTGAAATAATCATTTGCACCAATCGAATGAAAACAGTAGCCAGCATTTTAATTTTATCACTAAATGACTGCGCTGCTTCTGGAGAAATGTAATTATGCAATATAATTCCTAGCGTTGCCCCTAGAACCATTGCAATAATAATTTGCCCTGTTAATCCTGAAAGAAATGATTTTTTTTTAGTTTCTGTAACTTGCATTAATTTGTTTGTGTTAAGTTAAAATATTAAGACCCTCACTGCCTTAACTTTTATTAATATGTTTTGTTGATCAAATAAAAATCAGCCAAAACAATTGCGGCCATTGCCTCAACAATTGGCACCGCACGAGGTACTACACACGGGTCATGACGTCCTTTACCTGTAATTGGTGTAATATTTCCTTTATTATCTAATGAATCTTGAGTTTGCATAATTGTTGCAACTGGTTTGAAAGCAACTTTAAAATAAATATCCATTCCGTTGCTAATTCCACCTTGAATTCCGCCTGAAAGATTTGTTTTTGTAGTTCCGTCAGGATTGTACAAATCGTTGTGCTCGCTTCCTTTCATTTCAGAACCTGCAAAACCACTTCCATATTCAAAACCTTTTACAGCATTGATAGATAGCATTGCTTTTCCTAATTCAGCGTGCAATTTGTCAAAAACAGGTTCGCCAAGACCAACCGGTACATTTTGAATCACACACGAAACCACTCCACCAACAGTATCACCTTGCTTGCGGATATCACGAATATATTCTTCCATAATCGCTGCCGATTTTTCGTCTGGACAACGAACAGGATTACTTTCAATTTTCGAAAAATCTAAATCTTGATAAGGAGTATCCAAATGAATTGGTCCAACAGAAGAAACGTAAGCATTGATTTTAATTTCCGGAAGCATCTGCTTAGCAATTGCACCCGCTACTACTCTACTTGCTGTTTCACGCGCAGAACTTCTTCCGCCGCCGCGGTAATCACGAAAACCATACTTTTGATCATATACATAATCAGCGTGGCTTGGTCTGTAATTATCTTTTATATGCGAGTAATCGTCTGATTTTTGATTGGTGTTTGGAATAATAAAACCGATTGGAGTTCCGGTCGTTTTTCCTTCAAAAATTCCAGATAAAAACTGAACCGCATCTGGTTCTTTTCTTTGTGTTACAATTGCCGATTGTCCCGGTTTTCTTCGTGACATTTCAACTTCGATTGCTTCAAAATCAAGCTCGATACCTGATGGACAACCATCAATAATCCCGCCTAAAGCTTCACCATGTGATTCGCCAAAAGTTGTAACTCTATATAGTGTGCCGTAGCTATTTCCTGCCATGTTATTTGTTTTAGCAAATGTAAGTTTTATGAATTAAATTAAAAAATATAAAATTGTGATTATTAATTAAAGGTTAAGCCGTTCAAAAATCATAATTTATTAAAATTGCTTCCAAATTGATAACCTTTTGATAAAATAAATCAGCCGATTGTTTCTTTTATTTGTTAAACTTCAAATCACGAAAAATTGAAAAAAAGAAATGTCGAACTGGTCATTATTTCAGATGTCCATTTGGGAACTTACGGAAGCCACGCCAAGGAATTAAACAACTATTTATCAAGCATTAAACCTAAAACATTAGTTTTAAACGGAGATATTATTGATGCTTGGCAATTCCGAAAATCATATTTCCCAAAAGCACATTTACGAGTAATTCAGCGTATTATCGGAATGGCTTCGAAAGGAACCAAAGTATATTATATTACCGGAAACCACGACGAAATTCTTCGAAAATTCAGCGATATGAATATGGGAAATTTTTCTTTGCTTGATAAACTGGTTCTTGAATTAGACGGCAAAAAAGCATGGATTTTTCACGGAGACGTTTTCGATGCATCGGTTCAGCACTCAAAATGGATTGCAAAATTGGGAGGATTAGGCTATGATTATTTAATACTTTGTAACCGATTTGCAAACTGGTGTCTAGCGAAACTGGGGCGTGAACCTTACTCTTTTTCTAAAAAAATAAAAGCCAGCGTAAAAAAGGCCGTTAAATTCATATCCGATTTTGAAACAACGGCGACCGATTTAGCAATTGAAAAAAACTACGATTATGTGATCTGCGGTCATATTCATGAACCAAAAATCATTACCAAGGAAAATCGCCATGGCTCTACTTTATATTTAAATTCGGGAGACTGGATCGAAAACTTAACCGCTTTAGAATACCATAAAAGACGTTGGAAATTATATTCCTATGCCGAAAGCAACTTTGCTGAAGAAGAAAATTTATTTGAAATGGAAGATAATTTAACTTCCCAATTATTGACTTCAATAATCGCTAATAAATAATTGCAAAACCAAGAAACACAGCCAAATAAGCCTCTACAAGGCGTATAACAGCGTTTTTTATTCATAAAAATGTAAATTATATAACAATTTTCAAAAATTTTATACGTTCTCTACTTGAACGTATTTATACATTTGAAAAAATTAATTGAACCATTTTTATGAAAAAAATCATTTTATCTGCCATCATGCTATTAGGATTAGCATTTACAGCTCATTCACAAGACATTGCAAAAAACGCGCTAGGATTGCGTTTAGGAGACAATAACGGTTTTGGAGGAGAAGTATCTTATCAAAGAGGATTAAATCAAAAAAACAGACTTGAATTTGATTTAGGCTGGAGAAACAGCAGCGACGTTGATGCTATTAAAGGTGTAGCGCTTTATCAATGGGTTTGGAATATAGACGGAGGTTTTAACTGGTACGCTGGTGTAGGTGGTGGTTTAGCTGCTTGGGACCACGATTATTACAACAACAATACAAAATATAATGACAGTGGAACATATGTTTTTGCTGCAGGAGATATCGGAATTGAGTACGGATTTAAAGAAGTGCCAATTTTACTTTCATTAGATGCAAGACCAGAAATTGGTTCTGGATACTATGACGATGATAACTTTGGATTTGACGTTGGTTTAGGAATCAAATTCAAATTCTAAAATTAAATTAAAAAATAATTGTAAAAGAAAACCTGTCGTTTTGCGACAGGTTTTTTTTATGATTAAAATTGAAAACTAATCACTAGGGACTAATTATTTAATAATAATCTCCTTCTTAGAATGCACTTTCACTACAGTATAAGGATAGGAAACAACCTGCATCACCATTGCGTCTGGCGCTGGATTATTTTCTTTTACCGTAATAATAATATTTTTATCTGTTTCTTCCACTTTTTCAACATCAATTGAATAACCGCTGGTATTTTTTTCGCCCATATTCAAAATTACGTAATTCGAATTGTTGATATCGGCCTGTTTCATTTTGTCAGCCAAAAGCGGATCATTTTGAAGCATTTTAATTTCATTTGGCTCTGTCAAAATCTCAAAAAATTTGATATTTCCACCACCATTAGATTGCTCCGTCAAAACTTCATAAAGCGCAGTTGAATTCGGAGTTTTTTTAGCTCCACACGAAAACAAAACAAAAACTACCAAAACTGAAATTATCTTTTTCATGCATTTAATTTTAAATTAATGTTTTAATCTGTTGTGTGCAATTATTTTCAACACATAGAAACATAGATTTGTAAACCGTAAAAGGCATTTCATTTTAGATTTACAAACATAGTCTATGTGTGAGAAACTCACTTTCTTTTGCATTCTATTTCACAATTTCAAAAACTATGTTTCTATGTGTTAAATTGTTTTTTTATACACCAATAAGAAATGTTTTACTCTTTATAATCGTCAATCGCCTTTTGATACAAAGCTTCATATTTTGGAAGTATGTTTTTGATGTCAAATTTCTTCGCCACTTCAAGAGCATTCTTTTTAAACTCTTTTAGCGTAGCATCATCTTTTAAAATTTTAATAGCATTTGCCGCCATTTCATCAACATTTCCAACATTGCTCAAGTAACCCGAAACACCATCAAAATTAACCTCCGGCAAACCTCCCGAATTACTAGAAATCACCGGAACACCAAGAGCCATAGCCTCTAACGCTGCCAAACCAAAACTTTCTGTTTCTGAAGGAAGCAAAAACAAATCGGTCATGCATAAAATTTTGTCTATCTCGTTGCTGTTTCCAAAGAAAATTACTTTATCATAAATGCCCAATTCCATACATAAAACTTCGGCTTTTTCTTTCTCTGGACCGTCGCCCACCATCATCAGTTTAGCTGGCATTTCTTTCTGAATATTATAGAAAATCTTAATAATATCCGGAATTCTCTTCACCTTTCTAAAGTTACTGATATGCGTCACGATACGCTCATTTTCCTTCGCCATTACATAACGATGGCAAGGCGCATCTGGATCTTTTACCACTTTATCCAATTCAATAAAATTCGGAATTACTTTAATTTTATTCTTGATTTTGAATAATTTCAAAGTATCGTCTTTCAAACTCTGTGAAACCGAAGTCACATAATCCGATTTGTTTATGCTGAAAGTCACCGCTGGTTTGTAGAAAGGATGATTACCAACAAGCGTAATATCAGTTCCGTGAAGCGTAGTAATCATTGGCAGATTAATTCCTTCATTTTTCAGCATTTGTTTTGCCATATAACCTGCATATGCGTGTGGAATTGCATAATGCACATGAAGCACCTCAATTTTGTATAATTTCACCATATCAACCAATTTGCTTGACAAAGCCAGCTCATAAGGCTGATAATGAAAAAGAGGATATTCTGGAACGTTTACTTCGTGATAATGAACATTCGGATTCAATAGTGCCAACCTCACAGGCTGACTATAAGTTATAAAATGTATTTCGTGTCCTCGTCTGGCTAATTCAAGACCTAACTCTGTGGCTACTACCCCACTACCGCCAAATGTAGGATAACAAACTATTGCTATTTTCATGTATTAAATTTAATTCTACGAAAATACTCAAAAATAGCGTTTAATTAAGCTTTTAAATTGTTAGATTTTCGACAATATTAGATTAATTCTAATTAATATGTTATTTTCTTGAAGCAGAACAACTTCGATCAAAAAGACCACTCGTCCCGCTGTCCGCTATATTCCCGATTAACAAAAACTACGGCTGAAAAAGCCTTGTTTTTCTAAATCGGGAGATGCCGCTTCCATCGGGGCTAAACTAGACGTTTTTGTTTTTATAAGAAATCCATTTAAAGATTTATTCAAAAAAGAAATTACCGTTCCAAGGATATTCCATTCCTCGGTAAATTGTCATTTTTAAGGTAAAAAGCAAAACAAAGACAATTAATAAAATAGTCACTACTATAACTATAGGCAAGGTTACTCTGTTTTTAATGTTTAGAAAAAAAACATAGCCAAATATAATTTGTAACATGAACAATAATAAGAGAAATAGTATATCACCTACTCCTTGTCCGAAAACTATCTTTCCTCTAAAAATAAAGCTTAGTATTGTTAAGCTCCAAATAAAATATAAAACACTCACAAAATTGAAAACTATCCTCATAAACATAAAATTATTGATAAAAATAGACAATCTGCTCTTCGAAAGAACAACAAGATTAAGCAACTTTGTCAAAGTTTAAAACTTTGACAAAGTTAAATCAACACAAAGTTTGTCATTCCGAGGAACGAGGAATCTCCGCAAGAAACTCCATAACGTATGTCGCCAATCTTTGTTGAGCTACTTATGGAGATTCCTCGTTCCTCGGAATGACAAACTTGGGTGCAACTTGAAACGTGAAACCTGAAACAATAAAAAACAAAAAAGGCACAAAACCTAAGTTTCGTGCCTTTCAAAAATATTATAAATTTCTCTTAGAAAAATCTGCTATGCCAGCTATCGGCAGCAGGAACTTCCCAAGATTCATTAAATTCTTCAATGTTGTTCACAAGATTATTAAAAACAATCGTATTTGCAGAAACCGATTTATCTTTAACCATCTTTTTGAAATCAATTAAAGGTTTGTGAGCAATATGCTCTCCAAGTTTAAAAGTAACGTTCATTTTGTCAAGCAAATCGACATTGTACTTTTTCTCCAAACCTTGAATAAATTCAACAGAGCTATCGATAGAACAACCCGTCGCCGCTTGCACGTCCTGATTTACAGCTAGAATGATAAAACGGTTATACTTCAGCAAAAATGAAGCTTCAAGGCTTGTTCCGTGAGCCGCCCATTCCTCAACAAAAGCTTTTAAATCGGTTTCGATTTCAGAAAACTCTTCCTCAGAAAATTTTCTGTTCGATTGGTAAATCCAAACTCTAGATTCACCAGGTAAATTTTCAAAAGGTATATACATTTTTAATTTTAGATTTTAGTCCCGACACCTCGGGAGTGATTTTAAATTGTTGAGAAGTTTCAGATTATTTCTATAGAAACTTACCTAAACATTTATTGTCTTTCTAATTTAGTTAGAATCTTGAAATATCTGAATTCTTTAGCTTTCGAATCAAATAATTCTATTTCAGTATAGCTTACTTTAAGCTTGTCTTTTTTCTTTATTTCATCATTTGTCAATAAAGACGCCGAGTCAAAAGCATCCAACATCAGAAAACTGTAGTTTCTGCCGTTTTTATCTTTAAGCTGTAAAGTAACAAATTGTTCCCACTTAATATCAGTAACCTCACCAGAAACAGATAAATTTTCTCGCTTAACTTCCTTTTTTTCTTTAATAGCACTTCTCCCTAATTCCAGAATAATATTAGGACAAAATTGCAACATTTTTATAGCAACATTTTCTCCTAGCTTAGTCATTCCATCTTTATCGTCAAAAGTTACTCTATCTTCCACTTTAAATTCAGTCAAATGATCTGAGTAGCTTTTAACCATACAAACACCTACTTCAACTTTAAAATCTTCTGTAGACATATTAGGCCTTTTTGCTTTTTTTGCTTCTAAGCAACTGCAGGTTTCTTTAGCAACAACTTCCAACATATCTTGAGAATATGCGACAATATTAAAAAACAAAACAGTCAATAAAAATAATCTCTTCATATTACAAATCCTGTGCATTTGCAATTAATTCCGCAATATCAAGCACTTTTACTTGACCTTCTTTTTCTTGATGTTTGATGCCGTCTGTCAACATTGTATTACAGAAAGGACAACCCGCTGCAATAATATCTGGTTTAGTTTCGAGAGCATCTTCTGTACGAAGCACATTTACTTCTTTATTTCCAGGTTCAGCATCTTTAAACATTTGTGCTCCACCAGCTCCACAACATAATCCATTTGCTTTAGAACGCTTCATTTCAACCAATTCAACATCTAACTTCTGAATTAAATCTCTAGGCGCTTCATATACTTTGTTCGCTCTTCCTAAATAACAAGGATCGTGAAAAGTGATTTTTTTTCCTTTAAACTGACCACCTTCAACAGTCAATCTTCCGTCATCAATCAATGACTTTAAAAACTCAGTATGATGAATAACTTCATAGTTTCCGCCTAATTCAGGATATTCATTTTTTAAAGTATTAAAACAATGCGGACAAGCCGTTACAATTTTTTTTGCTTCATATGCATTCAAAACCTCGATATTCATCATGGCTTGCATTTGAAACAAAAATTCATTTCCGGCACGTTTTGCAGGATCTCCGGTACAACTCTCTTCAGTACCTAAAACTGCAAATGAAACATTAGTACGATTTAAAATACGTACAAATGCTTTCGTAATTTTTTTTGCTCTATCATCAAAACTACCAGCACAACCAACCCAAAATAAAACTTCTGGTTGTGTTCCCTGGGCTAGCATTTCAGCCATTGTTGGCACTACTAAACTTTCTGACATTTCTTTTTGTTTAATCGTTGATTTATTTACTTGTTTAATCGGCAGTTCCTCAAATCCTTAGACGATTAAACGAATTAACGATTAACCGATTAAACTATACTTTTTTAGTTCTCGTTTTTCCAATTCAAACGGTCCTGCTGGCTGTATTGCCAAGGCGCACCGTTGTTTTCAATATTCGTCATCATCGCATTCAATGACATTGGCGCAGCTGATTGCTCCATCACCAAATAACGTCGCATATCCATGATAATAGAGAGCGGACTAATATTTACCGGACATTCTTCAACGCAGGCATTACATGATGTACAAGCCCACAATTCTTCTGGTGTAATATAATCGTTTAATAATGTTTTATTATCTGGAACAAAAACACCTTTATTAGCATCGATATTTTTTCCAACTTCAGTTAAACGATCTCTTGTGTCCATCATAATTTTACGAGGAGACAATTTTTTACCTGTTTGATTCGCCGGGCATGAAGATGTACAACGACCACATTCTGTACAAGTATAAGCGTTTAAAAGCTGTACCCAGTTCAAATCCTGAACATCGCTAGCACCAAATTTAGCCGGAGCAGCATTTTCGTCAACAGGAGCTGCTGCAAATGGATCAGCATTTGGATCCATCATCAATTTAACTTCTTTTGTTACTGAAGCTAAATTATCAAACTGACCTTCTGGCTTCAGGTTTGCAAAATAAGTATTTGGGAAAGCCAAAAGAATGTGCAAATGTTTTGAGAAGTATAAATAGTTCATAAAAACCAAGATACCAATAATATGCAACCACCAGAATACTTCAAACAAAAGACCTACTAATTCGTTTGATGTTCCATTAAAAATTGGCGCAATAAATTGGCTTATTGGATAACTTCCTGCTTTATGAAAATGCGAATAACCACCTGGTACATTTTGTAAATGCAAGTCAGAAGCATTCATCAACAAGAACAAAATCATTAAGACAGTTTCGAAATACAAAATGTAATTCGCATCACTTTTAGGAAATCCATTCAAATCAGAATTAATAAAACGCTTTAAACGAATTACATTTCTTCTGATCCAAAAAGTTACAACAGCAATAATCACTAGTATTGCTAATATCTCAAATGAAGCAATCAAAACATCATAAACAACACCTAAATAAGGCGCAAAAATTCTATGCGTTCCAAAAAGTCCGTCAATAATAATTTCGAGCAACTCAATATTAATAATTACAAAACCTACATATACAAAAACATGAAGGACACCAGCAACAGGGCGTCTCACCATTTTTGACTGCCCAAGAGCAATCAAAGCCATGTTTTTCCAGCGAGCTTTAGGATTATCTTTTCGATCTACATCAACTCCTAAATTAATGTTGCGGATGATTTTTTTTACGCTCGCTGCAAAAAAACCGAAACCAACTATAAGAAGTATGGCAAATAAAATATTATCTAAATAACTCATTTATAATTATTTTTTATCAGTTGAGTTTGTATTTTCTGTTGGTGCTACATACGGTTTGTTTTTCTTTCCAAAAAGAGAAACATTCACATAACGTGTTGGGTAAAGACGAACGTCTTGAAGCAATAGTTCAAGCTCTTTTGAAGTTTTTGCTAAATTATTATACAACGCATCATCATTAAGCAATTTCCCTGCTGTACCTTTTCCTGAATTCAAATTCGCCATTAAACCATCAACTTTAGCTAAAGTCTGGTTTAAGCTTCGAACTGTTTTTCCTAAATCGGCTTTGTTTAAAGAATCAGAAATTTTATTAAAGTTGTTTGATGCTTTATTAAAATTAGACACCATTCCGTTGATCTGCCCTTTATTACTATCTAAAATGTTGTTTAGACTTCCAGAAGCTTTATGAAATTGCTCCATTGTTTGGCTCAATTCTGCAATAGTTTTCTTTACATTTTCTTGCGTATTCTTATCCAAAGTATTGTTTAATCCTGTAACCAGATTATCAATATTTACAAGCATTTTATCTAATTTCGCCTGAATTGGTTCTAGTTTTCCTCCTAAAGATTCCGTTAATCCAAGCTCAACAGCTCCAGGAAGCGTTGCGCCGTCAGCGATAGGATCTTTATCAGCAAGATTAGGAATGATTTTAATTTGTTTTCCTCCAATCAAACTCGGAGAATACAATGCAGCAGTACTTGTTTTAGAAATAGGAAAATCTGTTTTAAGCTGTAGTTCAACTAGCAACTTTCCTGTTGTTTCATTGATTGTAATTTTATTTACTTTACCAACTGCAAGTCCGTTTATGGTAACTGGTGCTGATTGTGCCAAATCCTCAACATTATCATACTCAACAAATAATGTTTTGTAATTCGTAAAAAGATCTCTGCCTTTTAAAAAACTGTAGCCCCAAATAAATAATAATATTGACGCGATGACTAAAATAGCCGTTTTAATTTCTCTTGTTAGTTTCAAAATTCTTAGTGTTTGTACAAAATTAATATAAATATTCGAACTTGTGACTATTATTTAGTAGCGTCCTGAATACTGATTTTTTCTCCGTCCTTAGTTGCAGTTAAAAATGCTGCGCCATATCCTTTACTCTTAGCTTCTTGCAGATATTTCTTAGCTGCTTCATAATCTGAAGTTTCTTCATAGAAATATTTATACACATTATTTTCATAAACCATTGTTACATTTTTCAAGCCTTTAAAATTTTTAGGCTCTAACGGTGTCTTTTTAATACTAGCAATTAACTGTACTTTATAAAATGTACCTTTTACAGCATTTTTTGCTGCGGCTGATGGCTCGGCAGTCTTAGGTTTTTTAGGAGTCGAAGTATCTTTTGCTGGCCTTACATCTGAAAGTTCTGGAGCTCCTGACCCAAAATACTCGCTTTTATAACTTAAAATAGCATCGGCAATTGCTTTTGCAATATCATTTTGCCCTTCTTCAGAATTTAGAATATTACCTTCTGTAGGATTAGAAACGAAACCTGTTTCAACCAAAACTCTCGGCATATACGCTTTATGAAGTACCATAAAAGGCGCTTGCTTAACCCCTCCTTGTCTTATTTTTTTACCAAGACGATCAAAATTATCTTCGATTTTTGTAGCCAATGAAATACTGTTATCCAAATATTCTTCTTGCATCAAAGTCATTCCGATCATCGATTCTGGAGAATTTGGGTCATAACCTTCGTATTTACGTTTGTAATCCTTCTCTAATGTAATTACCGAGTTCTCTTTTTTCGCCGCTTCAAGGTTCGATGCTACTTTACTCAAACCCATTACATACGTTTCTGTTCCGTCGGCCGCCGTATTTTTGTTTGCGTTACAGTGAATAGAAACAAAAATATTAGAATTAGCTCTGTTTGCAATGTTGGCTCTTTCTACCAAATCAATAAATACGTCGGTTTTACGAGTATAAATTACATCAACATTTGGGCTCGCTTCTAATATTTTCCCAACTTTAAGTACAATTGCCAATGCAATATTTTTTTCAATTCGGCCGCTATAAACAGCTCCAAAGTCATGATCACCGTGCCCGGCATCAAGAGTTACTTTAAAAACATTTGCCTGACTGTAAGCACAAAACGAAATTATAGTTAGAAAAAAACTAAATAATAGCCTAGTTTTGTTAAATATATTCATAAATCTAAAAGTTAATTTTAATAATTTGCTACTGTTATAATTTTCGCAATTGATTATTTTTGCCAAAAAATTATATGTAGTTTTGACATGTCAAAAAACAAGCCATACTTTTACAAAAATAGCATTTAAACCTTTGCACACAAACTTATTTAATATCGTTTTATTATCATTTTTCCTAACAATAGGATGTGGTAAAGTATATTCGCAAGAAATAAAAAACCCAAAAAAGCCCTTACCAACTGTAAAACAACCAAATAAAGCTCCCGCTCCAAAAATTGAGCCTGCAAAACAAACAGACAAAACGACTGTTGGTAAAATTGACACTGTAAAAGTTGACAGCATCAAACCTCCAAAGACTTTTCTTGACGGAAAAGTAAAATACAAAGCAAAAGATTACGCAAAAATTGATCAGAAGAAAAAACTGATCACCTTATATAATGAAGCAGAACTATATTATAAGGATGTCGAACTTAAATCTGGAATCATTGTTCTAGATTATGCCAAGGATGAAGTTTATGCCGGAAGAATAAAAGATTCTGCAGGAGTTTTAATTCAGTATCCAAATTTCAAGCAAGGATCAAACGAAGTACAACCTGATTCTATCCGATTTAATTTTAAGACAAAAAAAGCCTTAATCTTCAATTCAAGAACAGAACAAGGAGAATTTAAGATAAAGGCTGCCGTTACTAAAAAAGAAAATGATTCTGTTTACTTTTTGAGAGGTGCGCGTTTCACAACATCTACAGATGTTGACAATCCTGAATATTATTTCCAAACCAACAAAGTAAAATTTGTTCCTGGAAAAAAAGTAGTAACAGGTTTAACAAACATGGTTATTGCTGATGTTCCAACTCCTCTAGCACTGCCTTTTGCTTATTTTCCAATGAGTGAAGAAAAAAGCGTTTCAGGGATTATCATACCAAGTTATAACGACTCAAATACAAGAGGTTTTTCATTGCAAAATGGAGGATATTATTTTGCTTTAAGCGATAATTACGACCTGACCGTTCTCGGAGATTATTACACCAACGGAAGTTACGCCATGCGCTTTGAATCGGCGTATGCCACAAGGTACAAGTATAGAGGTAATATCAATGTCCGTTTTGAGAATTTGATCAGCAGCGAAAGAGGTTATCCTGATTACTCCAAACAAAATATTTACAACATTCAGTGGTCGCACTCAAAAGACACAAAATCGAATCCGAATTCAACGTTTTCTGCTTCGGTAAACATGGGTAGTAGTAAATATTTCAAGCAATCTATCAATCAAGCGAACATTGGTTCAAACTTGAACAATACGTTAAGTTCATCTATTTCTTGGAACAAAACATTTAACACCATTCCACAAGCCCGAATTGCTTTAACAGCAACGCATTCGCAAAATACACAAACAGAAGTTATTAATATGACATTACCTTCGCTACAAGCAAGTATTGATCGTGTTTATCCTTTTGTTGGAAAAGACGGCGTAAAAAAAGGTTTTATAAAGAACATTAACTTACAATATAACTTAAGCGGTAAAAACAGTTTCGTAACGACCGATTCTTTATTCTTTAAGCCTCAAATGTTTAAAGATGCCCAAATTGGAATGCAGCATACAATTCCGTTAAGCACAAACTTTAAATTATTCAAGTATTTCAGTGCCGGAATGTCAACTAACTACCAAGAAACATGGGTAACTAAAACAATCAGCAGAAGTTACGACCCAGACCAAAGCAAAGTTGTTGATCAAACTGTAAATGGTTTTGATGCATTTAGAACCTACAATTTCAGTTCAAATTTAGGAACTACAATTTATGGAACTTTCAATTTTGGTTCTGATAAAAAAATTCAATCGATTCGCCATGTCATGCGTCCATCTATCACGTACGCATATACACCGAGTTTTGAAAAATACTACGACACCTATGCCGTAGATGCTTCTGGCCGAATTACGACCGAATATACCCGTTTTGAAGGTGGTATTTATGGCGCACCTGGAAAAGAAAATTCAAACATTGTAGGTTTCTCTTTAAGCAATACTTTTGAAGCAAAAGTAAGAGATCGCGACAGCACAAAAACGGAACCTAAAAAAATCATGCTTTTAAATAACTTGAACTTCAGTACGAGTTATAATTTTAATGCAGACGGCAGGCAGACTTTAGCTTGGCAACCTGTACTTGTATCTGGAGGAACACAGTTTTTTGACAACAAAATGAATATGAATTTTGGTGCTACTTTAGATCCGTACGCTATTGACAATTCAGGAACAAGAATAAACACGTACAATATCGATAATGGCGGAAGTTTGTTTAGATTAACTAGCGCCAATGTTACTTTAAATTATTCGTTCTCCAATAAAGGTGGGGAAAAAGAAAAAAACAATACGCAGAGTCAGCGGAACGGAGGACGTAACGATGACTTATTTGGAACCAATACTGACTTGACTGATAGCAGAAACAGCCAATTTGCCAAAGAAAAAGATGATGATAAAGATGTCATTACAGAGTTTTTCAATGCTAAAATTCCGTGGGATATGACAATGGCCTACTCATTGACTTATTCAAATGTAAACCGAGAAAACAAAATTACTGGAAACTCCATTATGATTTCCATCAATACTGATATTACGCCAAAATGGAAAGGTGGTGTTTCTACGGGATATGATTTTGTACAAAAAGGAGTTACTTTTACTCAATTCCGTTTTGAAAGAGACTTATTAAGCTGGCGTATGGCCTTTAACTGGCAACCGCTAGGAACCAATTCTAACTGGAACTTCTTCATCGGAATTAAATCTGGTGTCTTGAGTGACATTAAATGGAATAAACGAAGCGTTTCTAATCGCTAAACAATTTTCGAATCAAAATACTTTCATTATGAAAAAAATCATTTTTACCGAAAAAGCTCCAGCTCCAATCGGTCCGTATAATCAAGCCGTTTTATCAGGAAATACACTTTATGCTTCTGGTCAAATTGCGATTAATCCAGCATCAGGAGAACTTGTTACAGACAATATTAATGACGAAACAAAACAAGTTATGGAAAATATTGCAGCCATTTTAGAAGCTGCCGACATGACTTTTGAAAACGTTGTTAAAGCCTCTATCTTTATTATGGACATGAATAATTTCGCGGCCATAAACACCGTTTACGGATCTTATTTTAACGAAAAAACCGCTCCAGCACGTGAAACGGTTCAAGTGGCATGTTTGCCAAAAAATGTAAATGTTGAAATTTCTATAATTGCAGTGCAATAGCATCTAATAATAATTGTGCCGTTGCTTCATTTGTTGCCAGCGGCACATTATGCACATCGCAAACACGAATCAGCATATTGATATCTGCTTCATGCGGATGACTAGACAAGGGATCTTTGAAAAAGAAAACCATATTAGTGATTCCTTCTGCAACTCTTCCAGCAATTTGAGCGTCACCGCCCAAAGGCCCAGAAAGCATTCGCTGTGTCTTAAATCCAGCAGCTTCAGCTTTTCCTCCAGTTGTACCAGTACCAATCAATTTGATTTTCTCATTATGAAGTATTGCTTCATTTTTAATTAGAAAATCAATCAAATCAGCTTTTTTTCCATCATGTGCAATAATTGCAATTTCCATAAATCCAGAACTATTGGTTAGCAACATGATAAGCAATTAGACCATCAATAGGTCTTCTTAAAACATTTCCTAATTTAAGCTCGTATTTATTGAATGTTTCTTGCAATTCATCTTTTAAATAAAACGCGATAGAACCAACAAAATGCACAGGAACTTCTTTGCAGTTATCAAACTGTTTGATGTAGTTTTTAACAAAAGACTTCATTCCTTTGAAAATAATTTTTCTGCAGAATTCAGTGTCTTTATGTTTAATTAAAAACTTAGCATAAGTCGCTAAATAAGCATTAGGATTTGGCTCTTTGTATAATTTATTTTTAATAAAATCAGGATCAACGTCATACTCTTTTTCAAGTTCAACAGCCAATTCTTTAGGCATTTTATTAAAATAGTACTTTCTGATTAATTCTTTTCCAAAAACATTTCCGCTGCAATCATCCATTACGATATATCCTAATGACTGAACTTTTTGATGCAAAACTTTACCATCAAAATAACTGCAGTTAGAACCCGTTCCTAAAATAGAAACAATAGCTTCTTCTCCTTTTGGAGTTGTCGCATATACAGCTGCATAAGTATCTTCCTGAACATCTACAATAGCGTTAGAAAAATACTCCTGAAAGATTTGTTTCAATGATTCTTTCATTCTGTCTGTTCCACATCCTGCTCCGTAAAAGAACAAATGTGTTGCATTTTTTTTGTTTTGTAAAATATCAAAACGATCGTTTAATCTTTCAACGATTTCTGGACCGTCAAGGATTTCAGGGTTTAAACCCAAAGTTTGTGTTGTGAATAATACTTTTCCATTATCATCAATTGCAATCCAATCTGCTTTAGTAGATCCACTATCAACTATTAATTTCATTTTATTTTTTGTTTTTGGATTAGTTTTTCTTTAACCGATTTAAAAGTGTGATATTTACATTAATTAAAGACATAACAAAATAAGAAAATCCCGTTACTACAAAATAACGGGATTTTCCACAAATATATATTATTATTTTAAACCTGCAATATGCACAGACAGGTCGATCAATTTACTAGAGTATCCGTACTCATTATCGTACCAAGATACTAATTTGAAGAAAGTTGAATTTAATCCGATTCCTGCACCAGCATCAACGATTGAAGTTCTTTTGTCAGAAATAAAATCTTGAGATACAACAGCATCTTCAGTATATCCTAAGATACCTTTCATTTCATTTTCAGAAGCTTTTTTCAATACAGCCAAGATTTCTTCGTAAGAAGTTTCTTTAGCCACTTTTACAGTTAAATCTACTACAGAAACGTCAGCAGTAGGAACACGGAAAGACATTCCAGTTAATTTTCCATTCAAAGATGGGATAACTTTTCCAACCGCTTTTGCAGCACCTGTTGAAGAAGGAATGATGTTGATTGCAGCCGCACGTCCACCTCTCCAGTCTTTTCTAGAAGGTCCGTCAGCAGTCATTTGAGTTGAAGTTGTTGCGTGAACAGTTGTCATTAAACCTTCAACAATTCCGAAATTATCGTGGATAACTTTAGCTAATGGAGCTAAACAGTTTGTAGTACAAGAAGCGTTAGAAACAACTAAGTCAGAAGCTTTTGCAGTTTCGTGGTTAACACCCATTACAAACATTGGAGCATCAGCAGATGGAGCAGAAATGATAACTTTTTTAGCTCCTCCTTTTAAGTGCTCGCTTGCAGTTTCGATAGTTGTGAAAATACCAGTACATTCAGCAACTACGTCAACATCAACTTCGTTCCATTTTAAGTCAGCTGGATTTCTTTCAGCAGTAATACGGATGTTTCTTCCGTTTACATAAAGTTTTCCTTCTTTAACTTCTACAGTTCCGTTGAAACGACCGTGAACTGAATCATATTTTAATAAGTAAGCCAAGTGATCTACATCTAATAAATCATTGATCGCTACTACTTCTACATTATCTCTGTTGAAAGACTCTCTAAAAACGATTCTTCCGATACGTCCAAATCCGTTTATTCCTAATTTTACTTTTGACATTTTACTAATTTTTTGCTTTTGTTTTTATTACACTAATTTTAAAGTCTAATTTCCTCACAATAAACTTCTTTCCTTTTTTAAACTTTTATTTATTAGGTCGACATAATGTCTGACACTCTTAATAATTCTCTATCAATTTCTGATTTTCCTTTAATAGCCTGTTCAAGTGGCGTTAAAACAACTTTATCTTCTTTAAGTCCAACCATATAATTTGATTTTCCTTCAATTAAAGACTCCACAGCTTTTACTCCTAAACGGCTTGCCAATACACGATCAAAACAAGATGGAGAACCACCACGCTGCATGTGTCCTAAAACAGATACTCTTACGTCGTACTCTGGCAAATTAGCCTCAACGTAATCTTTTAATTCGAATACGTTTTTACCAATTTTATCGCCTTCGGCAATAACAACTATACTTGATGATTTTCCTGAAGCTTTACTTTTTTGAAGTGAATCTAACAAACGATCTAAACCAAGATCTTCTTCAGGAATAAGGATTTCTTCTGCTCCCGCCCCAATTCCGGCATTAAGAGCAATATGACCAGCATCTCTACCCATAACCTCTACAAAAAACAGACGATTATGTGAACTTGCTGTATCTCTAATTTTATCAATACAATCTACAACAGTATTTAAAGCAGTATCATAACCTAATGTGAAACTTGTACCATAAATATCATTATCAATTGTACCAGGAATTCCCATTACTGGA
Organism: Flavobacterium daemonense; assembly: GCF_007341385.1. Taxonomy (GTDB): domain Bacteria; phylum Bacteroidota; class Bacteroidia; order Flavobacteriales; family Flavobacteriaceae; genus Flavobacterium; species Flavobacterium daemonense. The sequence continues at coordinate 62,359 of NZ_VJYD01000016.1, forward strand.
AAATCAAATTCTGAATTAAAAATTAATCCTCCGGTAAAACTTCCATCTCCACCAATAACCACTAGAGCATCAACTCCAGCTTTTAATAGATTATCGTGTGCTTTTTTTCTACCTTCTGGGGTTCTAAACTCAACCGAACGAGCCGATTTTAAAATCGTTCCGCCTTTGTTTACAATATTATTTACGCTTCGAGGGCCCATTTCTTTAAAATCACCTTCGATCATTCCTTGATACCCTCTATAAATTCCTATGCATTCTATATTATGATAAGCGCATGTTCGAACAACTGATCGTATTGCAGCATTCATTCCTGGCGAGTCTCCTCCTGAGGTTAGAACACCAACTTTTTTTATTGTTTTTGGCATTATTTAAGTATTAAGTTGTAAAATTAGCAAACATTCACCACTTTTCCGGCTATGTTTATCATAATTTAATAAAATATGTTAAATTCAAACGTTTTCGTTAATAAGTTTTTTGATACCAAAAAATTCATTTAAAATAATAAAAGGCACATATTTTAATTAAATCCTTAAAATTAACAATACATAAATGAAGTGTTATAAAATTGCGAAGTACACTTCAATTCAAAAAAGTGTTTAAAAATCTAAAATTAGCACAAAAAAAAACCATTACGCGAATAATGGTTTATAATTGGATTTTTTTTAACAATATCCTAAAAGTCGTCATTATCAGGAATTAAGCCCTGATTATTGTTTTGAGGCGGTGGTTTCTTTTCTTCCTCCTTTTTCTCTGGTTTCTTTTTATTCTTATCCGCATCTTTTTTAGTGGTAAAATTGATATAATCCGGATTTAAATACGAATCCTGAACATCATCACCAGAACTTTTTATAGAGCGTTCTAATTTATGGTTCTTAAAGAGTTTGTTTACTAATTCGCTAAACGTATCAAAATCGACCTCATATGAGATACCCACACCTTGCGTATAGCCAATTCCTTGTCCTATATAATTAATGTCATTTTCTTTATTAAAAAGTCTCAGGTTCATTGAGCCGTCTTCATTTACTCGGTACAAAATTTCAATATCTCCAACAATAGCTGATTCATTAACTCCTCCTACCGGAACACCAACTTTTCCGTTTATCGAAATTTTTTCATTAATCTGCGACGAAATATTGGCCACAAACTGACCATCTGCTTCTTGTCCGATTCTTTTATCAGCAGAAATAAAATTCAAATCGATATTTACTTTGTCATTATCTGATTTGATAATTCCCCCCAATAAACTTGCGGCAGTTTCGGCAAAAGTTCCAGACAAATCGCTCTGATTAAATCCGTCAGGACTCATAAACGAACCTGTCGAAAGCAAATACAAAGCCTGTGTCTGACGAACGTCTTTATCGTCTAATTTATATTGAATTTCCGATTTCAATACACTGCTCACCGATGGAAACTGAATATCAAAATTAGGATCCGGACTTGCTAAATCTCCTCTTAAACCAATAACAACTTCAACCGGCACTTTTTTATTAAAAGAAGAATTCTCTAATAATACAGCAGGATTTGCCGATGTTCTATAAACCGCTTCAAGATTCAGCTGGGCTTTCATTGGGTTTCCTTCCCAAATAATCGAACCTCCTTTTTTAACCGCAAACTTTTTGTCGATCAAACCGCCGTATTTAAAATTGTACGTTCCTTCATATGCCTGGAAATCTCCCCACATATTAAACTTGCCCAACGTATTGATTTTAAATAATAATGATCCGTAACCTTTTCCTTTCATACCGTGTCCGGAATTTCTGTCTAAGATTACTTCGACTTCAGCGTCTGGCGTGATATCAAAATCAAATTCTAATTCAAGACCATTATAATTTCTTGTTTTTTCAACAATTCCGTTTGCTAAATTATATTTCTCCTTCGGTGTCACAAAATGGATCCAACTACTTTCTGCAGTACTCTGCGCATTGTTAATCGGAATTTTAACCTCGGTTCCTTTCTCAGATTTTGCAGCAACCTTAATAAACAAACCATCTGTAGGCCCTTTAATGCTGGCTGTTCCGTTTATGAATGCCGTACCAAAATAGGCAGCATCTTCACTGTCTTTAGTATCAAGTGCCAATAATCTTTTTGAAGTAACTGTTAAATCAAGCTTCCAGTCTCCAAAATTATGATGCTCAATTGTTCCGTTTAAAAGCCCTTTTGTTTTATACTTTGTATCGGTCATTTGATTATTTCTGAACAAAAACTTCTCATCCGTCAAATCAATTACGGTGCGGTCGCTTAATTCATAATCGGTATTTAGATACGGAATTGTCATTCCAGCTTTTTCAACATATAATCGTCCGTTGATTTCAGGTTTTTTTAAATTCCCAACAACAGACGCATTTCCAGAAACCGAACCTCTTACATTTGAAATAACATCACCACCAACTGGCCCTAACGTTGCCAGATTAAATCCTTCGAGCTTCAAATTTAAATCTAAAATCGTCTCTTTATTTTCAATTGCAAAAGTTCCGTTTGCTTTAAACGATTCCGCAAAACCATTTTGAATATTAGAATTTATGGTGAATTTTTTAAAGCTTTCATCTCCGGCAATATCAAAATTCAGCGTTCCTAATTCGGTTTTATTCAAGTTAAGATGATCAATTTTAATAGAAGCCGTGGGTTGATAAACATTTTTATTCTGCTTATAATTGACGCTTCCGTTCAAATTTCCGTTAAAAACAAACTTAGAATTTAAAGGCGTAATTTTATTAATATCAACGTCTTCAAAATTCAAGACGAGATCTTTATAATCGGTTCCTTTGATCACTCCGTTTAAGTCAATTTTTTGATTTTCGTGCGATAAAACGATATTATCAAAAGTGAAATTTTTAAAATACTGATCTATAACAATCTGATTGTCTTTTTCTGATTTTTCGTTTAAATACCATAAATAGTCTTTAAACTTCATTTCAGATTTTTTGATTCCAACAATATTGTTTTTATTTTTATCGATGGTATGAAACAAATCGAGATTAAAATAATCCTCGCCTTTATCGCCTCCTTTAAACTCGGAACGAACAAACAAAGTATCTTTTGATGTTACATTGATCAAGTTAAAATCACGTATTTTGTAATACGGTGTTTTGATGCTGTCTAACTCCACAAAGGCATTATAAAGCGCATTTTTATTATCAATATTGATTCGGATATTATCGAAAGTATTTTTATCTGCAGTAATTTTTTTCGATTTAAACCTGAACTTAAACTCTTGTAAATCGGCATCAATTTTTCCACGTACAACCGTTGACGAATCCACATTCACTTCTGGATAAAGCATTTCGACAACCTTGTCATAAACATGGAAATTGAAACGCAAAAATTGTCCTTTTCTAACTGGATAAGGTTTGTAATTCGTATATAGACTTCCAACCGAATTCATAACCAATTTACCCAGCTGATCAAAACGGAATTTACCCACGATTTTTCCATTTACAACATCCGTGGAATTAACTGTAATAGTTCGAAGCCTGTCTTCATCAAAACTTGAGTTGATTGTAATATCATCAAAAGCGTAAGTGTTTTTCGGATTTATATAGACCGCATCTTTTATAAAAATGTTTCCTTGAAGATTTTCTATAGAATTACCAGAAACCTGAACAACGGCATCTCCATTAAAATGCGAAATAGAATCAGATACAAATTTTAATTTTTGCAAATTGGCATTCTCGACATTGATATGAAAATCGTATCGGTTTTCGCGTTTGCTCAAATCAACCAAACCGTCAAAATTCAAACTCAAATTCGGATCGTTTACCGTAACTTCTCCTTTATAATAAGGCAATTTAAAATTACCATTTACCGTGATATTATTATAGGTGTATTTGTTATAATCTAATTTTATAATGTCACCTTTAATAATTGTATTCAAATATTTCTCTGTAAAACCAACACCATCAACATCAATATTTAGTGTTGTTTTGCCAATGTCTTTTCGCGCGAGCAAAGCACCAACATTGAAATTATCCAAAATAATATTCCCAGAATACGAAGCTTTATCAATAAAATCCATATTATTCAGGTGAATATCAGCTTCTCCGTTTCCTAAATCGGTGATCATTTTAAATTTCGCTTCCAAATCTGTCGTCGAAACTTTTGCTTTACCGGTAATATTGAATGTGCCGATTCTTTGCAATTCTTTCGGAAGTTTTTTTCCTAATACATTTGGCAATAAAACGACTAGATTATCATAGCTGGAAATCAGTTTATCAAACTTTCCATCCATTGAAAATTTCTGCATTTTATCTCCCAGAAGATTTTTAAAATTGATATTCCCAACAATTCTAGAACCATTTCTATCTGACAAACGCAAACCATGCAGATTTAAATTATTCAAGGGCCCTTTTAGTTTTGTTTTAATCTTAAAATGTTGATTCCGGCCCAATCCATCATAAAAATAACGAATATCATTTGAAGCAATTGAAGCCGAATCAATAGCAACATCAAACTTTACTTTATCAGTAAAATGAAGAAAATCCTCTACTTTATAATTCAAAATAGCATAACCGTAAATAGATGATCTTTTGGTTTTTATAGCCAGATTTTCAACTTTAATCTGTTTTTTTGTATAACTGAATTTCCCTGCAAAGTTGGAAACATACAAACCACGATGATCCAAAAATGAAAACCTATGGATATTGGTATTTACATTTGGCCCGTATAGCTGAAACTCACTGATATAGGCGTTTAACTTAGTAAATTCAAGAAATTTTGGCGTATTTTTATTCTCATCAATAACAGAGAAAAAGCCTTTTGTGATGTACGCATTTTTAGCAGTAAGCAAAAAATGTTTTTTAGATTTTGAAGGTTTTTTAGATTCAAACAACTTAACAAATTTGTTGATGTTGTTCTCATCTTCATTTTTATAGGTCTTCAAATTAAAAATCAAGCCCGTCAATCGAAGATCGCCAAAAATCAGATCGCCGTCCATCAATCTGTTAAAACTCAAAATATCGGTTGTAATAATTTCAGATACAATCATCACCTTTTTGTGATGGTCTAAAATCAAAACATCCTTTAGTTTTACACCACCAAAAATATTGATTGCGACCTTTCCAACAGTGATATTCGCATTAAAATCTTCGCGAAGAGAATCTGTCGCATATCTGGCAATTTTTGTCTGAACAACAGGCAAAGACAGTATGATAGCAAGCGCCAACAAAAGTAAAATTATCCCAATGAGGGTTCTGGATACTATTTTCTTTACTTTTTTGATAACTGCTTATATTTTAGTTTTCTTTTAAATTTATTTTGCACAGACAAAGAACAGCTGTTTTTCGATAAAAATTCTTTAATTTTGGCTTCTTCTTACAATCAAAGAAAATCAATAATTTGATTCGTCAAATATAATTCAAAATTTGTGCCTTTATATGCAAAATTCAGAGGTTTTTATACTTGCCATTGAAAGTTCCTGCGATGATACTGCCGCTGCAGTTTTACATAACGACAAAGTACTCTCAAATGTTGTTGCCAACCAGTTAATTCACAACCAATATGGCGGTGTGGTTCCTGAATTGGCTTCAAGAGCGCATCAGCAGAATATTGTTCCGGTAATTGATGCCGCGCTTCGCAAAGCAAATATACAAAAAGAACAGCTAAGCGCCATTGCTTTTACACAAGGTCCGGGATTGATGGGTTCATTGCTTGTTGGCGGTTCGTTCAGCAAATCATTATCCCTTGCGCTAAAAATTCCGTTGATTGCGGTAAATCATATGCATGCCCATATTTTGGCGCATTTTATAGATGAGGAAGGCTATGACAAGCCTGAATTTCCTTTTCTTGCCTTAACAATTAGTGGCGGGCACACGCAAATTGTAAAAGTAAACAGCTTTTTTGACATGGAAATCATTGGCGAAACTACTGATGATGCCGTTGGAGAAGCTTTTGATAAAAGTGCCAAAATCCTTGGACTTCCTTATCCTGGAGGGCCTTTGATTGATAAATATGCAAAAGAAGGGAATCCAAAAGCGTTTCAATTTACGAAACCAAAAGTTCCTGGATTGGACTTTAGTTTCTCAGGTTTAAAAACGGCGATTTTATATTTTATTCAGAAGAACAAACAAGAAAATCCAAATTTCATTGAAGAAAACTTAAATGATATTTGCGCTTCTATCCAACATACTATTATCGAAATTTTGATGGATAAGCTGAAGTTAGCCGTTAAAGAAACCGGAATAAAGCAAATTGCTATTGGTGGAGGTGTTTCGGCAAATTCTGGAATCAGAACTACATTAAAAGAAGCCGAGAGCAAATATGGCTGGAAAACTTTTATTCCGAAATTTGAATATACGACAGACAACGCAGCAATGATTGGAATTGTTGGTTACCAAAAATACTTAACACAACGTTTTGAAGATGCATCTGTAGTTTCAAAAGCGCGAATTCAATTTTAATTTATGCAATTATTCTACAATCCTGATATTGACGAAACAACAGAAAGTTTTTCTTTTGACAAAGAAGAAAGCCGTCATATAATAAAAGTTTTACGCAAGAAAGATGCCGATATTCTGCATGTTACAAATGGTCAAGGATTATTATTTGAAACCCAAATAACATTAGCCTCTGATAACAAATGCATCGTTGATGTGCTTTCGATTCAAAAATCTCCAGAACCAAAATTTCGTCTTCATTTAGCTGTTGCTCCAACAAAAATGAATGACCGTTTTGAATGGTTTTTAGAAAAAGCTACCGAAATCGGGATTCAGGAAATTACGCCTATTTTTTGCGATAGATCGGAACGAAAAGCCATAAATGCAGATCGTTTTGAAAAAATAATTCTTTCTGCAATGAAGCAGTCTAATGAAATGTTTCTTCCAAAATTAAATCCAGCAGTTTCCTTTAAAGAATTCATTAAACAAAAAAATACAGGTATCCAATTCATCGCTCATTGCGAAGAAACCGACAAAAAATCGTTGAAAGAAGCTCTGAAGCCGAATGAAAATGTAACCTTATTAATTGGTCCCGAAGGTGATTTTTCTGAAAAAGAAATTGCATTGGCAATCGAAAATAATTTTCAGCCAGTTATGTTAGGAAATACTCGATTGCGTACTGAAACTGCTGCGGTTGTGGCGTGTCATAGTGTAGTGTTTTTTAATGAGGTTTAATTACTTTCTTGTCATTTCGACGAAGGAGAAATCTCTACAAGTGGCTCTACAAAGATTGGCAATTGTTGGCGGAGTTACTCGCGAAGATTTCTCCTTCGTCGAAATGACAAAATGCGGCAGATAATTAAAAGATTTATAATTATATGAAAAAAATATTCTTGCTATTTTTATTGATTTCAATTTCTTCTTTCTCACAAGAAATTGCGTTGCTTAAATACAGCGGCGGCGGTGATTGGTATGCAAATCCAACTTCATTGCCAAACCTTATTCGTTTTTGCAATTCTAATATTAATACAAGAATAAAAGCAAAACCATCAACAGTTGAACCAAGCAATCCCGACTTGCTTTCCTACCCTTTCGTCCACATGACAGGTCACGGAAATGTCGTTTTCAGTGATTCTGACGTTGCTAATCTAAGAAATTATTTGACCTCAGGCGGTTTTCTTCATATTGATGATAATTATGGAATGGATCAATACATTCGAAAAGAAATCAAAAAAATATTTCCAAATAATGATTTAATTGAACTTCCGGCCAATCATCCTATTTTTCAAAAACCGTTTCCTTTTCCAAACGGACTTCCAAAAATTCACGAACACGACGGCACTCGCGCGCAGGCTTTTGGGATTTTCGTCGAAAACAAATTAGTCTTACTATATACTTACGAATGTGACCTTGGCGACGGCTGGGAAGATCCAGAAGTTCATAATGATCCAGCAAATGTTCGGGATAAAGCCTTGAAAATGGGCGCGAACATCATAAATTATATTTTTACTAATTAATGATTAGTTACAAGTGATTAGTAACTAGTAATTCATGAAATTATTTAGATTCTGACTCACCACTATTTACTAATTACTAATTACTAATTACTAATTACTTTTCACTTAAAAAAAATGCAGCTCACTCACGAAGAAAATCAATTTGAAAGAAAAACGTTTCCGATAACTCTTGTCTGTGATCATATTTATTTTCAGCAGAATATTGGTTCGCTTTTTAGAATAAGTGAGGCATTTGGTGTAGAAAATATTATTTTTTTAGGAAAAGATATTCCGCTTACGCCAAGAAAAATAAATAAAACGTCCCGAAGCACACATTTGCATGTCCCATATAGAGTTATTGAAGAAACTTCAGATTTGATAACGCATCTTCTTGAAAACAACTTCGAAATTATTTCGCTTGAAATTACAAATAACAGCAAACCGCTAAAAGAAGTCGTTATTCCTGATAATCAAAAAATTGCACTTATAATCGGAAATGAAATCAACGGAATTTCAGACGAACTTCTCAAAATTTCACATCAAATTGTGCACATAAATATGTTCGGAAAAAACTCTAGTATGAATGTTGTGCAAGCTGCAAGTATTGCACTTTATGAGATTACTTCTTTATAAAAAGATCTTTTTGAAGCATCCTATCCTTTTTTTGGCGATTTGATTTGCTTAATTTTTCGGTAAACAACAGATAATCAAGACAAAAAACACCTTAAAAACACAAAAGAAAGAAAAAGATTACTAATATTTTTTATCTAATTTTTGTAGGAATCAACATTTGTAAGGGTTTGTAAAATTTCTCACAAAATAATCTTTGTAATATTTTTCTACAATATTTTTTTGTTATAAAATTGCGTTATAATTAACCAAATTTAATTTTTTATAACAAAAACCCAAATTATTATGAAAAAGATTTTTATTACCGCAGTTGCAGCGTTAATGCTGTTTTCTTGTCAAAATGACCAAAATGAATCAGCTGGTTCTGAAGCAAAAGTTGCAACAGTTCGTTCTTGTGCTTCACAAGATGTATTGGAAGCGCAATTACAAGCAGACCCGATGCTGGCCATTAGAATGAACCAAATTGAGGCATTTACAAATGAACAGTTGCTTAAAGGATTTTCTGGCCGTTTAGTTAACGGCAAAATTGAAATTCCTGTAGTGGTTAACGTATTGTACAAAACAACTGCACAAAACATTTCAAACGCACAAATCCAAACCCAAATTGATGTGCTAAACAAAGATTTCAATGCTTTAAACTCTGATTACAACAGTGTTCCTGCACTTTTTGCCGGCGTAAAAGCAAACATCGGAATCACATTTGTTCTTGATCAAGTTATCCGTAAATCGACTACCAAAACATCTTGGGGAACTAATGATGCGATGAAAAAAACAGCTCAAGGCGGAATTGCTCCAACATCTCCTACTACAAAACTTAATCTTTGGTCATGTGCTATTGGTGGCGGAATTTTGGGTTACGCACAGTTTCCTGGTGGTGCTTCATCTACAGACGGAGTTGTGATCGATTCTCGTTATTTCGGATTATCTGGTGCTGCAAATGCTCCTTTTAATTTAGGAAGAACTGCGACTCACGAAGTTGGACACTGGATGAATTTACGTCATATTTGGGGTGATGCAACTTGCGGAAGTGATTTAGTAGCAGACACTCCAACGCACAATGACGCAAATTATGGCGTACCGGCTTATCCGCATTACAGCACTTGTTCTGGAACTCCTGTTGAAATGACAATGAACTACATGGATTATGTTGATGATAATGCAATGTACATGTTCTCGGCAGGTCAAAAAAGCAGAATGATGGCAATTTTTGCGTCTGGCGGACCACGAGCTGCTTTTGCACAATAAAACCAAGTCAAATATTTTTAAAAAGCGAGATTTAACGGTCTCGCTTTTTTTGTCCTTAAAATTTTAAAAGCTTTTTCCTATATTTATGGTCTAAAACCTAAATATGATAACGCCAAAAATCATTTCGAACGGAATTTTAAGAGCTTTAGCCACAATACTTGCTATTTGCCTGATTTTGTACTTTTTATACGAAATACAAACCGTAATTGTATATCTCTGTATTTCATTGATTCTTTGTCTGATTGCAAATCCATTGGTACAGTTTTTACGAAACAAACTAAAATTCAGCAATTCATTGGCAGCGACCGTAACCATTATACTTTTTATATTATTAATGGTTGGTTTTATACTTCTTTTTGTGCCTTTAATTATTTCTCAGGCCAATAATTTAGCACTTTTAGACACCAATCATTTACAGTCGCAATTTGTACAGACAGAACGAACTCTCGAAAACTATTTTAATATTGAGCACGTTGATCTCAGCAAAATGCTTAGCAGCTCTAAAATAACCTCAGCATTAGATTTTAACTATTTCACCAGTTTTATAAACTCCATAATGAGTTTTATGGCGGATATGGGAATGGGTTTGGTTTCGGTATTTTTTATTACTTTTTTCTTCATCAAAGATCAGGAAGCTTTTAAAATCCAAGCCCGAAGAATTCTTCCAGACACAAACGAAGACAAGATATTAAATTCAATAACAAAAATAAACCATTTGCTTACTCGCTATTTTATTGGTTTGTTGTTGCAGCTTACCGTGGTTTTCATTTTATACCTAATCGTTCTGATAATTTTTGGAAACAAAAATGCCTTTGTAATTGCATTTTTATGTGCCATTTTAAATGTCATTCCGTACATAGGTCCAATTATTGGAACTATTTTGGCTGCATTATTAACGATGATCAGTTTGATCGGAAAAGATTTCCAGTCAGAAATTCTGCCAACAACCATTTACGTCGTAATCGGGTTTTTATTAGTACAGGCAATTGATAACAATATAAGCCAGCCCATAATTTCATCAAAAAGTGTAAATTCGCACCCGTTGGAAATCTTTTTGATTACTTTAATCAGTGGTATTACGTTTGGAATCGTGGGAATGATTATTGCCATTCCGGTTTATACGATGCTAAAAGTAATTTTAAAAGAGTTTTTTCCTGAAAATAAAATCGTCTCCGTATTAACAGAAAGAATTTAGCTTTGAACACTATTATTTTGCACCAAGAAATTCAAGATTTTATATCTCAAAATATTGGTGCTTCGATTGCAAAACTGGCACTTCAAAAAAATCCGTTTCCTGAAGCAGACTGGATTTCGATTTTAAATCAGATTGAAGCCAAAACAAAAGCTAAAGAAAAACTGCCAACTTGGTTTAAAACCGAAAACATTATTTATCCTAGCAAAATTTCTGTTGAACAGACTTCTTCAGAAAAAACGGCAGCATATAAAGCTTCTTTAATATCCGGAAAAACCTTAATCGACCTTACAGGAGGTTTTGGTGTTGACGATTATTATTTTTCACAAAAATTTGAATTTGTAACACATTGTGAAATCAATTCCGAATTATCAGAAATCGTAAAACATAATGTAAACCAATTAGGAGTAAAAAACCTGACTTGCTTTGCAGGTGATTCTGCCGAAATTTTAAAAAATTCCGATCAAAAATGGGATTGGATTTATATTGATCCTTCACGAAGAAATGATGCAAAAGGCAAAGTTTTTATGCTGAAAGATTGTCTGCCTAATGTTCCTGACTCACTAGATTTTTACTTTGAAAAAAGCGATTCTATTTTAATAAAAACAGCACCTTTGCTGGATATTTCTGCCGGATTATCTGAATTGAAATTTGTAAAAAACATTCATATCATTGCGCTTGAAAATGAAGTAAAGGAATTGCTTTTTGAAATTCATAAAAATTATAATGGAGAAATAACGCTAAAAACGGCAAATATTCTAAAAGAGAAAATAGAAACATTTGAATTTGTTTTAGGCAATGAAAATGAATTCCCATCATATCATTTGCCACAAAAATATGTTTACGAGCCTAATTCTGCCATTATGAAATCGGGCGGGTTTGATGAAGTGAGCACTTTTTTCAAAATAAACAAGCTTCACAGACATTCTCATTTATATACTTCAGAGGAATTAATTGCGTTTCCAGGCCGAACTTTTGAAATCGAAAAAGTGATTCCGTACAGCAAAAACGAAGTAAAAACAGCGCTTTCAAATCAGCAGGCAAATATAACGACACGCAATTTTCCGGAAACGGTCGAAAACATCCGAAAAAAATGGAAAATAAAAAACGGAGGAAATTTATATTGTTTTTTTACAACAGATAAAAATGATAACAAAATAGTTTTAATTTGCAGAAAAATAACTTAAAAATGAAACAACTAATTACGCTGACCTTTTTTCTATTAACCTTTACAGCATTTGCACAAAAACCTTGCGAATACAGCACAAACGTAACCGACTCAATTGGCACTTATAAAATTACAAACGAGTATTTGATTAGTGAAAAAAACTTTGGCGGAAGCGCTAGTTATGTCTTTTTTTCATTAGCCCAAACAGACGGATTGCCAACACTTAATTTACAGCTTATTCAAAAAAGCAAAGATTTTATAAAAGCGAACTGTTTTGATAAAAACTCACGTGTATTTTTACAGCTTCAAAACGGAAAAGTGGTGACGTTAATGCATATTAATCAAGAAAATTGCGGAACACTTATTCATGATAACGGATTTGACAATCGAGTAAATACAGGAATTTTTATGTTCATGAAGGACAATTACGAAGAACTAAAAAAATCTCCTGTAACAATGATGCGTATTAAATATTTAACGGATACTGAAGATTATATCGTTAAAAGCGAATTAACATCTGAAATGAATGGCAAGGTGTATAATCCTGATACTTATTTTATTCAGAATATTAGATGCGTTGAATAATTATTCGCATTTCCAGTTTTGATTTGAAACCTTTTCTTTCAAACCTGCTTTTAAATTATAATGCCACCATTCTGAATCAAAGGAATTAAAACCGTTTTTGATCATTATTTTTTTCAGAAACTTTCGATTTGATTTTATTTCTTTTGAAAGATTTTGATAATCATGGCTGGCTTCGATACCAAAAAAATCAAAAGGAGTTCCCATATCAACTTCTTTTCCATTTGCATCAACTATTGACATATCAACGGCTCCTCCTCTATTATGGATGGAGCCTTTTTTTGGATCTGCCACATATTGAGGGTTTGACACAATTTCCCACATTCTTTTTTGAATCGACAAAGGTCTATAGCAATCATACAATTTTATTCGAAAACCTTTTTTCTTGAAGTCGTTGTTAGCCGCAATTAGTGCTTTTACGGTTTTCATTCTCAAAACACATTCGGCGCAATCATAAACTTTTGCTTTCAAAAAATTATCTTCGGTTGCGTATTTCATATCATACACAAAATCAGTACTGAAATCCTTTAGATTAACGAAAGAAGTATCTGGAATTTCTTGTTTTACAGGAGTTGCATACGCTTCATTTTGGGCTTCTGAAGAAATGTTCCAAAAAAGAAAACCAGCAAAAAACAAGATTTTAAAAGATTGCGACATAGTATTTTTATTTAAAATTGGAAATTAAGCAAAAAATCGGAATCTAGATTATATTTTAGAATTTAGATTTTAGATTTTAGATTTAAACTTTCAACTTCTAACTTTCAACCATCAACCATCAACTATAAACCATCAACTATAAACCATCAACTATAAACCATCAACTATAAACCATCAACTATCAACTATCAACCATCAACTATCAACTATCAACTATAAACTAAAAACTATTGAATAACAGCAAACTAACAATTTTCCTTTTTTTTTATTAAATTAGCTAAACAACACTTTACAATTCAATAAGTTAATTCAAAAGAAAACACTATGAATAAAAGATTCAAACATTTACTTATAGCTGCTCTGGGATGTTTTTCAATATTAGCGTGCAAAAAAGAAAGCATAAAAAATGTTCCTAAAACCGACTCTACTTCAATTAGGACCGAAGCTTTGAAATCAGATTCTGTAGTCATAAATCCGACTGATACATTGACAAATCTGGTGGGCAAAAGTGTAATTGGCACGCATTTATTATCTGAGAGCAAATTAACTCCAAGATTAAAAACACTTTTGGGTACCGATTATGATCAAATGGTAAAATACTGGAACACAGAAACTCCTTTTGAAAAAGAAGGCGAAATTTTGCACGCCAGCGGCTGTAAACAGCATGACTGCAATACCTATTCATATGATTTATATATCGATATAAAAAACAATAAAATCAACGTCTATAAATTCAGCGAGTCAAAACTAAATGTCTTCGCCGAAGATAATTTCAATATTGTCCTAAAAGATTCATTGCTCAACGACTTGAATATAAAGAAAAGCAACGCTAAAATTAAATAAGTCTTAAAGTCGAAAGTCATAAAGTCTTAATGTCGAAAATGAAATGTGAAATGTGAAATACTTTAACTATAAATATATAAATAAAAAAAGCGGTATAATACCGCTTTTTTTTGGACTTTCGACTTTCGACTTTAAGACTTTCCTCTTCTCTAAATCTCCCCCGTCATCAAAATATTTTCTTGAATTCCTTTATCTCTCAGCATTCTAAAGTGTGAACGCACGGCATGATAAAACGGATACGAAGTATATGGCAGATTATATTCTTCAGCATAACGCATTATGATTGGCGTGATATACGGATAATATGTATGTGCAACGCCTGGAAATAAATGATGCGCCACATGATGCGTAAAACCTCCGTATAAAAAATTAGCCAATTTGCTGTTAGTGCTAAAATCTTTCGTTACAATCATTTGGTGCATTGCCCAAGTTGCAGAAAGATTTCCGTCTTCATCAGTTCCCGGAAAATGTGCATCTTCGTCAACATGTGTTGATACAAGTGCAACGACTCCTAATGCGCTTCCGCATAGATGCATCGCAAACCATCCGCCTAAAACTAAGTACCAAGGCTGGCTCAAGACAAGCATTGGAACGAAAAGCATATAAGTCAGATTTATAATTTTTGCTGCAAATAATCTATAAACTTCACGTCTCGGAATCTTTTCGACTACTTTTTTGACATAATTGTTTCTTGTCCCAAAAAAGTCTTTAAAATCACGAATATAAATCCAATTCAAGCTATAAAGAGGATAAATAAACCACATATAAATATGCTGGTATTTGTGATAATTAAACAGCGGACTGTTTGGAAAAATCCTGATGATGTCGCTCTGTTTGATATCAACATCCCAATCTGGAACATTTGGATACGCATGATGCAGGTTGATGTGACGACGTGTCCAGAGCCAATGATTGCTTCCAAAAAGCTCTAAAACATACATAAAGCGTTCGTTGTATTTTGCTTTTTTGAAAAGGGCTCCGTGAGCGGCATCATGAAAGGCATTAATAAAAAGGACGATCATAGTAAAACCACACAAAATGTAAAACAGAAATAATAACGGAGTGCTGTTTCCAAACAGCAAAATACAGGCGTAAAATAAAAAGAAAAGAATTACAAGTCCGACAGACTTAATAATGTTCAACAGATACAATGATGAGTTTTGTAAAACAGTTTCGTTCACTTCCGTGCGCAACTTTTTAAAAAAATCATCATTGCCCGCTTTAACATAAACTGGGCGTTTTAATTTTTCCATACTATTTGGTTTTGCTAGAAATTGTCATACCAAATTTAATAAAAAAAAGTTAAAGCTCGTTAAAACAAACCCTTAGCATTTAAAAAAAGTAAGAATTTCTTAAACTTAAAATAACCGTTGGTTTTATAACTTTTTGTTTGATTTTTATTACAATGGCAAATTTTAGATTTCCTAAATTTTATTTCTATTTTATGTTTATGCTTGGAGACATTTTTTTTCTTCTTTTTATTTTGAATATGCAGAAAAGAGGTTTTTATTTAGCAAAAAAGGGTTTCTGAGAGCTTTATTTTCAAGCAAAAAATCTATCAAATACACATCATTTTTTTTCTGATTCCCGTCAAATAGACCGTAAATAGTACTTATCGTTCACAGAAGCAAATTTCAAGGGCAATAAAAACCTAATGAAAAATTTTTATCTTTTTTGTAATTTGCCAATCACAGTATCACTGTTGTCAATAGAACATAATTCTAAATAATTCTTTTTGCTAAAAATTATACTATGCCAAAATTCTCCAAACCATTACCATATGTCATACTAGCGCTGTTTTTTTCTATTATGGCTTATAGCAAAGCTAATATTTATGTAAATCAAGTTGGTTACAATCCAAAAAGTCCAAAAATAGCTATTATTGGTGTTCCAGATAATCTTAGAGACAAAGCAACTTTTGATATTATTGATGCCAAAACAAACAAAACGGTATTTACCGGTTTAATTGGAAAAGCTGAAAAAGTGGAGGATTGGAAACTTGGTGAAATCTATTATAAAGCCGATTTTTCATCTTTTGAGAAAACGGGAAACTACAAAATTACGCTCAAAATTGCAGATCAAATCTACGAATCACCGCGATTTTCTATTGAAGAAGATATTTTGGCAAAACGAACCATTTCGTCAATTGTACATTACTACAACAAGCAAAGAGCAAATACTCCGGAAGAACTTGAGGCCGATAAAGACATGCTTTTATTTGGCAGCACAAAAAGAGTCGACGTTCATGGCGGATGGTGCGACGCGTCTGGTGATGTGAGCAAATATATGTCGCATTTAGCCTACGCTAATTTCATGTCGCCACAACAAACGCCACTTGTAACTTGGTCGCTTATCAATACATCTGAAACCATTCCTGAAAAACTTACACAATGGAAAATAAAAGATTCATTAGATGATGAA
This sequence comes from Flavobacterium daemonense, assembly GCF_007341385.1. Taxonomy (GTDB): domain Bacteria; phylum Bacteroidota; class Bacteroidia; order Flavobacteriales; family Flavobacteriaceae; genus Flavobacterium; species Flavobacterium daemonense. The sequence goes on from NZ_VJYD01000016.1 coordinate 78,961, forward strand.
GCGCTTTGGGGTGCTGATTATTTAATGCGTTGTCTCTCTAAGGAAGATTATTTTTATATGATTGTTTTCAGCTATTTTGATAAAAATCCGGCAGCAAGGAGAATTGTTGGACTCAAAGCCAATAGTGTTACTACAGATGAATATCAAAGTGCTTTTCGCGAAGGCGGTGGAATGGCTATTGCGGCTTTGGCGAGAATTTCGCAATGGAAAAAAAATGGCGATTTTACCTCTGCACAATATCTTGACGGAGCGAAACGAGCTTATACACATCTTCTAATAAATAATTCAAAATACGATGATGACGGAAAAGAAAACATTATTGACGATTATTGCGCTTTAATAGCGGCCACCGAATTATGGATCGCAACAAATGATGATTTCTATAAAAAAGAAGCCAGAAAATGGGCGCATAATCTTGAAAATAAAATGACCGATAAAGGCTGGTTTAAAACCAATGACAACGATCGACCATTTTGGCATGCTTCAGATGCAGGTTTACCAGTTGTAGCATTAACCAGATATTTGCGAAAAGAAGAAGACAATAACGAAATAAAAGCAACAAAAAATGTGATTAAAAAAGCATTAGAATATAATGTCGCCGTAACCAATAATGTAGAAAATCCGTTTGGATATGCGCGACAAACATTTTTGTTCGAAAATAAAGCAAAAGACGGCTTTTTTATTCCCCATGAAAATGAAACCGGTTGGTGGTGGCAGGGCGAAAATGCAAGGTTAGCATCGCTGGCAACTGCAGCAATTGAAGGTGGAAAAAGTATTTCAGTTGAAAAAAATAGTTCTCAGAAAAAATCACTTGATTTATACGCTTCACAGCAATTATCCTGGATTTTAGGTTGCAATCCTTATTCTGTTTGCTTTTTATATCAATTTGGAGAAACGAATGTTCCGTATATGCATTCAAATTACGGGCACGGTTCAGAAAAAGGAGGTATTTCAAACGGCATTACAGGCAAAGATGGAAACCCTGATGGATCAGGAATAGATTTTAAGATGGATGTTGAAGGAAATGACGAATGGCGCTGGACGGAGCAATGGATTCCGCATTCAGCGTGGTATTTACAGGCGATTACAGCTTTGGTCGAAAATAAAAATTAGAATTCAAATAACGGTATTTTAAATTAAATGAAAAATTTAATATTAGCAATTGTCTTACTTCTCCTTAGTTTTTTGCTACATGCAAATTGTTTCGGACAGTCAAAAAAAGAAAAGTTCAAGGTTTTAGTTTTATACGAAAACGGAGGGCATCATTTGCCATTTACAAAGGCAGCAAAACCTTGGCTTGAAAAATTGGCAGCCGACAGCAGTTTTACAATTGATTATATCGAAAATACTAAAACCATAAACGAGGCTCTTTTAAAACAATACAAAGTTTTTATGCAACTCGATTACCCGCCGTACACTTGGAGTGAAGAATCGATGAAAGCATTTCAAAAATACATGAACAGCGGAAAAGGCGGCTGGGTAGGTTTGCATCACGCGACTTTGTTGGGAGAATTTGACGGATATCCGATGTGGCAATGGTTTTCTGATTTTATGGGCGGAATCAAATTTGTGAATTATATTCCGACTTTTGCAGACGCCGAAGTAAAAATTGAAGACAAATCACATCCCGTGTTTAAAGGAATTAAGTCTGATTTTTTGATACAAAAAGAAGAATGGTACATTTATGATAAAAGTCCGCGTGCGAATGTTCATGTTTTAGCTTCAGTAGATGAATCTACGTACAAACCCGACTCAGAAATCAAAATGGGTGATCATCCTGTAATTTGGACAAATGATCATTTTGCTTCACGAAATGTTTATATTTTCATGGGACATTCGCCAGAATTATTCAACAATGAAGCGTACACGACATTGCTTAAAAATGCAATATTTTGGGCAGCTGGGAAAAATTGAAAATTTTAGAAATAACTAAACGTTTTGTCTTTTTCTTTTGCCGTAATTTCTTTTCCACAGTAACAGAAACACGATTCCCATAAATAAAACTAAAATATCGATTTTCATTATTAATGGAATTCGCATGATATGATCATTATAATAGCTTCCGCCTAATAAAGCGCCACAGCCAATTCCTATTTCCATAGAAATATACATGGTTGCAATGGCTTTTCCGCGATGTTCCGGCTGGCTTAAGTCTATTGTCCATGCGTTTATTGCCGGTGACAATATCCCTGTTCCCATTCCGTAAAGCGCTGCACCTACTAACATGATATTGAGTTCTCTTCCTTCACTGATTACAAATAATGCACAAGAAGTTATAATTAATCCAACAAGAATAACATTTGTACGTCCGTATCGGTCAGAAACTTTTCCGGCACCAAATCGTACTAAAACAGAAGCGATTGTGAAGGCGGTAAAAAATACTCCTTTGTTATGCGCTCCAAGATGCTCGCTCCAATCTGGAATCAATGTCAAAATCAAACCATATGCAGTATAAGAGAAAAAAGTAATAACTCCCGCCGGAAGCGCGCCAATATCAATAATATCTTTTTTGCTGATATAAAACATAGATCGATGAAGTTTTTCCTTTGTAGCCAAAGTTTCTTTCATATTCATTACTATCACAATCGATAAAAAAGCAAGAAAAGAAGAACTGTAAAACATAACATTAATGCCAAAAGTGTTTACAACCATTCCGCCAAGTGCGGGTCCCAAAGCTCCTCCAATACTAAAACATAAACCATGCAAACCTAATGCTTCGCCCCAACGTTCCTGCGGAATAATATCAGCCACATATGCAGAAGTCGCTGTGGGTTTAAATCCGGTCGAAAAACCATGCACCAACCTTAAAAACAGAAATCCTGAAACCGAACTCAATACTGGATATAAAAATCCGCAGATGACACAAACTGTAGATCCAACCGCCATAACAGGAACTCTCCCCCATTTATCAGTCAGTTTTCCACTAAAAGGACGCGATATTCCTGCTGTAAGAGTAAACAATGAAATAATAAAACCCTTATACTCTGCACCGCCCAAACTGCTTAAATAACTAGGAAGTTCTGGAATAATCATATTAAAACTTGACGAGAACAAGAGTGAACTCATACAAAGTAAAATAAACTGAAGCGTGTAAATAGATTTTTTATTTTGGTTCATTATCGGTAATTAGAATATTTTCAGAAAAGAAAAAAAGGAGAATTTTGCGATGCAAAGATACTTTTCTAATTCTAATTGAATTTGAGAAATCTGATGAAAATGACAAATTAAATACGTACTCTGAAACACAAATATTTAAAAGAAATAATTTAGAGCCCAAAAGAATTAATCCACTTTTAAATCTGAAGATTCTTTACAAGATTTAAAAAACTTATAAGCTCTTTTCTCCGCATATGAATACGTTGAATTTTTAAGTGGAAAAGCGCAATGTCCACCGTACTTTGGAGTTTCTAAATAAACATATTTACTTTCTTTAGCAATTGCTCTTGGATAACATCTTTCGCCCAAAAAAGGATCATCAAGCGAATTGACAATTAAAACCGGAGTCGTTATGTTTTTTAATGAAAATTCAGGAGAAACACGCTGATAATAATCGTCTCGGCTCGCGAAACCATGCAGCGGTGCAGTAAAATATTGATCAACTTCATCAAAGGATGAAATATTATCGATCTGGTCGCGGTTTATAAAATCAGGAAACTGTGTTGCTTTATATTTCAGTTTTCTTTTAATGTCAATCGTGAAATTCTTTAGATAGACTCTGTTAAAGCCTTGTTTAAGTACCTCAGCGCTTGTTGCAATATGCGTTGGAACAGAAATTGAAACTCCCGCTTTTATGCGTTTATCAATTTTTGTCCACCCAAAATAATTCAAAAGCTGTACACCACCCATTGAATATCCAATAAGATAAACATCTTCAAAACCTTTTCTGAAAACAAACTGAACGACTTCATCCAAATCATCAACAGCACCATGATGGTAAAGTCTTGGCAAGCGATTCATTTCACCTCCGCAAGTACGGTTATTCCACGCAAAAACTGAATACCCTTTTTCCTGAAAATAAGAGGCACAGCTGTTATTGTAAGTTCTTCGGGAATCACCTTCCAAACCATGACATAAAATCACGGCTTTTTTAGGATCGTTTATAACAAAGTCGACATTGATGAAATCTCCATCATTCAATTCCAGTTTTTCTCTTGTATATTCAGGAACATCAAACTTTTTAATCAAAGCGGCATATATCGTAGAAATATGCCTATTCCTATGAATAATAGAAGGAAAATCGTATTCTGACTGTTCAATTACCGGCATGATGAAAAAGTTTTTGGGTGCTTTATACAAAGCTAATAAATCAATCAATATGTAACTTAAAACTGTCTTTTTTATTTTGAATTATTCTTTCCGATTTTCAATTTCTTATACATAAAAGGCGTTAACTTCACTATGAAGCAACGCCCTTTTTATTATTATTCTAAAATTTTCTGTTATTTAGATTCTTCTTTATCACTTCGCAAGTCCTCTAAAACTGGCGTTTCAATAGTCTTTACGCTTGTCTGAAGTTTGTCATTTTTTTGTTCAAAAATCACAATTTCATTGTTTCCTTCATTCAACCAACAACCAGGAACATATAAAGTTTGTTGTGGCCCAACGCTCCAATAGCGTCCAATATTTTTTCCGTTAATAAAAACAATTCCTTTACCCCACTCACGCATGTCAAGAAAAGTATCTCCTTTTTTAGACAAATTAAAAGTACCTTGATAAAGTGCAGGTTGACCGGCTTTAGCATTGTTTTTTGCTTCCGACAAATTTGGCATTTTGTCCATTGGCAACGGATACATATTCCAATCGCCTGTTATAGTCTCACCGTTAATAATTACGGGCGAAATTATACCTTTAGTACTGTTTATAATTTTTGCGCCGTAATTGATGCGCCCCATATTTTCGACAACAATATCCAAAGTAGCATTAAAAGGAACATCAATAGTACATTCATAATTTTTATAATAGCTGTTTAGTTCAGCTATTTTTTGCCCGTTAACATAAACTATCGCATAATCGCGAAGTCCGTTTAACTGTAGTTTTCCACTTATTGGCTGTTTGAATTTCTTGCTGTACCAAACATAGCCATGGCCTTGATTCAACTCTTCAAAAGTCAACGGAGTTTCATTGTTTATTGGTTTGATTTTGTTTTTAAACGATTCTAATGTTACTGCTTTAGTCAACTTGATTTCAGGAATTGAAATTACATTTATTTTTGCCGGAACTTCTGGTGTTTTAGCCGTTTTCAACAGATCACGAATAGCATTATATTTTTCAGTTGCCCAACCCGCTTCGCTTATTGGCGCATCATAATCATATGATGTAAGATCTGGCTGAATATCGTGGTTTCCATCATAGTTCGCACCAGAAGTAAATCCGAAATTTGTTCCTCCGTGAACCATATAATAATTGAAAGAAACTCCGCCATCAAGATACTTTTTAGTTTGTTTTGCTACTTGTTCAGCACTTACTTTTGGGAAAGGTTCTGCCCAATGATCCAACCAGCCTGGATAGAATTCTGCAACCATATAAGGGCCTTTTCCTCCGTTAAATTTATTTACGATTTCCTTCAATTTATCTACATTGTCTTCTCCATTAGCAGTTGGCAAAGCTCCGGGAAGAGCACCTTCTGCAAAAAGCCAGCTTCCGTCAGAAGTAAAAAATGGCACATTAAAACCAACATCTTTTAACTGTTGAAAAACAGCTGCGCTATATTTTTTATGTTCTTCAACCGGAATATCTTTACGTTGTGCTACATACGATCCGAATTCATTTTCACCTTGAACCATTATAATCGGCCCGCCGTTTGTAATCAATAAGTTTTTTACTTGTCCGTAAAGTTCTGTAAAATAAGATTTTGTCGCTGCCAAATATTGCTTATTATTTCCACGAATTACCATTCCTGGAACTTTTTGCAAAAACCACGGATAACCGCCAAATTCCCATTCGGCACAAACATATGGTCCCGGACGCAATATTACATAAAGCCCTTCTTCTTGGGCAATTTTTATATATTCGGCTATATTCCTGTTTTCGGATTTAAAATCCCAAACTCCCGGGGCAATTTCGTGATAATTCCAAAAAATATACGTTGCAACGGCATTTAGTCCCATTGCTTTCATCATTTGCAAACGATGACGCCAATATTCTTTTGGAATTCGGGCATAATGCATCTCTCCACTATGAATTTGAATGGATTTGCCATCTAATAAAAAATTGCCATTTGAAATTGCAAAGGTATGTTTGGATTGTCCTTTTGCATTTGCGGCCAGCAATAAGAAAATGGATAAAATAAGAAGACTTTTTTTCATTATGATGATATTTTAAATTATTATAAATTCTTAAATAACTGATTTATAAGTTCACTTTTATTCTTGCGGGTATTTACATTATTTTCCCTTTAAAAGAGACCGTTGATTAACGATAAAACTTACATTGAAATCCCGTATATTTCAATATCTTTAATCACTATTGTGCTATTTTTAGGCTGTACTTCTGAAAAAATAAATCTCAGAAATCGTATGTTTTTATAATCATAAAGCAACATTTTATAATCCTGACCTGAGACTTTTTTATCTTTAAAAACATTGGTCCATTCTGTACCATTTTCTGAAACTTCAAAAGAATAAGTGTACCAATCACTGTCTTTTCCCCAAATAATCTTACTGCCTTTTAATGTCTTTTTTTCACCAAGATCAATCTGCATGGTAATTGGCAAATCATTCTTTGAAGCTGTCCAACGTGTAGAAGAATTAGCATCTAAAATATTTTCTAAGCCTTTTTTTTCAATACCAGCAGACAAAACAAATTTATCTGGAGAAAGTTTTATAACCGAAAGAGGCACTTCAGATTTTACATTATTCAAAACCGTTTGCTCCGGATTAGTTTCTCTTTCATTCTCCCATTTTGCATGTTCGCCATCTAAAACATATTTTCCTTTATAGGGAATTGTTTTGACGACCGTCTTAGCTGCTTTAAGTCCAGTACTCGAAGCTTTAATCACAATATCACCAGCCTTAGTTCCTGTGCGAATAATTCCATAGCCAATTCCTCCTTCTGTTCTTTGTGAAGCGATATTAATTCTTGGAATATTGGCTCCTATTAAAGTTCCATTTCCTTCTACCTGCAAATCAATTTTGTAAGTTTCTAACGGATTTTTATTACTAAGAACTGTTCCGTTTTTATCGCATACTTTAACGTAAAAAGCCACCATATCAGATCCGTCAGCGACAGGTTTAATACCTCGATCTGCCACTTCAATTTCAAGATGATCGGCCACACCTGGCGTATTAACAATATGAGAACAAACAACTTTTTCATCCATTATCCCTTCAGCTCTTAATTCGCCAGGTTGATAATCGACCATTTTAAAATTAAAATACGGACTTCCTCCTTTGGCCACTATAAATGGCGCCGTTTTAGCATTTTCGATCCTTGTCATTTTATCAATTAAAATGTTGTTTCGGTACAATTTTACCTCATCACAGTTAGAAAATACAGTAATAACGGAATCCAGATCAGGGCGATTATTGTAACTGGCAATATATACCATTGGTCCATAAACAGGATTTCGCGCATTCTGCATCGCTTTCAGATAATAATACCCGAATTTTTCATAGCGATCTATATCAACTACTCCGCTAAAAGCAGTTATCGAATCAGAACCTCTGGTATAATCATTGAAACTCCATAAAAAATAACCTCCAATTCTTTTATTGGCATCCAATCTGGCATGATCCCAGTAAGCACCTTCTTCTTCCAACATACTTCCATTCAGCGCATTTTGCCTCAAAAAACATTGTGCCAAAAGCCCTTTTTCTGTGTAGATTCTAGAAGCACGAAGTCCATTTTCTTTTGCAGGATCAGCCATCCAAGTGTCTCCCCATTCTCGCGTTAATGAAGGCATCGTAGGCATAGGATCTGTACCATCTTCATTAATTACTTTATAACTTACATCATAGAATTTTTCTCCCTTTGCAAAGAAATCATCAGAAGTAAACATTTGATCGTTTGGCATTTCCTGATGTGCAACCTGTACAATTTCTTTAGCCCAGTAATCTGGTGTAGGGGATTCATTTAATGATGTTTCCCATAAAAAAATGGATGGACGGTTACGATCTCTTCTAATCATTTCCCGAACATTTTGATGCGTGCGTGCAATAAAAATGGAATCTTTATTAAAAAATTGCCAGCTTGGTTCGCATTCAATAACCAATAAACCTATTTGATCACAAGCATCTAAAAATGCTGGAGATTGTGGATAATGTGATGCTCTTACTGAGTTAAATCCTCCTTTTTTTATTTGCAAAGCATCGCGAAATTGCATTGAATTAGAAGCTGCATCCCCAATATTCTGATAACATTGATGACGATTGGCGCCACGCAAATACAACTTTTCGCCATTGATATAAAAACCATCTGTTTCTCCTTTTGGAGATTTAAAAGAAATCGTTCGGACACCAATTGTTGTGACTTTGACATCTGAAAGTTTCTTTCCGTCGTAAATTTGAGATACCACTTTATAAAGATACGGATGATCCGGATGCCATAATTTTGGTTTTAAAATCACGAGACTTTGCTGGAAATCCCTATCTCCTGAAAAATATTCTTTGCTACTAGACATTGCTACTTCAATGCCATTTTTATCTTTGATAACGGTCTTTAAAACAATTTCATTACTTGTTTTAGCCTCATTAACAACGTGAGTTTTTATGCTAACTTCGGCTTTCTCATTACTTACTTTTGGATAAGCAATAAAAAGTCCGCCACCTGCTATTTTATTTGCTTCAAGCGAATCAGAGATATACAATTTATTAGTAATATTTAGAGTGACATCGCGATATATTCCTCCATAATAATAAAAATCCAATCCAGATTGTGGCTTGCCTGGTGGCGTTTGTGGATCGTTTTCACTGGAAACTCGAACGGCTAAAACATTATTTCCTCCGAATTTAACTTTATCAGTTATATCAACCACAAAACCAATGTATCCACCATAATGAGTTGTTAGTTTTTCACCATTTAAAAAGATTTCGCAATTCATCTGAACACCATCAAAATTTAGAGTGATTCTCTTATCCTGATTTAATTTATCCACTTTAAAATACCTGCGATACCAGCCAATTCCCTGATAAATAATGTTATCGCCATTGTGTTTTTTTTCAAGGCTCATGGTATGCGGAATACTTACTGAAGTCCAATTTTTGTCGTTATAATTTACTGCTTCAGCATCTTTAGCATCACCTCTGAAAAAAGCCCAATTGGTATTAAAATTTAAACTAATTCGAGGATTATTTGCCGATGCATTCATTTCGTCGGAATTGGCTTTTTGTGAATACCCGTCAAAATTGCCTAGAAAAAAAACTATATTAAATACAAATAAATATCGAGTGAATTTAAACATGATTTTTAATTTTATACTTGACTATTCAATATTCTATTATTTCCAATCCTTTTATAGCGGCACCACTCTCTGTTTGACGAAGCTGAATGCTAATAACATTCTTTTCATTTTTTCCATAGCGTAACCAACATTCTGGCAAATAGAATTCGCGTTGTGGTCCAATTTCCCAATGTCTCCCAATGTTGTGCCCATTTAAATAGATATAACCATTTCCTGAAGCATTAATCAAAAGTTTCCAAGTGGCCGAAGAATCAATATTTTCAGGAAGATTAAATTCTGCTCGGTACCACGTAACTAAACTTGTAGGATTTGCTTTGATCTGAACTCCGTTGCCTTTTCTCAAAAGCGCAACATTTGTGTCAAGATTGATTTTTTTCCAATTAGAAGTTTTTAGCTCTGGCTTTTCAAACCCTTCGGTTATTCCAGTAATATTCTTGGCAACTTCCCATGTTAGTTCATAATTTATTTTGATTTGGGAATCAGACAAACCTGCGCGCTTAATACCCGCAAGCTCTTCCATAGGCATATAACCATGCGCATGACCTAAATTTTCATAAACAACTACAATTTCATTATTTCCTTCCTTCAACAATCCTGAAACATCAAACTGATTATCAAATACATTTGGTGCAATTCGCACGAAACAATCGCGAGTCGGCCAAGATTGAGCATCGGCTTTATCAGGAAAAATTCTTTTAGCAATTTGTCCATTGATTTGCGCGTTGACAATATCTCGGGAAAACATATTAAATAACAGCTTATTTTGGCTCTTGGCTTCGCTTGCCGTTAGTTTAATATTTGCTTTGTAATAAGTATATCTAAAGTCGTTTACTCCATTTTCTGACAAAGAAGTTTCTGTTTTCAAAGGCTCCCATTTCGCTTTTTCCAGTGGATCTTCCTTCATCGATACTTTTGAAATACGGACACTTTTTTTATTAATTGAAACTTTTTTATCAGTCTCAATATTTAAGGGCCACCATTTTCCCTCAGAAGCACTTTTTCCACCAGGAATCACCAGAATTTTTGCATCCAAATCGGCCAATTCGAAATCAACATCAAAAGAAGAAATATTTATCACTTCATTCTTTTTTACTTCATTTGTTTCGATTAATACTTTTTCGCCATTTTGGTTGATATTATAAATAGGCTCGCTGGTTTTGTTAATTTTTCCCGGAATCAGTGTAACTTTTCCTGAAAAAGGCTTTTTATCATCTGTATTATGCAGGAAAACGAATTTTGTCCCATCAGGAGCAATACGAACGCCACCAAAAAGATTTTTCGGAGCGGGTTTTCCATCAATCATCAAATTGCATGGTCCGCCTTCTGACTGCATTAATTTTGTTCCATATTCTTTTATAAAATCTCCAATTTTTTGTGCTACATAATATTTTGAGCTAAGAGCCCCATTTTCTCTTATTGGCGCATTATAATCGTACGAAGTCGTCATTCCGCGTGCTCCCCAACCTTCAAAATGAGTTCCTCCAAAAAACATGTATGCATTTAATCCCGATGCTCCGCCCAATAAACTCATTACATTGATGGCTTTATAATGACGCGCATCCGAATAATTATCTTCACTTAGCCTACCATTAACTAAAGAAAACCATCCGCCTTGAAGTTCCGTTACAAATCCGGGTGCATTAGGCTGTTTATTTCGAAGATCTGCCATTCTGATAGCGCAGCCCGGAGCTTCATTTAGCCCAACATAGTAATTATCACAATCAAAAACTTGCGAAAGTTCTGGATCTTTACTGTTACGACACTCATTTGTAAGACAAGTAAACATCGGAATATCAATCCCGTTTTCTTTTACAGAATTGTAAAGTCCATTGAGCAAAATCTCTTTATTTGCAGATTCATCGGCATCGTATTCATTTTCGATTTGAAACAAAATGATTCCTTTTTCTCCTTTTCCTTTTCTCGAAATTTGTTCATTTTCTAAAGCTTTACATACGGCTTTATACCAATGTTGCGACCATTTTATATGTTCTGGATCGGCACTACGAAGCCAAAAAGATTCTGTACCTGGCGTGTATTTTGCCAACCATTGCGGATATCCTCCTCCTGACCATTCTGCACAAATAAAAGGGCCTGGACGAACAATGGTGTAGAAACCAAATTCCTCGTGTGCCATTTTTAACCAAGCTAGCAAATCTGAAAAATCAAATTTAGAGTAGTCATCAATACTGTCCGGCATTTCACGTTCATGCCAGTTCCACGGCACGTACGTTTCTACAGTGTTGAATCCCGCTTCTTTTATCTTTTTAAAACGATCTCTCCAAAGTTCTTTTGGACAACGAAAATAGTGGAAAGCAGCACTGTACGTAAAGAATTCCTTTCCCTCAATAATCATCCCTTTTCCGTCATAACGAACTCTGTCCGGGTGAGCAAATTTCTTCGGAATTATGAATGCTTCGTCTTTCTTAAATGCATTTTCATTGTTAAAATGAAACCAATTGAAATCAGCAAAACCATCAATACCTGAAGTTGTAGTACTAAAATTGAACAACGCAAAACGATTCGCCGTCCAGTCTAAGCCAAGTCCCATTTTTAAAGTATTTCCAATAGGCTGAAATTTTTGACCATCTGTGCTGTATTCAAAAGTTGCGAGATAGTTTTCGTGCGTTACATTTGCTTTAAACCAAACTGTATTTCCGGTAAATTTTACAGAAGCTATGATCGTATCATTATTTACCATCACTATGTTTTTCTCTTTCCCCTTTTGTTGTACAGCAACGTAAGCGTATGGCGTTTGAAAAATCCCAAAACCTGCAGTATTCCCGTCTTTCAAGCCATTTGTCTGCATTTCTACGGTTCCCGTAGAAAAAGGGCCTTGCACTCTTTGTGTTAACGTATTTTGGGCTTCATAAAGTCGATTCGCTTTCAAAGCTTTTAGTCGCATATAACCTTTACGTTCTTTAAGTGACCACTTTTTATCATCAGGATTATGATTCCATTGCCATTGCAATCCAAGGTTTTGGACATTAAATTCATCAGATGTAGCGGGTACTTTAATCGAAGATGTTTCTTTAGTATTAGGCTTTTTATACGTTTCAACTCCCTTGCCATCAACTCCTAGCATTGGCCATCCATCAACCCAAGTCACAGGTTCTAAATTTGGAGTACGTCCTATGGGCCCGCGATCCTGCATTATGATAAACCACCAAGAACCATCTTTTAGCTGAACCATTCCGCCCTGATGCAAGCCATTACCTGGATAAGTATGGTCGTCATTAATTACCACTTTTGATTCATAAGGCCCATAAATAGTATCTGATCTCAAACATACTTGACGTCCTTTTGTACCGCCTGTAGAACCCAGAATATAATATTTCCCATTAACTTTATACATATGCGATCCCTCTAAATAAGGATATTCACGATTATTATAAATCTCTTTCTGAGGTGTTTTAACAGATAAAGCATCTGCATTTAATTCGGTTATATAAAGTTTTTGTTGCCCATGCGCCACATAAACTTTTCCATCATCATCAAAGAACAAACCCGGATCATATAAATATTCTGGAAATATGGTTCTTGTCCAAGGACCGTTTATATTTTTTGAAGTACAAATAGAGAAGTTTCCTTTTTCTTTATCCCAATTTGGAGTACAAAATCCGACATAAAACAATCCGTTATGATGGCGAATTGTTGCCGCCCAAGAACCTCTAAGATATCGATCACCGCCTTGCAAATTATAACGAGAATCCTCCTTGTATTTATCTACCGCATAACCGGCCATTTCCCAATTTACCAAATCTTTTGATTTTAAAATAGGACATCCCGGGACATAGTGCATACTGGTAGAAACAAAATAAAATTCATCATCAACCCGAATCAAATCAGGATCTGGCCAATCCCCCCACAGCAATGGGTTTTTAAAAGTTCCATCGCTATTATCTGCTGTCCATGTTTGCGAAACTGTTTGTACTTGTGCTGTAAGTATGATGGTTCTTGCAAAAAAAAGGAAAACGAATAACGAAAATATTTTTTTCATAATTACATTTTATTAAAATGGTTTTCAGGTGATCGCAAGCCAATTTTTACTTTTTTAAAACCAAATGACAAGATAAAATCTAATGCATGTATGAGTTAAAAAAATATAAATAGGCAAACGATAAAAATTGAAAAGAGGAGCACGAGCTCCTCTCTCAACTCAAATAAAATTAAAAACTACATTAACCAATTATATAGTATTTAGTAACCTGGGTTTTGTTTTAGGTTCTTATTAATATCAATTTCCTTTTGTTTAATAGGCAATAGATAGTGTTTAGGATTCGTAAAAACACGTTTAGTAACTTCTTTTGTTGTATTTGGCTGCAAAGTCAGATTTCCATTAGTAGGATCAACAGATCCTTCTGAAATTCCTTTCACGATTCCGGGCATCACTTGCTCTGCAATTTTCCAACGTCTTATATCAACAAATCTTACTCCTTCAAAAGCCAATTCTACTCTTCGCTCTCTACGGATTAACTCTCGCATTTTGGATTGATTATTATAAATCGTTTTATCGACATTAGGCATTCCTGCTCGGGTTCTTACTTTGTTGATGGCGTCATACACTGATTGGTCAAGTTGGTTCAACTCAATTTTAGCTTCAGCAAAAGTCAATAAAACCTCGGCGTATCTAATTACCATTACTGCTCCACCCACATTGTCAATATCAGTACCATAATCAGTACCTCTATAATCATCAAGATTAGAAATGTATTTTTTAAGATTATATCCAGTTTGTGAAGTGTTGTCCATTACCAAATTGTAATCGTCGTCACCTCCATAAGGATTAAAATAAGATCCCATGTAGTAAGATCCTGGTCTAATGATACTCATATCTAAACGTGGATCTCTCTTTTTATAAGGCTGCAAGGGGTCATAAGTAGGATCTTCTTCAATTGTTTTTCCATTAATGGTTTCGTAGCTATCAACAAGTGCTTGTGTTGGAGCATAAGAACTCCATCCTCCTTGCGATTTTGGAGCGTACACAATTGGATACCATTCTGAATTAAGGTCTTTCAAAGATTGGCAGTTTAGCAACGTTTCTTGATTATCATGATTTATTGGTCTGAAAAGCTCTTCAAAATTTGGAAATAAAGAGTAAGTAAAAGGAGCACTCATCAATAAAGCAGAAGTGGCAGCCGCTCCAGCATAATCTCCCTGAATAAGCTGAATTCTTGATTTTAATCCAAGAGTAGCACCTCGTGTAATGCGTCCAATATCAGAACCAGTATAGCTAACAGGCAATAACGGTGCAATTTCATTTAATTCCGAAATAACAAAAGCAATAACCTCTTCTTTAGGCGTGCGAGTAACTGTATTTGCCTCCGCAGGAGTTAGCGCAGTTTTAACCAAAGGAACATCTCCATAATAGTTCGTCATTTTATAGTATTGATAAGCTCTCAAAAAACGAACTTCAGATTTCATTCTATTTTTTAAGTCTTCGCTTAAAGAAGATGCCGGAGTTTTATCAACATTACTTAGGAACCAATTACATCTCTGAATGGTTTTATAGCTCCAAAAATTAGGAAACCATTCGTCACCCGGGCTAATTAATCCGGAAGCCATTGGTTCATATCCATCCCATCCAAACTGATCAAAACCATTGTCAGTAAAACAGTCGTCTCCAATAATACTGGCTCCAGATTCCCATCCTGCATAACATCCGTTTAGAGCTGCCAAAGCATCGGCTTTTGAAGACCATAATGAAGCATCGCTGTAAGCATCTTTTGGAGCTCGTTCTAAAAAGTCATCCTGACAGCTTCCCAAACTTAGGAATACTGCAAAAAATATAAAAAGAAGTATTTTCTTCATAACGTATTTTTTAAAAAAGTCTTTAATTAAAAATTGACACTAAGTCCAATTGAGTTTGTAATCACCTGTGGATAACTGTAAATACTAGCGTTAGAACCTACCTCTGGATCAATCCAAGAGTAAAATTTGGTAAACGTTAGAATATTCTGTCCGCTGTAATAAATTTTGGCATTAGCAATTCCAATTTTTTTATTCAAGCTCTCAGGAAAATTAAAAGCAATCATCAGCGATTTCAAACGCAGATAAGAAGCATCTTTTACCCAAAAAGAAGAAGGTGTACTTTCAGGATCATTTTGTTTATACGAAGTCCATAATCTAGGGAAAGAAGCATCTGGATTATCAACCGTCCAGCTGTCTAAAAATGCCGTTGTTGGCTTAGAACTAGATCCTCCAATTTGCCCAATCATAGTTGATACATTGGCTTTTACACCAGCTGCCCCTTGAAAAAATGCAGAAACTTCAAATGCTTTATAAGTTGCCCCAATATTGAATCCGTAAGTTGTTTTAGGAAAATAGGTGCCTAAGTATGTTCTGTCATTAGCATCAATCTTGCCATCTTTATTGATATCTTCATATTTCAAATCTCCAGGTCCTGTTGTAGCACCTTGAGTAGCATGATCATTTACTTCTTGTTGTGTTCTAAATATGCCCTCAGCTTTATAACCGTATAGTGAATTAATTGGGTATCCAACTTGTTGGAATGTTATACTTCCTGCACCCACTATTGGTCCTACACCTTTTAAATCGGTAATTTCATTATTAATGTAGGTAAGATTGGCTCCCAGATCAATTTTAACCTCATTAATATTTGTATTGTATTTTCCTGAAAATTCCCAGCCTTTATTAGATACAGAACCTGCATTTACAACTGGAGCAGTTAATCCGTAAACTTCTCCAACTGGTAAAGTCATCAAAATATCGTCTGTTTTTTTAGTAAAATAATCAACAGTAAATGACAAACTGTTATTTAAAAGCGTGACATCTAATCCGAAATCTGTAGCCGTTGTAGTTTCCCATTTGGCATTTGCATTAGCACCATCGTTTGGAGCAATACCTGGTGCCAAAGACTGATTGAAAGAATAATTTTGTCCAGATTCAACGGTTGCATAAGTTGGATAATTAGAAGACGCTTGCTGGTTTCCTAATTGTCCCCATGATGCTCTAAATTTCAACGAATTAACAACTTCTTTGATTGGTTCAAAAAATTGCTCGTTTGAAATATTCCAACCTGCAGAAAACGAAGGGAAAGCTGCCCATCTGTTGTCTCCGGTAAAACGAGAAGAACCATCATATCTGTAATTCGCTTCAAATAAATAACGGTCGTTATAGTTATAATTGAATCTTCCAAAATAACCTTGTAGAGCCCAATCATTAGAATATCCTTCTGTTTTTTGTCCCGAAGATGGCCCTGCGTTAATTTCGGTCAACTCATTATTTAAGAAATCCTGACGATAAGCCGACATGAATTGATAAAGACTATATTCTTTAGTAGCGCCGCCTAAAAAATTAAAATGATGTTTTTCTCCAAGATCTAACTTATAGTCTAATAAAGCCTGAATATTATAATACGTATTTTTATCAGATGTTTGATATAATTGATTTGGTCCCTGAGTTTTAGTTGCTGCGCCAGTAGTCTGACTAAAATACTCGATTTTTTCCATGAATTGTTTTCTTTCGCCTGTAGTGCCACGATATTGCAATGCAGGTCTAAAATGTAAATTTTTCACGACTTCCCAATCAGCACCAAAATTAGCAGTAAGTGTAGTTGCAATGGTTTTATTTTCAGAACCTGAGTTCAGCCATGCCATTGGATTTCCGTCTCCAACATAGCCATATTGGCCATTTGGATACTGATTTACTACTGTATTAGAAATACGATTAAGCAGCTTTAGCATTGAACTAAAACTAGGCGCATAAGAACTAATTGGTTCAACTGTTGGCATATATTGGTAAGCAAGATTACCGTTTATGCTGAACTTGTCAGTAACCTTTGTATTAATATTAAATCTAGTTGTAGCTTTTTGGTTTCTCAATCCATCAACATTGCCATACTGATCAAAATATCCTAAAGAAAAAGAGTACTGTGAGTTTCCATCGCCTCCGCCTACTCTAAGATAATGATTGGTTTGTAGTGCTGCGCGGTTATAAAATAACTTCAACCAGTCAGTATTAGGATAATTATACGGATCACTTCCATCCTTTAATTTTTGGATTTTGTCAGCGCTCCATGGTAAATTATCAACAGATGTTCCTTCATTTAACTTTGCTTGGTTAAACATCTCTGCTTGTTGCCACGACGGTAAATATTCCGGCAACGGTCCTAAATTCTGCAATCCTGTATTCGACTCAAAATGAACCTGAACCCCTCCTTTTTTTCCTTTTTTGGTTGTAATTAAAATTACTCCATTTGCGGCTCTAGAACCATATATAGCAGATGAAGCGGCATCCTTTAAAACTGTAACATTGTCAACATCAGAAGGGTTTACCTCACTCATTGATGCAATTATTCCGTCAACAACCACTAAAGGATTACTGTTATTTAAAGTTCCGATACCACGAATTTTAATAGAAGCTCCATCTTTCCCTGGCTGACCATTTGTAGTGGTTACAGTCACTCCGGACATCGTTCCCTGAATTCCCGTTGTTACACTTGTGATTGGACGATTTTCAAGCGCTTTTTGATTTACAGATGCCTGCGCGCCTGTTAAGGTTTTCTTTTTTTGAGTTCCATAGGCAACTTGTACCAAAACCTCATCTAATTTTTGTTTCTGAGGCAATAAAACAACTGATAAAAATTCATTTTTAACCTTTATTTCCTGCGTTTCCATCCCTACATAAGAAACAACTAATGTGCTATTTGCTGATGAAACTGTGATCGAAAAATTACCATCCATGTCGGTTTGAGCAGAAGCAGTTCCGTCCTTCTCTGTAATGTTGGCACCTGGAATAGGCAAACCAGTTTCATCAACCACTTTTCCTTTTATCTGCTTTTGAACCGCTATCGGATTTGTGTTGACTTTTGGTTTTTCAGTATTCAATGCAAACGAAATTGTTTTGCCTTCAATGATCCATGTAATGGGCTGATTTTCAAAAGTAAGTTTTAATACTTTTTCAATTGGAGCATTGACAACATTTAGCGAAATAGGTTTGGCATTTTTCAGAATTTCGACATCATAGAAAAAAACATAATTGGTTTGATTTTTTATAACCGATAACACTTTCTTAATTGCGACATTCTTTCCAGAAAAAGTAACGGTTTGTGAAGATACTGATGCCGAAACTTGAAACGTAAGGGCAATAACCAGTATGGATGTTAATTTCATAACTGTCCGCGTTTTTGATGACAGCCAATAATTCTTTGGCTTTGGTTTTGGTAATAATTTCATACTTTCGTAATGGTTTTGGTTAATAATAAATTCTCCTTGCTTGGTTTGTTTACTTATTTTCTCATAACTGTTCCTTATTTTGAGGAACAAGCCAGCTAATGCTACCAACATTTGCTGGCTTTTTTTATGATCAATAAATACTATTTTAAAAGGATTTCTCCCTTATATTTAATCTGGCATCACCCTTAAAATCTTATCTTCGATTTTAAAATGAACTTTGTTTTTTTCTAAAATCCTCAATACTTGTGACAATTTTAAATCTCTTTGAATTTCTCCTTCAAACGCTCTCGAAGGCACACCATTTTCATAAACAATATCTACATCATACCAACGGCTCAATTGGCGCAAAACCAATTGAAGATTTGCATTTTCAAAATAAAACAAACCATTTTTCCACCCAATTGCTTCATCTAAATTGACGTTGTCATTTACAGCAATAACTCCAGACTTCTGTTTTTGAGCTTGTTGTCCTGGCTTTAGAATTATTTTTTTACTTTTTTCAGTAATCAAAACGCTCCCTTCTAAAAGGGTTGTATTTACAGTAGCTTCATCTTCGTATGCATTTACATTAAAATGAGTTCCTAATACATTGATCTGCATATCATTTACAACAACCTTAAAAGGTTTAGTTTTATCTTTGGCAACTTCAAAATAAACTTCACCAGTTATTGCAACTTTTCTCTCGTTTGCCGCAAATGAAGTAGGAAAAGTAATTGACGATGATGCATTTAGCCATACTTTTGTTCCGTCTGATAATTCTAAATGATACTGGCGTGCTCTAGGAGTAGTCATGGTATTATAAACCACTTGAGCATCATTATTTGCTTCATAAACCAAACCACCATTCGTTTTAGAAATAGTTGTATTGTTTTGATTAGCCAGCAATCCGTTCCCAACACTGTCTAAAACTATTTTAGAACCATTTGAAAGAGTGAGTATGGCACCAGTTTTACCTGCATCTTTATCATTTATTTTTTTTGATGCCAATACCTTTAAATGTTTGCTATCATTTTGAAAAAGAAAATAAGTTCCAAGCCCTACAACAAATAAAACACTTGCCGCTGCCATTATTTTTCTCCAATTAAAGAAGTTTATAACTGGAAAATCTAAATCATCAGATTGAGAAAAAGCATCCATTCTCCTCTTCAGATTTGTTATAAATTTTTGGGTCGCTTCAGGGCTCGCAGTGTGAATTTCAACTGAATCATAATTTTCTCTCAGAACAGCATCAAATTCTCCAGAATATTCAGGATCATCAAGCATAGCAAGTAATCTTGCTTTCCCTTCGGGCGAGATTTCTCCCGAAACATATTGTTCCATAAGTAATTTAAACTCTTCTTTTTGATACATAAGCAAAAGGGTTTTGTGCGACCTAAACTAGCCTTCAATTATAAAGACGCAAGTAGGTTGAAAAAGTGGCAATGAAAAAATGATTTTTTTTCAAAAAAATAGTAAACTATATAAAATACAGAGCAATACATCGACATTGTATTGTTTATGCAGGTGGTTTCTCAGGAAGTTTAACGATTGTAACAAATGCCATCGCACTGTTCTGGTCGCAATTCCTAATTCTTTACTGATATAGTCGGTATCGCGTCCTTCCATTCTGCTAAGCAAAAAGACAGAACGCCTTGGTTCCTGCAAAAGTGCGGCGCCTTCGTTTATTATTTCCACCAACTCTTTAAATTCATATTGATCGTCCGGATTAAAGAACAACTCCTGTAGTTTTTCGCCCTTTAATGAATCTGTTTCTACCAGTTTTTTTCGAATATGGCTAATGATCAAATTTCGACTCACGATGAAAAGATAATTATCAAAACTGTTGACATCAAATAATTTTTCACGTTTATCCCAAATTTGAATAAAAACATCTTGCGTCAATTCTTCGGCAATTGGATAAGACTTCACATAACTAAGCGCATGTTGCAGTACTTTTTGCCAATATTTTTCAACAAGCTGAGTATATATCAATTCGTTTCCTTCTGCTACTTTAGATAAAGCAACAGATTCAGATAAAGAAATCAACTTTGAGGACATATTACTCACTATAGCATTTTTTAAAGTAAATAAACCTTATTAAAAACAGCATTTTTATAAACTCAAATTAAGAAAGTGACAACTGTGTATAAAACTTTGTCTTTCTTTGACAATTACAACATTATTTACATATTGGAAACAACATTTTTAAATTTACTATTTTTAAATTTTCAACAGTTAAAATCCAAGTACTTAGTTTTTATGTAATTTTAACACATCAAAATTTATAAATCAATAAAAATTATCATCATTTACCGCCAAAAATATATATTAAGTTTTAATAAAAAAAGAAATACAAAGAAAAATGTGCTCGTACACATAAAAGATTATGATTTTAGAAAAAAAACAAATAGTTTTTGAATACTTGGTAAAAAACTCCATCAGTACTGAATTATCAATAAATACCGTAGTAATCATTTGAGTGTTAAAAAGTTAAGATTTTCCCTTTAATTAGAGAATTAATACAAAGAGAGATAATAAGAATTCTTTTTCTGAGTCTATAATTCGAATAAAAAAGCGTTTTTGAAATTCAATCTAGAGACCCAAAAACTGGAGATTTCTTTTTTATTCACTTTCACTTTTATTAGTGATGATAGTGACAAGATAACTCATTTCAAGAAGAGATACAAAACAAAAAAGCCACTCGATTTGAGTGGCTTCTTGTGAACGCAGAAGGATTCGAACCTTCGACCGCCTGCTTAGAAGGCAGGTGCTCTATCCAGCTGAGCTATGCGTCCATTTGTTTCAAAACTTTATGGTAAAGTTTCCGTCGGGGTGGCAGGATTCGAACCTGCGGCCTCCTGCTCCCAAAGCAGGCGCGATAACCGGGCTACGCTACACCCCGAATTAGACATAGATTTGTATCTGTGGTCTTCCCGATCTTAATCGGGACACAATAACCGGGCTACGCTACACCCCGAAGGCAAAATTTAAGCGGAGAGACAGGGACTCGAACCCTGGCGACGGTTACCCGTCGACAGATTAGCAATCTGCTCCATTACCGCTCTGGCACCTCTCCAAGCTCAAGAAACGTGTTCTGTTTTGCGGTTGCAAATGTAAGACAACATTCCATATCTCACAACTATTTTTGCGCTTTTTTTAAAGTTTTTTTCATCTTTTTTCTAAAACAGTTCACAATCAAACGAATAGAATTAACAAAAATTTCATCTTAAATTTAAAATCGCCCTATTTGACACAAAATTTGAATTTGTTCAAATAAACAGTAAATTTGCTTGATTAACTAATATTAACAGAAAATGAACAAAAGAGTTGTTATCGTTTCTGCCGTTAGAACACCTATCGGAAGTTTCATGGGAGGGTTATCTACCGTACCCGCACCAAAATTAGGCGCTGCCGCTATTAAAGGAGCCCTTTCAAAAATTAACCTAGACGCAAAATTAGTTAATGAAGTTTTCATGGGGAACGTAATTCAGGCTGGCGTTGGACAAGCTCCTGCTCGCCAAGCCGCGCTTTTTGCTGGTTTGTCTGAAGAAGTTGCTGCTACAACAGTAAACAAAGTTTGCGCCTCTGGAATGAAAGCTGTAATGTTTGGCGCACAGGCAATTGCTTGTGGAGACGCTGAAATCGTAGTGGCTGGCGGAATGGAAAGCATGAGCTTGATTCCTCACTACGTACAAATGCGTGCAGGAAACAAATTTGGTCCTGCAACAATGCTTGACGGAATGCAAAAAGATGGTTTGACAGATGCCTACGATAACAACGCAATGGGAGTTTGCGCTGATTTATGTGCAACTGAATACAACATCAGCCGTGAAGAACAAGATAATTTTGCAATTCAGTCTTATGAAAGAAGTGCAAAAGCTTGGGATACCGGAAAATTTGACAATGAAGTCGTTCCTGTTGAAGTGCCTCAAAGACGTGGTGAACCAATTATTTTTTCAAAAGACGAAGAATATACTAATGTAAAATTAGATAAAATTCCATCTTTAAGTCCTGTTTTTACTAAAGACGGAACTGTAACTGCTGCAAATGCATCGACAATTAATGACGGAGCTGCGGCTTTGATTTTAATGTCTGAAGAAAAAGCAAACGAATTAGGAATCAAACCTCTTGCCTACATAAAAGGTTATGCAGATGCCGCTCAAGAACCAAAATGGTTTACTACGAGTCCGGCAAAAGCATTACCAAAAGCTTTGGACAAAGCCGGAATTTCAATTTCAGATGTTGATTATTTTGAATTCAATGAGGCTTTCTCAGTTGTTGGCTTAGCCAATTCAAAAATCTTAAATCTTGACAACAATAAAGTGAATGTAAACGGTGGAGCTGTTTCTCTAGGACATCCTCTTGGAGCATCAGGAGCACGTATTATCGTAACTTTATTAAACGTTTTAGAGCAAAACAATGCAAAAACTGGAGCTGCAGCAATTTGTAACGGTGGCGGTGGAGCATCTGCAATTGTTATCGAAAAAGCTTAAATACTATTAAAACAAATTAGGAGTTATTGGTTTAACTCCTAATTTTCAACTTATAAATTACCCTAAATGTTCGGAATTTGCAATTTAGCCATAGTACCCGTTCGAGCCGAAGCTAGTGACAGAAGTGAAATCGTTACACAGCTTTTGTTTGGCGAGCATATCGAAATCTTAGAACGCCATAATCAATGGGCAAAAATCAAAATTCAGTTTGATGATTATGTAGGCTGGGTAGATTCTAAACAATATCAGGTAATTTCTGAGGCAAATTATAATCTGTTGAGCAAAGAAGCAATTATTCTTAATGCCGATTTAATTGATTACATCACTGCTCCAGACAATTTATTGCTCCCAATTCCCCTAGGAGCATCATTATCTTTTTTAAATAATAACGAAATCAATATTTCAAATTTTGATTTTGAAGGGACAAAAACCAGTGGCATCAAACCAAAAAGCGCGTTAATAACCACCGCTTTTATGTATTTGAATGCTCCTTATTTGTGGGGTGGAAAAACGCCTTTCGGAATCGATTGTTCTGGTTTCACTCAAATGGTTTACAAGCTGAATGGCTACAAAATTCATCGTGACGCCTCGCAACAAGCACTTGACGGGGAACCTTTAAGTTTTATTGAAGAAAGCGAACCAGGAGATTTGGCCTTTTTTGATAATGACGAAGGAAATATTATTCACGTCGGAATCATAATGGAAAATAACTACATCATTCACGCAAGCGGAAAAGTACGTATCGACCGTTTAGATCACACCGGAATTTACAATCCAGAAATAAACAAACACACGCATAAACTTCGTGTAATCAAGAAGATTATCTAAGGGCTTTGATTTTATATCGAAAAATTGAATAAAGTACGCGGATAAAACAGATTCGCTTTGCGAAAACGCGGATTTTTACGGATTCTTGTTTTTTTCTCTCGCAGATTGAGCAGATTATGTAAATTTATTTTCAAATCTGCCTAAATCATTCAAAATCTGCGTATAAACAAAAAAATCATTTAATCACTTTAATCTGTGGCTAAAAATTAGTGCAAATTCGAGAAATTAGTGGCAAACAAAATCTATGCACTCAATCGAATCGTTTTTCTAAATTCTGAAGGACTGTAGCCTTTTTGCTTTTTGAAAAATTTATTGAAATGGCTTTCATCGGTAAAACCAAATTCATACGCAATTTCGTTAATTCGCTTATCGCTGAATTGCAAACGATGTTCAATCAGTTTCGTTTTATAATTGCTGATATACTGTTGCATCGTTTCATCGGCATGTTTTTTAAAATAACGTCCTAAATAAGTATTCGAAATTCCGAAATAATCACTTATCGACTCCGCTTTAATTTTCTCAGGATAATAAATATTCGTCTGAATATATTGCAGAATATCCATTGCTTTCGCTTCCGTTCCCACATTTACTTGCTCAGGAAGATATTTCGCAATATTTCTAGCCACAATAATAATCAACGTATTCACCAATTGCTGAATCAATTCCTGATTGTAAATATCCTTATCTTGGTGTTCTCTGCAAATCGCTTCAATCATTACTTTCACCAAACATTTATCGGCATCATTTTTCAAAATGCAACCCGGTTGGTGATTCGCGTTCTGAAGAATATATTCCAAACGCTGCACATTCTCGTTTTGCAGACTCGAATTCTTCAAATAAATATCATTAAACCTCAAAAAGAAAAACTTCGTTTTGGTTTCAATTGTAAAATTATGACAATCCTCAGGCGTCAATAAAAACATATGTCCGGCATCATATTCAAAAATATTTTTATTGATGCACTGCCTTCCTGTTCCGTTTAAAATATAGACTAATTCAAAAAAATTATGACGATCGCCAACATCCGGATATTCATCTAAAGTTTCAAAAGAAACGGTAAACGGTTCGTATAAATTTTCTTTTTTCATGAGTTGTGAATTATTTGAAGTTGCAAATTTACATAAAAAAGACAAATTTATACAAGTTTACACTCTTAAAAATGGTATAATTTTGCCAAGTGAAATTTAAGATTTAAAAATACAACATTATGGAATATAGAAAATTAGGCAATACTGAACTTGAATTATCAGCAATTACATACGGCGCATTTGCCATTGGCGGAAACATGTGGGGCGGAAATGAAAAGAAAGATTCAATAGAATCTGTTCGAGCTTCTATCGATCATGGCGTTACCACAATCGACACCGCTCCTTTTTACGGATTTGGTTTAAGCGAAGAAATGATTGGCGAAGCAATAAAATCGTACGATCGCTCAAAAGTACAATTGTTGACCAAATTTGGTTTGGTTTGGGACGGAAGCAACAACGGAAAAGGCGATTTCTTTTTTGATGCCGACGATAACGGCAAAAAAGTTCCTATTTACAAATATTCATCAAAAGCAAACGTAATAAAAGAAGTTGAGGAAAGCTTAAAACGTCTTCAAACCGATTACATCGATTTGCTTCAAATTCACTGGCCAGACTCCACTACTCCAATTTCTGAAACCATGGAAGCCATTGAAACTTTAATTCAACAAGGAAAAATCAGAGCTTTTGGTGTAAGCAATTATAGTATTCCGCAAATTCAGGAAGCGCAAAAAACAGTTCAAATTGCTTCAAACCAAGTCGCTTACAGTATGCTGAACCGCAAAATTGAAACCGATTTAATTCCGTTTACAGTGTCAGAAAACATCGGAATCATTGCTTACAGTCCAATGGAAAGAGGTTTATTGACTGGAAAATATTTCACCGACAGCAAACTAAAAGAAAACGATCACAGAAATGGTTATTTCGGACAGTTTGATCTTCAAAAAGTAAAAACTTTAGTCGAAGAATTGAGTTCATTAGCAAACACAAAACACATTTCTATTTCGCAATTGGTTTTACGTTGGACAAGTTTACAAAAAGGAATTGCAGTTGTTTTAGCCGGAGCAAGAAACGCAGAACAAGCCATTTCAAACGCAAAAGCAATGGATTTCGATTTATCAACTTCAGAATTGGAGTTTATTAATCAGGCAATTTCTAAATTTAAATAATATTTTAAACACATAGATACATAGTTTTGCTTTGTCTATAAAGGCGTTTCACTTGTATTAACAAACATAGTCAATTTAGTTTGTCATTTCGAGGAACGAGAAATCACACTAGAAACTCCGCAAACTAAGTCGCCAATCTTTATAGAGCTTCTCGCGGAGATTCCTCGTTCCTCCTTTAGATTTGTTTTTTGAAATTTTGAGTAGATTTATGATTGAGAAAGGAAGCAAAA
>NZ_VJYD01000017.1 GCF_007341385.1 Flavobacterium daemonense
TAGGTGGTCATTTTGAATTGGAATCAGGTGGTCACTTTAAATTGGAATTGGGTGGTCAATATCACTGGAATTTGCACAAACCCGCTGTAGTAGCGTGACGTTGGCGGTTATAATACCAAAACATAACAACATAAGACAAAAAATGGATTGGAGATTTAACACTATATGGTTTGAACAATTAGAGCAAAACAAAATCTTTAGTAAGAACTTTAAAGAAAATTCTATTCAAACAGAAAATAAGAATTTTGGTGACTCTGAATATGCAATCATATGGCATTTAAAAGAAAAGCTATACTCATTTGACAATCTATCCGAAAACGACAAACTTTTATATCTTGAACTAAATTCTGCAAACATCAAAAATTTTACGGGAGTAGAAAAATTTAATAATCTAAAAAGACTTGAACTTCATTACTGTACAAAGCTTGAAGATGACAAAGGGCTGAATCAAATTAGTGACAATTTAGAATTTTTGCATATTAACCAATCTAAAAAATTCAAGTTTACGGACGAACTTTTGAAGCTAAAAAAGCTTAAAGTCTTATGTTTAAATGTCTGTGCTCCTATTGAAAACCTTAATTTTTTAAGTTATTTTCCAAATCTCATAGACTTTCGTTTTGTAGACACGAACATTTTAGATGGAAATCTGAAGCCAATCCTTGAACATCCTACGATACGAAATGTTGGCTTTTTAAACAAGAAACATTATAACTACAAGTCGGAAGAAATTAAACAAAAGCTTGAAAACAAGTTCGACAAAGAATATAAAACAGTCATTCAAAAGGGACAATATTCAACATATAGATATGATTACTAACAAAATTACAACCGCCAACAGCTACTAAAACGGATTTGGGCAATTGGCTTAATGGAAAGATGGTTTTGTGTTTGAATGATTTGGCAAATCCGAAGAATGGGCTTAATTTAGTCCCAAACCCGCTGTAGGGCCAAAACGTTAGCGGTTATGTTAAAGGAAATGACAATGAAAAAACAAATTTATTTATTATTTACATTTCTGATTTATTTGACTTCTTGTAGTCAAAATCTGCCTTCGAATCTTGACGAGTCATTAAATTATTTTGAAAAAAACTGGACTGAAAATTCTAAAAACTCTTTCAAAAACAAACCTGAAAATGATGCCGTAACAGAATTGCATACAACAGTGGGAATGTGGATAAGAAATAATTGGATTAGGCACGGAAACGGTAAACTCGTAAAGCAATTTAATAAAATTGGTATCTATCATCCAGATGACATTTCTTCAATAATTTTAACATCTCTACACCGAAAATTAAATCACCAAGATTTAAAGGTTGAAGAACAAGCTCAACATTATATTGATTATTGGAAACCAATATTAGAAAATGATGAAAAGTCAAAAAAGATAGCTTTTGATAACTACAATAAATATAAAGTTGGAGACAAAATAAACATTTATTATCCTGTTTTGACGCATGACGGTAAAAGTAATGCAGTAATATATGAAAACAATAAAAACTGGATTTACAATGCTAAAACTGACTTAAAAGTAACTGGGATAATTAAAGCGAAATATTTCATAAATAGTGAAACAAATGTTTTCTTTAAGATAGAAATAACGGAAAAAAGTAAAGAGAATATTAAAGTTTTAATGCAAGAGATGAAAATCGGAAATTTATATAATTTTCAATTAGACAAATTAACTATTGACTAAAAAACACAACCGTTAACAGCCACTACAACAGATTTGGACAATAGCTTAATAAAAAGTTGGTTTTGTATTTGAATGATTTGCATCGCTTGTTTGCTTTCGGTCGGGTGGCAAATCCGAGGAATGGGCTTAATTTAGTACCCAACCCGCTGTTGTACCGGGACGTTAGGCAGTAATTGTTGAGAAAATCCGTAAAACCAAAAGAACTAATGAAGCAAAATGAATATAACATTAAGATTCTCTCAAGAAATAGATTAATATGTATTATGGTTTTGATATTATGTTCTAGCACAATATTCCTCAAAAACTATACTCCGAAAATAGAAAACAAAATCCTTGCAATCTTACAATTTACTTTAATTTATGCCACATCATTTTATATAGCAAACCTTGTTGCGACAGCAAAAGCAACAGTGATTCTAACAAATGATGGAATTCTTCACATATGGAAACGTAGATTTTTCTTAAGTTGGGAAAAAGATATAAAAATTCCTTGGAATAATGTCGACAATTATAGCTTTGAAAGTGATAGAACGTGTGATAGTATAATCGTCAATTTGAAAAATAAAACTAAATATAAAATAGAAAAGCTTAATATTTTACCAATAAATGATGATTTTAAGAAACTACAAAGTGAGTTTTTAAAGTTGCGTGAAAGAAGTAATGAAAAAACAACTACTGCCAACAGCAACCACAACGGATTTGAGCAATAGGCATAAAGCAAAATTAGTTTTGTATTTAGAAGATTTACTCCGTCCGTTTGTTATCGCTCGGGTGGTAAAACCGAAAATAAAGCAGTGTTTAATCCCAAAGTGCGTGTAAGTCAGGACGCAGACATATTATGATAAGACTTCAGAAAATAATATTTATCTTAATTATTCTTCTTTTTGCGAGTTGTAAAAAGAATGAGAATGATATTGAATTTAACAAAGATGTTGAATTCAACAGAAATGTATTGGCTGAAATTTTGCCAAGCATAGTTGACTCAGTTTGTAGAGATGTAAGAATATATTCAAATCCCCCACCTCGTTATGGAAAACTAATATTTAACAAAGAAGGTCATTATGTTAAAACTGATTCAACGAAGGCAACTTCAGAAGAAATTCAAAGATTAAAAAAATGGAAAAAAGAGGTGGCAGAAATAAAAAAAGACACTTCTAAAGTTATTATTGCTTTTGATCCCAAAATTAAAACAGACAACGCAATAGAATATATTCTTAATTTCAAGAGTATTAAATTGAATGGTAAATTCAAACTAAAAAACATAAATGAATTTCCTAAAGAAAATATTTTTGAAAGAAAATACAATTTTAACTTTTCAGGAATATTAAAAATTTCAGGAATAAAATTTGACAAAAAACGAGAAAATGGAAGTCTTAACGTTGGGTATACTTGTGGAGGATTATGTGGTTATGGAAATATAATTGTAATCAAAAAAGTAAAGAACAAGTGGAAAATAATTAAAATGGAAGAAACTTGGATTTCGTAAAATACCACTACTAACAACTACTACAACGGATTTGGACAATTGGCTTTCCCGAAGTATCGGGAGGTAAAATGGTTTTGTATTTGGAATGATTTGCTTCGCCTGTTCGCTATCGCTCGGGTGGCAAATCCGAGGAATGGACTTAATTTAGTCCCAAACCAACTGTATTGTTAGAACGTTAACGATAAGCTTAAGAAAAAATGAGAATGAAAATTTTAACAATATTATTTTGGACTTTCTTGATTTCGAGTAAATCATTAGCTTGTGATTGTAAAATTCCTAAAAATCTAAAAGAAATTCAAAACAGAGAATTTACGGAATCAAAATATATTTTTATTGGAGAAATTTTGAAAATTGATTCTAAAAAACACACGTTTGAAATTAAAGTTATTGAACCCTTTAAAGGCGTTTTAAACGGAAAAGTTTATAGAGGAATTTATAATCAATGGTGCGGACCCATAATTGATCAAAGTGGAAAGTGGCTGATTTATGCAAATCGTAAATCAGGCAATCTAATTCAAATAAGAGCTTGCGGAATAACTCGAAGTTTTAAAAATCCTGAAAGTAATATTTTGGCAACAAGAATACCAAATCCACCACCTTTAAATCAAACGAAATCTCAGAGTATGAAAGTTCAATCTAACTGGAAATTAAGAGCAAAATCTGATTTAGAAAATGAAATATCCGAATTAAGAAAAAAAACTAAATAACACGCCTAATGCCAACACACGCTACAAGCAATTTGGTAATTGACTTGATAGAAAGATGGTTTTGTATTTGAATAATTTGGCAAATCCGAGGAATGGACTTAATTTAGCACTAAAACCAATTGACTACCAAAGCGTTATAGGTAATTACAAAGTGATCGAGATAAATAACAGAAAAAAAAAGAACTAATGAGAAAAATAATTTCGTTTATGCATATATCGCTTGACGGTTTTGTCGCAGGACCTAACGGAGAAATGAACTGGATTAATGTTGACGAAGAAATTTTTGATTTCGTTGGAAAGCGCATAAGCCAAACTGACACCGCATTATATGGGCGGAAAACTTATCAAATGATGGAGAATTACTGGCCTAACGCCGGAAACAAGCCAGATGCGAGCAATCACGACATTGAACATTCAAAATGGTATAACGGTGCTCACAAAATTGTTCTATCAAAAATGCTGAAAGATGCAAATTTGGCTAAAACTACTATTATTAGTGACAATATTGCTGACAGAATAAATGAAATAAAACAGATGGATGGTACAGAGATTTTACTTTTTGGAAGTCCAACAACAACACATTCACTTATCCAGCAAAATTTAATTGACGGTTACTGGCTATTTGTCAACCCTGTCGTTCTGGGACAAGGTATCCCCTTATTTGTAGACATCAAAGACAAAATAAAACTAAACTTGTTAACTACTCGACAATTCTCTTCTGGAGTAACTGAATTGAATTACACAGTAGACAAATAATGATACAACGGATTTGGGCAATTGGCATAATGAAAAGATGCTTTTGCATTTGGAATGATTTGCCAAATCCGCAGAATGGGATTAATTTAGTCCCAAACCCCTGTAGTAGCGGGACGTTATGGGCTAGTACCAAAAATGTGCAACAATGAAGCAAACGTATTTTTTAATCTTTCTTCTTTTTATGAATTGCAATAGCAAACCTGAAACTGACGCTTTCGTATCAAATTTTGGATATTCAATTCTGTTACCTGAAAATTGGCCTGAATATGAAGATGAAGACAATACAAACGCATTTTTCGACACTAAAGAATGGACAGGAAATCTCAGAATTACACCCGTCAAAATTGACCCGAATAAGAATTCTGAATTATTAAAAAGCGAAATGGAAAGTTTTAATGGAAAAGCAGAACCGTTTAAAACTAAAGAAGGATTCAAAGGCTTAAAATACTCTGAAAAAAATGGGCAAGATTTTATGTATTATTGGTACATAATTGCTAAAAATAAAATGTTTATTTGCTCATTCACCATAGATTTAGACAAAAAAGACACACCAAAAAACCTAAAAGAGTTGGAAAAAGTGGCGGAAACTTTAAACTCAATTGAACTCAAAAATACCAGCCCATAACAGCTTCTACAACGGATTTGCGCATTAGGCTTAATAGAAAATTTCCGAAAATCATTTCTAAAAAAGGAATACCTATCTTTGCACCGAAATCTACAGAAATGAAAGCAAACGACAATTCTCAAAAAGACAATTTACATCCAAGAAATCTGCATCGTTCACGATATGATTTCGAACTTCTTATTAAAAATTGTCCCGAATTAAAAGCTTTTGTTTCCATAAATAAATACGGAATCGAAACTATTGAATTCAGCGATCCGCTTGCCGTTAAAGCTTTAAACAAAGCATTATTGCAAACCTATTATGATATTCAAAACTGGGATATTCCAAAAAATTATCTTTGTCCGCCAATTCCAGGACGAGCAGATTATATTCATTACATCGCTGATTTATTGGCTGAAAGCAATAATAATCAAATTCCAGAAGGAAATTCGGTTTTAGGATTAGATATCGGAACAGGCGTAAATTTAATCTATCCGATATTAGGGAATGCGATTTATAATTGGTCTTTTGTTGGCACCGATATCGACAAAAAAGCAATTGAAAACTGCAGTAAAATTATTGAAGCAAATCCGAGATTAATTGACGCAATCAGTTTACAGCAACAAACTGAATCCCGATTTATTTTCAAAAACATCATTATTCCCGAGGACAGATTCACGTTCACAATGTGCAATCCACCTTTTCATGCCTCTGCAGAGGAAGCAAATAAAAGTGCCTCGCGAAAAGTCTCGAATTTAAAAGAAAAAAGAAGCACGAATCCTATTCTGAATTTTGGAGGTCATAATGCCGAATTATGGTGCAACGGCGGCGAAATTGGTTTTATTACACAAATGATTTATGAAAGCGTGAAATATGGTTCACAATGTTTGTGGTTTACAACGCTGGTTTCAAAACAAGAAAATCTTTCTTCAATTTACAAAACATTAAAAAAGGTAAATGCTGTTTCAGTTAAAACAATTGAAATGTCGCAAGGGCAAAAAAACAGCCGTATTGTTGCTTGGTCTTTTTTAAGTGAAGCGGAAAAGAAAAACTTTAAAATTTAAAATACTGATTTTCAACACTAACTCTTGATTATATAAGTAGGTTTTGCTACATTTATTGTACACTATTTAATATCAAGACTATGGCAGAGTATATTGGTTATCTAGCATCCGTTTTTATTGTTGGAGGTTTTTTATTGAAAAACCTTAAAACAATCCGATTTATTAATATGTTTGGCTGTATCTGTTTTGTTATTTATGGTATTTTCTTAAACGATTACAAAGATTTTAATCAATGGCTTTGGCCTGTAATTATTCCAAATGCTATTTTAGCTTTTGTACAAATTTATTATTTGACTAAGAAAAACGATAAATCTTAAAATTATATTATTTTCAGAGAAAATCCTGAAACTTCTTCGAAATTATATTGTTGTACCTTTAAAGTAAATTCAATTTTATGAGTACTTCAAAAACGTTCGCTACATTTTTCTTAATTATTTTAATACTTGCTGGTTGTTCTTCTTCAAAAGAAGCCAAATTTGATGACTACGTTTTCAAAACCAAAAGCGACAAACAAAATTACATCGCTGCATACGATAAAGCCCTAAAACTTTGGGATATTTCCTACACGGAAGAAAATGTAAAAACCAGTTTCGGAACTGCACATGTTATTATCGCAGGACCGCAAAACGGAAAAAGCCTAGTATTACTTCACGGAATGGACGCCAGTTCTACCATGTGGTATCCAAATATCAAGGTTCTTGCCAAAAACCATCGTGTTTATGCCATCGATTTTTTAATGGAACCGAATAAATCTACTTTAACTGCAAAGCCGCTTTCATCAGAGGAAATCGTCACTTGCTACAATGAAGTTTTTGATCATTACAAATTAAAGAAATTTGATATTGTCGGCGCTTCGCGCGGAGGCTGGATTGCGACATTATTAGCCATTCAAAAAACCAATTCTATTGATAAAATAGTATTGCTGAGTCCAGCACAGACTTTTAAATTTATTGATAAACCCAGAAAAACATCATCTGCTTTGCTTTTAAAACTTTTTCCGAGTGAAAAGAAATTCAGCAAAACATTAAAAACATTTTCTACGCATCCAGAAAAAATAAGTCCGATTTACAACCGACAATTTTATTTGGCCAATAAATATGCAAAATCAAACTCAAGCATGCTCAAAATGACGCCTTTTTCAGATAAAGAATTAGAGTCAATTCAAAACCCTGTTCTAATTTTAATTGGTGATAACGATGTTATTAATTCTGAAGAAAGTTTAGAACGCGCAAAAAAATATTTAAAAAACAGCAAAACAGAAATAATCAAAGACGCGGGACATTTTTTATCCATCGATCAATCGAAAATTGTGAATGATGCGGTTATTAATTTTTTAGAATAGCGTGTAATATGAAGTCCCAACGGGACAATTTTTCCGTTAACCATTGTTTTAGCTACCAATATATAATCTCTACGAGATATTTCAATGGGTTTCTAATAGATCAATACAAATTACTCCGTTAGGAGTTTAATATTGGTAGAGAAAAAATATCGATGAACATGATTGTCCCGTAGGGACTATACCACTGCATAACAATTTTCTCATTAACCATTGTTTTAACTACCAATATTTAATCTCTACGAGATATTTCAATTGGTTTCTAATAGATCAATACAAATTACTCCGTTAGGAGTTTAATATTGGTAGAGAAAAAACATCGATGAACATGATTGTCCCGTAGGGACTATACCTACAAAAACAATTCACAAAATCTGCATAATTCTGGGCAACCTTATTTATGTTTTTTATAGAATCCAAACTTCGTATCTTTACAAAACTAATTTTTCATCAATAAAAAATGAATTTTCAAGTAGCTTCAGATTATAGTCCAAAAGGAGATCAACCACAAGCCATACAAAAATTAGCGCAAGGTGTTATTGATGGCGAAAAATATCAAACTTTATTAGGAGTTACGGGATCTGGTAAAACTTTTACCGTTGCAAATGTTATTCAGGAAGTACAGCGCCCTACCTTAGTTTTGGCACACAACAAAACTTTGGCTGCACAATTGTACTCAGAGTTCAAGCAGTTTTTCCCAAACAATGCAGTTGAATATTTCGTTTCTTACTACGACTATTATCAGCCAGAAGCTTTCATGCCTGTAACCGGCGTTTTTATTGAGAAAGATTTATCTATCAATGAAGAGCTTGAAAAAATGCGTTTGAGCACAACGTCTTCCCTGCTGTCGGGACGTCGTGATGTTTTGGTTGTTGCTTCTGTTTCTTGTCTTTATGGTATCGGAAATCCAGTTGAATTTCAGAAAAATGTAATTGAAATCACTAGAGATCAAGTTATTTCACGAACCAAATTATTGCACAGTTTAGTACAAAGTTTATACGCCAGAACTGAAGCCGATTTTAATCCGGGGACTTTCAGAATCAAAGGCGACACTGTTGAAGTATATCCAAGTTATGCTGACGATGCTTATCGAATTCATTTCTTTGGTGATGAAATTGAAGAAATTGAAGCTTTTGATGCTAAAACTTCTCAGGTTATTGAAAAATTCAAAAGGCTGACCATTTATCCAGCCAATATGTTTGTGACTTCGCCCGAAGTTTTGCAAGGTGCCATCTGGGAAATTCAGCAAGATTTAGTCAAACAAGTGGATTATTTTAAAGAAATCGGTAAACATTTAGAAGCCAAACGCCTGGAAGAAAGAACCAATTTCGATTTAGAAATGATTCGGGAATTAGGCTATTGCTCCGGAATTGAAAATTATTCCCGATATCTTGACGGAAGAGAAGCCGGAACAAGACCTTTCTGTTTATTAGATTATTTTCCTAGCGATTATTTGATGGTTGTTGACGAAAGCCACGTAACGGTTTCGCAGGTTCACGCCATGTACGGAGGCGACCGAAGCCGTAAAGAAAACTTGGTTGAATACGGTTTTAGATTACCTGCAGCAATGGATAACAGACCGCTGAAATTTGAGGAATTTGAGGCCATGCAGAATCAAGTAATTTACGTTTCAGCAACTCCTGCCGATTATGAACTTCAAAAATCGGATGGTATTTATGTGGAACAGATTATCCGTCCAACTGGATTATTGGATCCAATTATTGAAGTTCGCCCAAGTTTGAATCAAATTGATGATTTGATCGAAGAAATTCAGGTTCGATGCGAATTAGACGAAAGAGTTCTAGTAACCACTTTGACCAAAAGAATGGCTGAAGAATTAGCCAAATATTTGACAAAAGTAAATATTCGATGCCGTTATATCCATTCTGAAGTGGATACTTTAGAGCGTATTGAAATTATGCAGGATTTGAGAAAAGGTATTTTTGATGTTCTAATTGGGGTAAATTTGCTTCGTGAAGGTCTTGATTTACCGGAAGTTTCATTAGTTGCCATTCTTGATGCCGATAAAGAAGGTTTTTTAAGAAACCATAGATCTTTAACCCAAACTATTGGACGTGCGGCAAGAAACTTAAACGGAAAAGCAATTATGTATGCTGATAAAATAACTGCCAGCATGCAAAGAACAATTGACGAAACAAATTACAGAAGAACCAAACAGATCAACTTCAATACTGAAAATAATATTACGCCTCACGCATTAAATAAAAAAATCGACAGCGCGTTTACCAAAAATCCTTTGGTCGAATATGAACTCGGTCATACGTTGGCTGTTGCTGCCGAACCAGAAACTGCTTATTTATCGAAAGCAGAATTGGAGAAAATGATTCGCGAAAAAAGAAAATCAATGGAAAAAGCCGCAAAAGAATTAGATTTTTTGCAAGCTGCTAAACTTCGTGACGATATTAAAAAACTTCAGGAACAATTGCCTTAATTGTGCTGTTCCTGAAAAACTTTCAATAATATTTTGGGATCAATCATAGCATTGGGCGCTTTTTTCATCAAGTCCAAAACTCTTTTTACGGCACCTGGATTTAAGCCCATTTCAAGTGCAATTTGATGAATGGCGATCGATTCTTTTTCGTGCAAAATACCATCGCAATACATAATCAAAGCCAATCTGTAGAATTGCTGAATACGCTGAAATTCCGATTTTCTGACTTTAGTCGTTTGTTCCTGATGAAATAAATCCTGAAAAAGATCTTTTTTTATGTTCAGTTCCTGAGCAACTTTCCACAAAAATTCCAGTTCGCGTTTATGCAATTGCCCATCAACTGTTGAGAAAGCAATCATTTCTAAAAGTAAACTTCTTTTTTCTTCTTCGGTGTTCATCAAATTTGTTATTTTTAGCTAAAATATTACTTTAAAATCTAAAACACAATATCTAATGATTCGAGGATTCTTTTTATTTATTCTTTTGTCGCTTGCCAATATTGGAAATGCACAGGAAAGCACAGCATCCAAAAATGTATCTACTTTTACCATCGAATCACCACAGCTTAAAACCACTAAAAAAATCTGGCTTTATCTGCCTGAAGGTTATTCGGCTTCTCCGAAAAAAAGGTACAGTGTAATTTATATGCACGATGCTCAAAATTTATTTGATGCTAAAACTTCTTTTGTAGGCGAATGGAATGTGGATGAAAAATTAGACAGCTTAAAAGCGCCTGTTATTGTTGTGGGAATTGAGCATGGAAATGAAAAAAGAATCGATGAACTGACGCCTTATAAAAATGAAAAATATGGTGGCGGAAAAGCTGATGATTATCTTGATTTTATTGTTAAAACCTTAAAACCATATATTGACAAGAACTATAGAACCAAAACAAAAGCCAAAAACACAACAATAATGGGAAGTTCTCTTGGCGGTTTAGTTTCGTATTATGCGATTCTAAAATATCCGGAAGTTTTTGGCAATGCTGGCGTTTTTTCTCCATCATTTTGGTTCTCGAATGACATTTATACTTTGACGGAACAAGCACCAAAAAATAAAACACGAATTTATTTTTTATGCGGAGACAAAGAAGATGAAAACATGGTAAGTGATTTACATAAAATGGAAAAGCTACTAGATAAAAACCGATGCTATTGCCTTCATCTTACAAAAACCAAAATAGTGCCTGGGGGTGAACACAATGAAAAATTATGGCGAGATGGATTTGTAAAAGCGGTTCTGTGGCTTGGTTATTGATCGAAAAAAAATAAAAAAACAGCATAAATTATGAAACTAATTTTAAGAGAGTATAACTTAAAACTAAAACATACTTTCACGATTTCAAGAGAATCTATTGATTTTCAACCTTCTTTAATTGTCGAATTACAAAGCAATGGTTTTTCTGGTTTTGGAGAAGCGACTTCAAATCCATATTACAAAACAACAGTTTCGATGATGATGGCAGATTTGGAAAAAATAAGAGCTGTTATTGAGAATTCTGAAATTGAAACTCCTGAGGTTTTTTGGTCGAAAATTCATCCGTATTTAAAGCACGATATGTTTGCTTTGTGCGCACTGGATTTGGCTTATAATGATTTATATGCCCGAATTAAAGGCAAAAAATTATATGATCTTTGGAATTATACCACTGAAAAAAATCCGTTGACAGATTATACAATCGGAATCGCTTCTATTGAAAAAATGGTTTCTAAAATGCAAGAACTTCCTTGGCCAATCTATAAAATCAAATTAGGAACCAAAGAAGATATTGCCATTGTAAAAGAACTTCGTAAACATACCGATGCTGTTTTTAGAATTGATGCAAATTGTGGCTGGGGCGTTGAAGAAACGATCAATAATGCCGTTGAACTTAAAAAACTTGGCGTAGAATTCTTGGAACAACCAATGAAAGCTGACAATTGGGAAGGTCATAAAGAAGTTTTTAAACATTCTGTTCTTCCTGTAATTGCTGACGAAAGCTGTATTATTGAGGAAGATGTTGCAAAATGTTTCAATCATTTTCATGGTGTAAATGTAAAACTGGTAAAATGCGGTGGCTTAACTCCAGGAAAACGCATGATCGAAGAAGCGAAAAAATTAGGTTTAAAAACTATGGTTGGCTGTATGACTGAATCAACAGTCGGAATCTCTGCTATTGCACATTTGCTTCCACAGCTTGATTATGTTGATATGGATGGCGCACTTTTGCTGTCTGAAGATATTGCAACAGGAGTAACGATAAAAGATGGTGTTGTAAATTATTCTGATCTTAACGGAACCGGAGTTACACTTCTATAAAATGAAAGTCGAAAAATTTCCTGATCGAATTATTGAAATTGACCATGAACAGTATTTGTATTTTGGCGGAACTGCCTATTTAGGGCTTCCAACAAACGCAGCATTTCAAGATCTTGTCATAAAAAATATTCTAAAATGGGGAACCACTTATGGAAGTTCGAGAACAGCTAATATTCAATTAACAGCATATGATGCAGGCGAAAAGTTTTTAGCCAGTCATATTGGATCAGAAAGTACTGCTACTGTTTCTTCTGGAATGCTGGCGGGAAAATTGGTTTTAGAAAAACTAAAAAAGGAAAAAGCTGTTTCTTATCATTTGAATGAAACGCATTCGGCAATTAAAACAGAAAATAGTCTTCCTGTTTTTATAAATGAAAAATTGAATGATCGTTTATTAGATTCAGAACCTGAAAAAATAACGATTTTGACCGATGGAGTTCCTTCTTTTGAAACAAAACCTGTCGATCTAAGTTTTATAAAAGAAATTTCAAAGGAAAAGGAAATTACATTAGTTATTGATGAATCGCATTCATTAGGAATTGTAGGCGAAAATGGTTCTGGAATTTATTCTTCTGTTTCATTTCCTGTTAAAAGAAAAATAATGGTTTCGTCTCTCGGAAAAGCTTTTGGATTAACTGGTGGTGTAATTGCCGGTGATTCCGATTTTATAAACGAAATAAAAGAATTGGAAACTTTTACAAGTGCTGCCGGAATGAATCCCGCTTTTGTGCAAACACTTTCTGATGCTGCAGAAATCTATAAAATACAGCATCAAAAACTGAAAGACAATTTGAGTTATATTGATTCGGTTTTAATCAAAAGCAAGCATATTAAATTTGATAAAAACTATCCACTTATTTATGTTTTATCAAATAAATTGGTAGAAAAATTAAAACAGGAAAAAATCATCATCGCGAGTTTTAAATACACAAAAGACGCTGAACCCTTAAATCGAATTGTAGTCACAGCGAATCACCTAAAAGAAGATTTGGATAAATTAATTGACGTTTTAAATAAAAATTAGCCACGAATTGCACGAATTTCCACGAATTAAAATTTTAAAATTAATTAGTGGAAATTCGTGCAATTCGTGGCAAAAAAATAAACCGTACCTTTGTAAAAAATAAACGATGACAAATAACGATATACTTAAAAAACTTCGCGTGGCATTAATGCTTCGTGATGACCAAATAGTTGAAATTTTAGAATTGGTAGATTTCAGAATTTCAAAATCAGAATTAGGTGCTTTTTTTAGAGCTGAAGACCATCCAAATTACATGGAATGTGGTGATCAGGTTTTACGCAACTTCCTAAATGGATTGGTTATTCATTTAAGAGGAACAAAAGAAAATCCTAAAAATCCAACTGACGTTTTAGCAAAACACAAAGCAGAAATTCCAAAGAAAGAAACTTCTAAAGAAAGACCTGAATTTAAAGCTGCTCCAAAAGATTCTGAAAAATATAGAGGTGATCAAAGCAAGTCAGGTTCAGCTGCGGGAAAACCTAAAAAGAAAGCATTTCCAAAAGGAAATGGAAAACCAGTTGTTGTAGAAAAAGTGGTTTTCAAAAACGGGAAGAATAAAAAGTAATCTAACAGCAAAAGAACGCTAAGAATTACGTAAAGATATTTAGCCACAGATTACACTGATTAAACGGATTTAAAAATCTGTATAATTCGTGTAATCTGTGGCTATTTTTTTATGCTAACATTCTTGTTTCTCGCAGATTCTGCAGCTTTTTCTTTTGCTTTATCTTTAAAAATCTGCCCAATCTGCGAGAGCAATTATGTAGTTTTTTCTCATAGTTTATTGTAGAGGCGCACAGCAGTGCGTCTACGCAACGTATTTCCATTATGTATTCACGAGACGTAGACGCACTGCTGTGCGCCTCTACGATATACTTTGTCTTAAAAAACATTCTCAAAAAGGAATATTTTGACATATTAAACCCAAAAAAAAACCCTCCGATTCGGAGGGACTTTCTTTATAAATTGATTTCTTATTTAATTAAGAAAGAGCAGCTTTAACTTGGTCAGCAGCTTCTTGGAATTGAACTGCAGATAAGATTGGCATACCAGAGTTATCAATTAATTCTTTTGCAATTTCAGCATTTGTTCCTTGCAAACGAACGATAATTGGCACCTTAATAGCGTCACCCATGTTTTTGTATGCATCAACAACACCTTGAGCAACACGGTCACAACGAACGATTCCACCAAAAATATTGATCAAAATTGCTTTTACGTTTGGATCTTTCAAGATAATTCTGAAAGCTGTCTCAACACGTTTTGCGTCAGCAGTTCCTCCTACGTCAAGGAAGTTAGCAGGCTCAAAACCAGCGTATTTAATTAAATCCATAGTTGCCATTGCAAGACCAGCTCCGTTTACCATACATCCTACAGTACCGTCAAGGTCAACATAGTTAAGACCAACTTCTTTAGCTTCAACTTCGATTGGATTCTCCTCACGGATATCTCTCATTTCAGCATATTTTGGTTGTCTGTATAAAGCGTTATCGTCGATGTTAACTTTAGCGTCAACAGCTAAGATTTTGTTATCAGAAGTTTTTAAAACTGGGTTGATTTCAAACATAGAAGCATCAGAACCAATGTAAGCATTGTAAAGTGCGTCGATGAATTTCACCATTTCTTTAAAAGCATTTCCAGAAAGTCCTAAGTTAAAAGCAATTCTTCTAGCTTGGAAACCTTGTAATCCTACAGTTGGATCAACTTCTTCAGTAAAGATTAAGTGTGGAGTGTGCTCAGCAACTTCTTCGATATCCATTCCACCTTCTGTAGAATACATAATCATGTTGCGTCCTGTACCTCTATTCAATAAAACAGAAACATAAAATTCAGAAGTTTCGCTTTCACCAGGATAGTAAACATCTTCTGCAACTAATACTTTATTTACTTTTTTACCTTCAGGCGGAGTCTGAGGTGTGATCAACTGCATTCCGATGATTTGTTCAGCCAACTCTTCAACTTGCTGTAAGTTTTTTGCTAACTTAACTCCACCACCTTTTCCACGACCACCTGCGTGAATTTGTGCTTTTATTACGTGCCATCCTGTACCAGTTTCGGCAGTTAATTGTTTTGCAGCAGCTACAGCTTCAACCGCATTATTAGCCACAATTCCGCGTTGAACGCGTACTCCGTAACTTGCTAAAATTTCTTTTCCTTGATATTCGTGTATGTTCATAATATAGAATTTGTCTGGTTCTGAATTTATTTCAGAATAAAAGTGCGACAAAAGTAGCAAAATTCAACTTAATAGTAAAATCTTTTTCTAATTAAAAAATGAGTCGTTTTGTTATTATTTGGTTAATCATTTTCAAAGCAAACTAATCGTTAACGAATTGCATTGAAAAAGTTAACAGAAAATCACTATATCGTTTGAGATTTAACAAAAAAACCTATTGAATTATGGGGTTGACGGCGATTTTTCCTAATATTATTTAAATGTTATTATGATTTTATCATTTCGCAATGCTTTAAATAATATTATTATCATTTAAGAAGCCTTTTTCTAATATTACAACAAAAATGTAAGCCAAATGATAATTCTACTACATTATGTTTAACGAAATCTCTATTTTTGTAGAAAAAATATCAAGAATGAAAGTTAAAGAACAAGGGCTTTATCTGCCTGAATTTGAACACGACAATTGTGGTGCAGGATTTATTTGTAATTTGAATGGTATTAAGTCAAATGATATTATTCACAAAGCATTAGACATCTTAATTAAATTGGAACATCGTGGTGCCGTTAGTTCTGATGGAAGAACTGGAGACGGAGCTGGAATTTTATTCGACATTCCTCATGATTTTTTTAAGAAAGTATGTGACTTTGAAATCCCAGAAGCGCGTGAGTATGCAGTAGGAATGGTTTTTTTACCAAAAAGCAAAAACCAGGTTTCTTTTTGTATTAATGCATTTGAAGCTACAATCAAAGATCAAAACTTAAAAGTTTTAGGTTGGAGAGATGTACCTGTTGACGTTGAAAATCTAGGTGAAATCGCCGCAGAAAAAGAACCAACAATTAAACAAGTTTTCGTTTCTAAAAACGGACAAGATTTAACTGAACAAGAATTTAATGCAAAACTTTTTGCAGCTAGAAAAATTGCTGAACATGCAGTGAGAGGATCTAAAACCTCAGAAAGCCACATGTTTTATTTTACTAGCCTATCGACAACTACTATAATATATAAAGGTCTATTGATGCCAGAAGACATCAGCCGTTATTATATAGATTTGAAAGATCCGGACTTGGTGACTCGTTTAGCGCTTGTACACCAACGTTTCTCTACAAATACATTCCCATCTTGGGACTTAGCGCAGCCGTTTAGATACATGTGTCACAATGGTGAGATCAACACACTTCGTGGAAACGTAAGCCGTATGCGTGCTCGTGAAGAGCTTATGCAAAGCAAAGTTTTTGGCGAAGACATTAAAAAATTATTTCCAATTATCTTAGAAGGAAAATCAGATTCTGCTTCTATGGATATGGTTATTGAACTTTTATTAATGACTGGCCGTTCTCTTCCAGAGGCAATGATGATGGTGGTTCCTGAAGCTTGGGAAAAACACCAGACAATGTCTGACGAAAAAAGAGCTTTCTATGAGTACAACGCTTGTATCATGGAGCCTTGGGATGGTCCTGCTTCTATTCCATTTACAGATGGTAACGTTATTGGAGCTTTGCTTGACAGAAACGGATTGCGTCCTTCTCGTTATACTTTAACGCATAGCGGATTCGTAATTATGTCGTCTGAAATTGGCGTATTAGACATCGATCCAGAAGATGTAATTCAGCACGGTCGTTTAGAGCCAGGAAAAATGTTCTTGGTTGATATGAACGCTGGACGTATCATCGAAGACGAAGAAGTTAAAAAAGCAATTGTAA
Source organism: Flavobacterium daemonense (assembly GCF_007341385.1). Taxonomy (GTDB): domain Bacteria; phylum Bacteroidota; class Bacteroidia; order Flavobacteriales; family Flavobacteriaceae; genus Flavobacterium; species Flavobacterium daemonense. The sequence goes on from NZ_VJYD01000017.1 coordinate 17,304, forward strand.
CGAAACGTCCTTATAAAGAATGGGTAGATGCCAACTTATTGCCTTTAGCTAAAATCCCTTACACAAACAACCCTACTCCTGTTGAAAAATTAGATTTCTTGACAAGACAACGTTTGTTTGGTTATACAATTGAAGATTTAAAAACGATCATCAACCCAATGGGTAGCGACGGAGCTGAAGCAATCAGTTCCATGGGTAACGATACTCCTTTGGCAGTTCTTTCAGATCAGCCTCAGTTATTGTACAATTACTTCAAACAATTATTCGCTCAGGTTACTAACCCGCCGTTGGACGGTATTCGTGAAGAAATCATTACTGATATCAGTTTAGCGATTGGTGGCGATTTCAACATTTTCGAAATCGAATCAAAACAATGCAAAAAATTAAAAATCCAAAATCCAGTTATTTCTAATGAGGATTTGGATAAAATCAGAAATATCGATCACGCAGATTTCAAATCGGCTACTATTTCTACTTTATACAAAATAGAAAAAGGAGTTAACGGTTTAGAAAGAGCGCTTGAGAAATGTGTTCAGGCAACTTTTAAAGCGGTTAATGAAGGATGCAACATCATTATCTTATCAGATAGAGGTGTAAGCGAAGAATTAGCTCCAATCCCAATGTTATTGGCTTGTTCTTACATTCACCACTCATTAAACATTTTACAAGTTCGTTCTAAATTCGGAATCATCATCGAATCTGCTGAACCGAGAGAACCTCATCATTTTGCTTTATTGTTCGGATACGGTGCAAGTGCAATCAATCCTTACATGGTTAATGAAATCATTCACGATCAAGTTGAAAAAGGTTTCATTACAAAAGTAAAAGCGGATTATGCTGTTGTAAATTACAACAAAGCGATTGCAAAAGGAATCGTAAAAATCATGAACAAAATTGGTATCTCTACTTTACATTCGTACAGAGCCGCTCAGATTTTCGAGATTTTAGGATTAAACAAAACATTTACATCTAAATATTTCCCATACACTCCATCAAGAATTGAAGGTATTGGTTTAATGGAAGTTGAAAAAGAAGTGAAAAAACGTTTCCAAAAAGCTTTCCCAAATTCAAAAATTGCAAACTTGCTTTCTCTTGAAATTGGAGGTATTTACAGATGGAGACGTGGTGGTGAAAAACACATGTTCAACCCAACCACTATTTCTAAATTACAACAGGCGGTTCGTTTAAACAGCCCAGAAAGTTATAAAGAATACTCAAATGCCGTTAACGAGCAAAGCTCAAACTTAATGACCATTAGAGGTTTATTTGAATTCAACAACTTAGATCCAATTTCTATTGACGAAGTAGAACCTTGGACAGAAATTGTAAAGAAATTCAAAACTGGAGCAATGTCTTACGGTTCCATCAGCCAAGAAGCGCATGAGAACTTAGCAATTGCAATGAACAGAATTGGAGGAAAAAGTAACTCTGGAGAAGGTGGAGAAGATCCAAGACGTTTCCAGAAAGAAATTAACGGAGATTCTAGAAATTCCGCTATCAAACAAGTTGCTTCAGGACGTTTTGGTGTTTCAATCAACTATTTGACAAATGCGAAAGAAATCCAAATCAAAATGGCTCAGGGAGCAAAACCTGGTGAAGGTGGACAGTTACCTGGAGAAAAAGTTGTGCCTTGGATTGCTGAAACTAGAAACTCTACACCTTATGTAGGTTTGATTTCACCTCCTCCTCACCACGATATTTACTCAATTGAGGATTTATCTCAGTTGATTTACGATTTGAAAAATGCAAACCGTGAAGCTCGCATCAACGTAAAATTAGTTTCTGAAGTTGGAGTTGGAACCATCGCTGCCGGTGTTGCCAAAGCAAAAGCTGACGTAATCTTAATTTCTGGTTATGACGGAGGAACGGGAGCTGCACCATTAACATCTTTACAGCACACAGGTATTCCGTGGGAACTTGGTTTAGCAGAAGCTCAGCAAACTTTGATCTTGAACGATTTAAGAAGTCGTGTAGTTTTAGAATGTGACGGACAGTTGAAAACAGGTCGTGACGTGGCGATAGCAGCTTTATTAGGAGCTGAGGAATTCGGTTTTGCAACTGCACCACTTGTAGCTTCTGGATGTATCATGATGAGAGCTTGTCACTTAAATACTTGCCCAGTTGGTATTGCAACTCAGGATCCTGAATTGAGAAAAAATTTCAAAGGAACTCCAGAGCACGTAATCAACTTCATGTATTTCATTGCTGAAGAGTTAAGAGAAATCATGGCGCAATTAGGTTTCAGAACTTTAAAAGAAATGGTAGGTCAGTCACAAAAATTAAATGTGAACAAAGCTATCAAACATTATAAGGCAAATGGTTTAGACTTGTCAACAATTCTATATAAACCGGAAAAAGCGAAAACAGAGCCAAATCATAATACAACTACTCAAGATCACCAACTTGAAAACGTATTGGATTTTGACATCATCAAAGAAGCTATTCCGTCTATCTATAGAAAAGAGAAAACAAGAGTAACCTTTAAAATTAAAAATACAGACCGTTCTGTAGGTGCTATTTTGAGTAACGAAATCTCAAAAATCTACGGCGCACAAGGATTACCTGATGACACTATTTTAGTTGATTTTGAAGGTTCTGCTGGACAAAGTTTTGGTGCTTTTGCAACAAATGGATTGTCATTTAAAATTCACGGAAACTGTAATGATTATTTAGGAAAAGGTCTTTCTGGAGGAAAATTAATTGTAAAAGTACCTCCTACTGCAACTTTCAACCCTGAAGACAATATCATTATTGGAAACGTTGCCCTTTACGGAGCTATTACCGGAGAGGCTTATATTAATGGAATGGCCGGAGAGCGTTTCTGTGTGAGAAATTCTGGGGCAACAGCTGTTGTTGAAGGAATTGGAGATCACGGTTGCGAGTACATGACCGGTGGTACAGTAGTAGTTTTAGGAAAAACAGGAAGAAACTTCGCAGCTGGTATGAGCGGTGGTGTAGCTTATGTTTACGATCCAAATAAGAAATTCGACGCAACAGTTTGCAACATGGAAATGGTTGCATTCGACCCAATGGAAGAAGAAGATCTTACGAAACTAAGAAAACTGATCAAAAATCACTCGTTGTACACAAGCAGTCCATTAGCAAAAAGAATTTTAGCAGACTGGGAAAACCAACAACAGCACTTCGTAAAAGTAATGCCAACTGATTACAAAAAAGCATTAAAACGAATTGCAGAAGAAAAACAAATAGAAGAATTAATAGCTAATTAAGAGGTTCTGAGATACAAAGGTGCAGAGGTGCTAAGTTTTTTTTAACTCACCTCTCACATTTTACAACTCACAACTAAATTTATTAAAAATGTCATGGGTAAAATAGGCGGATTTAAAGAATATAACAGAGCCGACGAAAGTAATTTAGCAGTAGCAGAACGTGTTTCGAACTACAACGAATTTACTATTCCGGTACCAAAAGATAAATTAAAAGAACAAGGATCAAGATGTATGGACTGTGGAATTCCTTTTTGCCACAGTGGTTGTCCGTTAGGAAATTTAATTCCTGACTTCAACGACATGGTGCATCAGGAAGAATGGCAAAGCGCATTAGAGATTTTACAATCTACTAATAACTTCCCTGAATTTACAGGACGCTTATGCCCTGCTCCATGTGAGAAATCATGTGTATTAGGAATCATCAAAGATCCGGTTTCTATCGAAAACATCGAAAAAAGCATCGTAGAAAGAGGTTTTGCTGAGGGATGGATTAAACCACAGCCTCCAAAAAAGAGAACTGGAAAAACCGTTGCCGTTATTGGTTCAGGGCCTGCTGGTCTTGCAGCTGCTCAGCAATTAAACAGAGCGGGTCACACGGTTACTGTTTTTGAAAGAGACAACGCAATTGGAGGTTTATTACGTTACGGAATTCCGAATTTCAAATTAGAAAAAGGAATTATCGACCGTCGTGTAGCTATCCTTGAAGCTGAAGGAATCACTTTCAAAACTGATGTAAATGTTGGTGTAAACTTTAGTGTTGAAGAATTAAACGCATTCGATTCTATCGTTTTATGCGGAGGAGCAACTGAAAGAAGAAGCCTGCCAACTAAAGGAATCGAAAGCAAAGGTGTTGTTCAGGCAATGGATTTCTTAACGCAGCAAACTAAAGTTTTATACGGAGAATCAATTCCGGATCAAGTTAAAGCAACTGGTAAAGATGTAATCGTTATTGGTGGTGGAGATACGGGTTCTGACTGTATTGGAACTTCTAACAGACACGGAGCTAAATCGGTAACTAACTTTGAGATTTTACCAAAACCTCCAGTTGGAAGAAGTGAGTCAACTCCTTGGCCTTTCTGGCCGTTGCAGTTAAAAACATCTTCTTCTCACGAAGAAGGTTGCGACAGAAACTGGCTGATCAATACAAAAGAATTCATTTCTAATGATAAAGGTGAATTAACTGGATTAAAAACGGTTGAAGTGCAATGGAAAATGACTCCAGGTCAACGTCCTGAATTAATCGAAAAAGAAGGTTCTGAGAAAATCTGGCCTTGCGATTTAGCTTTATTAGCTCTTGGATTTACAGGTCCTGAGAAAACGTTAAGCGAGCAATTAGGCATCGAAACTGATATGAGAAGCAACTATAAAGCTCATAACTATCAGACAAACGTTCCTCACATTTTCACTGCTGGTGATATGAGAAGAGGACAATCATTAATCGTATGGGCTATTTCAGAAGGTCGCGAAGCAGCAAGAGAGGTAGATTTATTCCTTATGGGATCTACAAACTTGCCTACTAAAGGAAAAGGAGATTTACCGAGTCTATAATTTTTTAAAGATTCTGAGATACTAAGATGCTAAGGTTCTAAGTTTTTTCCTTGCATTTTATTAATCTTTTCCGATAAACAACATAACTACTAACAAACCCTTGAATTGATATTCAGGGGTTTTGTTTTTTTGTTTGCCACAGATTACACAGATTAAATGGATTTTTTTTTTAGCCACAAATTACACGAATTTTCACTAATCTTTCTTTTCTCTTTGGCTTAAATATTCAAATATAGCCCGTGGTTTCAACCACGGGAAATGTTATAGATTGAGCGTAATCATATATTGCGTCCCCGTGGTTGAAACCACGGGCTATATTTTGAGCATTTTTTGCGAAAAATCTACGATTAAAAATTTGTGGAAATTCGTATAATTCGTGGCCAAAAAAAATCCATTTAATCTATATAATCTGTGGCAAAAAACAACTTCAACAGCATTTAAGAATAAGTTAATTCATAAATTCATGGCAAAAAAACTTAGTACCTTAGCATCTTAGAACCTTAGCATCTTTAAAAAGGTTATAAAAATCCAAAACAAGCAAGTTTTTGTTCAAAATAAAACAATTTGTTATATTTTGTTATTTTTCTACAATTAATTTGCAGTTACTCAAAAGTGTAATAACTTTGCCCAAAATGATTTAAAAATGCAAGCAAAAGATTTACTGCAGTTAGCAGACCAATTTGGAAGTCCATTGTATGTTTACGATGCCGAAAAAATCCAATCTCAGTACAACAGATTAACTAAAGCTTTCTCTAAGGTAGAAAACTTAAGAGTTAATTACGCCATGAAGGCATTGTCTAACGTTGCGATTCTTCAGTTATTAAAGAACATGGGGTCTGGCTTAGACACTGTATCAATTCAGGAAGTTTTATTAGGACTTCATGCTGGCTATGAACCCGAAAGAATTTTCTTTACACCAAACGGCGTTTCTCTTGAAGAAATCGAAGAAGTTGCCGCAATGGGTGTACAAATCAATATCGACAATTTATCTATTTTAGAGCAATTCGGAACAAAACATCCACATATTCCAGTATGTATTCGTATCAATCCACACGTAATGGCGGGCGGAAATGCAAATATTTCTGTTGGACATATCGATAGTAAATTCGGAATTTCTGTTCACCAGATTCCGCATATCTTGCGAATTGTTGAAAATACAAAAATGAGCATTGTTGGAATTCACATGCACACAGGATCTGATATTTTAGATATCGAAGTATTCTTGTATGCTGCTGAAATCTTGTTCGATACTGCTAAACATTTCAAAGATTTACAATTCTTAGATTTCGGAAGCGGATTCAAAGTTCCTTACAAAAAAGACGATATCGAAACAGACATCGAAGAATTAGGTAAAAAATTATCAAAAAGATTCAACGCTTTCTGCGCTGAATATGGAAGAGACTTGACTCTTATTTTCGAACCAGGAAAATTCTTGGTGAGCGAAGCAGGTCATTTCTTAGTAAAAGTAAACGTAGTAAAACAAACGACTTCAACAGTTTTCGCTGGAATCGATAGTGGTTTCAACCATTTAATTCGTCCAATGTTTTACGGATCTTCGCACCATATCGAAAACATCTCGAATCCAAAAGGAAAAGAGCGTTTTTACTCTGTTGTAGGATACATTTGCGAAACGGATACTTTCGCTAATAACCGCAGAATCGCAGAAATCACTGAAGGTGACATTTTAGAATTCAGAAATGCCGGAGCATACTGTTTCTCAATGTCTTCGAACTACAACTCAAGATACAAACCAGCCGAAGTTTTATGGATGAACGGTCAAGGAATCTTAATTCGTCAAGCCGAAACATTCGAAGATTTACTTAAAAATCAAATTCCGTTGCCACAAGAAATTGCTGCAACAGTTTAAAATAAAAAAAAAGAGAATATCAATTGTTGAAATCCCGTTCCCGAAAGGTGAATGGGATTTTTTTGTTTTTGTTTCACGCAGATTTTGCAGATTTGAGCAGATTTTTTCTATTGCCTATAATTGTCTGACTAAGTTAAGTAACTCCCCTGCTAGCGCGAGCGTCTCGCTCGTGAACACAAGTCGTATAAATCAATAATATAAAACTTCAAATGCACGAGCGAGACGCTCGCGCTAGCAAGCAAAAAAGAACACAAGATATTTTAAATTTGCCTCCAGTTTTAACTGGAGGAATATGTCAAAATTAGAAAAGGCTTTAGCCAAATTGTAAATAATTTGGCTAAAGCCTTAAACACTTTTATCTTTTTCTCATCCAGCTAAAGCTGGACGCAATTAAACTTTCTTCCTCCCCTCAATATTCGGTAAGAAACCCGTAATAATCCCAATCAAAGGCAGAAACGCACAAATTTTGAAAACATATTCTATACTTGTTGCATCGGCGATTTTTCCTAGAACTGCTGAGCCTAAACCTCCCATTCCAAAAGCAAATCCGAAGAAAAGACCGGCTACTAAACCCACTTTTCCTGGCAATAATTCGGTTGCGTAAACTAGAATTGCAGAGAAAGCCGAAGAAAGAATCAATCCGATAATTACAGATAAAGTTCCGACCCAAAATAAACCTACATAAGGCAGCATCAAAGTAAATGGCGCAACTCCAAGAATTGAAACCCAGATTACATATTTTCTTCCAATTCGGTCTCCAATTGGGCCTCCAATTAATGTTCCCGCCGCAACAGCCCCAGAAAATAAGAATAAATAAACTTGTGACTGCTGAATCGAAATATGAAATTTATCAATCAAAAAGAAGGTATAATAACTCGTAATACTACTCATGTAAAAGTATTTAGAGAAAATCAAAACCAACAAAATAATCAACGAACCAATAACTCTGTTTTTTGATAAATGATGTGTTTCAATTTTAAGCACGGCTTTATTGGCATTTCTTTCAGACAAATGTTCCGTGTACCAAAGCGCAATTTTATACAAAGCAAAAATTCCAACTAAGGCAATAATACAAAACCACGCCACATAACTTTGTCCGTGCGGAATGATAATAAAAGCCGCTAATAAAGGTCCGATAGCGCTTCCGGCATTTCCTCCTAATTGAAAAATGGATTGCGCCAAACCTTTTTTACCGCCCGAAGCCAAATGCGCAACACGCGAAGATTCTGGATGAAAAATCGAAGATCCAATTCCGATTAAACTTACTGATAACAATAGAAAAGTAAAACTGGAAGCAATTGAAACCAGAAATAATCCAGTCATAGTAAAACACATTCCAATAATTAGCGAATATGGTTTTGAATTTTTATCGGTATACATTCCCACAAACGGCTGTAAAATAGAAGCCACGATTTGATAGGTAAAAGTGATAATTCCGATTTGAGTAAAACTCAGTCCGAAATTTTCTTTAATAAGTGGGTAAATTGACGGAACAACAGCTTGCAAAAGATCATTAATTAGATGCGAAAAACTGATTATAAAAAGTATTGAATACGTTGTTTTTTTAATTACTTCTGGTTGTACTTTAACGGTTTCCATGAATTGTTTTTAGGTTAATCTTCATTTTAAAAATAACAGCTGTATTATTTATTTACAAAATTGAAATAAATAACTTTGTCAAAATTGCTATATTTGGACAATGAATAATCAGATTCGGACATATCGAATGGCACAGGATTATGGATATCAAGTTGATCCATCAATTCCTGTTATTGGTTATACCGAAACGGTAAATAACGAAATGTGCATTTCGCACTCGCATCCGAGAGCGCAGCTTATTTATGCAACGCGTGGTGTGATGCATGTTGTGGTCGGGAATAACATTTGGGTTGTAAATCCTTTGCAGGGATTATGGCTCCCGAGCGGTGTCGAACATCAGGTCACTTTTCAGAAAGACGTTAATTATTACAGCGTTTTTATTGATCCGTCTGCGACTGAAGGATTGCCAACGGACAGTTTTTCTTTTGATATTCCGATGTTCTTGAAACAGTTGGTCTTCAAAATTATTACATTCGGGACAGAAGGAAATTTAACCGATTCACAACTTAGAATTATTGCCGTTTTTCTAGATGAATTATCGCAGATTGTACCAAGTGCCACTTTTTTGCCAACAACAAATAATGAAAGACTCCAAAAAGTTGTTGATCTTTTATTGAATGATGTTGCTAGTAAACACAACATTGATTATTATGCCGAACTTTCGTTTATGAGCAGCCGCACTTTATCGCGTTTATTCATCAAAGAATTAGGAATGAATTTTAGCGATTGGCGCGCTCGTTTAAAGCTGATCGAAGCTATTAAACGATTGGGCGAAAAACAATCCATTAAAGAAATCGCACTAGATTTAGGCTACGAAACCGCCAGTGCTTTTATTTTTATGTTCAAAAAGCATTTAGGAAAAACACCTTCAAATTATATTTTAGAAGATGAAAATGATACAGATAAAATATCCGCATAAATTTTTCGGATAAAAAAACTTGAGTCAAAAATTGTTGAATTCTGCTTAAGGTCTTTCCTATTTTATATAGCATTTAATATTATATTCGTGTAGAAAAAACTTCATTATAAAAAACAAACAAAATGAAACCGCAAATACGCATCCTTCTTTATTCAATTCTTTTCTTTTTATACCTTACAACAACTACAGCTTTACTCGAAATTGGAGAAAAATTAAAAACCGATCCTTATGTAACTTTAGGATGTGGTTTTGCCGTTCTCAATTTACTCTATGCTTTTTTGGCCTTGAAATGGAACACATTACTTAATATAATTTGCTCGATTTCCATCGCAGCTTTATCGCTGTTTTTGGCTTTAAAGTTTACTAATTTACGCTTGCTTGACAATTATGATCCGTATTTAGTTAAAACAGCGATTTTTACCAATGCTGTTTTTTCTATTATCTTTTGGGAAATTGTTTATCAGGTGAAGATTAGAAAATCATAAATCTAAATAGCATAACTTCCAAATCCAAACCCAAAAAACCATGAAAATTACGATTTCCCTGTCGGCATTATTCCTACTATTTGCCACAAATTTATTCAGCCAAACCATCGCTGATCTAAAATTAAAACCTAAAGAAATTCCGAAAGCTTATACATTTAACGACGGCAATATTTGCATTTCGCCACAAGCTTGTACTTTTTATAATGATATTGAAACCTATAGCAATATTGTTGGAACTGTAAAAAGCAAAGCAATTCAGAATTTCAGAAGCAAAGGCGACCGCGGTTCTATCATGTATTTTGAATTTGAGCACGTTTTTAAAGGCGATCGTTTTCTGCAAGGATTATTGTGGGGAAAAGACGGCCAGCCAACCGATGAACATCCTGAAGAATACGAGGTAAAAGGAAAATTTTTGATTATTTGGAGCTTCCGTGCTGATAGTCCTTTACGAGAAAAATCAGAAGCTAAAATTGAGGCACTTTTGCCGTAAAAAGCAGCTATAAAAATGAATAGACAAGGCGCGGTTGGAGCATTGCTCGACATTTATGAGCAGGCAATTTTAGATCTTAAAAATGTCATTAAAAACATTCCTGATCAGGCTTTAACAAAGATTATAGATCAAAAAACAACAAATGAAGATTGTAAATCACTACAAACTATTTTATCACATGTTGTAAGATCTGGCTATATCTATGCAATAAATATTCAGAACCTGAAAGGACATAATTTCCCACGACCAGAAAAGGTTTTTCATTTAACTGTTGCCGAATATTTAAATGATTTAACTGAAGTTTTTGACTATACTGAAAATGTTTTTAAAGAAATAAAAGACCATGAATTAGAGGAATACGACAATTCATTAAAAATGATGACTTCTTGGGGACAACTTTATGATATTGAACAATTAATGGAACACGCAATTGTACATGTTTTGCGTCATAAAAGGCAAATTGAAAAGTTAAAACACGATTAAGACATACCAAAATAACCAATGAATCAAGAAAAAATAGCAACTAAACCAAATCTTAAAAAAAGAATACTTGCCGGATTAATTGATTATACTTTAATGTTTGGAATGCTCTATGTAATGTTTATTTATTTTGGAGTAAAAACCTCAAACGGATACTCATTGCACGGATTTCCAGCATTACTAACAACAATTATTTGGGGAGTCTATATGATTGGATTTGAATTTAATTTCGGCGGAACTCTCGGAAATCAGATGTTTGATTTAAAAGTGGTTTCGATTCGAGATACTGATAATACAAGTGTAACTTTTGGTCAATCGCTAAAGAGACATTTGCTGGATATTTTCGATATTTGGTTTTTCGGTCTTTTTGGAATTCTCTTAATTAAAAACACAAAATACAATCAAAGACTTGGTGATCTTTGGGCAGAAACAATTGTTATTGACGCAAAAGATGAAGAACAATTTTGCAGGCGTTTTATTTAAATAGCTTTGATCTGAGAAATTTGTTTCATTTAAAAATAATTTCAATTGGCTCTAGCTTTAGCTGGAGATTAATAAAATAAATTCCGAAGAGGCTTTAGCCAAAAAAATTCCTGAAAAATGAATCAAACTGAAGCCCCAATAAACAATCAAGAAATCAAAATCATAAAAAGAAAAGTAGAGAAAACAAAAATTTTCTTATTTGTATTTGTTTCCTTTATTGCACTTTGGTCTTGGGGAATGAGCAATACCGATTCTTTGTTTTCGTTATTCAACATTATAGTTTTTGTTTTCGTAATCATAACCCTTATTGTCTTAATACTTTTCTTAAAAAGACTCCAAACAACAAGAAAAGATGTCGAATCTAAAATCAAGATTGTTAGCACTTTTAAGGTGATTGACAAGTATCGAGAGTCAAGTCGAAACTCTTACAATTATATCATTGTATTTGACTCTAAAGATATCCCCAAATATGAGGTTACAAAAAGTAATTATGACCTTATAAATATTACCGACTCTATTGAGATCGAATATTCAAAATTTGCTTTTTGGATTCTCAAAATTGAGCATAAAGGCAATGATATTGAGAATAAATACTTTATTCAATAACACTAAAATTTCAAATTTCCGCAGGTAATTTTTTATATTAGTATTTTAAATTTTCCATCTAAATTTATTAAACAATGAAAAATACAGTCGAAATTGCTAATCGGTTTAGAGAAGTTATCTTAAACGGAACTTGGATTGCAAACACTAATTTTAAAGATCAGCTCGAAAATCTGGATTGGAAAATTGCAGTAAGTCCAATTCAAAATTTAAATACAATTGCAGTTCTGGCGCAGCATATTCATTATTACATCAAAGGCATCAATCAGGTTTTTAAAGGCGGGACATTGGACATAAAAGATAAATTCAGTTTTGATTTTCCTCCTATTCAATCGCAACAAGAATGGGATGCTTTTCTAACTAAATTCTGGAATGACGCTGAAGAATTTGCTTTTCTAATTGAACAAATGCCAGACGAAAAACTCGACGAAGGTTTTGTAGATGTTAAATACGGAACCTACAAAAGAAATATTGAAGCTATGATTGAACATAGTTATTATCATTTAGGCCAAATTGTATTGATTAAAAAACAGCTTAACAATTTAAAAGACTTAGCCTAAAATTTCATTTCAATTCACTATAAATCATTTAAATAGAATTAACTTTTTAAAAATTTAAAAACATGAAAAAACTATTTTTAGCATTTGTATTTTTAATTGGCTTATCGGCAACTGCACAAACTTCTAAGGAACTTATTGGAAAATGGCAATTGGTAAAATGGACGAAAAAGGGAAAAGAAAAAAGCATTCAAGATTATTTTAAAACAGATCAGGTTTTTCAGGTTTTTAAAGAAAATGGTGATTTTGACAGTCTTGTGGGCGATGAATCGCATAAAGCAAAATGGAAATTATCTAAAGACAATTCTGAACTTACTATTATCTCTGTTTTACTGCCAATTAAATTTACAATAGATTATTTTGACAGCCAAAAACGCGTTATCACTTCATCGCAAGTAGGAACTTTTGAATATAAAAAAGTAGCGGACTAATGAGAATTTTTTCTGAATTTCTTATAAAAACAAAAGGTCTGATCTAGCCCCGATAAAGCCGATATCCTCGCATCCCGATGGCTATCGGGAGAAGAGATAAAGACGAAAGCGGGACTGGAAGTTCTTATGAAAACAGGAGTTTCTGCTTCTAAAATAAATCAAAAAAAGGCATAGTTGTTGAAAGTTAAAAAAGATATATTTACACTTTCAAAAAATACAACATGCAAAAAATTACTTTTCTATTTTCTATATTATTTTTAGCCTTTTCGTCTTGTGGGGTAAAAACTACTCAGGCGTTAATAAGCGACGGAAATTATGACGGCGCTATTGATCGCGCAATCGAAGCTTTACGAACGAATAAGGATTCTAAAGGCAAACAAGATTATGTTTATTTGCTTGAAGAGGCTTTTGCAAAGGCGAAAGATCGTGACTTGCGCAATCTTGAAATGCTGAATAAAGAAAATAATCCTGCGAATGCTGAGCGCATCTATAATACTTATTTACAACTGAATAACCGTCAGGAAAAAATCAGGCCGATTTTGCCTTTGAAGTTGATAAAGCAAGGAAGAGATGCCATTTTTCCGTTTGATAATTATTCGAATGAACTTGTAAACAGCAAAAATGCGCTTTCAAAATATTTATATGAAAATGCTTCGGCTCTTTTAAAATCCAACAATAAAATGGATTTTAGAAAAGCATATGATGATTTTGCTTATTTGGAAAGCATTAATCCTGGTTATAAAAACACCAAAAAATTGATGGATGACGCACTTTTTAAAGGAACCGATTTTGTGGATGTTTATGCGAAAAACGAAACCAATATGGTGATTCCGAAAATGCTTCAAGACGATTTATTGGATTTTAAAACTTATGGATTAAACGACAAATGGACGGTTTATCATAGCGCTAGACAAAAAAATGTGAACTACGATTACAGTCTGATTATTAATTTTAGAGACATTTACATTTCGCCAGAGCAGATTAAAGAGAAGGAATTCACTAAAGAAAAACAGGTGAAAGATGGCGTAAAAACGCTTCTAGACAGCCGTGGAAAACCTGTAAAAGATAGTCTTGGGAAAGAAATTAAAGTGGATAATTTTAAAGTGCTGCGCGCTTCGGTTTATGAATTCAGACAATTTAAATCGTGCCAGGTTACTGCTCAAGTTGATTATGTTGATTTGAAAACGAATCAGCTGGTTCAGACATTTCCTGTTGCCAGCGAATTTGTGTTTGAAAATATTTACTCGACTTACAAAGGCGACAAAAATGCGTGCGATGACAATTATCTTGGCAACTTTAATAAGCGCGCGATTCCGTTTCCGAATAACGAACAAATGGTTTTTGATACGGGTGAAGATTTGAAGGCGAAGCTGAAAGATATTATTGTCAAGAATAAATTTCGACGATAATTATGTAACACGAAAACAAATAAAAAGGCGCATTTTTGATGCGTCTTTTTTTGTTTATAATCTTTTTGAATAAAAAAAATAATCTTTTTTAATTGCGCAACCAAAAAGTTGCGTATATTTGCAACTAATTAGTTGCGTAATTTTATTTTAAAGATGAAACGAGATATTTTTCAGGCAATTGCCGATCCAACTCGAAGAGCCATTTTAGTTTTAATTTCTTCAACGGCATTAACTCCAAATGCAATTGCAGAACAATTTAAAACTACAAGGCAAGCTGTTTCTAAACACATTAAAGTTTTAAACGAATGTGATTTATTGGAAGAAAAAAAAATGGGCAGAGAAATTTATTATCAGCTCAAAATTGACAAGATGAAAGAAGTTGATCAATGGATGGAACAATTCAAGAAAATTTGGGAAAGCCGTTTCAGTCAATTGGATCAAGTATTACTTAATTTAAAATCTAAAGAAAATGAAATCTGATTTATTAATGAATTTTTCCTTAGACAAGGAAAATAAAACGGTAAATGTAAAACGTAAATTCAATGCGCCATTATCAAACGTTTGGTCTGCTTGGACAGAAGCAGAAATATTAGACCAATGGTGGGCGCCAGCTCCTTTTAAATCAAAAACAAAAAGCATGGAATTTAAGGAAGGCGGGCGAAGATTGTATGCAATGGTGAGCCCTGAAGGCGATGAACGTTGGAGCTTTTTTGATTATACATCTATTTCGCCAAAAACGAATTTCAAACATACCTCTACTTTTTGTGATGCTGATGAAAACCCGATTCCGAATTTTGGAAGTTCGAACTGGAGCGTTACATTTTCTGAAGAAGGGAATTCAACAATTGTCGACATTGCCATTCACAGAGACAATTTAGACGAAATAGAAAAATTAATCGAAACTGGCTTCAAAGAAGGATTTACATCAGCAATGGACAGCTTGGATAAAATTTTGGAAGCTGGAAAATAAATGCCTTTTAAAATCAAATAACGAATTTAAAATCTGAAGAAAATGAAATCAAATCTTTTAATGAATTTTACTGTAGATAAAGAAACTAATACTGTAAATGTAAAACGTGAATTTGGTGCTTCGTTATCAAATGTTTGGTCGGCTTGGACGGAGCCTGAAATCTTGGATCAATGGTGGGCACCGGCACCGTGGAAAGCCCGAACGAAAAGTATGGATTTTAAAGAAGGCGGACGTCGACTTTATGCGATGGTTGGTCCAGAAGGCGAAGAGCATTGGGCAATTGCCGATTTTACTTCAATAACGCCGAAAACAAATTTTAAATATTCCGATGCTTTCAGCGATGCTGAAGGAAATTTAAATGTCGATTTTCCACGTTCTGACTGGAATGTGAGTTTTTCTGGAAAGGGTGATTCAACTTTTGTTGACATCGCTATCAAACACAAAACTTTAGAAGATCTTGAGCAGATTATTGCAATGGGCTTTAAGGAAGGTTTTACAATTGCGATGGAAGGTCTGGATGCGATTTTTGCAGAGAAACAAAAATAATTTTTCATTATATTTTACATGAAATCCTGCTTTGCCAAAAGCAGGATTCTTTTTAACAATTGTCAGGCTGAGCGATCCCGAGGCTTCGGGATCGCTCAGGGTGACAATCATTTTTACAATTCACAATTCACAATTCACACTTCACAATTTACAATTAACAATTAATAATTTAACCCAGCCATCCTTCCCTATCCAAGCTTCTGTATTGAATTGCTTCGGCGATGTGTTGGGAGATTACTGTTGGTGCATTATCTAGATCGGCAATTGTTCTAGATACTTTTAAAATTCGATCATAAGCTCGTGCAGAAAGATTGAGTCGTTCCATTGCAGTTTTCAAAAGCTCTTTTGACTGTTCATCTAATGCACAAAATTCCCTAATGAGTTTGCTGCTCATTTGCGCATTGTAATGTATGTTTTCAATTTCTTGGAAGCGTTTCGTTTGAATTTCTCTGGCTGCTGTAACACGTTTTCTGATTTCGACACTGCTTTCGGCTTTTCGGTCATCTGCCAGTTTTTCGAAAGGAACGGGCGTTACTTCAATATGAATGTCAATTCGGTCCAAAAGCGGACCCGAAATTTTACTCATATAGCGTTGCATTTCGTGTGGAGAAGACGTATTTGGCATACTTGGATCGTTGAAAAAACCACTAGGACTCGGATTCATACTCGCCACAAGCATAAATGATGACGGATATGTAACGGTAAATTTAGCTCTTGAAATGGTTACTTCACGATCTTCCAATGGTTGACGCATAACTTCTAAAACATCGCGTTTAAATTCTGGCAATTCATCCAGAAATAAAACACCATTGTGCGCCATCGAAATTTCTCCCGGCTGTGGGTAACTTCCGCCCCCGACTAATGCGACGTTCGAAATAGTGTGGTGCGGGCTACGAAACGGTCGCTGATTCATTAAACCGACTTCTTTCAGTTTTCCGGCAACGCTGTGAATTTTGGTGGTTTCGAGTGCTTCTCGCAACGTCATTGGAGGCAAAATACTTGGGACACGTTTTGCCAACATGGTTTTTCCTGCTCCTGGCGGACCAATTAAAATGATATTATGACCTCCAGCGGCGGCGATTTCCATACAACGTTTAATGCTTTCTTGACCTCGAACATCTGAAAAATCGTGCTCAGGGAAATCGAGAGTTTTATAAAATTCGGTTCGAGTATCAATTACAGTGGGTTGGAGCGTTCCTTTTCCTTTAAAGAAATCTATTATTTCCTGAAGATTTGAAACGCCATAAACATCGAGTCCGGCCACAATCGCCGCTTCTTTTACGTTTTGAATTGGGAGAAAAAATCCTTTATAGCCCTCTTCTTTTGCTTTTATTGCAATGGGTAGCGCACCACGGATAGGTTGCAGACTTCCATCTAACGAAAGTTCGCCCATAATAATATATTGTTCAATTTCGGGTGCTTTTATTTGATCAGAGCCAATTAATATTCCCATTGCGAGTGGCAAATCGTATGCAGAACCTTCTTTTCTGAGGTCGGCAGGCGCCATGTTGATGGTTATTTTTTTTCCGGGAAGAGTTAATCCATTATTTTTTAAAGCGGCCGCAATTCTAAAACTGCTTTCTTTTATTGCGCTATCAGGAAGTCCAACTAAATGATAACCAATTCCTTTATCCATATGAACCTCAATCGTAATTGTGGTTGCTTCTACTCCAAAAACGGCACTTCCGTAAACTTTTACTAACATAATTCTTCTTTCATTAATTGTTTTTAAAACTAATGAAAAAAAATAATTATTGTAAATATTTTATTACAAATAAATTTAAATTAAAACGATAATCCAATCTGCTTTTTAATCTCCTCCACAATCCCACTCAAATCTAAACTATTCTGATGCGACCAAAACTCACTTTCAATCTGACTATTTCGAATACAATTATGACACTCGATAATTTCATGCGAATATCCTTTTCCCAAAACCGGCAAACTGATAACGGCTTCTTTTTCGTCGTTTATAAATAAAGAATATCCATCGGCAACAAACCAAGGCGAATTAAGTTCGATCCTTCCTTTACTTCCCGCAATAGTTGCTTTCATATCCGAATCAGAAACTATAGAAGCATGCAAAATCGATTGTGCCGATTCATATTGCAAAATCATTGAAGTCTGTAAATCAATATTGTTTTTATGCATAATTGCTCTGGCGATAATTTCCTTTGGTTTACCTATTAGTATATAAGAGAGAAATAAGGGATAAACGCCAATATCAAACAACGCGCCTCCGCCCAATTTTTCATCAAAAAGTCTAAGATTTTCAGTTTCGCTTCCGCGGAAAGCAAAATCAGCATTGATGTATTTTATTTCTCCGATTTCTCCCTTTTCTATTTTTTTCAGAACTTCTTTTGTTGTCGGAATAAATCTGGTCCAAAATGCTTCCATGAAAAACTTTTTGTTCTTTTTTGAAGCTTCAATCATTCGAACAGCATCAGAATACGAAAGCGCAATAGGTTTTTCGCATAAAACATGTTTTCCAGATTCTAATGCTTTTATAGACAATGCAGCATGCGAATCGTGCGGTGTGGCAATGTAAATAATTTCTACTTCTTCATCAGCAAAAAGCGCTTCATAAGAATCGTATGCTTTTGAGCAATTGTATTTTTGGGCGAAATCATTTGCTTTCGAATCATCTCTGGAAGCAACTGCAACTAATTCAGCATCTTCTAGCAATGATAAATCAGATGCAAATTGATGTGCAATATTTCCTAAACCAACAATTCCCCATTTTATTTTTTGTAAATTTTTCATAAATGTCTTATATACACTATACGTCAGCGGTTTAACTAAATCTTCATCTAAAATAGAGAAAAAACATTTTAGAAAATTAAAACTTATCTAACATATTTTCATATTTTTAGCAACAAATTAGCAAATACCATATGAAAAAAGCCCTACTACTACTCTTTTTGAGCGTTTTTTTAACAAAAACATATGCTCAAGACTATTTCCCTGTTAATGAAAGTGTGCACAACAAAAGTAAAAATTACACCGTTTTTACGAATGCCACCATTTATGTTACTCCAACTCAAAAAATCGAGAAAGGAACTTTGCTTATCCAAGACGGAAAAGTAGTTTCTGTTGGAACTAACATCGCAATTCCAAAAAACAGCATCACAATTGATCTGACAGGAAAAACAATTTACCCATCATTTATTGATATTTATACCAATTTTGGAATCGAAAAACCAAAAGGAAACATGACTCCAGGACGTAGCCGCAACCCGCTTTATGACACAAAAAGAACGGGTTATTACTGGAACGAAAGTATTCGTCCTGAAGTAAACGGTTACGAAACTTTTAAATACGATCAGCCTAAGGCCGATGAATTTTTGAAAGCTGGTTTTGGTGTTGTTGGAACTCACGTAATTGACGGAGTCGCTCAAGGAACTGGAGCTTTGGTTGCGTTAAACAACGAAAACAACTCAAAACAAATCCTTGCAAACAAATTAACAAATCACTTTGCTTTTACAAAAAGCGCCTTGACAAATCAGCAATATCCAAGTTCTTTAATGGGTATGATGGCTTTGCTTCGTCAAATGTATTTGGATTTAGATTGGTACAAAAAAGGCAATTCTGAAACTAAAGATTTGTCATTAGAAGCTTTGGCAAGCAATGAAAAACTGGTTCAGATTTTTGCAACAGAAGACAAATTAAACAGTTTGAGAGCTTCGAAAATTGCAAAAGAATTTGGTTTAAACTATGTTCTAAAAGGAAGCGGAAACGAATTCGAAAGAATTGAAGAAATCAAAGGTACGAATGCAAAATTTATCATTCCGATAAGTTTCCCAGACGCTTATGATGTTTCAAATCCGTATTTATCAAACCAAATTGAATTGGCTGATATGCGTTTCTGGAATCAGGCGCCTACAAACTTAAAAGTGCTTTCAGAAAACGGAGTTGTTTTTGCTTTGACGACTGATAAATTAAAGAAAATTGAAGACTTTAAACCTAATTTATTAAAAGCTATTAAATACGGTTTTGATAAAACAAAAGCTTTAGAAGCTTTGACTACAATTCCGGCGGCTATTTTAGGAAAAAGTGACGAAATAGGAAGTTTAAAAACAGGAAGTTATGCCAATTTCATTGTAACTTCAGGAGAAATTTTTGACGAAAAAACGGTTTTATTTGAAAACTGGGTTCAAGGAAGCAAATTTATCGTGAATGATATCAATGCAAAAGATATTCGCGGTAATTATGACTTGACAGTTGGAAAAGATACTTACAAATGGAAAATTGACGGAACAGCTGAAGCTCAAAAATCTGAAGTTACAACAGTTGATGCAAAAAAAGTAAAAAGCACTTTTTCTATTGCTAAAAACTGGGTTTCTTTAGTAATCAAACCTGCTGATACTATTAAATCTAACTTTGTGCGTTTAACAGGATTTGTTGAAAAAACAGATGCTCTTTCTGGAAAAGCCGTTTTATCAAACGGAGATGAATTAGTTTGGAACGCTGTAAAAACGAGTCCGTTTGTTGCTGTAAAAGATACTTTAAAACCAGAAAAACCAAATCCGGTTATGCCTGTAACGTATCCAAACGTTGCTTTTGGTGATACTAAAAAACAAACAGCGCAGAATTTATTATTCAAAAATGCTACTGTTTGGACAAATGAAAAAGAAGGAATTCTGACTGAAACGGATGTTTTAATCAAAAACGGAAAAATCGCTGCTGTCGGCAAAAATCTTTCTGATGCAGGTGCAACTGTAATTGATGCAAAAGGAAAACACATCACAAGCGGTATCATTGACGAGCATTCGCATATTGCAATTTCTAGAGGTGTAAACGAAAGCGGACACAACTCAACTGCCGAAGTTACAATTCAGGATGTTGTAAACTCAGAAGACATTAATATTTACAGAGATTTAGCTGGAGGTGTGACGATTTCACAATTACTGCACGGTTCTGCAAACCCAATAGGTGGTCGTTCTGCAATCGTAAAATGGAAATGGGGATCTTCTGCAGATGAAATGTTATACAAAAATCAACCTAAGTTCATCAAATTTGCTTTGGGTGAAAACGTAAAACAAGCAAACTGGGGAATTGATAATCCAACTCGTTTCCCACAAACCAGAATGGGAGTTGAACAGGTTTTTACAGATTATTTCCAACTTGCTAAAGAATATGACGAAAACTGGAAAAAATTCAATGCCGGAAATAAAAAAGGAAAAGCGCCAAGAGTGGATTTAGAATTACAAACGCTTGCTGAAATTTTAAACAAAGAACGTTTTATTACGTGTCACTCTTATGTAGAATCAGAAATTTTGATGCTGATGAATGTTGCTGAGAAATTCAACTTTAGAGTGAATACTTTCACACACATTTTAGAAGGTTACAAAGTGGCTGACAAAATGAAAGAACACGGTGTTGGAGCTTCAACATTTTCTGATTGGTGGGCGTATAAATTTGAGGTTAATGATGCCATTCCGTACAACGGACCAATTATGCACAACGCAGGTTTAGTAGTTGCTTACAACTCTGATGATGCTGAAATGTCTCGAAGATTAAACCAAGAAGCTGCAAAAGCAGTAAAATACGGAAACGTTTCTGAAGAAGATGCTTGGAAATTTGTCACTTTAAATCCTGCAAAATTATTACATATCGACGATAAAGTAGGAAGCTTAAAAGTAGGTAAAGATGCCGATGTTGTTTTATGGAGCGAAAATCCATTGTCTATTTATGCTAAAGCTGAAAAAACAATTATTGATGGTGTAGTTTATTTTGATATCGAAAAAGATGCTCAGAAACAATTGGACATCACTAAAGAAAGAAGTCAATTGATTGGACAAATGCTGCAGGAAAAAAATAAAGGAAACAGCACTCAAGCACCAACAAGAAAAGAGAAAAAAGAATATCACTGTGATACTTTAGAACAGTTATAAGAGCTTTAGAAAATTCATAATGATAAAAAGAGACAACATGATACATAAAAATATATATAAACTGCTGTTGTTATTTTGTGCTTCTGTACAAATAAATGCACAGCAAATTCCGGCGCCAAAGCAATCAAAATCGGTTTTGATTTTAAATGCGACTGCGCACTTGGGCAACGGAAAAGTGATTCAAAACAGTGCAATTGGTTTTAAAGACGGAAAAATTACTTTAGTAGCCGACGCAACAACTATCAGACTTGCTGCTGATGCTTATGACACTACAATTGATGCATCTGGAAAACATGTGTATCCTGGATTTATCGCTGCTAATACAACTTTAGGATTAGTTGAAATTGACGCCGTAAAGTCATCTGATGATGAGGAAGAAATTGGAACTTTTAACCCAAATGTTAGAAGTATTGTCGCTTATAATTCGGAGTCAAAAGTAGTAGAAACCGTTCGTCCAAATGGCGTTTTGGTCGCTCAGGTAACACCACGAGGCGGAACGATTTCTGGAACTTCATCAATCGTACAATTAGACGCTTGGAGCTGGAAAGATGCGATTTTGAAAGAAAATGACGGAATTCATTTGAATTTCCCTTCTAGTTTCAAAAGATCTGGATCTTGGTTTGAACCTGGAGTTATTGAGCCAAACAAAGATTATGCAAAACAATCTGAAGAAATAAATGCATTTTTAATCAACGCAAAAGCATATAATCAAACAACGCCAAAAGAAAGAAACATTGTTCTAGAAGCTACAAAAGGATTATTTGACGGAACTCAGACACTTTACATTCATGCTGATGAAGAAAAACAAATTGTAGATGCCATTCAATTAGCGGCAGACAATCAAATCAAAAAAATTGTTATCGTTGGCGGATTTGAAGCGTACAAAGCAACTGCTCAATTATTAAAATATAATGTTGGAGTTCTTTTAAGACGTGTACACGATATGCCAACAAGTGCTGATCAAGATGTGAACTTGCCTTATAAAATGGCAAAAATATTGACTGATAAAGGTATTGTTGTAGGTTTGGAAAACAGCGGTGATCACGAGCGTATGAGCGTGCGAAACTTGCCTTTCTTGGCTGGAACTTGTGCTGCTTTTGGTTTAGATAAAGAAATTGCTGTACAGTTGATCACATTAAATACTGCAAAATTATTGAATGTTGACACTACTTGCGGTTCATTAGAAACTGGCAAAGATGCTACTTTGTTTATTTCTGAAGGAGATGCTCTAGACATGAGAACAAACAAATTGACAACTGCTTTTATTCAAGGAAGATTAATCAATTTAGATACTTTCCAAAATAAACTGAATAGAAAATTCAAAGAAAAGTACGGTCAGAAATAGGCAGCTTTCTTTTTGTAAAAAACGGCATCTTTTGAAATATTCAATTGATGCCGTTTTTTATTTAATGCAAACAATTTTAACGTTGTATTGAATATTTGAAGAGAAAAAATTATAATTTTAAGAATAATAGTATCTTTTTTTCATCCTATTTTGCAAAAATTGCGCGATTTGCTCATTTGAACTTTAATAAATTGTAAAATTTAAGTCTTTTTTAAGATATACACGTAAAATTTAGGGGGTCAAATTTAAAAATTAACAAAAATTAAACATTAGACTCTATTTTTTATAGGGGTATTAATTGATTTTATACTTTTATAAAAAATTTAAAACTAAATAACTATGCGAAAAATTATTTTAAGTGTGATCCTCATCACGATTTTGTTACTATCTATTTTTTCTATCTCATTTGTTACTGAATCAAAAACATTAGGCGCTCATGTTGTTGAATTAAAATTAGACACGGGTGATACAGCATGGATGGTTGTTGCTACAGCTTTTGTATTATTAATGACTCCAGGATTAGGATTTTTCTACGGAGGTATGGTAGGCAAGAAAAACGTAATCAGTACGATGCTTCAAAGTTTCATGGCAATGGTAATTGTTACAGTGCTATGGGTAGTAATTGGATTCGGATTATGTTTTGGACCAACTATAGGCGGTTTCATCGGAGATCCTTCTGCAAATATATTTTTCCAGGGAGTAAGCGCAAACACTGCTTGGGAATTAGCCCCAACAATCCCAATGATTCTTTTTGCTTTATTCCAAGCAAAATTCGCAATCATTACGCCAGCGTTAATTACAGGAGCTTTTGCTGAGCGTGTACGTTTCTGGGCTTACTTGCTGTTCATGGTTTTATTTATCTTATTCATATACGCTCCATTATGCCATATGACTTGGCATCCTGATGGATTATTCTTCGGATGGGGAGTTCTTGACTTCGCTGGTGGTACTGTAGTACACATGAGTGCTGGATGGGCTGCTTTGGCTGGAGCAATCTTCTTAGGAAAACGTAAAGTTCAAAAAGTAAATCCTGCTAGAATTACTTATGTATTATTAGGTACAGGTTTATTATGGTTCGGATGGTTTGGTTTCAACGCCGGTTCTGCGGTTGGCGCAAGCAGCCTTGCAGCTCAAGCTTTAGGAACAACTACAATTGCAGCTGCTTCTGCTGCTATGGCTTGGGTTTTCCTTGACAAAATATTAGGACACAAATTATCTGCAATGGGAGCTTGTATTGGAGCTGTTGTAGGATTGGTAGCCATTACTCCTGCTGCAGGTTTTGTAAGCATTCCTCACGCTTTAGCGATTGGTATTATCGCTGCTGTA
This sequence comes from Flavobacterium daemonense, assembly GCF_007341385.1. Taxonomy (GTDB): domain Bacteria; phylum Bacteroidota; class Bacteroidia; order Flavobacteriales; family Flavobacteriaceae; genus Flavobacterium; species Flavobacterium daemonense. The sequence continues at coordinate 41,486 of NZ_VJYD01000017.1, forward strand.
ATCAGTAACCTTGTAGTAAGCAAATTCCCTAAAGGAAAAATCGACGATGCTCTTGACGTTTTCGCTTGCCACGGTGTTGGTGGAATGGTAGGGATGTTATTGACTGGTGTTTTTGCTTCAAAAAGCGTTAACTCAATTGTTGGTGATCACGAAGGATTAATTTTTGGTGATGCTACTTTATTCTTAACGCAATTAAAAGCTTTAGTTCTTGTTTCTATCTTTGCTTTTGTAGGATCTTATATTTTATTCTTCATTGTAAATAAAATTACTCCTCTAAGAGTTACTGAAGAAAAAGAAGAATTAGGATTAGATATTTCTCAACACGGAGAATACTTATAAAAGGATTTCCTCTTTTTGCCTTCATAAAAAATCCCTCTAAGTTTTGCTTAGAGGGATTTTTGTTTATTTTGATTTTGTGAAATGTTAGATGTTGGATGTGAAATGTTGGATGTGAAATGTTAGTTGTAAGATATGAGATGCTAATTGTCCATTATAAAACACTTACTATAAATGATATTGACATCAGATAAAATCATATCCAAATCACTTTTCACTTTTCATTTTTCACATTTCATTTTTCACTTTTCACTTTTCATTTTTCACTATTCACTTTTCACTTTTCACTTTTCACAAAAGAAATTATTTAAAATTAGAAATTCCTTCTTTCAACCATTGCAAATATTCTTCAGTAGGAACATAACTTATCGTTGGTTTTGAACTGTTCAAATTATTGCCTTCTAAATCTGTGATAACATACAAAGGCTGTGTATTTGTTTTATATTTTGAAATCATAAAATCTGTCCACTTATCGCCAATTGTTTCTATTTTATCTCCTGCTTTGGTCGTAAATTGTTCGTTTTCTGGCAATGGTCTCTTATCATCAACATAAAGAGAAATTAAAACTACATCATTTTTTAGAATTGGTAAAACAGTCGGATCTGACCAAACATTATTTTCCATTTTTCTGCAGTTTACACATGCATAACCTGTAAAATCAAGCATAATTGGCTTTTTTATTTCTTTTGCATAAGCCAGACCATCTTCGTAATCGTGGAAAACCATGATACCATGCGGACCTAATTCTGCTCCCTCTGGCAAACCTTTTATTTCACCTGTATTTTCATTGGAATTTCCTGATCCTCCAACTCCAAATGGACTTTCGCTATACGTTTGAGGCGGTGGAAAAGCACTGATTAATTTTAAAGGCGCTCCCCATAATCCCGGAATCATATAAATTGTAAAACTTAAGACAAGTAATCCCAACGACAATCTTCCTACCGAAATATGGTGCGTTGGACTATCATGTGGCAATGTAATTTTTCCGAATAAATACAATGCAAGAGTTCCAAAAATAGCAATCCAAATCGCTAAGAAAACTTCTCTTTCTAAGAAATGCAATTGCAATACTAAATCGGCATTTGATAAAAATTTGAAAGCCAAAGCCAATTCTAAAAATCCTAAAACAACTTTTACAGTATTTAGCCATCCGCCAGATTTTGGCAATGAATTAAGCCATCCAGGGAACATGGCAAACAACATAAATGGAAGTGCCAATGCAGAAGAGAAACCTAACATTCCAATAATAGGCGCGATTCCTCCATTTGAAGCTGCTTCAACTAATAACGTTCCTACAATTGGTCCTGTGCACGAAAATGATACAATTGCCAAAGCTAAAGCCATGAATAATATTCCGACCAAACCGCCTTTATCTGCCTGCTGATCTGCTTTATTTGCCCATGAATTTGGAAGCATAATTTCGAATGCACCTAAGAAAGAAACAGCAAAAACAACCAAAATCACAAAGAAAATAAGATTGAACCAAACATCTGTTGACAACGCATTTAAAGCATCGGCTCCAAATATTTTAGTAACAATCAATCCTAAAATCACATAAATAGCAATGATTGATAATCCATAAATTATCGCATTTCTGATTCCTTTTGCTCTGCTTTTGCTTTGCTTCGTAAAGAAACTCACAGTCATAGGAATCATTGGGAAAACACAAGGCGTAAATAAAGCGGCAAAACCACCTAAAAAAGCAAGGAAAAAGATAGACCATAAACTTCTAGATGCAGGCGCTGGCATGTCTTTTTTAGAAACTGGCTCCTCGATATTTGACGTTGCCACTTGAACTTTGGTAGTATTTGTTGCCTTTGCAATTGTATCTACAGCAATTCCAGCAACTTTCGTCTCATCTTTTTTAGCCTCTACTATTGCCGGAATAACTTCCGCGTTGAAATTCGACGGAATAGCTATTGAGAATTTTTTATTCGAATTGATGCATACTTCTTTACAAACCTGAAAATCAAAATCAACATCAACCGTTTTTAAATTCGGATTTATGATTTTTATTTCCTGTTCAATATGCGCTTTTCCTTCAAAGAAAGTTTCATTTACGCCAAAAACGTCATTAAAAGCGGTTCTGGTTTTTCCTTCTTTGGCTTTTCCAACTAACTCGTAATTCCCTTTTTGATTTTTAAATGCAATTTCCAACGCAAGCGGACCACCTTCTGGCGTAAATTGCGAATACATATGCCAGTCTTTTTCAATTGTTCCATCAAAAATTAATACGGCATTGTTTCCAGCTTTCTTTTCAATTTTTGAAGTCCATTTTACCGGCTCTAAAATTTGAGCGTTGCTTTTTGCAAAAGAAAAAAGAAAAAACAGTAAAAATAACAGAGATTTACTCCAGACATTTTGTAGCGTAATCGCTTGACGGTATTGATTAAAGTTCATTATTGCAGTTCTATTTTTAGTATTTTATTTGTGGTGTTTTCTATTTTAAATCGTTCATCTTGCCTAATGCCAACAACCCAGACAATTTGATTTTCTGAGCATAAAATCCATGTTTTTTCCTTTTCGATCAGCGATAATTTTTCATCTTTAAAAAGCTTGCTCACTTTTTTAGATTTTCCCTGCATCCCAAACGGATGAAAAACATCACCCTCTTTCCATTTACGTAAAATCAACGGAAATCGGATTTTTTCGGCGTCAACAAATATAACTTCTTTTGAATCTATTGTTATGTGATCTGCGTTACAAAGTCTCAATTTTAAGGGAAAATTAACGTCTGTATTATTTTCAGCAATCTCAAATTCTTCTTTTTCTAAAGTTTCTGAAATTGGGCTCAAAATCAAAGTTTCGCGATTCTTCAACAACCTAAATTCTTCTGAAAAGACTTGTTTTCCCGATTGTCCTTCAACTAAATCATAAATGTCATTCCATGCTGAAAACCCGAATTCATTCAGCCATTGATACAAATACGATTTATAATTGGGTAATTTTTTAAGCTGATTTAAATCAAAATGAATATCCTCACCTTCCTCTTTTGCCACTTGCTGATACACCATAATCGAGGCATCTTCGACCATTTCCTTTGATTCCTGCAAATAAAATTGTGTTTTTCCGAAAGCATCCAAAAAGTTCGAATTTATTTCTTTTAAAATCGGAATTAAATCATGACGAATTTTATTTCGAAGATATTTATTGGATGCATTACTACTGTCTTCTCGCCATTCAATAGTATTTTCTTCAGCATATTTCAGAATTTCTTCTCTTGAAAAAGGCAAGAGCGGACGAATAATTCGATCATTTTCCTCGGGAATTCCTGTTAATCCATCTAAACCTGTTCCGCGTGTCAAATTGATTATAAAGGTTTCTAGATTATCGTCTGCATGATGCGCTGTCAGAATAAAATCGAAATTTTTTTCTTCCAAAAGCTCATAGAACCAACTGTAACGAAGTTCTCTCGCAGCAACTTGCGTAGATAATTTATAATCTTCGGCGAAAGCCTTAGTATCAAACTGAGTGGTAAAAAACGGAATATTGTTTTGATTACAATAATCCTGAACAAATTCTTGATCTCCAAAACTTTCTAATCCGCGAAGCTGAAAATTACAATGTAAAACCGCAATTTCATAAGGCAATTGCTGAAATAAATGCAATAAAACCATGCTATCCAATCCGCCGCTAACCGCTAGAAACAGTTTTTTATCTTCCAAAAATGGAAATCTGGAAACGATATGATCTTGAAATTTTGAAAACATTTGATAAATGTAAAAAATTAAATTTTATCTATTTTTAAATGAAATGTTAAGCGTTGGTTCTTTGCCACGAATTGTGCGAATTAGCACGAATTATTTTTTTTTTTTGCCACTCCCGATAGCTATCGGGATAAAAAGATTTATACAGATTTTTTTTAATCATTTTAATCCTTTAATCTGTGGCTTTTTTTTCAAATTGAAGAAAAAAAAATAATTCGTGCCAATTCGTGCAATTCGTGGCGAAAAAAATTTACTGCAAAACCTCATGCATTGCCTTGGCCTTAAGCAAACATTCTTCGTATTCTTTTTCTGGATCTGAAAGTGATGTTATGGCGCTTCCTACCGAAAACGAAACGTATTTACTCTCTTGATTATACAAAATACTTCTAATCACAACATTAAAATCAAAATCTCCTTCGGGAGTAAAATACCCTACGGCTCCACTATATAAACCACGTTTGGTTTCTTCTAAATTTTCAATGATTTTCATTACCGAAATTTTTGGCGCTCCGGTCATGCTTCCCATTGGAAAAGTTGTTTTCAAAACATCGACTGCAGAATATTGCACATCTAATTTTGATGTGACCGTCGAAATCATTTGGTGAACCTGTAAAAACGAATAAATTTTACAAAGTTCTGCAACCTCAACAGAACCTTTTTGTGCGGTATGCGAAAGATCATTTCGAACCAAATCGGTTATCATAATATTCTCAGCGCGTTCTTTTGCATCTGATTCCAGAAATTGTCTCGATTTTTCATCTTCAACAGGATCCGAAGATCGTTTTGAAGTTCCTTTTATAGGCTGTGAAATTATTTTTTCGCCAACTTTTTTCAAATACCTTTCCGGAGATGCAGAAAGCAAATATTGTTTATTGTTTTTAAAGAAAACCGAAAATGGTGCCTGCGAAATTTCATTTAATTTTTGAAATTTTTCCAACGGATTTATTTCTGCATTTTCAGCAAAAAATTCCATGCAGAAATTTGCTTCATACATGTCACCAACGTGAATATGATGAAGCATTTTATTTACTTTTTCGATATATGAATCTTTAGAGATTCGCTGTTGCACTTCGACTCTGCTCAGTGTGACAAACGAATAATTCTGAGTTTGCATGATTTCATCAAAATCATCTTCAAGTTCATCATCACACAAAAATAAATATTGAATTTCAAGTTGATTGTCCTTCAGTATGAATATTTTTTTTGGCTGAAAAAAGAATAAATCTGGAAAATCCAATCCGTCAAAATTATCTGATTTTAGATCTTCAACATCATTTTTTAAATCATAGGAAAGATAGCCAAAAAGCCAATCTTTTGTCGTTTGCTGATATTGTTTCAAATCCTCAAAAGCATTTTGAAAATCGGTTTTTAAAGATGTAAAAGCATCCACTGCCAATAAAAAATCAAAACTGGAATAGGCTTGTGGATACGAATTACTGTCCAGAAAAACAACCTCGCGGAATTGCTGTGACCAACTCAAAAGCTGTTGTTTAAATTGTTCCGGATCAGAAATATGTTTATGAATAGAAACTCTCAAAGAAGTATAAATTTTAGACGACAAAATTACGACAAAAAAAAACCTTCGATAAAGTAAACCGCGAAAAAATATTGGCACACTTTTTAGTACTTCGAATTAAAGCTAATTATTAAAACTTTTCTTGCCATTTGATTAAAAAATTACTCAAAAAAAAAACAAGCCACAGATTAAAAGATTTCACAGATTTTATCGGAAGCTTTAAAAAATTAATCTGTTCGAATCTGCGCAATCTGTGGCTGAAAAAATATAGTCTGAAACACAGATTCAATATAATTTATTAATCAAATTTTTAAACCTTTATGAAAACAATTGCAAAATTAGGATTGACTTCCTTGATGATTACCGCATTATTTTTTTCCTGCAAAAAAGCAGATTATTCTTCTGCCGAATCGACTGCAGATATCACAGTTTCAACAGACAGTACAGCCATTTCTTCGTCGGCTGCAGTCGAAAAAAAAGACAGCAAACAGAAATTTATTCGAACTGCTGATATCAAATTCAAGGTCAAAAATGTCGTCAAATCTACTTATGCAATTGAAAACGCTGTGACAAAATTTGGAGGTTTTGTAACGTATACAAATCTTCAAAGTACGGTTCATGATCAAATTAAAACTAAAATCAGTCAGGACAGCACTTTAGAAACCACAAAATATTCGGTCGAAAACAATATTACGATTCGAGTTCCCAAAACGCAACTTGATACCGTAATAAAATCAATTGCCAAACAAATTGACTTTTTGGATTTCAGAGTCATTAAAGCCGATGATGTTTCGTTGAAAATATTAGCGAATCAGCTTTCGCAAAAAAGAAGTTCAGTTTCTGAAAAAAGAGTCGAAAAAGCAATTGATTCCAAAGGCAAAAAATAAATGATATTATGGAAGCCGAAAATGCTTTGGCCAATCAAAAAGAAGCTAATGACAATCGTATTATTGACAATTTATCCATTCAAGATCAAGTCAATTTCAGCACCATAACTTTACAGCTTTATCAAAACGAAACCACAAAACAAGAAATTACGGCAAGCGAAAAAGACAGCGAGTATTACAAACCAAATTTAGGAATTCAAATTATTGATGCTTTGAAAAGCGGTTGGTATATTTTGCAAGGAATTTTAGTTTTCTTTATCAACCTATGGCCAATTATACTATTGGGAATTGGAGGTTTTATTCTTTACAAAAAATACATTAAGAAATAAGAAAAGTGTTAATAAAATAGCAATTTTCTAACGAAAAAATCGTTATATTTGATATACCATTCAATAAATACCAAAATTAACCAAGATTGATTGTGCAATTCTCAATAAAATGGCTTTAAAAACTGAATTTCATTTCGTTGGAGAGTTTTGGAATAAACGATTTCAGCAGCTTATTTATATTTTTTAACTTTCTATAAAAATCCTAAGTATTATGAAAATTGCTACTATTATTGTCCGTATTTTAATTGGTCTTCTGTTGCTTTTTGCATCTATCAGTTATTTTTTCCATCTGATGCCAGAACCAGAAACTACTGGAAATTTTAAAGCCTTTAATGTTGGTTTAATGGCTTCTACGTATTTAATGCCTTTGGCTAAATCAATTGAATTGCTTTGCGGAATTGCATTTGTAGCAGGACGTTATGTAACATTAGCTAATATTTTGATCTTGCCAATTACGGTTAACATCTTGTTTATCAATTACTTTTTAGCACCAGAAGGCCTACCAATCGCCGGCCTATTATTTTTAGGAAACTTATTTTTGATTTACAGATATTGGGGTAATTACAAAAGCGTTTTTACAGCATAAATCATTTTCAGTATAAAATAAAAACCCGGCACCTTCAAGGTGCCAGGTTTATTTTTAATTTGTTTTGTCGTGTTTTACCCAGATAAGATCTGAAATTTTATAGCCAATTTCTTGTGCTTGAATTAAAAAATCGGCTTTTATGCTTTCTGGAATTGTAGTTTCTCTAGAAAGAATCCACATGTATTTTAAGCTTTCGCCGGCAACAAGAGCATATTTATAATCCTTGTCTACCGCGATGATATTATATCCAGCATAAAAAGGACCAAAAAATGAGACCTTAAGCATACCAATATTATCCTTTTTGACAAACTTGGCTTTCCCGATACTTTCCTCCCACTTGTCTTTTTTGACGTCATAGCCCTTATTATCGACTTTTATTGTACCGTTGTCATTCAAAGAATAATTAGCGGTTACATTTATTAAATCTTTTTCCCATTTATAATCTAGTCTTGCAATTTCGTACCATTTTCCTAAATATTTTGCCTTGTCAAAGTTAGTAACGGCAACTGCTTTTTTAGGAATTGTTGTTCCGCAGGAATACAGTACTGCTGCAATTCCCGCCCCAAGAAGAATTGGAGCTATATATCTATTTTTCATAATGTTATCTTTTAACTAATCGTAAAGATAGCATCTGAAGTACACATCTAATTTACAAAATTTTCACGAAACTTTATATTTTTAAGCTCAAAATATTTTGTAAAAATATGTAGTCCCTACGGGACAAATTCAAAATGGGAATATTCGTTTTTCTACCAATATTTAACTCCTAACGGAGTTGAATTGGAATAAATATTTATATGAGCGAATGCAATTCAATTTTTGAAAGTGTTTTTAAATCTCTTAGAGAATAGGTATTGGTAGGAAAAAACGGAATTGTATTTTTAGAAAAACAAAGTATATAGCCCCTACGGGACAGACTGAAAACGGAAATATTCGTTTTTTCTACCGATATTTAATCTCTACGAGATTTCATTCTTTAAAAAAAAAGAAAACGAATCATATTTATTTGGAAAACAAAACATTTCGAAGCAATTCAACTCCGTTAGGAGTTAAATATTGGTAGAAAAAAATATGCGACCACAAAGATGTCCCGTAGGGACTTGATAATACAACCGAACATAATTATTTAATACACAAACCAATAAAAAAACCGTCTCGTTTTTTAACGAGACGGTTTTTTAGAATATGATCAACGTAAAAAATTATACGTGTATTGCTCTGTTTTCAGTAGCTGCTAATGCTGCTTCTTTTACCGCTTCCGCGAAAGTTGGGTGCGCGTGGCTCATTCTAGAAATATCTTCAGCAGACGCTTTGAATTCCATTGCAGTAACTGCTTCAGCAATTAAATCTGCTGTACGAGCACCGATCATGTGAACTCCTAAAACCTCATCTGTTTTCTCATCAGCTAAGATCTTTACAAATCCGTCTAAGTCTGCACTTGCTCTTGCACGTCCTAACGCTTTGAAAGGGAAACTTCCAGATTTGTAAGCTACTCCAGCAGCTTTCAATTGCTCTTCCGTTTGTCCAACTGCAGCAACCTCTGGCCAAGTGTAAACTACACCCGGAATTAAGTTGTAATCGATATGTGGTTTTTGACCTGCTAAGATTTCAGCAACCATAGTTCCTTCTTCTTCAGCTTTGTGCGCCAACATTGCTCCACGAACAACGTCACCAATTGCATAGATATTTGGAGTGCTAGTTTGTAAATGATCGTTTACTTCAACTTGTCCTCTGTCTGAAATTTTAACTCCAGCTTTGTCAGCATTTAATCCGTCTGTGTAAGGACGACGACCAACAGAAACTAATGAATAATCTCCTTCAAGAGTGATTGTTTCTCCTTTTGCATTTTCAGCTTGAACCGTAACAGCATCGCCGTTTCTTTCAACTGATTTTACTTTATGAGAAACGTAGAATTTCATTCCTTGTTTTTTCAATACTTTAGTTAATTCTTTAGAAAGAGAACCGTCCATTCCTGGAATGATTCTGTCCATGAATTCTACTACAGAAACCTGAGCTCCTAAACGCAAGTAAACTTGTCCAAGCTCGATTCCGATAACTCCACCACCAATAATTACTAAGTGTTTTGGAACTTCTTTTAAAGCCAAAGCTTCAGTAGAAGTGATGATTCTTTCTTTATCAATTTTGATGAATGGCAAAGAAGATGGTTTTGATCCTGTAGCGATTACAGTATATTTTGCTTCGATAGTTTCAGATGTTCCGTCAGCTTTTGCAACTGCAATATGTGTTGCATCTACAAAAGAACCTAAACCATTGAAAACAGTAATTTTATTTTTATCCATTAAGTAGTTGATTCCACCTACGGTTTGATCTACAACGGCTTGTTTGCGCGCGATCATTTTCTCTAAATTGATTTTTACATCTCCAGAAACTTCGATTCCGTGATCTGCGAAATGAGCAATTTCAGCATAATGATGAGAAGAAGAAAGTAATGCTTTTGAAGGAATACAACCTACGTTAAGGCAAGTTCCGCCTAATGAATTATATTTTTCTACAATTGCAGTTTTGAAACCTAATTGTGCGCAACGAATTGCTGATACATATCCTCCAGGACCTGAACCTATAATGACTACGTCAAATGAACTCATAGTAATTTGTTTTTATTTTAGCGGTTACAAAATTAAGGAATAAAGTTTTGTTTGAAGTTTAATTTTCAATGTTTTTTGTGTGAAATTTTGGGTTTGGGTTTTACCGTAAACGGCGCAGATTTTTACCGCAAAGAACGCTAAGAATTACGCAAAGGTTCGCAAAGTTTTTTGCTTTTTTAGGCTTGCAAAGACGCAAAGTCGCAAAGCTTTTTGTTTTTAAGTAATGATTGTATCGTACTATTTGTCATTTCGACGAAGGAGAAATCTCCACGAGAAGCTCTACAAAGATTGGATTTTAGGAACGGAGTTGCTTGTGGAGATTTCTCCTCCGTCGAAATGACAAACTGAGCGTTAGACGCACTGCTGTGCGTCTCTACAGAAAAACCTTTGCTCCTTTGTCACTTTGAACCTTTGAACCTTCCTAAAAAGAAATCACCGTTGAATTCTTCACTTCACTAATCATAAACATACTTTGGGTACTTCCAATGTGTTGTAATGAAGTTAGTTTTGTGACTAAAAATTCCCTGTAAGCTTCCATGTCTTTTACTAAAACTTTCAGAATGTAATCATAATCACCACTTACGTGATGGCATTCTAAAACTTCATTTAGTTTGATGACTTCGCTTTCGAATTTGGTCAAGAATTCTTTTGTATGCTGAATGAGTTTTAAATGACAGAAAACCACAAATCCCTTTTCGATTTTAGATTTATCGACTAAGACTACGTAGTTTTTTATTATGCCTTCTCTTTCTAATTTTTTAATTCGTTCGTATACCGCTGTAACCGAAAGATCCAATTTTAAGGACAATTCTTTGGTTGTTTTTTTACTATCGGTTTGTAGTAAAACGAGGAGTTTTTTATCTGTAGCGTCTAAAGTCATTTTGGTTGATTGTTTTTGGTTGATTGTTGATAGTTATTGAAAAGAAAGAAAATCTACTGAATTGCAATTCCTGAATCAAATTTAGAATAAAAATCATTATAAATACACATATGTAGTTTTAAAATCTAATTATTCATTTTATGATTGATTAATTTTCTAATTAGACCTTATTTTGAATAGAATTTCTTTTGAAAATGAGTGCCCTAGCCCTGATAGAAGTGGAAATCCTTTTGTGTCTCGTTTCTTTAACGAGACACAAAAGATTGAAACGGATAGCAGGAAATAGCTCCTAATCCTTCGACTTCGCTCAGGAAGACAATTTCAATTTCAATTTCAACAACAAACAATAAACAAAAAACAATAAACAATCAATAAATGAAAAACTTCAACCCAGCAGATAAAATTCAGGATTTGCAATACTTTGGTGAATTTGGCGGTGTGAATCCGTCGATTTCTGATTCTTCGACTTATACTTTTCTTTCGGCTAAAACCATGTTCGATACTTTTGAGGGAAATATGGAAGGCTGTTATTTGTACTCGCGCCATTCATCGCCAAGTAATTTATATTTGGATCAGGCTTTGGCAGCGATGGAAGGAACGGAAACGGCAAATGTTTCGGCTTCTGGAATGGGAGCAATTACGCCTACTCTATTACAGCTTTGCGGTGCTGGCGATCACATTGTTTCAAGCCGAACTATTTATGGAGGTACTTATGCTTTCTTGAAAAACTTTACGCCAAGATTTGGCATTGAAACGAGCTTTGTTGACATTACAAAACTAAAAGCTGTGGAAGCTGCAATTACGCCAAAAACGAAAGTTTTGTATTGTGAAACCGTTAGTAATCCGTTGCTTGAAGTTGCGAATATTGCTGGTTTGGCGCAAATTGCAAAAAAGCATAATTTAAAATTAGTTGTCGATAATACGTTTTCACCATTATCGGTTTCTCCTGCAAAATTAGGCGCTGATATTGTGATTCACAGTTTGACAAAATACATTAATGGAAGCAGTGACACTGTTGGCGGTGTAACTTGTGCTTCGAAAGAATTTATTAATTCGCTGAAAAATGTAAATTCTGGCGCGAGCATGCTTTTAGGACCAACAATGGATAGTTTGCGTTCTGCTTCTGTAATGAAAAATTTGCGCACACTTCATATCCGAATTAAACAACACAGTCACAATGCGCATTTCCTTGCAGATCAATTTGAAAAAGATGGTTTAAAAACGGTTTATCCAGGTTTGAAAAGCCACCCAAGTCATGAATTGTACAAAACGATGATTAATCCAGAATATGGTTTTGGTGGAATGCTTACAATTGATGTTGGAACTTTGGAAAAAGCCAATGAATTAATGGAATTGATGCAGGAAAGAAATCTAGGTTATCTAGCAGTGAGTTTAGGTTTTTACAAAACGCTTTTCAGCGCGCCAGGAACCTCAACTTCAAGTGAGATTCCGTTAGATGAACAAAAAGAAATGGGATTGACTGATGGTCTGATTCGTTTTTCTATTGGTTTGGATAACGACATTGATCGTACTTATAAAATGATGAAAGCTTGTATGGTGGAACTTGGGATTTTGGAAGTTTCTAGCCCACGGGTTTTACAGGTTTAAACAGGTTTACGCAGGTTATTTTTTCAGTTTGTCATTTCGACCGGAGGGAGAAATCACACAAGGAACTCCTTTCCTACCGACACCAATCTTTGTAGAGTTTCTAGTGTGATTTCTCCCTCCGGTCGAAATGACAAAACACAAAAAAGCCGTTTTGAAACAATTTTCAAAACGGCTTTTTTTATTAATGTTCAAGATGTTTGAAAGATTGCCAATATTTGTCTTTATATATTTCGTAACTAATCTCAAATTGATTAAACTTCTTAATAATAGCATTTAAAACTTTAGGTGGTTTTCTAAATTCTTTACAAGCAAAAAAGATTTCTCTTTGACCTGCACTTGTTACTCTTCCTACATTTAAATAACCATCTAAATCTTTAAGATCAAGCGTTATGTCATCCTCAATCTTGTTCAATAATTGATAAGTTTCATCATCTGGCATTCCATTATTATTGCTTCCATCAAATAGAATCTCAATACTTAAAACCCATGGATGAGAAGCTTTTTTATCCCATTCTAAAATATCACTATTAACTATCGCTAAAACAATTTCTCCCTCTTTTGTTTTTGCTTCCAGACTTGAATAGTTATCATTTTCCGTATCATGTCTTACACCTTCATATTTTTCAATGAATTCTTTCTCTCTCCAAATTAAATAATTTTTTAATTTTTCAATCGGAATTAATTCTTCAGAAATATCATTTTTACCGACGATCTTTAAACTATCTATTAAAGTAATTGAATGCAATTCTCCTAAGAAGTTATCTAGAAAAATATAAACCCCATTAGTTTGCACTCTTTTTTTATCTTCAACAAAATTGTCATAGACAATCGTTAAATCAATTTCATCTGGATAATCTTTATGCAAATTAGGATAAAACCTTAAATTTTCACTATTAAACTTGAATCCACCCATAGTGATACTAACATCCTTAATATTAGATGAGGGTTTAAGGGCGGTAAATTTCCAACCGTTAATTTTAGGAGCTGCTTTTACGAGTTCTTCTACTAAAAAAATATTTCTAATTGCACCGTCAGGCGTTAAAATCAATTCTGCGGTATCTTCATCAAACATTCCTGTTAAAAAATAAATTTCTTTATGAATTTCATCCAATTTTGGATTTAATTTTTTAAAAAAATCCTGTTCTATATTATCACCTTTTTTGACAACTTTGAAAAACTCTTTTTCATGTTTTAAAAACCAATCCCAGAAATCACTGTATGAAATTATAGGAGATTCTTTTTTACCCAATATTTTACTAAGAAAACTCATGTATCAAAAAAATTAAATTTAAACTTGCTTGAAACAAACCTAAGAAAAAGCTTTTAAAAAATGAGAATATTTTATAAAAACAAAAAAGCCGTTTTGAAATAGTTTTCAAAACGGCTTTTCCATTTATAATTTATAATTAACAATTAAGAATTACTCAAGTTCAATTTACTATTTTTTCGGCTGTAGCCAAAATAAATCAGTAATCCGATTATCAACCAAACAGTAAAATAAATCCAATTCCAAACGCTTAATTCGGCCATCATATAAAGGCAACAGATTAATCCTAAAAGCGGAATTAAAGAAAGGTTTTTTCTGAAAGCCCAAACTGCTAATCCAACTAAAACGAATAAGAAAATCCACATTGGAATTTTGTGTTTGAATAAACTGAAACCTGATTCGTATTTCAATGAATCATTGATTGGAAGTCCTTTTACAACTTCAACATATTTTGCGTCATCATCTTGATATTGACTTAATAAATGCTCTAAATCTGATGTTTCGGCAGTTTTATTGTGAACGTCGATACTTTCTAAATAATTAAAAACTTTTGCAGATTCTTCTTTATCTAATGAAGTAATAATTGTTGTTGCATCGTTTGTTTGCGCTTCATTGTTAATAAAAGCCATTGTAGCTTTATTATTGAATGCAAATGCATAATACAATCCTGCAATCATTAAAACTGGCATAATAAACTTTGCATTGATATAAGGCGTTTTGAATTTTCCTCTCGGAATTTCAGGTTTGTTTTGCAACACCAAAACTCCTGCACAAACTAGTACGAAAGCAAATAAAGTTCCGATACTGCATAAATCAGTCACCATTGTCAAATTCAAAAACAAAGCTGGAACCGCAACCACAAAACCAGTTACAATTGTAGCAAAAGATGGTGTTTTAAATTTTGGGTGAACCGTAGAAAATTTCTTTGGCAATAAACCATCACGGCTCATACTCATCCAAATACGAGGTTGTCCCATTTGGAAAACCAATAAAACACTCGCCATCGCCACTACTGCACTTACAGCAATAATTCCCGACATCCATTTTAAATCTAATTTGTCGAAAACAAACGCCAAAGGATCTCCAACATTTAATTCGTTGTATTTTACCATTCCGGTTAAAACCAAAGCAATAGCAATATATAAGATGGTACAAATGATAATGGCCCACATCATTCCTCGTGGTAAATCACGCTGTGGATTTTTACATTCTTCCGCAGTTGTTGAAATCGCATCGAAACCAATATAAGCGAAGAAAACTGCAGAAACGCCTTTCAAAACGCCACCAACTCCATTTGGAGCAAACGGATCCCAATTTGCAGTATCTACATAAAATACTCCAACAGCAATTACCAAAAGAACCACGCAAAGTTTTACCACAACCATTAAATTACTTGCATTACGAGATTCTTTCATTCCTCTGTAAACCAAGGCCGTAATCAAAATAATAATAAATAAAGCTGGTAAATCAGTTACAAAATGAAAAGAACCTATTGTAGGCGCTGTTGTCCAAGCTGTATGTGCTTGCTGTAAAGCAACACTTAAATTTTCGAATGATTTTCCGCCTCGCATTAAAGCCTCGGCATCATGAAAACCGTTTGAAGCGGTTAAATAATCCATCTGAATCCATTGCGGGAGATGAATTCCGCCACTCTGGAGCAGTCCGGTAAAATAATCACTCCACGATATGGCAACCGTTATATTTCCAACGGCATATTCCATGATCAAGGCCCAACCAATTATCCAAGCGATAATTTCTCCAAAAGCAACATATGAATACGTATAAGCACTTCCTGAAACTGGAACCATTGAAGCAAATTCGGCGTAAGCAAAAGCGGCAAAACTACAAGCCAAAGCGGTAAATAAGAATAGAAAAATAACTGCCGGGCCTCCATCTGCACTAGCTTTTCCGATGGTGCTGAAAATTCCTGCTCCAACAATCGCCGCTATCCCGAATGCAGTTAAATCTTTGGTAGTCAAATGTTTTCCTAACGCATTATGACCATCTGATTCGTTCTGAGCAACCTGCTTCAGAATATCCTGTACTGTTTTCTTTCGGAATAAACTTGAAAATGCCATATATGTTTTGCTGTTATAAAATTAATTTAATTCAGTCCTTTTTGTTTTATTTTGCAAATAATGCAAAAATTATCCTTATTTCAAATATATAAAACGATTTTGTTTTTTCGTTGTTTTTTTGCCACGAAGGCACTAAGTCGCAAAGTTCTTTTTTTTGTTGCAAATTTCTGTTGTTTCTCTTTTTTTTCTGTCTCAAAATAAAAAGAAAAAAAAACAATTTTTATTTGTTTTTAAATTTTTATTAAAACTTTTAGTACAAAATTTATATTACATTTAAAAAATCATTAATTTTAAAAACGATTGAAACTCGAAAAATACACTATTAATCTAAATACAAATATCGGTCGATGAAAAAGTTCTTTTTTCTATTATTTCTAATCTGCTCCAATGTTTTTGCACAAGACATTGACATTGATCAGCTCAATTGGCTGCCAAACTCAAATTCACTTTGGGTAAATCAACAAGATAATATTGTGGTTTATGATGTTAATAAATTTAAACAAGGAACCACGATTCTGACTACTACGCAATTAAAAAACTCGGGGTTCAGCACCGAAATCGAACAAATAGTCTGGAATAACGACAAGACAAAAGTGTTGCTTTACACTAATTCTAAAAAAGTTTGGAGAGCTAATACCAAAGGCGATTATTGGTTTTTTGATTTAAAAACCGGCAAAGGCAGACAATTAGGAACAAGCTTGGAAAAATCATCTTTGATGTTTGCCAAATTTTCGAGCGATAATGAAAACGTAGCCTATGTCTCGAAACATAATATTTATGTTGAAAATTTAAACTCAGCAAAAATAACACCGCTAACCACTGACGGAACTGACAAAATCATCAATGGAACTTTTGACTGGGTTTATGAGGAAGAACTTGCAGCTCGCGATGGTTTTAGATGGAATCCTGATGGAAAAAGTATTTCGTTTTGGCGCGTTGATGCATCTGAAACAAAATTTCATTTAATGATCAATAATACTGATGCGCTTTATCCATTTACCATTCCGGTTGAATATCCGAAAGCGGGAGAAAAACCCTCATCTGTAAAAATTGGCGTTGTCGATATTGCTTCTTTAAAAACTAATTGGTTAAATATTCCGGGTGCGCCAGACAATAATTATTTGGTTAGAATGGAATGGATCGACAGCCAAAATGTAATGGTTGTGCAATTAAACAGACCACAAAATACAGCATCGATATACAAGTGCAATGCCAAATCGGGAGAAGCCAACTTGATTTATCAGGAAAAATCAGAGACTTGGATAGATGTATTTGATATTTCAACTGGAGAATATGATGTTTTTCCGTGTCAGTTTGTCGATAACGGAAAAGCTTTTCTATGGAGTTCAGATGCTGATGGTTGGATGCATATTTACAAAATCAGCATGGACGGCAAAAAGAAAGAACTGATAACGACTGAAAATTTTGATGCGTATTTTAAAGCTTTTAACGAAAAAACAAAATCGATTTATTTTATTGCGAGTCCTACAGATGCTACACAGCGTTATTTATACCAGACCAATTTGGATTCGAAGAAAACAAGTCGCGTTACGCCTAAGGAATTTGAGGGAACAAATGAATATCATTTTTCTACAAATGGCGAATTTGCAACACATACAAATTCAAATATCAATCGAGACTACAACAAACGCTTGATTGCATTGTCTGGCCACAAAAAAATCTTGCCAGAAACTCCAGACGCTTTTTCAGTTCCAAAACGTAATTTTTCACTTGAAAAATTTAAAGTTACAACCGTTGATGGTGTAGAAATAGACGGAATTATGGCTAAACCGTTAAACTTTGATCCGTCAAAAAAATATCCCGTATTCTTTTATGTTTACGGCGAACCAGTGGCTTCTGTCGCAAATGACGAAGCTTATTTTTACCCTTTGATTACGCCTTTAGTTCCGCAAGGATATATTGGAATTGCGATGGATAATCGTGGATCTCCGGTCTTGAAAGGAACAAAATGGAGAAAGTCAATTTACAAAAACATCGGAATCATCAATACGCATGATCAAGCAATGGCGGCCAAAGAAGTCTTGAAATGGAATTTTATTGATCCTGAAAGAGTAGCGATTCACGGATGGAGCGGCGGTGGCGCACTTACCTTGAACTTAATGTTTCAGTTTCCTGAAATTTATAAAACCGGAATTGCTGTTGCTGCCGTAACTGATCAGCATTTTTATGACAATATTTATACCGAAAGATATATGGGAATTCCGAGTGAAAATGAAGCTAATTATACTAAAGCTTCGCCGGTAACTTATGCGAAAAACCTAAAAGGAAATTTACTGTACATTCACGGAACTGGCGATGACAACGTGCATTATAAAAATGCAGAAGTTCTAATTAATGAATTGGTTAAATATGACCGAATGTTTGATTTAATGATTTATCCTAATCGAACGCATAGTATTTCTGAAGGAGAAGGAACCAGAAAGCATCTTTTTGACACTTTTATAAATTATATTAAAGAAAAATCGCCTCCTGGAGCGAAGTAAAATAGTAGTTTTTAAACTTTCAAAGCCTTGTTGTTTTTCGGAATAATGAGGCTTTTTTTTGAACTTTTTCTACCATAGATTATACAGAAAGTTTGTCATTCCGAGGAACGAGGAATCTCCGCAAGAAGCTCGACAAAGATCGGACTTTCGTTGCGGAGTTACTCGTGGAGATTCCTCGTTCCTCGGAATGACAAGATTGGGGATAATCTCAATGCCAACTTTGTCAAAGTTCAAAACTTTGACAAAGTTCTCACCGCATGTAACTTTTTTAATCAACAGTGTACTAACAAATTAACAACATAACTAAAAAACCACCTTATGGAAAAAATCTCAAGACGCTCTTTTGTAAATAAATTTGGCGTTGGCGTTGGCGCATCAGTTATTATGACTTCACTTCCTTCGTTTCTGACAATACCAGAAGAAAATCAAAAACCTTACACGGGAAAAAAATTAAATGTTGCTTTATGCGGTTTAGGAAATTATGCTTCAAGACTTGCGGACGGAATTCAAGCTTCGCAATATTGCAATCTGGCAGGAATTGTTACGGGCACGCCAGAAAAAGCTATTGAATGGAAAACCAAATTCAATATTCCAGAAAAGAATATTTACAATTATCAAAACTTCGATGAGATTATAAAAAACAAAGACATAGATTTGGTGTATGTTGTAACACCAAACGGACTTCACAAAGAATTTGTTATTCGCGCTGCAAAAGCCGGAAAACATGTAATTACAGAAAAACCAATGGCAATTACGGTTAAAGATTGCGAAGAAATGATCAAAGTTTGTGAAGACAATAAAGTACAATTGGCAATAGGTTATCGCTTGCATTACGAACCTACACATCTCGAAATTAAAAGATTAGGACAAGAGAAAGTTTTTGGACAAGTGCGTTATATTGAAGCTTCTCTTGGATACAAAATTCACGATCCGCTTGACACTAAAAATACTGTCAATTTTAGCGATCGAAACGAATGGCGACTTAACAAAAAATTATCTGGTGGTGGGCCATTAATGGATTTAGGCGTTTATTGCATTCAGACAAGCCGATATGTTTTAGGCGAAGAACCAATTGCGGTTACAGCACAATTTGGGAAAGTGTACAACAAACAAATTTTCTCTGAAACGGAAGAAAGTATTTCTTGGCAAATGGAGTTCCCAAGCGGTGCGACTGCAAATTGCAACACGACTGTTTCTTATGATATTGATCGATTTTTCGCTTCCGCAGATGAAGGTTCTTTCGAATTAAGTCCGGCTCTAAGCTACGGACCTTTTGAAGGAAAAACATCAAACGGTCCATTAAAATTTCCGGTGATAAACCAGCAACAAACACAAATGGATGAAATTGCAAAACTATTATTAGAGAACAAAAAACTTCCTAATCATATTACTGGCGAAGAAGGACTTAAAGATATTAAAGTCATCAACGCTATTTATAAAGCTGCAGAAACCGGGAAAAAAGTTATATTGAGTTAAAAGTTTTTTTCTCATTTTATGTCATTTCGACGGAGGAGAAATCGCACACGAAATTCGACAAAGATTAGCGACTCTCTGTACGGAGTTTCTAGTGTGATTTCTCCTCCGTCGAAATGACAAACTGTGTGTTTATAAAATGGAAAAAAACATTTTAATTATTTTACCCCCCCCTTTAATCTGTGGCTAAAATATTTTAAATCTTTGCGCTCTTTGCGTAATCCTTAGCGCTCTTTGCGGTTAAACTTTACTTCAAACAATTCCTCAAAATACTAACAGGATGCTGTGCTTCACGTTTGGTCCCGTCGTAAATCTGATGACGGCAACTTGTTCCGGCGGCAGCAATTTTTACGTTCTCAGCAGTGTTGCGTACTTTTGGAAAAAGCGTGTCCTCCCCCATTTGCATGCTCACTTGATAATGCTCTTTTTCATAGCCAAATGAACCCGCCATTCCACAACAACCCGAATTGTAAATCGTAACCGTATTATTTTTAGGAAGATTCAGCATGGCAAAAGTTGCTTCAACAGAACTCAAAGACTTTTGATGACAATGTCCGTGAATTTTGATTTCTTTTGTTTCTTCAGAAAAAGAATCTGGCGTTATTTTTCCGTCGATGATTTCTTTTTTGAAGAATTCTTCGATGGTGAAAGCATTTTGCGAAATACGTTCCGCACTTTCTTTATCCGATGCTAATCGTAAATATTCATCTCTAAAAGTCAAAATAGCCGAAGGTTCAATTCCGATTAAAGGCGTATTGCTCGAAATCAAATCTTTAAAAATATTTACATTAATATCGGTTATCTTTTTGGCTTCTTCCAGAAATCCTTTCGATAAGTAAGTTCTGCCGCTTTCTTCGTGATTGACGATTAAAACTTCGTAACCTAATTTCGTCAATAATTCAAAAGCATCAATCCCGATATTTACGTCGTAATAATTGGTAAATTCATCAACAAACAAATACAATTGTCCGTTTGGAAAATCGGCGTTTTTAGGTTTATTGTTTTCATACCATTTTCTAAACGTCTTTTTCGCCAAAAGCGGCACTTGTCTTTCTGGCGCAATTCCCATTGTTTTTTTAACCAATGACTGATTCGAAATAAAATTCGTGATCGACGGAAATTTGCTCCCCATTTTGTTCAATTTGGCGTTGTTGGCAAAAATCTTGTTTCGGGTCGAAAATCCGTTTGCTTTTTGGTATTGGTATAAAAATTCCGCTTTTAAAGTTGCAACGTCAACATTACTCGGACATTCGCTTGCGCAGGCTTTACAGCTTACACACAACTCAAAAACTTCGTATAATTCTTTCTGGTTAAATTTGTTTTCTTTTTCAGAATACGTCAAATATTCGCGTAAAGCGTTTGCTCTTGCACGAGTCGTTTCTTTCTCATTTCGCGTCGCACGATAACTAGGACACATAGCTCCGCCCGCCGATGGCATTTTTCGGCAATCGCCAGAACCGTTGCATTTTTCAGCTGCGCGCAAAATTCCTAAACTATCTGAGAAATCCTGAAATGTTTTAATATCTGGTTCTACTCTTCCTGAAATCACACGATGGTTTTCATCCATTTTCAAAGCATTGACAATCTTGCCAATATTCAAAACCGAATTCGGGTCAAACGCTAGTTTGATTCTTTTCAACAATTCGTAATTCTTCTCGCCAATCATAAACGGAATAAATTCACCACGCACGATTCCATCGCCATGTTCACCACTTAACGAACCTCTGTATTTTTTAACCAAATGCGCCACTTCCGTCGCAATGGTTCTAAATAATTTTAAATCCGATGTTTTCTTCAAATTCAAAACCGGACGCAAGTGCAATTCTCCTGCACCAGCGTGCGCATAATAAATCGCTTCCTGTCCGTGACGCAACATCATCGCCGAAAACTCTGCAATATATGCTGGTAAATCACTCAATTCTACCGCTGTATCTTCAATTGAATCGGCTGCTTTGTCATCGCCTACAATACTTCCTAAAAGTCCGAGTCCGGCTTTTCTAAGTTCGTTGGCTTTGTCAATATCAGCTCCAAATAATTTAACGCTGGCATATCCAAAATTGTGTTTTTCTAAATCTGCAATTAAAGCATTGGCTTGATTTTCGGCATCTTCTAAAGTGTGTGAAGCGACTTCAAAAAGCATAATCGCTTTTGGTTCTCCAACTAAAAAGAAACGGTTTTTAATGTGTTCGCGATTCGTTTTGGTACAATCCAAAATCGTGTCGTCGATCATTTCGCAAGTGTACAAATGATGTTTCATCGCTACGACAACAGATTCCAAAGATTCTTGGATCGTATGATAATGCGCCACGACCATAATACTATGAGGTGGTGGCAAATCGTCGACTTTTAAAGTGATTTCGGTTGTAAAGGCCAAAGTTCCTTCGCTTCCGCAAAGCAGTTTTCCAAGATTTATAGTTGGTTCTGTTCCTCCAAATAATTCTGATCTTAGTAAAATATCAACAGCGTAACCTGTATTTCGTCTGTGAATTTCCGGTTTCGGAAACTCTTTTATAATTTCTTCCTGATTTTCTTTTATCGAAAGTTCGTCGTAAACGCTTTTGTAGATTTTATTTTCTAAAGAATCGCCTTTGGTTTTCTCGATAAATTCCGCCGAAGTCAATTCGCCAAAAGCCACTTCTGTTCCATCGCTCAAAATCGCTTTTACCTCAGCAATTTTATCACGCGTAACGCCATAACGAATCGAAGTGGTTCCAGAGGAATTATTTCCAACCATTCCGCCAATCATCGCGCGATTTGAAGTAGAAGTAATTGGAGCAAAGAAAACGCCGTGAGGTTTTAAAAATAAATTCAGTTCATCACGAATCACGCCGGGCTGAACGGTAACCGTTTTTTTCTCGGCATCATAACCTACTATTTTAGTAAAATGTTTCGAAACATCAACCACAAGTCCGTCACCAACGGCTTGTCCCGCAAGTGAAGTTCCGGCCGTTCTTGGCGTAACCGAAATATGATGTTCTCCCGCAAAGCGAATTAACTTGCTGATATCTGCCGTAGATTTAGGCAAAGCCACCGCATTTGGCCGAATCCGGTACACCGATGCATCTGTCGAATAAAGTGTTTTATGAAGATCATCGTATAAAAGTGTGCCTTCCAACGATGCTGATAATTGTTCTAAATCCTTAAGTAGTAACATTATTTATGACCTGAAAATGAATTACAAAAATAGGGATTTTTTAGGTTCTTTTAATAGGTTCAGAGATGCAAAGGTCAATCCCGAAGCTTCGGGACAGAGTTTAGACTCATTTTATGTCATTTCGACGAAGGAGACCCGAGCGATAGCGAATAGGCGAAGCAAATCCTCGCAAGTAACTTCGCAACGAAATCCATGCTAGCGCGAGCATCTTGCTCGTGAATAAGTTTGAGGGCACGAGCGAGACGCTCGCGCTAGCAAAATCTATCAGGGTAGTAACTTATGATGACTTTGAAGAAATTTACTCAACAAGTCCTTCAGTAAACTTTAAAGCAACACTACCAAAAGTCGGTTTCATGAAATCTTGAAAAGCAGTTGCCTCTTCAGGGGTTTGAAAAGATACCGAATGCTCTTCAATTAATGCATTTAATGTAAAGTTTAAGTGCATAATGTAACCTTGAAAATCATCCAGATAATGAGATTTTGCATCTACTAGTTCCATACCTGATAATTTTTCAAAAGGTTGGCGCTTTGCGTTTATATACGCTTCCGCGCTTTTAATAAATTCTTCTTTGATTTTTTCGTAACTCATGTCTTGATGATTTATGTACGATACTATTTTGCCATCTGTTTGAAAATCCCGCATGGATAATTTCCAGAATAAGTCTAACGGACAACATGAGTGTATGACTTTTTATTTTGAATACTTCATTTACTCAAATTTAAGAAAAATTAGCGAGGATAACAAGATTTTGAAATGTCCTGAGCTTCTCGTACAGATTTACAACCATAATAACATAACGTTAGCACGGATTGCAAATCCCCGCTAACGGGTATTGGGTTCATAAGACATTTTTAACGAAAATAAAAATTACCAAATTAAACTCGGTCAATGAATTGGCAAAATTTTAAATTTCAGACCCTATTACTTTTAATTTAAGCCCAGCTGTAATATCTAAATGATTTGCAGTCACATACAAAAGCTTTAGAACACTTTTAGAAACATTATTTTTATTTATTCCTGGTTGCACTAAAAAAATTTGAATTTCTAAAGGTTTTTTTCTCATACTGTTACATACTTCATCAATTATATCTATATCTCCTTTCAAAATTCTTGTTTTATTTATTCTCCTTTTCAAATTCTCTCTTCTATTGAAATGTTCTTTAAAAAACTTATAATCTTTATACTTCCAATTAATAGATTTTTGAACTTGTCCGCATATCTGATACAAATTTAAATTCTCTAAATTGTTAGTAGGAACTGCTATGGATTGGTCTTTTCCTTTAGTTACAAATTTAATATGATATAAATTCAAATAAACTTTATCCGCTTCATCTCTAAGCAAAACTAAATCTGCCATCTCATTTCTATCATCATCATTAAAAATTACATCCCAATTTTCCTTTTTTAATGATTCCCATAATTTGTATTGTATGGAATTTTTCACAAAATTATTTTCGTCAAATCCCATTGACTCTTTTGTTAAATCAACCCCTTGCCAATCAAATGGTATAATTTCATTCTTTGGAAAATCTAAAACTTCTTCATTATATTTTATGTAACGATTTCCATAAAGTATCGAATTTTCTATAAAACCTATTTGAGGAGGATAATCTCCATTAAAATATCCAAGTAGGGCTTTTGGCTCTTGCGATCCTTTTATTATAAGAACATCTAATGTTGAAATTTTTTCTATTTTAAATCCATTTTCATTTATTATTAATTTAAAACTAATGACATCTTTTACCGTTAATAAATCAAATAATATATCTCCCGTTTCACTTGGGTTTTTAATTTGTAATTCACAATCCCATAAATTATATAACACACTGGAAATCTTTAATTCATATTTCCTGTCCACTTCTTTGTAAAATAGTGGATTCCAATCAATAAAATACGGTATTGAAGCTGGTCTTCTTTCTATGACCTTAGGTTCTAGAGTATCCAATACTTCATTTGGATCGATATCTGGATTAATTAACTTATCTCCAACATTTGTACACCAATTTGTAAGCTCTTTTAAATTCCCTCTTAAATAGGACCAAATTTTACCTTTAGTTGAAGCTCCGAAGGAAACTTTATCTCCGTCTTCAAAACCAACTCCAAAAATATTATTCTTAAATCCTGCATTTAATTCTGCTTTTGTTATTGCTGATTGTAAATTACTACCAAAAAAAGATTGAAAACTCTTATCTTTTCCTGGAGTCATCCTCATACCAACGTTAAATAACAATAATCTTTTTACGTTATAAAATACCTTAAATACATCAATTTCTGAAATTTTTGCATATCCATCAACAAAAACTTTATCAACTAAAAAATTAAAACTTTCTTTTTTAACCGAAGAGTGAATAAAAAGTAAATTATTTTTTACTTCATAATGTATTACCATTAAATGCCAATCAAAATTTTGAAATTCACTAAAGCTTCCCCATTCAACATTAAATTCTTTACCCAATAAAATTACCAAAGTCCTTTCATGTTCATTATATGAAATGAATCGATGCTTGTATTCAGGAAAATCTTCCTTAGTAATTACATTTAATTTTTGAAGAACATTTGTTGAGTTTTTATAAACTAATGTACTAAATGCAGGATTTATATTTTGAAAAGGAATATCTGATTCTTCTATATTATTGAATCCCGCTAAAAACTCGCTAAAATCAATCTGATCTTGAGTTGCAATTTGGCTTAAATCTGGCAAAATAGTATTCCAATTAGATTCCTTATTATAAAGTAAATCTATTCCCTCCTCTATTCCTTCTTGTCGCAAATTCGCTATAAATGAAGCATTACCTAATTTAATAGAGTTACTAACTCTTGTAAATCTTCCTATAAACTGAAGTGTAATGGGTAAACTTTTTCTAATATCATGTAACGCCGCAATTTTTAATTCAGGTAAATCAAAACCTTCTCCAAGCATATCAACACAAACGATTATTTTATGTTTTCTTTTTTTTATATTTTCTAAAATAAATTTTCTGTTTAAAACATTTGAATGAATAACAACAGGATTAAATTCAGTATAATTTTCATACAATTTAAATACTTCATCAGCTCTTAAATTAGTTCTACATCTTGCCATAAGAAAATGATCTAATTTATTGACATCTCTATCTTCTTTTAATTTTTCAATTGCTTTTAATGCAATTTCTTTATCTGCGATTTCTCTATCATATTCTTTAACTGGTATGAAATCAATTTTTTGGAAATAACCTTGCTCTTGTGCGTCTTTCATAGAAAAATTATAAATAAATTTTCCTGAAAGACGTTCTCCATCGTATCTAAAAGGTGTCGCTGTAAATTGTATTACTTTTCCTTTATCAAAATATCCAATCACTCTATCCCATTGCTTTGCTTTTGCATGATGCGCTTCGTCAACAAATAGATGTGAACATAAACCAGTTATGACTTCCATGTAGTCATTAGGTATATTTGAAATCAAATTCATTGTCGATACTATAACATTAGATCTTTCAAAAAAATCCTTTAAATCTTCTATTTTTTTTATTCCCTTATCTAATATTCCAACTTTGGGATATAATGCCGATTCAGAAACAATACCAAATTGTTTTAAAATACCTAGTGAAATAAACTTTTCCGACAGCTGACTACGCAAAGAATCGGAAGGTACAATAACCAAAAGCTTTTCACATCTATTAGCTATTAGTACAGAAAGCATAGTTTCTGTCTTTCCGGTTCCGGTCGGCAATACAACAATTCCTGCTTCCGTGGAATTTGTCAAATGCCCTAGAATATTATGTATGGCTCCTAATTGTGGTTTTCGTAATCCTCCCTCATTATTTTTTTTAATTTTAGAGTCATCATCACTCTTATAAACAAAACTATCTTTCCAAGAATCAAGTACTATCTTTGGATTGATCTCTATCTTGCTTGGATGTTTCAGCCATTTTTTAATAACAATTTTTTCATTTGTTGGAGCACCATCCGATAACAAAACAAAATCAGTATTATCAGAATAAATATCCTTATTTCCAGTAATGCAATATTTATTATTATCGTGATTGAATGTAACATAACTTCTATTTTCTTTTGTTAGAACAACTTCAATTTCTCTTTCAATATCCTTTAAATTAATAATGGAGTTATTAAAGATTTTAATTTTTTCTCTTAATTCCGGTAATATTATTTTCATTATGTTAATTATCTGATTGGTTATTTTTTTATTTAAGATTAAATTATCACCCAAATTTAATTACCTGATTTATAGCATTTTTACGGAAAACCATATTCTACTAAAATTCATTACAAGCAAGTGTAACAATAAATAAAAGAAAAACAGCAAGTACAAATACCCATTTTTGCAAACCAAAAAAATCCCCAACTTTCCCTAAATTTATCCCCAAATAAATCCCATTTTAGCATTATCAAAAAAGCATTCCATCAAAATGAATAAAAACATAACCAAACTCTATAATATAGCTCAAAAAGAAACCCGAAAAATAATAGGTTTAATGTCAGGAACTTCGCTTGACGGACTTGACTTGGCGCTTTGTGAAGTTTCGGGCGAAGGCGAAAGTACAATCGTAAAAATCAAGCAGTTTGAAACCATCGATTACAGCGAAGACATTAAAACCGAAATCAGAAAAGTATTTGCTAAAAAAACAATCGATTTTCAGCATTTGGTTTTGCTCAACGCATGGATTGCCGATTTGCACTCGGGAATGATCAAGGATTGTCTTTCAAAATGGAATATTCCCGCAAGCGAAGTTGATTTGATCGCATCGCACGGACAAACGGTTTTGCATGCGCCAAAGTTTTTGCATCAGCACGAAAAATTTCCAAATGCTACTTTGCAAATTGGCGATGGCGATCATATTGCCGTAAAAACCGGAATTATCACGTTATCCGATTTTAGACAAAAACACGTTGCAGGCGGTGGCGAAGGTGCGCCTTTGGCCGTTTATGGCGATTATTTGTTATTCAGCAAAAAAGGCGAAAATAGAATTATGCTCAACATGGGCGGCATTGCAAATTTCACCTATTTACCAGCCTCACAAAACGCCGAGGAAGTTTTTGTAACCGATACCGGAACGGCAAATACTTTAATAGATATTTTCACCAAACAGTTTTTCCCTGACAAAAGCTTCGATAAAGATGCTGAAATTGCGAAAAGCGGAACTGTAAATCAAGCCCTTTTAAGCGAATTAAAAAGCGACGCATTCTTCCAAAAAAGTTTTCCAAAAACAATTGGTCAGGAATTATTCAATCAGGATTTTGTGAACTCGGCTTTGGTAAAATTAGGTTTAGAGAACATTTCGGCACCAGATTTGCTGGCCACTTTAACGCGCCTAAGTGCTGAGACGATTGCCGAAGCGGTTTTGTTTGTGGTAGAAAATACTAAAACACCAATCGAAGAGTTTACAGTTTATATGTCGGGCGGTGGCGCTAGGAATCCGTTATTGGTGAGTTGGTTACAGAAATTATTGTCTTGTAAATTTGAAAAAAGCGACGTTCTCGGAATTTCAGGCGATGCGAAAGAAGCGGTTTTGTTTGCTGTTTTGGCAAATGAAACGGTTGCGGGAGGAAATTATAATTTTGGTTCAAAAAAAGGAATTCCATCGGTAACAATGGGGAAAATTTCTTTTCCAAGCTAAATATTTTTTGCCACAGATTAAAAGGATTAAAAAGATTAATCCATAAAATCCTTTAATCTGTGGCTATAAAAAAGTTGCCACAAATTACACGAATTTTCACGAATTGCTTTTTATACAGTCAGAAAAAATTAGTGGAAATTTGTGTAATTCGTGGCTAAAAAAATACCATTACTTGCACAAATTGCACTATTTTTTGTTTTTAATTATTCCTTTAAAAAATAATTCGTGAAAATTCGTGTAATTCGTGGCAAAAGAAACTATTTTTGGTTTTTGTTAATAAAAGATTGAAATGCATAAAAATCAGCACTTACTATACTCTATTATATTTTTGTTTTTCTTTGGATGGAAATCCTCTTCACAGGAAAATGTACAGCATCCTAAAAACGAATTCAGAGGTGTGTGGATTGCGACGGTTGTGAATATTGACTGGCCAAAAACGGCTACTGACAATGTTGAAAAAGAAAAAGCTGATTATCTTGAAATTCTAGAAACCTACAAAAAATTAAATTATAACGCTGTAATTGTTCAGGTTCGAAGCGTTGGCGATGCCATTTATCCTTCTGAATTTGCGCCTTGGTCACGATTTTTGACAGGGAAAGAAGGTTTGGCTCCAAATCCGTATTATGATGCTTTGGCTTGGATGATCGAGCAAGCGCACAATCGCGGATTTGAATTTCACGCTTGGCTGAATCCATATCGTGCGACTTTCGATTTAAATAAAAACCTTTTAAGTCCAGGACACGATCTTTTCAAACATCCGGAATGGATGATCGAATACGGCGGAAAATATTATTATGATCCTGCTTTGCCGGAAGTTCAAGCGCATTTGACTAAAGTGGTAAAAGAAGTCGTTGACAAATATGATATCGACGCGATTCATTTTGATGATTATTTTTATCCGTATGCCGTTCCCGGAAAAGTGTTTAATGACAGCGCTTCGTACAAAAAATACGGAGCCGGCTTAAGTCTTGCCGATTGGCGTCGTGCGAATGTGAGCAACTTTGTACACACGATTTCTACGACTATTAAAGCAAGCAAACCTTGGGTTCAATTCGGAATTAGTCCGTTTGGAGTTTGGCGAAATAAAACACAAGATCCACGAGGCTCTGAAACTGCATCTACATCAAATTACGACGATTTATACGCAGATCCAATGTTATGGATGGATCAAAAATGGATCGATTATATTCTGCCACAATTGTATTGGAGCATGAATAATACTAGAGCTTCTTATTCAAAATTAGTAAAATGGTGGTCTGAAAACGCTAGCAGCAATACTGCAATTTACATCGGGCACGCAACATACAAAATTAGAGCTGATGGCGATAAAAACTGGAATTTCATGCAGGAAATCCCAACCCAAATTGACTTTTTGAGAACATTCAAAAATGTTTCGGGAAGCGCCTATTTTAGTTCTAAATGGTTCATGAACAAAAACTTTGATGTGGTTCGTCATCTTGAAGAAAATCAATATAAATATCCAGCACTTCCTGCTCCGGTTCCGAATTTGAGACACGTTATTATCGACACGCCACAAGTAACTGAATATGCGAAAGACAGCATCAAATATACTTTTACAATAAAAAGTCCGCTGAATACAAAAGTTCGTTACATGGTTGTTTATGGTGGCGACCAAACTTCTAAAATCGATATTAATGATGCGACAAAAATTGTTGAAAAAGTTACCGTTAAAGAAGTTGACGGAAATATCACTTTTTCAATTGCTGGCGGAAAACTGAATCTTTACAAAGCCTGCGCCGTAACTTTTATTGATTATTACGCCAATGAAAGCACGCCAACAACTATTGACCTAAAAAAACCTTTTAAAAACTATACACCAAATCAACCTAATGAAAATAGATAATAAACCTTGGTTCTGGATTCCGTTTCTGAACTTTGCATCTGGATTGCCTTACGCCATAATTATTTCGGTTTCGGTAATTATGTACAAAAATCTGGGAATTTCAAATGAAGACATTGGCGTTTATACCAGTTTATTATATCTTCCTTGGGTAATCAAACCACTTTGGAGTCCGCTTGTAGAATTGGTAGGAACCAAAAGAAAATGGTTTTTATTGATGCAATTATTGATTTCAATCGCCTTTTTGCTGGTCGGATTTACGATTCCGTTTAATGGCTTTTTTATACTTTCATTAGCGATATTCTGGGTTGCCGCTTTTGCTTCTGCTTCCAATGATATTGCGACCGACGGTTTCTATTTATTGGTATTACCAGAAGACAAACAATCTTTTTTTATCGGAATTAGGAGCACTTTTTACAGGCTTTCCATGCTTGCCGGAAACGGATTGGTGGTGCTTTTTGCAGGTTATTTAGAACATAAATACGGTGATAATACAAAAGCATGGTCATACACCATGATTTGTGTTGGTTTATTAATGACTTTCATCACGGCTTACAATTTTATTTTTACTCCAAAAAATGAAATAAATGCTGTTGCTAATACTAAAGAAGCACATCATAATCAAAACTTTGCAACTGTTTTTATCAGCTTCTTTAAGAAAAAACAAATCGGAGTAATTCTGGCTTTTATTCTGGTTTTCAGATTAGGAGAATCACAATTACTTAAAATGCTGACGCCATTTTTACTTGATAAAAGAGAATTAGGCGGCATGGGATTGGATACAGAAGCTGTCGGAATTATTTATGGTACATTAGGAATTTTTGCGCTTACAATAGGAGGAATTTTAGGAGGAATTGCCATTTCAAAACATGGTCTTACAAAATGGATGTTGCCAATGTTTTTAGCTATGCACCTTCCAATACTTGGTTTTATTGGATTGGCTCATTTTCAGCCTCAAGAACTTTTTCATCTTCATTTAAATTTATATTTTTTTGAGATAAATTCTCCATTAAATCTTTATACTTGCATTACCGTTGTTTTGGAACAATTTGGTTATGGTTTTGGATTTACAGGTTTTATGATGTATTTGATTCATGTTGCCGAAGGAGAATCAAAAACAGCACATTATGCACTTGCAACCGGATTTATGGCATTAGGAATGATGTTGCCGGGAATGCTGAGCGGTTTTATACAACAATATTTAGGTTATCAAAACTTCTTTGTTTGGGTTTTGATTGCTACAATTCCAGGTCTTATTTTATCACGTTTTTTAATTTTCCCAAAAGATTTTGGGAAAAAATCAGAAGAAGTTTAAACCCCAAATCAAACTTTTACCTATGGAAATCAATGAAAATTTGCAGGCCGAACGCAACTTGAAAGGAGCTGAGTTCGAAAAAAATGGAAATCTTGAAAAAGCAATTGAATTGTATGAGGAAAATGTCGCGGAAAGCTTTAAAGGAAATCATCCTTACGATCGATTAGCTACGATCTACAAAAATCAGCTTGATCTTGAAAATGAAATCAGGATTTTAGAAAAAGCAATTATCGTTTATGAGGAAATTACACTCGTGGATAGATTGGAAGGTTTGCCAAAACTCTTCCGTTTTAAAAACCGATTAGAAAAAGCTATTGAAACAAAAAAACAATTGGCTAAGCAGAAAAAGGCTAAACTGAAATAAAACATTTTTTTTAAAACACATAGGAACATAGATTTTTTTGTGTAAAAAGAATAAAAAAGAGAAACTCGTTTCTCAACACATAGCTATGTGTATTTAAATAAAGTGAAACGCCTTTATCAACAACTAAATACTATGTTTCTATGTGTTAGAAAATTAAACGATACAAATCTAAGTATTCTAAATCATGAGTATAAAACGCACCAATTCAGACGATATCGATTTTATAAATCTCGTTGCTTTGTTAGATAAAGATTTAGCAATTAGAGATGGAGACGATCATGCATTTTACAATCAGTTTAATAAAACCGATAAAATAAAACATGTGATTGTGTATTACGAAAACGAAATTCCTGTTGGTTGTGGCGCTTTTCGCGAAAAAGAAAGCGACAAAACCGAAATCAAACGAATGTACGTTCATCCTGATTACAGAAAAAAAGGAATTGCTTCAAAAGTTTTAGCCGAATTAGAAATCTGGGCCAAAGAAGTGGGTTACACGTATACCATTTTGGAAACCGGAAAAAATCAACCGGAAGCCATCAACTTATATCAAAAATTAAATTATACCATCATTCCAAATTATCCTCCTTACGAAAAATGGATAATAGTGTCTGCATGAAAAAGACTTTATAATAATGAAAATTACTGCCGAAGCATTACGACAAAGAATAGGACAATTCTTTTTTCCTGCCGTTTTTATAAACGACACCGAGGAAAATATTCAAGAAACCGAACGCCTTATAAAAGAACATAATATTGGCGGATTGACCTTTTTCCATAGTCGTGCGAGCGCTGCAACGAATTACGAAAGCAAGAAAAAAGTAGTTTTTAATGACGACAGCTACGAAAAAATTAGAGCCTTAATTGCTCGTTATCAAAAAGCAGCTTCTACTCCACTTTTAATCAGTATTGATGCGGAATGGGGATTAGCAATGCGTATCGAAAAAACACCACAATATCCGTATGCGATTACGCTTGGTGCTTTGCCAGAAAACAAAGCTGATTTGATTTATGAAGTTGGAAAACAAATTGGTTTAGATTTAAAAGTAGCCGGAATTCAATATAATTTATCGCCTTTGGCTGACATCAATAATAATCCAAATAATCCGGTTATTGGGTATCGTTCTTTTGGTGAAAACAAAGAAAAAGTAGCCGATTTTGCTGTGGAATATTTAAACGGAATGTCGGAAGTTGGTGTTTTAGGCTGTTTGAAACACTTTCCTGGACACGGAAATACCAATGTCGATTCGCATTTAGGATTACCTGTTCTAAAGGAAACTTTAGAAGAATTAATGGAAAACGAATTATATCCGTTTATAAAAGGTATTGAAAACAATGTCGATTCAATTATGATTGGGCATTTGGCAGTTCCAAGTTTAAATGATGGAAAAGATACATCGGCAACTTTATCAAAAGCAGTTATTCAAGATCTTTTGCGTAATAAATTAGGTTATGATGGTTTGGTGATTTCTGATGCTTTGAATATGCATAGCGTTTCTAAATTATATGAAACCAAAGGTCAACTAGAATGGGAAGCTTTCAACGCTGGAAATGACGTTTTATGCTTCGCCGAAAATGTTCCCGAAGGAATTGAAGCGATTCTGAAAAATGCTTCGCCAGAACGTATCGAAGAAAGCTTTAACCGAATCATGAAAGCCAAAGAAAAAGCCGGAATTCTTTCTGGAAATATTGCTACTTTTGGCGAATTAAACTTTGAAAAAGCATCTGAATTAAATTTAGAAATTGCTCAAAATGCAATTACAACTATTATTGATAATTCAAATTCAAAGTTGGCTTTTGAAGCGCAAAAAAACAACAAACTTGCTAAACTGAGTTTATATAAAAATACCGAAAACACTTTCTTTAAAACTTTAAATTCAAAACTGAATTCTCCGGAATTAGCTTTTGAAAATTTAGAAGTTTCGGATATTTCATCCATCAAAAAAGAATTAGAAAATTTCGACACGATTTTAATTTCATTATTTGTTCCAAAGGCAAAACCAATGAATAATTTTGAAATTGATAATGAAGTTTTAGAATTGCTTTCTGATTTACTTCAAACCAAAAAATGTATTGTTTATGTTTTCGGAAATCCATATGTTTTGCCAATTATTCCGAATCTTAAAAAAGCTTTAGGACTGGTTCAAGCATATCAAGATTTTGAAGAATTTCAAAAAACTGCAGGAATTCAATTTTTAGAAAAAAATAGTTTTAACGGCGTTTTACCAGTAAATATTGATATCCAATAAGATACAATTACAAATAGTCAAAATTTATCAACTTATAAATTTTTATAATCACATCTTATTGTAAGAAGCTGTACTTATGCCCTACTTTTGCACCAGAAATAAATTTTTAACGTAAAACGAAAAATATGTCTTTAGTAGGAAAAAAATTCCCAAGTATTGCAGTAGATGCTATCTCAGAAATGGGTGATAATTTGAAAATCAACATTTTTGAAGAAGCAGTAAACAACAACAAAAAAGTATTATTGTTTTGGTACCCAAAAGATTTCACTTTTGTTTGCCCAACTGAATTACACGCCTTTCAAGCTGCATTACCAGAATTTGAAAAAAGAAATACTATCGTAATTGGTGCTTCTTGCGATACTAACGAGGTTCACTTTGCTTGGTTAAATACTCCAAAAAACAATGGTGGAATCGAAGGTGTTACTTACCCAATCTTAGCGGATACAAACCGTAACTTATCTAACATTTTAGGAATTTTAGATATTGATTCTACAGAATACAGCGAAGAAACTGATTCAGTTATCATCGAAGGTTCAAACGTAACTTTCAGAGCTACTTACCTTATTGACGAAACTGGAAAAATCTTCCACGAAAGTGTAAACGATATGCCATTAGGACGTAACGTAAACGAATACCTAAGAATGGTTGACGCTTACACGCACATCCAAACTAAAGGTGAAGTTTGTCCTGCAAACTGGGAAGCTGGTAAAGAAGCTATGTCTGCAGACAGAATCAGTACTGCTGAATACTTAAGCGCAAACTAAGCTGCTGAGATACTATCCCGAGGCTTCGGGACTAAGATGCTAAGTTTTTAACTTAACTTTTGAATCGTAGATATTATTCTACAATAAAAGTCGAGAGATTCTAATATCAAACTTAGATCTTAGAATCTCAAAGACTTAAAAAATCTATCAAATAAATCCACACAAAGTTATTCGGTTCGAGAGCAAACTTAGCATCTTAGAACCTTAGCAACTTAGTGTCTTAAAAATAAAAACTATGTTAATCGACCTAAACGAAGATACGTTAGCAGATTTAGTTGCTAAAAACGAAAAAGTAGTAGTACAATATTCAGCTTCATGGTGTGGAAATTGCCGTATTATGAAACCAAAATTCAAAAAATTAGCAACAGAAAATGAAGCTATCACTTTTGTTTTGGTTGATGCAGAAAATTCGCCTGAATCAAGAAAATTAGCTAATGTGAGCAACTTGCCTACTTTCGCTACTTTCGTTAACGGACAATTAGTTGGCGAAACGCAAACTAATAAACAAGAAGTTTTAATCGATCTTGTAAACGCTATTGTTTAATTGGTTATTTGTTTATTCGTTTAATCGATTAAACAAAAAAACGATTTAACGCTTAAACAAAAATTATGAAATTACCTGTAATAAAGCATTTAACGCAATTCATCGAAGAAAACGATCAGGATTATATCATTGAAACGATCGAAGTTCTTGAAGCTATGACCGAAATTCCTTCTCTTAAAGATGAAGAATTAGACGTAATTGGTGAATTGATTTCCAACATGTATGGCGCACTTGAAGTACAGAAACTTGTAGCCCAAGGAACAGATAAAAAAGAAGCTTTAAATACGTTCATGAAACGTGTTTTAGGTTCAATCGATAAATAATATCGGCCTCTTTTTCAAATAAAAAACAAAAAAACATGACTCAGAAAGCGTTTCTAATTTTAGGGACGTTTTTTTTAGTTTACAGTTTAAACACATGCAAAGTCATTGCGAGGAACGAAGCAACCACACTATCAAAAGCAAATTGGACAAACATAAAAACCTCTAATCTGAATGAGATTGCTTCGTTCCTCGCAAAGACATAGTAAAAATCCGCTAAATCTGCGTCATCTGTGTGCCATTATTCACAAACCAATAATCATCGAAACCAACCTTAATCTCTACTTAAACCCTTAACAAATACTTTTAGATTCAAATATTAATCCTTACTTTTGAACCTCATTAATTTAAACAAAAATCATGGCTTTAATAACATTAGGAGGAAATCCAGTTCATACATCAGGCGAATTGCCAGCAGTTGGTTCAAAATTAGCTGATTTCAAATTAGTACAAAATGATTTATCTGTTGCTTCTTTGAGCACTTTCGCGGGTAAAAAATTAGTTTTAAATATTTTTCCAAGTGTAGATACAGGAACTTGCGCAACATCTGTTAGAAAATTCAATGCAAGTGCAAGCGGATTAGAAAACACAACTGTTTTATGTATTTCTAGAGATTTACCTTTTGCTCAAAAACGTTTTTGTGGTGCTGAAGGTTTAGAAAATGTAGTAAACTTATCAGATTTTCAAGAAGGAAGTTTTGGTAAAGCAAACGGATTAGAAATTGTTGACGGACCTTTAGCAGGTTTACACTCTAGAGCAATCATTGTTGTTGATGCTGACGGAACAATCACTCACACAGAACAAGTTGCAGAAATTGCAAACGAACCAAATTACGAAGCGGCTTTAGCAGCACTATAATATTTTCCAATAAATGGAGTTTCAAAAAGATAATACCTTTGTTACAGGTCGGTTAAAAAGTGTAACCTATGCTTTTAAAGGAGCTGTAAAATTAATTAAAACTGAACACAGCGTTATGGTTCAATTCTCATTGGGAATCATCATGACCATTGCTGGGTTCTATTTTCATATTTCACAAACCGAATGGCTTTGCCAGACTTTTGCTATTGGTTTAGTTTTAAGTGTTGAAGGATTGAATACAGCAGTTGAAAAAATTGCTGATTTTATTCATCCTGATTACAGCAGGCGAATCGGATTTATTAAAGATATTGCTGCCGGAGCGGTATTTTTTGCTGCATTGACTGCAATCGCAATTGGCTTAATTATTTATATCCCAAAATTTATATAGGCAAGAAAACCAAGAATGGCAAAAACAAAAAAAGAACCTGCAGACAAAAAAACTGAATCAAAAGTAGAGAGTATTAGGTCTTGGAAACTAAACAAACAGCAAAAGTTTGTTTTAGGATGCCTTTTGATACTCTTTTCAATCGCATTATTGGTTGCATTTATCTCGTTTTACGTTAACGGACAATGGCAAGCAGATCAAAGCGCTGTCAACAGTCTTGGAGACCGAAGCGAAGTAGTAGAAAACTGGCTCGGAAAATTTGGAGCATATCTTGCCGATTTGATTGTTTACAGAGGCTTCGGAATCGCTTCTTTTATTTTTGTACGTCTATTTTTCTTGACTGGATTGTTCCTTTCATTGGAACTTTCGACCAAAAAATTAAAAAATACTTGGTTTTGGGATTTATTTGCCATGATTGTGGTTTCTGTTCTGTTTGGTTTTTTCGCTACTTCAGCACCAGAATTAGGCGGAACAATTGGTTATGAATTAAATTTTTTTCTTCAGGATTACATCGGGAAAACAGGAACTTTATTGACCTTGCTTTTCGGTTTGATCGTTTATTTGATTTTCAAAATAAAAGTATCTCCTGAAAAAATACAGTCTTATTTTGATTCTACAAAAAAAGAATTTAATTCAGAATTAGAGTCTATAAAACCTGCTGTCCAGCAGCCAATTCAGCCTGAAAGCGCATACAATTTAGAAGAATTTGCCATTGAGGAAGAAGATCCTGAATTGGACAATATTCATCTAAAAACAGTAGATTCTCAATTCGAAATCAATAAAGAAGCTTTAAAACCAACGATTTCTAATTCGTCAGAAATTGATTTAAATCCGGTTTTAAAACCAATCACTCCTCCTGCTCCACAAATTATTCCTACGCATGACGAAGCGTTTGTGATCGAAAAAGCTGAAGAAGAAGACATTATTGAAGAAAATCTGGCTTCGCGTTTAGTTGCCGATTTTGGATTGTTTGACCCAACTTTGGATCTTTCAAATTACAAATTCCCTACAATTGATTTATTAAAAGAATATTCAACTGGCGGAATTACAATCAACCAAGAAGAATTAGAAGAGAATAAAAACAAAATCGTTGATACACTTCGCAACTACAAAATTGAAATTGCGCAGATTAAAGCAACTGTAGGACCATCTGTAACTTTATATGAAATTGTGCCGGAAGCCGGAATCAGAATTTCTAAAATTAAAAGTTTAGAAGATGATATTGCATTGTCTTTATCCGCTTTAGGAATTCGTATTATTGCGCCAATTCCAGGAAAAGGAACAATTGGTATTGAGGTTCCAAATAAAAATCCTACGATGGTTTCTATGAAAAGCGTTATTGGAGCGGCAAAGTTCCAAGAAGCTGAAATGGAATTGCCAATTGCTTTAGGAAAAACTATTTCAAACGAAACTTTTGTTGTCGATTTGGCTAAAATGCCTCACTTATTGATGGCAGGTGCTACAGGACAAGGAAAATCGGTTGGATTAAATGCTGTTTTGACTTCGCTTTTATACAAAAAACATCCAGCAGAAGTAAAATTTGTTTTGGTTGACCCGAAAAAAGTAGAGCTTACGCTGTTTAACAAAATTGAAAGACATTATTTAGCAAAACTACCTGACACAGAAGACGCTATTATTACTGATAACGCAAAAGTTGTCAATACCTTAAATTCGCTTTGTACTGAAATGGACAATCGTTACTCTTTATTAAAAGATGCGATGGTTCGTAACATCAAAGAATACAACGACAAATTCAAAGCTAGAAAGCTAAATCCAGAAGCTGGTCATCGATTTCTGCCTTACATCGTTTTGGTTGTCGATGAGTTTGCCGATTTGATTATGACGGCTGGAAAAGAAGTCGAGATTCCGATTGCGCGTTTGGCTCAGTTGGCGCGTGCGATTGGTATTCACTTGATTATTGCTACTCAAAGACCTTCTGTAAACGTAATTACAGGTTTAATTAAAGCTAATTTCCCTGCCAGAATTGCCTTTAGAGTAACTTCAAAAATTGACTCGAGAACGATTCTGGATACTCAAGGCGCCGATCAATTGATTGGACGAGGAGATTTATTATATACAAACGGAAATGATGTTGTGCGTGTTCAATGCGCCTTTATTGATACTCCCGAAGTTGAAAAAATTACAGATTTTATTGGCGGACAAAAAGCGTATGCCACAGCATATTTGCTTCCGGAGTTCATTGGAGAGGAAAGTGGCATTAATCTTGATATAGATATTTCCGAAAGAGATACCCTGTTTAGAGAAGCTGCTGAGATTATTGTCAATGCACAGCAAGGTTCCGCTTCATTACTGCAAAGAAAATTAAAATTAGGCTACAACAGAGCCGGACGATTGATTGATCAATTGGAAGCAGCCGGAATTGTAGGGCCTTTTGAAGGCAGTAAAGCTCGAAGTGTGAACATTTTAGACTTAAGTGCTCTTGATCAATTTTTTAATAATGAACAAAATTAACCCCATCATGAAAACGAAAATTCAGGAAATCAGAAACAATTCTATCACTAACATGACTAAAAAGTGTTTTCAATTAGCAGTACTATTGCTTTTGAGCTTCACTTCGACTCAGGCTCAGGATAAAAAAGCCAAAGATTTATTGAACGAAGTAACGACTAAAATAAAAAGTTACGATAACATTGTTATTGACTTTAAATACTCTTTGAATAATGCTAAAGAAAACATTAATCAAGACAGTAAAGGAAACGTAACAATGAAGGGAAATCAATACGTATTAAACTTTATGGGCGTTACTAAAATATTTGACGGGCAAAAAACATACACCATCAACCCAGAAGATGAAGAAGTTACTGTTTCTAAAGTAAATGAAAAAGATGACAACGCAATAACACCTTCAAAAATGCTGACTTTCTTTAATTCTGGCTACAAATACAATATGGATATTGTTCAAAACGTAAAAGGAAGAAAAATTCAGTATATAAAATTAGTACCTACAAGCGGCAAAGATCAAAGAAAAGAAATTTTGCTAGGTATTGATGTTCAAACAAAACACATTTACAATTTGATCGAAACAGGAAAAAACGGAACAAAAACAACTTTAACCGTTAATTCTTTTAAAACCAATCAACCTTTATCAAAAAATCAATTTACCTTTGTAGTGAGCAAATATCCAAAATACTACATCAATAAATTAGATTAATAATTACGGGTTGAAAATTTTAGACAAATACTTACTTAAAACATTTCTGATTACGTTTACTACGGTATTCGTAATCCTTTTTTTTATATTCATACTTCAAACAGTATGGCTTTTTATCGCAGAACTAGCGGGCAAGGATCTTGACTTAATACTTGTTGTCAAATTCTTGCTTTTCTCAATGCCGCGAATTATCCCGTTGGTTTTACCTTTATCTGTTTTATTAGCTTCGATTATGAGTTTCGGAAATTTAGCCGAAAACTATGAATTTGCAGCCATGAAATCATCCGGAATTTCACTTCAGCGAGCAATGCGCGTCTTGATTGCATTTATTTTTGTGTTAAGTATTGTTGCTTTTTGGTTTGCCAATAATGTCATTCCGTACGCAGAATACAAATTCGTCAACTTCAGAAAAAATATTGCGCAGGCCAAACCAGCAATGGCAATTGCAGAAGGTCAATTTAACGATGTTGGATTTTATAATATTAAAGTAAATAAAAAATCCGGTGAAAACGGAAACATCTTGACAGGCGTGACTATTCATGAAAAAAATAATACCGTTGGCGAAAACAAAACCGTAATTAAAGCAAAAAACGGCAAGTTAATCAGTAATGAAAAATCAAGCATTTTGAAGCTGGTTTTAAATGACGGCTATTACTATCAAGACGTTACACCAAAAAAATATGAAGATCGAGCCAAATTACCTTTTGTAAAAGCAGCCTTCAAAAAACAAATAATCAACATTGATTTGTCTGAACTAAACAAAGTTGATGATAGTAAAGAAGATGTGGGCAGTACAAATGGAATGCTGAATGTTAGCGAATTACGATATACTCTTGATTCCTTGAACAAAAATTTGGATAATGAAATTATTTCTTTTTCTGAGAATATTAATCAGCGCGTCGGAATTAAAAGAATTCCAATGCCAATTAAAAAAGACATAAAGAAAAAGCAAATGCCAAATGATCTTTTGTCTTTATATACCAATAAGCAAAAACAGGAGATTCTTAAAATGGCCAGCAGTAATGTGACCAGTAATATCTATTCTGTAGAAGCAACCCAAAAAGATTTAAAAGACAAACAGCGCGAAATCAACAAACATCTCAACGCATTATACGAAAAGTTTGTAATTGCTTTTGCTTGCTTTTTAATGTTTTTTATTGGCGCTCCACTAGGTGCAATTATTCGAAAAGGTGGACTTGGACTCCCAATTGTTTTTGCTGTATTGATTTTCATCACTTTTCATTTTATAAATACTTTTGGAAAAAGACTTTCACAAGAAGGCGGTATGACTCCATTTTTGGGATCATGGATGTCCTCTTTCATATTATCGCCATTGGCCATTTTATTAACTTACCGTGCTACTAACGATAACGGATTAATAAATTTTGATGCGATAACAACTCCGATATCACAATTATTTCAGAAAATTTCTGAGCGATTTTTTCCTGCTCAAAACAAATAAAATTATGTCAACAAAAATACAACTAAATACCATTGAAGAAGCTATAGAAGATATTCGTCAAGGTAAAGTAATCATTGTAGTCGATGATGAAGATCGTGAGAATGAGGGTGATTTTTTGGCAGCAGCCGAAAAAGTAACTCCAGAAATGATCAACTTTATGGCGACGCACGGACGCGGATTAATCTGTACACCACTTACAGAAAGCCGTTGTAAAGAACTTGATTTACGTGCAATGGTTACAAACAATACAGATCATATGGAAACTGCCTTTACAGTTTCTGTTGATTTAAAAGGTCATGGAGTAACAACTGGTATTTCTGCCGCTGACAGATCAAAAACGGTTCAATCTTTAGTTGACCCAAGTACAAAACCACACGATTTAGCACGTCCTGGGCATATTTTTCCGTTGATCGCTAAACAAGGAGGTGTTTTAAGAAGAACAGGTCATACAGAAGCTGCAATTGATTTTGCAAGATTGGCTGGATTCAAACCTGCAGGTGTTATCTGTGAAATTTTAAATGAAGACGGAACAATGTCACGTCTTCCGCAACTGATTGAAGTGGCAAAAAAATTCGATTTAAAATTAGTTTCAATCGAGGATTTAGTTGCTTACAGAATGCAACACGACAGTTTGATTGTCAAGAAAGAGGATTTTGACATAGAAACTCGTTTTGGGACATTTAGATTAAGAGCTTACGAACAGACTACGAACAAACAAATTCATATCGCATTAACAAAAGGAACTTGGAATTTAGGTGAACCAATTTTAACCCGAATCCACTCTTCGCAAGTAAATAATGATTTATTAGGTACTTTGACCAATAACGCAGAACAGCAATTGGATGATATGTTTAAAGTCATTAATGAGAA
Organism: Flavobacterium daemonense; assembly: GCF_007341385.1. Classification (GTDB taxonomy): domain Bacteria; phylum Bacteroidota; class Bacteroidia; order Flavobacteriales; family Flavobacteriaceae; genus Flavobacterium; species Flavobacterium daemonense. Next base: position 84,194 of record NZ_VJYD01000017.1, read on the forward strand.
TGGCAAAGGCGCAATTATCTTCATTAATCAGGATATGACGGCGGTTAATCTCTTAAATAGAATTTCTGAACTTAAATCATTACAATCTCAAGGAACATTAAAAGCGCCAAAAGTAGTTATTGACAGTAAAGATTACGGAATTGGAGCTCAAATTCTTCATGATATCGATATTTCTAAGATTAGACTGGTTTCGAATACACAGCAGACAAAACGTGTGGGTATGATTGGATATGGACTTGAAATTACGGAATACGTAAGTTATTAATATGGGAACATTAGAAGAAAGAATTATAAAATCTGAAACTCATATTTTTAAAGCTGTTTTTCCGAGTACAACAAATCATTATGACACTTTATTTGGAGGAACTGCGCTTCATTTAATGGACGAAGTTGCTTTTATTTGCGCTACGCGATTCAGCCGAAAAAAAGTGGTTACGATTTCAACAGGGCAAATTGATTTCAAAAAAGCAATTCCGGCTGGAACTTTAATTGAATTAGTCGCAAAAGTAATCAGCGTTGGAAGAACAAGCTGTAAAATTCATGTCGATATTTTTATGGAACAAATGTATTCTGAGCTTCGTGAAACTGTAGTTTCAGGAACTTTTTCGTTTGTTGCAGTCGACGAAAACAAAAAACCGGTGCCAATTTTAGATACTGTAGAATAAATTATTTAAAAAACGCATTTTAAGTAATACTGATAATTAGACACTTGAAAATTATTTTAAAAAAGTTTCAAAAAAAGTCTGAAAAAAGTTTTAATAATCGAAAAACCGTCTTATATTTGCACCCGCAATCAGACAATGATAGCGACATACTGGAGAAATGGCAGAGCGGTCGAATGCGGCAGTCTTGAAAACTGTTGACTGTAACAGGTCCGGGGGTTCGAATCCCTCTTTCTCCGCTGAAATTTGAAACCCTTAACTTGTAGTTAAGGGTTTTTCTTTTTTATCTTATTTTCTTTGTAAATAGTTCCAGAAAAATTTTCACAATCGAAAAAACCCCTTATATTTGCACTCGCAATCAGACAATGATAGCAACATACTGGAGAAATGGCAGAGCGGTCGAATGCGGCAGTCTTGAAAACTGTTGACTGTAACAGGTCCGGGGGTTCGAATCCCTCTTTCTCCGCAAAAAAGCACCTCAATGAGGTGCTTTTTTTATTTTTATTCTACGGGATTGTTTTTTGTTTTCGTACTTAAATTGTATCTCTCACGATTTTATTCTAACGAAGACCCAAGTTTGTGTAATCCCAAGTCCTATCGCCTGAAATCATCCATTCAGAATTGCTAGCAGAGGTTCCTTTACCAGTAGCCCAGTCTGGGTTAGGATCTTTAACAGTTGCTTTTCTCCAAATTGTCCTGTTTCGAGTATCTTTAGTTTCTCCGGCAATCGTCCACATAAAATTATTACGGCTGCTGCTGCTTCCTCCCGAAGTAACGCGTGCTACGTTTGGGCTTCCAAAAGCATCGATAATGCTATAGGTCTCTCCGTTTAATGTATATGTTCCTTTTGAATCTTTTTTTAATAAAGCAATACCGCTATTACCACTCAACTGTAATGGTTTACTAGCATCGGCATTGGCACTGCTTGTAGTTCCCCAATCAATATCACGTTTTACGGCAGTTGCATTTGCTTGAGGCGAAGCAATAACATAACATTTTCCTTTTTCTAATGATCCTGTCAACAGCAAATAATTTGAACTGCTAGAAAAACTCCAATCCGTTAAAGTATTTTCATCTGAAGTGGCTTGATAACCAATGGCATATTTTGATAAATCGGCCGCGCCTCCAGTGCCATTATACAATTCAACATAGTGATTTCTTACTCCTCCTGCAGCAGCATCTGTATTTATGAATGTTGCTATTTCAGTTATAAGAAGATCTTTTCCTTGATCAGGCGATGGTGGCTCTGGTGCCGGACCCGAAAAATCAATATTGGAATCACATCCCGCCATTATTAAGGCAATTGCAAATATTTTTAGTGCTTTCATAACTGTCAATTTAAAATGAAATTTGTACCGCAAGGTTATTGATCCAAGTTGTTTTGTTAGCGCCAGCTCCTTTCTGGTCGATATAGGTCGCATTGATTCCAAACTTCAAGGCATTTTTCATCATATATTTATTAAATCCTGCAGTATACCAATGTTGTGTCTGAATTATCGATGTCGCGACATCAAACTCAGGTTTTACATATGAATAACGACCTTCAACTGCCCAACCATCATGTGTTACATATGACGATTGAAGATTGATTGCACTTCCCAGACTATATTTAGCAGAAGCATTTTCTGGAGTAAGCCTAACCGACGCCGCAGCATCTGTAAATAAATCTTTTCCATGAATAGATCCGTCAATATATTCTCCGACAAAAGCAAAACCATTGTATTTGAATATAAGATCACATACAAATTTATTATAATTTGCAAAGGCAACTTCACCATTTTCGTCATAAATACCTGAAACTGTTCCGTTTCCGGCACCAATAGAATTACTTGTCTTCACGTTATAGCTATCTGCAACGCCAATTCCCAATTTTGGCTTTGGTTCGTGATAAATGTCTTGAGAAATAAAAGCATTATTTTTAATAAAATCTCCCAAAGGCATAAAATCAAGTCTTCCTCCGTATTTTAAACCAGAATTTGCCACGGGATCAAAAAATCCCTGCCCCTCTCCTGTCGTAACAGAAACTGACGGATAAAGCCTCATATTGTTAATATTGAAATTGGTTTCAAAATACAAACCGCCCTCTCTTGTCGTGCTTACAAAATTTTGCATTAAACCACCATAGATACTGCCATCATTAGATTTTCCAGATATCGTTGGCCCCATAACCGAAGCATATCTCTCATCGGCCATTGCAAGTCGGTTATTAGTATTGGTTTGCCTTTCACCAAAAACAAGCTTGTATTTTTTATTTTTACTTGCTATTCCGACCCATCCTTCCAATATACCGGTTGTACCAGTAAAATCAGACACAATACCCAGTGTAAGCTGATCATCATAAGCAGAAAAATTAAATCCGAGACGAACAAGGTTTAAAGATAATTGTTCAGAATTTGTTGTTACATCTTCAGCATCTTCACTCTTTATTTGCACGCCGGGTTGCAGCGTGGCATTAATATTAAAAACAAATTTGTCTTTCTTACTAAGCGTAATGTATGTACCATCTCCAGTAACATAACGCACATTTGAGTCAGATTTTCCTACCTCAGACACTTGTGCACGTAACGATGTAATTGTCAATGTGCAAAATATAAACAGGGAGTATTTAAATTTCATACTGTTATTATTTAGTGGATAATTGAGATAATTGTTCACGAGAAATACGATAAATTGGAATCAGATTTTCTTTGCTTTTTTTTCTGATGATATTATTTGCATATAGAGAATTTGAGCCCTCAGGTTCTATAAGATCAGCTATTACGTTGCTCATTGGCTGTTGAGAATCAATAACAAGAGCGCCTTCTGGTATAGAAATAGCCGTTTGTACAAGATTTATCTGTTGTTTTTCATTGACAGCATATTGCTCAACGTTGTTCAGTTGAAATGGCTGTGTAGTTATTTTAACTGAAACACCAGAAACTTCTAGCACTTTTTTTGTTTTTTCGGATACAGGAAAAATTACAAATGCACCTGGTTTTGATCGAGCTATAACAGGCGATTGGTTTACATTATAATTAGCGTTAAAAACAATGGTTGTATCAGAAACTTTACACTTATCGACGAAATGATACTCTCTTTGAATTATTTCAGGTTTTGAAGTGACCACGGAAACATTTGTTGCTTCCAGAGCATTCTTATTTGCAGTTTTAATAGCGTCTTTTATTTCAGCTACGTGATCATGTGCTATTTTTAGATACGATAATCCCGTCAGAGCCGCCGTTTCGATTCTTCTTTTAGCCGATTTTTCTTTTTCTGATAATCCTCGAATTTCCATCAACATCGAAATCCTATTTTGAAGCGCATAATTTGTTGCACTTGAACGTGAAGCAATACCACCTATATTTAGCCAGACTTCATTGTCTTTCATAAATGTTGTGCAGTAATCAGCTACTCTTCTGCCTCGATCTGTTAAAAAAGTTTTTGTAGGTGCTACAAATACCGTTTTGATTACATCGCGAATCGCCGGATCTACATTTAGATTTCCTGTATAAAGAAACAAAATATCATATGCAGAAGTATAACAGTCGTTTAATTCTTTAAAATCCAATCTAGCTGGTGAAAATTCATGAAAATCGACCACAACCTGAGGATCAAATTTGTTGATTGCTGTTTTCAGATTAATACTTTCTTTCGCATTCAAAATCGTAAGATCTCGATTTAAATCGGTGCTGTTGTTACTTGGCCTTGTTTCAGCCGTTCTTCCGTCAGCATTTACCATCGGAATAACTTGCAAAATCATGTTGTCGAGCATAGCTGTATTTGAAGCATCATTTGTCATCAGGTACATCAAATAAAGCATACCTTCTGTTGATAAAGGCTCATTGCCATGAATTCCTCCAATAAAAGTGACCCTCAGTTTGTCTTGATCTGCAATATTGCTTTTTCGGGTCAATAAAATCATAGGTTGATTTTTGCCTTTTTGAGTCGTTCCAATCGAGCTAACCGATATTATATCTGAATGTTTATTTGCTAATTCTTGAATAAACAAAATCACATCCTTGTATTTAGTAAAATAATTAAATACCGGATCACCTTTGATGATTGGCAATGGCATATCATTTGTTGGATCTGGAAAATATTTTTGATAAATATCCACTGTTTGACACTGCATTGCCGGAACAAAGCAGATAATAAACATGATAATTAATAGTGCTTTTTTCATTTTCCTATAATTGAATAGTAAACATTATTTGACCGTATATATTTCCCTTTACATCAGGCGTTTTTAATATGTTTTTATATTCCTGATAGCCAACTTCCGTCTGGAGTTTTAAGTCATGTCCGCTGAAATAAAAAGTCCCAACGCAAGTATAATAGCGGTTCATGTCAGCAAAATTGGCCGCATTAGGATCATTCTCCAGATAAGAATAACGGCCTGACAGCGCAAAAGTGTTAAAACAATAACCCACTTGTACATTAAAGCCACTTCCTACATTTAATCGGCTAAGAACCGTATTTTCAATTTGTTCTGGAGTCTGTCCTGTGTAAGGTGTAAATTTTCCGCTTGTACTAAATTCTCCGGCAATACCTGATGGCACTTTAACGTGCGTATATATATATTCGCCCAAAGAATACCATCCACGATATTTGAACATATAATCGATTCCAGCTTTAAATAAATCAGGCAACAGCTCCTTTTGGTTGGCATCACCATAAATATATCTACCTCCATTGGTTCCCTTTGCCGAACTAATACCGTCGTTATAACTAACGGTTGGCCCGATTATTAATTTAGGAACACGTTCGTGTACTAAATCATCCATAAAGTATTCTCCACCTTTGCTGAAAGTCCCGAAAGGCAGATAATCTAAACGAATACCATATCGAAATCCTCCATAATTTTTCTGTAAAGCAGAAGTTCCGTCTCCCGTGGTTATGGAAACGTAAGGTTTTAAGACATTTCCTCCGAAACGGTATACACCATAATAGCGAATTCCGTAATCAAATATTGGATCAAAGGCCGTCGATATAGCACTTCTTTCAATAAAGCCAAGTGATTCACCTTCTATCCTAGCTTCACGCGAATCATCATAATTGGCACGTACTCCAAAATTGATACGGTGATTGGGAGTCGGTCTGTATTCTATCAATGCATCTTGCAGCGCGCCATTATAGGAGCGTGCTCCCGTAGTTGTACTTTGATAGCTTCCAACTAAATTTACACGAAGCCTTACATAAACTTTTTCATTAAATAAAGTACCTCTGAAATTAAATCTCGCTCTGCGAATATTAAACTCCGTACTGTATGTATCAAAACCATCAGTGGAACTTACACCGCCTAACAACTGCAAACTTTGGGTAAAATTAAGCCAAGTACTGGCAGATTCGAGCGTTAACCCGTCTCCCAATTCATAGCCTTTTTTCAAGCGCATAGCTTCAGACGCATCTTGATTTTGGGATGTCTGTTCAGAGTCTATGTCATTTTTTACCTCCAGTTCGTCATCTTCCTGTGCTATCGCAAAGTAGCAGTTTGAGAAGAACAACAACAATAAGAATAGTTTTAGTTTCATATTTTACTAGGCTTTCTCTTCAAAACTTCCGCGTACTAGAATTTCTTTATCTTTCATCATCACTTTGCCACGAGCTATCACATCGGTCAAATTGAAATTAGAATCAAACAGACATAAATCAGCGTCTCCTCCTGCAAAGACTCGTCCTTTTTGCGTAAGTGATAAATTACGCGCAGGACCTGATGTCACCAACTGAATAGCTTCCCCTATCGGTATATTTGCTTCTTTTACCAGTTTCTGTACTTGTATTAAATTCAGATCAATTGGTGCTTTTTTGAAACCGATCAAATTACCGTCTTTGTCATTTACCCCTATACCAGCATTACCATCACTACTGAATGTCATATTCTCTATTGAAACACCTTTTTTCAAAGCATAAAGCACCTGCTTATAAGGCTCATCAAATTTAGTTCCGCCTGTCGTAATATCAATCATGCCACCAAGCTTTGCAAAACGAATAGCCTGCTCAAATAAAGGAGCCGTTCTGCCGACATGAGTAGGAGATATGTTTTTGATAGGAAAATCATATTGTTCAACTAAATCAAGCAATAATTGCATGTTTGTTTTTAGCGCCCCAAGATGGACGTGCATAATACCTTTTTTGCCCGAAGTCAATCCCCCAACATGCACATCTTTCAAAATTGACAGTAATTCCTTCGCAGTTGGAAAAGAGGAACGTTCATCACTTAAAGCCACTTTACATCCTAATACTTTATCTATAAACAGCATATCTTCTAATACTGAGCCCATCATTGTGATTGGCGGCAAACCAAAATAACTTGTAAGCATATAAGCCGTAATCCCTTCATTGTCTAATGCTTTGGTTTTAGCGTAGAGTGCTTTCAAACTTTTTGTAGCTCCATCAGTCCCTAATAGCCCCACTACGGTTGTCGTTCCACAGCTAATAAACTCACTCAAAGCAATTTCCGGTGTGAGCGAATGAAAACCATGTTTGCCTCCAGCACCCGTAATATGTACATGTTGATCTATAAATCCTGGGGTTACTGTTTTTCCATTTGCATCAATAATCTCAATATCCGGCAGATTTAGGTTTATAGTATTACTGATCATTGCAATTTTCTCACCGCAGATCAAGATATCCTTCCTACCTAAAGATTCTGGAGCATACAAGATTGAATTTTTTATTAGTTTGAACATCTTTACTTAATTTTTAAATAAAATAATGAAATACAAGCATAAACAATAATCCTACTGACATGGGAATTAAATTCCGCTTTGCAAGATCCATTGGCTGGACTTCTGCTATTTTTGCAATACCTACTATCACGCCGGCAATTGGTGATACTGCTCTTCCCATACTTGACGAAAGCTGCATTGGCAAAATAATTTCTGCTGCTGATGTATTAAATTTTGCCGCGATTCCAGGAACGAGCGGTGAAAAAGAAAAGAAAGAAGCATTACCACTGCCCATAAGCACAGAAGCCAAGAAAATTATGACAGTCATTAATATTCCAATACCTACTATACCTAATCCCAAACTCATAGAAACATAAGTTAGACTATCAATAAATCCTAGAGATATTAATCCGTTAGCAAATATTTCAGCACAAACAATTAATGTAACCACAGATGCGAATACCTTTCCCATTCCTTCCCAAAATATTTTTAGTGATGCAAAAACTTCTTCGACATTTCGAAGTCTAATTATTTCCAAAACCATAGAAATAACCATAGATATCAACATTGCAGTAGTAGTATCAAGATGAACAGGCTTATTGAAAATATTAAAAATCGGAGAAAATACAATTAAGAGCATTAATGGCAAAACAGGCAATACGGCATAAGTCAAGGGAGTTTTCAAAACAATTTCATCTGGATTAAAATCTGCATGCTTCTCGCTTGGAAGCTTTTTGTCATAATATTTGTTAACAAAAAAATAAACCACCATAAGAAGTGTGGTCATTGGAATTACTAGTGGCAACTGATGTTGAATAAAATATTCTACATTATGCATTTCCAGCAACTGCGATGCGCGAGCTGTATTTGCTGAAGCTGGTCCCATATCAAATACTGTACATGCAGAAATAACAGCCACAGCTGAAACCCTGCTTACTCCTAATGAAACAAGTATTGGAAAAAAAGATGCAACCAACAACAAACCAAGTCCTGTTGCTGATGGTGTACAGATAAATAAAACTTGCCCTATAGGTATTACTATTGAAGCTGCGAGATATGGATATTTTTTGAAAATTGCCAGCGGTTTAACAGCAACATGAACTAAGGCATCACTTGCGCCAATTGACTTCATATAAGCAACGAACCCACCAATTGTCATGATCATAAGCCCGACATTAGCCGTTTTATCAGATAATGATTCTTGCAAACGTTTAAATAAATCAAATACAAATATTCCGGTTGGCTGTGCTACCGGAGTAACCCGGTAGTTTAATAAAGAAGCGAAGATCATCATCAATATTCCAACGAAAAGAAGAACCGCTTGCGGATTAAATTTTTTCACAAGCAGATATGCTGTAACAGCTATAAACAAAATACTAATAATCAGTCCTAGTTCACTCATAAACAACAAGATACATTAGACAAGAAAAATATTTGTATTAAAATTAGTATTTTTTCTATCTCATTTTATAGGCTAGGAAAGAATTATCAATTAATCAATTAAACTAAAAATAAAATTGATTTTTTAAACTTTAATTATAAAATAAAATCATTTTTTAGAAATTAACCAATTAATAAAGGTTTTTCTTTTCCTCTTCATTTTGGATAAACTCCATAAGCTTAGGTTAAAAAAAATCAAAAAACTCTGATAATTTAAAAATCAGATCTCGTTTACAATTGATTTTTATAATGAAGAGATGTCGTTAATTAAAATAAAAGACAAAGAAAATACGATTTGAAGAACTCAAATTGAATAAATTAATGTTCAAATTAATCACTTATGAGAAATGATTAGTTTAAAAAATAATTGATTCTCTTATGTCTGATTTATAATATTAAAAGAAAAGTGGAAATATGATATAGCATTAAAATCAGAAATAGTACCGAATTTCAAAAAATTCGATGTAGTCTCTGAATTTCTTTCGAGATTTTTAAGCGATGTCCTTTTTGGAAAATATTACAAGCGTAAGTCTAATTTTCAGCATTAAAAACAACTTCAAATTATTTAATGGATTTCAAAACCTTCATGATATTTTTTGAAACTGCTTCAATCACCGGCACACTAACTGAATTCCCAGCTTGCTTATACAAATGCGATTTGGCTATTCTCGGAATTTTGTAATCGTCTGGAAAGCCTTGAAATCTTAAACATTCCCGAGGTGCTAATTTACGAAGTCCGAAATCAGTTTTTATTAAAGGCACATTATGTCCGCCCGTCCCCATATTTGCAGTTAATGTAGGACAAACATTCGATTTATTTTCCCTAACATATCGTCTTCTAAACTGATAAACGGTTTTATCAGATTTCATTTCTTGCTGAAGCATTTTAAACATAGAACGGTCTTCTTTATAATAAAAATTTTCTTCAACTTTTTCACTTATAACTATATCCTTAATTGTTTTAGTCAATTTATCGGCCTTAGGAAATTCAAAAACAGCTTCAGGATCTTTAATAGTCAGTGTATCAAATGCAACAATAAAAATGCGCTCTCTATTATGTGGAACATTCCCATAATCTTTAGTGTTTAGTACCTTATATTGAAAAGAATACTTTCTGTCCCTTAAAGCTCCTTCAATTACTTTTATAGTATTGCCATGATCGTGTGTAACAAGATTTTTAACATTTTCCCAAAAAACCACTTTTGGTCTCATTTTATCAACAAATTCAAGTATTCTAAAAAAATGGTTTCCTCTATTGTCGTCGAAGCCTTTTCTATGACCAGCAATGGAAAATGGTTGACAAGGAAAACCTGCTGTCAATACATCAACTTTGGCAATTCCATCCAAATCTATCTGTAAGACATCCCCTTCGATCAAATTATGTTTAAAGTTTTCTTTATATGTTATGCAGGCTTTTTTGTCGAATTCATTCGCCCAAAGCAAATCAAAACCGGATCTTTTAAATCCCAAACAAATTCCACCAATACCAGCATACAGACTACCAACAGTAAACTTATTATTCATTTTATATTTAACTAATTATATCATCCGACATTGATCGAATTTAATCATTTTTTTCAAAAATAGTTATTACAAATCGAAAACAATTTCATCTCAAAAATTCAAAATAATTATCAACAAAAAATACAAGATAAAACTCATTCGCCTATGCCATTTAAAACCATAAATCCATAAGTCAATAATTACCAACTATTTAAAACTACCTTTTTAATTTGTACTTTAGTATGAAAGAAATTCAACCTATAAATTTTTAAAACATTTAAACATGCGTCACATACTACTAATTCTTATCGCTATAGCAACATTTTCATGCAAAAATGAAAATCAATCATCAACATTAACCAACTATTTTACTTATCACGAAGCAAATAATATTGAATCCGCTGGAGTTAAATTGATTCCCATAAAAACACCTATTGGTGAATTTAAAGTTTGGACTAAACGTTTTGGAAACAATCCTAAAATAAAAATACTTTTATTACACGGCGGCCCAGCAATGACACACGAATATATGGAATGCTTTGAAACATTTTTTCAACGAGAAGGTTTCGAATTTTACGAATATGATCAATTAGGCTCATATTATAGCGATCAACCAAAAGACAGCAGCTTATGGACAACAGAACGATTTGTAGATGAAGTTGAACAAGTGCGAAAAGCCATTAACGCTGATAAAAATAATTTTTACGTTTTGGGAAATTCCTGGGGAGGTATTCTCGCAATGGAATATGCGTTAAAATACCAACAAAATATAAAAGGCCTATTAATTTCAAATATGATGGCGAGTGCACCAGAATATGGAAGATATGCGGACCAAGTTTTAGCAAAGCAAATGGAACCCAAAATTCTGGCAGAAATAAGAGCTTTAGAAGCCAAAAAAGATTTCAATAATCCGAGATATATGGAATTATTAATACCCAATTTCTACAAAAAACATTTATGCAGGTTAAAAGAATGGCCAGACGGGTTAAATCGAGCCAGCAAACACGTAAATGGAGAAATTTACACATTAATGCAAGGTCCAAGCGAATTTGGAATTAGTGGCAGATTAGCAAAATGGGATATTAAAAATAGACTTCACGAAATTACAATTCCAACGCTTATGATAGGTGCAAAATACGACACTATGGATCCAAAAGCCATGGAAGAACAAAGTAAATTAGTAAAAAATGGACGTTATCTATATTGCCCAAACGGAAGTCATCTAGCTATGTGGGATGATCAAAAAATCTTTATGAATGGAGTAATACAGTTTATTAATGATGTTGACAATAACAAAATATAAAATACAACTTATTGATAAACAAACAAATAAACACCTAAATATATTTACGTTTTGCTCCTCAGATCATGTTTAGCCACTACATCATTTCATTTACTTGCAACTTTAGTGCATAAAAAGAAAGAAAGAAAACTTTAAATAAGCCAGTACAGTCCTTGCAAAACCTCCCAAAAACAAAAAAATCCTCATCAAGTGAATGATGAGGATTCTCAAAAGAAAGGCGACGACATACTCTCCCACAAAACTGCAGTA